>NZ_CANNAI010000003.1:0-506926 GCF_947502515.1 uncultured Pontibacter sp. | reverse complement strand
CCGGGAGAGTAGGTGGCCGCCAACCCCAACAACAGACAGCCCCTGATTCCAACCGGAGTCAGGGGCTGTCCCCGTTTGAAGCCCCTCACAAGAAAGGGGGAGCAGGCTGCTAGGTTCTGCATCCCCTCGGGGGGATCATAGGGGGGAACGCGGCGCTGGATGGCCAGCAGCGGACCTGTTTGCGGTGCATGCGCAGCCTCTACGCCCCTCTGAGAGTTTCGCTCGCAAGCTTCGACGCGCGTCCCGCTTGTACTCAAGGGGAGACTGCTAGTACTCAACAGCCCTACCTCCAAGGGAAGAAGTAGAGTGTTAACATCTAAAATGAAGTTGCATCTAGTGTAAACATAGAAGGCTGCCCATCAAGGCAGCCTTCTATGTTTCTTCAAATATGGATTGAGGGAAGTGATCTAATCAGGTTTTTTACCGGCTATAGCAGTCTTTAGGCCATCTAATGCAATGTAATGGTTTGCCAGATCTTTAAGTTCCTCAGCTGTTACGCCTCTTATAGTGCTGATATAATTATTATAATGCTCGTAAGGAAGCTTGTGCAGTACAATGCGTTTATACCTATCACACTGCTCAAAGATGGTGGCGATATCGTTTAAGAATTTGCCAAGCATGTAGCTCTTTACGGTTTGTAACTCTTCCTCCGGCACTAACACATCCTGTAGTAGCTTTACTTCTTTACGAATCTCTTCTATAGTCTTGTATGTAACCTGATAGTTTACATCGGTCCCTATAAAAAATAAGCTATCATGCTCTTTCGGCGATATAGCTGAATAGATTCCGTAGGTATAGCCTTTGTCCTCCCGAATATTGCGCATCAGCCTCGATCCAAAATATCCGCCTAGTATTTCATTAAGTACAACAAGCTTATGATAGTCTTCGTGCCCGATAATCGGAAACTGTTTGCCTAAACGGATGGAGGATTGTAAGCTTTCTGGCATCAAGACAAAGTCTTCGTTCTTATTAGTCTCAAGATTAGGTGAAGTTATGTCACTTGTTGCTTCTACTAACTGTAGAGTTGATATCTCCTTTTCCAGAAGTTTTTCCAGTTCTTCATCGATAGCGCCACAAGCAAAAACTTCCAGATGGTCTGTGCTGTACCTGCTCTTATAGAAGTTCGCTAGCTCTTCTTTGGCAATAGTATCTAATGCATTTTCATCGAGGCCAAACACATAGGGGTGCTTTTCACCATAAACCAGTTTTGTGAAGCTGTGTGTTGCAAGGTAATTATTCTTCTGACGCTGTACTTTCAGGTTTTGCTGGTTGCGTTTCCGAAGTAGTTCAAACTCCTCTGTCGGGAAGACTGGGTTTTGCAGAACATCAAGTATTAACGGCAGTAGTTCTGGTACATATTTGCTCAGACAGTAAAGCGTGAACTCCGATCGGTCGTAACCATGGTTGTTTTCAAAAGAGGCTCCGTAATAGGCTACTTTCTCAGCAATCTGCTTGGCTGTGTAATTCTTACTGCCTTCAAAAAGCATTTTGCCCGTCAAGTCAGCTAAACCTGCCTGGTCTTCATACCACTTACCCGCTTTAAAAACAAAATCCAGCCTGATAACAGGCTGGGTTTCGCTTTTTATATAATGCAGTCTCGCTCCGTTGCTCAGATGACTTACCTCGGCTATCTGTAGCGTTACTGCTTCTATTTCATGTATTTCTGGTGCTTTTGTTCTATCAAGCATTCTGTAATTAGTTTTTTAATCTAAGTTAAGCGACAAACTGAAGCGAATGGTTTCAGCAAGAGGATTACCTCTTTCGCTTGGGATCAGGTATGCCGCGTCAATGCCAAATTTCTGGTAACGCAAACCTACACCTGTTGAAATATACTTTCTGTTGCCTTTCTCCGGGTTTTCATAAAAATAACCAAGACGAGCGGCAAACAGGTTATTATACCAGTACTCTACACCTCCAGAGAAGTTTATTTCTTTCAGTTCCTCACTGAACCCACCCGGGGCATCACCGAAAGAAGTAAAGATACCGCTGATCACTGTCTGTGTGCTGTCAGCACCAGGCGATGGTACCAGCAGCTTGTTGGCATCAAGCACAAAAGTTAATGAGTTGTACTGGTCAAGGTTATACGTAATCGCCGTTCCTAGTTTCAGGTTAGTAGGCAGAAAATCTTTCTGGTCACCATTGGTATAGGCAATTTTTCCACCGATGTTAGAGATGTTAGCTCCCAGGCCCAGGTTCAGGTTCTGAGAAAGATCGCGGTTATAGTATACACCTACGTCTACAGCGGCTGTATTACCTGGCTTTGATTCAAAAGGTGTAGCGCCACCGCCAATGGTTACATTACCGGCCAGGTTAGACCGAATGAAACGGGCACCTATACCTAAGCTAAAGTATTCGCTCAAAGCTTGTCCGTATGAAACTGACAGCGCATACTCCTTAGGAGAGAATTCAGTGATGTCGTTTCCGTTGGCATCGATGAACTGAATATCACCCAGGTCAAAGTATAGAAGCGAAGCAGATATGGCAGATGTTTCAGATAGCTTTTTATAACCTGAGAGGTAGCTGAGAGACATGTCGTCCACGATATTTCGCAGCCACGGAGAATAAGAAAAACTTACACTCATGTCGTTCTGCACAAAGCCCAGCTTAGCAGGATTCCAGTGTGGTGTGTTTGCATCAGGGCTGATGGCAACACCCGCATCGCCTAAAGCGGCAGAGCGTGCATCCGGAGCTACTGTCAAAATCGGAACGGCGGTGGTTACCGTGCGTGAGTCTTGGCCAATAGTAGATGTTTGTGCTGATGCAAAGTGCACTGAAAAGAATGCAGCCACAAATGCAGTGGCTTTTACAAGTAAATTTTTCTTATACATATAGAGGGTATTGTTGCAAAATCAAATATAGAAATATTATAGGATTTTACTAATTCAAGAGCACAAGTTTCTCAAATCTAGTGGCCGTAGCTCCATCATATTGAGAACGTACAATGATTCGGTAAACGTATACGCCGCGTGCTAATGTGTCGTTAAATTCGTCTCTCCCGTTCCAGTTTATGTCTGCTAGGTGCGACTGGCTGGCATAACTAGTGCCTTGCAGTGTTTTAACCAGTTTTCCTGATACGGTAAATATCTGTATATGGATATCTATATTTTCGCCCGCCCTGTTGTGGTCAAAATGAAAGGTCGTATTTGTGGAGAATGGGTTCGGGTAATTCAGTAACTGTGTTATCGTTAACTTTTCGTTGTTCGACACGATAAATTCTAACCGTTCCTGTGCTGAATTGTTGTGCGTGTCCCAGGCCTTGAGCGACAAAGTATGCGGGCCTTCTTTCAAGTCCTTGAAAGGGTAGCGTATAGAGCCAGACTGGTAGCTGTCGCGATCGGAAGTATAGTAGTCATTAAGTACGATGGCCTGGTCGGTGCCTTCATCCAATATGGCGATCATCTCGTGGCCCGATCCTATACCTGCCGTGTTCAGGCCGTTCTCGTCAAAAAGTTTTGCCAACAGGACCGGGTTCTGACCCGTTGTGCCTCCGAATACGAAAGACTCGTCATCCATGAACAGCTTAATGACAGGAGGTGTATTGTCTATGGCTATGCCTGAAGCAGTGCCTCCAATGACTACTGCAGTGTCGGCTCCCAAAGCATCATGTGCAGTACTTTTGGCATAGAGGCTGATTTTGCCAGCACCATAGCGGTAGTCGATATCTTTGGGAACAACAAAGCTCAGCTCAAAGGTACCGGATTTGACAGTGGCTTGTCCGTCATACACAATGTTCTCGCGCAGCTGAACTGGTAAAGGCTGGTTACCGCCAGGTATAGCGGGTTCGCCTGTGCGCTCCGGTGTATTATCACCCAGGGTGCGGCGGGTAATCGGTTTCTCAAAAACAGTGATATGCAAAGAGCCATCAAAATTCCTGGCGATGCTGCCGTCTGCAGCCGTCACGACGCCTTTCATGTTTACCTTACCTAATGCCCCAAGCGTGTCGGAAGCGGCTTGGCTTCCATTGATCTGTGTGATTTGTGCCTGTAAATGGGGATAGGCTAGTTGCTGAGAAGGGTCAGCCAGCAGTGTGAAGTTACGGTTGTTCACACCCCTGGAACCTCCTGTCTCTGTCAGGCTGATGTTTTTAGTCAGGCGCATTACATCACCTAGTCGGGGCATCCGACCATTTACAGGACTGAAAGCCGCTCTATAGAAGTTGCGATTGAGTACCCGGTTATCGCTGGAGAAAACGGGACGCGTTGTGGTAAGCAGGCCGATGGCACCTCCTTGTGAATTTAGCAGAGCGAGTTCTGCACCAGAGGAGCGCCTTGGGTCGTCGTAGCGACCGAATTCGCAGGTAGCGGTAAGCAGAAAAGTCAATCGGTCTTTGTTTCGCCAGTTGTTTATCTGCGGCACCGTCAGGATCTGCTCCCATGCCCAGCTGACTTCGTTGCCATGTCCGGTATAGTTCACGATCAGGGAGCCCTGCTCTACAGCTTTGTCGATAGCTGCTGCTGCTTCAGGTGCACGCTGCCCATTGGCGACGGCTTCCTGTGGGTATAGGTCCAAATATACCTTGTTGGGATTGTAACTGATGTGCTCACGCTCAAGGTAGGTGCTCAGAAACTCGGCATCGTTCAGGTGCTCGTTGTAGTCACCGTCGTCAGCCACAAAAGTTACCTGACTGCGCCACTTCCCAAAATGTCCCGGGCTGTCGTAAGCGATGATCTTGTCAACTACTGTCGCCGCCTCTGTCGTGGACTTTACAGGTAGCCGGCCTATACCTATATCAAGCAGGTGGTCACCAGTACTGTTCTCGGCCCATTCGCCCTCATCCTCATCCAGAAAACCATAGTAGTCTTCGGAAGAGTAGCTG
This sequence comes from uncultured Pontibacter sp., assembly GCF_947502515.1. NCBI lineage: Bacteria > Pseudomonadati > Bacteroidota > Cytophagia > Cytophagales > Hymenobacteraceae > Pontibacter > uncultured Pontibacter sp. Next base: position 502,110 of record NZ_CANNAI010000003.1, on the reverse strand, counting down.
CTGATCGGGTGCAGCGATTGCCTTGACTGGTACACGGGCACAAAGTTAGTGTTGTTGATCAGTCGGTTTTTGTAATCGTAAGACGTGTCACCAAATAGCAGCAGGTAAATCACATCGTCGCCCTGCTTGCTGCTGCGGCTGTAGAGCATGCGCATGTAGTCGCGGATGGCCGTTACATCCTGCGCTCCTGACGAGAACTCGTTGTATACCTGTGTGGTGGTAACCACTGCAACTTGCATGTTACTATGCTGCCGACGGTGTGCTGCCAGGCGGTTGGCCTCCTGCAAAAAGCGGGGATGAGTCAGGATAACCAGGTCGAGGTTGCCATCGAGGTTGTGGCTGTGTAGGTCCTGGTTCGTCACCCTCCCAAAAGCTGCTGGTTTCAGCCCTGTGTTGTTCCTGAATGCCATAAATTCCCTGAGCACATCAGTTGGAGCACTAAAACTCAGATCCGTGCCTGAAGAACTTGTCTGCTGCAGGACAGGTCGCAGCGGATCCGTCACATCCCATACCTGTGTGGCACCGGGTGCGCCTGCCATACGGAAAGTACTCACCGGGCTGGCCAGACTTGCGGTGGAACGGAAACTGGTTTGGTCACCGTAGAGCTTGAGCTGGCGCTCGTAGTTGAGTGTCAGGTAATTCAGGAAACCAAGTGCAGTAGAGTTGCTACCTGTGCTAAAGTTGATTCCTACCTTTAGCTCCGTCGGTTGCCCGAGTACTTGCTGGTTTAAGGTATAGGTGCTGATGCTATTCACGCCTTCCGGATGGTAAGGAAACGTACCACGGCCGCTGATCGTCTGCGTGCCCAGGGTATGGCCATTGAGGCGTAAGGTATAGGAGCTCTCTGCCGATGAGTTCGCCATCAGGAAAGCCGTGAGTCTTACATCAGATCCCGGCACCAGATCCGATACAGGCAGGCTGATTTCGCGGGAGGTTGTGAAGGCGCTGAAGTCTTCCCCGTACCATTCCCTGCCGGAGTACACCATGTTCTTCAGATCACGCTCGTGGTAGAAGCGCTCGTTATAGCTGCTGATAGTTTGGCCGGAACCACTTGCCTGGCCGCGTTCGCTTATTCGGAGACCCTTGCCAGCTCCTACCCGAACAAAATAATAAGCAGTATCGGAGTAGATATTGTGGCTGTGACGAAAGGCCGGGCTGCCGCCTGTAGCTTGCCAGGTATGAGGACCTTGTGCGTAAAACAGTACATAGTCTGACTCGTCGAAGCGGCCATCGGTTTCACCTGCCACCCAGATGGCATTCTCTACAAGATCGTCAGGGCGAGGTGCATTATTGGGCTGCGGGAGCATACCGCGGCCGTTCCCAAATAGCTGGAATGTGCGTGGGTCGAGCTGCTGGGTATTGACGCCAAGTGACTGCAGTAGTGCCCTGTCGATGCGGTGTATACCTGATTCGGTTACGCCAATTTTATACCAGTTACCTGTGCTGAGCACCGATGAAGTGGCGAATTGGCTTTGGGTGCCCTCAGTGCTTTGGGTAGTGTTGCGGGATGTTTGCCCTTGTTGCGGAGCAGCTGCAATTTCCTGTGCCCTTGCATGGGGCGCTAGCAGGCTGGAGCCGAACAGCAGACAGGTATACAGCAGCAAAGAAATCCGCATGGCAGACTTAGGTAAATTAATGAATAAGAGGCTGTATAAATTTACAGAAGTTTATCCTTCCAGCTAAATAATTGAGCGATAATTGTGAAGACAGCGCCGGCAGCCCTGCGCCATACCTATCGATGGGGGTTTGCAGCGCTTCTAACTGGATTACAACATGCTGCTATACCTTGTGCCATTCCTATGGAGCTTGCTGTCCGGAAATCTGCTTTACAGTGAGTCCGCGTGCAAATTTCAGGAGGTTAGGGCTTTCTTGAAGATGGACAACACGACATACAGCACGATGATCAGCGGTATGGCTGCGAATTTGGCGAGTGCCAGCAAGATGACAGAGATACCTAGGAAAACGAATCGGATAGCATTGTCTTTCCAGGTCAGGTTCTTGAATTTGAGCGCAAACAGTGGCAACTCCGCCACCAGCAGGTATGAGAATACCACCGTTACCACCAGCAGGAAGTAAGGATTCAGGATAACGTTATCGTACAGGTTGCCGGAGGTGGCCAGTATCAGCGGCAGCGAACCGATAAACATGGAACAAGCCGGTGTGGGTACGCCAATAAAAGACTCTGCTTGCCGTGTGTCGATGTTGAACTTGGCCAGGCGCAGTGCCGAGAAGATCGTGATCAGGAAGCCGAAGAAAGGCAGGATGTCGGCAGGTATACCTAACACCGATGCTTCGGCCTGCGTCAGGAGTCCGAACATGATAGCACCTGGCACAACTCCAAACGAAACCATGTCAGCCAGCGAGTCCAGTTGTTTACCTATCTCAGAGTAAGCTCCGAGCACACGGGCCAGCATGCCGTCCATAAAGTCGAAAATAGCGGCTAAACCAATCAGGTAGGCCGCGTATTCCAAGCGAAAGTTAAAAGCAAAGTATAGCGCCAGGCATCCACAAAACAAGTTAAGGCAGGTGATGGCGTTAGGTATGTAGTTCTTCATCCGGAAGGCTTAGCGCAGGAATGGGTTATACTTTTTTTCGTACGCGATGGTGGTTTCTGGTCCGTGACCCGGGTATACCACCGTTTCATCCGGCAGCGTGAATAATTTGGTTCTGATGCTGTTGATCAAGGTATCGAAGTCACCCCCAGGCAGGTCGGTGCGGCCAATGCTGCCTTTGAACAATACGTCGCCTCCGATGCATACCTTGTCGGGTTCACTGTAAAACACCACATGGCCGGGTGCGTGGCCGGGCGCAAAAATAATCTGCAGCTCGGTATTGCCAAATTTGACCGTGTCGCCTTCCTTCAGGTAATTGGTCGAGGCTTCCATACCGCTGTACATCTGAAAACCGTAGTTCGGAGCATATACCGGCACAGCACGCAGGATCTCCAGCTCTTTCTCGTTTATCTCCAGCTCCACACCATAGGTATCAGCCACAAACTTATTGCCTAGCACATGGTCGATGTGGCAGTGGGTGTTGAGCAGGCGCACCACTTTCAGGTCGTTTGCTTCAATGTAGCGCTTCAGTTCCTGCTGTTCGGCTTGCTCATAGCAGCCAGGGTCTACTACCACGCACTCCTTTGTGTCGTCGTGCAGCAGGTAAGTGTTTTCCTGGAAGGGGTTAAATGTAAGACAGGTAATGTTCATGTTGTTCTCGTTCAGAGGGCGCGGAGCCCACAAATTCGGCTTCTAAGTTACGAACTTCAGGCGTAAGTCGTAAATTGCCTGTATGAATTATGACTATATAGTAGTGGGGCATGGCATTGCCGGCGCCACACTTGCCTATACATTACGCAAACAGGACCAGCAGGTGCTGGTGATCGACGAGCCCAAAGCCAACTCTGCTTCCCGTGTAGCGGCTGGCCTCGTAAACCCGGTGGCAGGCAAGCGCTTCGCCAAGTCCTGGCTCGTAGACACGCTGCTGCCCTACGCCGATAACTTTTATGACGAACTGGAAGCGCGATTTGATCAGGAGCTTTTCATACACAAACCCATCTACAAAGTATTTTCGACCATAGAGGAGCAGAACAACTGGATGGCCAAAAGCGCCGAAGGAAACTGGAGCGAATACATTGGCGCCACCTATACCCAAAGCACCGGCCAGGAGTCTTCTGTTCAGGACCAGTTTGGCGGCATTATGATCAAGAAAGGCGGCTACCTGCGTATTGCCGATACACTCGATCTGCTGCTGCAAGACCTGCAGCAGGACAATGCATTGCTGCCGGAGCGATTTGAAATAGACCAACTGCAACTGGTAGAGCAGGGAGTAGCTTACAAAAACATAACAGCCAGGCATGTGGTTTTCTGTGAAGGCTGGCAGGTGGTGAGCAACCCGTACTTTCGATGGCTGCCTTTGCAGCCTACCAAAGGCGAGGTGCTGGAGGTGCAAACACAGGATTTTAACCCGGAATGCATCTATAATAAAGCCGTTTACGTTGTTCCGGTAGGAGAGGGCCGCTTCAAGATAGGGGCCACCTACAACTGGCGTCAACCCGACGAACTGCCAACCCCGGAAGGCAGGGAAGAACTGAGCGAGCGCTTTGAGCAGATTACCACACAATCTTATCAGGTAAGCAGGCACTGGGCCGGTATAAGGCCTGCCGTGCGCGACCGCCGTCCGCTTATGGGCCGGCACCCGGAACATGCGCAACTGAGCGTGTTCAACGGGATGGGCTCCAAAGGTGTGCTGATGGCGCCTTATCTGGCTGATGTGTTTGCCAAGGCATTGATTGGAGGGGCAGAAATACTGTCAGACGTACACATTTCGAGATATTATTCGTTATATTACGACTACATAAAACACCATAACCAAGAACTCTAAGCGCATGCGTTTCACCATAAGGTTATTGTTACTGTTCCTGTGCTGCGTTGCTGCAGGCGAAGTGGCTATGGCCCAGCCTAATGTGCAGACCTTTGGCCGGAGCCGAATTCAGTATAAGAACTTCGACTGGAAGCTCTACAGCACCCAGAACTTTAACATATACTTCTATGCCGGCGGCGACCAGTCAGCACGCAACGCGGCTGAGTATGCTGAGCGTGAACTTAAGCGCATCACCAGTTTTATCGGTTATTACCCTTACTCCAAGATCACGCTCATCGTGTATAACTCGATGACGGACCTGAAGCAAAGCAACATTGGGATGCAGCGCGACCAGTTCCAGACCGGGGGCGAAACGCTCTTTATCAAAAACAAGCTGGAACTGGCCTACGATGGTACTCAAACTGACTTTAAGCGTGACCTGAGTTATCAGCTGACAGAGCTCCTGCTAAACGACATGATGTATGGCGGCAGCCTGAAAGAGGCGCTGCAGAGCAGCTACCTGCTGCGCCTGCCTGACTGGTTTATTAGTGGGGTGGCGGCTTACACCGCTGAGGGCTGGAGCCTGCGCATGGACAACTATGTGCGCGACATGCTGATGGTCAACAGCAAAGCCCGCATGGAAGACGTGCTGGCCCGTGATCAGGAGTTAGGCGGTCAGGCTGTCTGGAACTACATTGCCGAACGCTATGGCTATACCTCCATTCAAAACATCCTGAACCTGACCCGCATTACCCGCGACACCGAGGTGGGCATTACCAGCAGCCTGAACATTCCATACAAACGCTTCCTGCAGGACTGCCATAACTACTACATGCAGATCAACACCCGCGGCGAGAATCCGCTGGTGAGCCTGCCTGCCGAGAATAAAATTTTCCAGAAAAACAGAAAAGACAATCAGTATACCCAACCTGTGCTGAACCCGGCCGGAACGCTGATGGCTTATGCCGAAAACGAGAACGGCAGCTACCAGATCATTGTGAAAGAGGTAGGAAGCAACCGCAGTCGTGTGGTATGGAAAAGCGGGTATAAGACCGTTGACCAGCGCATCGACTATAAGTTGCCTGTGCTGGCCTGGCGTACCAACACACAGCTTGGCTTTGTGGAAGCAAGAAGAGGCCAGATGGTGCTGCGTCAGATCAACTCGACCCGCCGGCGCTCCCGCATCCCGGTGTTTGACGATATCCGTACCCCTGCCGTTACGCTTAGCCAGTTCTCGCAGGTGCGTGACATGAGCTACTCCGAAGACGGTAGTACGCTCCTGATCAGCGCTGTGCGCGATGGACAGACTGACCTATACCTGCTCTCAAGCGGCGGGCGTATGCAGCAGCAACTCACCAATGACATTTACGACGACATACAGCCGGTTTTCCTGAAAGGGGGAAGCAACCAAATCGCCTTCAGCTCCAACCGCTTCATTGATACGACCGGGCAGACAGCCACAGGTAGTTTTGCGGGTGTGGTAAACAACTACGACATCTTCCTGATGTCTCGTGACGGGGGCAATGCCCGACAGATCACTTTCTCCATAGCGAGCGAACTGCGACCACGTGCCACAGATGACGGCAATCTGGTATACCTGAGCGAAGAGACCGGTGTGCGCAGCCTGTATCGCTTCGATATTGCCGCTGGCACCAGTCGTCCCATCACCAACTTTCTGCAGGATATCGAGAGTTATGACGTAGGGGGAAGTGCAAATGCCCTGGTACTGACGGCCAGAGACAATGCCCGCAGCTTTGTTTACGCTTTCCCGACATTCAGTCCTACTACCCAGGACTCGCTCCCTAAGACCTCACGGCAGATTATACTGGAAACCCGCGCCCGAAGCGCCGCCGCAGCAACAACTGCTACCACACGCAAAATAGTGGAGGGCACAACTACGCGCAAGAGGACGCCACGCCAGGGGGAGGTAGACATTGAAAACTACCAGTTCGAGAGCGATGCCAAAGAGCAGCAGGAAGCTGAAGCAAAGGCCAAAACACAGGCCGCAGCACCGCAGCGTGCCCGTACAACTGATGGTGGCGTACCGATTGCAGGCCCTGTAAACTATGACCTGCGCTTTAGTGTACAGGAAGTGATTACGTCGGTATACGCTGATCCGCAGTTGGGCTTTGGTATAGTGGCTGGCGTGAACATGAGCGACTTGTTCGAAAATCACCATATCAGGGGCAACGCCTTTGTGCGCACCGACCTCGAGACCAGCCGCATGTTTGCCGAATACATGAATCTCAAAAACCGGTTCGACATCGGCTTGCAGTATCGACGTGATGTGATCGTGGGGCAGGCGCCGGAGTTCCCGGGCTCTGTGGTGCGCTTCGGTAAACACGAATTCTCGCCTACCCTGGTATACCCGCTCAGCTACAGCACCAGCATCCGCATGCAGCCCAGGTTTGTGAACACGCGCTTTACCTACATCAACAGTTTTGTGACACCAGACAGGACCGACTACTTCGGTGGCGGTAGTGTAGAGCTGGTCTTTGACAACTCCGTGGTGCGGGGCGTAAATATGCTGGAAGGCACCCGCATGAAAGCAGGTATCATGAGCCTAAAAAACTTTGAGCACAGTTCTGAGAACTTCAGTAAGTTTTACCTGGATGTGCGTCATTACCAGAAAATTCACCGACAGATCACATTGGCAGGTCGTATCAACTATGGTACTTTCTTCGGTAACGCGCCCAAAAACTTCCTGATCGGGGGTATGGACAACTGGCTATTCGCATCAGAAGACGACGGTAACCCGCGCGATGCTGTTGTGGTGAGAACGCCAGCCGACCTGTTTTACCTCGATTACACAACTCCGCTGCGTGGCTTCAATTTCAATGCTCGTCGGGGCTCCAAAGTGCTACTGGCCAATCTGGAGTTGCGCGTACCTATTGTGCAGTATCTCTATGACGGACCTATACCTTCGGGCTTCTTCCGCAACCTGCAGTTCACTGCTTTCGGTGACGCCGGGTCAGCTTACAATGGTACCAACCCGTTCACGGGCAACAACTCTATCAATACCCGCGTGATAGGCGGCCGTATAGACCAGACCAACACGAGTCCGTTCGAGATCACAGTGATCAACTACCGTAACCCATTCCTGTTGGGCTATGGCGTGGGTGCACGCACCACCTTGTTCGGGGTATATGGCAAGGTTGACATGGCCTGGAGCCAGGAGGACAATTCGCGCAGAGGGCCTAAGTTTTACATCACCTTAGGCTACGACTTCTAAACAGAGGCATGAACCGGAAAACCAAACGATTTGGTATTGGCTTTATTCTGGTGATCGGTCTGGCAGCCGCCTGGCTGCACATGGCCGACAAAAACTACGTGTACAAAGCTTTGTACCATAACTTCGCTGATATTGACGATCATTTGATCTTTCACCAGCGCAAGATCAAAGCGGCTGATGAGCCCCAACCCTGGCCGCTTGCGACAAACTACAATCGGCTTACACTGCCACAGGAGCTGCAGCAGCTGCACAAGGAGCTGGAATCAGTTGCTTTCGTGGTTGTGCACCGCGACTCACTTCTGTATGAGCAGTACTGGGATGGCTATTCAGAAGAGTCGCTGAGCAACTCGTTTTCGGTAGCCAAAAGTATCGTGAGCATCCTGGTAGGTATAGCCCTGAAGGAGGGAACAATTCAAAGTATAGACCAGCCGGTAGGTGACTTTTTACCGGATTTCAGAGAGGGAGCTAAGGCAAAGATCACGCTCCGGCACCTGCTCTGGATGAGCTCCGGCCTCAACTGGGACGAATCCTATGGCAATCCGTTCTCTGTCACAACCGAGGCCTACTATGGGTCTGACCTGAAGAAAGTGATCCGAAGGCTGGAAGCGGTGGAGGAGCCCGGTCAGGCCTTCTCCTATAAAAGCGGCGATACCCAAATACTGGCTTTTGTGCTGGAAGCGGCCACCGGGCAAAGGCTGGCGGACTATGCCGAAGAGAAGCTGTGGTGCTCCCTAGGAGCGGAGCAGAAGGCCGAATGGAGCATTGATCATCCCCTCGGAAACGAGAAAGCCTATTGCTGCTTCTTTTCTAATGCCAGAGATTTTGCTCGTATCGGGCAGCTATACCTGCAAAAAGGAGTCTGGCAAGGTGATACGCTTGTATCGCTACAGTACGTACAGGCTTCCCTTACCCCAAGCGGCCTGACAGATGCCAACACTGGTGATCCTACAAGGCACTATGGCTACCAGTGGTGGCTACTGCCGGACTACAAAGGCCAATCCATCTTCTACGCACGTGGCATTCTGGGGCAGTACATCATCGTGATACCTGAGAAAGAGCTTGTGATTGTGCGACTTGGCAAAAAAAGGGGCGAGCGTATCGACCATCATCCTGCCGAGGTCACGGGTATGATTGATGCGGTAAATCAAATGGTGCCCTAGGTATAGGATCCCCTCCAAAAAGACAGGACTCAGACCGGAATTCCATCGTCTTGTCAGGACCCCGCTGCCTGTCCGGATTTGAGCTTTTAGCTTTCCATCTGCGTATAAGTGAGGAATTATAGCTAATTTGCCGGAACATCATCTTATATAGTGCTTATGTTGCAGTCCATGACAGGCTATGGCAGTGCCCGCCTCGATACTGACCAGTATTCTATTAATGTCGAAATCAGATCGCTCAACTCCAAAGGTATGGACCTGTCCGTGCGCCTGCCGCGCTTCCTTTCGGAGCGTGAGTACGAGATACGCACCATGCTGACAAAAGCGCTTGTGCGCGGTAAAGTGAGCATCTGCGTTGACTATGCCAAAAACAAAGCGCAGAAAGCCAAGAGTAATATCAATAAAGACCTGCTCAAAGCATACTACGAGGAACTGAACGCGGCTGCCGATATGGTGGGCGGATCTAAAAATGACCTTTTCCGGTTGGCCCTGCACATGCCGGATGTACTGCAGCAGGACCAAGGCGAAGACGAGGAAGGCGAAGCCGACTGGGATACAGTTCAGCCACTGGTGCAGCAGGCGCTCGAGAGCATCAACTCGTTCCGGGCTGACGAAGGAAAAGCCCTTACTGCTGAGATCATGTCCTACATCGACCGTATCCGGATACTACTGGCTGAGGTCGAAAAGCAAGATCCGGTTCGTATGGAGCATATCCGCAACCGCATCAAAAATCATATTACTGAAATATCAAATTCTGACCACTACGACCAGAACCGCTACGAGCAGGAGATGATCTATTACATGGAAAAGCTTGATATAGCAGAAGAGAAAGTTCGCCTGATCAACCACCTGCATTACTTCACGGAAACGGTATACCTGCCGGAGCCTACTGGCAAAAAGCTGGGTTTCATTTCGCAGGAGATCGGCCGGGAGATCAATACGATTGGTTCCAAAGCCAACGACGCGACTATACAGCACCATGTCGTGGAAATGAAAGAGGAGCTGGAAAAGATAAAAGAGCAAATCAACAACATCCTGTAGCAAACTTGCTACAGAGCCAACTTAAAGCAGCTGCCCATGCGGGTAGCTGCTTTTTTTTGTGATCAGTAGCTGATGCCATCTCTCTGAGGATTAGTGTTTAAACACTTGCATGCAGAAATAGGCTTGAAGAAATTTTTTTAAATTTTTTTAAATTTTTTTCGGTTGTGGGAGCGCTTTGTTATTGCAACCCAGTTTCATAAGCATCCTTAAATTCTTATATAAGTTATATTTAATGTTTATTATTTCCGAAACTTTTTAAGAACGATAAATATGTTGTTAAAACGCTGATTTTCAGTTTGTTTAGGTTATTGTGTGACTGGTTGTTTTCATCTATATTTCGTCATGTTTAACTATAAAATATATTTTAATGAAAACAACACGCTTACTTTCGCTCCTGGCCCTGGCGGTCATGTTTGGTTTCTCTTCTTGCCAGAAAGAAGAGGCAGATGTAACAGCCAACGAGATTTCACCCCTCGCCATGGCTAAAATCTCAGAGATGGGTTTCAATACAGACAATGTGCAGCGCACCGAGGGTGGCTACATTGTGGAGGGTGACATTTTCTTCTCTGAAGGCGACCTGCAGGCCTCTCCGGAAACCACGGCCCTGCGCGTGGGTGAGGAGGAGCAGTACCGCACCAACAACCTGGTAAGCGTGGGCTCCAGCCGCACGATCAACGTGGCCATCACCACCAGCCTGCCTGCCTCTTATGTATCGGCCCTGGACGAAGCCATCCGTCGCTTCAACGCCGAGAACCTGCGCCTGAAGTTCCGTCGTGTGTCCTCCGGCTACAACATCCTGGTATCAAAGGCGCCAAGTGGCTCTTCTTACCTGGCCTCTGCCGGTTTTCCTTCCGGTGGCAACCCTTACAACTCTGTTAAAGTGAACTCAGACTACCTGGGCTCTAACCCGGGCACTAACTACCTGGCTACGATCCTGGCACACGAGATCGGTCACACGATCGGCTTCCGTCACACCGACTACATGAACAGAGCCTACAGCTGCGGTGGTTCGTACTACAACGAGGGTGCTTCTACAGTAGGAGCTGTGCACATCCCGGGCACACCGACTGGCGCCGATCCTAACTCCTGGATGCTGGCCTGCATTGGCACAGGCGTAAACCGCTACTTCAACTCCAACGACAGAACAGCTTTGAGATACCTGTATCAGTAATCCGGAGCGTTTAACTATGGTCTGAGAAGCACAGTTCCCGGCAGGGAGCTGTGCTTTTTTTGTGCCTATTTTCAAGCACAACAGCTAGGTATAGGTATAGGTATAGGTATAGGTATAGGTATAGGTATGCGGTTTAATAAGGCGGTTGGGATTTCGGTCACTTCACACGGGCTTCCCTGATTGGGACTATCAGCCCTGCAATTTCAAAACTTACTGCAGCACCATTTTACCTGAAAGTACATCTCCTTTTTCATTAGTAAGGCGGATAATGTAGAGCCCGGGGGTAAGGCCTTTCGTCTGTAATTCCTTCAGCATACCGGTTTCCTGCGATTCCTGTACAAATCTGCCCAGGCGGTCAAAGACCTGAACTTTCACCGTTTCGCTTTCCACAGCTACAAACACAGTTTCGCCTACCGCTACCGGATTAGGGTATACCTGTAAAAAGTTCTTCGGAGTATGAATTACCGTCTCCTCCTGGCTATAAATAATTTTGCCATCAGTTGTAGTGACACTTGCCCGGTACACATTGCGGCCAGGAATAGGGCTTTCGTCTATGAATTGGTAACGTAAGCTGGATGACGGGGTACCGGCGTGGATAGTCTTAAAGCCATCTTTTTCTAAGCGCTCCAGGCGCAGGTATCCCAACTGATGTGTGGTGCTGAGACTTAGGGAGAAGCGGACCACATCGGGAGTCACTAACTGGCGGGGCTGAAAGTTACTGATGTAGCAGGGGGATGTTTCAGCCTCGGCAGTGATGCTTCGGCCGTAGGCGGCCTGGGTGCCCTCAATGAGGGGGGCCACTGCCAGGTAATTTCCCTGGAGTAAGCTTCTGTCTACTATAGCAAGGGTGTCAACTGTCTTCAAAAGCGGCTCCAGATGGGTAGCTCCTAACTGGAATAGCTGATACTCCTGGGCATTGGGCTGTCTGGACCAGTGCAGCATCACCTGTTCCTCACAATTAAAGCCAATTCGTAGATCTGCCGGCTTAGCCAGGATGAAGGTTTCAGTTTGGAGGTCCATGCCTTTGCTGAGCATGCGGAGCTGTCCTAGTGCTGCTGTATCCGGCGTTTGCCAGGTATAGCTGCCCTGTCTCAGATCTATACCTTCGGCTATAGTATGCCAAGTGTCAGAAGCCTGCAGGCGGTACTGCAGCGTGGCTGTGCCAGTAGCGGTGCCAGCCTGCCAGGCAAGGCGGTTGGGTTGTCCGGCTGTGAGGGTAGAAGCGGCAACAGGGTATAGCCATTCCATGCCCTGCTCCAGTTCATACACCAGGCTGAACTCCTGCGGTCTCTGTGATACTTTGTAGCCGGTCACTTGCAAGGTATAGGTGCCGGCAGCTGGTGCTTCCAGCGTGATCTGTTCTACATTGTTTAGGCGGTCGATGCTCCGTCGTGCTGGTCGGTGCAGGGAGTCGGGGTGTGGATAAGTGCTCAGTACCCAGGGCCGCCAACTCTTGCCTGAGGAGGAATGGCGCAGCACCAGATCAAGGTCGTTGATGAGCGCCTGCTCGGCATTAGGCTCCGCTTCCGGGTCGTGCCATGCCAGGGTTGCCTTCAACCGGCGTACGCCTGTAGGGACTTTCAGCTGCATGCTTCGAGTTTGACCTGTTGCAACAGCATCCAATTTGAAATGCTGCGCTTGAATGGCTCGAAGAGCCCCGAGCGCATCGGCATTGCCAAATCCTGACGCAAAATCAGGTCCTGGGCTGCCTACATCATCGGCACTGTTGATCAAGGCCGCTTTTACCAGTGAGGCCGGTGGCAAACTGCCATACTTTGCCCGATAGGACTGCTGCACCAGCAAGGCTATACCTGAAACTACTGCAGCGGCCTGCGAAGTGCCCCCGGCTCCATGCGCTACCAGTTCGGGCTTGATGCGGCCATCATAAGCAGGTCCTCTGGAACTTAGCATGCCTACCTGCCCATCCGGGTCTAATGCTCCCACGCTTAATGTGTTTTTGGAGGTCTTGAACTGCCCGGTCAGGTTGGCTATACCTGGGAAGTTGGCATAGGTGCCGCTTGTTTCGGATTTGTCGCCACTGTTGCCCGATGAAAACACGTGAAGCAACTCAGGATGCTGATAGCTCTGCTGGTCATAGGCCTGCGCCTCCAGGCCATAGTAGTTTTCCACACCCACACCATAGGAGTGATTTTGCACGCTTATACCTTGAGCCAGCAGTGTCTCGCTCTCATCAGGGAACAGCTCCTCGAAGCTGGAGTGAGCGATAAAGGTATGCTGCGTGACACCTCTGCCATTCGGACCGGTATTGCCGGCGCCTGCTATCAGGGTGGCCATGGTCGTAGCGTGCGGACTACGGTTGCCCTCCATTGACTCTGGGTCAATAACACGGCCCTGCAAATCGATATCCTCTGGGTCAAAGGCGTATTCCTTTACGGATACCGCCATACCTTGACCGGTCAGCTCTGGAAATTCAGCTTGGGCAGCGTAGACATTGTTCACCACAAAGTCTGCATCACGCAACTCCAACTCTTCCACGGCCTGACGGTGAGACTTGTCAATGTATAGGACTTCAGGGGAATCAGCCAACCGAAGTAACTGGCTCGGTTTAATGCCAGTCACCAGCAGGGTGTTAGGCTGATTACCCGTGTCTGAAACCCTTACATCCAGTTGCTGCTGATGAAGCCAGGTATAGAAATCTTGTTTGTCTGATACTTTGATGCGATAAGAGGCAGCTGGAAGTTTCCTGGTGAGCCCTTGCAGGGGAGGTGCGAGTTTGCGGATTACCTGCTTTGGGAGTGGTAACGCTGCTTGCTGTGCCTGGAGGTGGAACGGAAGCAGCGCCAGCAGGCAAAGCACAGGTAACCAAAGCGTTTGTTTAAGTTTGTAGCGTGGTGGCATAGAGCAGACGTAAAAGTTAAGCTCAGTTTCTATCTTGGTAGAATAGCACTAAAGCTAATCAATAGCCACCATATAGGCAATAGCTAATACAGCTTGATCGGTTGAAAATCAGGCTTATAAACATGTTTAAACAGGAAGTTTTATTGGAGGGATGCGCTGCCCGGGTTACATTTTGTAGATCCACTTGAAGAGCAGGATGCCAAGTATACAGCCGATGGTATTGCTGAGTACATCGATGATGTCGCCCTGGCGGCCAGGTATAAAGTAGTGCTGCAGCAGCTCGATCGCGATGCCGAACATGGAGCTCACAAAGAAGGCTGTGCGGATGGCATAGTGCTGCACCCGCGGAAAGGTAAATTGTTTTTTCAGGCCCACTGTCATCAGGTAAGTGAGCACGGCAAACATGAAAGCGTGCGCAAACGAATCAAAAGAAAAGATCTCCCAGATCGAAAGGGAGGGCATAGAAGAGGAGGGCAGCAGCGTCAAAACCATGATCACTGCTGCCCAAATAATGGTAAAGAAATTATACCTTAGAATCAAACCTGCTTCTATACTGTCAAAATTACTGACCGATTACTTCACGGTAGCCTTCAGCCGTCAACAGGCCGTCCACTTCGCTGGTGTCCCCGATTGACATTTTGATGATCCAGCCGTCGCCATAAGGATCAGAGTTTACCAGCTCAGGGCTGCCGTCCAGCTTGTCGTTGAATTCCAGCACCGTGCCGCTCAGTGGGCTGAACAGGTCAGAAACTGTTTTTACAGCCTCTACTGTACCAAACACGTCGTTCTGGTTGATTTCCTTGTCCACTGTGTCAATGTCTACATACACGATGTCGCCCAGCTCGCTCTGTGCGAAATCGGTGATGCCTACATAAGCTACGTCACCTTCTATGCGTACCCACTCGTGGTCTTTGGTATACTTTAGGTTGTCAGGTAAATTCATTTTTATCGCTTTGGGTTAATGATGTCCAAAAATACGGTCTTTTTCTCAATGCCAAAAATTATTGCAGACTAACACGTAGCTGTACTCCACCTTCCGACACACTGTTACGGAACGAGGTAGAAATTTTAGGGTCGGACACGGTGCGCAGCAGGTAGAACTGTATGTTCACGCGCTGGCTCAGGACGTAATCCACGGTTGGGCGCAGTTGCACCTGGCGTGTACCGTTCGTGATCTGGTTCTGGCTGATCTCGTTGCCCTGATCATCTTGCGCAATGGCCCGCTGCACCGTCTGGTTGTCACGTACCGACATGTCCATCCGTATGGTCAGCTCGTTCTCCAGCGTACGGCGCTCCCCGCCTATCCGGAAAGGTATACGGAAGTTGCTTGTGGCATATCCAAAGCCGAAGGTATAATCCTTCACGTTAGTCTCGGTTACCTGGGCATTGGTGAGGTTAAGCGACAGGTTACGCTCTATTCTGTACCCGATGCGGCCGGTCAGGTTGGTGTTGGTGCGGAAGTTAACACCTAGCAGTTCCAGACGCTCCTGCACTGTGAGCTGGTTTACGATGTAGTACGGAATCAGCTGCCCAAACTCATTGGTGCGGGTTGGGTAGTCACCCGGACTGTTCTCGTAAGCCAGGGAAGTGGTGAAGCTGGTTACGTTGTAAGTGGAGTTATAAGAGTGCGTCAGGTTGACCTGGCTGAACCAGCGTTTGAAGAAGGCAAGCTGCGACAGGCCATTGTAATCAATACGCCAGTTAGGTATAGGCATCCGCTTGACAGGGTTGCCGCCTTTCGCCTGGAAACCACTGGCATCACGTCCCTGGTAAGCATACAGGAACGACTGCAGAAGCACGTCCTGTGAGTTCAGGGTATAACCTGAGTCACCGGCCGCCGCATTGGCATTGGTGAGGCGCTCACGTATCTCGTAGCGGTTGCGGATAAAATTGTCGAAAGCAGCCGAAGTGCCTCCTGCAGTAGACTCGAATATAGTGCCCAGCGCAAAGAAGGAGGTACTAAAAGAACCGGTGTTGATCGGGTTCTGGCGCTCGTTCACAGTGCCAATGTTGCCGAAATCATCAAACTGCTTGCGGTAAAACACCTCCTGTATCTCGGACATATTGCGACGTGCGTCGAGCTGTAGGTTAAAGTTGCGGAACGGCTCCATGTTAGCTCTGGCCGTAAGCGTTTCTGTTTTAATGCCGCTGAACGGCGTGTTCAGGTACTGGCTGCTATCGGTATACCAACCGTTAGTGAAGGCACGGTTGTAAAGTTCGTCCAGGTCATACTGACGGCCAAGTATGAACGGCAGACCCGGCGCATCGAAGCCATCGTCAAAGCCTAACATTTTGGTACGCGGCAGATAGCCCGGCATCATGGTGCCCTGGTTTTGCAGGTATGTGAAGTTCACGGAGCGGGTCATCATCAGGAAGCGGGCCAGTCCCTTGGCAAGCTTCATCTCAGATCGTTTCTTCACCGCCGTATCGCCTGGCGCAGGTACAGGTGGTCTGCCTTGCGGTTGCGTTGGGCTGTTTACGTCTTTCAGGAACTTCACCTTATTGTACAGTTTCACCATATCAAAGCGGCCATTTACGCTGAATTCGGTATTGTTCTCAGCCGTGTTACCCAGTCGGAAAGGCGCGTCCTGGTTTAGGGCAGTGGAGCCGGCCGTCCAGATGTACGTAACGGCGTAGCGGGTTTCAGCGCCCAGCCAGTCAGTGAGCGGGAATTTCTCGAAAGGCACTTTGTAGTTGGCAGCCACCAGCTGGTTGAAGTTCGTGTTACGGCCGAAGTTGCGCAGGTTGTCCCAGATCACTTTGTTCTTATACCTGAGCGAATCCACATCGCGGTTGATGCGGAAGTCGGGCTCGTCTACCACAGCACGGTTGGTGGCCGTGTAGTCCAGCGACAGGCTCTTGCTGATGTCCCACTTGAGGTCGTAGATGCGGTTAAAGAAGAAGTACTTCTGGAACACAGGCTCTATACCTCTGGAGGTGATCAGGCCTGAACCCGGATCGCGGCGCTGCAGGAAGGTCTCGTTATACCTGCGGTCGAGGTCGGCGCGGAAGGCAAAACGGCTTGGCAGTGGCGTAAAGTTCAGGTCTTTGATCAGGCGCATGTACGGCGATTTAAGTCGTTCGCTTTTGGCGAAGAACTCGTAGTTGCGCGGTGTGTTGGTGTAGGTATAGGCGACTGCCCCGGTGTAGGTGCGGGTAAAGTCGCGATCCGTTTCAATATTGGTAAACAGGCGCTCGGCGTATGAGTACGAGAAGGACAGGTTCTCCACGTCGTATGGACGCACCTTGGCCTCCGGGTTGGTCCGTTCTTTCCTGACATTTAGTAAGCTCACACTTTTCCGGGTTTCCCGGGTACTCACTTCACGCCTGTATTCCCGTTGCGCCTCAGTAGTCTCATACCTGGTCAGCGACTGCTCCAGAGGCACATCTTTGTCGAGTGGGTCAAACTGTGGGGCGCTGTTCATGGTGCCGTACTGCACCGAAACCGGCACCTTGATACCCAGCTTTTCAGGCAGGAATTTATCGGCAACAATGTTGGCGCTTACATCAAATACGGCCGTGTTCTCACGGGCACGCTGCGCGATCTTCTGCTGCAGGGCTCCGAAACCGATGGTGGTGTAGCTACCAGTTGCTGTGATGTTAGCGAAGTCGGCTAGTTTTGTGTTGAGGCGGGCATTAGCGGCCCAGCCTGAGTTGTTCCGGAAGTCCGTCACACGCAGCTCGTTCACCCAAATGCAGACCGATTGCGGACGCGCATCCTCGCCCGGCACGGTAGGGTTGCGCACACCGATCATCACACTTTGCACTTCACTGAAATCCGGGTTACCTACCACACGGATCATCTTACCACCCTCTAGCATTACCTCCCACGGACGGCGGTTATCCCAGCCACCAACAGCTCTGTTACGCCCTACCTTGGCATTTACAAAATCCTCGATAGCGATGTCTATCTCGTTCTCGGCAAGCCAGATACCTTCACGGCTTCTGGTGCCAAGTGGCGTCAGTTTGAGTGGCACCACGTACTCATAGTAGTTCTGGGTATAGTCTGTGCCGATTCGGATGAAAGCCTGCACATCGTCATCGCGTGTATTTGGGTCGCGGGTCTGGGCATGCAGGAACAGCTTGAGGCGCTTGTAAATCAGCATGTCGATGGACAGGTTCTTGTACACGGCCTTGGAGAAAGAGTCTTTCAGGTCCTCCACGCAAAGTTGGAGCGACTGTTCGTTCTGGCGGCGGTTGTTGGTGGCGGCATAGTCGCGCAGACGCTCTATACCTGGCGGCATATCATAAGGAATGATTGTCTCGTCATTGCCTGTCTCGCTGTTCTCCTCAATGTTCACCGTCGATACAGTAAACGAGCGGGCATCGTCCGTACAGTTCAGGCAAGGGTTACCGTCGGTGATCGGCTGCAGGAAGGTCCGCCACTGGTTCGCCACAAACTGGAACTGCACAAAGCGGAGCACCACCGGGTCGGCAAATTCGGTCATGTACATACGCATGAAGCGGATCGACTTGAAGCCGCTGATGTTGCCCACATTGCCCGTTGGTTGACGCACTGGCACGCGGAACTGGTACCAGGTCACATCCTCACCAGTTCTGGTATCCACGATCTTGTCCACGATGTAGTTCTGGCCTACGCTCATATCACCCGGCTGCAGTCTGATCTTGTACTCGTAGTATTGCTCCAGGTCACTGATCACGTTGTCGCGGTTCAGGTCCTCCTTATCCGGGAAAGCATAATTAGAGAAGCGGCTTTGCTCAGGAGAGTTGCCTTCCATGCCATTGAAGCGCTTATAACGTTCCAGGATGCCGGCGTTCTGCTGGTCATAGCTTGCATCAAGATGGTGCAGGAAGTTATCGGCAGAAGGGTCAGAGAGGACGGTTTGCGGTGCACCGCCAGGTATACGGCCCAGGAAAGTATTCTGAAAAAACTCACGTTCTGCATTATCGCCTAAGCCATCCAGGCCTATATCCTGAAATGCTCGTGCGCCAGGCACAGCCGAGAAGGCATCGGTCAGGAACTGCTGTGTGGTCACGCGGCCCCATTCGGTGGTTTGCAGGTTCTGGTTGTCAGTTGCAGAGGTTGGCAGACCGTTCTCAAACGAGTAGCGGTTGTCTTTCAGGATATCCTCCGACACATTGCCCAGGTTAAGTACCAGCTCACCGCCTTCATTGCTTACGATCGGATTGCCGTTCGCATCTTTTCGTCCGTTCGGTCCTGTCAGGAAAGGATCCATGAGCCAGAACTCCACATACTCCACGTTGGCGTTGTCGAAGTCTGTGTCGAAGGTGATCTCACGGCTGATACCGCCCCAGTTCTTGCGGGGGTCGCCCTGCAGCCTTCCTTGGTTATCCAGGTTCGGGTTGTAATTGTACTGTCCACGCTCACGTGGGTAGTAGGCCATGTCGAAGGTATACTCGTAGGCGTTAGCAATCTCACGGTCACGCCCGGGGAACACCTCATAGCGAGGTACAGGGCGCACATAGTGGTTTCGGAGTTCTTCGTCGTTGATGTTACTCGGGCGCAGGCCTTCGCTGTCGCGGTAGAAGATCTGGTCGATGGTATACCAGGCGACACGGGCACGGTTGTAGGCATGCTCCAGCCCATCACCTTGTGCCAGTGGGGCAGGAGTGGCCGCCAGCCGCCAGGTGGTGTTGTTAAAGCCGCCCAGGCTGAAAGGGGTTTCGGCACCCTCAAAGTCATCCAGGTATGAAGTACCGTCCTCGTTTACCGGCGATTTGGACGGAGAGGGCACCAGGTGCGCAAACTCACCGCTGAAGGTCACGCTCGACGGCACTTTGGTTTGGATGAACGGAATCATATCCGTCATCTTCGTGAGGAAGCGCGACTCCCGGTTGAAGTTCACGTCCAGGCCATAGATCGTGTTGTTGGTTGGCTCGTCGCCGATGCTCACGCGGTTGATATACGGTCGCTCATTCAGGTGCAGCACGGTACCACCCAGGTTCAGGTCATTGTTCACGCGGTAGTCAAAGCGGGCACCCAACAGGGTGCGGGGCTGTATGTTTAGCAGCTCGGCTTTTTCGTAGGTCACACGCAGGTCACTGGCCGAAGCGATGTAACTTGGGTTCAGGATCTTGATGCGGCCCAGGTCATAGAAAACCTGGTAGTCGGTGCCTTCCTCTAAACGTGTTCCACCCGAGTATACTGCTACCGAACCCTCGGCAATACGGAAGCCAGGCAGCATAATCTCGTCCGTGGAGCTGGCCTGGAAACGACCCTTCAGGAAGAACTTCGCCTTCAGCGTGTTTTGCTGCGCATCGGTCTGGGTTTGCTCATAGAGTTCCTGGAATACATAGCGTTCGATCAGGTCCTGCCTTCCTTCAAATTGACTGGCAAGGTATGAGCCAAACGGCTCCACTACCGGGAAGATGATACGCCCGGTTTCGGGGTCGATCGTTATACCTTCCAAAAAGTCGAAGTTGCCGTCGCGCGGTTTGTCGTTGTTTGTGTTGACATTGTCCAGGTTGAGCACCTCGATCAGGGGAATGTTCTGGATCGGGCTTGGCTCTTTCAGACTAGTGATGTCAACGCCTGTTTCATCGTCTTTGTAAACGATCTGCAGCTGGAAGTTCTGGCGGTTCACCTGTGTCGCGTCCAGACTGTAGACGTTTTTCATCATCAGGTCCCAGGTTGGATATTCCAGCGCCGGGTTGGTTGCCTTCAGCAACTTCATGTGGATTACCTGGTCATCGCGCAGGTTCTGGTAGTCTTCCATTAACTCACCCACCTTGTAAGTCTGGCCGTTGTAGGTATACTCAAAGGCTACGCCCAGCACCTGGTCAGGCAATAGAGCGGTGGTAAGTGAGATGTAACCTAGCTGCGGATTGAACTTATACTCACGCGGGTCCAGTCTGCGGGCACGCACATGCTCAAAGTCAATGGCTTTCTGCAGGCCCAGGCTTCTCAGGTACGAGTCGACCTGGTCGTTGTTGCGGGCGCTGGGGTTGTTGGCGATCTGGCCATAAAGTCCGTTGGCGTTGTTTGCGGCAGGGGCCAGCGGGTTGCGCTCAAACTGATTTCGGAAGGGATCAGCCTCGCCCAAGTCCATATAAGCGACCATGTTGCGCAGGTTCTCGGTGCCTCGGTTGTTGTTGGTCACGTACAGCTCCAGGCGGCGGATCACGATGCCGGAGTTCACCAATGGCAGGTTCTGCAGCGTACGGTCGTAGCGGCCCCGGAAGAACTGCGATAGGAAAAAGTGCCGGTCCCGGTCATAGTTGTCGGCCCGGATCTCAAACGGCTTATTCTGGGCTCCGTTTTGGATTACGACTTCGTCATTGCGCCCTCGTACGTTGGCGGCGATGGTGGTTACGCCCAATCTGCCGAACTGCAGCTGTGTTTTTAATCCGAAGAGATTCTGAGCACCGGTGATCAGAGAGTTATTGAGTGGCAGACTCACGTTACCGGCCTCTATCTTGCGGATGATCTCCTCTTCAAAGCCGGTGTAGTCCAGCTTCATGTTGTTCTCAAACTCGAAGTTGGCGTTGTTGTCCCAGTTGAAGTTGAGACGCATTTTCTCCCCGATCTTACCCACCAGGTTAAGCGAGATGTTTTGGTCAAAATCGAAGTCACCGGTACGCTGCTGGCGGAGCGGTATGGAAGGGTTTTCGTTGCGGTTGAAGCGGGCGCCGAATTTAAGGTTGACGTTACCGTTTGGCTGAATGTCCACAAAATTGCCTCCGAACACACGGTCAAATACCGGGCTGATATAGATCTTGGGTACCAGACGGCGGCCACTAACTACGCTCTCCCCATCCAGACCTGCCGATTTGCTACGCCAATAATCGCGTATGGCCTGCTGGCGCTGGTAGCGTGAGTACTCTTCCCATGACATAGTGGAGGGCAGTCGGTAGTCCAACTCACCCATGCGTTCATTTATGTTATACTGCTGCAGACTGTCGTCGAGCTGTATCTCGAGCTCAATATTGGACGGCTGGCCCAGTAGCAGGGGAGAAGAGCTGGGGCGGGTGCCAAAAGGACTACCAAGTCGGTCGCTTGGGGTAAAAGTCGGGCGGCGGCTTGGGATGTAAGGTTGAAGTCGGGCAGAGTCTTGCGGAATGGTATCCTGCAGGAAAAAATCTGAAAAAATTAAGGTACTATACCTGTTGTTCGAGCGCAATGCTGCGGCCTGCGACCACCATGCCAGCATAGTGATAGCAGCAACCGTAGCAAACAGCAGGCTGTTTTTTTTACTTTTCCAGATCAAGTTGGGCTCTACCGATTAAGAAGACTTTAAGGCAAATTTTATTAGTTCCTCTACGCTCAGGCTTCTGTCTTCGCGCTTGATGATCGCATCGAGCGTTTTCTCTGCCACGTTTTTGGCAAAGCCTAGTGTAACTAAAGCTGATAACGCTTCTGCACGTACTGTATTGTGTGCAGAAACAGGAACTGCTGAGCTACCAGCCAGCATGGTTTCTTTCTTTATTTTATCTTTTAATTCCAATATGATACGCTGCGCAGTTTTGGCTCCGATCCCCTTCACATGCTGGATCGTGCGCACATCCTCCCGCACAATAGCCTGCTGCACTTCGTCTACCGAAAGCGACGACAGTATCATCAATCCCGTGTTGGGCCCTACACCCGAAATCGAGATCAGGTGCAGGAAAGTATCCTTTTCGGCAGCCGTCGTGAAGCCATACAAGGTATGGGCATCCTCCTTGATGTGCAGGTAGGTATGCAGCTTGCAACGTTCTCCTTCAGGCAGTGAAGAGTACGTGCTAAGGGAGATCTTGATCTGATAGCCTATGCCATTGACATCTACAATGACATAGGTCGGATCTTTCACAGCAAGCTTACCGTCAATGTACGCAATCATTTATATATGTTTATTATTATAGTTTTGAGCATCTACGACAGCAATGGATACCATGTTAACGATTTCACGGATGGAGCTGCCCAGCTGTAGAATGTGCACCGGCTTGCGCATACCCATCAATACAGGGCCAATTGCCTCAGCACCACCTATTTCCTGTAGTAGTTTGTAGGCAATGTTACCTGATGTGAGCGTCGGGAAAATAAGTGTATTTGCCCCTTTTTCGGCCAGCTCGCTGAACGGATAGTGCTCCTTCAGCAGGTGTCGGTTCATGGCCGTATTCGCCTGCATCTCGCCATCTATCATCAGGTCCGGGTAGCGCTGCTTTGCTTTGCGCACTGCCTCAGCTCCTTTGTTAGGTATGTCACCCTGCACCGAGCCGAAGTTAGAGTATGACAGGACGGCCATACGCGGCTCTGTGTCGAAGAAACGAACAGCACGGGCAGTCAGGCCAATGATATCTACCAGTTCATCGGCAGTCGGGTTTACGTTTACGGTTGTATCGGCAAAGAAATAAGGCTCTTTTTTGCTCAGGATGATATACATACCTGCTACTTTGTTTATACCTTCTTCAACCCCTATTATCTGTAAGGACGGTAGAATGGTTTTGGAATAGTCACGGGTAAGACCTGAGATAAGCGCATCTGCTTCGCCGGTTTCGAGCATCATGGCACCAAAGTAATTGCGGTCGCGCATCTGGCGGCGGCTGTCAAACAGCGTAAGGCCTTTGCGCTGGCGCTTAGTGTAAAGGAGCTGGGCAAACTCTTCGCGCTTTTGCTCTTCCTCGTATGGGTCAATGATCATGCAGT
The DNA here is from genome assembly GCF_947502515.1 of uncultured Pontibacter sp. Classification (NCBI taxonomy): domain Bacteria; kingdom Pseudomonadati; phylum Bacteroidota; class Cytophagia; order Cytophagales; family Hymenobacteraceae; genus Pontibacter; species uncultured Pontibacter sp. The sequence continues at coordinate 478,690 of NZ_CANNAI010000003.1, read as the reverse complement.
CGTGCAGGTCCAGGTTGGTCTCTTCAATGATCGCGGCAATACGTGCTTTGTTGCCCAGCAGGATTGGGTTGGCAATGCGCTGCTCTTTTACGATCTGTGCCGCCTTCAGAATCTTGTAATGGTCTGCCTCGGCAAATACCACTGTCTTCGGGTTCTTCTTGGCCTGGTTGGTAATACGGGTCATCAGCTTCTGGTCGATGCCGATGCGCTCCTGTAGTTCTGTCTCGTATGCCTCCCAATTGGTGATCGGGTTTTTGGCTACACCGCTTTCAATAGCGGCCTTTGCCACCGCCGGCGATACCGTGGTGATCAGGCGTGGGTCAAGCGGCTTCGGTATAAGGTAAGTGCGACCAAAAGAGATCGTGTTGTCTCCATAGGCCTTGTGCACCATCTCCGGAACAGGTTCTTTCGCGAGGTCCGCCAAGGCGCGCACCGCAGCCAGTTTCATAGCTTCGTTGATCTCGGTGGCACGTACATCCAGAGCTCCTCTGAATATGTATGGGAAGCCAAGTACGTTGTTTACCTGGTTCGGATGATCTGAACGGCCAGTTGCCATGATTAGATCCTCGCGGGTTTCCATGGCCACAGCGTATGGAATCTCCGGATCCGGGTTAGCCAACGCGAATATGATTGGGTCCCTCGCCATCAGCTTCACGAGCTCAGGTGCGAGTACGTTACCTGCTGAAAGACCGATGAACACATCAGCCCCTTTCATGGCCTCAGCCAATGTGTTGATCTTACGCAGCGTCACAAACTGGGCGCGGTAAATATCGAGGTCGTTTCGCTCTGGACGAATAATGCCATCCTTGTCGAACATTACGATGTTATCAAGCTTGGCGCCCAATGCTACATAGAGCTTCGTGCAGGCAATGGCAGCAGCGCCAGCGCCATTAATTACAATTTGGATTTCTTCAATTCTTTTGCCTGCCAGCTCCAGTGCGTTGAGCAGGGCCGCTGAAGAAATAATAGCCGTACCATGCTGGTCGTCGTGCATGAGCGGAATATTCATCTGCTCCTTCAAGGCATTCTCTATTTTGAAGCTCTCAGGGGCTTTGATATCCTCCAGGTTAATGCCGCCGAAGGTTGGCTCCAGCGACTTTACGATGCGGATGAATTCCTCAGGGTCGGTGCAGTCTATCTCGATGTCGAATACATCTATACCTGCAAATTTTTTGAACAATACGCCTTTTCCTTCCATTACTGGCTTAGAGGCGTCAGGACCAATGTTACCTAGGCCCAGTACTGCAGTTCCGTTTGAGATTACCCCTACCAGGTTTCCTTTTGCGGTATATTTATAAACATTCTCTTTGTCAGCGGCTATTTCTTTGCAGGGCTCAGCTACTCCAGGAGAGTAAGCCAGAGCCAGGTCATGCTGTGTGCTCAGCATTTTAGTCGGCACTACTTCTATTTTGCCGGGCTGGCCCTGCATGTGGTAGTTAAGTGCGTCCTCTTTGTTTACTTTGATCATGGTATGCGTTGTTGTGTTATCTCGTGTTATGTTCCCTCGCACTTTTAGCTTATCCCAATGAGGCGAAAGCTAAAAGCCAATTTGATAAGATTTTATGGTTTATCAAAGCCGTAATCGACAAAGATACGTTCTGAAAAATCTTCATCTATCAGAATATTGTGTTTTTTATCAGACAGCTGAGAATCTGATGCTGGTAACTGTGGCGTATTGCAATAAATTGATAATACAAGCGGGCTATAAACGACGAAACACCCTTCAGTTGGAAGAGTGTCTCGCTAGATTTATACCTGTCAGCTTAACCTAGAATCAGCTGTTGCCCAGGTTTGATTGCGCTGTTCTTGAGTTTGTTCAGTTTCTTTATCTTTTCGACTGTCACCCCTTCGTGACGTTGGGAAATAGTCCAGAGTGTATCGCCTGGCTGCACATGGTAAATGAAGCGGTCCTGCGCCTGGCTCTTGGCAGATGTATGCTTCTGTGCTGTGCTGGCAGTAGTTGCTTTGGGCTTTTCGGTGACCGTAGCCAGTGCGCTTGTACTTACCGCTGGGGCAGGCTTCCATACAAGTAGCTTATCCTGCACTCTGATTGCTGTGCCATCCAGTTGGTTCCACTCCTTCAGGTCGTCTATCGTGACACCGTATTTGCGGGCGATAGCATATAGGTTGTCACCACGCTGCACAACATAGGTTGCCTGCACCAGGCTATCTTTAGACGCTTCCTGGGTGGTTGCAGAGGCTAGCATAACTGGTGACTCGGCTGGCGGTGCAGTATGTTTGGCAGGTGGAGGCGTTGGAGCCGAAGCTAGCAAAATACAGCTTTGCTCAGCAGCCAGCAGCTTAGCAGCCTGTGCCGGAATGCGCAGCTTGTAATTGCGCATAGTAGCGGGAAGTGTCGTCTGCTTAAGCTCGGGGTTTAGAGCTACCAAAGCCATGGAGTCTACATGAAGTTCAGTAGCCAGCTTTTTCAGGTCCAGCGCCTGATTCACTTCCAGATAGGCATATTCAGATGCATAAAGAATGGAGTCAGAGAAGATATTATGCTCTGGCGCATACTTCATGGCGTAGATCACGGCTGTCATGGAAGGTACGTAGCTGCGTGTTTCCTTTGGCAGGTATGGGAAAATCTCCCAAAACGTTTTTTTGCCACCGCCTGCTCTTCTGATCGCTTTGTTTACATTACCCTGGCCACAGTTGTAAGCAGCCATAGCTAGTTCCCAGTCGCCATACGTACGATAGAGTCTACTCAAAAAGCGCATCGCCGCATCCGTGGACTTCTCTATGTCCATGCGCTCGTCAATGTACTGATCCTGGTCCAAGCCATACTCTTTGCCAGTTGACTTGATAAACTGCCAGGGACCAACCGCACCCGCCCAGGAGGCCGCTTTCGGGTTCAGGCCAGACTCTACAATGGAAAGGTACTTGATGTCCTGCGGCATGTTATACTTCTTCAGGTACTTCTCGTAGATCGGGAAATACACATTTTCGCGGGAAATCATGGTGCGCGTATACTTTCTGTTACGGACAGTGAAGTAGTCGATGTGGTTGCGCACAAATTTGTTGAACACCAACGGAATGTCAGCCTCAATACAGCTCAGCCTGTCCTGTATCACTTCGTCGGGCTCATACGGGATGTATTCCACGAGCAGGGCCATTTCCTCATCAGAAAGGAAGGTGGTATCTGCTTTTAGTTTTCTTAAAGAATCCTCTGCTGTGTGCCTTTCGAACCTGATCGTATAGCCAGAAGCCTGGGCATGGAAAGCCCATATACTTCCAACCAGTGCTGCAAGTACTGTAAAGAGTCTAAACTGCATCATTATATTTTATGCTTCAACGGTTAGCTTGTCCAGTATGTAATTTGAGAAGGCCAGCAGTTGCGGCTCCTCAAATGAGCGGGTCATTAACTGCAACCCGATGGAAAGGCCATTGGCATCGCGACTTACCGGAATAGAAATGGCAGGAACACCAGCTAGCGAGGCCTGAACCGTAAAGATGTCAGCCAAATACATGGCCAACGGATTCGCCGTATTCTCCTCTAGCCTGAAGGCGGTAGTAGGAGCGGTAGGCAATATAAGAAAATCATAATTTTGCAGCAACTCGTCCGTCTTCTCTTTTATGAGACGACGCACACGCTGTGCCTTGGTATAGTAGGCGTCGTAATAGTCGGCGCTCAGCACAAAGGTGCCCAGCATGATGCGGCGCTGCACCTCCGGACCAAAGCCCTCGGCACGCGTTTTTTTGTAAAGGGAGTTAAGATCGGTTGCGTTCTCGCTGCGGTAGCCATACTTCACCCCGTCAAATCGGCCCAGGTTAGAGCTGGCTTCTGCTGTAGTGAGAATATAATAAGTCGGCACCATGTAGTCCAGGTATGGGAATTCCACGGCCTCTACCTGATGACCCGCCGCTTGGAGCATGTCTTTCACACCCAGAATGCTATCTTTCACCTCAGTGTCCAGACCTTCACTCTCGAAGCAGTCGCGGATATAACCAATCTTGTACTTTTTATCTGAATCCAGCATCTGGCTGTAAGCTGGCACCGGGCGGTGGCTTACCGTGCTGTCATACTCGTCGCTACCTGCCATTACCTCCAGTAATAGGGCTGCGTCTTCTACGCTCTTCGAAATGATGCCGATCTGGTCGAACGAAGAAGCGTAAGCAATCAGGCCATAACGGGAAATGCGCGAATAGGTAGGTTTAAGACCCACCACACCACAGAAAGAAGCTGGCTGGCGAACAGAGCCACCAGTGTCAGAACCGATAGAAGCGAGGCAAAGGTCTGCCTGCACGGCTACGGCCGAACCACCAGACGAGCCACCCGGTACTCGGGTCGTGTCGTCGGCATTAAGGGCAGGTCCGAATGAAGAGTTCTCGTTAGAAGCCCCCATTGCAAACTCGTCACAGTTCTGGCGACCGATGATAATAGCGTCTTCTGCAAGCAGTCGCTGCACGGCTGTAGCTGTGTAAAGCGACTTAAAGCCGTCAAGAATCTGGCTGGATGCCTGCAGGGAGTGACCTTCGTAAGCCAGTACGTCCTTTAGGCCGATTACCATACCTGCCAGTTTGCCGGCATTGCCTGAAGCGATTTTCTTGTCTACGGCGTCAGCCTGGGCAAATGCTTCGTCCTCGAATATCTCCAGGAAAGCGTTTAGCTCAGGTTTCTGCTTAATGTTATGAAGGTAGTGCTCTACCAGTTGTCTGCACGAAATTTGCCCGTTGGCAATATCGCTGCGAATGTCACGAAGTGAATGGTATGGTTTCAAACTATTCAGGCTTTTTTATGTCCTTGATGGAGCGTTCCAGCTCGTTCTGGATTTCGTTTTTGGCATCGTTAAAGCTACGGAGACCGCGACCGGCAGAACGTGCCATGCCTGGAAGTTTATCGGCGCCAAAAAGCAGGAGTACTGCGGTTAGTACAACAAGAATTTCTCCTCCTCCCAGGTCTGCCAGGAAGAGGAGAATTGCACTAAGTATCATAAAGCGTTATGCCGGAAATTACTTGGTTGGAGTATCCTTTGTTGAGTTTTCCAGATCGTCTTTGATCTCTTTGGTCGCATCTCTAAACTCGCGGATACCACGGCCCAGACCTCTTGCAAGCTCTGGAATGCGCTTTGCTCCAAAAAGAAGCAGAATCACCACAAGGATCAGGATTAACGAACCACCCCCAATGTTTTGGATAAATGCTAGTGTGTTGGTAAGTACCATAGTCTTAAAATTTTAAGATGAATTGCTGCAAAAATAAAGCTTATATTTTAATTAAACCCACATTTGGCTACATTAGTTTACCAGCATGTCAATATCTTGAAATTCGCGCTGGAGGTGTATTCCCGTGGGGCAATTATAATGTTATCGGGCTCTTTGCAAGTTGGTTGCAACTTCAGCCGGCAGGAGGCGTATAGATTGGCAAATAAATTTCAGATTCTCCCGCAGGCGCAGTGTTCCTGAGCTATTTTGGTATGTCTTTTTCCCAAAATGGAAAAATGGTTTCCTGTGGAGGGAAAAATTAGGTTGTGCGATACATATCTTAAGGCTGATAATCAACTAGTTGGTCCTTTTGGTATTTTTGGCAAGCTACTTGTAATATGCCTTACGCAGCCGAATCGCACTGAATCACCCAACCGGGGTAGAAATGAAGCCGCAATCTAAGAAGAAAACAAATATTAAGTTTTTTTAATCTTCTGTTTGCAAGTGTAATTTAAAGGTTGTAAATTAATCCTAGAAATTTAACACCGTCCTTCCATACTGGAAGAAAGTGTCTAAATATAATTTTAAGTTTGTTTTCATAGCTTGGAAAGGCACCCTGCTTTGTAGGGTGTTTTTTCTTTATAGGGGGTATAGAAAGTGAACTTATAAAGTAATTAGAAGCAAAAAAGCGCAGCGGGCACCTTAAATGGTAATCCGCTGCGCTTTTTTTATGTCAGGTATAACAGGAGGTCTACTTTGGTCTGATCCAGCTTTCGGGGTTCAGATTGGTGTTGTTTTTCCAAAGCTGGAATTGAAGTTCAGTAGTGCCGTTGGCATCCGTGTATACCGTGCCGATTACATCTTTCGGCTTGACATCCTGCCCCTCTTTAACACTGACTGTACGCAGCTTGGCATATACCACAAAGTACTCTCCATGCTGCACCATCACAATGTTGTTCATGCCTGGTACGCTGGCTACTGTTAATACCTTGCCTTCAAATATAGCGCGCGCAGGTTCTCCCTGGCTGGTCTGAATATCGATGCCATTGTTTTGAGTGACCACTCCTTTCAATACAGGGTGGTTGTGGCGACCGAATTTCTGGGATATAAAGCCACGGTCGACAGGCCATGCAAGACGTCCCTTGTTGCCAGCGAACGATGATGAGATAAGCGCCGCTTCTGGGGTGAGGGTGATCTTGCTGGCACTTCCGCTGGTGGCACGGCCTTCTTCGCGGGCAGCACGGGCGGCGCGGGCCATCTCCTCTTTTACTATGTCGGCGATCAGGTTATCAAGCTTTTTAACTGCCTGCTGGCGCTGGGCCACCTCTCTCTTAAGCTGCTCTTCCTGCTTGCTCAGCTTTTGGATCATGCCATCCTGCTGCGTTCGCAACGACAATAGATTCTTATTTTCTACCATCTGCTTGTCGAGCAGGCCGCGTTTCTCTTCACGCTGTGATTCCAGTGTGCGCAACTGTCCTGTCAGGGCAACCTGTACCTTGTTGATTTGTTCTACCTGTTTCTTGCGGGCCTCAGAGTACTGCTGCAAATAACGCAGACGGCGCACCATCTGATTAAAAGAATCGGCTGCGAACACGAACATCAGTTTATTGTAGCTGTTGGCGGTTTTGGAGGCGGCGTATACCATGGTGGCATACTCAGCTTTCAGGCTTTCCAGGTCGGCTTGCAGCTCACCTACAATGCCCTCGGTTTCCTTCATGCCTGACTCTAATAGCTTTATTTCGCGTGAAATAGTGCTGATAACACCTTTCTGAACAGAAATTTTTTCCTGAATGGCATTGAGCTGGCCAATAGAAGCTTCTTTCTGCACTTTGGTTTGCTGCAGAATGCGGTTTGCTTCTTTGATACGGTTTAGGTTTTCCTTTTTCTCTTTCTCGAGCTGCGCCTTCGATTTTTGTTTCTGGGCTTGGGTAATCAGCGGCAACAGCAAAACGATCAGAAAAAAGGCTGATTTGTAAAGGGCCTTCATCAGAAATAGGGGTATACTACACTTAGCTTACAAATATGGCAAAACTAAATGGCCCGAACCAGAACCCCGAAGATTTTATTCGGCTAAAGGCGCTTGTAACCAGAAGGAACGCTGAACGGGAACTCCAGTACGTCTTCCGAAACGGTGACTTTTGTGTGATTTAAATTGAAATCAGATATCTGGCCTGACTGCAGGATCTGGGCCAGCATGTTGTACGCAAATGGGACTTTACCCAAAGGCTGAAAGCCCTCATACTGCACCACAATGCTGTTGCCGGAAAGCTGGTCTTTGACGTTAAGCTGCTGCAGCTTCAGGTTTTCGGAGCTGATGAAGTAATCGAAGAGCAGGTTCTGGCGCAGCTGTTGCACATGCTGCATCTGTCCCTGATTGGTGGCTTTTTCGGAGCCGTTAGCTTGGTAGTTGCCCAGCAGGATAGCCTGTACTACCTGAAAATCAAGTGCTACGTTGAAGCGCTTGCTCAGGAAGGCATAGTCGGTGGCGGCGTACTCCCGCTGAATGCGGTTCATCATGTACACGGAGTCTGGCGTTAGCTTGATGCGGGCAGCTTCTATACCTAGCCCTGGCAATACCGAGATCCAAATTACGCTGTCTTTTTGCATACGCAGGGCATAGCCTGACGAAGTGCTCTGGCCTTTGTCATCAAATTTGAGCTGACCACGGGCATTCAGATAGGTGAATTCCAGATTTTGGACAGTGACGTTGCCAACTGTTTCAGTGGCGGCGGTTGCGGCAGAAGGGATCGTTGCTTTTTTGCAGGCGGAAAACAGGACTATGCTCAGCAGGCACAGCAGGAGCTGTTTATTCATAGAGTTTCTTTTCTTTTATCTTTCTGTCAAGGAAAGCGGAGGCTTCTCCCTTTAACTTGGCTTTTTCCCACTGCCTGACAGCCTCGTCACGCTTGCCGAGTTTAAACAGCACATCGCCGTAGTGCTCCACAATTGTAGCATCTTCGGAATAGGCGATGGCTTGCTCCAGGTATTTCAGAGCGCCTTCATAGTCTTCCATCTTGTACAGCACCCAGGCATAGGTATCCAGGTAGGTGGGGTTGGCAGGATGTTTCTCTACCAGCCGGCCAGCCATGGTTTTGGCTTTGGGTAGTTGCTCACCGCGCAGCGACAGAAAGTAGCTGTAGTTATTGAGCACATGTTCGTTGTCAGGATCGTGCGTAAGAACAGCCTCATACGCCTCGTCTGACTTTTTATAAGCTTTCATCGAATTGTAGGCATCCCCTAACTGGGCATTGAACTGCGCCACCAACTCGGGTTCGCTTGCTGAAAGACGCTTGCCATGCTCCAGGGATTTGGCAGCACGGTCAAAATTTTTCTCGATCAGGTGACCGGTACCGTTATAGAACCAGAACACAGCCTGGTTCGGAAACAACTCCAGTGCCTGTTCGGAGTGCTGCACCAATTCTCCTGATTCACCCAGTTCAGCATCCAGCAGCACGATCTGTTGCCAAATCTTAAAGTGGGAGTCATCCAGCTTTACAGCTTTGATGTAATTGCCCCGGGCAGATTCTTTTTTGCCGATGATCGTCTGTAAGTCACCTGCCACAGCGTAAGCTTTCGCCTCCTCAGGGTGCGACTCTATGGTAAGGTCAGCCAACTCCAGGGCTATACCTTCAATAGCCGGATTGGGCAGTTGCCTGATGAAGTCCACCAGGATGCGCACTTTGGTGTCAATGTCGAGGTCAGTGCTGGCGAATGCGATCTTCACCTGGTTCTCAGACTCCTGTAGATCTCCTTTCTGACGGTGCAGGTCCGAGAGCATCAGGTGCGCAAATGGGTTGTTCGGCTCGATGCGCAAGGCACGGTTGAGCGTTTCTATTGCCACATCGGGTTTCTTGCTGGCATTGTAGAGCTCAGCTTGAGCCAATAAGTAGCGTATTTCTGTTGGGTTGGCTGCAATCAGTTTTTCACCTTCGGCTAAGGCCTTTCCAATGTTTTTCTGGCGCAGGTATATCTGCTGCCGGTTCATGGAAAGCTGCTCCAGCGCACCGTACTTTTTCTCAATGCGGTCATAGGTCTTGAGCGCATCGTCATACTTAGACTGGGCCAGGTATAGCTCAGCCAAGCTGAAGAGATACTGCTCCTGATCAGGCACATTGCGAAGCAGGTCGTTGTAAGCCTGAGCTGCCTCGGTGTACTGCTTCTGTTCGGTATACAGCTGAGCGAGTAACAGGTAGTAGTAAGGGTTTTGATTATCGCTGGCGATGGCAGCCTGTGCAAATGAAACGCCCGCTTTCGGATTTTCCATCAGCATATAGGTTTCGGCCAGCTTATAGTTTAAGGCAGCGTTGCTGGGAGTAACGGCATATGCTTTCTGAAACTGACTAAGTGCCTGCTTGTAGTCCTCCAGCATGAAATATTTCATGCCCTCCAGAAACAATGCCTCGCTCAGCAGCTTTTCCTGCTCGCTGGGTTCGGGCTGCGGCGCAGGTATGGCTACCTGTGCTGTTTCGCTCTTCTCCTTGCCCTTCTTTTTTTTCTTAGACTGGGCCTGGCTTTCGCCGGTCGCGACCAGTGCAAGGCAGCAAGTAGCGAGCACAATGTTTCTGAATCGGGTCATAAAATGGGTATGCTAATCTTTAAGCGTATTGTAGTCGCCAATGCTCAGGTCTGACTGGCGTCCTTCATAGGAAACAAAATTACCTATCATTGAGTTTGCTATGTTCCCGTTTTTGATGGTTGACTCCTTCTGAACGATGGAATTGCTCAATATAGACTCCAATACGCTGGTATTGTTTCCAATAGAAACGTGCGGGCCTACCACTGAATTGTGGATCACGGCATTCTCTCCGATATACACGGGAGGGATGATCACTGAATTTTGGATGTCAGCCGACGCGGCTACCAAACCCTTCTCATCCTTGATATATTCTAAATAGCGTTGATTAGTGAAAACTGTTGCATTTTTATTGCCACAATCGAGCCATTCTGAGATAACGGCAGGAATAAATTTCGTGCCTTTGTTTTTCATGTTCTCCAGCGCATTGGTCAGCTGGTACTCGCCCTTATCTTTGATGTCGTTATCAAGCAGGTACTGCAGCTCGTTGCGCAGGTAGGCACCGTCTTTGAAATAGTAGATGCCGATGATGGCCATGTCAGAAATAAACTCCTGCGGCTTCTCTACAAAGTCGGTGATCTCGTTGTTTTCGTTTAGTTTGATCACACCGTAAGGACGCGGGTCCTCTACGCGCTGCACCCAGATGGTGCCGTCGGCATTCGTGTCAAGTTGGAAGTCAGCTTTGAACAGGGTGTCGGCAAAAGCCACTACTACCTTGCCCTCCAGCGAGTCCTGCGCGCGCATGATGGCATGTGCCGTGCCCAGTGCTTCATCCTGGTAATAAACACTGCCCTTAGCACCCACTGACTCCGCAATGGCTTTCAGGTCGCGCTCTACCTCTTCGCCGAAACGACCGATAATAAATGCCACTTCCTCAATCGGCTCGTGACATACTTTGGCGATGTCTTCTACCAGGCGATGTACAATCGGTTTGCCTGCAATAGGTATAAGTGGTTTAGGAACAGTAAGTGTGTGTGGGCGCATACGCTTGCCCATACCTGCCATAGGTACAATAATCCTCATAGCTATTAGTTTATGGATTGAAAAATGTAGCCAGACGTGTTGCCTGGCCACTATTGGTTTTGATTAATACTGTATTTTGAATGTTTGGTTTTAGCCTGCTTTAAAAAGAAGAAAAACGCAGGCTATACCTGTAGTGGGAATGCTACTTCGTGCCTGTGCTGCCATAACCCCCGGCACCACGCTCGGTGTCTGTCAGCACCTCGGCCTCCGCCCATGCCACACGTTCGTATTGGGCTACAATCATCTGCGCTACACGCTCACCATCCTCTACCACAAAGTCCTGATCCGAGAGGTTGACCAGCAGCACCTTGATCTCGCCGCGATAGTCCGCATCAATAGTACCCGGGCTGTTTACAATCGAAATGCCGTGTTTGTACGCCAGACCGCTGCGGGGTCTGATCTGTGCCTCGTGCCCTTCGGGCAGCTCAATAAAAAGGCCTGTAGGTATAAGTGCACGCTGCAGCGGCTTTAGCGTAACAGGTGCTTCCAGGTTAGCGCGCAGGTCCATACCTGCTGAGTGCTCCGTCTGGTAAGAAGGGAGTGCATGCTTGGATTGGTTAATGACTTTAACCGGTAAGTTCGTTGTGTTCATCTATTAAAGATAAAGATTATTTTTTAGATAGAAAGTAGGCCCGCTCCCGCAGCCAAACCACCGCCAGGAATACGCCCGAAAGTGACAGGTGGTAAGCGTGGCGCAGCCAGAAATTTTCGACAGGTATCAAGAAGGCGGCTAGCACAAGTGCCGTGGCAAATAGGATGTACCCTAGAATGGTCTTGACAGGGTAGGGGATCGGGTAGTGCACGTTGCCGAGCAGGTAAGTGGCCCATGCCATACCTACATAGCAGATAAGTGTGGCAATAGCAGAGCCCATGTAGCCCAGCACAGGTATAAGCAGCAGGTTGAAAGCGATTGTAATGGCCGCCCCACCAAAGCTGATGTAAGTGCCGAAATACGTTTTGTCTGTTAGCTTAAACCAAACGGTCAGGTTGTAATAAATGCCCAGGAAAAGGTTGGCCAGCAGCAGCACTGGTACGACCATCAGGCCATCGTGGTATTCAGGACCAATCAGCAGCGCAAAGTCCTCCAGGTTGGTCGATATAAACAAGTAGATGAAGGCACAGGCGATCACAAACCACTTCATGACCAAAGCGAAAGCTTGTGGCGATTCTTTTTCTTTAGCCTGTGAGAAGAAGAATGGCTCAGCGGCATAGCGGAAAGCCTGTATGGTAAGTGTCATGAAAATGGCGAGCTTATAGCAGGCACTGTATATACCTACGGCCGCCATGTTGCTCGTGCCCGGGTAAAAGCCTTCGGGCAGGTAGCGCTCTAGCAGAATACGGTCAATCACTTCGTTTACCATACCGGCCAGACCCATGAACAGGAGCGGCCAGGCATAGCGCAGCATTGGCTTGAGCTGTTCCACATCCAGTTTGAAGCGGAATATGCGTAGCTCTTTCCACAGCATAGGTATAAGCAATGCGTTGGCCACCAAGTTGATCAGGAAGATATAGCCTACTCCAAAGTCAGGGTTGTAGAGGGACATAGCCAGCGGCTGAAGACTTGTAAGGTACTGACCTTCGTAAATGTGCCGCAGCAGAACCAAAAAAAACAGATTGGCGCCAACCGTGAGCAGGATGTTGGCCAGTTTGATGGACGCAAACTTAATGGCTTTGTTCTGATGTCGGAGCCAGGCGAAAGGTATAGCTACCAGCGCATCGATCGCCAGTACCAGCGCCAGCCAAACGATGTATTCACGCTGCTCCGGGTAGCCAATGTAATTTGCGATTTGCTGCGAAAAGAGGAGCAGTATACCTGTAAAGATCGTGCTGCTGACCAGAATAGTACTTAATACCCTATTGTATACTGCCTTTGGGTCTTGCTCAGGCTTATTGGCAAAGCGGAAAAAAGCCGTCTCCATCCCGTAAGTATACACGATGTTGAAGAAAGCCACAAAAGCATACAGGTACGATACTACCCCATACTCTTCTGGCAGGAACACACGGGTATAGACCGGTACGAGCAGGTAGTTCAGTGCGCGGCCCACAATACTGCTCAGTCCGTAGGCAGCGGTTTGCCCAACCAGTTTCTTGGCTATGCTCATGTGTTTGTTTTGGGGCAGGTAGGTATGGGTATCAGCTGAAAAACACAGAACGCGCTATACCTGCTTTTTATAATAGGTATAGCGCGTTCTGCAGGTATAGGCTTATGCGCCTTTGAATACAGGCTTGCGCTTCTCCAGGAATGCGTTAGTGCCTTCGATGAAGTCCTGTGAAGAGCAGCAGCGGGCAAAAGAGTTTGCTTCCGTTTGGTAGCCGTCTTCATCTTTATCGTACACGGCGTTCACGCAGTCGATTACCAGGCCAATGGCAAGTGGTGCTTTCGACAGGATCTTATTCATGATCTCCATTGCTTTTGGCATCAACTCTACGGCAGGCACCACATGGTTTACCAGACCAAGCGCCTTGGCTTCTCCGGCACCGATCATGTCAGCGGTCATCATCAGTTCCATGGCTTTGCCTTTGCCGATCAGCTGTGTCAGGCGCTGTGTGCCACCGTAGCCAGGTATAAGACCCAGGTTCACTTCCGGCTGACCAAAGCGGGCCCCTTCGCTGGCAACACGCATGTGGCAGGCCATCGCCAGTTCGCAGCCACCGCCCAGCGCAAAGCCGTTTACGGCTGCTATAACAGGTTTTGTGCAACGCTCAATCATGCTGAAAACTTCCTGACCGCGCTCCGCAAAACCACGAGCGTTCACTTCGCTTAGTTCAGAGATCTCCGAAATGTCGGCACCCGCTACAAAAGCCTTCTCTCCAGCACCTGTAAAGATTGCTCCCTTCACAGCCGGGTCATCATAGACTTGCTGGATGGCAGCCTTAATCTCCTTGATCGTATCGATGTTTAGCGCGTTTAGCTTGTCGGCACGGTTGATGGTGATCACCAGGATTCCGTTCTCAAGATTGAGCAGCAGGTTTTCGTATATAGACATAGTTTTTATCTCTGAGTAGATGTATAGATACCAGCAGCAAATATAGCAGTGATTTGCTTAAATCCCTAAAATGCAATCTGGCAATGGCCCAGTTCAACTCTCCTTGCGGCAAACTTTCCTTTTAACTTCGGTGCTCCAACATCGTTTTGTTATCTTTGTGCGGTTTAATCAGCTTACTGCTCACTTTATACCTTATTTTCATGCTTAAGGCTTTATTGCGCACTCTATCACTACCGCTTTTCATTTTTTACATCACCATAATCCCCGCCACTGCTCAGGATACGCTCGTCGATACGGTGGCTGTTCGTAATATCTGGGACTTCGGAGGAACCGGCACAGTCAACTTCAGTCAGGTAAGCCTGAGCAACTGGGCGGCCGGCGGACAGAACTCACTGTCGGCGCTGGGTATCCTGAACCTTTACGGCAACTACAAGAATGGGAAGAATACCTGGAACAATACACTGGACCTCACTTACGGCACTGTGAAGCTGCAGGAGCAGCGCCTCCGCAAAAGTGATGATCGGCTCGAACTTAACCTGAAGTACGGTCGGCAGGCCTCCAGCAAGTGGTTTTACACGGCTCAGCTCAATACCCGTACACAGATCAGCCCAACGTATACCCCAGAGCGAGACTCAGTGATATCAAACTTTATGGCACCCGCTTTTGTGCTGGCTTCCATAGGTATGGACTACAAGCCTAATCCCAAGCTTTCAGTTTTTATTTCACCTTTTACAGGTAAGTTCACGGCGGTGCTCAACCAGCGCATGGCCGACTACGGCGCGTTTGGCGTAGAGCCTGCCCAGCGCGATTTGGAGGGGCGACTTATACCTGGTACAGGGGAGCGTCTGCGCGAAGAGTTCGGTGGTTTTGTGAATGTTCGCTTTCGCAACGAAATATTTAAAAATGTAACGCTGCAGTCAAAGGCTGACTTTTTTTCCAATTATCTGCGCAATGCCAAGAATATTGATGTGAACTGGGAGAACCTGGTGAACTTCAAGGTGAACAAGTTCCTGTCAGCCAGCCTCTTTCTGCACATGATCTATGACGATGATATCATGATCGATGTAGACCGAAGTGGGGATGGTACATTGGATGGGAAAGGTCCTCGATTACAGCTCAAAGAAACCATGGGAATAGGATTTTCTTACAAATTTGAATAGTAAACTTTTGCGCTGCACTTCTTGTTATTCACTAAAAATGTATACTTTAGCGTATAATGTACGTTGTATAGATACATTATCAAAAGTGGATTTATGAAAAAAGTCATATCGTTACTATTCTCTCTAGCTTTCTTCCTGTTTGTGTCCGATGCGATGGCACAGACATCAAGTTCGTCGAGTACTTCCCTGAGTTCGGGTAAAGATGAGTTTTGGGGTACTGCCAAAGTACAGGAAAAAGGCACTACTGTTGATGCTGTTGGAGCACGTGCTTCAGGCATGGATGCACGCTGGAATGCCTATGAAAACACGAACCGTTCCCGCTTTACTAAAGACCGCATCAAAGGAAGCAAACGAATGGAAGCCATTCTGAAAAAAGAGAAAGAAATGCATCGCAAGCATAAGCGCGACAAGCGCCGTTTAGCCCGTATGTCATTATAATCAGTTGCTGAAAAAGCAACAAAAAGCCCTGCCCGGATAAACCAGGCAGGGCTTTTTTTGTATCTCTTGAACTAGCTAATTATTTAGGTGATGAAGAATTTATTGACATAGTCGCACGGTTATACATCTTACAGGCTTTCAGTTTAGAAGGTATAGGAGCTTCCGCAATCAATCGACATGGGTAGTTGGAGGTATGCCACATCAGGTATAGCACCTGTCATACAGGTATAAATGCACGCTACATATTAGGTGCAAAACAAAAGGCTCCTACTTTCGCAGGAGCCTTTCTTATGATAGATGAAGTTAGCTGTATTACAACGTACGCTTCACTTCTTTTTCTACGTAAGCTTCGATCACGTCACCAACCTGGATCTCGTTGTATCCTCTGAGGCTGATACCGCACTCGTAACCCTGGCGTACTTCTGACACATCATCTTTGAAACGCTTGAGTGCCAGGATTTCGCCGTCGTGCACCACGATGCCATCACGTACCAGGCGTACTTTAGAGTTACGCTGAATAGAGCCGTCTGTAATCATACAGCCTGCAATCGTACCAACCTTCGTGATCTTGAATACATCGCGCACTTCAGCGTTACCTGTAATCTCCTCCTTCAGGGTAGGAGCAAGCATACCTTCCATCGCATCTTTCACTTCGTTGATCGCATCGTAGATGATAGAGTACAGACGAACGTCGATCTGCTCCTGCTCTGCCAGTCTGCGTGCATTCTGAGAAGGGCGAACCTGGAAACCGATGATGATTGCATCAGAAGCCGAAGCAAGCAGTACGTCAGACTCGGAGATAGCGCCTACGCCTTTGCTGATGATGTTCACCTGCACTTCGGCAGTTGACAGCTTCAACAGGGAGTCAGAAAGTGCTTCCACGGAACCGTCCACGTCACCTTTCACGATCACGTTAAGCTCCTTGAAGGTACCGATCGCCAGTCGACGTCCGATCTCATCCAGGGTGATGTGCTTGCGTGTGCGCAGGCTTTGCTCACGCTGCAGTTGAGCGCGGTTGCTTGCGATCTCACGTGCTTCACGCTCTGATTCCATTACCTGGAACTTGTCACCAGCCTGTGGTGCACCGTCAAGACCGAGCAGCTGCACCGGAGTAGAAGGACCTGCTTCTTTCATCTTGCGACCGCGGTGGTCTGTCATGGCCTTTACTCTACCGTAGTGAGAACCGGCTAGCACAACATCTCCAATATTCAGCGTACCTGTCTGAACAAGTACAGTGGCTACATAACCACGGCCTTTGTCAAGAGAGGCTTCGATTACGGTACCTACCGCTTTTCTGTCTGGGTTAGCCTTTAGTTCAAGGAGTTCAGCCTCAAGCAATACTTTCTCCAACAGATCAGGTATACCTACTCCTGTTTTGGCTGACACTTCCTGTGACTGATACTTACCACCCCACTCTTCTACCAGTATGTTCATCTGGGCAAGTTCCTCACGTACCTTGTCCGGATTAGCTCCTGGCTTGTCAATTTTGTTAAGAGCGATGATGATCGGCGAACCAGCAGCTTGTGCGTGGTTGATCGCTTCTTTTGTCTGTGGCATCACCGAGTCGTCGGCTGCTACCACGATAATTACAACGTCTGTTACCTTGGCACCGCGGGCACGCATGGCCGTAAAGGCTTCGTGACCAGGAGTATCGAGGAAGGTAACGGTACGTCCGCCTTCAGTTTTCACGCTGTAGGCACCAATGTGCTGCGTGATACCACCGGCCTCGCCAGCTGTTACATTGGCGTTTCGGATATAGTCAAGGAGGGAAGTTTTACCGTGGTCAACGTGACCCATGATGGTCACAATCGGAGCACGATCTACCAGGTCCTCTTCGTTTTCTTCAATGGTCTCTTCCAGTGCCTGCTCATCTTCGGAAGTGATGAACTCAACTGAGTAGCCAAATTCGTCAGCAATGATAGTGATCGCTTCGGCGTCAAGGCGCTGGTTGATGGATACGAACATACCCAACTGCATACAAACCTTGATGACTTCGTTCACGCTCACATTCATCAGTGCTGCCAGGTCATTGGCGGACACGAATTCTGTCACACGCAGTGTCTTAGACTCTGCCTGCTCCATCAGACGGCGCTCTTCTGTTGCATCGGCAATAGCGGAGCGTTTCTCACGACGGTACTTGGCGCGGTTACCACCACCACCTTTGCCGCCGCTTAGCTTCGCCAGCGTAGCTTTGATCTGCTCCTGAATTTCCTTGTCAGTAACCTCTGCTTTTTCAGCGCGAGGAGCCGGAGCATTGCGTGGCCCACGACCTCCAGGTCCGCCGCCAGGACGCTGTCCCGGACGATTGCCCTGGTAACCACTACCTGATCCACCAGTATGTTGGATCGGGCGTGACTGCGGGTTGGCTGTGCCTTGTTGTTGTCCTTGTGTGCCGCCTTGTTCTGTACCGGCCACAATAATGCGCTTGCGCTTTTTCTTTTTACCGGCCTTCCTGTCATCGGAAGACGCTACCGGCTTAGTACCTTTTCTACGTGTGCTGTCTGGCAATTCAATCTTGCCCAGTACCGTAAGGCCTTTCAACTGGTCGGCTTTTGCTGTAATTGTTTCTATTGGTTCTGTTCCTTTTTCGACAGGCGTTGCAGCCGGTTGATCCGGAGCCTGTGGTGCCGCTGCTTGCGCAGGAGCTTTTTCTGTTTCTATTGTCTTTTGTTCCGCAGCAGGGGCAGGAGGCGTTGCCGGCTGCTGTGGTTTTTCTTCGGTTTTAGGAGTCTCCGGTTTCGGAGCTTCTGCTTTTGGCGTCGCAGGAGTTTGTTCGACTGCTGCAGGCTTCTGCTCAGCAGCTGGTTTCTCAACCGGCGCAGGAGCTGGAGCTGGAGCTGGTGTGGCAGGTTGCTCTGGCGCTTTCGGCGCAGGGGCAGTTGGCTGCTCTGCAGCTGGTGCCTTCGGCTCTTCCGGTTTTGCAGCCGGCTTAGGCACTGGGCGACCTTTTGCGTCCAGGTCTATTTTGCCTAGCACTTTTATACCTGGCAGCTTTGCTTCAACTGGTGCCGCGGCTGGCTGTTCAGGCGCTTTTGGCTCTTCTGTTTTAGGCTTGGCCTCAGGGGTTTCGGCTTTTGGCTGGTGCACGCTCTTGATCAGGATTTCCTGCTCAGGCTCTGTCGTTTTCTTAGGCTCATGGTGCGGCTCCGATTCCACTACTTGGTTGCTTTGTGGTTTCTTGCCGATGTTGAGTTCTTCCGCTTCAATCTTGTCTTGCATTGAAGAAGCGAACTCCTTAGCCAGCATACTGAACTGCTCTGCCGTGATTTTGGTAGTGGGTTTGTTTTCCACGTCAAAGCCTTTAGCAGAGAGGTAATCCACAATGGTAGCTGTACCAATGTTTAAAGTAGTTGCAACCTGTTTGAGCCTCCTGATTTTGTCTTCTGCCATGTTCTGATATGCTGTCTTTAATTTATTCTGTTAATATGCTATAGCTGCCTTGCAAGGTATAGAACTGAGCTTCGTTCCGAATTTCTTTCAAAATTACAGGAACGAAGCTCAACTCACAACTATTGATTGTCTTCTTCTTCCAACTCTTCGCGCAGGATAGAGAGTACGCTTTCGATCGTCTCCTCTTCCAGTTCTGTTCTGCGAAGCAGGTCTTCTTTTGAAACTGCCAGTACACTCTTGGCAGTGTCCAGACCGATGCGGCGCAACTCTGCGATCACCCAGTCCTCGATCTCGTCCGTGAACTCTTCCAGGCTGATGTCTTCTTCGTATACCTCAGACTCTCTGAATACGTCGATCTCCATGTCTACCAGTTTGCTGGCCAGTTTGATGTTCTGTCCGCCCTTACCGATCGCAAGCGATACCTGGTCAGGCTTCAGGAACACGGATACTCTGCCATTTTCATGGTCTATCTTCATGCTGGTGATCTTAGCCGGGCTAAGGGCACGCTGAATGTATAGCTCCAGGTTGTCTGTGTAGTTGATCACGTCGATGTTCTCGTTCTCCAGTTCGCGTACGATACTGTGGATACGGGAACCTTTCATGCCCACGCAAGCACCTACCGGGTCAATACGGTCATCAAACGATTCTACGGCTACTTTAGCACGCTCGCCGGGCTCACGCACAATTTTTTTGATCGCGATCAGGCCATCGTATATTTCCGGTACTTCGTTCTCAAACAAACGCTCCAGGAATGCTGGAGATGTACGGGAAAGAATGATCTTCGGATTACCGTTCACGATCTCAACACGCTGTACGACAGCACGCACTACGTCGCCTTTGCGGTAGCGGTCTTTCGGGATCTGCTCACCTTTCGGGATCAGCAGTTCGTTTTCTTCCTGATCAAGCAACAGTACTTCGCGGTTCCATACCTGGTATACCTCGCCTGAAATGATCTCGCCAACAAGGTCCTTGTACTTCTGGAACAGCAACTCTTTCTCCATGTCCTTGATGCGCTGGATCAGCGTCTGACGGGCAGTCAACACGGCACGGCGACCGAAGTCTTCCAGCTGTATTTCTTCAGACACTTCTTCACCTACTTCAAAGTCAGGCTCTATTTTCTGAGCCTCTGATAGGGCGATCTTGTCATGATCCCAGATGTCCTCCGAGTTGTCGTCCACGATTTCGCGGTTGCGCCAGATCTCCAGGTCACCCTTCTCCACGTTCAGGATGATGTCAAAGTTCTCGTCGGTACCCCACTTTTTGCGGATCATGGTACGGAATACATCCTCCAGGATGCGCATCATCGTCGGGCGGTCTATGTTCTTGAATTTCGCAAATTCAGCGAACGACTCGATCAGGACTGAACTGTTCATTATTTTATCATTTAAAAGATATTACAACATTTGCTTTTACAATCTCCCCGAAAGGTATTTGCACAGGCTCATACGTTGCCTTTTTGCCTTTTTGTTTGATTTCTTCTGTCAGGTTTATACCTGTCTCGGTTACTTCTTCCAGCTTGCCTGTTTTCTCGGTTCCGTCCTGCATTTTCAGTTTCAGGTTGCGGCCGATGTTTCGCTTAAACTGCTGCGGCTGGGTAAGTGGAAAATCCACTCCCGGTGAACTTACCTCCAGCACATAAGATACTTCCTCGCCATACGTCTCCGCGATCTTTGAATTGACGCGGCGGCTGATGGTAGCGCACTGGTCAATGGTGATGCCCTGCTCGCCGTCAGCCAACACGGTTATCTTGGGGCGCACTGCCGAATCAGACACTGCCACATCTACGATGAACAGGTCACTTTCCGGAAGGCTGGCTTCCGCCATAGCGCGAATACTTTGTGCCGTTATTGCCATATTTATTTAAAGAAAATAAAGAAGGGGACCTCGCGTCCCCTCATCTCCTTGGAAATAATGTCACAAATTTACTATAAAAACATTATATAAACAACAATATGTGTTTAAGTGCGCTGTAATTATATGGTTTCTGGAGATTTCGGGCGGCATTTTTGTGGCCAGTGCCAGCTGCCGGAGGGGCTTCGGTTCTGTAACAAGCACAAGTGCTGGAAAAGTTCTGCAGATTAAAATCATTATAGCCACCACAAGTGAATATATTCTGAAGCGTAGCTTGATATTCCTACAAGCATAATTTGTAAGTTTGCCACCGTGGCAGGTACATTCAAACAAATACGCCGGAGAATCTGGCTGATCCTGAATATCCTGGTGGTGCTTTGGCTACTGCTGGGAGTGCTGAGCATGCGCGTACCACCCTACGAATTCTGGCCTGCCGGCTTTGTTGCTTTCTCTCTTCCTGGCGCTTTGGTGCTTAACTTCCTGTTCTTTATCTACTGGCTGTTTAAGCGCTCGTGGTATGTTTTTCTGCCACTGGCAGTCATTGGCCTTGGCTGGAATCACTATGGCCGACTGGTATCGATTACCTGGGACAAGGAGCTGCCTGAAGGTGTTAAAACCCTCGAGGTGCTGAGCTTCAATGTGCATATTTTTAACGCCTACGAAAGGATAGTTGAAGGCGTGCCGCGTGTCTCGGAAGAGATGGTAGATTGGGTCGCCACACACCCTGCCGATGTGTTCTGTTTGCAGGAGTTTTACAGCCGGGTCAATTCTACAGAGTTTAATAACTTCAACCGGATCGGTAAGAGGTATAACCGGTATGTGTTCGCCTCCACTTATCAGGGCGATCGCGTGAAGGCGGATCTAGGTATAGCTATTTTCTCAAAATACCCGATCGTGCGGGGTAATACGATACGCTTTCCGAACACACCGGAACGCAGCGCCAACCGGGCCGCCTGGGTTGACATCAATGTGAAAGGGGATACCGTCAGGGTATACGCCGTGCACCTGCAGTCGATGAGCATTAAGGCAGAGGACATCGAGAACACCTACTCCGCAATAGGCGATGAAGAGAGTTTCCGGAAAGAGAGCCGCAACCTGGCCCGTCGTTTGCGCATGGGGTTCCGGGCCAGAGCCATGCAGGTACAGCAGTTGCTCGACCATGTAAAAACATCACCTTATCCGGTAATTGTGACAGGCGATTTTAACGACATTCCGTTCAGCTATACCTACAGTCAATTGGTAGGTGAATTGAATAACTCATTTGAGAAAGCGGGCAACGGGGTAGGGGCCACTTACAACGGACCTTTACCATTCCTGCGTATTGATAATCAGTTCTTCAGCGAAGGGCTGGATGCTTACGATTTTAAAACACATTACGAAATGCCACTCTCCGACCACTTTCCAATCTCGGCGACCTACGTCATCAAGCCGAAAGAGGAGTAAGGGACTGACGGTATAATTTTTTAGTTTTGAACTTTGGTTGGCCACCAAGGCTCACCAGGATAATCAAGTATAAACAGAAAGCATGCCCTGTACGCATGCTGTGCATATCGATACCATGCAACACAAACTGAACCTGTATAACACGCTCACACGCAAAAAAGAACTGTTCGAACCGTTACACGCACCCTTTGTGGGAATGTATGTCTGCGGACCGACAGTATACGGCGAGCCGCACCTGGGCCATGCCCGCAGTGCCGTTACCTTCGACGTGCTGTACCGCTACCTCAAGTACCTCGGGTATAAAGTACGCTATGTGCGTAACATCACCGATGTAGGCCACCTTGAAAACGATGCCGACGAAGGCGAAGACAAGATCCAAAAGAGAGCCAAGCTGGAGCACCTCGAGCCGATGGAGGTCGTGCAGCACTATACCAATGTGTACCAGCAGGACATGGCGACACTCAATACCAAGTCGCCTGACATAGAACCGCGTGCTTCAGGTCACATCATTGAGCAGATCCAAATGATTCAGGAAATACTCGAGAATGGTATGGCCTATGAGGTGAACGGATCGGTGTACTTTGATGTACCGGCCTATCACAAGAACAACAACTATGGGAAGCTGTCGGGTCGCATCATCGAAGACCTGCTGAGCAACACCCGTGACACAGAAGGGCAGGGGGAAAAGCGTTCACCGCTTGACTTTGCGCTTTGGAAAAAAGCCTCGCCACAGCACATCATGCGCTGGCCTTCGCCGTGGAGCGACGGTTTCCCGGGCTGGCACCTTGAGTGCTCGGCCATGAGCCGCAAGTACCTGGGCGAGACTTTTGATATTCACGGTGGCGGACTTGACCTGATGTTCCCGCACCACGAGTGCGAGATTGCGCAGAGTCAGGCCAGCCACAGCCACAGTGATGCTGCCCGTTATTGGGTGCACAACAACATGATCACTGTGAACGGACAGAAGATGGGTAAGTCGCTGGGCAACTTCATCAACCTGAGCGAGCTCTTCAGCGGCAAGCATAAAATGCTGGAGCAGGCTTACAGCCCGATGACCATCCGCTTCTTTATCCTGCAGGCGCACTACCGCAGCACACTCGACTTTAGCAACGAGGCGCTGCAGGCTGCCCAGAAAGGGTATAGGAAGCTGATGAACGGGATGCGTGTGCTCGAGAAACTGGTATACCCGGAACAGCCCGGCACACCGGACGAAAAGCTGAATGAGGATTTGCTGAAATTGACGGAGGATTGCTTCCGCGGCATGAACGATGACCTGAACACGGCCCGTACCATCGCGTCACTCTTCAACCTGCTCAAGAAAATCAACAGTCTATACCTGGGGCAGTTGCAGATCGGGGCGCTGACGCGCGACACCTTCGATACCATCCGCACAACCTATACCGAACTAGTGCATGATGTGCTTGGGTTAAAAGACGAGCCGACTGCTGATATGGAAAATATGCTGGAGTTGGTACTCGGCTTTTACAAGGAGGCAAAAGAGAACAAGGCTTATGATAAAGTAGATGCCATCCGCGCCGAGCTGAAGAAACAGGGCATCGTGATTAAGGACCTGAAAACCGGAATAGACTGGGCTTATGAAGAATAATATGAAGCTACTTGGCATCCTGTTGCTGAGCGCCATGGGACTTAAAAGCTGCGACTCTTCTGAAAACGGAAGCAGTAGTGATCGTGTGGAAACTACAGAGGTGGAAGAAGCAGTGGTGCAGGCACCTGAATTTGATGCGGATTCTGCTTACAACTTTGTGGATCAGCAGGTGGCTTTCGGGCCGCGTGTGCCTAACACAGCAGCACATTACAAAACAGGGGAGTGGCTGATTGAGACGCTGCGCAGCTATGGCGCCGAGGTGCAGGTGCAGGCCTTTCAGGCACGTGCTTTTGACGGTACCATGCTCAACCTGCGCAACATTATCGGCACCATCAATCCCAATGCAACCAAGCGTGTACTGCTTGCTGCGCACTGGGACACACGACCATTTGCCGATAAAGACGAGGAAAATCAGAACAAGCCCATCGACGGTGCCAATGACGGGGCCAGCGGTGTAGGAGTACTGCTCGAGATCGCACGTGCCATACAGGCGGCGGAGCAGAAGCCAGGTATAGGCGTTGATATCATCTTCTTCGATGGAGAAGACTACGGACAGCCTGACGAGAGCGACTACCCGTACCAGAGCGATACCTGGTGCCTGGGGTCACAGTATTGGAGCAAGAACAAACACAAGCCGAATTACAAAGCGAACTATGGAATACTACTCGACATGGTAGGAGCCGAGAATGCTAAGTTTGCCCGCGAAGGGACCTCTATGCAGTATGCCCGCAACATCGTGGACAAGGTATGGCGTGCCGGCAATCGCCTAGGATATTCTGACTACTTCAAGTATGTGAATGCTCCGGCCATTACCGACGACCATTATTACGTGAACACAGTGGCAGGTATCCGTATGATCGATATCATCGAGTACAACATGGCAAACCAGGACGATTACTTCGGGCCTTATCATCACCGCCATACCGACACGATGGACATCATCAGCAAGAACACCCTGAAGGCAGTGGGGCAGACGGTGTTGCACGTGCTTTACAACGAATAGGTTATACCTTACGAACAGAAAAGGCGCTCTGAGGAGCGCCTTTTTTTATTGCCTTGTAACAGAAGGAAGCACATTGTCTTCAGCCATCTTCTGGACGGTGAGTTCAGCAAACCTGCTGGCGGCTTTTCGCAGGCTGCGGGGGCTATGTGACTTAGACTGAGCTGACCATACCAAGCGGTCAGAATTGACATCGTAGAGGTTTGTTTCAAGGTAGTATACCTTGTCTTCAGTGTAATAGCCCGGGTCGTACAAAGTAGGGTACCAGTAGTTGTAGTAACCTCTGAAGCTGCCATACCATACAAAGCGCGTCATCGGGCGGTACCCCATATTGCCGGGCACGTAGCGGGTTTCGGTCTGCTCGTCGACCAGCGTGGCGGTCAGGATGGCGTCATGGCCGTCTTCCTTGATACGCTCTATGAGCAGGTTTACATCCGGTCCGGTTTTAGCGGTGGCTGATGGCGGGAACAAATCAATACTGCGGGTTGCCTGAATACCTCTCATTTGCAACTGTGCCTGCAGATCGTTTTCCACTTCCTGCCGGGCCAGGACGTTATCAGTAAGAGCAGCCACCACTACCCGCTGATAATTCTGTGCTTCAATTTCGGGGCTTTTCCAGGATCCCATGATCTGGGTAGAGGAGGAGCATGCCGCTATACCTGTCAACAGGAGCAGGAGTGGCAACCAAGCGTTCCTGATAAAGTTGTGTTTCATATTTTTGATACTTAATCTGCTTATACCTAGTTTATTGTATAACGAGTAGCGCCCCTTATTAGGTTTAAGCACCTGCTCACACCTGGAGTAATCCGTGCAGTGGTAATTCGGAAGTGCAGGGCAGGCAGTTTCAGTACTGAAATTAGAGCAACATTTTGAGGACGGAAACGGTATGTGCAGGCAACAGCGCACTACTTGCAAGAGCAACCATGATATTATCTGAAATATTCAAAAAGCGTTATATATTTGTCCTGCAATTCAATACGTCCCTTTTATCAAAAACTATTTAAAAAATGTCGTACGATAACATCGTTTCCTTACTTGGTTCTGAAGCAGAAAATCTGCTTCAGTATGAAAGCAAAACAATCTCTAAGGATCTGATCCATGCACCGGGCCCTGACTTTGTAGACCGTGTGTTCTCTCAGTCAAACCGTAACCCGCAGGTATTGCGCAGCCTGCAGCAGCTTTTCAACCACGGCCGTCTGGCTGGCACAGGTTACCTGTCCATCCTGCCAGTTGACCAAGGCATCGAGCACACCGCAGGTGCTTCTTTCGCTCCAAACCCAATTTACTTTGACCCTGAAAACATCATCAAACTAGCCATCGAAGGTGGCTGCAACGCCGTGGCTACTACCTTTGGTAACCTGGCGATGATGTCTAGAAAGTATGCGCACAAGATCCCGTTTGTGGTGAAGATCAACCACAACGAGCTGATGACCTACCCGAATAAGTATGACCAGATCATGTTCGGCTCAGTGGACGAAGCCTGGAACCTGGGTGCGACTGCCGTAGGTGCTACCATTTACTTCGGTTCTGAGGAGTCTTCCCGCCAGATCATTGAGGTGGCTGAGGCATTCGAAAGAGCACACCAATTAGGTATGGCCACAATTCTGTGGTGCTATACCCGCAACAATGCCTTCAAGAAAGACGGCACTGACTACCACGTAGCAGCTGACCTGACGGCACAGGCCAATCACTTGGGCGTAACGATCCAGGCGGACATCATCAAGCAGAAACTGCCTGAGAACAACGGTGGCTTTAAGGCGATCGGCTTTGGCAAGACCCACGAGAAGATGTACTCAGAGCTTTCTTCTGATAACCCAATTGACCTGGCCCGTTACCAGGTGGCGAACTGCTACATGGGTCGTGCCGGCCTGATCAACTCTGGTGGTGAATCCAAGGGCGAGTCGGATCTGGCAGATGCCGTGCGTACAGCTGTTATCAACAAGCGTGCAGGCGGTATGGGCTTAATATCAGGCCGTAAGGCATTCCAGAAAGATATGAAAGTAGGAGTGGAACTGCTGAACGCAATACAGGACGTATACCTGGCCAATGATATTACACTTGCTTAATCTGTAGCAGAACTGCTGATTATTAACTAATTTTACAGCCTGCTTTGGAGCCGCTCCTTTGTGAGTAATCCGAAGCAGGCTATATTTGTGCCCAAATCTGCCCAGAGTTGGTGAAGAGAAGTATGGCAGTACAACCATTTAATGTGCGGTACGCACGACCGATACGATTATGATGCCTTGGTTTAAACGAGTAGAAAAAGGAATTATCACACCGACAGAGGAGAAAAAGGAAACTCCGGACGGCTTGTGGTTTAAGTGCCCGGATTGCAAGACAGTGACTAGCATGACTGAGCACCGCAAAAACCTGAAGACATGCGTGAAGTGCAACTACCACGACCGTGTTGGTTCAAAGGAGTATTTCGCCATCCTGTTCGACGATAACAAGTTTACGGAGATGGACGAGGATATGACCTCGGGTGACCCGCTCAACTTCGTGGACTCCAAGCCATACCCGCAGCGCACCGCTGAGACGCAGCGCAAGACTGGTTTGAAAGATGCCGTGCGCACTGCCTATGGTAAGTCAGGTGGCAGGGACATCACCATCGCCTGTATGGACTTTGCCTACATTGGTGGCTCTATGGGATCAGTGGTGGGTGAGAAGATTGCCCGCGCCATTGACCATGCCCGCAAAACGCGCACGCCTTTCATGATGATCTCCAAGTCAGGTGGTGCCCGTATGATGGAGGCTGGCTTCTCGCTGATGCAGATGGCCAAGACTTCTGCAAAACTGGCGCTTCTTTCGGAGGAGAAACTACCTTATATTTCGATGCTCACGGATCCTACCACAGGTGGTGTAACGGCATCTTATGCCATGCTGGGCGACTTCAACATTGCCGAGCCGGGTGCGTTGATCGGTTTTGCCGGTCCGCGTGTTATAAAAGAAACGATCGGAAAAGACCTGCCGAAAGGATTCCAGAGTGCGGAGTTCGTACTGGAGCATGGCTTCCTGGACTTCATCGTAGACCGCAAGGAACTGAAGCAGCGCCTGGTAGACCTGCTGGGCATGATCATGCCTGCCACAGAAGAAAAAAACGGAACAGCCAAAACGCAGAGAGCCGCCAAATCGGCATAAGCGGATTGGATTAAATTAATAGAGCAGAAAAGCCTGTTAGTATTGCTGACAGGCTTTTTTGGTGGTACTCAAACACGACAAAATATAAGCTGAACGGGTGCAAACAAACTTTTTCAGTTTAGGAAAGTAATAGTTTGGGTAAAGCACAATATTGTGCCTAAGTTTGGCATTAGTATTGCGAAAGCACAAATACTAAGAATAACTAATACTACTATCAACTAAAAACCATTTTTTCAAATTTATTGCAAGACTATGAAACTAGTAAAACTATCGTTGACATCGATGCTGGCTGTAACTATGCTGTTCACTTCCTGCCAGACTACGCGTCCGACTACCTCTGGTACAGGCGACACTTCTACAACAACAGGTAACAGAACTGAAACAAACACTACCGGCGAAGAGAAGACAGGTATGAATAAAACCACCAAAGGCGGCATTATCGGAGCGGGCTCCGGCGCTGTAGTAGGTGGTATCATTGGTAACCGCATGGGCAACACAGCAGCGGGTGCCATTATAGGTGCTGCCGTGGGTGGTGCCACAGGTGCCGTAATCGGTCGCCGTATGGACAAGCAGGCTGAAGAACTTGAGAAAAGCATGGAAAATGCCAAGATTGAGCGTGTAGGCGAGGCTATCCGTATCAACTTCGACTCAGGTATCCTGTTTGCCGTGAACTCTGCTGAATTGAGCGCCAATGCCAAGAAAGACATTGATGGCCTGGTAAACACACTGCAGAAATACGAAGGCACGAACATCATCATCGAAGGCCACACCGACAACACTGGTAGCCGTGAGCTGAACCAGGGACTGTCAGAGCGTCGTGCGCAGGCTGTTGCCAACTATGCCCGTACCCGTGGTGTAGACGCATCGCGCATGCAGGCTAAAGGCTACGCCTTTGACCAGCCGATTGCTGACAACACGACTGCGGAAGGCCGTGCGCAAAACCGCCGCGTAGAGATCATCATCATCGCAAGCGAAGAGCTGAAGAAAGCTGCTGAAAGTGGTGAGATAAAATAAGCTACAGGTATAGCACCTGTTCTGAAGCGCCTGCCAGGTATACCTGGCAGGCGCTTTTTTATGTGGTATGTTTTAACTAAAAACCTGCTAAACAGGCTGCCAGCGCCACCTACAGGCGACTTTTGAATATTCTCCCGTTGGTTTACGTATATAGTTTGTCTAATGTAGCCGGTTTAGGTGTTTTGGCAACGTGCTGGTTAATAGTAACTTGTGACAGGGGTTCTGTTCAACTGCTATATCCGGATACAACATTTTAACTCATTTAGAGTATTAAGGGCTTAATCTGACAACTATAATTGAAAATTAAAAAACAAGAACATGAAACATATTAGAATTTATTTCCTGGCTTTGGCCGTAATCGGTTTCTTATTTACATCTTGTAATGCCAGTCGTACGGCCAAAGGTGGTGCCATCGGTGCTGGTGGCGGTGCTGTAGTAGGTGGTGTGATTGGTAAAGTTGCTGGTAACACAGCGGCGGGTGCCATTATAGGTGCTGCCGTGGGTGGTACGGCAGGTGCCCTGATTGGTCGCCGTATGGATAAGCAGGCCGAAGAGCTGCGTCGTGACCTGGAGAACGCTAAAGTAGAGCGTGTAGGTGAGGGTATCAAAATCACCTTCGACTCAGGTATTCTCTTCGATGTAAACTCTGCTGAGCTTCGCCCAAATGCGCAGGCTGACATCCAGAAACTGGCAACGACGCTGAAGAAGTACGAAGATACGAACATCATCATCGAAGGCCACACCGACAACACTGGTAGCCGTGAGCTGAACCAGCGTCTGTCAGAGCGACGTGCTGAGTCCGTTGCAGGTTATGCTACCCAGCAGGGTGTTGCCCGTAACCGTATCACAACGCAGGGTTGGGCATTTGACCACCCGGTAGCCGACAACTCTACAGCATCCGGCCGTCAGGCAAACCGTCGCGTAGAGATCGCGATCTTTGCAAACGAGAAAATGAAGAAAGCTGCAGAACGCGGTGACCTGTAATTAATAAAGAACTTACAGAAAAGCCGGCTATACCACTTCAGGTATAGCCGGCTTTTTTTGTACGATTAGTTTCTGTTAGCTGACGGGGCTGTGCGCTTGCGGAGCACAATGGCAAACCCGATGGCAATACTGGCTCCCAGAAAGGCGAGTACCATGTCCTTTTGTGCGTCCCAGATATCACCCTGCATACCCAGATAAGCCATACCTTGCTCATCTCCATCGTACACGATGTCAGCCACGATCCACTCCACTATTTCATAAACGGCACTCAGCGACAGAACGAGCGATAGCGTGAGTACACTGCTCAGGAATACATTCAGGCTAAACCCACGTCTTGCAATTTCATAAATGGGATATGTGAGCAGTAAGCCAAAGCCAAAGTGCACGATGCGGTCGTAGTGGTTGCGCTGGAAATTAAACTGCTCTTTCATCCACTCACCAAAGGGGTTGTCGGCATACTGGTAATAGCTGCCGTACACGTGCAGCATCATGAACAGGAAAACTAAGGTATAGCTGGTGTCTGTGAAGCGGAAAATATTGTAAAAGGCAGCCAGTAAGATGACAACAGAGAGTGTGAGGGAATTCTCGAGGAGCCAATTGAGCAGATCCGGTGTGGTAAAGCCTGTATACGCTAGGAAAGCCATGAAAATACCCATGTAGACCATGTGCAGTGGCCTGCGCATGAAAGGCAGCTTATGCTTAGAGCGAAAAGTCATTATGAACGTCATGTGCCAACTGGTTTTGTGCAGTATTGCAGCATTAACCTAAAATTGATACACATGTTTTGCCTAATTGGATACAAGCTTTTCGAAATGCTTTAAGCCAAAAGGTCTTTTTGGTAAAACACCAACCTGATTGGGTTGTCCCCCGGATTCTGGGTCGGGTCACAGTGGTAGCCAAACATCTCTACGCCGTTCATGTAGGGGAGCAGCTTTTTGTAAAAGGTATGGCCCGTGTTTTCGGGGTTGAAGGTAATGTCGTGGTACACGCAGGTAGGCAGCGAAGGCATGCGACTCAGTTTGTCAAAAAGCACATCGGGCTTGCCAAGATCTCCTGAGTATACGATGCGGTTTTCTTCCTCTTCAAAAATGTAGGCAAATGACTGAAGTCCCTCTGAGTGCAGACCATAGGTATCAACGGCCTCTATACCTTCAAAGCGGTCAAGCGGAACGAACTCGGCGTACTTGTCAGGGTTCTTCACCTGGATTTTCAGGAACTCGTATACCTGCGCTTTGAACTGGTCTGTTGGGTAGAGGATGGTTGGCTTTGGAGCTTTTTCTACCACATGCTTGTGCAGCAGCAGATTGGCCAGACTGCCGCAATGGTCATTGTGCAGGTGCGTAAGCAGAATATAACCCACCCGATGCAGCAGGTTTTTGTGCACCAGCGTCTGGTATGTTGTAAAGCCACAGTCAATCAATACACACTTTTCCCGCACCGTCACTAAAGCGGCAGAGTTCAGATAATCGATGTCAAAGGCACCCCCTGTTCCTAAGAATTTAATTTGCATAGAATGAAAGCTAATGCCGTTTTGGGCTGAGACTACAGGTATAGCGGGAACTGAAACAATTTGTTCTGATATATTACAATTTTTCTAAATAAATGTTCTAACATGTACTTAGGTGATAATAACCTTATTATCGGCAGTAACGCCATTTGTATAAAACCGTTAATTATTACCGGGCTAAACCTGGCAAGAAATGGAAGGATACGAATTACCGGCCGAAGAAAAAATAGTGATAACGCACGAACTGCTGAATCAGGAGTACAAACGCTTGGAACTTGACCCACGCCGCAGTCATATGCACGAGTTGATCTCGACTATGCTCTCGCACCGCACCAACCACGCCGATGAGCAGAAGGCCTACTATACCATGCTGGAGCGCTTCGGAGACTGGGAAGGCGTATTGAACGCTCCGGAGGATGAACTCGCTGATGCGGTTAGCACGACCCGCTACCCTTTGCAGAAAGCCCCGCAGATACAGCATACGCTACGCATGATCAAAGAGGACAGAGGGGAGATAAACATTGACTTTCTGGCCGACCTGCCCATAGACGAAGCTATGGCCTGGCTGACACGTTTGCCTGGAGTGGGACCTAAAACAGCCACCTTGCTGTTGCTTTTCAACTTTAAGAAACCAGTACTGCCTGTGGATACGCACGTGTTTCGGGTGAGTCAGCGGGTGGGCCTTATTGGTGCTAAAGTCACGGCTAACAAAGCCCATGATGTGTTGTTGGAGATGCTTCCCAAAGATGCTACCGAACTGTTTAACTTTCACAAGCACCTGTTCTGGCACGGACAGAAGATATGTACCTGGTCCTATCCAAAGTGTGAGAAATGCGTGCTGAACGGGATTTGTAATTACTACAGCCAGGTACGAGCCAAGGGAATTGATAAGGCGGCGTAAGGGGAACTTACAATTGAAGTTTCATCATGATGTCTGTCTGCTCGTCATCACCTAATTTGAAAACATGTTTGTCAAACTCCACAAACCCATTTTTCTTGTAGAAATTGATCGCTCTTGGGTTTTCTTCCCAAACACCTAATCAAACATAGTCGGCATTCATCTGCCTTGCCATTTGGATGGCGTGTTCATAAAGTGCTTGTCCCACACCTTTTCCATGATATTCTTTTAGCGCATAGATCCTCTCAATTTCAAGGGCTCTGTCGTCTTTCAACTCTGTCTGGGCCTGACCGGTATTTAGTTTTAAGTAACCAACTATTTTATCATTAATTGTCGCGAAGTAGAATTGAGAGTTGCTGTCACGAAGTTCAGCAGTCAGTTTTTCAACAGAAAGCTCTTCCTCCAGATACTTGTTCATGTTCTCTTCTGTGTTGCCAGTTGAGAATGTCTCAAAGAATGTTTGTCTGCTGATTACTTGCAGTTGGTGGATGTTGTCTAGCGTAACTTTTCTTAAAGCGATGTTATTCATGCTGGTTTGGGAAGGGGCTGGTGTTGTATAGAAAGTGAGTTTTACATAGCCGATGCTCTGTTTTGTACTGACCTGGTAATTTGCTCTAATCCTAATCAGCCTCTTTCTCCCTGGCAAAGTATATTCTATAAATCAGGGCCACAAGAGCAATGAAGAACGACACTTGTGCAGCGGTCTTGTTAAATTCTATTGCTTCGCAAAGATTAGCTCCGGTGACCGTGGATATGCATTCCTCTGGAGAGTTAGTTTCGTATTTGAGGCTTACCATAGAGTTCACCACTCCAAATGTGAAGACAAATGAAGCAATAAGTAGCGCAGCGATAAGGAGATTAAGCCACTTGTTCACGTTTATCGATCAAACTTTGGTTATTAATGCATGAAAACGGGTTTTCTCTATTAATCTCAAGCGCCGGACTATCATATCAACCACTTCTTCTTCCTGTGCCCTGTAGATGGCATGGAACCATAGATGAGCGATAACCCATAGTCCTGGTAGAAACAGGTAAAACCATAGAGATTCGCCCTGAACTATTACAATCACAGTGATAATCAAAAATATAATTCCAATAAAGAAATGTTCGATACGCGGTGTCGTTTTAAACAGTACCTTTTGGTAATCCTTATTGATTTCAGCAACAGAGGCAGTCACGCTTATCCCCGTTGCTTGTCTCGTCATTCCCGTTACCACCAAAGTGCCCATTGAAAAGCAAGGGGTTAAGCTGTATAACTGCCTGCCAATCTTCCTAACTTGAGGCTCTTTAGAGGACAGTAGAAACTGTTCGAGATCCTGAGCAGTTCCAGAGAAGACATACTCTTCATTCAACCTTAACTTTTTAATGAAGCTCATAACTCTACTACTCTAGCAATACTCCAACCTTACCCCATTCTCCTCAACTTCCAGCCTTGCTCTTCTGCCGCAAACCAGCGCCAGATTATCCGGTTCGTGGCCGGTTGGGAAGCCGTAGCAAACGGGGTAGTTATACATGCCGGTGTGTTCGGCGATGATTTCGTAAGCGTCTTTGCCAAAAGGTATAGCATTATCTTTCATGTTGCTGAAGTGGCCGACAATCAGGCCTGCCAAGTCTTTTAACTTACCAGCGCGGTCGAGGTGCACCATCATGCGGTCGATGCTGTAGAGGTACTCGTCCACGTCTTCCAAAAACAGAATCTTGCCCTTGGTCGTGAAATCGGAGCTCGTGCCGGAGACGTTATGCAAGAGCGCCAGGTTACCACCGATCAGCTGCCCTTCGGCCATACCTGTGCGGTTGAAGGCATGGGGGGCGGTGCTATAGCTAAGTTCCTCACCGAAGAGCACACGACGCAGGCTGTCCAGCGCCTCTTCTGTACCTTTTGGGAAGAGCAAGGGCATAATCCCGTGCACGCTTTCTATACCTAGGCTGTGGATGTGGCAAAGGAGAGAGGTGATATCACTGAAGCCAACCACCCACTTTGGGTGCTTCTGAAAATGACTGAAATCTACCTGATCGAGAATGCGGGTGGTGCCGTAACCGCCACGGGCACAAATGATCGCCTTGATATCAGGGCGGTCGAGGGCCTGCTGCAGGTCCTGCAGGCGCAGGGCATCATCGCCGGCAAACACACCGTACTGCGCACCCACTGTAGGGCCAACTTCTACTTTCAGTCCCCAGCCTTTGAGTATGTCGATGGCGGCAGCTATTTCTTCGTGGCTGATAAGTCGGGCGGTAGCGATGATGGCGATTTTGTCGCCGGGCTGTAGTGGTGTGATCATGGGTAAAGCAATTTTTGATGATAAACGAAGGTATGGCTTTTTGTTAAAATTTGCGAGGCTGCAAAATTTTGGGCAATTTCGGAACCCCGTTTGCTATGGCCTTGACTGCCCGGCACCTGTACCTGAACAGGCGCTGTGTGGGCGGGAACCTTAAACCAACCTTTTTATGACCCAAATCAAGAAAAAAAAGTCAGGAATTGACAAGTTCCTATCCATAGTGGAGCGCATCGGCAACGCCCTGCCGCACCCAGCCACGCTGTTTGCAGGCTTCGCACTGCTTGTGATCATCCTGTCGTGGGTAGCCAGTTTGTTCGACCTGGCTGTAACGCACCCGGGTACAGGCAAAATCATAACACCGGTTAACCTGCTCTCTACCGAAGGCCTGCACATGATCCTGACCCGCATGGTGACCAACTTCACCGACTTCGCCCCGCTGGGTACGGTACTTGTTTCCTTGCTGGGTATAGGTATAGCCGAGGGCACCGGCCTGATTGGTGCGGTACTGCGTCTGGTAGTGCTTTCATCGCCAAAGCGACTGCTCACCTTCGTGATCGTGTTTGCGGGTGTGATCTCCAACACGGCTTCTGAAGTGGGCTACGTGCTGCTGGTGCCACTGGCGGCGGTGATCTTCCTGGCGGCCGGCCGTAATCCGCTGGCTGGTCTGGCGGCTGCTTTTGCCGGTGTGTCAGGTGGCTACAGTGCCAACCTGCTGCTGGGTACCATCGACCCGCTGTTGGCTGGTCTGTCTACGGAGGCGGCACGCATTATTGATGCCGACTATACCGTGAACCCTGCTGCCAACTATTACTTCATGTTTGTGTCTACCTTCCTGGTGGCTGGTTTGGGTACCTGGGTGACCGAAAAAATTGTAATCCCGAGGCTGGGCGAGTACAATGGCGACGAAAAGCCTCAGAGCATCGACCGCCTGAACAGTCAGGAGAAGCGTGGTCTTCTTTACGCCTCCCTGGCTATTCTGGCTTCGATTGCCTTTGTATTGGGTGGTTTGCTACCGGAGGATGGCTACCTGCGCAACCCGGAGACGGGTGAGATACTTAACTCGCCATTCATGTCAGGTATAGTGGCCTTCATTTTCCTGCTTTCGGCAATTGGCGGTATCGCCTATGGTATAGGCGCCAAAACCATCAAAAACGACAGCGACGTGATGCGCGGCATGTCCAAGTCGATGGAGACGCTGGGTTCTTACATTGTGCTTGTGTTCTTTGCGGCGCAGTTCGTAGCCTACTTTAACTGGACCAACCTGGGTCTGATTCTGGCAATTAACGGGGCTGATGTGCTGCAGACGATGGGCCTGAGTGAGATTCCACTGATGATCATGTTCATATTGGTGGCAGCTGTAATCAACCTCGTCATGGGTTCGGCCTCAGCTAAGTGGGCGATCATGGCGCCGGTATTCATTCCGATGTTTATGCTGCTGGGTTATTCGCCGGAGTTTACGCAGGTGGCTTACCGCATCGGTGACAGTGTAACCAATATTATTTCGCCGATGATGTCTTACTTCGCCCTGATCGTGGCCTTTATACAGCGCTATGACAAGAATGCAGGTATAGGCACTGTAATTTCGACGATGCTTCCTTACTCAATCGTGTTCTTTATCGGCTGGGTGGTACTGCTGATTATCTGGATTATGATTGGTCTGCCAATTGGTCCGGGTGCCGAGATGTACATAACGCAGCCTTAACAGGTATGCGACAAAACAGAACAGCCGGTGCGGGTATATCCTGCACCGGCTGTTCTGTTTTAAAGTAGCTTGATTGCTGAACTAAGGGCTATACCTTAAAACAGCTTCAGTCCCAAACTCAGCAAGATCTGTTCATTAGCCAGGTCATAGTTACTCTGTAAAGACGGATCTGAGTAATTGCGATTGATGCGCTCGTAACGCACATCTACGGTCAGGCGCTGTATATCGAGGCCTATACCTGCCTGGTAGCCCCAGTCAGAGCCTGACATAAAACTCTTGATACTCTGGCCTTCCTGGCGCGCGCTCAATAGATTGGAGGCGACCGGACCTGCCTGTATACGAACCAGGTTGGCAATGCTTATACCTGCCATAATGGGCACATCGAGCCGATTAAATTTGATGTCGGATACACGGTTTGTAATGGAGGTGTTGGGATTAGACTCCAGCCGTCCGCCGGTTTGCGTGAAAATAGCTTCAGGCTGTATAAAAAAGCCCAGAATATTGACGCGGGCAAAAGCACCGGCATGGTAACTGGTTACAGATTCCTTGTTGGCATACTCAGCGGGGTTGCTGGTGACATCATGCACACTCACACTCGAGGAGCCCACACCAGCCTTCAGACCTCCGGTTAAAAACTGTGCCTGTGCCGCCGTACTCAGGGCAACAAGCGCAAATATAGTTAGCACTAAATTTTTCATAGCTATTAGATTAGTTTCAAATTTTTATACCGAAGCCAAATCGGCACAGGTATAACGAATGATCAATAGCTTTTTAGTACGTAACCGTGTAAATATAGGGTATGCAGTATTGAATTATGGTATTATTCCTTTGTTTTGCTGGTTGTTAATGTGGGCTGTGATCTCGTGATCCAGTCATTCCATCAGGTATAACCTTCGGATTAATCAGGTTATCCTTCTACACTTAGCATAGCGGTAGCCTCTATTTCTACGAGTTGCTCCGGCTTGATCAGTGCCCGCACTTCTACCATGGTTGAGGCTGGCTTGATGTCTCTGAAAAACTCACCGTGAGCACGACCGATAGCCTCCCATTGGCTGATGTCAGTCACATAGATGCGGGTACGCACCACCTGCTGCATTGTAGCGCCGGCTTCTTGAAGCGCCTTTTCTATCTTTTGGAGGATATACCGGGTCTGCTCGTAAGCATCGCCTATACCGATCACCTGATCGCCTTCAGTAGCCGTGGTGCCCGCCACCTCCACTATATTGCCAACACGCACAGCACGGCTATACCCAATGCTGTCTTCCCACACAGCGCCGGAAGAAATGTTTTGTCTTTTCATAAAATATAGAAAGTTAAAGAGTTAGAAAGGTATACCGTCGTAGGGACTGGTTGCGACCCAATGCCGTCAGCTTAAGGAATGTGGGAAAGCTGATTCGGATATTTTTATCCGAATCTAAACTGCTGCGGGTCTCCAGACCCACGTATGCCGACACACGTGGATTAGGAATCCCCTACCGTCTGTTTTCAGATTGATAAATCCGAAAGAGCTCTTCCTTAAGTTGACGCTATTGGGTCGCGACCTGCCCGAATCGTACACCTGGCAATCAACAATTTAAAGATAAAAGTCATTTAACCAACGACCCTTACAGAAACGATGTATTTTCAGGAATTTCAGCATCCAACCCGCTTCTATACCTGATACTCCGGTAGAATCCTTAATTTTGAGTGAACAACTCTCTACCAGATGCGCCTGAGATCGAAACCTGTGCTTTG
Organism: uncultured Pontibacter sp.; assembly: GCF_947502515.1. Taxonomy (NCBI): domain Bacteria; kingdom Pseudomonadati; phylum Bacteroidota; class Cytophagia; order Cytophagales; family Hymenobacteraceae; genus Pontibacter; species uncultured Pontibacter sp. The sequence goes on along the minus strand of NZ_CANNAI010000003.1, from coordinate 440,824 downwards.
CAACTACTACGTTACCTACCGCTGTAACGCAAAGTGCTCGTTTTGTGATATCTGGGAGAAGCCTTCGCCTTACATTACGTTGGAGGACGTTGAGAAAAACCTGCGTGATCTGAAGCGACTGGGAGTGCAGGTGATCGACTTTACGGGCGGTGAGCCTTTGCTGCACCGCCAGATCGATCAGATGCTGGGCATGGCACACGACATGGGCTTCATCACCACGCTCACTACCAACGGTATGCTATACCCTAAGCTGGCGGAACGCCTTAAGGGTAAGATCGACATGCTGCACTTCTCGCTAGACTCTGCCCATAAAGAGGAGCATGATACCGGACGTGGTGTGGCCTGCTATGATTTCGTGATGGAATCGATACAGGTGGCAAAACGGCTGGGCGAGCGACCGGATATTCTTTTCACGGTATTCCGACACAATCTGGACCAGCTCGAAGAGGTATACCGGACCATTACGCAGCCCAACAAGCTGATGCTGATCATCAACCCGGCCTTTGAGTACAATGAGGTGGCAGTGGGGGAACAGCTCACAGAGGAAGAACTGGACTACCTGACAGCTTTTGGAAAGCGCAAGGGCGTATACATGAACGAGGGCTTTGTGCAGCTGCGCCGCGACGGAGGAAACAAGGTCGCGGATCCGGTTTGCAAAGCAGCCAGCACCACGTTGGTCATTTCTCCTGAAAATGAACTCGTACTGCCCTGTTATCACCTGGGCACCAAAAGCTTCCCGATTCAGGGTAAACTGGGCGAGCTATACCTGAGCCAGGAGGTGGAGGAACTGAAGCAGTTAGAGGGACGATTGCCAGCCTGCGAGGGCTGCACCATCAACTGCTACATGCAACCCAGCTTTGCCGTAGAAATAAACAAGTACTTCTGGAAAGCCTTGCCCAGTACCCTCAAATACAACCTGAGCAAAGGGACGTGGAAGCGGCTTTTGAAATCATAAACTTAAGATATGCCAGTTATACTTCCTGTGAAAGGTATAAGCCCGCAGATGGGCGAAGATTGCTTTGTGGCTGAAAACGCTACGATTGTGGGCGATGTGGTGATGGGCCGCGAGTGCTCCGTATGGTTCAATGCCGTGATCCGGGGCGACGTGAATGCGATCCGGATCGGTGATAAAACGAACATTCAGGATGGTGCCGTGATCCACTGCACTTACCAGAAAGCCGCCACAACTATCGGTAGCAACGTGTCCATCGGGCACAACGCCATTGTGCATGGCTGTACGGTGGAGGACAATGTGCTGATCGGGATGGGATCCATTGTGATGGACAATGCACTGGTGCAGAAGAACTGCATCGTAGCGGCAGGTGCTATTGTGCTGGAGAACACCGTGTGTGAGTCTGGCTTCATATACGCCGGTATACCTGCCAAGAAGGTAAAACAATTGAGTCAGGAGCAGATCGATGGCCTGGATAAAGTGGCCAATAACTATGTAATGTACAGCGGCTGGTTTACCAATCCGGAGGTATAAGAGCAAAAGAGAAGGCTATACCTATGCGGTATAGCCTTCTCTTTTAGTAATTTGGTTCCTCGGTTTGCGGTTCTATCTGGGATCGGAAATCATCCCTGATCGTAAAGAGTACCCATTCCACACGGCGGTCAGATTTTTCCAGCACCCGGATCGCATACTCATTGAACTCTGCTACTTCGTTTGCATCTTCTGGTATATGGCCGTAGATCATGGTCACAAAGCCACCCACCGTTTCATAGTCCTCCCCTTCAGGCAGCGCAAAAGGCAGATAGTCGTTCGCGTCTGACACAGGGGCGGCGCCATTGACGCGGTATTCAAAGTCACTTAGGCGCTCCACAATAGGCACCTCCTCGTCGTATTCGTCCTGAATTTCGCCTACCAGCTCCTCAATGATGTCTTCTATGGTCACGATACCCGACACACCGCCAAACTCATCGGTTACGATGGCCATGTGCATGTGGCGGCGCTGGAACTGCTGTAGGAGGCGTGGGATCTTCTTCGTCTCCGGAACGAAATAGGCCGGGCGCATCAGCTTTTCAATGATGATCGGCTCACCAAGGCGCATCAGGCTCAGGATATCCTTGACATACAGAACCCCTACAATATTGTCGATGGAGCCGTCATAGACTGGTAAACGTGAGTAGCCTTCTTCAAAAATAAGCTCCATCAGTTCCGGCTCGGGAATGTTCACATCAATGGCCACCATGCGTGTGCGGGGTACCATGATCTGCTTCACCATGCGCTCGTTAAATTCAAACACATTCTCGAGCAGCTCGTGCTGAGAGTCAACCAGTAATCCGCCCTCCGCACTTTGTTCAAAGAGCAGTCGGAGTTCTTCAGGGGAGTGTACCTCCGAGCCATGCACAGGACGAATACCCATAGAGCGAAGCACCAGGTTAGCAAAGCCGTTAAGAACCCAGATGAAAGGTCGGAACAGGTAGTAGAAGAAACGAAGCGGCAGTGTAATGGCCAGCGTCGTGGCTTCAGACCGCTGAATGGCCAGCGACTTGGGCGCCAACTCACCAAACACGATGTGCAACACCGTGATGATGGCGAAAGAGATCGGGAGGGCTATTTTGTGGGCCAGTGCCTCACTGCCCTGGAAGCCAAAGAAGTTCATGACATTGATCACGATCTGTGACACTACGCTTTCACCGATCCAACCCAGACCGAGCGATGCCAGGGTGATGCCGAGCTGTGTAGCCGACAAATAGGCATCGAGGTGGGTGAGCATGTGCTGGGCCAGCCTGGCCATAGAACTGCCAGCCTGTGCCCGGAGTTCGATTTGTGAGGCACGCACTTTCACGATCGCAAACTCCGCCGCCACAAAAAAGCCGTTAAGCAATACCAGAAATATAGTGAGTAGGATGTTTAGAATCATAGCGTGTTACGGCGCGGTTTGCTTCCGGCTGCGTAAAATTAAGCTAAAATACGTGGTTTTACTATATATGTATGTGCTATTGGCAAGATTACATGCAGCTGGTATAGTAGCCTATGCCCGCAGGGCTTTGCCTTAAAACAAGAAAAGGTGCCACAGGGCACCTTTTCTTGTTGATACATCTTCAGGTGGTTAGTATTGAACCTGCATGGCGGGTGCCTGGGCGGTGCTGAACAACTCGCGGGCATTTTCCGGCGAAAGGAGGGGCATGAAGATAGCCTTAGCCTCTGCTTCGGAAATCATTCTATAAACATGCTCTGAAGAAGTATCGAGGAAGGGATTGCAGAAGGAGTAAATAAATTCGTCTGAGAAAGTGCGGTACACGATATGAAAGTTGTGCTTCTCGTCGCGAGCAAGCTTAATCGCCTTGAAAGTAAAATCAAGTTCTTTGCCGCAGACAGTTTTGATAGTGGTGAATTCCTTTGGCTGAAAGTCTGTATTCATAGTTTTGAATGTAGGTTTTGTAAATAATCCAGTATAAAATATACGTTTGGGTAGCTCTTAAAATTCCCCGTCCGGCCAAAGAAGCTCTTTATATCCGTGAACGGCATGGAATAGAGGGTAAGAGTCATCGTATTGGCTACCAGAGTCTTAGTATGCGCGCATACGATAATGGAACGAGGGTTTATAAGTGAACTAACAGTCTGAGAGTGTGTTTAGAAACTACCTGCTGTTAGTTTCTGTTATTTATAGCACTAGGACCGGCTTTTGAGGGCAATAGCTTGTCATCTGTCTATTAGGTTGGATCGATGCAGCCAGAGAGATGGGGCTTTCGATCAAAATCTCTACTTTTGTAGTGAGGCTTTCGGGCTTCCTTGATCTTGATAAATTAACTAGATATACCCTTATGAGAAATAATTTGAGGCTGACGCTTCGCCTTCACTGGCTGTTTGTGGTCCTGTTGACCTTTGCAGCACAAATGGTGCAGGCACAGGTGCTGAAGCCTGCTTCCTGGAGCTACGATGTTTCCAAAAAGGAAGTAAAAGTAGGCGATGAAGTCGAGCTCATTTTTAATGTCAGGATAGACAAGGACTGGTACCTCTACTCTTCTGACTTTGACCCGGACTTGGGCCCGATGGTGACGGAGTTTACGTTTTCCAAGCACCCTTCTTACCAGTTGGTGGGCAAGATCAAGCCCGTCAATCCGAAGAAGAAATACGATGAGCTGTGGGAAGGGGAGTATACCTATTTTGTAGGCACGGCTCAGTTCAGGCAGAAGATCAAGGTGCTGCAGCCTGATTTGGTAGTCAAAGGCTCTTACGAATACCAGGTATGTACTGACATTGACGGCAAGTGCATTCCCTTTGATGATGACTTTACCTTTACCAATACCCAGATAAAAGTAACAGCAGCCAGTGGAGCCGCTACGCCTGCTACGGTACCGGTGGAAACATCGGCTGCAGCGTTGAAGAAGTCCCCGAAAGAGGCCATCACCCAGACCACCGCCCCTGATGGACTCGATACATCCCTCCCGGAAACGGTGCGAGAGGATACGGCTTTTATGGAAACAGAGTCTCTTGAAGTAGCCGCATTTGGCGACACTGCTGCGACCGGATCGGGTGATGTGGTAACGCCGGCTCTTACCGGGGAAACCGGTGAGGCAGAGGATGCAGAAAGCCTGTGGAAATTCATGCTGGTTGCCTTTGTCTTTGGTCTTGGCGCCTTGCTGACTCCATGTGTATTCCCGATGATTCCGATGACGGTGAGCTTCTTCACCAGTGGAAGCACCAACCGGGGGCAGGCTATCTTCAAAGCGCTGCTCTATGGCTTCTCTATTATTGCCATCTATACCCTGGTGGGCACGATCGTGGCGAAGCTTTTTGGTGCTGATGGTGCCAACTTCATCAGTACACACTGGCTCCCCAACCTGATTTTCTTCGCCGTATTCATCATTTTCGCCATGTCCTTCTTTGGCATGTTCGAGATCACACTGCCTAGTTCCTTCCTGACAAAGGTAGACGCACAGGCAGATAAAGGGGGGATTATCGGCGTGTTCTTCATGGCATTCACGCTGGTGCTGGTGTCTTTCTCCTGTACAGGCCCTATTGTGGGCAGTATTCTGGTGGCATCCGCTGGCGGCGAAACGGTGCGCCCGGTAGTGGGTATGCTGGGCTTTTCACTGGCTTTTGCGCTGCCTTTCACACTCTTCGCTGTTTTCCCTTCGTGGCTCAATAGTTTGCCCAAATCCGGCGGCTGGCTGAACTCCGTGAAAGTGGTGCTGGGCTTTATTGAACTGGCGCTGGCGCTTAAGTTTTTGAGCATTGCCGACCAGGTATACCACTGGGGCATTCTGGATCGCGAGGTATACCTAGCCCTTTGGATGGTTATCTTTACGCTGATGGGCTTCTACCTGCTGGGCAAGCTGAAGTTTTCACACGACTCTGATCTGAAGCATATTGGGGTACCGCGCCTGTTTTTGGCAATCGCCACGTTCGGCTTTGTGGTATACCTGATACCTGGTTTGTTTGGCGCTCCGCTTAAGGCTTTGTCAGGTTACCTGCCTCCGCAGTCCACCCACGACTTCGACCTGAATGCCATTGCACGTCAGAGTGGGGGAGGAAGCACAGCCACAGCAACACTGGCTGGCAGTCAACTGTGTGAGACACCTAAATACGGTGATTTCCTGCACCTGCCACATGGCTTGCAAGGTTATTTTGACCTGGAACAGGCTAAGCGTTGCGCCGCCGAGCAGGGCAAGCCTATCTTCATTGACTTCACGGGCCATGGCTGTGTGAACTGCCGCGAGATGGAAGCCAACGTATGGTCGGATCCGGAGGTGCTGAAGCGCCTGCAGGAAAACTATGTGATAGCGGCCCTGTATGTAGATGACAGAACAGAATTGCCTGAAAGTGAGTGGTACGTGAGCGAACACGATGGGAAAGAAAAGAAAACCATCGGCAAAAAATACGCCGACTACCAGATCACAAAGTTCAATGTGAACGCACAACCCTACTACGTACTGATGGACGAGAACGAAAACATGCTGGTAGAGCCAGTGGCTTATGACCGGAGCGTAGAAAACTTCGTGAAGTTCCTCGACGCAGGCGTAGAGGCTTATAACAAGCAGAAGCAGGTCGCGAAGAAGTAATGGTAGACCTCACAGTGTGCGTAGCTCCTGTGAGTGTCTTACCCGATACGTACAAATACAGACCCCACAGAAACTACAAACACTGTGAGGTCAGAAACAAGAAAGCCCCACCTCAAGAGGTAGGGCTTTCTTGTTTGAAGTATCTCGTATACCTTACTTCGCCTCGTTGTAGCGACGGGTTACTTCTTCCCAGTTCACTACGTTCCAGAAAGCGTTGATGTAGTCCGGACGACGGTTCTGATAGTTCAGGTAGTAAGCGTGCTCCCATACGTCAAGACCCAGGATTGGCTGACCGCCGCATCCTTCAGCGAATGGCATCAGGGTGTTGTCCTGGTTTGGTGTAGAGCAGATCTCCAGCTTGCCGTCTTTTACGCAAAGCCAGGCCCAGCCAGAACCGAAGCGTGTAGCTGCAGCCGCATTGAACTTCTCTTTCATCTGGTCAAAAGAACCAAAAGCAGAGTTGATGGCATCAGCTATCTCGCCTGAAGGCTGACCACCACCATTTGGAGAAAGGATCGTCCAGAACAGGTTGTGGTTGTAATAGCCACCGCCATTGTTGCGAACTGCTTTGTTATCCTCTTTTACATTGCGCATGATCTCTTCAATGCTCATGTTCTCCATCTCAGTGCCCGCAATTGCCTTGTTCAGGTTGTCGGTATAGGCCTGGTGGTGTTTCGTATGGTGGATTTCCATCGTGCGCGCATCAATATGTGGTTCAAGCGCGTCATAGGCGTAAGGTAGTTTCGGTAATTCGAAAGCCATAGTTTTATGTGGTTTTATGTGTGAAAAAATAGCATGCGTACAGATTTATAGGTGTACGTATGCATTTGAAATGTGAGTTTCAAAGATAGTTATTTTCTTTTTGCTGCAAAGAACGAAGCCATCAGTTCGGCGCACTCCTGCGCCATCACACCGCTCACCATCTCCGTTTTGGGGTGCAGCAGATTTCCTACTCGTCTGTAGCCGCGCTTAGGTTCAGGTGTTCCGAATACTACCCGCTTGAGCTGCGCCCAGTAGCTGGCGCCAGCGCACATCACACAAGGCTCCACGGTCACATACAGGGTGCAGTCGTGCAGGTATTTATTACCTAGGTATTCTGCCGCGGCAGTAAGGGCCAGCATCTCGGCATGGGCAGTTACGTCATTCAGCTTTTCGGTCTGGTTATAGGCTTTGGCAATGATGCGGTTGTTGCTCACGACCACGGCTCCAATCGGAATCTCCCCCTCTTCGAAGGCGTAAGTTGCCTGTCGGTAAGCCTCCTGCATAAAGTGATCGTCGCTATGTATAGAAAGTAAGTCCACAGGTATAGGTGTATTTGTTTGCTTTTGCACAAGATACACAAAAAAGCCCCTCCGGGAAAGGAGAGGCCTCAGTAGTTAGGTATAGGTAGCAGTCTGTTTTAACTTTTTATTTTAACAGAGCCCATAATTTCACGGGCTGTGTTTTGCCAGTTGTTTTTCATCATAAACGGCAGGTGCATAGAGAAGACCATCAACTGATTGCCCTGCACGGTGTACTGCATGATGCTATACTTTTGCACCGGCGACAGATGGCTGCCAGAGCGCTCGCCGGCCATAACAGATACAAACTCAAAAACAATATAATCACGACCATTGATGGTAGCCACTTCGTCTCTGATAAAATCCACCTTCGTGAAGCGCTCCAGCAGGTTAGCCTTGTACACATCACGAAGCATTTTCAAATCCTGAGCGCCAAACTGCGAACGCTTCTGTGTCATGCTAAAATCCACCTGACCATTAGGGCTGGAGTAAACGGCCACCGGTCGGTTGGCTGCCGGGTACTTGCGGGCAATACCATCGTCAGGGAGCGGTGTAAAGTCGCGGGGCAGCATAATGCTGACCTCCTTGGTGATCTGGGTTTTCTTAAGTTTAGTATCAGCCAGGGCTACGCCGGCAATCAAGATAATAGCTAAAAAGGCTAAGTAGCGCATGTTCATAGGGTTGTTCGGGCAAAGGTATCAAATAATAAGGACTGTGATAGACAGTAGCAATTATTTTGCCAAAGCTGCAGCAGTGCCTGATCAGAGCGTGTGCTCTGAGGTTTTATATCTTCTGTAGGTGAATGACGTTAAAAATGAAACAGCTGGGTTTAGCGGTATAATTCCAGCTGCCTGCAATTAAATATCATGTAAACGTAAAAGCTATGTTAGGAAACATCATCAACAGCGTAAAAGGACAACTGACTGGCGAGCTGCAAGACAAGTTCAATATTGACTCAGGGCAAGCCAACCAGTCGGTGGATCTGGCTAAGGACCATGTGACGGAGGGCCTGAAGAAAGAGGCTTCGGGGGGAGACGCCGGGGGGATTATGAATATGCTGAAAGGCCAGAAAGCGCCTCAGGACAGCCCGGCCATGAACAGTACCATTCAAAATTATATAGGGGATCTGACTTCTAAAGTAGGTATGCCGGAGTCTGTGGCAAAGCAGGTGGGGCCCTTTGTTGTGTCTTTTCTGATGAACAAGATCGGTGGCAACGTCAACAGCCAGTCGGATCTGATGGGCATGCTGGGCGGTGGATTGACCGATAAACTGCCAAAAGGCATGGGAGATAAGCTCGGAGGGCTTTTTAAATAAGCTAAAGGAGGGCCGAAATAAGAGAAGCCATACCTAGTGGGTATGGCTTCTCTTTGGTTGTGTTGTTGTGTTTTTTGGTTGCAAGTCGGCAACTTACTTACATCTCACCTTAAACAAGTGTGCCTATAATTGCCGGAGCGGGGAGCTCCAAAGCAATATTTTTAAGTCAGTTATCAAAAACTGAGTCGTGTTTTCAATGATGACTTCTTAACCGTGCGAAGTCCTAAAAAGTTTAACAGTAGTAAAAAGAAAAGTCGGGAATCACTTCCAGTACAAGCTGCTCCGATATGCACCAGTCGTACTGCGATTGTGAGCGCGGCGCGAATATAGCATAAAAATTCTATCAGAAAACCATGTCAGGTACTAGGGGAGTGGAATTCTAAGCCCAGGTTTTGCAGGGCTATACCTAAGCAACACTAAGTAAGCAGCTTAGTCAGATATATCAAAATATACTATACAAATACATGTAATTCATCGACTAAAGCTGCCTATGCTTCGCTTAATTGAAGTTGTCACTGTGTACTAAAGTTCTTAATTTTACCTGCTAAATCGTAGGTTAAATCAGTTGCACACTCCAACTGCCGGCATGTCCGAAGGTATAGGCGCTTTCTTTCTAAAATTCCTGAAGTTTGGCTTGGTAGGCTTTACCGGTCTCGTCATTGATTTTGGCGTGACCTTTCTGGTAAAGGAAAGACTGCGCTGGAACAAGTATGTGGCCAACAGCCTGGGCTTCATCCTGGCCAGCATCAACAACTACATCCTCAACCGTCTCTGGACCTTCCATAGTATGGACCCCGAAATCGGCTGGCAGTTTTCCAAGTTCCTGCTGGTGGCCGTGGCCGGGCTGATCATCAACAACCTGATCGTATACCTGCTCACTGAAAAAGTGAAGCTCAATTTCTACGTCTCCAAGTTCTTTGCGATCGTTATCGTCTTCATCTGGAACTTCCTGCTCAATTACCTCTATACCTTTACCCGCTAGTTCTTGTCTTGGATTCGGTAGATGCGTACATGCTCGTCTTTGTGCACACGCGGGTTCAGGAAGTGCAGCACCCGGTCGTAGAGCGAAGGCGTGATAGTCGTTTCCAGCTCCAGTGCAGGGTATAAGCTATTAATGCGCTGCATACGCTCTTCCATGTCTTTCTGGCCCACCACCACAACATAGTCCGGTTGATAAGGGTATAGGCTCAGCTCTGTTTGCAGGCTGTCCAGCGACTTTTCTCCGTTCAGGCTGTAGGTCATCGCAAAATCCTGTGGAAGCGGCTTACCGGCTTTATACTCGTCCCAGTCGCGCTTTGAGTTGAAGTGGTACTCGTGAAACTCTGCTGCCAGGCGGTTCAGGTAATAGAGTGGCGGCTGCTTCATGGAAGAGTTGCCAAACTCGAGCAGTACCGCGTCCATATCCTGCTTTTCAGACAGGTATACCAGTGGTGCTATGCGGCTCTTTTTGGTATAGGTGAAGGACATCGCCACGGCTACCACTATGTTGAGAACCCAGAAAAAGGTCCAGCTGGCGGCTTGCAGCTTTTTGCGGTGTTGCCAGAACTTAGCCGTACGCACAAAGTCCTGCCAGCCGATGACGCCCAGGATCATGATAAGCGGGAAAAGCGGCAGAATGAAGCGCTCCTGCTTGTTCGGGAACAGTGAGTGTACTACAAAAAACAGTAACCCAGCCCAGAAGAGCATAGGTGCCAGCTTAGCGGTGCGGCTGTAGCCCAGCAGCAGGTATACGCTGATGGGAGGGACAATGAAGCCCAGTATGGTCAGCAGGAAACGGTATACTGGCCCCGTGCTGTAGTTGTAGGCATTGTCGGCGTTGTAGAAGAAATAGGTGACCACCGAGTGGAAAGGATAGTCGAAGAAGATCAGGTCAATGGTACCCTGAATCAGCGTGGCCATCAGTACAAAGCCTAGTGCCAGCCAAATGATATCCTTCCACTGACGACGGTAAAGCAATACCAGTCCGGCACCGCCCAAAAAGAGTGCCGCATGATAACGGAACACAAAGGCCAGCGCAAACAGTGCCCCTGCCCACAGGTAATGCCAGTTCCTCTTGCGGTCATCCTGCTTCAGCATGAAATAGAAGGCAGCCAAGTAGGGCGGGATGCACACCATCTCCACCAGGTTGCGCACACTCATGAAAGGCATAAACCACATCAGTGCCAGCATCAGGCCCACAATGCGAGCATTGGCCTGGTTCGAAAGCCGCTCTGTGATCTTATAACCATAATACACGATCAGCAGCGAGTATAGGCCGTGCAGCACCCTTACAAGGGTCATTTTAGTATCCGGGTTCGTAATGCCGACACTCTCCATCAGGTAAAACAAACCGTAGTGTATACCCGCATAAAACATGCTGTGGCGTGGCGGCATGGGCTCGTGCAGCCACGAAGGCAAGCCATAAAGCCAGTGCTGCGCAATCGTGATCACGTCGAAGTGATCGTCGTGAAAGGCAAAGCCCTTTGAAAAGAAGGCGGCCACCATGCGGATGACAAACGCAATCAGCATAATCAGCGACAGCGGCACCATGAGCCTGTTATGGACGCCAACCTGATCAGCAGTCGTGAGCTTTTCAGGAGCGGTTTGAGGAGAGAATGACATACAGTAATATTAGGTAATATGGATTGACCTATGATTTTTTAAGAAAATCCGTTCCAAAGTTAAAAGATATACACTTAAGTTTGTGTATGAATTTGACTGAGCCGAAGAACAAGACACCTTTTTTGGAGCGCAAAAGCACTACACTTTTGATTCTGGTTTTAAGTATAATCACGCTAGCATTGAGTGTGTACAATATCCTGCAACCCGAATCAGGTATTTACTCCCGCAATATTCTGGTGATAGGCCATGCGGGCTCAGGCTTTTTCTCCCCCTTGAACCCTTACAATCCGCTGCCCGCCAACAGCATGGCTTCTATTGTGAAAGCCATGGAAGAGGATGGTGCTGACGGAGTAGAGGTGGATGTGCATGTGAGCCTGGACGGCGTGCCGATTCTCTACCATGACAATACGCTTGAGACGATGAGTGAAGGTGTAGGTATCATTGCAGACCTGCCAGCTGCTGAAGTGGTTGGTACCAGGTATAAGGGAGGAGTATTGTACGACCTCTTCCACAGTGAGAAAATCATCACGATGGAAGCCATGCTGCAGCGCTTCCAGACGTATCCGGAGCTACCTTACCTGCATATCGACATCCGGAACCACGACCCGAACCGCAACACCTTTTATGCCGAGTCAATCCTGGCTTTGCTTCGTAGATATAACTACCCTGTTGAAAAACTGGCATTTATTTTCAATCAGCCTGCCATACTGCACACGGTTCAGGAACTGGAGCCGGAAGCAGTGCTGATGCTGGACGCAGGCGAGGACTTCGACCTTTCAGCGCAGGAAGCACTGGACAATAAGCTCCATGGTGTGACTGCTAATGGAAAACATGTGAGCCGGGAGCAATTACTCAGGGCGAAAGCGCGGGGTTTGCAGGTGGTGCTGTTTGGGGGTAAGTCGAAAGGGAGCATCGCTAATATGCTGGAGATGGAACCCGACGCCATTCAAGTGAATAACGTGAAGCGTATGCGCTCGCTTTTAGATGACTAACAGGCTGGCCTATCCCACGAGCATCATCAGCAAGGCGAGTAGTATAATAGCTAAGGCGATGTTTCGGAAAGTGAACAAACTGCGTTTCATGGTGGAGGCTCTTGTTTCAGGTAATTCCAGTTACAGGTATAATAACGTGTTTGGCAATACCTGGGATTTGTGTTAGAAGATTATACATGCTGGAGGCTTGTTTTCGAGGCATGGCAGTGAAACAATTATTACTTTTGCACTATATCATAACAAAACGACATTTATGCTCCGGACACATACTTGCGGTGAACTAAGAATAGATAATGTAGGTGAAGAGGTTGTACTGACAGGCTGGGTACAGCGCCTGCGCGACAAGGGCGGCATGCTTTGGATTGACCTGCGCGACCGCTACGGCATCACACAGCTCACTTTTGAAGACGGTGTAACACCCGCCCACTTATTTGAAGAGGCCCGTAGTCTTGGCCGCGAGTACGTGATCAAAGTGATCGGCAAAGTGATCGAGCGCTACTCCAAAAACGACAAGATCCCAACCGGCGATATCGAGATTCACGCGTCTAAAATAGAAGTACTCAATGCGGCCAAACTGCCTCCGTTCATGATTGAGGACGAAACAGACGGCGGCGACGACCTGCGCATGAAGTACCGCTACCTGGACCTGCGCCGTACCCCTGTGCGCCGCAACCTGGAGCTGCGCCACCAGATGATGCGTGCTGTACGTGCGTACCTGGACGAGCATTATTTTATTGAGGTAGAAACTCCGGTGCTGATCAAGTCTACACCGGAAGGTGCCCGCGACTTTGTGGTGCCAAGCCGCATGAACCCAGGTGAGTTCTACGCCCTGCCACAGTCCCCACAGACGTTCAAGCAGCTCCTGATGGTGTCGGGTTTCGACAAGTACTACCAGATCGTAAAGTGCTTCCGCGACGAAGACCTGCGTGCCGACCGCCAGCCGGAGTTCACCCAGATTGACTGCGAACTTTCTTTTGTGACGCAGGAAGACATTCTGAACACCTTCGAAGGACTGATTCGTCACCTGTTCCTGAAAGTAAAAGGTGTACATATTGCCAACCTGCCACGCATGACCTATGCTGACGCCATGAAGTTCTACGGTTCTGATAAGCCGGATACCCGTTTCGACATGCGTTTTGTGGAGCTGAATCCACTGGTGAAAAACAAAGGCTTCAAAGTATTCGACGATGCCGAACTTGTAGTAGGTATCAACGCCAAAGGAGCAGCCAGCTATACCCGCAAGCAACTCGACGAGCTGACTGACTTTGTGAAGCGTCCTCAGATCGGAGCGACCGGCCTGGTATATGCCCGCGTGCAGGAAGACGGCACGGTGAAGTCGTCGGTTGACAAGTTTTATACTGTAGAAGACCTGCAGGCTTGGGCTACTGCTTTCAATGCTGAGCCGGGTGACTTGATTCTTGTACTGGCCGGAGGCAGAGACAAGACCCGCAAAGCCCTGAACGAGCTTCGTTTGGAGATGGGCGAGCGTATGGGACTGCGTGACAAAAACGTATTCTCGCCATTATGGGTAGTAGATTTCCCGCTATTGGAGTGGGACGAAGACAGCAACCGCTATCACGCCATGCACCACCCGTTCACGTCGCCTAAGCCAGAAGACCTGGAGCTGATCGACGACCGCCCGGGTGACATCCGCGCCAATGCCTATGACATGGTGATCAATGGCGTAGAAGTAGGTGGTGGCTCTATCCGTATTCACGACCGTCGTCTGCAGGAGCAGATGTTCCGTTTACTAGGCTTTAGCAACGACGAGGCCAAAGCACAGTTCGGCTTCCTGATGGATGCCTTCGAATACGGTGCACCGCCACACGGTGGTATCGCATTCGGCTTCGACCGCCTGTGCTCACTCTTCGGCGGCTCCGACTCCATCCGCGACTACATCGCCTTCCCGAAGAACAACTCAGGCCGCGATGTTATGATAGACGCCCCGTCACCGATTGCCAATGCGCAGCTGGATGAACTGCATATCAAAATGAAGAACCTGCCTTCGTAAGGTATAGGTATACAGAAGAGAGGAAAGGCTGTCCGTGAGGGCAGCCTTTTTTATTTTGTCTGAATCAGGATTTGCAGGATTTGAGGATTTACAGGATTCTCTCAGATGCCGGGTCCAACCAACATAACCCCTCCTAAGCTTCGGCGGGAATCTGCTATTACTGTTTCTCTGGATTAGCTGCATCGCATCTGTTTATGCACACGATTAACTTAGGTGCACGATTCACATCCCCCTGCCCCCTTCTTTGTCGAGGGCCCCTACCCCCAGGCGGGGAGCTTCTGCTACTGCCATATTACAGGTATAAGCCTTTTAGCATCTGTCACGTAACACTGGCAGGTATAGCAAGACTAACTCGCACACTCACTATAAAACAAACAGCAGTGCCAGGTGCGCCCAAATGACGACCCACTGTCTGAGCGTTCAGCGAGTTTGGGGAGTCTTGACTTTTTTGCTTACTTTTTGTGTCAAGACAAAAAGTAAGGCCCGCCCGGCCAGGGCATACCACGCCCGCCGCACAGGCGAAACATTGAAACAAGGCAGGTTGCTTACCTTAAAAAGCAGTTGCTACGCCAGCATGGTATAGGTATAAAACAAAAACGGCTGCTCTTCACCAGAGCAGCCGCTTTCAAATATCACTTGGCTATATTACAGCACATCGCTCAACAGAGCAGGCGCTATACCTAGCAGAATCGTTAAAACAGTAATGATAATCAGCATAACATTCATGAAGCTGGTTGAGCGGATAGGAGCGTGCTCTTCATTAACAGGGTGCAGGTACATCGCGATAATTACGCGGAAATAGTAGTACACACCTACAGCCGCCAGAATCACCGCTACCACAATCAGCCACATCATATCCGGGTTCTCTATCAGGGCAGAGAACACGAAGAACTTACCGAAGAAACCAGCTGTCAGTGGTATACCTGCCAGCGATAGCATCGATACCGCTACCGAGAAAGCCAGCAGTGGGTTTGTTTTACCCAAGCCGTTGAAAGCTTCGTAGTTCTCGTTCTGACGCTGTCTCGATACCAGTTGCAGCACACCAAAAGCGGCAATAGAAGCAGTGGAGTATGCAAACGAGTAGAACAGGATAGCAGAAGTAGACAAATTGTTGAAAGCAAGTAAAGTCATCAGCAAGTATCCAGCATGCGAAATACTGGAGTAAGCCAGCATACGCTTCATGCTTTGTTGCACCACGGCGCCTACGTTGCCAATCAGGAGTGTCAGTACGATGATGGCTACCAGCGTTGGCATCCAGCTGCCGTACGAAGCGGCGAAGGCTGCATCCATCAGTTTGTAGAAAGCAGCTACACCTGCTGTCTTCACTACCGTTGACATATAAGCCGTCCATACCGTTGGCGTACCTTCGTACACGTCAGGGGTCCAGAAGTGGAAAGGGGCAGCAGATACTTTGAAAGAGATACCGATAATAACCATCAGCACACCTAGCAGGAACATGACATTGTTTACACCGCCATTACCCAAAGCCTCAGCTGAACCGGCAATCTCGGCAATGTTGAACGTGCCTGTAGCACCATAGATCATTACGATACCGAAAAGCAGGATACCCGTGAAGAAAGAACCCATCAGGAAGTACTTCAAGGCAGCTTCCGCTGAGCGCAGGCTACCCTTGTCACTACCTGCCAGTACGTACATGGCAATCGAGAGAATCTCTATACCTATGAACAGCATCAGCATGTTGTTGTAGCTCACCATCATAATGGCGCCCACCAGCGAGAACAGAATCAGGGCGTAGAGTTCACCAATATTTTCGTAGTTGCGGGTAACATAGTGCTGCGTGAAAGGCAGAATCAGCAGCGTAGAAAGAACCATGATACCTGTGAAGGCCACCGCGAAATTGTCGATGGTAATCATGTTCTCGAAGTAGCTCTGGGTATCGTTCCAGTCGAGTAGGTTGATGCCGAACACAATCGCTAAAAACAGCAGCGACAGCGGCAACAGGATTCTTTTAGATTTCAGGAAGCCTACGAAGAGGCTGATAATCCCAAATCCAGATAGAAGTATAATCGAAATCATGTCGTTTAGTATCGTTTCTTTTTGCGGACTATCGGTTGATAATGCTCAGCAGCTGTCCAACCGCAGGCTCTGAAATGCTCAGGAAAGTGTTCGGGAACAAACCAATCCAGAACACCATGATCACTAGCGGAATCAGCACAGCTTTCTCGTGGAAGGTCAGGTCAGCGAAGCCTTCGGTGGCTTCTGACTTCGTGCCGAACATCACACCTTGGAACATGCGCAGCATGTATACCGCACCCAAGATGATGGTCAGGCCAGCTACAGCGCCGAAGTAGTGGTTGTACTGGAACACGCCCGACAGCAACAGGAACTCGCCGATGAAACCGTTCGTCAACGGAAGTGCTACAGAGCCCATCAACAGAATCAGGAACATGATTGAAAGCGCTGGCGTGGTTTGCGTAATACCACCCAGGCTAGAAATCTCTCTTGTGTTGGTTCTGCGGAAGATGATGTCGATGATGAAGAACAGGCCTACTACGTTGATACCATGGCTCAGCATTTGAATCACGCCGCCTTGCAAACCTTGCTCGTTCAGGGTGAAAATACCCGCCGCAATCAGGCCAACGTGCGCGATAGACGAGTAAGCAATGAGTCGCTTCACGTCGCTCTGGCGGATGGCGATGATAGAACCGTAGATGATGCCGATGATCGAAAGTACCAGCACGGTATCAGCCCACTGACTCACACCCATTGGCACAACTGGCAGCAACCAACGCAGCACACCGTAGATACCCATTTTCAGCATGATACCAGCCAGCAACATCGTCGCCTGTGTAGGAGACTCGGTATAGGTGTCTGGCTGCCAGGTATGGAATGGGAACACCGGCATTTTGATGGCGAAGGCAAGGAACAGGAACCAGAAAATCCAGCTCTGTGTCGCGCTGTCCAGTGTCAGTTGGTAGAAGGCGTTTACGTTAGAAGAGTGCGCTGCCAGTTCGGTGCCAGCAGTCTGGAAGTACAGGTATACGAAAGCGGCTAGCATGAAAAGCGAACCGAAGATCGTGTAGATGAAGAACTTGAACGTAACCGGTATTCTGCGTGCACCACCCCAGATAGCCGCGATGAAGTAGATCGGAATAAGGGCCACTTCCCAGAAGAAGTAGAACAGGAACGCATCCATGGCCACGAACACACCAATCAGGCCAG
The DNA here is from genome assembly GCF_947502515.1 of uncultured Pontibacter sp. Taxonomy (NCBI): domain Bacteria; kingdom Pseudomonadati; phylum Bacteroidota; class Cytophagia; order Cytophagales; family Hymenobacteraceae; genus Pontibacter; species uncultured Pontibacter sp. Next base: position 423,430 of record NZ_CANNAI010000003.1, on the reverse strand, counting down.
TCTGCATGAACAGTACCAGCGCATAGAATACGTGTGGGTTTTTGTAGTCGTGCTTGAAAGAAGAAAGCACGATCAGCGGCACCAGGAAAGTTGTCAGGAGCACCATGAGGAGGCTGATGCCGTCCATGCCAATGCTAAAACCTATACCTGCACGCTCTACCCACGGCATGTTGAGGGCGAATTGTGTGGTGGCGTCCGGAACGAAGTTTACGATTGCGAACAAGGCAATGGCAAACTCAACAAGCGTTGCTATAAAAGCCACTTCCTTGGCACCTTCGCCTTTAATCAGCAGCACCAGCAGTGCAGCTAGGGCAGGCCAGAAAAGTAATAGAGCTGTAATCATCTTCTTAGAACCTTAAGCGATAAAGAAGTTTAAAAATAGAATCAGGACAATGCTGGCCACCATTACAAATACATAGAAGCCAATCACGCCACTCTGCGTGAGACGTAGCACACGGCCACTCGCCATTACCAGTTTGCCGAAGCCATTCACAATGCCGTCCACCACAATCACATCGATAAAGCGGTGGAAAGCAGTAGACATGGCCATCACCGGACGCACGAACACCGTGTCGTAAATCTCGTCGATGTAGTATTTGTTGTAGATCAAGTTGTGGATAGGAGACAGGCGCGTTCCTTCCGGAGCTGGCACCGTTTCTTTCTTCACATACATGACATAAGCAATGATAATCGCGATAACTGACACCACAACCGAAACTGCCATCAGGATGTATTCTGTCGCATGGTCAATGTGAGCAGGCTCCAGAGCGGCACCGTTGGCGCGGCGGGCAAGATCATAAATAGGCGACAGGAAGTTGCCCAAGGTATGCGTATCGCTGAACACGGCTGGCAGACCGATAAAACCACCTACAGTGGAGAGGATAGCCAATACGATCAACGGAATAGTCATGGAAGATGGCGACTCGTGCAGGTGTGAACGCTGCGCCTCTGTGCCACGGAACTTGCCGAAGAACGTCAGGAACAACAGACGGAACATGTAGAACGAGGTCATAAACGAAGCCAGCAGACCCAATGCCCACATCAGCTTGTTGTGCTCAAACACATGCGCCAGCAACTCATCTTTCGAGAAGAAACCCGCGAACGGCGGTATACCTGAAATGGCGAGTGTACCGATCAGGAAGGTAATGAACGTAATCGGCAACCACTTGCGCAGGCCACCCATATTACGGATATCCTGCTCGTTGCTCACCGCGTGAATCACAGAACCAGCACCCAGGAAAAGGAGCGCCTTAAAGAATGCGTGTGTGAGTACGTGGAAAATAGAAGAAGAAAAGGCCATCACACCCAGCGCAAGGAACATAAAGCCCAACTGCGAAACGGTAGAATAAGCTAGTACTTTCTTGATGTCGTTCTGCGCCAGACCAATCGTAGCGGCTAGCAGGGCAGTAGCCAGACCGATAATGGCGATAAACTCCATCGTGGTCGGGGCCAGCACATACAGTACATTCGAGCGAAGCACCATGTAGATACCAGCTGTTACCATGGTCGCGGCGTGGATCAGAGCCGAAACTGGCGTAGGACCCGCCATCGCGTCAGGAAGCCAGGTGAAAAGCGGAATCTGCGCACTCTTACCCATCGCACCCACAAACAGGAGCATGGTAATGGCGATCATCACACCGCTGTCGGTTAGGCCCGTCATTTGCGAAGCAGACAAGAACACTTCCGGGTAGCTAACGCTTCCGAAGGTGATGAAAATCAGGAATATACCCAACAGGAAGCCCAAGTCACCGATACGGTTCATGATGAAGGCCTTCTTGGCGGCATTGTTATAGTTGTGGTTTTTGTTCCAGAAGCCGATTAGCAGGTAGGAGCAAAGACCTACGCCCTCCCAACCTACGAACATCATCACGTAGTTAGAGCCCATCACGAGCAGTAACATCGAGAACATGAACAGGTTGAGGAAAGAGAAGAACTTGCCGTAATTCTCGTCGTGGCTCATGTAACCCGCTGAGTACACGTGGATCAGGAAACCGATGCCTGTTACCATCAAGAGCATCAGCAGTGTAAGCTGGTCAATCATGAATGAGAAACCAATCTCTAGGCTTCCTACCGTGAACCAGTTGTAGAGGTCCACAATGTACGGGCGGCTGCCATTGGAGGTGAAGTCGATGAACAGGTATATCGATATCAGAAAAGAGGCCAGCACCGTGCCAGAGCCCAGCAGACCTACAAGGGCCTTGGGCAATTTGCGGTTGCCAAGTCCGTTAATAAGAAAGCCTATGAACGGCAGGAGCGGCACAAGCAAACACAGCAGCGCCATTTCCTGATTGTTGATGGGCATTACTACTTCTTGCATTTAGCGTATGATTTAGTTAAGCTATTCAGGTTAAGTAATGTGTGGGCTACCACTTGAGGTAGTTCAGCAGTTGCACATCGGTCGTGCGCAGGTTGCGGTAAATCATCACGATGATGGCCAGGCCAACTGTTACTTCCGCCGCTGCTACCGCCATGATGAAGAACACAAAGATTTGTCCATTCGGGTCAGAGCGATAAGACGACAAAGCGACCATCAGGACATTCACGGCATTGAGCATCAGCTCGACACACATAAAGATAACAATTGCGTTTCGTCTGGTGAGAACGCCGATTACGCCAATGGCGAAAAGGGCCGTGCTGAAGTACAGGTAGAATTCAAGCGGGATGGTTCGGATAACCTCTGGCATTTGGTTCATCGTCTGGTTGCTGAACGTATTACTGGTAAATTACAATTCTGAAATCAAGTCGCAAAGTTATCCCCATTTTTGTAAAATCCATAACATATTTCTAATCTTCTTGCCTGATCTGTAACAAGGTTTCATGTCCCTGAAGATTTATATTTTAGTTGATGCGGACACGCCTTGTTAAGGTATAGCTTATACTTTCCTTTTCAGGCTGCGTAGGGTATAAGACTTATTTTTGATGGCAAGTCGCACACGTGCTATACCTGCTCCTGATCAGGTATAGCGAAGCTGATTTGTCCATTCAGGATGCTATAACCTGGTTGCTCTAAAATTGTATGAAGTTAGAATACTTACCTCTGCTATACCTGTTTTGCCTGGTTGCACTGTTTTCGTCTTGTCAACAGCCAACTACCGCATCATCCACTACACCTTATCATGCCGATCTGACTATGAAAGCGACTATTGAGAAGCACCTTCACTTCGATAATCTACCATCTGCTTCGGGGCTTGAGATGCTGGGGGACCATTATTATGTGACTGGCGACGATTCTCCATACCTATACAAGCTGGACAAAAACTACCAGTTGGTATCCCATGAAGCAATTTTTGATACAACCGGCTTCGAAAATGGACGCATTGCCAAAGCTGACAAAGCCGACCTTGAGGGTATGACCCTTTTGCAACATCAGGGCAAGCCCTATCTGCTTATGATGGGTTCTGGTTCAGCCCCTGCCCGGCGTAAGGCCTATCTTTACAACATTTGCGGTGATGATATCTGTAGAGAAGGAGCAGGCACACATGGAGCAAAGGCCATTGATCTTGATCCTCTCTACAAAGAACTTGAAGCACAAATGAAGTTAGGAGAAAGTCTGCTTAACATAGAGGGCGTAGCTGCCGGGCATGGCCGGCTTTACCTGATGCAGCGCGCGATCGGGACCGGTCAGAATATGTTGATCTCCTATAACCTAGCTGAATTTATACCTTATCTCTTGTCAGAATCTGCAGTCCAGTTGCCAAAGCCGGAGCTAGCATATTTCCGGTTACCCGAACTGGAGCTCCTACAGGCGGGCTTCTCAGGTGCTTATGTGTATGATGACAAGCTTTTTTTCACAGCTTCACTGGAAGATACGGACGACGCTTACGGAGATGGTGAAGTCCTGGGAAGTTACATCGGGTATATTCCTTTCAATGCGATAGGAAAACAGGATACCCTGGAAATTCCCGCCACATTAATGCTGCAAGTAGACGGACAACCTTATACAGGTAAGGCGGAATCGTTGGTCGTTAAAAAGCGAGAAGGGAATGGCAGGTATCGCTTGGTAGTAGTTTCAGATGATGATTTGGGTGGGTCTGAGTTGCTGGAGGTGTTGTTGAGCGTGGAGCAATAAAAAAGCCAGCGCTTCTTAGCACTGGCTTTCTGTATTCTTATGGGATGCTTCGATTAGAAGTTCTGTTCTCCTGCTTCTCGCTTGCCTATCATCACGGCACCTACCATGGATACCAGGAACAGTACCGCTACTAACTGGAACGGCAACATGTACTTGGTGAACAGTACTTTGCCCAAGTTCTCTACCATGCCAACCTGCGAATTGAACGTGGCTGGATCCGGGTGGCCGAGTGTTACATCTTTCAAAGCAGCTACTACTACCGTGAACAGCAAACCACCGGCTACTGTACCGGCTATTTTGGCCAGCACATTCTTTTTCATGGTGCCTTCCACATTTTTACCTGTGTTGATGAACATCAGTACGAACAGGAAAAGTACCATGATGGCCCCTGCATAAACAATGATATTTACCGCTGCCAGAAACTGGGCATTTAGTAGAATGTAGTGCGCTGATATCGTGAAGAATGTCAGGATCAGGAAGATTACACTGTACACTGGGTTCTTAGAGATAACAACCATCACGGCGCAAAGCAGTGTCAGTGAAGCAAAGAAGAAAAACAGACTCTCTGTCATCGGTTTATTTGGTTTCAGTGGTTTTTAACGGTTCTACCAGGCGGTCTTTGCCGTAAATGAATTCGTCGCGCTCGTAACGGGCGGGAGCAAGTTTGTCGTCCTGCAGGAAAATGGCTGCTTTCGGGCAAGCCTCTTCGCATAGACCGCAGAAAATGCAACGCAGCATGTTGATTTCGTAGGTCACAGCGTACTTTTCCTCGCGGTACAGGTGCTCTTCACCTTTCTTGCGCTCACCAGCTGTCATCGTGATGGCTTCTGCAGGGCAGGCCACGGCACACAGACCACAGGCCGTGCAACGCTCGGCACCGTTCTCATCGCGCTTCAGTACGTGCAGACCACGCCAGATTTCGCTGCGCGAACGCGTTTCTTCCGGGTAGTTTATCGTCGCTTTCTTCTTAAAGAAGTGCTTCAGTGTAATTCCAAGACCTTGGGCAATAGCAGGTAGGTACATTCTCTCAGAGAGTGTCATTTCCTTTTGTGCTACGTCCTTTCTTCTATTTGATAGTGGTTCCATTGTATCTCGATTATGATTGCTGTCTATGCTGTCCGGCTATAACAGTGCCTGGCATAGCAACATTCAAATGTCGTTATCCTTTTGTAAAATATTCGTAGAGTAGAATGCCTCCGCCCGTAAGCAGGATATTCAGGATGGCCAGCGGAATCAGGATGTTCCAGCCCAGCTTCATTAACTGGTCATAGCGGAAACGTGGCAGTGTCCAGCGAACCCACATGAAGAAGAAAATGAAAGCGAAAATCTTGGCAAACATCACAACTACACCCAGTATCGTTACCACGTTATTACCCAAAACTGGATCATCAAACGCATTGCGCAGGTTCTCCATGAACGGGAAGTTGTAAGCACCGAAGTAAAGTGTAGCCATCACAGCCGACACTACGAAGATGTTGATATACTCGGCAAATAGGTACATACCCAGCTTCATAGAGCTATATTCGGTGTGGTAACCACCGATCAGTTCGGCTTCTGATTCAGGTAAGTCAAATGGTGTTCTGTTCGTCTCAGCAAAGGCACAGATCAGGAAGATCAGGAAGCCCAGCGGCTGGTACCAGATATTCCAGTTAAAGCCCGCCTGCTGCTCTGCAATTACTTTCAGGGACAGGGAGCCGCTCAGCATCAGCACCGCAATCAGGGACAGACCCATGGCTAGTTCGTACGAGATGTTCTGTGACGCGGCACGGATGGCACCCAGCAACGAGAACTTGTTGTTCGAAGCCCAACCACCAATCATCAGACCATAAACGCCCAGCGATACCACTCCGAAAATGTAGAGGATACCGATGTTTACGTCTATAGCGATCAGGTCAAACGATGTTTCGCCCAGGATCAGTGTGTCGCCAAACGGGATTACCGCACTTGACATAGCTGCCACGAGCATGGCTATACCTGGACCCAGGATAAATAGCGTTTTGTTGGCTTTGGCAGGTATAAATTCTTCTTTGAAGAATAGCTTGCCAGCATCAGCTAGTGGCTGCAACAAACCCATCGGTCCCGCTCTGTTCGGGCCTACACGGTCCTGAATGAAAGCAGCGATCTTACGCTCAAAGTAAGTAGAGTAGGTCGCAATCAGTAGTGAAATACCGAAAATGGCCAGAATGTAAATACCCTTGTAAATGAGAACTACAGAATCCATGCGTTATTCCGTTGGCATTTTTTTAACAGTAGATTTAGGCAGGTTCGGCACAATCGGCACGTTCACTACAGGCAATTCGTAGTGGTTGGCCGAAATAACAGAACCTCTGTCGATGTGGCGTGGTCCTTCGATGGTCCAGTCGCTCATCTCCTTCTTGTCGAAACGACAGGTGTTGCAGATGAACTCTTCCACCTCCGCGTATTCGTCCTTGCGGGCCGTTACGCGAAGCACAGTGTCGCCACGTCCCCAAAGCGTTACTTTGCCGCTGCAGGTAGGGCAGTCGCGATGTGCGTTCATCGGCTTCGTGAACCACACACGGTTCTTAAAGCGCCAAGTCTTATCTGTCAAAGCACCCACCGGGCACACGTCAATTACGTTTCCGGAGAAATCGTTGTCGATCACGTTCTCGATGTAAGTACCAATCTCAGCTGCGTCGCCACGGCCCAGTACACCATGCACACGCTTTTCGGTAATCTGGTCGGCGGTATACACACAGCGGTAGCACAGGATGCAACGCGTCATGTGCAACTGAATGTAAGGACCTAAGTCTACTCTGTCGAAAGTACGACGCGGCTCCTCGTAGCGGGTTGCGCTCACACCGTGCTCGTAGGACAGGTTTTGCAGGTCGCACTCACCAGCTTGGTCGCACACAGGGCAGTCCAGCGGGTGGTTGATCAGCAACATCTCCACGATACCCTTGCGGGCGTTCAGTACTTCTTCGTTGGTTGTGTTTTCCACCACCATGCCGTCCTGCACTGGTGTAATGCACGAAGCAACCAGTTTCGGCATTGGGCGTGGGTCGCGGGCAGAACCCTGCGTTACCTTCACAAGGCACACACGGCACTTACCGCCACTGCCTTTCAGCGGGGTATAAAAACACATGGCAGGAGGCACTACATCACCACCGATTTTACGGGCGGCCTGCAGGATGGTGGTTCCATCTTCAACCTCTACCTCGATGCCGTCAAATGTTATTTTAGCCATCTTTTATTTTATCCAAAGCCCGTGTACTAAGGTATAGCGGGCAGTTAATTTATTTGAAATTAAACAGTAGCTGCCGCTAACTGTCCTCTGTATACCGCGCCCGGAGCTGTTGCCTCTTGCGGGTGCTTGATGTGCCACTCGAACTCGTCACGGAAGTGGCGGATCGCACTGGCTACCGGCCATGCGGCTGCGTCACCCAGCGGGCAAATGGTGTTGCCTTCAATCTGCTTGGCTACGCTTACCAACAGGTCGATGTCCTGCTGATGACCGTGACCATGCTCAATGCGGTGCAACACACGCTCCATCCAGCCTGTACCTTCACGGCAAGGGCTGCACTGTCCGCACGATTCGTGGTGATAGAAGCGGGCATAGTTCCATGTGTTACGCACGATGCACTGGTCTTCGTCAAACACGATGAAAGCACCTGAACCCAGCATAGAGCCGCTCACAAAACCACCATCAGACAGCGATTCGTAGGTCATCAGGCGTTGCTCGCCGGCGGCTGTTTTGAGAATCAGGTCAGCTGGTAGAATCGGCACGGAAGAACCTCCCGGCACTACGGCCTTCAGTTGCTTGCCTTTCCAGATACCGCCACAATACTCGTCAGAGTAAATGAACTCCTCTACCGGAACACCCAAGTCGATTTCGTACACGCCCGGACGGTTGATGTTACCGCTGGCAGAGATCAGCTTAGTGCCTGTGCTACGTCCTATACCTATTTTGGCATACTCCGCACCCGTGTTGTTCACAATCCACGGCACAGAAGCGATGGTTTCCACGTTGTTCACCACCGTTGGCGACTGGAACAGACCTTTCACCGCCGGGAATGGCGGCTTGTTACGCGGGTTACCACGCTTGCCTTCCAATGACTCCAACAGGGCAGTTTCCTCACCGCAGATATACGCACCACCACCCGGCGCCACATGCAGGTCCAGATCATAACCTGAACCCAGAATGTTCTTGCCAAGCAAACCGGCTGCGTAAGCCTCAGCGATTGCTTTCTCCAGAATGCGCAGAACAAACAACAGCTCACCGCGGATGTAGATATAAGACGTGTTCGCACCCAGCGCATAGCTCGATGTGATCATACCTTCGATCAGGGCATGCGGGTTTTTCTCCATGAACACGCGGTCCTTGAAAGTGCCCGGCTCCGATTCGTCGGCGTTGCAAACTAAGTAACGCGGAACACCCTCTGGCTTAGCCAAAAAGCTCCACTTCATACCGGCCGGGAAGCCAGCGCCACCACGACCACGCAGGCCCGATGTCTTCACTTCTTCCACTACCTCGTCCGGGGTCATCGTTTTGATGGCTTTCTCTACCGAACGGTAGCCGCCATGCTTGCGATATACCTCCAGGGTTTCGATACCCGGTACGTTAATATGTTCGGTTAATATCTTAATTCCCATTGTAACAGGATATATAGCTCGGCAGTCGCTGTGTTATGGCAAGCTGCCAGGTTTATCAATGAATTACTTCGCCCACTCCGGTGTTTCCACCTCTTTATTGCGCATCATCTCGATGAACTGGTCCACCGCTTCTTCGCTGTCCAGGTTCTCGTAGTAGGTTTCGCGCACCTGCAGCATAGGGCCTGTACCACATGAAGCAAGGCATTCCACAGGCTTCAGCGTAAACATACCATCTGCCGTAGTTTCACCCTCCTCAATGTTGAGTTTCTGTTTGAATGTCTCAATCATCTGGTCAGCACCACGCAGGCAGCAAGGGCCTGTACGGCATACCTCGAGCACGTGCTTGCCAACCGGCTTCAGGTTGAACATGGTATAGAAAGTAGCTACCTCATATACCTCAATTGGCTGTATGTTCAGGATTTCGGCAATCGCGTCCATCGCCTCTGGGCTCACCCAGCCGTTGTTCTCCGCCTGTGCAACGTGCAGGGCTGGCAACAGGGCAGACTTCTGGCGTCCTTCCGGGTAGTGGCTGATATAGCGCTGAATCTCAGCAAGGGCCTTATCAGAAAACTTAAATGCGTTTATAGTCTCTGCCATCTTTGTAAATGTCACCGGCCAGTGGTCGGTGTTAGATGATGTATAGTATTAAGTATTAAGCGTCAAGTTCGCCGGCGATTACGTTCAAGCTAGACAGCGTTAAAATCGCATCGGCCAGCTGACCGCCTTTGATCATCTCGGTGTAAGCCTGATAATAAATGAAGCAAGGTCGTCTGAAGTGCAGACGGTATGGTGTTCTGCCACCGTCACTGATCAGGTAGAAACCAAGCTCGCCGTTACCGCCTTCCACGCTGTGGTATACCTCGCCTTTCGGAGCGTCAATCTCTCCCATCACAATCTTGAAGTGATAGATAAGCGCTTCCATGCTGGTGTATACCTCCTGCTTTGGCGGCAGGTAGTAATGCGGCGCATCAGCGTGGTAAGAACCCTCTGGCAGGTTTTTGTAAGCCTGCTCAATGATTTTTAAACTTTGCCATACTTCTTCGTTGCGTACCAGGAAGCGGTCGTAGGTATCACCTTTCTCGCCAACCGGGATTTCAAACTCGAAGTCGTCGTAAGAAGAGTATGGGTTCATCACGCGCACATCGTAATCCACGCCCGTGGCACGCAGGTTAGGTCCTGTGAAGCCGTAGTTCAAGGCACGCTCCGCCGAAATGGCACCCACACCCACCGTACGGTCGATGAAGATACGGTTGCGGGTCAGCATTTTCTCGAACTCCGCCCATACTTTCGGGAAGCGCTTCAGGAACTCACCAATCAGGTGCAATGCCTTTGGAGAAAGGTCGCGCTCCATGCCGCCGATACGACCCATGTTGGTCGTCAGACGGGCACCGCATACCTCTTCGTAAATATCGTAAATGTGCTCACGCTCCTGCATTACGTACAGGAAGCCGGTGAAAGCGCCGGAGTCCACACCCAGAATCGAGTTACAGATCAGGTGGTCGGAAATACGGGCCAACTCCATCATGATCACGCGGATGTACTGGGCACGCTTTGGGATCTCTATACCTAGCAGTTTCTCTACTGTCATGTGGTACCCCATGTTATTGATAGGGGACGAACAGTAGTTCATGCGGTCGGTAAGCGGTGTAATCTGGTAGAACGGTCTGCGTTCGGCAATCTTTTCGAAAGCACGGTGTATGTACCCGATGGTCGGCACGGCGTCCATGATTACCTCACCGTCCATCTGAAGGATGTTCTGGAAGATACCGTGTGTGGCCGGATGCGTCGGACCCAGGTTCAGGGTCGTCAGGTTCTCGTTCTTTTTGTCCTGCAGTTTCAGGTCGCGATTGTCGCGGAACTCCTGTAACTGATCAGTATCAGCTGTTTTATTATCAGTAGCCATAGTGGTTTATCTGGCTTAGCGTCCGAAATACGTATCTATTTTGTCTTCCCTTGTCTGGTCTTCCAGCGGATACTGCTTGAGCATCGGGTGGTACTCCATCTCCTCGATGTTGAGAATGCGGATCAGGTTCGGGTGACCGGTAAAGATGAAACCGTAAAAGTCATAGGCTTCACGCTCCATCCAGTTGGCGGTGGCGTAAATACCAGTCAGCGTTGGCAGTACCGGGTCTTCCGCAGGCGTAAACACCTTAATGCGCAGACGGAAATTATGACGCAAGCTATGCAACTGGTACATCATGCACATCTCCATACCCTTGTGGTCAGGGAAGTGAACGCCTGCCATCGTGGTCAGGAACTGCACTTGCAGGTCCTTGTCGTCATACAGGTATTGGATTAAGGCGATGATGTTCTCACGGTTCGTCGTGAAAGTCATGATGCCATCCGGGTTGTAAGCATCCCGTATGTTTTCTTCTCCAAACTGCGCAATCAGTTTACCGAGTACATTTTCGTTCGTAAGCTCCATGCTGCTTATTTAATGTTGTAAGAAGCTAAAAGTGCCTGATATTCAGGTGAGTGACGGCGGCGAAGTGATTCGTTCTTAGCTAAATCCTGCACACGCATCAATCCGTCCAGAATCTGCTCTGGTCTTGGTGGGCAACCCGGTACGTACACGTCTACAGGCACCACACGGTCTATACCTTGCAGCACAGAGTACGAGTCGAAAATACCGCCTGACGTAGCGCAAGCACCCACGGCTACTACCCAGCGTGGCTCTGCCATCTGCTCGTATACCTGCTTCACAACAGGCCCCATTTTCTTGGCGATGGTGCCCATTACCAACAGGATATCAGCCTGACGTGGAGAGAAGCTTGGGCGCTCCGAACCGAAGCGTGAAATATCGTAGGTAGAGCCCATGGTCGCCATAAACTCGATACCGCAGCAAGAAGTGGCAAAAGGCAATGGCCAAAGCGAGTTTGCGCGGGCCAGACCAATCACTTTTTCAAAGGAAGTAGCAAAGAAACCAGCGCCGCTATGGCCTTCTGGTGCCTCTACCATGTTTATATCTTTATTTGTATCGCTCATGTTTCTGAAATTCTGAGTTTTAATCTCTGTTTACCCCTGCAAAAACACCGTTTACCCCATAAAAGTTTAACAGTGCTAAACTACTTGAGAATGCCTTTTTTGATCTCGTAGAAGAAGCCTGCAAGGATCACACCAAGGAATAACATCATCGGCAGGAAGCCTTCCAAACCGAATTCGCGGAAGTTCACCGCCCAAGGGTACATAAAGATAATTTCAATATCGAACAGCACGAACAGGATGGCCGTGATGAAGTACTTGTAGGAGATAGGGGTGCGCGCATCGCCCACCGATTCCACACCGCTTTCCCATGATGCGTCTTTTACCTCACTTTTTCTTTTCGGACCAAGTAAATGGGTCACCACCAGCGCGAAAATAACGAAGCCGATTGCTGCCGCAAATTGTATCAAAATAGGAAGGTAGTCCGACGGTAGATACTGAGTACCAGTAGTTTCCATATTGCTGTAATGCTTTATTGAAATTTGGGAGCAAAATTAGGTATAAATAGCCAACAATCAAAAGACTATATCCAATGTAAATCGCGTTAAGAATGGTTCTAAAGTAGAATCGGGCGGTATGAATGCAATTCTTGTGATTTTTGCATTGTGTACAGCTGGTGTTGCTTGAGCACAGGGCATTGTAAGGTATAGTACTCAGGTATAGCTGGGTGGGTGTTGGAACATGGGTTGGGTGTAGTGTTCATGGCATTTCATGGCGCGAGCGTCCTCGCTCGTGTCTACTATGGTGGGGCCTCTGGCCCCGTTGCATTTATACCTCTGCCAAAATCACAGCATTCCTTGGGTTCGCACTGCTGAAAGTATAGTAAGCCGCATCTGTTACCAGACCTGCTACAACGGGGTTCTGCTTGATGTAGTCGATTTTCTGCTGAAGCATGGGCGTACCCGTCAGGTCGATCGGATGATTATGCTGCTGCCAGAACTGGAATTCCTTGTTGTGCGTGTTGTGCTGCTTAAAGTAGCACAACAGGTATAGCAACCACTCCTTTCTGCTCTCGGTTGGATTGTTTTCAATCTGTGCAAGTATCCGCTTGGCGGTGTAGCTTTTGAAGTCTCTGAGCACACCACTTAGATTGCCATCTTCAACAGAACAGATCATGTGCAGGTGGCTGGGCATTAAACAGTAACTGTAAACCTGCAGTCCTTTATATTTGCTGCAATAGTTCAGGTTCTGCACTACTTCGTCGGCATATTCTCTTCTAGTAAAAACGTCGATCCAGCCGACAACGGTGAGAGTGATGAAGAACAGGCCGCCTTTGTAGATTTTGTATTTCTCAGACATAGGTTTAATGTTTGGGAAATAGTACGCAGATAATTACAACGGGGCCAGAGGCCCCACCATAGTAGACACGAGCGAGGACGCTCGCGTCATGTAACCAAAAAACAAAAGCACCACGCCCTTTACGAGCGTGGTGCTTTTGTTTCAGGTATAGCTATACCTTATTTATTCTCACCCAGGAACGGGTAACGGTAGTCTACTGGTGTTACGAACGTCTCTTTGATAGAGCGGGCAGATACCCAGCGCAACAGGTTCAGCATAGAACCGGCCTTGTCGTTAGTACCGGAAGCACGGGCGCCACCGAATGGCTGCTGTCCTACCACGGCACCGGTTGGCTTATCGTTGATGTAGAAGTTACCGGCTGCGTTTTGCAGTTTCTTCGTCGCAAACTCAGCTGCATAACGGTCGCGGCTGAAGATGGCGCCTGTCAGGGCGTATGGCGAAGTAGAGTCTACCAGCTTCAACGTTTCTTCGAAGTTATTTTCGTCGTACACGTAAATCGTGATCACCGGCCCGAAGATCTCCTCGCACATGGTCACATACTGCGGGTTGTGCGACAGTAGCACCGTTGGCTCGATGAAATAACCTTTCGATTTGTCGTAGTTACCACCGGCAATCACCTCCACCTCATTGCTCTCCTTGGCGTTGTCGATGTACTTGGCGATCTTATCGAACGATTTCTCGTCGATCACCGCGTTGATGAAGTTAGAGAAATCTTCCGGCGGACCCATTTTGAAGGTCTTCAGGTCTTCTATCACGTAATTTTTCACATCTTCCCAAATGTTGCTCGGGATGTAAGCACGTGATGCGGCAGAACATTTCTGACCCTGGTACTCAAAAGCACCACGCACGATACCGGTCGCTACCTGCTTAGTGTCTGCCGAGCTGTGCGCTACAATAAAGTCCTTACCACCTGTCTCACCTACAATGCGTGGGTAGGACTTATACTTGTGGATGTTCGTGCCGATCGTTTTCCAGATGTGCTGGAATACGCCAGTGCTGCCTGTAAAGTGGATACCAGCGAAATCAGCATGGTTGAAGATCACTTCGCCAGTCGTTGGACCGTCTACATACACCAGGTTGATTACGCCATCCGGAAGGCCAGCTTCGCGGAACAGCTCCATGATCATCTGAGCTGCATAGATCTGCGTGTGGGCTGGCTTCCATACCACTACGTTGCCCATCATGGCAACAGAGGCTGGCAGGTTACCGGCAATGGCCGTGAAGTTGAACGGCGTCAAAGCGAACACGAAGCCCTCCAACGGACGGTGCTCCATGCGGTTCCACACGCCCGGCGATGACTCTGGCTGCATGTGGTAGATCTCTGTGGCATACTGTGCGTTGAAGCGCAGGAAGTCCACCAGCTCACAGGCAGAGTCGATCTCAGCCTGATAAGCGTTCTTCGACTGACCCAGCATAGTGGCTGCGTTCATGCGGGCTCTCCAAGGGCCTGCCAACAGTTCAGCGGCTTTCAGGAAAATACTCAAACGGTGCTCCCAACCCATGTCAGCCCACTCTTCACGAGCAGCAAGGGCTGCATTGATCGCCTGTTCCACGTGGGACGCATCGCCTTCGCTGAAGTGACCCAGTATATGCTGGTGGTCGTGCGGCTGAAGCATCGGCTTCTTGTTGTCGGTATATACCTTGTCGCCGCCGATGTACATCGGTACATCGATCTCTTTCGACTTAAGTTCTTTATAAGTTCGCTGCAGTTCCTCGCGCTCCGGTGAACCCGGTGCATAGGATTTTACAGGTTCGTTTATTGGGGTGGGTACTCTAAAAAATCCTGTTGCCATCTCTTTTTGATATTTTACAGATTCAGACTAAGACATTCGACAGACCGCACGAGGCAGCCTGCTATACAAAGGTAAGGCGAATTATTTTATTTTCCGGCCTGTAAGGAGTATAGCTTTGCTATAACATAGCCTGCAGTTCGCTCAGGCAGTGGATGTGGTAGGTGGGCTTGGGCGAGAGCTTACTTTTACTCTTCTCCGGGTTGAAAAATACCTGGTCTATACCTGCCAAGCGGGCGCCGTCAATGTCACATTCTAAGTTATCGCCAATCATCAGGCAGTCCGCAGGAAGTACCTTTATACGGTCGAGTGCATGTTCAAAAATACGCTTGTCAGGTTTTTTATACCCACAGCACTCGGAGGTCACAATCTCACCGAAGTAATCTGTTAGCTTAGAGCCGTTCATTTTGATGTACTGCACATCCTTAAAACCATTGGTGATGATGTGGAGACCGTACTTCGGTTTCAAATATTCGAGCACCTCGAAGGTATAGGGGAACACGGCCGTCTTCTGCGGGCACAGGTCGGTATATGCTTCGGATATACCTGTCGGTACCTGATGAGGCTCCAGGCCCAGTCCGGTTAGGGTTTTGACGAAGCGTGACTCGCGCAATTCTTTCTGATCGATCTTTCCTTTATTATAGAGATCCCATAGGAGGTAATTCACAAACTTGTACTTCTTATAAAAGGAGTCGCAGTCGAACTTGCCGAACTCAGCCAAGCCAAACTCGTGGAATAAGGTATAGAGGGTCTCCTCGGAGTTTTTCTCAAAGTCCCACAGGGTGTGGTCGAGGTCAAAGAATATGTGTTTGTATGGCTTCATAATAAGAGTCTCAGCTATAGAGAAACGACTTGGCGGGCGGTATGTTTAAAAATATGTGTAACAGCAGCAGGCGATACTATACTAAAAGGTCTATATCACTGTTTAAACCAATGGGCTGAGAACTTGTCTTATAAGTGTTAACTGTCTGTCCAGCGGCGGGTTTGCATGCGGTTAACGGCCAGTTCGCGATTGGAGTATAGAATACGGTAGGTTTCCTGATCTTTCTGCAGCATGGCGTCACGCTCCAGGTAGGTGAAGATTTGTTGAACGAAATCAGAGGCTTCTTCCTTTAGGGAGTAGTATACCCATTGATCGAGCTTGCGGGGTGTGACAAGGCCAGCGTTACGCAGGTAGGCGAGGTGGCGTGAAGTCTTAGTCTGGGTGAAGTCCAGCACATGCTCCAGGTCGGAAGTGCACATTTCCTTGTTGCGCAGGATCAGGTGTAACATGCGCAGCCGCGAGTCGTCTGCCAGTGCCTTTAAAACCTGTTCTCCGAAGGAAAGACTGAAGTGTTTGAGCCTCATATTTGAAAGCGTGTCAGAACAAAATTAGCCAAAAGCTGCTATAATAAAATTATATGAAGTATTATTGTACTACATGATGCCCCAATTACAAAGACTACTACTTACAAATAAGCGTGCCCTCGGCTTTCTATTGCCTCTGGCCCTTTTTGCTTTCCTGATAATGGGAGCGCCCAACGAGGCGGCCGCACAGGGCCATAAGCGTGTAGTGCAGCTGACCGGTTTCGTGACCATCGGCGATAGCCTCTACGGCGTGGCCGGCGTGAACGTGTTTGTGCCCAAGACCAGCCGCGGCACACAGACCAACGCCTATGGTTTCTTCTCGGTGCCTGTGCTGACCGGCGACAGCGTCGTGTTCAGTGCTATCGGGTATAAGAAGCAATACCTAAAAATACCGAAGAACTACCAGAGCCAGAGCTATTCCATTATTATGCAGATGCAGGAGGATCCGACGCAGCTGCCCGAAGTGCAGGTGTTCCCGTGGCCTACAGAACGCGATTTCCGGGAGGCTGTGCTGGCTGTGAAGCTGCCGGATGACGGAATGGCCATCGCCATGCGGAATCTCGATCCCAAACGGCTTGAAGAGCTCTTCAGTGTAACGCCGATGGATGGAAATGCTAACTTCAGGGCCTGGAACATGCAGCAGGTGCAGCGGCAGGAGCAACGCAATATGTTCCCGACCGTCAGTCCATTTGCGATCATCAAACTGCTGGATATGCTCCGGAATGGAGAGTTCAACAACAAGAAGTAAACCCGCTGAAATTTAGAGGAACCCGGCTCAGGTATAGCTATACCTGAGCCGGGCTTTTTTATGGCTCAGATGAGCTGCGCAGCACTCATAATTGCACCAAAAGTAACCAACAACATCAGGCTGCGTTAGTCCCCAATATAGAAAGAAACGTATACTAATTGGCCCTGTATAGACTTGCGCCATGTATGCTTTCAAAAGTTAAAAATTCACCTTATGCTGGATATAGATAAATTATCGCTCAATATACCTGATACTACCAAACCCCGTGTCGTGATCATTGGCGGTGGATTTGGGGGCATTAATGTAGCCCAAAAACTGAAGTGCAAGGATTTCCAGGTCGTGATGCTCGACCGTCAGAACTATCACGGTTTCTGGCCGCTGCTTTACCAGGTAGCCACTGCAGGTCTGGAGCCTGATTCCATCGCAGAGCCACTTCGCAAAATGTTCGGCAGCGACGAGTTCGAGGACTTTCACTTCCGGCTGGTGAAAGTAAACGGTGTGAATCCTATTGCCAAGACCATTCATACCATAGTGGGTGATTTACCCTATGATTACCTCATCATAGCGACAGGTACTAAGACCAACTACTTCGGAAACGAAGAAGTGAAGAAAAATGCCTTTCCGTTGAAGCAGATTCCGCATGCCCTGAACTTGCGCAGCCAGCTGTTTCAGTGTTTCGAACAGGCTAGTATGACCGCTGACCCGGATCTGCAGCAAAGTCTGCTCAACTTCGTGATTGTGGGCGGTGGCCCGACTGGTGTAGAAACAGCAGGGGCCCTGGCCGAGATGCGCAAGCATATCCTTCCGACAGACTATCCTGGGGTGGACTTCAGCAGGATGAACATTTACCTTATAGAAGGTATGGACCGCGTGCTGCCACCGATGTCTCCGGAGTCGAGCGAGAAGACGCTGAAATACCTGCAGGATTTAGGCATCAATGTGAAGCTGAATGCGCTGGTAGAATCTTATGACGGCTATGTGGCCACTATCAAAGGGGGAGAGCAGATTCAGACGCAAACGCTGGTATGGGCTGCCGGTGTACAGGGTGCCCTGATCGACGGACTGCCGGCAGAGGCTGTGGAAAGAGGGCGCATACTGGTGAACCGCTACAACCAGGTACTCGGCTACGATAACATTTTCGCGATCGGAGATATTGCCCTCATGAAAACCGACAAATGGCCTAAAGGGCATCCGGGGGTAGCGCAACCTGCCATACAGCAAGGAAAATTGCTGGCTAAGAACCTGAAGCGCCTGATTAAAGGGGAGCAGTTGGAAGAATTTGAGTACTTCGATAAGGGCTCATTGGCCATTATCGGGCGAAACCGTGCCGTTGCTGACTTGCCAAAAGACATCCATTTGGGTGGTTTCTTTGCCTGGGTAACATGGCTGTTTGTGCACATTATGTACCTGATCGGCTTCCGTAACAAACTGGTGGTGTTAAGCAACTGGATATACCGATTCTTTACCTATGAAAACGGCACACGCCTGATCATCCGACCTTTTGTGCGGAAAGGAGACCGGGCGAAGCGTCAGTTTGTGGATAAGTATAATATGGAGTAAGTTGAATTGTTAAATTGTTGGTTCGCAGTACCGATAAAACAAAAATGCCCCAGTTGTATGAAACTGGGGCATTTTTATTCCCTACCTCCTCAGAGAGGCAGGTTAAATCTGTATAGACAAAAATCAGCGATTCGATCCGCTATTCCCATTACCGGTGCCACGGCTTGACTCCTGACGCTGCTGCTGCATCGGGTTTGGCTGCTGCTGACGGTTCTGCTTGAACAGGTCGAAGCGGGATGGGGCCATACGGCGTGGGTAGCTGTTGTTGGACAGGTCGGTGTCAGCAGTTTGCAGGAACGGATCCAGCGTAAAGCTTACCACAGGCTTTTCTGTTACAAATACCTTGGTCACTTCTTCGTTGTTATAGCGCCAGATCTCGGCAGGGATGTTCACTACTTCATCCGTGCCATCTTCATATTCCATCCGCACGATCAGCGGCATTACTAATCCGCCGAGGTTACTGAATCCTACTTCATAGAAGTTCAGGCCCGAGTCTAGTACTTTCTTCTCGCTGTCAGACAGTGAAGCATAGAAACGCTGGTAGCGCTCTTTGTCAGTGGCAGTAGTAGCCAGTGGATCGTACTTGTTGTAGAAGTCAGCCAGTTCAGGACGCTCATCCAAACGGGTCCGCTTAATGTCCTGCAGGTTGCGCTGCTGCGAAAGTGTCTGTGGTGCCTTGTTCTGCTGCTCGCGCTTCTGAGCGTTCACGAAGTCAGGGTTCTGTGAGTCGATGGTAAACCATTTTACACCTTCGATAGCGATGTCAGTATGGTCGGTAGTGTAGAACCAGCCTCTCCAGAACCAATCGAGGTCTACCCCCGAAGCGTCTTCCATGGTGCGGAAAAAGTCGGCCGGCATCGGGTGTTTAAAGGCCCAACGGTTCGCATACTCTTTGAAAGCATGGTCGAACAGCTCACGGCCCATTACCGTTTCGCGCAGTACGTTCAGGGCAGTAGCCGGTTTGCCATAGGCGTTGTTGCCAAACTGCAGTACCGACTCAGAGTTGGTCATGATTGGCACCTGTGTGTTTTTGGCGCTCTTCATGTAGTCTACGATGTTAGCCGGCTCACCACGGCGTGACGGATAGCCTTTCTCCCATTCCTGCTCAGCGATGTACTGCATAAAGGTATTCAAACCTTCGTCCATCCAAGTCCACTGGCGCTCGTCCGAATTGATGATCATCGGGAAGAAGTTGTGGCCTACTTCGTGGATGATCACCGTGATCAGGCCATACTTGGTGTTGGCCGAGTAAGTGCCATCAGCCTCCGGACGGTAGCCATTAAACGAAAGCATCGGGTACTCCATGCCACCCACCGGGCCGTGCACCGAGATAGCTACCGGGTAAGGATAGTCAATCGTGTGTTTGGAGTATACCTTGAGCGTATGCGCTACCGACTCCGTGGAGTACTGGCCCCAAAGCGGGTTCGCCTCTTTCGGGTAGTAAGACATTGCCAGGATGTTCTGGTTGCCTACTTTCACGTTCATGGCATCCCAAATGAACTTGCGGGAGCTGGCCCATGCGAAGTCGCGCACGTTTTTGGCACTGTAAACCCAGGTTTTTTTGCCTTTTGCTTTATTCTTCTCAGCCTGCGTAGCTTCTTCCTGCGTTACGATCAGGGTTGGCTTGTCGGCTTTGGCGGCATCGGCGAAGCGCTTCTGCTGTGCGGAGGTTAGCACCTGACTGGCATTTTGCAGCTCTCCTGTAGAGGCCACAATATGGTCGGCAGGTACAGTAATGCTCACTTTGTAGTCACCAAAAGGCAGGGCAAACTCACCGGCTCCCAGGAACTGCTTGTGCTGCCAGCCGTTCACATCATCGTACACCGCCATGCGCGGGAACCACTGTGCCATCTCATACAGGTAGTTGTTGTCGCCCGGGAAGTACTCGTAGCCGCCACGGCCGCCGAGTGCTTTCTGGTCGTTGATGTAGTTAAACCAGTCGATGCTGAAGGTATAGGACTGCTTTGGCTTAAGCGGCGCAGGCAGGTCGATACGCATCATCGTGTTGTTGATAGTATACTTCAGGTCCTTGCCATTGCGGTCTTTCACGGCTCGTATCTTATACCCGCCATCAAAGGCTTCGCGCGTCAGATGCTCCACAGCGGCAGTCGACATCCTATCCTGCAGGCTGCCGGTCTGGGTCATGTTGCTCATAGACTTCGGCTCGAATATGTTCTGGTCGAGCTGCACCCACAGGTATGAGAGGACATCTGGTGAGTTGTTGGTATAGGTGATGGTTTCAGATCCGGTTACGGACTGGTTTTCGTCGTTGAGCTCTACCTTGATGGTGTAGTCGGCACGCTGCTGCCAGTACTGGTGACCGGGAGCTCCGGAGGCAGTACGGTAGGTGTTAGGAGTAGGCAGCTCCTGCCCAAGTTGACCAAATTTCGTGTCCTGCGCCATGGCTGCAAAAGGCCCGGCCAACAGTCCGAAAAATGCCAATCCTCTGATTAGGTTTTTCATGTAAGGTATAAGGTGAGTTTGAAGGTATAGACTTGGGTCGTTCTGTATTTATGAAATGTCTGGCTAGAAAATGTTTGTCTCGATCATCAGGATCAGCGAAATGCCTGCTGCTGCACTTGAAAGCACCAGAATCCAGTCGCGCTTTTTGGCTCGGAACAGGTTCATCATCAGGAAACCAATTACCAGCAGAATGCTCACGATCAGAAGCTGCCCCAGTTCAATGCCGATGTTAAAGGCCAGGAGCTGCTGCCAGGTGTCACCGTTGCGACCGAGCATCGACTTCAGGAAGTTTGAAAATCCCATCCCGTGAATAAGGCCGAACGTAATCGCCAGCAGATTGTGGAACGACCAGATCGGGTGTTGTTTTGATGCGGCGCCGTTCAGCTTAAAGAAGTTGATGAAACAAGTGAACAGGATCGTCACCGGTATCAAAAACTCAATCAGCGCAGTGTCGAATTTGATGATGTTGAAGGTGGAAAGCGCTAATGTGATGGAATGCCCAATGGTGAAGCTGGTTACAAGTGCTACCACCTGGCGCCAGTCGCTCAAGGTATAGATGGCGCAAAGGGCCAGTAAAAAGAGCATGTGGTCGTAGGCTTTAAAATCAAAGATATGATGAAAGCCCAGTTCAATGTAGGTAGAGAAAACCGATGACACGATAGAAGTATAAAAGGGTGGAATTACGGCTAAGGTGCAAATTAATGTTTAGCCGGGAAGTTTGCAAGCGTGCAGGGATGGGAGAAATACTATTGATAAGAATACCCGGGCCGATAGGTATACCAAGGTATAGCCAAGTATACCCATCAAAATAGCGTGTTGCTGCAGATGGTTAAGCTGGGCAGCCTATTTTAGTATCTGCTGCCCAGCCTCCGCGCTCACTTTCTGAAAGAACAGCAGGTGATACTCCAACGCATTGCTCCAGTAGGCCCAGCTGTGCGCGCCGGGGCGCTCTATGTAGTCGTGTGGCACCTTTTCGTATACCAGGCGGCGGTGCAATTCGCGGTTGTCCTCTATCAGGAAATCATCCACTCCACAATCGATAATCAGGTGTACACCGCTCTGCTTGATTTGCGGCACCATGTGCACAATGGAGTTGGCTTTGTATACCTGCTCTTTTTCCGCTTTCGGACCTAGTACGGCCTCGATGCTGGGGAGTAGATTTTTGCGGTCTATACCTGATACATTGAGGGAGCCACTCATGCTGCCCGCCGCCAGGTACAGCTCCGGATGTCGTGCCGACAGGTATAGCGCCCCATGTCCGCCCATGCTCAGGCCGGATATAAAACGGCCGCTGCGCTTTGATATAGTCCTGTACCTGTTCTCAATCTCCTGACGGACCTCCTGCGTGATGAACGTTTCATACTGGCTCGCTTTGTCGACTGGGCTATCAAAGTACCAGCTGCCGAAGCCGCCGTCGGGTGTAACGATGATGAGCTGGTACTTATCGGCCATGGTCTGTAGGAGGTCTTTCTGAGGCGGAACCTTGAGCCAGTTGCTGAAGTTGCCGCTGTAGCCATGCAGCAGGTATAGCACCGGGTAGGGGCCATTCTTTTTCTTCTTGTAGCTGTCGGGCGTCACCACGCCAGCCTTCAGCATCTTCTGCATTGAGGGGCTTTGGATAACCAAGGTGTCCACTTTGGCCTGGGCTGTAAAAAACGCGAGTGTCAGGAGAAGAGCAAGGGTATAGCGAATGAGAGTCATCTTTTTGATCAGGAAGCTTGAACCTGCAAAATAGGCATTTGGATGCAAAATGCTTAAATGCGGCGCTTTTTTCCTGCAGCCCGGTTTGTGTCAGCTATACCTGTCTGTAAAGTTTGGGAGGTATGTGCGTATGTATAGATGGAACCAAATAGAACAATGATGCTGGAAATATTACCTGAAACCCATGATAACATATTGGCCGTGCGCGTGCGCGACAAGCTGACCATACCAGATTTTGACCAGTACCGCAACATGGTGCGTGACCTGATGCTCAAGAACGAAGAAACGCACATCTACTATGAAATGGTGGATGTGGACTGGATAAACCCAGTGGCGGCGATCGAGAACGGACTGTTCGACGTCATCCACGGACTAGACTACGGCCGTGTGGCTATGGTGGGGGAGAAAAAGTGGCAGGAGCTGTCAGCCAAGCTGGCCAGCACGGTGAAGAAACACGGCATCCGCTATTATGACCTGGCCGAGAAAGAGCAGGCGATGCGATATGTGTTGGAAGGAGACGACTCTACTCCAACTCCATAATATCCTCGTTCCACAGCTCCGGCTTCTCTTTAATAAAGTCCTCCATCATTTCAATGCATTCCGGCAGGTTCAGGTCCACCACCTCCACGCCATGCGACTCCATAAATTCACGGGCGCCACTGAAGGTCTTGGACTCGCCCACAATTACCTTCGGGATCTTGAACTGCACGATCGTGCCAGCGCACATATAGCAAGGCATCAGGGTGGAGTAGATCACGGTATTGCGGTAGGAGCCGATGCGGCCGGCATTGTTGAGGCAGTCCATCTCGCCGTGCAGAATGGGGTTGTTCTCCTGCACCCGCTTGTTGTGCCCTGTCGCGACTACTTTGCCATCTTTTACCAGTACCGAACCGATCGGTATACCGCCTTCGCTGCGGCCTTTTTTGGCTTCGTCAATCGCCAGTTGCATGAATTCGTCCATATAGATAAGTTAAATAGAATCGGGATTTAGATACGAAATGATATTACAAAATTGCTGAAAATAGCGCAACAATTGCACCCAACGCGGCTATGGCAATACCAATTTTGGTATACCTTAAATTTGTTTCTTTGTCTATAATCTCTCTGAGATAATCTCTCCCCTTTTGATTGATTCGTACTCTGGATAAAGGGCTTTCATTCTGTTGAAACATTGGACCGTCTAAATTCCATATAAAAGCATCAGATGTTTCCTTTTCTATATATTCTTTAAGCTCATGAAGTGAATCTTCAATCCTGTGTCTTACAGGTACATTTTTTCTAAATGCATTATTTACATCTAAATAATCACCATTATCATTTTTTAATAAATAAATCAGGATACTGCGGTTGATGCTCTGCATAGACAATTATGAATGTAGCTGATTGAAGATAGGAAAAACTTAATGAATAGAAAAAACAAAAAGGCCTCCCCATGCGGGAAAGCCTTTTGTTCAACTAAACTTTACTCTTAATACACAATCAATTCATTATTCGGTGGGCAGCTGAATGTCCACGTTATTGAAACGAATCTGGCCGCCTTCTAGTACTGCTTCTACTACAGAATCTTTATTTATAGTACCGGCCAATATCTCCTTCGATAGCTCGTTGAGGACCTGGCGCTGCAGCACACGCTTGAGCGGACGGGCACCGAACTGCGGATCGTAACCCTGCTCGCCCAGGTAATCCAGCACTTCGTCGGTCGCGATCAGTTTTATACCTGCCTCCTCCAGACGATCCTGGATGTGGCCAAACTGAATCGAAACGATCTTGCGGATGTCCTGACGGCTCAGTGGACGGAACATTACCAGCTCGTCAATACGGTTCAGGAATTCCGGTCTTACCGATTTCTTCAGTAACTCAAACACTTCGTCTTTGGTACGCTCAATCACTTCGTCGTGGTTGAACTCGTCCATACGCTCAAAGTTGCTCTGGATGATGTGCGAACCAATGTTCGAAGTCATGATGATGATCGTGTTCTTGAAGTTCACCACACGGCCTTTGCTGTCGGTCAGGCGACCATCGTCGAGCACCTGCAGCAGAATATTAAACACATCCGGGTGTGCTTTCTCGATCTCGTCGAGTAGCACCACAGAGTATGGCTTGCGGCGAACAGCCTCAGTCAACTGACCACCTTCGTCGTAACCCACATAGCCCGGAGGTGCTCCGATCATACGGCTCACAGCATGGCGCTCCTGGTACTCACTCATGTCGATGCGGACCATGGCATTCTCGTCGTTGAAGAGGTAATCGGCTAGGGCCTTTGCCAACTCCGTTTTACCTACACCTGTCGTACCGAGGAAGATGAACGAACCGATCGGGCGTTTCGGGTCTTGCATGCCGGCACGGCTGCGGCGTACAGCGTCGGATATAGCCCCAATAGCTTCTTCCTGACCTGCCACTCTACGGCCCAGTTCGCGCTCAAGGTTGAGTAGCTTCTCGCGGTCACTCTGTAGCATTTTACTTACAGGTATACCGGTCCATTTGGCTACCACTTCGGCGATGTCTTCAGAAGTAACTTCCTCCTGCAGCATCGGGTTCTCGCCCTGCATCTGGCGTACCTGCTCCTGCAGTTCCTTCAGTTTCGCCTCCGCTTCCTGAATTTTGCCGTAGCGCAGCTCTGCCACACGGCCGTAGTCGCCGCTGCGTTCGGCTTGCTCAGCCTCCAGCTTATAGTTCTCGATGTTCTCCTTCTCCTTCTGAATACCCTCGATGATCTGCTTTTCGTTCTGCCACTTGGCTTTCAGATCATCGCGCTTACCACTCAGGTCAGCAATCTCTTTGGAAAGCACCGCTTCTTTGTCTTTGTCATTTTCACGGCGGATCGCTTCCCGCTCAATCTCCAGCTGCATGATGCGACGCTGAATCTCGTCCAGTTCCACCGGCAGCGAATCGATCTCGATACGCAGTTTCGCAGCCGCCTCGTCCATCAGGTCAATGGCCTTGTCTGGCAGGAAGCGGTCGGAGATGTAACGGCTCGACAGCTCCACAGCCGAAATGATGGCGTCGTCCTTGATGCGCACCCCGTGGTGTACTTCATATTTGTCTTTGATACCACGTAGGATCGAAATGGCGTCCTGTACGCTTGGCTCGTCTACCATTACGGCCTGGAAGCGGCGCTCCAGTGCTTTGTCCTTCTCGATGTACTTCTGGTACTCTTTGAGTGTCGTAGCACCGATGGCATGCAGCTCGCCACGGGCCAGCGCTGGCTTGAGGAGGTTGGCTGCGTCCATGGCGCTCTCGCCGCCGGCACCGGCACCAATCAGGGTATGGATCTCGTCGATAAAGAGCACGATCTCTCCCTCGGCGTCCACGACTTCTTTGATTACCGCTTTCAGGCGCTCTTCGAACTCACCCTTATACTTGGCACCTGCCACAAGCAAGCCCATGTCGAGGCTCATCAGTGTCTTGTCCTTCAGGTTTTCCGGTACGTCGCCGGCCACGATTCTTTGCGCGAGACCTTCTACAATGGCTGTTTTACCCACACCAGGCTCACCCAGTAACACGGGGTTATTCTTGGTGCGGCGGCTCAGGATCTGCAGCACACGGCGGATCTCTTCGTCGCGACCAATCACCGGGTCGATCTTACCGTTGCGGGCCATTTCGTTCAGGTCGCGGGCATAGCGCTTGAGTGAGTTGTACTTCGCCTCGGCGTTCTGATCCGTTACCTTGGCACCGCCACGCAGTTCTTTGATAGCTTTTTTGAGGTCTTTTTCGTTGAAGCCCACATCCTTCATGATGCCGGCCACCTTGTCGCGGCCAGCCAGCAGGCCCAGCAGCATGTGCTCAATGGCCACATACTCGTCGCCGAACTCTTTCAGGTATGATGTAGCCTTTTGCAAAGCAGCAGCTGCATCGTTCGCCAGGTATGGACTGCCACCGCTCACTTTCGGGTAAGCTGCAACTGTCTCATCCAGCTTGGTGTGCAGGATGTTGCCGTTGATGTTTAGTTTTTTTAGCAGAAAGCTGGTGACGTTCTCATCCGTCTCCAGTATCGCTTTTAAAATATGCCCGGACTCGATAGCCTGCTGCTGAAATCCGCCTGCTATCTCAGTAGCCTTCTGGATGGCTTCCTGGGCTTTGATGGTATAGTTATTAAAGTTCATATCCCTACTTGTTTCCCCTTAGTTTTAGTTCTACGAGCATCACAGCAAAGGATACACCAATGGGATTTAAAGGTGATTTTACTGAAATTATGGCAGGGTGGGGATGGTGGTTTAATATAAATACGGACTTTTTGTCTGAATCAGGATTTTTAGAATTATAAAGGATGGACAGGATTGATAATGCTGGGGGTAATTTTAGGATTACTGAGAGTTAGGGTAATGTTGGAATCTCTATTCGAAATGATAATACCATTTTATAGAAAGCATCGTTGAAGACTGTCTAATAAATGTATCTCTAGGATTATGTTTTTGTATAGGATTTGAGTTGTAAGTAAGCGGACATACTTAACCGAATGTTGCTGCTACCGCTTATAGTGTAAACTTGCTTAACAAAAGCTAGTTCGTGTAACATATCTCTTATGATTTGTTATGTAGTCTTTTGTCTGGGCACTTAAATTATTGCTTAGGTCTGTTGTTGAATACTTTTTTGTATTGCAGACTAAGTGCACCAAAATTGATTAAGAGTCCGACGGGGAAGTTGTAGGCTACAGTGTAGTTTTTAGCTTGAGCTAGATGAATATCTTCTAAATTGATGATGGCTTTTAATTCTACTACAACTGAATCCTCCACAATAAAATCAGCTCTTCTGGTGCCTACTTCAACTCCATCATAGAAAATTTTCTGGTCTTTCTCTCGCTCAAAATTTAACCCAGCCTTCCGTAACTCCATGGCAAGGCAGCGCTGATAAATTACTTCCTGAAATCCACTTCCAATCATATTATGCACTTTCATGGCACTACCTATAATCTTGAATGTTATGTCATCAAACTGCTGCATAGCTTATTTGTAGTTCTAAAAAATGCCTTCATTCTGAGAAAGCATTATCAATCCTGTGTATCCTTTTTAATCCTACAAATCCTGATTCAGACATCCTTTTTAAACACCGCCGCATAATGGTCTGCCAATCTTGTCGGTTCTGGTAGTTTATATTTCGTAGTACAGGCCATTGCTATCTTCGTTGCCGATTCCAGGTCCATCAGGTGGCCGGGGGAGACGAATACAGGCTTCACATTATCCTTGGTGCGCAACACATTCCCAACCAGTTCGCCTTTGTGCTCCAGTGGCGAAGCAGAGCCTTTTAGAGTATCGGGTTCCTTATACTTGCCAACCAGTACTTTCTTGGCAACACCCATCGTCGGCTTATTCAGTTGCAGTCCTAAGTGGGTGGCTATACCTAAGCGACGGGGGTGTGAGATGCCGTGGCCGTCTACCATGATCAGGTCGGGCTTCTGTTGCAGTTTCTCATAGGCCTTGAGTAGGTTAGGTGCTTCGCGGAAAGAGAGAAAACCAGGAACATAAGGCAGCTCCACCTCCCCATAATGCCATACCTTCTCCAGTACCTCTAACTCCGGGTATGAGAGCAGCACAAAAACCGAAAGTATATGATCCTCCCCCACAAAAGAAGAGTCACAGCCGGCGATCAGCTTCAGGTCAAAGTCGGGTTTCTGAATGATAATCTGCTCCTGCATTTCCCGTTGCTGCTCGGTTAGGCGGGCAAGCAGAGCAGGGTCAGGTTGATCGAAGCGGCGGTAGTAGGACATGTGAGATTCAGTGAATGTTTTTTGATTGAGATTACGTCAGGTGGCTCAGGCAGTTTAATTTCCTGTATTTCTTCCGTTGCTTCTCGCCTTAGGATAAGTGTGAGTGAAGATTGATTTAGTCCCTTCTCATTCAATCGTTCAACTACTAAATTAGAATTCACTCAATCACTAACTCACTAAATCAAGCGCTGCAGGGGTGGATCAGTTTGGCGAAAAGCAGTCGCCACTGACCGTCTACAGGGCCAAAATGAAACTCAAAGGAAGTAGCCGTGTGCAGGACTGATCTTTGCACAAGAGGCAGGGTAGCCTTGATCTGCTTGATCTCGGTATCTGAGAGGCTGGCGTAGTCCCAGTAGCCGCTTTGCTGAAATTTAGAGGGACCTGAAACGAAACAGCCGTCCTTACTGTAGCCGGATTGGCCTTTGTCGTAGTTCATGTCTGCGCAGTCAAAGGATGGCCATATCTCTTCCTGCAGGTCACAGGTCTTTACCTCATCACCAACAGTAAAGAAGGATCTGTCATGAAACTCCCGCTTGAAATCACGGATGTCTGTGATGCGCGTCATTTTGGGCATAGCGCCAGGCTGTTCGATGACCCAAAGCCCATGGTCTGGATGGATGAACTGGTTCAAAACGTTGGCATCAGATGCCTGCAAGGATGTCAGGAAGACGGAAAAGGCTTGCGGAAAAGCCATGGTGTCCTGATTTGGCACAATTCCTCTGCGTATGTGCTCTTCCTGTACCTCTTCCAGCCGCTGATGCTCGTCTGCCCGCTGCTCTGCCATACTCTGCTCTGAGTCGCCGGACCCACAGGATGTTATACCTGGCAACAGTAGCAGGCAAGCCATAAAAGTAAAGATAGTACTACGCATAGGTCTCGATTCTAGTTATAGCTACTATACGCTGTTTTGAGCCGTACGGCTTATACCTGAGGACTTTGACAAACACCGTATTTTAACTATTGCTATTTCAAGACGTAAATCAAACTGAAGCTTTACAAACGAAAACAAACTAAATGGCAAATTTCATATTCAACGATAGCGTACAGATAGAGGCTGGGAGCGTACGGCTCATCGGCGATCTGGCTGTGCCGGAAAATGCAAAGGGACTGGTGATTTTCTCGCATGGCAGCGGTAGCAGCCGGCTCAGTTCGCGCAACCGTTTTGTGGCAGACCATCTGCAGCGCTCCCGGTTTGCAACTCTGCTGTTCGACCTGCTCACCGAAGAGGAGGACCAGCGGCAGGAGAACCGATTCGACATTCAGCTGCTTACGACGCGTCTGATCGATGCCGTGAACTGGGTGCAACATCAGGAGCATGCCCAAAACCTGCGCATCGGACTATTTGGAGCCAGCACCGGAGCAGCCTCTGCTATAAGCGCTGCTGCCGCCTTGGGAGCAGATATAATAGGTGCCGTCGTTAGTCGCGGCGGCCGTCCTGACCTAGCCAACGAGGTGCTACCCGATGTGCAAACCCCGACGCTGCTGATTGTAGGAGGACTGGATGAAGAGGTGTTGGAACTGAACAAACGGGCGCAAGACCAGATGCTTTGCCTCAAAGACCTGGAGATTGTACCGGACGCCACCCACTTGTTCGAGGAGCCTGGAGCACTGGAAATGGCAGCCCAACTGGCAACTGACTGGTTCCGGAAATACCTGGAGCCCGGCAAACAGCACCCTTTGAGGAGTTAGTTAGTGAATGAGTGATTGATTGGATGAGTGATTAATTGAGGAAGAGTTTTAAAAAGTTAAATCCTCAAGAAAAGAATTTTAATTGATCTTTTTAAGGTGCTCAACTTATCCTGATAAATAAGAATCACTCAATCACTCAATTACTAAACCACTCAATAATAAAAACCATGGAAACGATACCAAACAGACAGGTGGCTGCGGAGATGCTAGCCGATCGGCTGGAGCACTACAAGGGGCAGAAAGGAGTGGTGTTGGCTATACCTCGGGGAGGAGTGCCCGTGGCAGCGCCTATCGCCAAGCGGCTGGACATGCCCCTGGATGTGATCGTATCCAAGAAGATCGGTCATCCTGCCAATCCGGAGTTTGCAATAGGAGCGGTGAGTCTGGAGGATGTGGAGGTGGATAACCGGTCTGATGTGCCAGAGGAATACATACAGGCTGAGGTTGAGCGTATAAAAACAAGCCTGCGCCAAAAGTATAAGATATTTATGGGCGACCGGCAGCCAGTTGACTTGCGTGACCGCATCGTGATCATTGTGGATGATGGTATTGCAACCGGCAAGACGCTGCTGTCTACCGTGAACATGGCCCGGCATAAGCAACCACGCAAGATTATTGTAGCTGTGCCTGTGGCTCCACAAGCTGCAATTACGCAGTTCGAGGCTATTGTGGACGAGGTGATATGCCTGCTGGTGCCCCCTTTCTTTCAGGCGGTGGGGCAGTTTTATGAGGAATTCGGGCAGGTAAGCGACGAAGAGGTGATACGCCTGCTCAGGCAACAAGGTAATAGTCAGTAGGTATAGCGGCTGAGTTTAGCGGTCGACGAGCAGGTGGCGAATGAAGGCCCTGCCCGGTAGCGTAGCCCGCACCATGTACATCACACCGTCACTCAGTTCTGCCGTGTTGAGCAGTTGTACGAAATTTCCCCGATTGTCAGCTTCCGCTTCAAACTCCTTTACAAGTTTTCCTTCAAGGGTATAGATCGAAATACTGAACTTCTCCATAGGCTGCAATGCCAGCATTTGTACTGTGACCGGACTATTGCTTTTGGTGCGGGTGGGGTATACGCGCATCTCTTCCGTGGTAGCCTGCATCAGGCTCACAGCCAGTACCAGCGAGAAACTCTCAGTGCCATCAAAATCTACCTGGCGGAGGCGGTAGTAGTTCACACCATTGCCAGCTTCTTTGTCCTGAAAGGTATAGCTCTGAGGTAAGGAGGTAGTGCCTATGCCTTCTACACGACCAATGGCAGTAAACTCGGTAGCAGTTTGGCTGCGCTCCACTTCAAAATAAGCGTTGTCCTGCTCTGATGCCGTTTCCCAATCCAACTGTACACCGCTTTGGGTCGGCTTGCCTTTGAAACTGTGGAGCTCAACCGGAAGCGGAATGATAATCTCGTTCATAATGGCCTCAAACCAAACCTGGGCCATTTTTTCCATACCACTATCATTCGGATGAATACCGTCATAGGTGTCTTTCCCTTCTCTTGCATCAAAATCCGTGTTTTGATCTACTAATATAATGGGAGGACCATCAGAGGATTGCCCATTTGCTATTGCTTCGATTTGCTGATTTAATAGCTGGATGTTTTGAGCTTTAGCCGGTCCAACTACCTGTCCGTCTGCTGGAATTAATTTAGCCAGGATGATTGTAACTCCTGGAGATTTCTCATGAATTGCGTTTATGACGGCTTCTATTTCTTCTACAGTACCACCTATATCCTGATCAGAGAACATGTCGTTTGTACCCAGGTGCATCAAGACAATATCTGGTTTGTAAGTGTCAGCCCACTGCACGATGTTGCCTTTACCATCCTTGCCACTTAATACCTGATCGGTAGTCCAACCCCAGTGGCCTTCGTTTCTGTTGCTGAATGATTGTCCCTTATAATCATCAAAAGGAGGAGTGCCGTCGTTATTCTCAGTATGAGAACCCACGAACTCAAACTTTACGTCTGAGTCAATCAGCTTTTTCCACAGTGGGTACCTGTAGCTAACAAAATCCATGTTCCCCTGCGTGATCGAATTGCCCAAAGGCATGATCTTGATTGGCTGGGCCTGAGGATAGACATCTAAGCTAATGAGCAGGAGCAGGATAAGGGTATAAGCACGTTTTCGGTAGCGTGAGAGAAAGGGGAGCATAGAACTGTAAGCTAAGTGGTTGGTACTAAGTAGCTCTTAAAACGTGCGCAACCCTATTGAGTTGCGCTTGTGGATGGGCTTCAGGTGCTACTCTCCTGACTCTCTGCGATGACGTTGTGCAGCTAAACTGTACAATGTCTCTTCATTCGCTTTGATGGCATCATACCAGCGCTTGGCGATAAATTTCTCGCCGGCAGTGTTGGGGTGCAGCGAATCATAGGTATGGGTGTCAGGATTGTAACCGGTATTGATGTCCACGACTATAATTGGAGATTTCTGAGTTGAAAGTCGTGAAGCCAGTTCAGGTATAAGGGATACAAAATGCTGTGTAGAATCAACGTTGGCGTAAGTGGAAGGTATAGGTGTGATCTTGGCTAGCATGATAGCGACGTTTTCGTTATCTGCACGCAACAAACCGATGATCTGTTCTATCCGCTCCAAAGTCCCCTTTGTTGTTTTGCTATATATCATGTCGTTTGTACCCAGGTGCATGAGTACTACATCAGGTGTGTAGCCTTTAAGCCAATCACTTAACTTTCCTTTGTCACGCTTGTACTGGGTGGGTTTTTCGTAACCATTCAGCATGTCGCTGGTCGTCCAGCCCCAGTGACCTTCATGCTTGTTCGAAAATTTGGCTCCCTTATATTCCTGTCCGATTACAGGTGAGGCCGCGTCTGCACTCTGTTCAGGGTTAGTCGCATCAAAGCGCCAGTTCGTATCCATAGAGCCTACGAATTCGAAATCCAGCCCGGCATCTACCAGCGTCTTCCAGAGTTCGTATCGGTAACTGGGATGCGTGTCACCTCCCTGCGTAATGGAATTTCCCAAAGGCAGGATTCGAAGCGGAGCTTCTTCCAGTTGAGGTTCTATTTCTTCTTCTGTCTGATTGTCTGTACAAGCGGTAGAAAATAGGATAAATGAAAGAAATAATAAATAGCTATAGTTAATCTTGAATTTCGAAAACATATCTAAGGGTACAAATTTCTGATAAGGTAAGCACATTGGCTAAAAACGAGAAGTATAAAATTCGGTTGCATTTGAGTGAGGTGTGATACCTTATAATTGTCCAATTTTGCAAAAAAGAAGTGCTTGGAGAATGATGCAAATGAAACACCGGACGAAGGTTTAGCCTTATCGAAAAAGACTCTTATATTTGCTTCTTAAACTAGCGCAGGGGAGTTGTTGGCTCGCCAGCCAGAAAATGGCTGCAGGCTATGAGCTCCGAAATTAACTAATAAAACACTGACCTAAATGACGACAAAAGCATCCAGAATCATCTATACCATCACAGATGAAGCGCCTGCTCTGGCTACGCGCTCCTTCCTGCCGATTGTGCAGGCTTTTACCAAAGCCGCCGACATCGAAGTAGAAACAAGAGATATTTCTCTGGCGGGCCGTATCATCGCTACTTTCCCGGAAAACCTTTCTGAGGAGCAGAAGCAGTCGGACGACTTGGCGTACCTTGGCGAATTGGCTAAAACTCCTGAAGCCAATATTATTAAACTGCCAAACATCAGCGCGTCTATTCCGCAGCTGACAGCGGCTATCAAAGAATTGCAGTCGCAAGGCTATAACATACCTGACTATCCGGCTGATCCGAAGAACGACACGGAGAAAGACGTGAAGGCCCGCTATGCGAAGATCCTGGGTAGCGCCGTAAACCCAGTACTGCGCGAAGGTAACTCTGACCGTCGTGTGGCTGATGCGGTAAAGCAGTATGCCAAAAAGCACCCACACTCCATGGGCAAGTGGTCATCTGACTCTAAAACACACGTTGCCCACATGACCGGCGGCGACTTCTACGGCAGCGAGCAGTCTGTGGTAGTAGACAAAGCTACTGATGTGCGCATCGAGTTTGTTGGGGCCAACGGCGAAACCAAAGTGCTGAAAGATAAAGTAGCCCTGAAAGCTGGCGAAGTGATGGACTCTTCTGTGATGAGCCGCAACGCACTACGTTCGTTCCTGGAGAAGGAAATTGCTGAGGCAAAAGCGCAAGGCATCCTGCTGTCGCTGCACCTGAAGGCAACCATGATGAAAGTGTCTGACCCTATTATGTTCGGTCATGCGGTAACCGTTTTCTTTAAAGAAACTTTCGAGAAGCACGGCGCCACATTCAAAGAAATAGGCGTTGACGCAAACAACGGTTTGGGTGATGTTTACAGCAAGATTCAGAACCTGCCAGCCGAGAAGCGTGCGGAGATCGAAGCGGATCTGAAAGCAGAGATGGAAAAACGTCCAGAACTTGCGATGGTGAACTCTGACAAGGGCATCACCAACCTGCACGTACCAAGCGACGTGATCATCGACGCCTCTATGCCAGCGGCGATTCGTTCGTCAGGCCAGATGTGGGGACCGGACGGCAAACTGCACGACATGAAAGCGATCATTCCAGACCGCTCTTATGCGCAGATTTACCAGGAAGTGATCCAGTTCAACAAAGAGAACGGCGCTTTCGACCCGACCACCATGGGCACTGTACCAAACATCGGTTTGATGGCGCAGAAAGCCGAAGAGTATGGCTCGCACGACAAGACGTTCGAAATGGCTGCGGCTGGTACGGTGCGCATTGTTGACGCGGACGGCAACACGCTGATGGAGCAGAAAGTAGAGCAGGGCGATATCTTCAGAGCTTGCCAGACAAAAGACCTGCCTATACAGGACTGGGTAAAGCTGGCGGTTACAAGAGCCCGCATTACCAACACGCCAGCTATTTTCTGGCTGGACCCACAGCGTGCCCACGATGCGAATCTGATCCAAAAAGTAGAAAAATATCTGCAGGACCACGATACCAACGGCCTTGAGATCAAGATCATGTCGCCGGTAGAAGCCATGCGCTATACCTGCGAGCGTGCCAAAGCCGGCAAGGACACCATTTCTGTAACTGGCAACGTACTGCGTGACTACCTGACAGACTTGTTCCCAATCATTGAATTAGGTACTAGTGCCAAAATGCTTTCGATCGTTCCGTTGCTGGATGGCGGCGGCCTGTTTGAAACCGGTGCGGGCGGTTCTGCGCCAAAGCACGTAGAGCAGTTTGTAGAAGAAAACTACCTGCGTTGGGATTCACTGGGTGAGTTCCTGGCTCTGGCTGTGTCGCTGGAAGACTTGGCCTACAAAACCAAGAACGCGAAGGCAGAAGTACTGGCAGAAGCCTTGAACAAAGCAAACGCCGAGTTCCTGGAGAAAGACAAGTCACCTGCCCGCAAAGTAGGCGGCATCGACAACCGCGGTAGCCACTTCTACCTGGCCATGTACTGGGCGCAGGCACTAGCTGAGCAGACCAAGAACCAGGAGCTGAAAGATCGTTTCTCGAAGCTGGCGCAGGAACTGACCGACAACGAGCAGAAGATCGTAGGCGAGCAGATCGCCGCCCAAGGCAAGCCTGTTGACATCGGCGGTTACTACCACCCGAACGAAGAGAAAACCAGCAAAGCCATGCGTCCGAGTGAGACGCTGAATAAGACTTTGGCTAGCTTCTAGTCAATAAGTATAAAGTATAAGTATGAAAGGCTGCCTGGGAGATCGGGCAGCCTTTCTTATTTTAAACTATTAACTTTGAAGCTGAGGCATAGCCAGTTTTTAAAGTACAGCGGCTGCCTGAGAAGCAACAATGGAAGAGCAATACCCACCGTTCGAACCTTTTGATAGTACAGACGATACTGAGGCGAGCTTTGCCGCATACCTTGCTTCTCAACCGCAGCTGACCGAAGCTTCTGCCAATGCAAAAACGATCATCGTTATCGGCAGACACCGCTACTACAATCTGTTCAGCGCCCAGCTAGTCTCTTGTAGCCTAAGCAACACAGGCGAACTAAAGGCCCCTTTCACAGTACTGAACCCACTCGAACAGGTATGGCGAACCGATAAGCCGGAGGAGTTGAAGTTCTACAGTGCCATCGCTCGCTTTCAAAGTTTCTACGAGAAATCAGCTACGGATACAGCCAGTCTGAAGGCACTTGTGCGCAACCCGCTTCGCTATCCCTGCTACCTGCACGACATCGAGATTTCCGAGAAAATAACAGCGAAGTCACTAAGACCTGTGCAGGTCACACAACCTGTTATAGACTCTAAAGTGCGGGTAGGACTGAATAGCGATATGTTCAGCGTGACAAGCGATCTGTTTATAAACGGTAACTATTTCCCCCTTAGCCGCATCAATGTCAGGTATAACCATTTTCTGGTTACGGACGATACCTGGTACCTGTGTTCCAATCCGCACCTGCCTTCTGTAGTGACCTATTTCAAAAAGCACGATGGCGAACTCCTATTGCCTCACGATGCCTTTTTGCAATTTCAGCGGGAAGTGCTGGCTAAAATGGAGTCGTATGTGCCGGTAGAGCACACCTACCTGAAACCTGCCACAAAGGCCCAGCTACGGAGCAAAGGTTTTAACCAGCCACCCGAAAAGCTGCTATACCTGATCGAGTCGGAGAACTATGTGCTGCTCCAGCCTTTTATGCGCTACGGCGAAATTGAGATCCCGCTGCTGTCGAATAAGCTGATCTATGATCAGGACAATATGGGGCGACCTTTCTTTGTGGCGCGCAATACCGAAGCGGAAGCGGCCTTTACAAAGTTGCTGATCCAGCAGCACCCCCACTTCTGGGAGCAACTGGAGAACATGCTCGACTACTTTTACCTGCACAAGGACAGGTTCCTGGATGAAGCGTGGTTCCTGGATGCCTTCGATAACTTAGCTGCGCATGGGGTCACCATCTTGGGCTTTAACGACCTGCAGGGCAATAAGCTCAACCAGCATAAAGCTACTGTTTCCATCAACGTAGAAAGTGGCCTGAACTGGTTCAATGTAACGGTTCAGGTTAAGTTTGGCCGCAAGAAAGCGTCGCTGAAGCAGCTAAAGAAGGCAGTCGTAAACAAGAGCAAATATGTGCTGCTCGACGACGGCACGATGGGCATTATACCTGAAGAATGGCTCCAGCGATTGCAGCTCTATTTCGAAACGGGCGCGGTGGTAAGTGAGGAGGAACTGCAGATTCCTAAGACAAACTTTGCGGCGCTCACGGAGTTGTTTGAGGACTACATGCTCGATGAGCAGGTGCACAAAGAACTGTGGTGGTACCAGGAGCAGCTGAACAACGTGGAGAAACTAGCCCCAGCTCCTATACCTGCAGGACTGCAAACCACTTTGAGACCATACCAATGGCAGGGGCTCAGTTGGCTCAACTTTCTAGATGACCTGCAGTTTGGCGGCTGCCTTGCGGATGATATGGGCTTGGGTAAAACAGTGCAGATCATCGCCCTTATGCTGCTGCTGCGGGAAAAGCGGGAACGGCAGACAAACCTATTGGTTGTGCCAACTTCGCTTATACCTAATTGGCAGGCGGAGTTAGATAGGTTCGCTCCATCTCTTAGGCAGCTCACGCACCATGGCCCGAGCAGAGCAAAAGATACAGCTGCTTTTCAGGAGTATGATGTTGTCATCACGACCTACAATACCTTGCTCTCTGATATTGTCTTTCTAAAGAAGTATCTGTTCGGCTATACCTTCCTTGATGAATCACAGAACATCAAGAACCCGAACTCACAACGCTACAAGGCGGCCTGTCTGCTGCAGTCACGCAACAGAGTGGTGCTCACTGGTACTCCTTTCGAGAACAACACTTTCGACATTTACGCGCAGCTTTCCTTTGTCAATCCGGGTTTGCTGGGCACCAGGACCTACTTCAGGAATACTTATTCCATGCCCATCGATAAGTTTAAGGATAGGCGAAGTGCGCACGCCCTGCAGGAGAAGATCGGCCCTTTTGTGTTGAGAAGAACAAAGGCCGAAGTGGCCAAGGAGCTCCCCGACAAAACTGAGATGGTGCTTTATTGCGAAATGGGAGAGGAGCAGCGCAAGGTATACGACACTGCCGAGCAGGAATTTAGAGACTATATTACTGCTAGCGGTGAAGAGGAGCTGACAAAGCACCCAATGCACGTGCTGCGTGGTATCACCAAACTGCGCCAAATCTGCAACTCGCCACTGCTCACTGGCGATGCCAAGCTCTTCTCGGATACATCTGCCAAGATACAAGTGCTCATGCAGCAGATTCAGAATGTAGCGCGGCACCACAAAGTGCTGGTGTTCTCACAATTTGTGGGTATGCTGGACCTGATCAAAAAGGAGCTGGTGAAGGAAAATATTAAGCACTCTTACCTCACCGGCAGCACCCGCAATAGGGGCGAGGTCGTAAACCAGTTCCAGACGGACGAGGAGATTCGTGTATTCCTCGTGAGTCTAAAGGCAGGTGGAACAGGCCTGAATCTGACTGCAGCTGATTACGTGTTTATCGTGGACCCGTGGTGGAACCCAGCCGTGGAGAACCAGGCCATAGACCGTAGCTACAGAATAGGGCAGGAGAAAAAGGTGATCGCCGTGCGCCTTATTTGCCCCAACACCGTGGAGGAGAAGATTCAGATACTGCAGCAGAACAAGTCTAAACTCGCCACCGATTTGGTTACGGCCGACAACAGTTTTTTCAAGTCGATTACCAAGGATGATTGGCTGAACTTAAGTAGTAACAGCAGTAGTAGCTAATAAGAATTAATTCAGTACCCAGCATGCACGCTAAAGGTATAGCATACCTAAAGCAGTGCTATACCTGCTTCACATGCATGTAACCTTTCCTGTCTAAGCCTGTTACACACCAAAGGTAATCAGGAACAATTATGGCGAATAACAATACTCCGGTTATAGTGTTGGCAGGTGGAACAGGCGATCTTGGCGGGCGCATTGCCAGGTCCCTGTTAGAGAAGGGGGCGCAAGTGCGGGCGTTGGTCCGACCTAAGAGTGATGCGGATAAAGTAGACTCTTTAAGCAGGCTGGGTGCTATCATTTGTGAGGTAGACTACCATGATGCTGCTGCACTGGCCAGAGCCTGTGAAGGAGCAAATTGTGTGGTTTCTGCCCTTTCGGGGTTGCATTATGTCATGGTAGGTATACAGACTTTACTGCTAAGAGCTGCTGTAGCGGCCGGTGTGCCTCGCTTTATACCTTCTGATTTTGCCATTGATTTCACAAAGCTCCCTTCTGGTAATAACCGCAACCTGGACCTCCGAAAAGAATTCAAAGAACACCTGGACAAAGCCCCCATAGCTGCTACTTCTATCCTGAACGGTATGTTTACTGATTTGCTGACTGGGCAGGCGCCGGTTGTGCTCTTTCCAATAAAGCGGATCATGTATTATGGTGACCCGAACCAGCTCATGGATTTTACCACCATTCAAAACACTGCCGAGTATACTGCTGCTGCGGCTCTTGATCCCTCCACACCACGCTACTTACGTATTGCCGGCGATGTGCTGAGTGCAAACGGTTTGAGAGAGGCCGCCACCAGGGCTACCGGAGAAGAATTCAGTTTGCTGCGGGTTGGCAGAGTGGGTTTGCTGAGTGCTATCATAAAAGTTACCAAAGCACTTACACCATCTAGCAAGGAGGTCTTTCCGGCCTGGCAAGGCATGCAGTATATGCGTGACATGTTCACAGGGCTTCCTAAACTCGAGCCGCTCGATAATGACCGCTACCCTGAGATTAAATGGACCAGTGTAGCAGAAGTGCTGGCTACAAGGAAATGAGCCCAATTGCATGCGGATTTAAAGTAAACAAAAGCGGCAGCCCATACAGGCTGCCGCTTTTGTTTACAAGGTATAGCACGAAGGCTTAGTACCCAAATACTTCCTCTAGTGATAGTTGCTTCACTTTGCCGTATTTCTCCAGCTCTTTGAAGTTCAGTCTGTCTTTTGAACCGATTACCAGAATTGCCTGTGGCTGGCCGCTCACATATTTCTTCTGGAAGGCCTGCAGTTGGTCGAAGGTCAGGCTGTTGGCGCTTTCATACACGTCTTTGCGGATGTCATAGTCCAGACCGAGGCGCTTGGCACGTTCGTAGTCGAACAGGATAGAAGACTTGGTGATGCGCTCTGAAGAAATGCTGTTGCGCAGCGAAGCTTTCGCTAGCTCGAAATTCTGATCGGCTAGTGGCATGTTTGTCAGGAGCTCCTGCATACCTGCCATCGCCTCTGGCAACTTATCTGACTGCGTACCAATGTACGACATGATGTAGTTCGAGCGGTCTTTCTTTGCAGCAGTGCTGTAGCTGGAGTAAGCTGAGTAGGCGAGTGCTTTTGACTCACGCAGTTCCTGGAACACGATTGAGCTCATACCTGCACCGAAGTATTGGTTGTACAAGCGGATGGTCGGCACCATGGCTTTGTTAAAGGCATCTGCTTTCGTCAGGAACATCAACTCAGCCTGCACCATGTTGTAATCCACCCAGTATACCATTGGCTGCTTAATGTCTAGCTCAGCGTATACCTTCTCAGCCGGCACCGGCTTCAGTTTGGCTGGCACAATGTGGCCGGCATTGAGCGTCGCTACCAGTTTGTCGGTTTCACGTGGGCCATAGTACAGCACGCGGTGCTCATAAGTCGGGATACTCTTGATGAGGTTCACCAGTTCCTGTGGCTTCACAGCCTTCAGTTCTTTCTCAGAAAGCACTGATGTGAAAGGATTTTTAGGGCCGTACTTGGCGTAGTTCACTAGCGCCTGGTTCAGAATCACGCCTTTGTTCAGCTTTGCGTCATTGCGGGCTTTCAGCATTCCCTGTACCATATCATCCAATGCTTTCTGGTCTGCTTTCGGATTCTGCAGTACGCTCTCAAACAGGGCCAGCGCCGGCTCAAAGTTCTCGTCAAGGCCAGAGAGCGACACGTATACCTGGTCGCCTGAAGCAGACACGTTGAAAGAAGTGCCCAACTTGTAGAACTCCTTCTTCAGCTCTTCTGCTGTATACTTGTCGTTGCCCAGGAACTTGAGGTAGTTCACAGCCATACCTAACTTCGGATCGTTGTCGCTGCCCATATCCAGGATGTAATACATCTGGAACAGACCGTTCTCGTTGTTCTTGGTGTATAGCAGCGGAATGTTATTTTTCAGCTTGGCCTCTTTGATATCTGTCTTGTAGTCTACAAACACCGGCGAAAGTTCAGAAGGACCTTTGGCCATGAACTCACTGTAGTAAGCTGACTGCGCCTCACGGTTCACTGGTACCGGTGTGATGCTTGGCTTTTCTACTTTAAGGCTAGCGGCGTTCTTGTCGGTGCGCTTGTATACCTGCACGTAGTTGTTGTTGAGGTATTTGTTGGCTACTGCCATCACATCCTGCTTGGTGATCTTCGCAAATTGCTCTGGACGGTTCACGTAGTCAGCCCACGGAATGTCATATATAAAGGCCGTCACGAAAGCATCGGCACGGTCTGAGTTGCGCTCGTAGGCACGCATCAGGCTGATCTTGTTGTCATTGATAATAGCTGGAATCAGGTCGTCGTCAAACTTGCCCTGCTTCACCAGCTCCACTTGTGCCAGAAGCAAATCTTTAACCTGGTCCAGTGTCTGACCCTGACGTGGCGAGCCACCCAAGCGGAACACAGAGTAGTCTTTCATCTGGTTATCATAGCCATAGGCCTGCAGTACTTTCTGCTGCTGGTTCAGGTTGAGGTCGATCAGGCCGGCCTGTCCGTTGTAGAGGATGGCGCTGATCATGCTTAGCACCTGCGCATCGCGTGAGCTCATACCCGGGAAGCGGTAAGCGATCGAAATGTTCTCTGCGCTCGGACCAGTCACTTCTTTGATGATTGGCTGTGCAATCGGCTTTTCCTGTGCTACCGTGAAGGTAGGGGCCGTGCTAGGCTTCAGTTTGCCGAAGTGCTCGTCGATCATGCGGATCGTTTGGTCAAAATCAATGTCTCCGCTCAGCGCGATGGCCATGTTGTTCGGTACATAGTAGGCATCAAAGTATTTCTTGATCTCTGTGATCGAAGGGTTTTTGAGGTGCTCGATTGTACCGATGGTAGTCTGTGTGCCGTACTGGTGCGTTGGGAACATCGCCGCATTCAGCGTCTCCATCACTTTCCAGCCGTCGTTGTCGAGGGTACGGTTCTTCTCTTCGTATACCGCCTCCAACTCCGTGTGGAACAGGCGCGGCACTAGCTCGCCGAAACGGTGTGCTTCTAAAGCCACCCAGCGCTCCAACTGGTTGCTCGGAACGTCATTGGTATAAACTGTCTGCTCTACTGAGGTATAGGCGTTGGTTCCTTTGGCGCCAATTGCACCCAGGATCTTGTCATACTCGTTGGCCACGGCGTAAGTGGCTGCCACACCCGAGATGGAGTCGATCTGGTGGTAGATTTTTTTGCGCTGCGCAGGGTCGGTGGTATTGCGATGTTGCTCATACAGCGCCTCGATTTTGTCCAGTTCTGCTTTTTCTTTTTGCCAATCCTGTGTGCCAAGCTGGCTGGTGCCTTTGAATACCATGTGCTCGAGGTAGTGGGCCAGGCCGGTTGCATCGGCTGGGTCGTTCTTGCTGCCGGCGCGTACCGCTATAAAAGTCTGCACACGCGGCGCATCTTCATAATCCGTCAGGTATACCTTCAGGCCATTACGCAAGGTATAGACGCGGGCGTTGAGCGGGTCGTTTGGAACGGTTTCGTAGGTATAATCTGTCAGCGCATCTTTGCTCGCAGCAGTAGCTGTGGTTTCGCCGGCTGACTGGGTTTGATACGTTTCGTTCTTGCATTGTGTGAGCGAGAGCGCCGACGCAACCAGAAACAGCGATAATCCTTTTTTCATGGGTTTTCAGTTAGGATACAGTTATAGGGTACAGTAACACAAAAAAGGCTAAGTCACGAAGTTTCCAAGAAGAAAACCTCATGACCCACCTTGTGTTTTAATTAGAACTTTACAAATATAAAATTTTTCCTGAATTAGAAGTCAGTATCAAGACCGAAGCGCTGCTTCAAATCGACGAGCACCGGATATTTCTCGGCCAGGTAGTTGAATTTGTCCTGTGAAGTGTAAAGTTTTCTTTCGTCCTGTACCTCTATTACTTCAGCTCTCAGCTTGATGCTGCGGTTACCAGTCTGTGCTTTCAGTTCGCGGAGTATCTCCGGGCGTAGGCTGGTGAACTGGTCCATCATCACATGATTCTCCAGGTGCAGGACGATCTCGTTATCTTCCCCGATGTGAAACTGGCGGTTAAGCAAGGTATACTCCATCATGTTTTCCGCCTTCTTGCGGCGGAGGATCGCATGCCATACAGTGTTCAACCGGGCTTGATCAAGTGGTGTGGCGACCCCGTAGCCTACTTCTTCCTCTTCTTCCGCTACAGCCACATCGGCCACTGCTGCAGGTGGATTCTGCAGGTCCTTCAGGCTAGGCAGTTTGCCCAGTTTCTTTTGAGGTGGTACAGGTATAGACGGACGCTTTGCGACTGGCTCCGGAGCTGCCTGTGCCTGAGGCGGTGTCAGGTGGGCGTCTGGTGTGACCTGCTGCGGCTTAGGTGGCTGCTGCAAATCCTGCGAAGGCACGTGGCCCTGCTGGTGCGGCTGCTGCAAGCCAACGGAAGGTATACCGCCACTGCCTTGCATGGCCGCCGATGGCACCGTGCCGGTAGCTGGCTGCTGCATCGCCGCCGAAGGTATAGCCGGGGCACCTGCTGGCTTGGTAGCGGCTGGTGCCGGGGCTGCTACCTTAGCTTTTTTTAACTCAGCTCCTTCCTGTGCAAAACTAAAGGCCGCGTTCAAATGCGCCATCTTCATCAGGCACAGCTCCACATGCAGACGCTGATTCTTGCTGCTCTTGTAATTGGTGTCGCAGGTGCTCACCAGGTTCAGCCCTGAAAGCAGGAACGACACGGACGACTTCTGCGATTGTTCGGCATATTTCGCTTTGATATTATCCGACACCTCCAGCAATTGTACCGTCTGCGGGTCTTTGCAAACCAGCAGGCTGCGGAAATGCTCGCCTATACCGATCAGGAAATTGTGCGAGTCGAAACCGTTCTTCAGAATCTCATCGAACAACAGCAGCGAACCCGAAAGGTTCTGCTCCAGCAGGTGGTCGGTGAGTCGGAAGTAGTAATCGTAATCCAGGATGTGCAGGTTCTCGACCGTTGCCTTGTAAGTCACGTTGCTGCCCGAGAAGGTTACCATCTGGTCGAAGATCGACAAAGCATCGCGCAGTGCACCGTCGGCTTTCTGCGAGATCAGGTGCAATGCATCGGGTTCTGCCTGTATACTTTCCTTTTGAGCGATATTACCCAGGTGGCGCACCATGTCCTCGATCCGGATCCGGTTGAAGTCGAAGATCTGGCAGCGCGACAGAATGGTCGGAATGATCTTGTGGCGTTCCGTGGTCGCCAGTATAAAAATGGCATAGGCAGGCGGCTCCTCCAGCGTCTTCAAAAAAGCATTGAAAGCCTGGTTCGAGAGCATGTGCACCTCATCTATGATGTAGATTTTGTACTTGCCGGTTTGAGGAGCGTAGCGCACCTGCTCCACCAGGTTTCGGATGTCCTCCACAGAGTTGTTAGAGGCAGCATCGAGTTCGTGTATGTTGAACGAACTG
This sequence comes from uncultured Pontibacter sp., assembly GCF_947502515.1. Lineage (NCBI taxonomy): Bacteria > Pseudomonadati > Bacteroidota > Cytophagia > Cytophagales > Hymenobacteraceae > Pontibacter > uncultured Pontibacter sp. The sequence continues at coordinate 378,920 of NZ_CANNAI010000003.1, read as the reverse complement.
TTGCTGTTAAAGCTGCGGCACGATTCGCACTCGTTGCAGGCTTCCACCTCCGGGGTGATGTTCTGGCAGTTAATGGTCTTTGCCAGGATACGGGCACAGGTTGTTTTACCCACACCACGCGGCCCACAGAACAAAAATGCCTGCGCCAGATGATGGCTGCTAATCGCATTCTTGAGTGTGTTAGTGATATGGTGCTGCCCTACCACGCTATCGAACGTGGACGGACGGTATTTACGCGCTGATACTACAAAATTTTCCATTACTACAAAGATAATCAATCTGAAGCTCAGATGGGAGAGCTTTTTATCCAGTAGTTTTCCAAGGGGTTATCCACAAAGTTTGTATTGGTGGCGCGCCTGCAATTCTACAATGTGATATCATATAGCGACTTAGTTTATTTATTTATAATATAAAAAATTTTATATGTTTACTTTTCTCCTACTTTATTCTTTTCAGAATGCCCTCATAATAGTGTTTGAAAGTTTAATGTAAATTAAGTATAATATAATATAAATATATTCATAGTTACTTTAAGTGGCAATGATTCCTGTTTTATTGTGTATAAATGCTTTACTTTTAATAAGTTAATATTTTGATATAAAATATATTAAATAATATATAACATTTGTTATAGTATTCGTAGGTGTATTTTACATATCTAAATCTATCTCTAAACTTTAATGAAACACTATTATGAAGAAAACTTTACAGAAAAGTATGAGGCTCGCCATGATTATGGTCATGCTTCTAGGCGCTACACTATCCTACGGGCAGGGCAAAGGAAAACCTGAAAAGAAACCACTGCCAGCAGCTGCGTTGGAGCACATCAAGAAGAACAAGCAGAAGCTGGAGTTGGAAGACGCTGATATAGCCGAGCTAGAGGTAAGCAGTGTGTCGGATAGCAAAAAGAAAGGCTTGAAGCACTACTATGTAAAACAGCTGCACCAGGGTATAGAAATATCCGGAGCGATCTCTACCATTAGTCTTGATCAAAATGAAAATGTGGTAGCAGTCGGCAAAGGCTTTAAAAAGGGATTGGCTAAACAAGCCATGCGAGCCAAAACGATGCAATCACCTATGAGTGCAGAGCAAGCGGTAGCTGCTGCGGCTGGCTACCTGAAAACTCCGCTCAGAGGTTCGTTAACTGTAATCGAAAGAGGGGAGGGGGATAACAAAGAAGTTCTGTTTTCAAATGGCGGAATTTCATTAGAGTCTATACCTGCCAAGTTAGTATACCAGCCTATGGAAGATGGCAGCCTGAGACTAGCCTGGGAAGTGTCGATTTATGAACTGGATGCTCAAAACTGGTGGAACATTAGAATGGATGCCAACACAGGTGAAGTCTTAGATAAAGACAACATGGTGGTGCACTGCCAGTTTGAGAACGATGGCCCGGGTGGTAAGTTTATGCACGACGAGCATAGCCACGCTCTGATGTCGCCTTATGTGGCTGCACCGGCAGCAAAAGCAGCTAGTGGCTATAATGTGTTCCCAATGCCAATTGAGAGCCCTTCTCACGGTCCGCGAGAATTTGTAAGCACATCAGTAGCTGATCAGGTGGCTTCTCCTAATGGCTGGCATTACCTGCCTGTGGCTCCGGGTTTAGATACCAGAACACGCGGTAACAACGTGTTTGCTTATGAAGACCCGAATAACAACAACAACTACACTACAAACTATAGCCCTGACGGCGGACCTGAACTCAACTTCGACTTCCCGATCGATTTTAACCAGGCTCCTGTAACTTATCGCGATGCCGCCATCACCAACCTGTTTTATTGGAACAACATCATTCACGATGTGTGGTACCAGTATGGCTTCGACGAAGAAAGTGGTAACTTCCAGTACGACAACTTTGGCAGAGGAGGCGCTCAAAGCGACCCAGTGTTAGCCGAAGCGCAGGACAATCGTAATGGTACTTCGCGTAACAATGCCAACTTTGCAACCGGCGCCGATGGGTTTGCCCCACGCATGCAGATGTACCTTTGGTCTAGCCCGCCGGATGCCGATATGTTCCGGGTAACAGCACCTGGCGATATTGCCGGCTCTTACCCTGCTATACAAGCTGCCTTTGGTCCGAGACTTAACAGCACTCCTCTTACGGGCAGACTAGTGCTTTACAACGATGGCAGTGCTATACCTGCCGAAGGTTGTGCCCCTGCCACAAACGCTGCCGCTATTGCCGGTAATATCGCTGTGGTATACAGAGGAACCTGCAGTTTTGTAAACAAAGTGCAGTTCGCGCAGGCTGCCGGTGCCATTGCAGTTATTGTGATCAACAACGCACCGGGTGCTCCGATCATTATGGGAGGTGACCCAACCGAGCCAATCAACATTCCTTCTGTTATGGTTAGCGACGTGACAGGTGCAGCCATAAGAGCACGCTTAGATGCAAACCAGGAAGTAACGGTAACGCTTAAAGACGATGGACGCCCAGAACTGGACGGTGACTTTGACAACGGCATTATTGTACACGAGTATGGCCACGGTATCTCTAACCGATTGACAGGTGGACGTTTGGTAGCAAACTGCCTGAACAATGCAGAACAAATGGGCGAAGGCTGGAGCGACTGGTTTGGCCTGATGATGACCATGAGACCAGGAGACACAGGCCCTAAGAAGCGTGGTATTGGTACCTATGCACAGGGGCAGGCAACTGACGGAAATGGTATACGACCTGCACCATATTCCACAGATTTCGGCATCAACCCGCATACCTATGAGTCTACCAACAATGCGGCCATCAGCCAGCCACACGGTATAGGCTTTGTGTGGTCAACAATGCTCTGGGACATGACTTGGGCGCTGATCGACAAGTATGGCTTTGACGAGGACATCTACCATGGTACAGGAGGTAACAACATGGCGATGCAACTAGTGATCGATGGTCTGAAAATGCAGCCTTGCCGTCCTGGCTTCGTAGATGGTCGCGATGCGATTCTGTTGGCTGACCAGTTAAACAATAGTGGTGCCAATCAGGAACTGATCTGGAGAGCTTTTGCTAAGAGAGGTTTGGGTTACAGTGCAAGCCAGGGCTTAAACACAAACAGATTTGACCAAGTGGAAGCCTTTGACCTGCCTCCGGTATACGCATGTGATGCACCGACTATCACAGTGCAGAAGTCTAGCAATGTATACACAGGTGGCGATGCAAACACTATCTTCCTGGGTTATGGTGCACAGAGTGTGATGCTGCAGGCAAACGGTGATCTTTCGTTCAGCTATACCTGGAGCCCTGCTGACGGTCTTAGCGATCCGAACATTGCAAACCCTGTATTCACTCCAACAGAGGCAGGTACTTATACCTTCACGGTTACTGCTGTAAACGATAACGGATGTACACGCACAGCCTCAGTTACCATCAACGTAATTGAAGTACGTGAAACGCCTGGCAACAGTAGAAATACGAAGGTAATCATTTGTCATAACGGTAAAGCCACTGTGGTGGCACATGCTGCTGTAGCAGCTCACCTACAGCACGGTGACAACCTGGGAGATTGCGGTATGGCTGTTACAAGTACTGCTGCCATCACAGGTGAAACAGTTAGCGCAGAGAGAATGTCCCTGCGTGCTGTACCTAACCCGTTCGGTGCCAAAACTGACATCGGCTTCACGCTGACGCAAGACGGCAGCTATAAGCTGGAAGTGCTGGATATGCGAGGTGCTGTAGTAGCAGTACTGGCACAGAGCACTGGCAGAGCGGGTGAGCATAAAACTTACCAGTTCGAGAAAGGCAAGCTGGCAGGTGGTATGTACATCGCCAGACTGGTGACAGATGAAGGTGTGTCCTTTATCCGAATTGTGATGCAAAAATAATGCGTGTTTAACTATCCTAACGAGGCGGGGCCGGTGATTCATTTCGCCGGCCTTTGCTTTTTAGGTATAGATTGTAAGAGGCTCCACTGTAGCACCTCCTCCAGCGGCTCAAACCGCCCTTTGATCTTAGTAGGGATTTATCAAATCAGATCTTGACTTGCTATACCTGATCCCTATACCTACCGCACTGCTTCGTAACCGCCAGGTATACCTTTCTTGGATAGCACCATCTGCCACAACTGGTTGTTTCGTGCACGAAAAGAGCCTGCGCTAGAGAGCAGGTAGTAAGTCCACATGCGGTAGAACCGTTCGCCATACTCTCCCTGCAACTCTGGCCAGTGCTGGTTGAAGTTGTGGTGCCATGCCATGAGGGTTCGGTCATAGTCAGGGCCGAAGTTGTGTTTGTCTTCCACCACAAAGATGTGTTCCATAGCACTAGTGAGCTGCTGCAGCGATGGGATCAGGCAGTTCAGGAAAATGTACTTGTCGATGAACGGGTCGGGGGAGGTCTTGGAAAAGTTGACGCCGATGGTATGCAGCAGGAACAGACCATCATCCTTAAGGCAACGGGCAGCCGTTTGCATATAGGTACGGTGGTTACGGAGGCCCACATGCTCAGCCATACCTATGGATACCACATGGTCAAACTGCTCCCGCACATCGCGGTAGTCCTGTAGCCGGATCTCGATGGGCAGTCCTTTGCAAAGTTCCCGTGCCAGCGCAGCTTGCTCCCGCGACACGGTAACTCCCACTACTTCCACACCATAGCGTTCAGCCGCATACCTGGCGAAGCTTCCCCAGCCACAGCCAATGTCAAGCACCCGCTGTCCTGGCTGCAGCCGTAGTTTGCGGCAGACGAGGTCGAGTTTATGTTCCTGTGCCTGGTCCAGATTGTCAGCCTCTTTCCAGTAAGCACAGCTGTAGACCAGGCGCTTGTCAAGCATGCGCTGGTACAGACCGTTGCCGATGTCGTAGTGGCGTTGGGCATTACGTGCCGCTCTTCCTCTGGCCTGCAGGTTCAGCGCCTTTGCCAGCAGCACTTCCAGCACAGTCCTCCACCCAAAGCGAGCTCTCTTGTATAGGTCGGCCCGCATTACTTTGTTCACAAATTCGTCTATCCGAGCGCAGTCCCACCAGCTGTCCATGTAGGCCTCACCCAGGCCCAGGGAGCCCTGGCTAAGCACCCGTTTGTAGAAGCGATCATCATGCACCTGGAGGTCCCAGGGATCAGGACCATTGACCTTGATATTGGCTGTAGCCAGCATAGCAGTCACCTGCTGCTGTAAAGAGGAGCTTTTCATAAGGCAGGAGTATTTGGAGTGCTGTATATACTCGTTTGCCTATGAACGAAAGAGAAAGTAAATGGTTAATAATGAGTGTGCTGTGCTAGAAAGTAAGGGTGAAGACGGAACCTGCGCCTTCCTGCGACTCGACTTGAATGGAGCCTTTGTGCAGCAGCATGATGTGCTTGGCCAGGCTGAGGCCTATACCTGAGCCATCTTTGTGAGACGTGAAGAACGGAATGAAAATGCTTTCCATCAGCTCTTCGGGTATACCTGTTCCATTATCCCGCACTTTGATGTACACCTTGCCATTTTCCAACTCACCGGCAGTAAGCCATACCTGTGGTTCCGGCACCTCTTTTACAGCGCGTGCCGCATTCAGGATGAGGTTGATCAGCACCTGCTCCAGCAAATTCACATCGCCGTTCAGGGTCAGGTCAGGCGAGGACACCTGGCAGCTGAGGGCTATACCTTGTTCATCCAGACGCGGACGCATAAGCGCATCAATGCTATTGAGCAACTCCTTCACATAAACAGTGGTCAGCAGGATCTGCTGCGACTTGTTGAGGTTGCGGTAGAAGTGGGCAAAGCGTAGCAGGCCTTCGCTTCGCTTCTTGATGATGGAGATGCCTTCTTCCGTATCCTGCAGCAGCTCATGGTTTGGCAGAAGCTGTCCCTGTGCTTCCTGCTCTTCGCGCTCCGCCTGCAGGTGCTTGCCCAGCGAGTCGGCCAGGGAAGCAATGGGCGCCACCGAGTTCATGATCTCGTGCGTCATCACACGAAGCAGTTTCTGCCAAGCTTCGGTTTCAGTTTCGTCCACGGCAGAACTCACGTTTTTGATCGCGACGAGTGTAAGGGGGTGCCTTTGCAAGGTAAAAGCTGTGGCGGAGAGGAGAAGCTGGGTGCTGCCCTGTGGCAGCTTTTGCTTCAGCAGTTTGTTCTCGCCGGGCTGCAGCTCCAGGATCGCCTCCAGTAGCTGCGGGTAGCGACGCTCCAGGTTATCGAGGCTTTTGAGGTGGGGTATACCCAGAATGTTCTTGAAAGCATCGTTCACCCACTCCACCTGGCCCTCTTCATCATAAGCCATGATGCCGGTGTCGATGAGCTGCAGGATGGTCTGCATGTACTGAAACTGCGCCTCCTTCTCGATTTCCAGCTGCTTAAAGGTATGGCTGATCTGATTGAAGGCCTGGTGAAGCGGCCGTAGCGAGTGATTGGAAGGGTTCTCGTTAAACTGCTGCGTAAAGTCCCGCTGCCTGACTGCCTGCAGAAACTTAGCCATTTCATAATTGCTTCGGGTCACATAGTTGGCTAGTTCCCATACCTGCGCCAGCATCACCAGAATGCCGGAACCAACCTGCAGCCAGGTGAACTGCACCAGGTATAGCGAGGTCAGCAGCATCATGCCCAGCAGCAGGGTGAACCGGATCAGGAGGCCAAATTCGAGGCGCTTAAATTTCATGCTTGTTCAGGCGGCGGTATAGCGCAGTGCGGGTAAGGCCGAGTTCCTTGGCTGATTTAGAGATATTGCCTTTGTTCTTCTCGATCACACGGCGGATCGTTTCCCGCTCGATCTCGCTGAGCGGCAACTGCTGATCAAACACCAGTGCACCGGCAGGTATGGTTTGTGGTGTATCAAACTCCATGGCCGAGAAGCTGAAGTCCTGCGGTTGCAGCACATTGCCCTCGGCCATGATGATGGCCCGCTCCACGGCGTGTTGCAGCTCACGGATGTTGCCTGGCCAGGCGTGCTGTCGTAGTTTCTTGAGCGTGGCAGGATCAAACGAAGGTATAGCCTTATGATTTTTAGGTGCATAGTAAGCAGCAAAGTGCTGCGCCAGCAGTTCCACATCGGCGCCGCGTTCACGCAGTGGTGGCAGTAGGATCTCGACCGTGTTAATGCGGTAGATCAAGTCTTTGCGAAACTGGTTCTGGGCCGCCAACTGGTAAATGGGCGCATTGGTCGCTGTGATCAGTCGGATATCGACAGGTATAGGCTGGTTAGAACCCAAGGGTGTTACCTGCCGGTTTTGCAGCACCGTGAGCAGCTTGGCCTGCATGGGCAGCGAAATATTACCGATCTCATCCAGAAACAGCGTACCGCCGTTGGCCGCTTCAAAGCGACCAATGCGGTCTTCTTTGGCGTCGGTAAAGGCTCCTTTCTTATACCCGAACAGCTCACTCTCAAACAGTGAATCGGTTAGGGCACCTACATCTACACTCACAAAAGGCTTGTCGGCCCGAAAGGACTTCTGGTGCAGGGCCTGTGCTACCAGCTCTTTGCCGGTACCGTTTTCGCCCAGTATCAATACATTGGCTTCTGTAGGCGCTATCTTGTCGATCTTATACAGTACCTCCCGTATGGCGTCCGATTCGCCTAGTATAGGGGTGGTGCTATCTGTTTTACGCTTCGAAGGCTGGCCTTTCTGTTTCAACTGCTTGGACTCCAGAGCGTGGTGCAGTGTCTCGAGCAGTTTATCGTTATGCCAGGGCTTTACAATAAAATCATAGGCGCCTTCTTTGAGGGAGCGCACCGCCAGTTCTACATCGCCATAGGCCGTGATCAGAATCACAGTCGCATTCGGGTCTTGCTGCAATATCTGGCGCAGCCAGTAGATGCCCTCGTTACCGGTATGCAAGGCGCTTTTGAAGTTCATGTCCAGGAAGATGACGTCAAAACGCTCTTTATCCAGCAGCTTCACCAGGTTCTCCGGGTTCTTCTCGGTCACCACTTCCTTCACTTCGGTCTTCAAAAGCATTTTCATGGCGAAGAGCACATCTGCCTCATCGTCGACTACCAATACCCGTCCGTTTTTAACTGCAGCCATATGCAAAAGTTAAATTTCAATTCGAAGATAATTAGTATTTCGCAATTTTACCTTAGGTAAAATCAATTTTTTGTGTCCTTCATGATGTGTTGCGAAAGCGCACAGGTGTATCGTCGGAAAGTGTATCAGAAGCGGACACCCTGTTGCTGATGTTTCCGTGTATTTGGCTTAAAATCAATAGTTTGTGATTATGGCATTTTTATTTCTTACTTATTCAGAGATACTCCACGGAAATATATGCTGCTTGGTATTCTGAAGAAAGAACTTGACGAGATAATAGGAAAAACTATGCTGAAGAACTATCTCAAAATGGCTTACCGCAACCTGCTGCGGCACAAAGGTTTCTCCCTGATCAATGTCTCAGGACTTGCCCTGGGTATGACCTGTAGCATCCTGATTCTGCTGTGGGTGAAGGATGAGTTAAGTTTTGACCGTTTTCATACCAATGTGGATCAGCTATACCGGGTGATGGGCAGGCAGCATTACCCTGGCTCCGATGACCTGACGACAGAGTCCGGACCGGGCAGGTTGGGGCTGGCCATGCAACAGGAACTTCCGGAGGTGCAGCATGCCGTTCGTGTGACCTGGGATCAGGAAAATCTGTTCAGCTATGAAGAGAAGGCAATAAAGGGAAAAGGCTACTATGCCGACTCCACCTTCTTTCAGGTATTCTCTTTCCCGCTGCTGCACGGCGACGCAGCACAAGTACTCATGCAACCCAAGTCAGTAGTCATCAGCGATAGCCTGGCCCGAAAATTATTCGGAACCACCGAGGTGGTAGGCAACATGGTGAAGCTGAATAATGTCGAAAGCTATACCGTATCGGGCGTGATGCACGCAGTGCCGAAAAACTCTTCCCTTCAGTTTGACTATATCATGCCTTTTGTGGATTACGAAGCGCAACATAGTTGGATCAATGAATGGGGCAACTACTCCATACGGACCTATGTGCAGCTACAGCCTGGGGTTGATGTCGAAGCTTTCAACGACAAGATCAAGCTCTTCCTAAAACAGGGCGATAAAGGTACCCGTGATACAGACTTGTTTGCACAGCCTGTAAAAGATATTCGCCTGTACTCCGACTTTCGGAAAGGGAAAACAGAGAGCGGGGTGATCATGTATGTCAGGCTCTTTTCGGTAGTGGCTGTTTTCCTGCTGCTGATCGCCTGCATCAATTTTATGAACCTGGCCACGGCACGGTCTGCCAAGCGGGCAAAGGAGGTAGGCGTTCGCAAAGCCATAGGCGCCAGCAAAGGCTCACTGGTGCGGCAGTTTATGATCGAATCAGTGCTGATCGCTTTTCTGGCACTCTTTATAGCCGCCAACCTGACAGGCATGCTGGTGCCGGCTTTTAATGAAATCACAGGAAAGGCTGTAGTTTTTGATCTGACCGACCCTGAAATTATCCTCCTGCTCATAGGAGTTGCTTTGTTCACTGGCATTGTGTCGGGCAGCTATCCGGCCTTCTTCCTATCCTCCTTCGATCCGGTAGTGGTGCTCAAAGGCACGGTGAAGCTCAACGATCGTGTTACCCTCTTCCGCAAAGGGCTGGTGGTGTTTCAGTTCATGCTGTCGGCATTGCTGATCGTGTGTACGCTGGTCGTATACCTGCAACTGCATTTCATTCGCACCAAAGACATCGGTTTACAGCGCGAAAACGTGGTGCTCATACCTATAGAAGGACAGATAAGAGACCGCCTCGAAATTATAAAACAAGACATGCTGAAAATAAATGGTGTTTCGGCAGTAGCGGCATCAGACCAAAACCCACTGTGGATGGGCTCTAACACGGGCGATGTGGAGTGGAAGGGGAAGGAGCCCGGAGCAGATGTGCTGATAGATTTTATGCACGTGGACTACGGCTTAATTGAGGCCATGGGTATGAGACTAAAGGAAGGAAGAACCTTCTCAAAGGACTTTGGCGCAGACACTGCCAACTATGTCATAAACGAAGAGGCGGTCCGGCTGATGCAGATGAGTGAGCCAGTGGGCCAGTGGCTTAAGTTGTGGGGTGTGGAAGGACGCATTATTGGCGTGATCGAGAATTTCCAATCCAGGAGAATGCAGGTTGGTGCTGCTCCTCTTATCATCAAGCTTGATCCGGATAACGTCAGCTACCTGTATGCCAGGGTAGAGCCCGGAAACACATCAAGTGCGCTTGCCGGCATCGAAGGAGTGTTGCAAAAGTATAATCCGGCTTTCCCTTTTGAATATCACTTCCTGGATGATGTTTTTGAACGCATATACAAGAGTGAGGTCATCATCGCAAAGCTGACCAATTATTTTGCAGGTATAGCCATCGTCATTTCCTGCCTCGGTCTTTTTGGACTGGCGCTGTTTACAGCTGAGCAGCGCAAAAAAGAGATCGGTGTGCGCAAGGTGCTGGGTGCGTCAGTGTCGGGTATCGTGTTCATGCTTAGCAAAGACTTCCTGAAACTGGTGCTCATCGCCAATGTTATTGCGCTGCCTTTGACTTGGTACATGATGAACTCCTGGCTCAGCGATTATGCCCACCGTACCGAACTAAGCTGGTGGATCTTCGCATCAGCCTTTGCTGCCACCATCATCATCGCCATGCTCACACTCAGTTTCCACGCCATCAAAACAGCCATGGCCGACCCGATCGGTTCGCTGCGGACGGAGTAGGTCATTAAAGTAAAATCAAGCCAAAAGTATAAAATAACTCTATGAAAAAGTACCTCCTATTGCTGGTGTTGCTGACAAGTTTTGTCGCGAAAGCTCAGGTTCCTAACACGCTGTCTGCTACTGATAAAGTATACGGGCTGTCGAAGTTCTGGCAGGAAGCAAACTATAACTTCGTATACCTGGATAAGGTAGATCGGACCAAGTGGGACAATGCCTACCGCGAAGCGATTACCAAAGTACAAAACACCAGTAACGATTACGAGTACTACCGTGAGTTGCAGAAGTTCTGTGCTCTGCTCAACGACGGTCACACCAACATCTATTTCCCGAAAAGTGTAGATACCCTGCTATACAACGACATGTTTGGCAAGTACAGGATCTTCCTGAGCAACATCGATAACAAAGCCATTGTGACGCGGACCAACCTCAGCATAAAAGATGAGGTGCCGGTGGGCAGTGAGATAATTGAGGTAAACGGACAACCGACAGCGGATTATCTGAAGCAGCACGTGTTGCCTTATATTTCCTCGTCTACGGATTATGTGCTAATGGATTGGGCTGTTAGTAATATGCTGAAAGGCCTGAAAGGGGAAAAGTATGACATCACCTACAGAACCCCGAAAGGGAAGGTGAAGGCGTTGACACTCACGCATGCCAAAACTGCCGAGAAGGAAGTATTCCCTTCCGTTGAAAAGCGGGAACTGCTGACCCTGAAGTGGTACCCGGACCAGACTGCTTACCTGGCCCTGAATGGCTTCCATGATCCGAAGATAAATGAGCTGTTCCTGGAGAAGCTGCCTGAGCTGCGCAAAGCGAAAGCCCTGATAATAGACCTGCGCTCTAACGGTGGTGGTTCTACATCCATAGGCCGTGAGATTCTCGATTACCTGAGCCCCGATACGCTGCTGTTCGGTTCGAAAAACTCCACACGCCAGCACCTGGCCAGCTTTAAGGCATGGGGTGCATTTACAGCTCCAAAAGATACAGTTAATAATGCCTGGGCTGCTAAATCGTTGAACGCTTTCCAGGACAGGTTGATGCATGAGTTTGACTATAGTCCGGCCCAGAATAAAGTAAAACAGAGCGAGAAGGTAATTGTGCCCACCGCTATACTCATCGGGCATAATACAGCCTCTGCCGCCGAAGATTTTCTCATCTACGCCGATAACCAGAAGCACATGACCAAAATTGGTGAGAACTCCTTTGGAAGCACAGGCCAACCTTTTATGTTCGAGCTGCCTGGGGGAGGAGGTGCCAGGATCTGTACGAAGAAAGACACATATCCTGACGGCCGTGAGTTTGTAGGCTATGGCGTAAAACCCGACATAGAAGTAAAAAGGACGCTGCAGGATTACATCCAGAAGAAGGATCCAGTGCTGGAGCGTGCCCTGAAGCACCTGAAAAGTCAAAAATTAGCCGCTAAGTAAACCCTAAATCCCAAAATAAAACTTAATGAAAAGCTTACCAAAGTACGCGCTGGCCCTGATGCTGGCTGCAGGTACATCCGCGTGTTATGCTCAGCAAGTAAAAGAGCTACCAGGTATAAAATCGAATGTAGAAACCATCACCTATGTGCTGAATGGTACCGAAAGGCACGCTGACTGGAAAATATCACCGGAGCAGAAGCCAGATCGACTGTCCGTAGAGTGCAATCAAAAAGTGACTAAAGTAGCCTTCGTTACAGATGTGGATTCGATCACTTTTAATGTAAAAGTTGGCGACACCATACAGTTTTATGTGCTGCAAAAAGGAAAGGAAAAAGCGCTGACCGAGATTGTGGGTGTTCCGAAGAATGTGAACTTTACGAAGAAGTACATTCGTGAGCACCAGGGCAAGTTTAGCGTTGAAGTGCCGGAAGTGCATGAACTGGCGAACATCCTGGTGGCAATCTCTAGCATAGGGCAGCAGGACTCCAACATGGTGGATATGACTACACCTTACCACAAGGAAGTGATGGCGCATTTTGCACCCTACAAGAACCACCCGATCATGGATGTGGTGAACCGGCATATCACCAAAGTGTTTGACAATGAGAGCTACTGGTACTACTATGCTATGAAAATGAACGCCTGCGCCTATGTATTCGATAAGAAAGGAAGCATCAAAAATGAAGGGATCATCCAGAAAATGGGCTTTAGTAATCAGGATGATCCAATACTGGTTAACCGGGCTTTGATAGAAGACTTCGCCAAAAAATCGAACTTCCGGGAGTTTTACAAACAGCATCAGCCATACTACAACGAGCTTATGCAAACGTACCGCACCCAAAACCCGATCGTGCAGCAGCAGGAGTGGCTGGAAAAAATGTTTGGGTTTAAGTATGGCAATTACCGGGTTACTTTCTCGCCGTTGGTAGGTGGCGCTCATTCCACTATGGGTTTTGAAGATAATGGCTTTAACCAGACGGTCATGTTTGTGAAGAGGGCAGACCTTAATCCGAAGTATAACGAAAAGGTAAACGAGATGCGAAACACGCGTGTAGTGTTCACCGAGATAGACCACAACTTCGTGAACCCGACATCAGATAAGTATACGAAGCAGATAAACGAGATTTTTGCAGACAGAGCAAAGTGGGTAGTGGAAAGTAATGGTACCAGCGCCTATGGCTCGCCTTATAACGTGTTCAATGAGTACATGACCTGGGGCATCTATTCTCTTTATTGCCTGGACAAGTTCTCTGCTGAAGACAACGCCACTTTTATACCTATAATGGAACACCAGATGGAGCAGAAGAGAGGCTTTATCCGCTTTGGAGACTTTAACCAAAAACTGATCTCGCTCTACAAGGAAAATCCACAGATAAGCATAGACGAACTATACACTAACCTGCTGGACTGGAGCAAAGACGTGCAAGCAAAACTTTAACGAGGTAAACTGATTCATCCATAATGGAAAACACCATTGTTTGCTTTATGGTAGGCTATGGCAATGATACCCGCATGTGTAGTTCCCGGTAAAGCAACTGTAATAGTCCCAATCACATCTTGTTTCTAGGTATACGATGATCAAAGCCAGTAACCAGCCCTGCAAGCAACCAGCTTGCAGGGCTTTTTTTATGTGAATTGCAACTGTTGATAGCAGCGTCCAAACGATGAATTTGCAGGAAACAGGCTGTCTCATAAGCGCACAGATGTATCAGGTGCATGTGTATCGAAAGCGAACAGGTATAAAAATGGGTTCTGCTTAATACATTGATTTTCAGCTAATTAACTTTTTGGCATTGATCTTTCTTATACGCTTTCAACAGGCTGGCAGATATTAAGTTGAGACCAGGCTAGCAGGTGAGAGAAAGAAACAACATCAATTAAAAGCGAAATAAAAAATCATCTATAACACATTATAAAGTGCAAAATAAACCTATGAAAAAGTTATCATCAATCCTGTTTTTGTTGTTCGTGTTGGCCATACCTGCCCTAGCGCAGCAGAAGTACAAAGGCCTGCCTGTAATCAAAGCCAACACCGCCAAAGCCGACTATAAGATTGGCAAGGAGTGGACAAGAGGCACCTGGAGCATTATGCCGGAGCTTTCGCCTGATGTGCTGCTGGTGCCGGTGCACAACAAGAAAACCTATGTGATGTTCCGCACCGATCTGGACTCTATTTCTTTCCAGGTGAAGCCGGGCAAATCGTACCAGTTCTATGTGCAGCTCAACGAAAAAGACTACGCCCTGACAGAGTTTAAAGGCTACGGCCACGAAGCCCTGAAATTCAACAAGGCGCAGGAGGTGTCGGGCTATACCTTCCTGTACGAGCAAAATCAGAATAACGAGTTTCTGCAGACGCTACGCAAGCAGTACCAGTTGGATGCGATTGTAGCTGGTGCTAAAAACGACACGGACAAGGCGCTGCGCATTGTGAATTGGGTACACCGCCAGTGGAAGCATGATGGCATGAACGAACCAAGCAGCCCGGACGCCCTGACCATTCTGGCTGAGGTGAAAGAAGGCAAGAACTTTCGCTGCGTGGAATATGGTATTGTAACAACTGCGGCCCTAAACGCGATTGGCCTGCCAGCCCGCACCATGGGTTTGAAAATGAAGGAAGTTGAAACCATTGAGTATGGAGCCGGTCACGTGGTGCTGGAGGTGTACTTGCCGGACCTGAAAAAATGGGTGATGCTCGACGGGCAGTTTGATGTAATGCCGGTGCTCAACAACGTGCCACTTAACGCAGTAGAGTTTCAGCAGGCCATTGCCACCAATTACGAAGCGCTGGAAATCAGAAGCCTTTCAGGCACTTCTAAGAGCAAGTATGTGAGCTGGGTATACCCTTACCTGTACTACTTTGACGTGAAGTTCGACAACCGCGAAGGTATAGCCCTGCAGCGTGAAAAGATTGACGGAAAATCTTCACTGATGCTGGTACCTGCCAGTGCTAACATCCCGAAGGTGTTCCAGGTGAAGTACCCGATGGAATACCTTAAGTACACGCACTCCCTGATTGACCTGTACGGAGCGCCTAAAATGACAAAGCAAGAGATGCTGACAGTAAAGTAAAAGGCTGCGCACTCATGAAACCTAGAACCAGTTAATTGTGTTCTATACACAGAAAACAGATAGAAGTATGCCGCAAATTACTTACATTTGTGGCATACTTCTTGAAGTATACATCGTAGGAATACGACGTTCTTTAACTTATGGGGATGACTGGAATTGACAGCTTGTGCAGATTGCGTGTAAGCATGTCGGGTGATGAACGTACCACCTGTTAAAAATCCGTTCGAACAATAACTGGCGAATATAACTACGCCATGGCTGCTTAATCTAGGTATTAAGCACTAGCCATAGTCTCGTGCAGGTTTCGTGAATCTGCTTGCACATACGAGGCTTCGACTCGATTTACTAGTCTGTGTAAGGGTGCGGTGCACAGGCGAAATAAAGCATCTAAGGAGTGCGCATAAGTTTGACTTATACTTGCAAGCTCCCGACAATTCGAATAAGTCTAAGCATGTAGAAGGCCCGTCGATTTCCTTGTCTGGACCAGGGTTCGAATCCCTGCATCTCCACAATCCTAAGCAGAAAGCCCCGCTGGTTTATAACCAGCGGGGCTTTTTTTGTTTCCTCTGTACAGGGCATCTCCAGCCTTGTTAGGTGTCTTTCTATACCAATAGGCATATGCCTTTTTAGCTCTGTTGTTGCTCAGGATCAATGTAAACCGGGACTGCACCGGATAGGATCGCTTGTAACTAAAGCGCAGGTATAGAAGCACGCCCTGGACGCCCATAAACCTTCTGGCATGGTCTTTTATGGAGCAGATCCCCAAATGTTCGTTGGAACCTGTTATTTTGGTGCTGCTGTTCATGATACGAATATATGACCATCTCCCATGATATTAGCCTAAACGATACAAGAGAAGGCTCGTCTGATTGGTATAGGCACAGGATGCTTTGATTAGAGCTGATCTGCGTTCCGCGTAATGGGAAATTGCATTAACCGGTTTTTGATTTATGAAAGTATTGTTCTTAGAAGACGAGCCCAAAGTAGTCTCTCTTGTTAAAAGAGGGCTTGAGGGTGAGGGAATTGAATTTGCGGTGGCGATGGATGGCTTTACGGCTGTAAAGATGGCCGGGCTGAACCAATACGACCTGATCATACTCGATGTAATGGTGCCCGGCATGAGCGGACTGGAGGTTTGTAAAAGCATCCGGGATGCAGACCCCGATACGCCAATTCTCATTTTATCTGCCTTGGGTTCTACACAGGATATAGTGGCTGGCTTTAACAATTTGGCTGATGACTACATGGTGAAGCCTTTCAACCTGGCTGAGCTTCGGGCACGCATGCAGAGCCTCGTGAGAAGATCGGGCAGAAGTATGGTGCAGCAGAATGTGATGACCATAGCGGACTTAAGCGTTAACCTCGACACAATGGAGGTGACCCGCAGCAATAAGGTCATTGCGCTTACTGTGCGGGAGTTCAAACTGCTGGAGTACCTGATCAAGAACAAACGCAAGGTGCTGCCACGGCTGGACATTCTGGAGCATGTATGGGGGGCTGACTTCGATATGGGCACCAATGTGGTGGATGTGTATATCAACTACCTCCGCAAGAAGATAGACAAAGACTTTAGCCCGCGCCTGATCCACACGGTGGTAGGCGTAGGCTATGTGATGAGGACGCAGTAGTATGAGATTACAGTATTCGCTGATCGTTTTATTTACCGGCCTGATGGCTTTGATATTACTAGGTATAAATCTGGTGATGTATTCCATGTCGTCTGGCTACAGGCAGCATAATTTCTTCCTGAGTCTGGAAAACAGCTCCACTGTTGTGGCTAGCGCCGTGCTGCAGCAAGAAAAGGCGGAAGATTACTATGCCGTCAAGAACAGTATGCTGCAGCATTTGGCAGATGAAGAGGAATACATCCTGCGTATTAATAAAGAAAGCGAACAAATTCATTTTCCTGCCTCACTGCCGCTCGATGAGTCATTTTACTGGGAGACTATCCGTAACGGAAGAGCCCGGCATTATGAAAACGGAGTGCATTATGTCGGGCTGTTTAGAGAAAATGTAACCGGAGAAGAGGACATACTGGTGGTGTCTTCGGCTCGGGATATGGAGGGCGATGCTTACCGTAAACGCCTGAAAACGACGCTGGCCATCGCCTTTCTGGCGGCTGTGTTTGTGATGACGCTCACCACCGTGTTCTTCTCTAAAAGGCTGTTTGGCCCCATGGTCAAGATCATGAAGAAAGTGAACAGTATCAATGCCTTCAACCTGAACGACAGGCTTGAGAAAGAGCATAGTCTGGACGAAATCAGTGAACTGCAGGATACGCTGAATGATATGCTGCAGCGGATAGAAACAGCTTTTAAAGCACAACAAGCCTATGTCAGCAACATCTCACATTCGCTCCGCACGCCGCTCACTGTTATAGCCGGGGAAGCTGAGATAGCCCTTTCGCGCCTGGAGCAAGGGCACCCGGCTACTTACTCGCTGCAGATGATTATGCAGGAAACCGAAAAGCTCAAGCACATCATCAATACCTTACTGGAATTGGCAAAAGCCGAGGGAAATGGGCAGGACCAGGGCTGGAGTGTGCGCAGGATGGATGAAATACTGGAGTCGGTGCAGGAGGTGGTAAGCAAGATGGATGAACGGTATAAGCTTAAGATGGACTACAGCGAATTTCCGGAAAACGAGGCGATGCTGTGTGTAAATTGTAATGAGCAGTTGCTGATTCTAGCCATCTGTAACATCATTCTGAACGGGTTTAAGTACTCCGATAACCAGGCCGTATACCTGAAGCTAACCTCAACAGGGCAGAAGATAAGCTTGCAGATAACAGACTCAGGCATTGGTATACCTGCTTCAGATCAGAGTAAAATTTTCAATCCTTACTTCAGGGGTTCTAACACGGCTAATTACGAAGGTTTTGGCATCGGGCTGCCGCTGGCCATGAAAATCATTGAAACGCACAAAGGTACGATTCAGGTAAGTTCGAAGGTTGGGAAAGGTACTATCATGGAGGTAGTACTGCCTGCGGCGTATGCTGCCCAGCACGCTTCTATGCAAGTATAGCCCGACTGCCTGCGGCCTGTCGAAAGCGTGTTAAATCATTTTTTTGCATTTTTTTCCGGATCATCTACCCGAAGCCCTACCAAGCGTAGGGCTTTTATTTTGGTTTTATTTCCTGTCTATCTGTCTGGTCATCGCAACGCCCTGCACGATCTGGTAAACAATGAAACAGGCGCCCACACCATGTAAAGGGCTGCAAAATCCTTCTTTCTAATTTCATTCTAATCTCCCTCTTAAATCAGCTTAACAGGCCATGCCTAACTTGGTGCCTCAGTATAAGCTAATTACCCTTATAACCTTTTGGCGCTAAGGTAAGTAAACTTATTTCAGTGCAGGAACATGTGGATATAATAATAAAAATGCAAAAACGTTTAGGAGCATTCGGTTTTTTTATTGCAACATGCGTTTTAGCGGTCGCACCTCTCCATGCACAAAATGCATCCGGTTATGACGGAGGCCCCAGACCAAATAGCAGCGAATTGGAAGGTTACTATGCCCGGTTCATGCTCCGGTGCTCCATAATCAGCGCCCTTGCAACAGAGAATATCCCCTTTACGCAGCAGCACAATGCCAAAATAAGTTTCCAGTACTTACTAAAGCCCAACTACACAGCCACCGAAAGGATCGGCGGGCGGCGGGATGAGTACATTGTTCAGTTTCAAACGTTTCTGTAATCATTCATATTAACAATAAGTCATATGCACTTAAATCCAGTAGAACATGAAAAGCTGTTGCTTCACCTTGCAGGCGAACTTGCTGCCAAAAGGCTTAAGCGAGGCGTGAAGCTAAATTACCCGGAGTCCGTTGCCTACATCTGTGGCGTTTTGATGGAAGAGGCGCGTGACGGGAAAAAGACGGTGGCGCAACTGATGGAGGAGGGGACCAAACTCCTGAATAAAAACCAAGTGATGGAAGGTGTGCCTGATATGCTGCACTATGTGCAGATCGAGGCAACATTCCCGGATGGTGTAAAGCTGATCACGGTCGACCACCCTATACGCTAAAACAGACTAAGAACAATTAAAACATTTATACTATGAAACCGGGTGAATATATACTACAGAAGGGTGAGATAAAGGCGAATGACAAGCGCAGGACAGTGCGTGTCACCGTGGCCAACACCGGAGACCGACCAATTCAGGTTGGCTCGCATTACCATTTTTTCGAGGCCAACAAGGCGCTTGATTTTGATCGGGCAGCTGCCTTCGGTATGCGCCTCAACATTCCGGCGAGTACTGCCGTGCGCTTTGAGCCGGGTGAGAAAAAAGCAGTCATTTTAGTAGAGTTTGGCGGCAACAAAATCATAAGTGGTTTCAACAACCTGACGGAAGGAGATGTAACGAAGAAGAACGTGCGGGATGCCGCTATCCAGAAAGCGCAGAAGCAAGGATTCAAAGGGGCAGGAGGTGCCACGGCTCCTAACAGAAGAAATAAAAAATAACATCATTTAACCAGGAAACCATGTCAAATTGGAATAGACGCGAATGGATAAAGGTGGTAGGGCTGTCTACCGCCGGGCTTTCAATGCTTGGCTTCAATGCATTGGGAAGCGATTCTTCTTCAGTAAAATATGTAGACGGCGAACTATACATACCGCGCGACCGCTACGCTGCACTCTTTGGGCCTACCACGGGTGACAAAGTGCGCCTGGCGGACACAGAGCTTTTTATACAGATAGAAAAAGACTTTAACGTATACGGCGACGAAAACAAGTTCGGGGGTGGTAAAACCGTGCGCGACGGCATGGGCCAGTCTACTTCAGCGGGACAGGACGAGGTGCTCGACCTGGTGCTCCTGAATGCCATTATCATTGACCACTGGGGAATCGTGAAGGCTGATATCGGCATAAAGGGCGGTAAAATAGTAGGTATAGGGAAGGCCGGTAACCCGGACACGCAGCAGGGGGTAACCAAGGGTATGATCATCGGGGCAGCAACGGAGGTACAGTCCTGTGCTGGTAAGATTGTAACGGCAGGTGCCATAGATACCCACATCCACTTTATTGCGCCGCAGCAAATCGAGGTAGCGCTTTTTAGTGGCGTCACGACCATGATCGGTGGTGGTACAGGTCCTTCTGACGGTACACTCGCCACCACCGTGACGCCAGGCAAGTTCTGGATGGAACGCATGTTCGAAGCTTCAGAATCAACCCCTATGAACTTTGGTTTCCTGGGCAAGGGCAATACCTCTACCTTCAAAACAGCGGCACAGCCCGTGGAAGCCGGTGCACTGGGTCTGAAACTGCACGAAGACTGGGGCACGACGCCATCCACCATCGATATTGCTTTGCAAGTGGCAGACAAATATGACGTGCAGGTAGCTATCCACTCCGATACGTTGAACGAAGCAGGCTTTCTGGAAGACTCTGTGAGGGCCATCAACGGGAGAGTGATTCATACTTACCACACAGAGGGTGCAGGCGGCGGACACGCACCGGACATCATCAAGATTGCCATGTACCCTAACGTGCTTCCATCTTCTACCAACCCAACCAAGCCTTATACCATCAATACCGTGGATGAGCACCTGGACATGCTGATGTCGGTACACCACCTGGATAAGAGCATTCCGGAAGACGTAGCCTTCGCCGACTCCCGCATCCGGCCAACTACCATTGCTGCCGAGGATATTCTGCAGGACATGGGCGTGTTCAGTATGATGTCGTCTGACAGCCAGGCCATGGGACGTATCGGTGAAACAATACTGCGCACCTGGCAGACAGCCCATAAAATGAAAGTGCAGCGTGGTCCATTACAGGAAGATAAGGCCTCCGGGGCTGATAACCTGCGTGTGAAGCGCTACATCTCTAAATACACGATCAACCCGGCTAAGGCACACGGCGTGGCTGACTATGTAGGCTCGATAGAGGTAGGTAAATACGCCGACCTGGTGTTATGGGACCCAGGTATGTTCGGTGTAAAACCTGAGATTATCTTCAAAAACGGTATTGCTGTGGGAGCTCGTATGGGTGACCCGAATGGCTCTATTTCATTGCCACAACCTGTTATCTACCGGCCAATGTGGGGGTACTACGGTAAGTCCATCCAGACGAGCGGATTCAACTTCGTATCGCAGATTTCCCTTGACAACGGCAGCATAAACAAATTGGGGCTGGGCAAAGGATTTCTACCTGTAAGAGGCTGCCGCAAAGTCACGAAGAAAGACATGGTGCACAACAATGCCATGCCAAAGATCGAGGTTAATCCGGAAACATACGTGGTAACGGCAAATGGCGAGGTGCTCACTTGTGAGCCATTGAAAGTTGTGCCAATGGCACAGCGCTACTTCCTGTTCTAGATTTCTAATTAAACGTGCTGCCGGTCGGGCTATACCTTGCCGGCAGCACCTTAACACCCTATGCTGTTAGTAGAGAAGGTAATCGGCAATTTATCAGATACCAATACAGGTAACCTTTCGATTGATTTTCTGGACCTGGATTGGTTTGATACTGGCAAAACCACTTTGCGAAAGCGAACAAGGGCGGGGCAGGAGATAGGTATACGCAAAGACTCGACGCCACTGGAGGACGGTGACATCCTGCATATGGACGGGGAGCGGGCCATCGCCATCAACATACTTCCCTGCGAGTGCATCGTGTTCAAGCCCGACAGCTTTAAGGACATGGGCACCATTTGCTTCGAGATTGGGAACAAGCACATTCCCATTTTTATCAACGAAGCGGCCGAGGTACTGGTGGAGTTTGAGAACCCGCTGTACAGACTTTTGGAACTCTCTGGCTACGAGCCGCGGCGGGAAGTGCGCAAGCTCCTGAAAACACATGCGCTACGCGTGCGGCGGCATGGGAATAATTTTACCAGAAAAATAACCATTAAATAAAGGGACAGCTATGCAGCCACTCTTAACCCTCCTGCAGATCAACGACTCCATGTTTCCGATCGGAAGCTTCACGCATTCCTACGGCTTGGAGTCTTATGTGAGTCAAGGCATTGTGAAAGACACGCCATCGGCCAAGGTATATGCCAACAACATGCTGCGTCACAGCATCTACTACAACGACGCCGCCTTTTTGCAAAAAGCCTGGGCTTTGCTGGAAGCGAAGAAGTCGGTGCGGGAGTTTCAGAAGCTGGACGAAATGATTACAGCCCTGAAGGCACCTGCCGAGATACGTGATGCCAGCAAAAAACTGGCGATCCGTTTTCTGAAGCTGACGCAGGAGCTGCACCCCGTTAAAAGATGCAGTAACTACCTGGCCAAAATTCAGGAGGGTCAACTGCACGGGCACTATGCCGTGGCCTTTGCCATGTATGCGCATGCAAGCGGCATTACCTTAAAAGACGCCTTGCTGGCTTTTTACTATAACACGCTCAACGGCATTGTGACCAACTGCGCCAAACTGGTGCCCATTGGGCAGGGCGATGCGCAGAAGATCCTTTTCGACTTGCAGGCTACTATTAAAGAACTGGTGGACCAGCAGGAAAACATGGAGGAGGAGATGGTCGGGCTATGCTGTATCGGACAGGAAATACGGTGCATGCAGCACGAAAAACAATACTCAAGACTATACATATCATAAAGCAAATCATCACCTAACCAGATACTTTATGTCAAAAAAACATGTGAGAATAGGGGTAGCTGGTCCTGTAGGATCAGGAAAGACGGCTTTGATCGAAAGGCTGACCCGCAAGATGAGTGAAGAGTACAGCATCTGTGTTGTGACAAACGACGTGTACACCCGCGAAGATGCTGATTTTATGATAAAGAACTCGAAACTCCCCGCCGACCGAATTATCGGGGTGGAAACGGGCGGCTGTCCGCATACCGCCATACGTGAAGACGCTTCTATGAACATTGAGGCTGTGGAAGAACTGGTGGAACGCCACCCCGACACAGAAATCGTGTTTATAGAGAGCGGCGGTGATAATCTGTCTGCCACCTTCAGCCCCGATCTGGCCGATGTAAACATCTTCGTGATCGACGTGGCCGAGGGCGATAAAATGCCGCGCAAGGGAGGCCCTGGCATTACCAAGTCCGATTTGCTGATCATCAACAAAACGGACCTTGCCCCCTACGTGCACGCCGACCTGGATATGATGGACCGCGACTCGAAGAGAATGCGCGGCGAACGACCTTTCATCTTCACAAACCTGATGAAACTGGAAGGCCTCGATGAGGTGATTAACTGGATCAAGACTTATGCTTTACTAGAAAAAACGGAGGCGCATGCTTAGTACCATCAAGATTAACGCGGAGAGGGAAGGGGCGCTAACGCTACTGAAAGAGAGTTGCCACAATGCGCCTTACAAAGTGATCCACTACGGCTCCCGACATCTGCATGAGCATCTGGAGCTGATCATGATGAGCTCTTCTCCAGGCATCATGGATGGCGATGAGATTGACATTGAGGTAAACGTGCATGAGCACGCCCGATTGAAACTCTTTACACAGTCGTTCAGCAAGTTGCACCCTATGGAAAAAGGGGCTGTGCAGCGCACGAACGTACAGGTAAAGAAAGGCGGCATCTACAAATTCATCCCACACCCGATCACGCCTTTTGCCAATTCCATCTTCAGAACGGTAAACGAGATCCACCTGGATGAAAATGCCAATCTGATCTGGGGCGACATTATTGCGTCGGGGCGAGTGCACTCGGGAGAGTCGTTCCAATTTACGCGCCTGCACAGCATCACGAAGGTATACAGAGGCAAGAAGCTTGTGCTATTTGATAACCAGTTGCTTGAGCCAGGTAGCCAACCTTTCGACTCTATCCTGTTTTATGAGCGCTATACGCATCAGGCAACGCTCATCTATGTGTCGCCTTATGCCGCTGAATTGAAGACTGAACTCGACGAGATCTTGACGAGCCAGTACGATGAGTTCACTTTCGGTTTTACACAGTGCGGGCCTAATGCCATTATGATCAGGGCAATGGGTGACGAAGGCGTGATGCTATATGACTGGCTAAGCGCCATGGGGCAGTTGTGCTGGGAGTTTACGGTGCACAAGCAGGAAGAAGAGCAAGCTGAATTGGAAGCGGAACAAGCAGCTGAACCGAAAGCCGAAAAAGCGGAGCCTGCTGCCAAAAAACAGACCAAGCGAGCGAAGAAAGAAGTGACCGCAAAAGGGAGGGCCAAAAAAGCAAAGGCTATACCTGAGGCAGCAGCTGAAATTGAGTTAGAAGAAGTGCTTGCCGAGGCGGTGATAGAAAAATAATGAGAAGCCATGCACGAAATTTCGATCGTACGGAACGTCTTTGAAACGCTGCAGGAAACTTATCCTGACAAGTTTGAGCGAATAACCAAGGTGCAGATAGAAGCGGGGCTTTTGAGCAACATACAGCCTATCCTGATCCAGAACGCCTTTGAGGCGCTGATCATGGAAGAACCGAAGCTGGCTGAGGTCGAGCTGGAAGTGCTGTTGCTGCCCATTATCGCTCACTGTGCTACCTGCGACAAAGACTTTGAAGTGAAGCGTCACAAGTTTGTTTGCGACTGCGGCACCCCCTCCAAAAACATTGTGCAGGGAGAGGAGCTGCAGATCAGCCGCATTGAATTTTTAGAGAACGAACCACAAGATATAAAAGCGTAATAGATATGAGTACATCATCCATGCCCAAAAGCAACAGAATGCCAGTAGGCTCTGTGCAGTGCGACAACACCACCCTCAACCTGTTAAAAGCGAACGATTTTGTGGCGAAAGCCATCCGTGACCGCTTACCTGATGTGCTGGTGATTAACGTATGTTCCTCGCCAGGCAGCGGCAAAACCACCCTGATGCAGGAGACAGGCAAGCGCCTGAGCGACAAACTGAACATGGCCGTGCTGGTAGGCGACCCTGAGACTGACCGCGATGCGGTACGCATGAAGGAAGTAGGCATTAACGCCTTGCAAATCGTGACAGGCGGCATGTGCCACATCGAAGCTCAGATGATTCTGCAGGCGCTCGACCACATCGACCTGACTGGCGTGGACCTCCTCTTCATCGAGAACGTGGGCAACCTGGTTTGCCCTGCTGCCTTTGACCTGGGCGAGGACATTCGGGTAACCGTGCTGGCCGCTACCGAAGGTGATGACAAGCCGAAAAAATACCCACGCATGTTCCTGACGAGCGAGCTAATGGTGGTGTCCAAAGCAGACCTGTTGCCTTACGTGCCCTTCTCGGTAGAGGCTGCTACGCAGGATGCCAGAGAAGTAAACCCAACCATCGAGGTAATGAGCATCAGTAGTTTGAAAGGCGACGGTATGGACGATTGGTGCAACTGGCTGCTGGCAAAAGTAGAGGAAAAGAAAAAAGCCAAACTGGCAACAGCTTAATACCGCATGGCGATCGATTTGTCTATGCTGACGGAGCCGCTAGTCGTGACGCAGGCGCTTGCAAAAGAGCACAACCTGAGCGGCCGCGCCATCGACTTTTTTGAGATTGAGTGGTACGAGACCTCCAAGTCGCGCATGAAAAAGAAGACGCAGGGCGGG
The DNA here is from genome assembly GCF_947502515.1 of uncultured Pontibacter sp. Lineage (NCBI taxonomy): Bacteria > Pseudomonadati > Bacteroidota > Cytophagia > Cytophagales > Hymenobacteraceae > Pontibacter > uncultured Pontibacter sp. The sequence goes on along the minus strand of NZ_CANNAI010000003.1, from coordinate 353,400 downwards.
GTAGAGGTGCTGGTTGAAAAATCGAATAGAGAGGCATTGGAAGACGGGGACCTGCTATACCTGTCGGAAGAGCGGGCGATCCTGCTGAAGATAAAGCCCTGCGACTGTGTGGTGCTATACCCGCGGAGTCTGCAGGAAGTAGGCACAATCTGTTTCGAGATCGGCAACAAGCATGTGCCGATTTTCATCACCGACGAGAACGAGGTGTGTGTGGCCTATGATGCCCCGCTTTACCAGTTGCTGCTCAGCGGTGACTTTGTGATCGGGATAGAAGAGCGGGTGCTGCACCCCGCGCAGATGGTCAAGGCCTATGGCAACAAGCGAAAGCAGTAATAAGCAACAGCGCTATACCCTGGCACTTTGAGAGAGTTCTGACAGGTATAACATAAAATAAAAAGCAGACTGTTTTAGCCGAAGAGAGCGGAACAGTCTGTCTTTTGGTATATGAAAATCAAGGCATAAATGACTGGTGAATAAGATGGTTTCAAGAAAAAGCACCCTGCGATTTTGTGAAGAAAGCATGAAGTACTGGAGAGAAAGGATGGCCGTTCGTTTGGTGATGGCGGTGTGTGCTGGTTTGTTCTTGCTGAGCGCCTGCCAGAGCGAGACCGGCGAAATGAAAGCAGCGGCGGCTGATGCGATTGTAGTGAAAGATATACGGGGCAAGGAAGTACGCCTGAGCGAACCAGCCCAGCGGGTGATCGTGCTGTACCAGGGAGCGTTGGATGGGATGTACATGCTGAACGCGGAGCATACCGTGGTAGGTATACAGAACAACATCTACACCAACCCTGAGACGTTTAAGTATTTCAGCAAACTGGATCCGCGCATTGCCAGAAAAGAGCTGCCCGCTCCTGGCAACTGGGAAACATCCACCAACATCGAAAGCGTGCTGGCGCTCAAGCCAGATCTGGTCATTATTGCCTCTGGGCAGACCGATGCCATTCGCCTGCTCGAAAGTTTAGGTATACAGGTATACGCCGTATCGCCCCAGAACAATGAGCAACTGTTTGAAGAAATCGAAAGCATTGGCAAGCTGACAGGTACGCACGAGCGGGCTTTGGAACTGCTGGCCTATACCCGCCACAAGCTCGACGAGATTGCGGAATCGACAGATCATATTGAACAGAAAAAATCGGTGTACTATGCTTGGTCGGGCGGGCGGATTTACTCTACCTCGGGGCAGAATAGCCGCATGAGCGAGTGCTTCGAGCTGGCAGGCGTAAACAATGCCTGCACTTTTGAAGTGGACCAGCCTAACATCAACCCCGAAACGCTGATTGCCTGGGACCCCGACCTGATTTTGCTCTGGAGCACAGACCCAAAGGTGCTGTATGATAAAAAAGAGCTGGCGGTGCTCACGGCAGTGAAGAACAAAAACGTGCATGTGCTGGAGCCACCCTTTTTCTACGACCCGCATACCCTCAAAATTATGTATGCCGCCATCGAGCTGCACAACGTCGCCTATGGCGCAAACGAGCACTTCGACCTCGACGAGAACCGAAGGGACATCATGACGAATCTGTATGGTGCCAAAGCCACTGCCTTACTTGAATGAGAAAAGTACTGACTGGCTTCCTTATTTACGGCCTGCCTATACCGCTGCTGCTGTATTCCCTGACGGTAGGCCCGTCGCAGGGACTGGTGTTCTCTGACTATTGGGAATGGGGCGGGGCGGTGCTGGGCGGCAACATTCACGAGAGCTCGACCAAGGTATACATGCTCAACAACATCATCGAGAATGTGCGCCTGCCACGGGTTTTGCTCACCTTTATTATTGGGGCGGGCCTGGCTGCATCGGGGGGGGCTTTGCAGGGGATTTTCCGCAATCCGCTCGTGGACCCCTATGTGCTGGGCATTTCCTCAGGCTCGGCTTTTGGGGCGGCGCTGGCCATTGCTTTTCCGCTTTTGCACATCAACTTAATGGCCTTCGTGCTGGGAGTGGCCTCTGTGGTCATGACCTATTCATTTGCTTTCAGCAACAACAAGTCGTCCATCGTGGCCGTCATTCTTTCGGGTATGATTGTGTCAGGTATATTCACGGCATCGCTTACGGTGGTGCAGTACATGAGCGACCCTTACAAGCTGCAGGCCATTGTGCAGTGGACCATGGGCAACCTGCACCATGCCTCCTGGGACAAAATAAACACTGCTGCCTTGCCTGTAGGGATAGGTATAGTGGGCATGTACCTGATGCGCTGGCGGCTTAACCTGTTGGCGCTGGGCGAGCAGGAGGCAAAGGCGGTGGGCGTAAACCCGACTGCCGACAAAGCCACCTTGGTAGCGCTGGCTACGCTCACCACCTCTACTTCGGTGGCGGCGGCGGGTGTTATCAGCATGTATGGCCTGTTTATTCCGCACCTTACCCGCATGATGGTGGGGCCCGACAACCGCAAAGCCATGCCAGCCAATATCTTCTTCGGAGGTTCTTTCCTGGTCATCATCGACAATTTCTCGCGCTCGCTAATGGACTTCGAGATTCCGATCGGCATTTTCACGATGCTGCTGGGGGCGCCATTCTTTCTCTTTTTAATGAAGAAAAATAAAATCAACTGGGTATGACAGACGCGGCGATAGAAGTAGAAAACCTCAGTTTCGAGTATGGCAAAGCGCCGATACTGGAGAGCGTGAACGTGACCTTTCCGACCAACCATTTTTCGGTGCTGCTCGGGCGCAACGGCAGCGGCAAGTCCACGCTTTTCAACATCATGGCGGGCCTGCAAAAGTACCAGCATGGCTCCGTGAAACTGATGGGCAAGGAGCGAAGCAAAATGTCTTTTTCGGACTGCGCCCGCGTGCTGGGTTTCCTGCCGCAGTTTCATAAGTCAGTGTTCCCATTTCAGGTAAAGGATGTGGTTTTAACAGGCAGAGCGGCCTTCTCGGCTTTCAGTCCGAAAAAGAGTGATATGGAGAAAGTGGGTCAGGCCATTGAAGAACTGGGCATCAGTCACCTCGCCGACAGGCCCTATACTGAGCTGTCTGGTGGGGAACAGCAACTGGTCATGATTGCGCGGGTGCTGGTGCAAAACCCGAGCATCATTTTGCTCGACGAGCCCACCAACCACCTCGATGTGTACTACCAGACTTACGTGCTGGAGAAACTCAAAAAACTGACTGAAAATGACCTAACGGTCATCGCCATCATGCACGACCCGAACATGGCTTTTCTGTACGCCGACCACTGCTATTTCATGAAAGACCGCACCGTGGTTACTCCAGCCAGCGAGTTTGATTACCATGCCAGTGACTTTCTGGAATATGTGTATGACGTGACTTTTACAACTGTGCTGGTGAACGACAAAATCATGGTGGTACCTGAACGAAAAATTGACAAGCTGATAGAACCGACAAGATGATACAGATCAAACCAATCGTAAGAGAGCGGATTCCAGAGCTGGTTCGCTATGTGATGGGGTTCCGCAAAGAGCTGTTCCCGATGATAGATCACAGCAAGCTGCCCCGCGACCTGGCGCACTTCGAAGCCGCTTATGTGGAAGATGAAAATGCTGCCTTTCTGATTGCGACCGACTTGTCAGATACCATCGTTGGCACCATTGGCATGCGCACCTACGACCACCGCTTTAAGCACCTGAACTACGAGGGCCGGCTGACAACCGAAGTACAGAAGCTGTATGTGGAGCCCTCCCTCCGAAAAGTTGGCTTGGGTACCTGCCTTTTTAGCGCCCTGAAAGAAGAAGCTGCGCACAAAGGCATCGAAACGCTATACCTGCACACGCACCCCTTCCTGGCGGGCGCACAGGAGTTCTGGGCAAAACAGGGTTTCGAACTGATTTGTCAGGATGAAACGCCTGTTTACAGAACCATACACATGGAACTGCAGTTGCCAAAATTTGAGCGTCTCGGTAAAATTATTTTTGACAAAGGACAGGAGCCTGTTCAGGTATGATACTAGACTTGACCCGAAGGATGGCTGCGAATTATATGAAAAGTGTCCTGTGCGCATTGTTGCTATACCTGTTTGCTATACCTGCTTTTGCCCAGCCAACAGGCAGTGTGGGCGGTAGCGTGAAGGACGAGAAAGGAGAGGCCTTGGTCGGTGTTTCGGTAGGTATAAAAGATGCCGAAGTTGGAAATGTAACCGCCCTGGATGGCACGTTTAAAATTGACGGACTGCCTTATGGCCGCTATACCTTGCTGGTGAAAGGGCTGGGCATGGTTGATAAAACAGTACCTTTTGCCCTGACCGAGCAGTCGGCGCACGTATGGCTGGACGTGGTGCTGAACCGCCAGACGCATGTGATGCAGGAAGTGCTGGTAACGGGCCGAAAAGAAACCAACTACGTGAACGATTACAGCTTTGTGGGCACCAAACTGCAGAGTAGGGTAGTAGATGTGCCGCAGACCATTTCCTCGGTTACCAAAGAGCTGATCGAGGACCAACAGGCTTTTCTGGTGACAGATGTGGTGCAGAACCTGGCGGGTGTAACGCAGTACTCGGCCTACGACGACCTGACCATCCGTGGCTTCCGCAACGGCTTCGATACAGGGTATAGACTGGTGAACGGGCTACGCTCGGGCTATGGATTTGGCACAAGTTTCTTCCGTGTGCCGCTCACGGTGAACCTCGAAAGCGTAGAGGTGCTCAAAGGCCCTGGTGCCGCCCTTTTCGGCGACATCAACCCTGGGGGCACAGTCAATCTGGTTACCAAAAAGCCGCTGGACGAAAGCCGTAAAGCGGTAAGTTTCTCGGTAGGCAGCTTCCAGACCATGCGCACCACCCTCGACCTGACGGGGCCGCTCAACGAAGACAAGTCCTTGCTCTACCGCCTCAACATCGGCTACGAAGACACCAAAACCTTTCGGGATGTGAACGACCGCAGCTCCCTGATGATTGCGCCCACCGTTACCTTCCGCCCGACAGCAAACACGACCGTTAACGCCGAGCTCGTGTACAGCCAGTTCGATGGCTACCTCGACCGCGGCATGGGTATACGAGGCGGCGACCTGTACGCACTGCCGAGGCCCTTTACCCTGAGCCAGCCCAGCGATTATTACCGCGTGAACGATATCTCCTTCAACGGCTCACTCAATCACCGCCTCACCGATTGGCTGTCCTTTAACGCCGCCTACATGAAGTTTGTGTACCACGAAGAGCTGAGTGAGCACCGCACCCTCAATACCTTTGCTGATGCGCCTGCCAACACCATCATGAACATGCGCTATCTGGAGAAGAAGATAAACGACTATACCGATAACCTCTCCGCTTACTTCTCCCTCAGCGGCAACACGGGCTGGCTGCGCCACGATGTGATGGCAGGTATGGACTACATCAAATACGAGGCCGATAGGCGCGGGCACCAGTGGGAGGCCCGCCAGATGGAAGTGGACGGGCAGGTCGTTCCCCTCACGTTCGACCTTAACAACCCGACATACGAACTCCGTGACCCGAGCAAGTACATCCGTCTGCCGCTGTCGCCGTTCTTTGTTGATTACCTCAATACCAGCTACAGCACCACCGGGCTATACCTGCAAGACCAGATCACCGTAACCGACCGCCTGCGCCTCTTGCTGGGCCTGCGGCAGGAGTTCTTTCGTGACCAACGGGTGTATGACAACGGCGAAGAAAAAGTGCATCAGAATGTGCTTCTCCCGAGGGCGGGGCTCACCTACAGGTTGCTCGACAACCTGAACTACTTTGCCAGCTACAGCCAGGGCTTCAAACCCATTGATCCCGCCTTTGTGCGAAACCCCGAGAACTACGGCAGCGACGCGCCTTTCGACAGCGAAACCAGCTTTCAGGCAGAGTCAGGGCTCAAGGGCGAGTTCCTGAATAAGCGCCTGTTTGCCTCAGTGTCGGCCTTCCACATCGAAAAGCGCAACACACTGATAAACACGGGTCAGGTGACAGATACGGGCAACCCCATTTATCGCCAGAACGGGCGCATTAAGTCGCAAGGAGTGGAGTTGGAGGCGAACGGCAGCATCAGCCCAGCCATTAATCTGAGTGTGAACTATGCTTTTAACCACACCGAGGTAGTAAGCACTGAGATGGAAGCTGAGCGGGGCACCATGACGCCAAACGCACCAAAGCACTCGACAGGTTTGTGGGCCAAGTATACCTTTTCGGGTGCTGGTCTGGAGGGCTTTGGGTTAGCCGTAGGCGGCAACTATGTAGGCGAGCGCAAAATGGAGCGCCAGGTGCAGGACACCCAGACAGGGGATTGGGTATGGGGCTACTGGCCTGAGTATGCGGTACTGAACGCAGCGGCCTTTTACCGTGCCAATAAGTTTCGGCTGAGCCTGAACGTGAACAACCTGCTCGATAAATTCTACTACGTAGGCGGCTACGACTATCAGCGGGCATTCCCTGGCGCTCCCCGCCACTTTATCCTCTCGGTCGGCTATACCTTTTAAAACTAATATACCAGCATCATGAGAAGAAGCTTACTCACCATTACATCACCTGACTCGCCGCTTTTGGCACAGGTTCCGGCACGGCAAAAGCTGCCTGATAGTTTGCAAGTGCAGACTGCCAACACACCGACAGGCCTACCGCTGAGCTAAGTTACGCTACTCAGAAATAGTGGCGGACTGCAACTTTACTGCTACGGGACAGGGCATTAACACGGCTTTCAAAAACGTCTATCAAAAATCATATCAATGAACAAATATTTCCTTTCTTTTATCGCCCAACTATTTGCAATTCAGACTGTACTTGCTCAGAATACTGGCCTCGAGAAGAGTAGCACGGATAGCACAAGCACCAATAAAACGCCTTCAATTCAAGGACTCTCAGATGACAGCTTATCGGGTTTGAGCGAAAGGATAGATGTGAATTTTCTGCTTCGAAGCTCAGTCGATTTCCCGAGTGGTGCTTCCAATCAGGCATCTGTTAATTTGAACGAAGCACGGATGGAGCTGCGGGGAGATATCACGCCGGATCTGAGTTTTCGCGTACGGTATCGGCTTAACAGAAGCGCTGCTCCGAACAGTTTAGACAATGCTCCGGGCTCATTAGATCACGCGAATGTCACCTATCGGTTTGGCACCGCGAAGAAATGGCATTTGACAGCCGGAAAGCAATCCGCGAGTGTGGGGAGTTGGGAATTTGACAAGAACCCCACTTTTGAATACCAATATACCGAATACGTGAACAGGCAGCTGAACCTGTTTTTACTCGCCATGAAACTCGGTTATGATGTCACTGAAAACCATACCTTCCAGTTGCAACTGCACAATACCTCTAACAATAATTTCAACACGGTCTACAATGCGACAGGCTACAACACAGACGGACTAAGGCCGTCAAAAACACCTTTTGGCTTGTACGTAGCGTGGCTGGGTAATTTATTGGATGAAAAATGGCAGACTTTCTACAGTTATAATATTTCGCAGTTCGCCAGGGGTAAGACAGATCATGCCGTATCCATCGGCAACCAGGTTGTGCTCGACAGGTTTAAAGCTTACCTCGACTTGCAGAGCACCAACATGTCCGTAGACTATCCTAACATTGGGTCGCCGGCGGTCAATACATTTATGGCTCCTACTCCGGGATTTACTCCGGTTTTTCTGCAAGACATCAATTACAAAACAGCCGTGCTTCGCGTAGATTATGAGTTTATACCCAAGTGGTTTATAACTGCCAAAGGCTTTTACGAAACGGCCAGCCACCGAAAAGACAGCGAGATCGGAGACAATTTCAGAGAGCATACCGGCCTTTTGGCAGGCCTGGAATACAAGCCTGTTGCCAGCCAGGAAATGCGGTTGTTTAGTTACTATTACTACAACACGTCACGGTATAATAATGTAGTAGGGGTAAGTAACCCGAATCAGAAGCTACACTTGTTCTCGGTCGGTGTGCTTTACTTTGTGAATGCCCTTTAGCTAAGGCATTGTGCAGTAACTGTAGCGGCTGTAAGGGCAAGTATAGCCGTTAAAGTGGTTGTTTCCTTGCTTTTATGGGGCTTTATCCGTTACTTTGAAAGAATACTATCAGAACTGTGCTGCCACCTAACAGAAAAATTCATCTCTTTTCAGAGCCGCTTACAGGCTTTGTTGCGGCATCGCATCACGTATCTCAAAGTGATGTGCTGAATGGCTATTGTCTTTTCTTTTATACAGCCCCTAAGGCCTTCATTAAGTAAGCCGGAAACCTCCGGCCCCGGGCGCAAGCCACCATACCTTGCTACAGGTTATCCCTGTTCAATATTCTAGCATTTACCGTTTCGCAAAACACCTTTATGCAGCGCAATAGCCGCAAGCAAGGGAGTTTTTGTGTGTTTACTTTTTTTAAAACCTCCGTGCTGCATGCGCTGGAGGTTTTGCGCCTGCCTTTGGGGCATGGCAAGGCGCTATACCTGCAAGATTTTTCAAAGCTTTAAAATACCAATGATATGAACCCGATTTATGTAACAGAAAAGGATTTACAACGCCTGCACAACCTGGTACAGGTGCAGCGCCAGGTAAGCGGTGCCCATTCCGTAGAGGCCCTCAGCAGGGAACTGAAGCGAGCGAAAGTGGTAGCCTCCGAGGAGATTCCGGAGAATGTGGTGACCATGAACTCGCTGGTGAAGCTGAAGGAACTGAAAAGCGGTGCCGAGATGGAGCTGACTGTGGTATACCCCAAGGACGCTGACTTGCCGAATTTCAAAATCTCAGTACTGGCACCAGTGGGTACGGCCATTCTGGGCTGCAAAGTGGGTGACAAGGTGGAGCGGCCGGGACCTAAAGGCACGGTGGTGTACGAGGTGCTGGAGATTTTGTATCAACCCGAAGCAGCAGGCGATCTGGCCCTTTAATTTACTGGCCGGATTGGTCTTTTGTAGGAGAATATTTTTACCATAGAGAATGGGTTTTTTAGATTTTTTCAGAGAGGATATTGCCATCGATCTGGGCACAGCCAATTTTCTGGTGATGCAGGGCGACAAGGTGGTGGTGGACGAGCCTGCCATTGTAGCCTACAGCCGCTCATCAGGTAAAGTGCTGGCCATTGGCCGTAAGGCGATGCAGATGGAGGGAAAGGCGCACGAGGACATCCGTATTGTGCGGCCGATGAAGGATGGTGTGATCGCTGACTTTCATGCCGCAGAGCACATGATGAAGGGTATGCTGCAGCTCATTAACGGAGGGAAAAGGAAAATGGGCGCTTCGTTCCGGATGGTGGTTTGTGTGCCCTCCGGTATAACCGAGGTAGAGAAACGCGCAATACGCGACTCGGCCGTTATTTCTGGGGCAAGGGAGCTATATCTGGTGCATGAACCAATTGCTGCGGCCATTGGCATCGGACTGGATGTAGAGGAACCGAACGGGCACATGATTGTGGACATTGGAGGAGGCACCACCGAAATCGCCGTGATTGCCCTGAGCGGCATTGTCTGCGACCAATCCCTGAAGGTAGCGGGCGAAAGCTTTAACGCCGATATTGTGCACTACATGCGCAAACACCACAACCTGTTGATCGGGCAGTCTACCGCCGAACGAATCAAGCTGGAAGTAGGGGCTGCCCTGCCTGAACTGCAGGATCCACCGGCTGATGTGGCCATCAAAGGCCGTGACCTGCTCACAGGTCTGCCGAAACAGATACACGTTTCCTATACGGACGTCGCTTTTTTTCTGGATCGCTCACTTTCTAAAATTGAAGAAGCGGTGATGAAGACATTGGAGATGACGCCACCAGAGCTCTCCGCAGACATACACCAGACGGGCATCTACCTGACCGGTGGCGGTGCTTTGCTGCGCGGTCTGGACAAGCGGATATCTGCCCGAACGAAACTGCCGACCCACGTGGTGGAAGACCCTCTCCGCGCTGTGGTGCGGGGCACGGGCACTGCGATGCGAAATATCGACCGCTTCCAGTTTTTGATGCGCTGAGTTAGTGGCAAATTAGTGCAACAGGGTATGCCCTGGCAGGTCATATAGCAGCATTACAAAGAGCCCCGCTGGAAATAAACTGGCGGGGCTCTTTTTATAAGAAATTACCGGAATGTATAAGTCTATAGCCACTGCCCGAATAGCTTCATTATGAAATAATCTTTAAATTTATTCTGATCGTTGGCACGGATTGCTATACCTTGGCTTTTGCTGCCATAGCAGGTGCCTTGTGTTGGACTGAGGCTGCCTCTCCGGTCCACAGCGCCTGCATTTCCTCCAGCGACTTGTTCTTGGTCTCCGGCACCATCTTCCAGACAAACAACAGCGAGAGCACACTCATCACGCCATAAAAACCGTAGGTGAAGGCGCCGCTGAACTCCATCATGGATGGGTAAGTAGAGGAGATGAAGTAGTTCGCCGCCCACTGTGCCGCCACGGCTACTGCCACGGCTTTGCCCCGAATTTTATTCGGGAAAATCTCGGAGATCAGCACCCAGCAGATCGGCCCCCAGGACATCATAAATGAGGCTGTGTAGATGATGATAAACACCAGTGTGCTGATCCCGATAATCTCGAAGTAGGAGAGTCCGGCGATGGCGAACATGCCGATGGCCATACCTACCGAGCCGATCATCAGCAGCGGCTTTCTACCCCATTTGTCCACTGTAAGAATGGCCAGCACCGTGAATAGAACATTGATCACACCCATCACCACGGTTTGGAGCATAGAAGCGTCTTTGCCGGCACCCATGCTCTCAAAAATGCGGGGTGCATAGTAGAGGGCCACGTTTATACCTACAAACTGCTGGAAAACTGAAAGCAAAATGCCGATCACGATAACAATGCGGCCATAGGAGAGAAGCTTGCCGGAGTGGTGCTCCACTGTATTTTTAATGTCAGCCAAAATTTGCCTGGCCACTGACGGGCCGTTGACTTTCGTCAGGACTTTCAGTGCCTCCTCATCCCGGCCCACCATGCTCAGGTAGCGTGGCGTTTCAGGGACGAAGAACAGCAGCAACGCAAACAGTCCGGCAGGTATAGCCTCCGATAAAAACATCCTGCGCCAGCCCACTTCGTTTATCCACTCGATGGATTGGCCGCTGGCGATACCCCAGTTGACAAAGTAAACCACCAGCATCCCAAAGATAATGGCAAACTGGTTGAGCGACACCAGGCGGCCCCGGAGGTGTGCAGGTGCAATCTCACCAATGTACACCGGGCTCACAGCAGAGGCAAGACCTACACCAATGCCACCCAATACACGGTAAAAGTTGAACAGGTAGAGCAGTCCCATGGTCGGTTCACCCTGCTCAAAGAACAGAAACTCCGGATAGGCTGAGCCAAGGGCCGAAATGAAAAACAGGAAAGCGGCTACCAGCAGGGTTTTCTTGCGGCCTATACCTGAGGCCAGCAAACCGGAGATCGCTCCTCCTATTACGCAGCCGATCAGAGCGCTGGAAATAGTAGCCCCATGCACCCAGGTACTCAGCCCAAGGCCTTCGATCAGGTAGGCCTGTACCGATTTCTCGGCACCCGAGATCACGGCCGTGTCATACCCAAATAGCAGACCGCCGAGTGTGGCGATCAGGGTAATGCCTGCAATGTAAGGGAGGTTGCTGGCACTATAATCCTTTGTGTTTTCCGTCATGGTGAAGCAGGGTTAGGGTGGAAGATGCTACTGCTTAGATGAAGCGGTTGATCAGGTTCTCCAAGTACTCCTGACGGCCGCTTCTTACTTCTGGCTCCCCATGCACGATCGCATAGTCGCGTAACTCTTCCAGAGTCAGCTTACCCTGCTCAAAATCCTTGCCCTTGCCACTGTCGAATGAGGCGTAACGTTCCTGGCGCAGCTTTTTGTAATCGGAGTTTTGCAGGATGTTGTCAGCCGTAATAAGGGCGCGGGCAAAGGTGTCGGCACCGCCGATGTGGGCGTAGAATAAGTCAGCCGGGTCGGTGGAGTTTCTGCGGATCTTAGCGTCGAAGTTGATGCCGCCGCCCTGCACGCCGCCTGCTTCCAGGAACACCAGCATGGCCTCTGTCAGCTCGTTGACGTTGTTGGGGAACTGGTCGGTGTCCCAACCGTTCTGGTAGTCGCCGCGGTTGGCGTCGATGGAGCCGAGCAGTCCGGCATCAGCTGCCACCTGCAGCTCATGCTGGAAGGTATGGCCGGCCAGCGTTGCATGGTTCACTTCGATGTTAAGCTTGAAGTCGTCTAGCAGGTCGTACTGACGCAGGAAGCTAATAACAGTGGCGGCGTCGTAGTCATACTGGTGCTTGGTCGGTTCCATTGGTTTTGGCTCAATGAAGAATGTGCCCTTGAAACCCTGCTTGCGGGCGTAGTCCCGGGCCATGTGCAGAAACCTGGCAAAGTGCTCCTGCTCCCGCTTCATGTCTGTGTTGAGCAGCGTCATATAACCTTCACGGCCTCCCCAGAACACGTAGTTTTCACCACCCAGTGCAATCGTCGCATCCAGGGCAGCTTTAACCTGAGCACCCGCATGGGCTGTCACATGGAAGTCCGGGTTGGTGGCGGCGCCGTTCATGTAGCGGCTATGCGAAAAGACATTGGCCGTGCCCCAAAGCAGCTTGACACCGGTCTCTTGCTGCTTTTGCCTGGCGTATTCCACAATTGCCTGCAATCTGCGCTCGTTTTCCCGAATGTCGTTGCCATAGTCTACTAAGTCCACGTCATGGAAGCAGTAGTAGGGCAGGCCGAGTTTGGTGATGAACTCAAAAGCCGCATCCATTTTGCCTTTCGCTCTTTCAATAACGTCCTCCTTCTTGTTCCAGCCATACTTCAGGGTCGGCCCGCCAAAAGGATCTGAACCATCGGCATTAAAGGAGTGCCAGTAGGCCACGGCAAAGCGCAGGTGGTCTTTCAGCGTTTTGCCGGCCACTACACGGTTCTCGTCGTACCAGCGGTAGGCCAACGGATTGTCAGACTCGAGTCCTTCAAATTTGATGGCGCTTATACCTTTGAAATATTCTGATTGGGTTAGTGTCGTGTTTGCCATAAGGTATAGGGATTAGCTTGTTTGCGATTTAGTTTATGCGTCATTCAGGTGTTTTTCGAGTAATGTTTTCCATTCCTGGTAGGCCGGCTCGTACAGATCAATGGCTTTGGGCTCCACCACCCGCAACCTTTTGCTGTTTGTAAAAGCTTCTTTCTCGGAGGTGAAGGCTTTCACCCCAATGCCGGCACCCAGCGCAGCGCCTATGCTGCCGTCGTTCAGGTATAGCTCGACAGGGACGTGGGTAGCGTTCACAAAAGCCTCCGTGAAGCACTCGCTCAGGAAGAGGTTGGCCTGGCCCGCCCGGATGATGCTGGGATTCATGCCGCTTTCGCGCATAATGTCCAGTCCGTAGCGGAAGGCGAAAGCAATGCCCTCCTGCACCGCCCGGAACATATGCGCCTTAGTGTGAAGGTTAAGGTCAATGTGGTGGAAATGGGTGCCCACGATCTTGTTGTTGAGCATGCGCTCGGCTCCGTTTCCGAAAGGGATCACCCGCAGGCCATTGCTGCCGATAGGTATAGCAGCGGCCATCTGGTTCATGTCGGCATAGCTTATACCTGGCCCGGCTATGTTCTTCATCCAGCGGTTCAGGCTGCCAGTGCCGTTGATGCAGAGCAGCATGCCCAGCCTTTTATCTGAGTCGGCATAGTTCACGTGCGCAAAAGTGTTCACCCGGGACTGCGGATCGTAAAGCAGCTTGTCGCTCACACCGTAGATCACGCCAGATGTTCCAGCCGTAGCGGCTACCTCGCCGGGCTGCAGCACGTTCAGCGAAAGGGCATTGTTGGGTTGGTCTCCTGATTTATAGGTAACTGGTATACCTGCTTTGAGGCCAAGTTCGTCGGCAACGGCTTTTGTGACCGTGCCGTGTTCTGAGAAAACCGGGTTGATAACAGGTATAAGATGCTTGTCGAATTTGTAGTAGCCAAGTACATCGCTGGAGAGTTCGTTCTCCTGAAAATCCCAGAAGACACCCTCCGACAAGGCTGATACGCTGGTGGTGATGTTGCCGGTCAGTTTCATGGCCACGTAGTCGCCGGGCAGCATGATCTTGTCGATGTTGTCGTATAGTTCGGGTTCGTTTGCTTTGACCCAGGCCAGCTTTGAGGCTGTGAAGTTGCCGGGGGAGTTGAGCAGTCGTGACAGGCTTCGTTCTTCACCGATCGTTTTGAAAGCTTGGTTGCCGATCTCCACGGCGCGGCTGTCGCACCAGATGATGGCGTTACGAAGAGCTTGCTGCTCTTTGTTCACCACTACCAATCCATGCATCTGGTAGGCTATACCTATGGCGCCGATATCCCTCGGATTATACCTGCCCGTCGCGTTCACTTTCCGAATAGCGGCCTTGGCGTGTTCCCACCACATCTCCGGTGCCTGCTCTGCCCAGCCCGCTTGTGGGGCCAGGATATCTGACTCTTCCTCCGGGTGCTGGGCCGAAGCCAGACAATCCTGCGTCTGGGCATCTACCACCGAGACTTTGATCGAAGAAGTACCTACGTCTATACCTAATAGAAGCATATGTTTTAAACAGCTTAAAGGTGATCAACAGGTGTACGGTATAGCTACCTGGTGCGGCGTAACGGAGCCAACTTTTATGGCTGCTGATTACAGTCCGAATACCTCCGGCAGCCAGAGGCTAAGGGCCGGCACATAGGTGACCAGCAGCAGGGCTACCAACATGGCTACGAAGAGCGGCACCAGCGGTTTGATTACTTTGCTGATACTGATATTAGCCACACCGCAGCCCACAAAGAGCACCGAACCAACCGGCGGCGTGCAAAGGCCGATGCAGAGGTTGAACACCATCAGAATGCCGAAGTGTACCGGATGAACGCCCAGGGCTGTTACGACTGGCAGAAAGATCGGCGTGAAGATGAGTACAGCCGGTGTCATGTCCATGAAAATCCCCACGAACAGTAGGATCAGGTTAATGATGATCAGGATGATGATCTTGTTATCGCTGATGGAAAGCAGCGCCTCACTCACTGCCTGCGGAATGTTCTCAAACGACATCACCCAAGACATGCCCATCGAAGTACCGATCAGTAGCATGACAATAGCTGTCGTGATCACTGTTGTGATCAGGATGTCCGGCAGATCAGCTACTTTTACTTCACGGTAGACTACCATCGACAGCACAACCGTGTAAAGCACCGCAATGGCCGAGGCTTCTGTAGCTGTGAAAACCCCCGCTATGATACCACCAATCACAATAAAGAGCAGAAACAAGCTAGGAAGCGCATCGATCAGCTTTTTGAAAACCACGCTAAGCGGAATGCGATCGCCTACCGGGTATTTGTTTTTATAAGCCATAAACCCGGCCACGCCTACAAGCGACAGGCCTAGCAGAATGCCTGGTACATAACCCGCCACAAAAAGTGCGGCAATGGACACACCCCCACTTGCCAGTGAGTACACGATCAGGATATTGCTCGGAGGAATGATCATGCCGGTGGTGGCTGATGTGATGTTTACTGCAGCACTGAATGGGCGGGAGTAACCCTCTTTGACCATGCGTGGGTTCATGATACCACCAATAGCCGAAGCCGCCGCTACAGCAGACCCTGAAATAGCGCCAAACAGCATGTTCGCCACAATGTTCACGTAGGCGAGTCCGCCGGGTAAGGTGCCCACCAGACTTTTTGCAAAGTCGATGAGGCGGGTAGCGATACCTCCCCGGTTCATCAACTGACCAGCCAGGATAAAGAAAGGTATAGCCAGGAGAGCAAAGCTGTCGAGGCCGGTAGCCAGGCGCTGTGCCAGCGTGGTGAAGGCAGGTACCGGTGCAATGCTAACCAGCATGGTGAGCAGGGCAGAGATACCAATGGAAAAGGCAATGGGTACACCGATGATCAGTAGGAAAATAAAGCTGACAATCAGTACGATGATCTCAAGAAATTCCATAAGCTCCTGTTATAAATATGTTGCTAAGCCAACTCTTTTCCAATTTCTTCCGGCTCTTCACCCTGCAGGCGCAGGTTCACCAGGCTGTAATACACAATCAGCAGTCCACTCAAAGGCAGCACCGTGTACACATAGCCAAGGGGAATATTGAGCGCTGCGGATGTCTGCTCCAGTTTAAGGGTAATATAGACCAGTTTAATACCGCCCCATACCAGCACCAGGAAAGAGAACAGGGCAACTACCACATTCGTGAAGATGCTCAGGTTCCGGGCTTTTCGGCCATGCATTTTAGACGGCAGAATATCGATGGCCAGGTGCATTTTTTTGCCTGTTACATAGCTGGCTCCCAACAGACCGACCCAGATCAGAATGAAGCGGGCAAGCTCGTCGGTGAAGGAACTAGGAGACTTGAACAAGTACCTGGACGCCACCTGCCACAATACGTTCAGCACCATCAGACCCATTAGCACCACGAGTGACCAGAATAAGGCTTTATCAACTTTTTCCCTGATTTTCATAGGTTCTGGTTTTTAAGGTTTTGTTGCAGTTACAATAGCCTCTTTTTGGTTGCCCGTCTGGCGGATGCGCTGGATCAGGCTGTATACCTCCGGCTCATTTTTGAAGCTCTCGTACATAGGCTCTACCAGCTTGGCAAAAGGAGCCTTATCTGGTGTGCTCACCGTTACGCCGGCGTCTCTTATTGCCTTCAGGGCTTCTATTTCAGCTTCTTCCCAAAGTTCACGCTGTACCTGGGCCGATTCGTCGGCCGCCTCCTGCAGCCACTGCTGTTCCTGTGGCGTCAGGCTATCCCATACTACCGTGCTGATCAGCAAAATGTCCGGGATCATGGTGTGCTCGTTCAAGGAGTAGTATTTGCTTACTTCGTAGTGGCGCGACAGGTAAAAGCTCGGCGGATTGTTCTCCGCACCGTCTACCACGCCTTGCTGCAGGGCTGTGTAAAGTTCTCCCCACGATACGGGCGAAGCGGCACCACCAAAGCTTTTGATCATGCCGAAGGCGGTGTTACTAGCCTGTACCCGGATGGTCATGCCGCGCAGGTCGGCTGGGGAGTCTATTGGTTTTTTGGTGCTGTAAAAACTGCGGCTGCCGGCGTCGTAGAAGCAAAGGCCCCGCAACCAGTATTTCTCGCCTTCTTTCAGTAGATCGTCGCCAATACCGCCGTCCAGCACATCATAATAGTGCGCTTTGTCCCGGAAGACATAAGGGAGGCTCAATGCTTTGAAGTTAGGCGAAAAGCTCTCCATGACAGCGGCCGACACCTTGGTCATGCCGATGCTGCCGATCTGCAGGAGTTCGATGCTTTCACGTTCACTGCCCAGTTGGGAGCTCGGGTAGATGTCGATCGTCATCTTGCCGCCTGATTTCTCTTTTACCCGTTCGGCCATATACACCATGGCTTTGTGTACCGGGTGTGTTACCTCAAGGGTATGGGCTAGTTTGACTTCGGTGGTTTTGCTTATTTTCTGGCAGGAGTTGACAATAAGCAGTATGGCTAGGAGAGGAGCACAATATGCGAAACGCTTATACCTGTAAGCGAAGCGGGAGAGAAGGTATAGATACAACTGTTTCATCATTTCCTCCTGACTGCTTTCACGATTTCGATTGCCTTTCTCGTCAGTTCATCCAGTTTGGTGTAGTCTCTGTTTTCAAGGATGTCCTTGCTGATCATCTTCGAGCCCATACCTACTGCACAAACTCCTGATTTAAACCAGGTGCTGATGTTTTCCCTGTCGATCTCCACACCGCCAGTCGGCATAAACAGCTGTCCGGCAAAGAGCTCTTTGATGGACGACACATAGCCTGGCCCCAGCACATTGGCTGGGAAGATCTTGATGAGCGCCGCCTGATGTTGCTGAGCTGTGTGAATCTCTGTCGGCGTAAAGCAGCCCGGTATCCACAGCAATCCTGCTTCGTGTGTCAGATCACCCACTGCCGGGTTCACGATGGGGCAAACAATATAGTCAGCACCTGCTTCAATGAAAGCCTGTGCCTCTGCTGTTGTTTTAATAGTGCCAATACCCAGGTGCAGGTCAGGGTATACCTGGCCGAGCTCTTGCTTCAGGTATTTAAAGTTTTCCAGTGCTGCCGGCCCTCTGTTGGTATACTCCAGCGTCCGGATGCCAGCCTGATACAAGGTCTTTACAACCTCCAGGCTCACTTCGGGGTTTTCATAGAAAAACAGGGGCAGCAGACCCTGGTCCAGAATGGCTTGCAGGGCACTCTCTTTAGTTTGCATAAGCTGAAATCGTTTCTTGGATCTCCGCAACCGTGCTGGTTGTGGCATCACTCGGAATAAACAGTTTTTTGAAGGCGGCGGCTGTAGCGAACTCAAGCGTTTCGGAAGGAGGGAGCTGGTGGTAGAAACCATAGATCAGACCTGCCATAAAACAATCGCCACTTCCCACCTTGTCCAGGATCTGCTCTACCTGATATTCGTGCGAGGTATACAGTGTGCCCGCTTCGAACAGGGTAGTAAAATATCGAATACCTTGCTGATAATCAAATCGGAATGTATTGGCAACCGTGCGGCACTTCGGAAACTTCTCCAGAATGGCTTTAGATGTTGCCTCTGCGTGTTCCTGCAGGGCCTCCTTGCTCAGGTTAGCGATGAGTTCTTCATCCAAAGATATACCCAGCATTTTGTTGGCCGCCCAGATATTGCCCATGATCAGATCGCAGTATTGGGCCAGAGCGGGCATTATTTCCACCGGATCTTTGCCGTATTGCCAGAGCTTGGCGCGGTAGTTCAGGTCCAGGGAAATAGTGATGTGCTTCTGCGCTGCTACTTTCAGGGCCTCTTCGCACACATCAGCTACCGACTGGTTAATAGCCGGGCAGATGGCGCTGAAATGAAACCAGTCAACACCCTGGAATACTGTGTCCCAATCGATAAGGCCCGGCTTCAGTTCTGCGTAAGCAGAGCCGGCGCGGTCATAGATCACACCGGCATTCTTCAGGTCCTTTCCTTTGGGCAGGTAATACAGGCCAACCCGGTTGCCCAGGTATACGATGCTATCGGTCTGTACCTGTTTGCCGTTGAGGTAGCCAACAAGCTGCTCAGCCACAAAGTTGTCGGGCAGGGCGGTCAGGTAGGCAGAAGGAACGCCCCATAGGGCCAGGGCTGTTGCCACATTGGCCTCAGCGCCGCCCACGTAAAAGGGGAGCTTGTTTTCCTGCAGCCACTGTCCGCCTTCGTCAGGGCATATCCGGAGGAGCAACTCGCCAAAAGAAAGTACCTTGCCCATACCTGATTAGAAGTTAAAGTATGACTTTGCGTTGTTGTAGCAGATATCCTCCACCATTTGGCCTAACCAAGCCATTTCGCTGGCAGGAAGCTCACCATTCTCCACATCGTTGCCGATCATGTTGCACAGGATTCTTCTGAAATACTCGTGACGTGGGTAAGAAAGGAAGCTTCTGGAGTCAGTGAGCATACCTACAAATCGGCTCAACAGGCCCATGTTACTCAGGGCGTTCAGTTGGCGCTCCATACCGTCTTTCTGATCGAGGAACCACCAGGCCGAACCGTACTGGATCTTGCCCGGCGTGCTGCCGTCGTTGAAGTTGCCAATCATGGTCGCGTATAACTCGTTCTGGCTTGGGTTCAGGTTGTACAGGATCGTCTTAGCCAGTTGGTTGGAGTTATCCAGCTTGTCCATGAACTTCGCCAGTGGACGCGCCACGTCAAAGTCACCGATCGAGTCGAAGCCAGTATCCGGGCCCAGTTCACGCATCATGCGGGTGTTGTTGTTGCGTAGCGCACCCAGGTGGAACTGCTGTGTCCAGTTCTTAGCGTGGTCCATCAGGGCCAGCTGCATCAGCATGGCCGATTTGAACTTGAGCACTTCCTCTTTTGTAATCGACTGCTTCTGCAGCGCTTTTTCGAAAATAGCTTTTACTTCCTGTTCGGTATAGGCTTCTGCGTAGATCGTCTCCAGACCATGGTCCGATAGGCGGCAGCCATTCTCGTGGAAGAAGTCGTGGCGCTGCTGCAGGGCGTCCAACAGACCTTGGTAATTGTCGATGGCTATACCTGCCGCCTCAGCCAGTTTCTGCAGGTATGGCAGGAACACGGCTTCATCGTCAATAGCCAATACTTTGTCGGCACGAAAAGCCGGCAGTACCTGTATGCCAAAGTTGTCAGCCTTTATCTTCTGGTGGTGCTCCAGCGTGTCGATCGGGTCGTCGGTGGTGCAGATGATCTCCACGTTCATCTTTTTGAGGATGCCACGCACGCTGTACTCGTCAGTTTGCAGCATGTCGGTGCAGGCGTCGTAGATATCACGCGCTGTCTCAGGCTTCAGGATGGTGTCGATTCCAAAAGGGCGCTTGAGCTCCATGTGCGTCCAGTGATAAAGCGGATTGCGCATGGTATAGGGCACAGTCTCGGCCCACTTCTCAAACTTGGCGTAATCGTCGGCATCACCGGTGCAGAAATGCTCCGGCACCCCATTGGTGCGCATGGCACGCCACTTGTAATGGTCACCCTCCAGCCAGATCTGGGTCAGGTTTTTAAACTTGCGGTCGTTGGCAATGTCCTGCGGCGACAGGTGGCAGTGGTAGTCAATGATGGGCATGTCTTTGGCATGCTCATGGTATAGCCTACGTGCCGTCTCTGTCTGCAACAGGAAATTCTCGTCCAGAAATGGGGTAATGGTGTAAGTGTCCGTAATTGTGTTTCGCATGGGTATGGTGTAGGCAATGCGCCTGGTAAAGTCAAATGTATAATTAGATGCCTGGTTTAGAGGCCTTCAGGAAAAATGAAACATAGCCTAGCAATGTCAAGTATAGCCGGGCTATACCTGACATTGCTAGGCTATGTTTGCCTGTTTCTCTGCTAGTTGCAAGGCCTCCAGTTCTGCTGTTACTAAGTCTGCTAGTCCTGGAATTAGGGTCAGGTCAGTATCCCAGAAGTCTTTGTTGCTCAGCACGGCAGTTACAACTTCGTCAGCAGATTCCTGCTGCCAGGTCCTTTCAAAGAAAGCCAGCACTTCTGGCGTGTCGTTCAACGGAATGCTTTCGCCGTTCCACTCGCCTTTGTAGAAAAGGATAAGCGCTGCCAGCGATTGGAGCAATCGTTTCGGTAACTGACCTTTGCGCTGGTAGTACTCCAGTACCGACGGCAGCACACGCACTTTGTACTTCGATACCGAGTTGAGGGCGATGCTGATCAGCTCGTGGCGGATGAACGGGTTCTGGAAACGCTCGATCACATCGTTGGCAAACTGCTCCAGCTCCTCCTGCGGCAGGTCAAGTGTCGGGATGATTTCTTCAAAGATGGCTCTGCGGATAAAATCACCGGCCTTTTTGTCTTCTATGGCGTCGCGCACGGTGCGCAGTCCCTGCAAGTAGGCTACTGGCACAAGCGCGGTATGTGCTCCGTTCAGGATGCGTACTTTGCGGGTGCGGTAAGGGGTGAGGTCTTCTACGAACTTCACCTGCAAACCTGCTTCGTTAGCCGGGAAGGCAGCTCTCACAGCTTCAGGTGCCTCAATTACCCACAGGTGGAATGGTTCGGCCTTCACAACTAGGTTGTCGTGGTAGCCAATCTCCTGCTGTATCTCCTGAATGTTGTCTTTCGGGAAGCCCGGCACAATACGGTCTACCAGCGTGTTGCAGAAATGATTGTGCTGCTCGATCCAGGCGGCGAAGTCGGCCGGAAGGTTCCAGTGCTTCGCGTATGCTAGTATAGAGTCGCGCAGGGCCTCCCCGTTTTTCTCGATGAGCTCACAAGGAATCAGGTATAGCCCTCTGTCTGCTGCGCCTTCAAAATGACGGAAACGGTGATAAAGCAAAGCCGTCAGCTTACCCGGAAAACTGCTAGGCAAAGTTTCCATACCTGTATCGGCTTCATCGAAAGCGATACCTGCCTCTGTGGTGTTGGAAATGACAAACTGCAGGTCCGGGTTTTCAGCAAGGGCCAGGTATGCCTTGTAGTTCTCGTATGGGTTGGTGGCATCCGCGATGCAGCTGATCAGGCGCAGCTCGCGGGTCGTTTCGCCACCCTGTATTCCTTCCAGCAAAACATGGTACAGCCCCTCCTGATGTTGGAGCAGATGCACGATCCCTTTATCCAGTGGCTGTACGATCTGTACCTGGCCATCGAAATTGGTGCGCTCGTTGAGCAAGTCGATGATCCAGTCTACAAAACCACGAAGAAAATTACCTTCGCCAAATTGCAATACCTTCACCGGGTGCCGCTGCGGCAAACTGGCTGTACGACGGTTGAGCTGCTTCATAATGATCTGGTTTTGAATAGGTGTAAGCCCCTGTTGTTTTATAATTGTATTTGATATTTCTGTCAATCCTGAGAGCACGGTATTTTCTTGAAAACTGTGCAATCGATTGTATTTTGCTTCTAAAAAACAGCCGCCTTTTACAGCGGCTTGTGCCTGGCTTCCGGCGCCTTCAACTACTTGCGCAGCGTCGACTTCCGGATGATTAGTTCAGGTTTCAGCACGGTCTTCTGCGACACAATGCCTTTCTCCCCGTCCTTGAAATGCTCAAAAAAGAGCTCCGCCGTGATGTTGCCCATCTTGATACTGCGCTGATCTACGGTCGTGAGCGGCGGATCGGTGAACGAGGTAAAAGGTTCGTTACTGAATCCGGCCAGTGCCACCTCCTGCGGAATCTGAATGCCACGCTCCTTCAGCACCTGCATAGCACCCATAGCGGCATAGTCACTGGCTGAGAATACCGCATCCGGGCTTTGCTTCAGTTTGAGTAACTTTTTCATGCTCTCTCTGCCGTCTTCCAGCTGCAAATCACTTTTGATTACCAATTGCTCGTCATAGGGTATCTCGTAGTCACGCAGGGCATCCATGTACCCTCGAAGGCGCTCTTTAAAAACGCTCACCTTCTTCG
The DNA here is from genome assembly GCF_947502515.1 of uncultured Pontibacter sp. Classification (NCBI taxonomy): domain Bacteria; kingdom Pseudomonadati; phylum Bacteroidota; class Cytophagia; order Cytophagales; family Hymenobacteraceae; genus Pontibacter; species uncultured Pontibacter sp. The sequence goes on along the minus strand of NZ_CANNAI010000003.1, from coordinate 330,766 downwards.
GACTGGTGAAGTGCGCAATGCGCCTGCAGCCCTGCTGGATCAGGTGTTCCACTGTTTTGTAAGCGCCCAGGTAGTCATCAATCATCACTTGGCTTACCTCCAGTTCGTCGGTGGTGCGGTCAAACAGCACCAGCGGTATACCTTTCGATTGCACCTTTTTGAAGTGGTCGAAGTTCTCGGTGTTCTTGCCAATGGAGGCTATGATGCCGTCTACCCGTGCATTCAGTAAGGCCTCAATCGTCTGTACTTCCTTCTCGTAGTTGTCATACGATTGACAGATGATCACCTTGTAATTCAGGTTGTTAGCAATTTCTTCGATGCCGCGTACCACGGAGGCGAAGAAGAAGCGGTCAGCCGTTGGCACGATCACACCAATGATGTAGCTCTTGCCATGGCGCAGGGCCGCTGCAATATTGTTCGGCTGATAGTTCAGCTGCTTGGCGGCTTTCAGTACCGCCTTTTTGGTGGCGTCACTAATGCGTGGGTTGTCGTTAAGCGCACGCGACACCGTAGAAGCCGTGATGTTCAGCTTCTCTGCAATATCATGTATCGTTACTTTCGTCTTTGTTGACATATCTGTCTCTTAGAGCTTTTACCGGATTACGGTGCCCTACTGTTCGTTGGCCGGTTTACCGATGGTTGCTAATATACCACCATCTACATAAATAATCTGGCCATTTATAAAATCACTTGCCCTACTGGACAGAAAAACTGCCGTTCCGCCTAAATCCTCTGGATCGCCCCAGCGACCAGCTGGTGTGCGGCGCACAATAAAGTCATTGAACGGATGTCCGTCCACTCGAATTGGAGCTGTCTGCTCTGTCGCAAAGTAGCCGGGACCGATGCCGTTCACCTGTATATTATACCTGGCCCATTCGGTGGCGAGGTTGCGCGTCAGCATCTTCAGGCCGCCTTTGGCAGCCGCATAGGCCGAAACCGTATCGCGACCCAGTTCGCTCATCATAGAGCAGATGTTGATGATCTTGCCCTGGCGGCGCTCCACCATATACCTGGCCACTTGCTTTGAAACGATGAATGGGGCCGTCAGGTCTACGTCGAGCACCTGCCGGAAATCAGCCTCGTCCATCTCCAGCGCAGGTATGCGCTTGATAATGCCCGCGTTGTTTACCAGGATGTTGATCGGGCCGACTTCCTGTTCTATTTGTGCAATGTTTTGCTTTACCTGCTCTGCGTTTGTAACGTCAAACAAGTAGCCATAGGCTTTCAGTCCATCTGCTGCATAGCTTTTCAGGGCGGCTTCCATCCTGGCGGGTGTGTTGCCGTTTATTACCAGAGTGGCACCGGCTTTGCCTAGTGCAGTGGCCATGGCCATACCTAAGCCATGGGTGGCACCGGTAATCAGGGCAACTTGTCCAGTCAGGTCAAACAGTGCGTTCATACTCATCTTACTTCAGTTCAGTGGGTGCTACTTTGTCCATGTCGTTGTAATCCAGGTTCTCCCCGGCCATACCCCATATAAAGGTATAGTTGCTGGTGCCGGCGCCGCTGTGGATAGACCACGGTGGGGAAATGATAGCCTGGTTGTTCTTCACCCAAAGGTGGCGCGTCTCTTCCGGCTCTCCCATGAAGTGGCACACGGCCTGGTCTTCCGGCAACTCAAAGTAGAAGTACGCCTCCATGCGCCGGTCGTGGGTATGCGCCGGCATGGTGTTCCACACGCTGCCCGGCTGCAACTCTGTAATGCCCATCTGCAACTGGCAGGTTTCGACCACACTGTTTATAAGCACTTTTCGGATGATGCGGTGATTCGAATTCTCCAGTGCGCCCAGCTCTACTGTCTCGGCTTCGCTCAGCGACACTTTGCGGGTAGGGTAGGCGTGATGTGCAGGGGCAGAGTTAAAGTAGTAAAGGGCCTTCCCGTTTTCACTTGTGTTAAAGTAAATTTCCTTGGCGCCTCTTCCTATATAAAGGGCCTCTTTTGGTGCCAGTTCGTAGGTCTCCCCATCCACGGTTACACTTCCTGCCGCTCCAACATTGATAATGCCCAGCTCCCGTCGGTCCAGAAAGTGCTCAGAACGCAGCGTAGGGAAGGTCTCTAGCTTCAAAGGCTGCTCCACTGGATGGGCGCCTCCCACCACCAATCTGTCATGCAAGGTATAGGTGGCGTGCACAGTATCCGCTTCAAACAATTTTTCGATTAGGAAGTGCTCGCGCAGCTTTGCTGTGTCATAGTTCCGGCTGTCGGTTGGGTGGGTGGCGTGTCTTACTGTATAGGATATGCTCATGGCTATTTTATACTCTCAATTTGCGTAATCGTTTGCGCAAAGTAGTGAAATTTTTTACACAACAATAAATAATTTAGAAAAAATATCTGCTGTATATGTTAGTGAGATGAGAATTAGATTTGAGAAGGGATGTTTTAAAATGTCAATGAATTGGCTTAATTATTAGGTAATTTTTAAAAATGTTTAAACAAGGTTTTCAAAAAATGATTTTTTGAAAAATAAAAGAACTTTTTATTGTTTTTTTTGAGGAGAGTTATTAAAATGCAATCGGTTGCGCAAATTGTTTGTGCAAGCAAGGCAGAAGTTTAGGTTGATGTAGTGCAATAAAGCTGCTCTTCCTGGAATTTAAGTTCAGCCAGCTGCGAAGTGAAAATACATGCACAAGGTTTTAAACCTGAAGAATAAAAATAGTCCTTATTATAACAAACTAATCTATACCTATGCAACATGTTTTACTAAAGAAGATGAAATACCTGCTCACGGTATCGTTTGTCTTCGCCGCCTTTGCCGGCGCGTTTGCCCAAGGCTTTAATGTTACGGGCAAAGTAGTGGATGAGAAAGGGGAGGGGTTGCCCGGGGTGACCGTCCTCGTGAAGGGTACTTCGGTAGCAGCGCCTACGGATGTAGAAGGTAGCTACAAGCTGGTTGCTCCGAGTGGAGACGGTGTGCTGGTATTTCGCTTCATCGGTTACCAATCGCAGGAAGTGCAGATAGGCAATCGCAGCACAGTAGACGTGAGGCTTCAGCCAGACGCGAAAGCACTGGAGGAAGTGGTGGTGATTGGTTACCAGGAGGTGTCGCGCAAAGAACTGACGGGCTCTGTTTCGTCTGTCGGTGCCAAGCAGCTAAGCGATATACCTGTGAGTACGGCAGCTGAGGCGCTTGCCGGTCGATTGGCAGGTGTGCAGGTGACCACCTCTGAAGGACAGCCCGGTGCTGAGATCCAGATCAGGGTGCGGGGCGGTGGTTCCATTACGCAGGACAACTCTCCTTTATATATAGTAGACGGTATCCAGATGGAGAATGCGCTTTCGGTGCTTTCTCCTCAGGAGATCGAAACAATTGACGTGTTGAAAGATGCGGCTTCTACCGCAATCTACGGTGCCCGAGGTGCCAACGGCGTCGTGTTGATCACAACTAAGGGCGGTGTGGAAATGCCGACGCAGGTGACTTACAATGGTTTTGCCGGTGTTCGCAGCATTGTGAATAAGCTGGATGTGATGAATCCTTATGATTTCGTAAAGTACCAGTACCAGATCTACAACTTCAACACAAACCAGGAAACACGCGATAACTTCGTGACGCGCTATGGTCGCTACGAGGATATCGATATTTACCGTAACATGCCTTTCACTGACTGGCAGGATGAAGTATTCGGACGTGACGCATATAGCCAGACACACATTGTAGGCGTATCGGGTGGCTCTAAAACCACTACCTTTAATGTAACGCTGAACCATACCGACGAAGATGGGATCATGCTGAACTCGGGCTTCGTGAGGACACTGGCCTCTTTTAAGTTTGATCACAAAATAAGTGACCGCCTGAAAGTAGGGGTGAACAGCCGCTACAGCCGCCAGCGAATTGATGGCGTGGGCACTTCCAGCACAGGTTCTCAAAGCACGAACAGACTCAGAAACTCAGTTCGTTTCAGACCATTTGTCGCCCCAGGCCAGGAAAACGTGATCGACGAATTTGATCCGGAGTTTGCGAATCAAACCAACCTGACCAGCCCGGTATTGCTGGCCAATCAGGAGTTGAAGCATGATTATCGTAACGACCTGTTGTTGAATGGCTGGGCGAGCTTTGACATCATCAAAAACCTGACGGCCAGAAGCGTGTTCGGTATCACGTCGAACAACCGTGATGTGAACATCTTCAATGGTCCGGTAACAGGTATAGCGCGTCAGAACGCTGGTATGCCAGTGGTGCAGTTGCAGGCAGGTGAGGCACTTTCAATTACAAACTCCAACACGCTGAACTATCACTTCACCGTAGCAGACGCGCACAAGTTTGACGCCCTGATCGGACAGGAGATCTGGCAGCGGGAAACTTCTAACCGCAACATTACTACCAAGTGGTTGCCAGTTGATATCACGCCAGAGCAGGCCTTTGCAGGTATACAGAAAGCAACCCCTCCGGCAGGTCTTATTCAGGACGCTCCCACCACTGCTGAGTCCTCCGAAAGACTTCTTTCTTACTTTGGTCGTCTGAGCTACAGCTTCAACGACAAGTACCGCGCTGTATTCAACCTTCGCCGTGATGCTTCTTCGCTGTTCTCACCTGAGAACAGAGTAGGTTATTTCCCATCAGCGTCTGTTGCCTGGCACATTGGCGAGGAAAATTTCATGGCCTTTTCTCAGAAATGGCTGTCTGACCTGAAGATAAGAGCCAGTATCGGTGAAGTAGGTAACAACCGGGTAGGAGTGGACCTTTGGAAAACCATGTTCGTGGCATCCGGTAACGATGGGTATGCCTTCAACGAGGCGATCACGCCTGGATTTGCTGCCAATGACCTGGCTAACTCAAACCTGAAGTGGGAGACTACATTGTCCAGAAACCTGGGCTTTGACTTCTCTATGCTCAACAACCGCATCAGCGCCTCCATCGACTTGTACAAGAACAGCACCAGAGACCTGTTGCTTCGCGCCAACATTCCGCAGACCAGTGGTTACGAGTGGCAGTTCCAGAACATCGGTGAGACAGAGAACAAGGGTCTGGAAGTACAGCTGAACGGCATCGTGGTAGACACCAGGGACTTTACCTGGTCTTCTAACTTCAACATCGCTTTCAACAGAAACAAGATTGTGAGTCTGGGCCTTGACCCAAGCGGAACGCCGCGTAACTCATACCTCGTAGAGTCTGGCTGGGTAAATAGCCTGCAGGACTTTATTGTGCAGGTTGGCCAGCCAGTTGGCCAGTACTATGGCTACGTTACCGACGGTTACTATACCCTGGATGACTTCAATCATACCTTTAACGAAGCGACCGGAGCCTGGACCTATACCTTGAAAGAAAATGTGCCGGACAGCCGTGCTGTTGCGCTGGGCAACAGAGCCCCGCAGCCAGGTGACCTGAAACTGAAAAAACTGTCTGACAATGGCAACATGCTGATCACGACAGAAGACAGAACCGTGCTAGGCAATGCCCAGCCAAAGTTCATCGGTGGCTTTAACCAGCAGTTTGCTTACAAAGGCTTCGACATGAGCATCTTTATGAACTTCTCTTATGGCAACAAGGTGTACAATGCCAACAAAGTAGAGTTCACGACCCAGTACCTGTACCGCGACAACAACATGCTGAGCCTGATGAATGACAGATGGCAGTGGTATGATGACGCTGGTCAGCTGGTGACAAACCCAGACCAACTTGCCGAGATGAACCAGGGCGCAAAATACTGGACGCCGGCTGGCGGTCAGTACTTCCTGCACTCATTCGCTATTGAAGACGGTTCTTTCCTGCGCATCAGCAACCTGACACTGGGTTATTCATTGCCTGAAAGTCTGTTGAAGCGCACAGGGTTCATCTCTAAGTTCCGCGTGTATGGCACTGTGAACAACCTGCTCACCATTACGGGCTACTCTGGCTACGACCCGGAGGCGAACACCCGTCGCGGCAACCCGCTTACGCCGAGTGTAGACTACGCTGCTTATCCGCGTAGCCGCTTTATACTGGGTGGTGTAAATGTTACTTTCTAGAATATTAAAGCATTAGCAAAGATGAAAAAGTCTTATATAAAGTCACTTGTTCTGTTCCTTGCCATGGGGGGAAGCCTGACATTTACATCCTGTGAAAGTTATCTGGATGTGGAGAACCCTTCTACTATTTCGCAGGACGCCGTGTTTTCCAGTGTATCCTATACTAATTCCGCCGTTATCAGCATTTACAACAGGCTGATGGGCGACAACACCTATGGCAGCCGCATCTCTACCCTATACCCCAATGCTTCCGATGACTTCCGGGTGGGCGGTGCCTACAACCCGCTTGATCGAAGAGGCATCAGTGGCTTCGGGGTGCATCCGGATAACACGGAGCTCTTCAGACCCTTTCTGGAGCTCTACTCAGGTATAGAAAGAGCCAATATTGCCATTAAGTATATACCTGCCTCTAACCTGTATACCAACGGTACAGCAGCCGAGCAGGCTGCCATGCGGAAGCTACACGGTGAGGCACTCACGCTTCGTGCTGTTTTCTACCACGAGCTGATCCGCAACTGGGGTGACGTGCCGGCACAATTTGAGCCTTCTGCTGATATTCCGGACCTCAACCTACCAAAGACTGACCGCGATGAGATCTATGACCGTTTGCTGGACGACCTGAAACTGGCTGCAGAGCTGGTGCCGTGGCGCTCAGAGTCTGGTGACCCAAGTACCCGTGTAACAAAGGGTGCCGTGAAAGGCTTGCGCGCACGACTGGCCCTGGCCCGTGGCGGCTACTCACTCAGAAGAGATAGCCGTGCCATGGAGCGCCGGGCTGATTACAAAGACTATTATCAAATTGCTCGTGACGAAACCCGGGACATTATACAAAGCGGCCAGCATGGTCTGAACCCAAGTTACGAGAACATCTTCCGCGGTTTGCACACCAGCTCCATGGACCCAACAGGGGAGCGTATTTTTGAGGCAGGTGCTTATGGTGGAAATGCCAGAACAGATAGTAAACTGGGTTATTCAAATGGTCTCCGCATAGACGCCAGTTCCAGCTACGGTCAGGCAAACGGTCAGCTGGAGGCTATCCCGACATACTTCTATGAATTCGACCCGGTAGGGGACACCAGAAGGGATGTTACGATTGCCTATTTTTCCATCAACAAAGATGATCAAATCGACCTGTCTACCTCCACACTAATGCGTGACGGTAAATTCAGAAAGTACTGGACAGGTATAACCGGCACGAACCAGACCCTGGGCATCAACTGGCCGATCCTGCGCTATGCTGATGTGCTGCTGATGTTTGCTGAGGCCGATAACGAACTGAATGGGGCACCGAGCGGTGAAGCTGTGGCTGCTTATGAAGCGGTAAGAAGAAGAGCCTTTGCCGGAAATGAAGACAGAATGGGTGTGACGCCAACCGACCAGCAGGGCTTTTTCCAGGCGGTGGTGCAAGAGCGCTTCTTGGAATTCGGTGGGGAGGGTATCCGCAAGTATGACCTGATTCGCTGGAACCAGCTGGAGAGCGTGATCAATCAGACACGCGCTAAACTGGTGGAATTCCGAAACGGGACAGGCAAGTATGCCAATGTGCCGAACTACGTGTACGTGAAGCTGACACCATTCCGCAACAGCCCAACTGTAGCCCAGGAGATGGCAGGTCTGGATCTGTTTGGAGGCTCTGTATCAGAAGCGATGTATACCCCAGCGCCAACCTCTACTCCTGAGGGCTATACCCGCAAGAACTGGCGTGCCGCACTGAGCGAGACCTATCCACAGGAATTTGCGGTTGCTTTCAAGCCAGGACAGTCTGAGTTGTTCCCGATCTACTCTGGTGTGCTTAACCAGAACTTCAGGCTCACGCAGGACTACGGATATTAATTTTTAATCAGATCAAGAAATTAAGCTATCAAGAGATGAAAGAATATTTAAAGAAAATATCCGGTACGCTAGTTCCTGTACTGATGCTGGGGCTTGTGACTGTGGCCTGTAAAAAGGAAGTGGACTCACTTGAACCGATGCGCATGTTCACACCGGCAGGTGCGATACAGTCCGTAAGCGGGGAGAAACAAGTGAAACTGACCTGGAACCCATCGCTGTACACGACAGCCAGCAGCGGCGTGACCTATACCGTGGAAGTGGCCGCGGATACACTCTTTGCAACGCCAGTTTTACTCACGGTGCAAACAGATACTTCGGGTGTGGTTTTCAACGATGATCAGCTGGATGCCAGAGTCGATTACTATGCCCGCATTCGGTCAAATGCGCTTGGGGAAAGACCTGAGTCCAAGCCGGTAGTGAGTAACCGGTTCAGAATCAGAGGAGAGCAGATCTTTGAGGCCATGTTCGATTCGGATGTGATTGAGAATGCTGTGATCCTGAAATGGCGTGAGTCACCGGGGCTAACCCGAATTGTGCTAACACCGACGGCACCTGCCGGCAACCCGATTGAAGTGCCACTCATAGAGGCTGATGTACAGGCGCGGCAGATCCTGATAGAGGGGCTCCGTCCGAGTACGGCGTATACGGCTGAGATCTTCCGAAACAACTCTTCTAAAGGCACACGCAACTTTACTACAAAAGCCGCTTCATTTGCAGGCGAGGTGATTGACCTGACGGGTATTACAAACCGCCCATCTGTGCTGCAGGACACACTGCCACAGATACCGTCGGGCAGCACGGTGCTGTTGAAGCGGGGTACACGCTATACGATCTCGTCTACTACTAACCTGGACCGATCGGTTACTATTATGAGTGCCAACAGCTTCAACCCGGAACTGGCCGAGATCTACTTCACCAGCAACTTCAACTTTGTGGAAGGTAGCCAGATTGATTCGGTGGTATTTAAGAGTGTGGCCATGCGCAGCGACAACTACTCAAGCCGCTACGTGATGAACGTGAACAAGCCTTTCACAATTGGTAAGATCAAATTTGAGTCTTGCCATGCCGAGATCTTTAGAGGCCTGGTGCGCCTGACGAGTGCTGGCACAACAGTAGACAAGTTCCAGATTCTGAACAGTGTGGTAGACAGTTTGTCTAACTATGCCTTGCTGACGATAGATAATGCGGGTGTTGATGTGAAAGACATCGTCTTTAAGAACAGTACTTTCTACAAGATAGAGCGCTTCATGACCAGCAAGGCGCCTTCAAGATCTATCCTGATAGAGCACAGCACCTTCAGCGAAGTGCCGGAAGGCGGTCGCTACCTGATCGACTATGGTTCAAATGATGTAACAGGAGGTATAAAAGTGAACAACTCCATTTTCGGAATCGGGAAGAGTGCGGGAGGCAACAGGGCTGTGTCAGGTATAAGGGCCGGCAGTAATACCCTGATAGAGTCAGGCAGCACCCACGTAACGTCTGACCTGGTGGTGAATTCAAACGAAATACCAGGAGTGTCAACCTACAGCGGTTCTACCTTCGATCTGTTCAGAAACCCGAGAAACGGAGATTTTACCCTGATCGACAATAGCTTCCAGGGCCGTAACAATGCCGGTGACCCACGCTGGAGATAATGAATAACAAAACAGGTGTGGCCTGTAATAGGCCACACCAACTTTAACACTAGCCTGCCATGTCTCGAAGTGCTTCCAAAACAGGATTGTGGGTATGCCTGACTGCCTTAGGGCTTTCCTTGTCGTTTGCGGCCTGCAAAAGCAAGCCCGAGCCCGAGCCAAAGGTGGAAGAGCCTACGGCCGAGGGACCTGTGCCTGTGGTGGAGCAAGCGCTAGCCTTTCCGGGAGCGGAAGGTTTCGGGAAAGATGCGACAGGTGGACGAGGTGGCAAGGTGATCAAAGTGACGAATCTGAATGACTCGGGTACAGGCAGTCTGCGGGCCGCAGTTGCTACGCCGGGTGCGAGGATCATCGTGTTTGAAGTATCCGGTACAATCGCTCTGAACTCCAGGCTGACCATCAGCAACGGCGATCTGACCATTGCCGGACAAACAGCCCCAGGCGACGGTATTACGATTCGCAACTACCCGGTGGTGGTGAATGCCGATAATGTGATCATCCGCTTCATGCGCTTTAGGATGGGAGACACGGCCGGACAGGAAGCCGACGCGCTGGAAGGACGATTTCGCAAGAACATCATCATCGACCACTGCTCCATGAGCTGGTCGACTGACGAGTGTGTGTCTTTTTACGCCAACGAGAATTTTACGCTGCAGTGGTGCATTATTTCGGAGAGTCTGCGCAACTCAGCCCACGCAAAAGGAGCACATGGTTACGGTGGTATATGGGGCGGCAAAAACGCTTCGTTTCACCACAACCTGCTGGCTCACCACGACAGCCGCAACCCACGCTTCGGTGAGGAAGCCGGCAAAGCCTTTGCCCTGACCGACCTGGTGGACATGCGCAACAATGTGACCTTTAACTGGGGAAACAACAGCGCCTATGGCGGCGAGGGCATGAACATCAACATTGTAAACAACTACTACAAGCCAGGGCCTGTCACCACCAAAAAAGAACGCATTTTCTCTATTGATAAAAATAAGATACCCGGCACGGAGGTATACGATATTTGGGGCAAGTTCTACATCGACGGCAATGTGGTGGAGGGAAGTGCCCGCGCCACGAACGACAACTGGACCTATGGGGTATTCAACCAGTTTCATGGCAGCTACGGCACCGTTTCTGCCGCCGACAAGGCCGTTATGCGCCTGGAATCTCCGCATCCGATCAACAACAATGTGACCACGCATACGGCTGAGGTTGCTTATGAAAGAGTGCTGACCTATGGTGGTGCATCGCTGGTACGCGACGCAGTGGACCAACGGGTGATCGACAATGTGCGCAACAACTCATTCACGGCGCCGGGTTCTAACGGCAGCACCAAAGGCATCATCGACTCGCAGGAGGATGTGGGCGGTTGGCCGGAGCTGAAATCAAAGCCTGCCCCGAAAGACACAGACGGTGACGGAATACCTGACGACTGGGAAATTGCCCACAAACTGGATCCGGGTAAGCCGCAGGATAAAAGAAATCTAAGCACTGCCTACGACGATATCGAAGTGTACATCAACAGCCTGGTGAGCGATATCATAAAAGAGCAGGTGAAATAAAGACGATAGCAAAGAAGATGAAATACAAGAATAAGGTATGGAAGAAGGGAGCTCTGCTCGTAGCAGCGGCCCTGTTGAGCATGAACCTTTCGGCGCAGGATCTGCGCAAAGAATACCCAAAGTCCTTCACTGTAAAAGTGACCAACCCGATGAGCCAGGAGCGTGAAAGCGCTCCGGTATACCTGAATGCGCAGGAGCTGCAGAAGAAGTATCCGGCATTTAATCCAAAAGCATTTGTTGTGCTCGATGGCAAGACAGAAATAGCAAGCCAGTACAACCACAAAGACGGCGATAAGCCGGGCGTATACCTGGTGCTTGATAAGATGGCCCCAAAAGCGAGCCGTACCCTGACAGTGCGCTACAAAGAGAACGGAGAGGCCAGCCGCAACTATACCAAGCGTACGCAGGCTGAGCTATCCCACAAAGTGGGCGGTGCGTTCAAAGACCGCAAGTACATTGGGGGCACGTTCCAGAACGTGGATTCGCTGCGGGTGCCGGACGAAGTGACCGACCACTCTTACTACATCCGCTACGAGGGTCCGGGCTGGGAGTCTGACAAAGTCGGCTACCGCTTTTACCTGGACTGGCGCAATGGCACCGATGTGTTTGGCAAAACCACCCATGACATGGTGCTGCACAAAGCAGGGCAGGATGGTTATGACTCGTACCACGAACTGCAGGACTGGGGCATGGATGTGTTGAAAGTAGCCAAGTCGCTGGGGGTGGGCACACTGGCACACTTCCAAAATGGGGCCGCTAACCGCATGGCCGAAACCGACAGCATGATCAGCGTGATCACTGAAAACGGGCCGGTTTACTCGTCCATCCGAACAAACTACTACGGCTGGAAAATTGCCGACATGGAGCTCAATATTAATTCCAACATCAACATACACGCCGGCACACGGCTGACGCACCACCAGGTAGGTATAGCGGGTGACGAGCCGCAGAATCTGGCCACCGGTCTGATCAAAGACAAACGAGCTAAGCTGCACACTAAAAATGGCGGCAGCGGCGAATGGGGCTATATCGCCACATATGGCAAGCAGAGTCTGAACGGCGAAGGCGACAACTTGGGTATAGCCGTGCTTTTCCGTCCGCAGGATTTTATGGAATTTACCACAGATGAGCACAGCCATGTGGTGAAGCTAAAGCCAAACGGCAACAAGCTCGAGTACTACTACCTGGCTGCCTGGGAGTTGGAGCCGGAAGGTATAAAAGATGAAGCCGCTTTCCTGCAGTACCTGGACAGAACAGCTCGTGAGCTGGCAAATCCGGTGCAGGTAAAGTTTTAAAGAAAGACAAATAAGGTATAGCCCTGAAAAGAACACTTATACCTGAAGCATAGAAATTAACAGCATGATAACCCGAAACGACCTAAAGAAACTGATATCAAATAGCGTGGCGCTATTGGTAGTATGCCTGGCCGGGTGCGCATCGCACCCGACAGGTATACCTGTCGGGTCTTCCGGAGATACAGTAACAGCATCCACAAGTCCGGCTATACCTGCTGACACAAAGCCACTGGCTTTTCCGGGGGCGGAGGGCTTTGGCAAATACACGACCGGAGGCCGTGGCGGACAGGTCGTGTACGTGACCAATTTAGAAGACAGTGGGGAAGGCAGTTTGCGCAAGGCCATCCAGAAAAAAGGCCCACGCATAATTGTATTTGCCGTGTCAGGTACGATAGCGCTCAAAGAGCCACTTGACATCAACAATGGCGATGTAACCATTGCTGGCCAGTCGGCTCCGGGCGATGGTATCACCATCCGCAACTATCCAGTGAGCATTAAGGCCGATAATGTGATTCTGCGCTACCTGCGTTTCCGGTTGGGAGACGTGACAGAGCAGCAGGAAGACGCTTTAAGTGGCAACAAAGGCCGAAGCAACATCATCATTGACCATTGCTCCATGAGCTGGGCCACAGACGAGTGCGCTTCTTTTTACCGCAACAAGAACTTCACACTGCAGTGGAGCATTGTTTCAGAGAGCCTGAATAGATCGGTGCATGCCAAGGGAGACCATGGTTATGGTGGCATCTGGGGAGGAGAGCGCGCCAGCTTTCACCACAACCTGATCGCTAACCACAGCAGCCGCACACCGCGTTTCTCCGGCTCCAAATCCACGCCGAACAGCCCGGAAGAACTGGTGGATTTCCGAAACAACGTCATCTTCAACTGGGTGCACAACAGTTCATACGGAGGGGAGAAAGGCCGCTATAACATGGTGAACAATTACTACAAGGCAGGCCCGGCTACGAACTCTTCCAAAGAAGATCGCATCGTAAACCCTTCGCAGCCATACGGGAAATTTTATGTAAATGGAAACCATGTAGAGGGATACCCGGCCATCACCAAAAACAACTGGGCAGGCGGTGTGCAGGCTAATCACCCGGATTCTGCCCGAGCGGTTAATCCTTTTGAGGTGGCAGCCATCAAAGAACAAAGCGCCGCACAGGCCTACGAACTGGTGCTGGCCCATGCCGGAGCCAGTCATAAGCGAGACGCGGTGGATGTCCGGGTGGTAGCTGATGTGCGCTCCGGTAAACCAACCAGCGGCAGCAAGAAAAACGGTATCATCGATTCACAGCAGGATGTAGGTGGATGGCCGGAACTGAAGTCAGCGCCTGCACCCGAAGACAAGGACCAAGACGGCATGCCAGATGCCTGGGAATTGCAGCACAACCTGAACCCGAATGACCCGGCTGATGCGGCTGGCTATTCCTTAGACAAGCAGTACACCAACTTGGAGGTATACCTGAACAGTTTAGTAAAACCGACAACCGAATTGTAGTAAATGAAATACTTCCTGACCATACTACTTTCACTTAGCCTCTGGGCGGCACAGGCACAGCACAAAAAGCTGGTGGTGGCCCAGGACGGCAGCGGCGACTATACCAGTGTGCAAGAGGCGATCGATGCTATACCTGCCTTCCCAGTTGGGGGTGTGGAAGTGTTTGTGAAGAACGGCACTTACCGGGAAAAGGTAGTGATTCCTTCCTGGAAAACAGACATCCACCTGATTGGGGAAGACAAACATAAAACAATCATTGCCTGGGACGATTATTCGGGCAAAGGCGATATCAATACCTTTACCTCCTATACCGTGCTGGTGCAGGGCAATGGCTTCAGGGCCGAAAACATTACCTTCGAGAACACTGCCGGACCGGTAGGCCAAGCCGTGGCGCTGCACGTGGAGGCCGACCGGGCGGTGTTCCGGAACTGCCGCATTGTCGGCGACCAGGACACGCTCTATGTGGGCGTGGGCGGCAGCCGGCAATACTTCGTGGATTGTTACATCGAGGGTACGACTGACTTTATTTTCGGGCCGGCCACCTCGGTGTTTGAGCGCTGCACCATCCAGTGCAAGAAGAACTCTTACATCACAGCGGCTTCTACACCCGAAGGGCAGCCATTCGGATTTGTCTTTCTAAACTGCACGGTGACTGCAGCTGACGACAAACTCAAGGTATACCTAGGTCGCCCGTGGAGGCCTTTTGCGCAGACAGTTTTTCTGAATACAAAGCTCGGGCAGCACATTCGTCCGGAAGGCTGGCACAACTGGAACAAACCGGAGGCGGAGCAGACGGCTTTTTATGCTGAGTACAACTCCTCTGGACTCGGTGCTATGCCTGAGAAACGAGTGGCATGGGCAAAACAATTGACGGATAAAGAAGCCAAACGCTATACCGTGGAAACAATATTGGCTGGCAAAGACAACTGGAAGCCCACGCTGAAGAAGGCAAGCGCCGCAAGCACAAAATAATTAGAAAGAACAAGGAAGCTGAAAAGCCTACGCAATACAACAAACTTATGAAACTGATACGCTATACAATAGCCGCCCTGATACTCCTGACTACCGCCTGCAAAACAAGCGACACGGCGCAACAGCAACAGTCTGTGACACAGGAGGACGCTAAACCATGGTTCGTGCAGATGGCCGACTCAGAGATGAAGCGCAGTCCGGAGGGCTGGATGATCGATTTTCAGCCGAAGCCGAAGTGGGACTATACCCAGGGTCTGTTTGCCAGCGCCCTCGAGCGGGTATGGAAGAAGACCGGCGACGAGAAATACCTCAACTACATCAAGACCTTCGCCGACACCATGATCACGGCAGACGGCACTATCCGCACTTACAAGAAACTGGATTATAACATTGACCGTGTGAACCCGGGCAAGTTCCTGATCAAGCTTTACGAGGAAACGGGCGACGAAAGGTATAAAATAGCATTTGACAACCTGCGCGACCAGATGCGCACGCACCCGCGCACGAGTGAAGGCGGCTTCTGGCACAAGAAAGTATACCCGCACCAGATGTGGCTCGACGGCCTGTATATGGCTTCGCCTTTTTTGGCAGAGTATGCCGCCAAATATAACGAGCCCGCTTTGTTTGATGATGTGGCCAAGCAGATCATTTTAGTTGACAAGTATACCTGGAATCCGGAAAAGGGTCTCTACCACCACGGTTGGGACGAGAGCCGCGAGCAGCAGTGGGCAGATCCACAGACTGGCCGTTCGCCGGAGGTATGGGGCCGCGCCATGGGCTGGTTTGCTATGTCACTGGTCGATGTGCTGGACCACTTTCCGCAGGACCACCCGAAACGTGCCGAGATTCTGCAGATCACCCAAAAGCTGGCAAAGGCTATTGTGCAGTATCAGGATCCCAAAACCGGCCTTTGGTGGCAGGTAGTGGATCAGGGCGGTCGTGAGGGCAATTACCTGGAATCTTCGGCTTCGAGCATGTTCACTTACTTTCTGGTAAAAGCCAGCAAGAAGGGCTACCTCGACCAGCGCTACATGCAGGCGGCTACCAAGGGCTATCAGGGTATACTGGATAACTTCATCCGTCAGGATGCAGACGGCGGCATCAGCATCACAGAAGTTTGCGCTGTGGCCGGGCTGGGTGGCAAACCTTACCGCGAAGGCACCTACGAGTACTACATCTCCGAGCCGAAACGCGATAACGACCCCAAGGCGGTAGGTCCGTTCATCATGGCCTCCATTGAATTTGAAGAACTGAAAAGCGCGGCTGCTGCACGATAAGGTATAGCAAATGCATAAAGCAAGCATGACATTGAAAACTTACCTGTTACTGATCACTTTACTCTTTCAATTTGCGCTGGCAAAGGCACAGACTTCTGCCTATGATTTTGTCGTTGCCCAAGACGGCAGCGGTGATTTCAGGTCGGTTCAGGAAGCTGTCCATGCCGTACCGGATTTCCGCAAGAACACCACGACGATCTTCATTAAAAACGGGGTGTACAAAGAAAAACTGGTGCTCCCTACCTCTAAAACCATGGTGAAACTGGTAGGAGAGGATGTGCAGCATACCATCCTGACCTATGACGACTACGCCTCTAAAAAGAACCGTTTTGGCGAGGAGATGGGCACGACAGGCTCTACCAGTTTTTTTGTGTTCGGGGACGACTTTTCAGCCGAGAACATCACCTTTGAGAACTCCGCTGGCCCGGTAGGGCAGGCGGTGGCGGTGCGCATCGACGGCGACCGGGTGATGTTTACCAACTGCCGCTTTCTGGGTAACCAGGACACGCTATACCCGCATGGCGAGAAGAGCCGCCAGTATTACAAGAATTGTTACATCGAAGGCACTACCGACTTTATCTTTGGCTGGTCAACGGCTGTGTTCGACAACTGCGAAATCTACAGTAAGAAAGGGGGCAGCTATGTGACCGCTGCCTCAACAGTGGAGGGAGCACCGTATGGTTTTGTTTTCCTAAACTGTCGCCTCACCGGCGACGCCCCGAAAGGCTCTTACTACCTGGGCCGCCCCTGGAGGCCGCATGCCAAAACGGTATTCATCAACAGTTACATGGGGTCGCACATCAAGCCGGAGGGCTGGCACAACTGGAGCAAACCTGAGGCAGAGCAGACAGCATTTTATGCCGAGTACAATTCCAAAGGGCCGGGTGCCAAAGCCGGAAAACGAGTGAAATGGGCTCATCAGCTCAAGAAAAGACAACTCGATGACTATACCTTAGAAAAAATATTCAATGGCTGGATACCGGGACAACCTTACGTCGCGGCCAGTAAATAAACCTTTGCAACATTAAACCCCTTCGCTATGACTAAGAAACCTGTACTTTATGCTGCCGTTTGTTTTTCCGTACTGCTCAGTTCCTGTTCAGGCCTGGCGCAGAAAGAAAGTACAAACGCAACTGCAGAGACAATACAGCAAACACCAAGTGCCATTTCAGAGGTATGGGTGTCTGATCTAGGCGATGGCAGGTATAAGAATCCCATTCTGTACGCCGACTACTCCGACCCAGATGTGGTGCAGGTGGGTTCAGATTATTACATGACCTCTTCGAGCTTCAATGCTATACCTGGTTTGCAGATTCTGCACTCCAATGACCTGGTGAACTGGAGCATCATCGGCTATGCACTCGACCGCAATACGCCTTACGATCATTTCTCAAAGCCACAGCATGGTAACGGGGTATGGGCGCCTGCTATCCGGCACCATAACGGTGAGTTTTTCATCTACTGGGGCGATCCGGATTTCGGTATTTACATGGTGAAGACCAAAGATCCCGCCGGACAATGGGAGAAGCCGGTGCTGGTGAAGGAAGGCAAAGGTCTGATTGACCCTTGTCCGCTTTGGGACGAAGATGGCAAAGCCTATCTGGTACATGGCTGGGCAGGTAGCCGGGCAGGTATAAAAAGTATTCTCACCATTAACAAACTGAAGCCGGATGGCACGGAAGTGCTGGACGAGGGTATGATGATATTTGATGGGCATGACGCGCATCCGACCGTGGAAGGGCCGAAGTTTTATAAGCGCAACGGCTACTATTACATTTTTGCACCGGCCGGTGGCGTGTCTACTGGCTGGCAGCTAGTACTGCGCTCGAAGAATGTATATGGTCCTTATGAAGAAAAGATCGTGATGGACCAAGGCACTACGCCGATCAATGGTCCGCACCAGGGTGCCTGGGTAGAGACCACGACAGGCGAAGACTGGTTTATTCACTTTCAGGACATAGAAGCCTATGGCCGTGTGGTGCACCTGAACCCGATAAAGTGGGTGAATGATTGGCCGGTGATAGGTATAGACAAAGACGGCGACGGAAAAGGTGAGCCTGTGCTGACCTACCAGAAGCCAAACGTAGGCAAGGTATACCCGGTGGCCACACCTCCTGAGTCTGACGAATTCGATGGCCATAGCTTAGGACTGCAGTGGCAGTGGCATGCCAACCCAAAATCAACCTGGGCCTTCCCAACCGGCACCAAAGGACAGCTGCGCCTGTTCACGGAGCAGCTTCCTGAAGATTTCAAGAACTACTGGGATGTGCCGAACCTTTTGCTGCAGAAGTTCCCGGCAGAGACCTTCACGACTACTACCAAACTCAAATTCACGCCAAACCCAAAGCTGCAGGACGAGCGCACCGGCCTGATCGTAATGGGCGAGAACTACGCCTATGTATCACTGCTGAGCAAACCGGACGGGCTATACCTGACTTACAACACGGCTATTAAATCCGATAAAGGCACACCGGAGAAAGAGGAGGTGTTGGGCAAATTGAATGGCAGTGAGGTTTATTTTCGGGTGAACGTGGGCAAAGACGCAACGTGCCAATTCAGCTATAGTGAAGACGGCAGTGCTTTTAAAAATGTGGGCGCTCCTTTCACGGCTGTACCCGGCCGCTGGATAGGAGCCAAAGTAGGCTTGTTCGCGACCCGCCCCGGCAAAACAAACGACTCCGGCTTTGCTGATGTAGACTGGTTCCGAATCACCCCAAATACGACTAAAATTTCAATAAGAGATTAACGCTTAAGATATGATTACGAAGAAGTTCTTAAAAAATCGCTTGTTCCTGTTGGCAGGTATAGCCGGCACCCTGCAGTTCGGTTGCCAGCAACAGCCAGCCGCTACAGCTACAGCCAATGCCACTGCTCCTGTAGCAGCAGCCAGCACTGCCAACACCGATTGGGTATACGAAGGCATCGAGTTCGATATGCCGCGTGTGCAGGAGCCAACGTTCGGCAGCTACCGTGTCAGCATCACTGATTTTGGGGCTGTAAGCGATGGCCTCACTAAAAATACACAAGCCTTTGAAAGAGCCATTGCCGATGTGTCCGCCAAAGGTGGCGGCACGGTAGTGATACCACGTGGTATGTGGTACACGGGCCCGATTGTGATGAAAAGTAACATCAACCTGCATGCAGAGGACGGTGCACTGATTTTGTTCAGCAAAGATTTCGACGACTATCCGCTTGTGAAGACCAGCTTCGAAGGACTCAATACTTTCCGCTGCCAGTCACCGATCTCAGGATATGGTCTGGAGAATGTGGCTATTACCGGTAAAGGCGTTTTTGACGGAAATGGCGATGCTTGGCGCCCGGTGAAGAAAGGCAAAATGACCGACGCGCAGTGGAAGAACCTGGTGAATTCCGGTGGTGTGCTGAGCGACGATGGCAAGATCTGGTATCCTTCTCAAAGCTCAAAGAACGGGGCTACAACCGGCAATTTCAACGTGCCACTTGATCTGACGGAGAAAGAACAATTTGAGCCGATAAAAGACTTCATGCGCCCGGTGCTCCTGAGCATTGTGAACAGTAAGAAAGTGATGCTGGACGGACCTACCTTCCAGAACTCACCTGCCTGGAACCTGCACCCACTTATGTGCGAAGATGTGACCATCCGCAACCTGACGGTGCGCAACCCATGGTACTCGCAGAACGGCGACGGTCTGGACTTGGAGTCATGCAAGAACGCCGTGGTGTATAACAACACCTTCGACGTAGGTGATGACGCCATTTGCATCAAATCCGGTAAAGACAAAGACGGACGCGATCGCGGTATGCCCACCGAAAATGTGATCGTGAAAAACAACGTGGTTTACCATGGCCACGGTGGCTTTGTGGTAGGTAGCGAAATGTCTGGCGGCGTAAAAAACGTACACGTGTCTAACTGTACGTTCATTGGCACCGACATCGGACTACGCTTCAAAAGCACACGCGGCCGTGGCGGTGTGGTGGAAAACATCTGGATCTCCAACATCGACATGATAAACATCCCCACACAGGCCATCAGTTTTAATCTATTCTATGGCGGTAACTCACCTACCATGGATGCCGAGCAAGGCGGGGCTAAGAAGGAAGAAAAGCTGGAGCCGGTGACAGAAAAGACACCATCGTTCAAGAACATCTACATGAAAAATATACGCGTGGCAGGAGCTGACGAGGCGCTGGCGCTGCAAGGACTGCCGGAGATGAACCTGCAAAATGTGAACATTGAAAATGCCGTACTGAAAGCCAAGAAAGGGATAACGGCGGTAGATTCTGACGGCATTGTGCTCAAAAATGTGAAGGTAGAAGCAGAACAAGGACCAGCATTAACCATTTTCAACAGCAAGAACATTGATATCACCGGGTTTACCTACAGCGCGAGCAAAGAGCCTGTGGTAAAGGTGCTGGGCCCGAAGACAAGCAATGTAAAACTTGATAAAAAAGACTTTAAGGACGCTGCCAATCAGGTTTCGAAAGGCAAAGACCTAAACAGCACTGCGCTCAATCTGGAGTAGCAAAGACTTTCATTTGAAAATTACTAAGCATGGTTTCTTTTAAGCCATGCTTTTTTATCATTCTCAAACGCTCTGGCTATAGCACATCATTCAAAAGAAGAAAAAGATGAATAGAAAAACAGGAAGCACATTAGCAGTGTTGGCACTGTGCCTGGCGCTGATGGCCTTTATTCCTTTCAAGAAGAAAACAGTGACGGTATACCTGATCGGCGACTCCACCGTGGCTGACTATACAGGCGATTATGAAGAGGAAGACTATATGCTCAAGCGCTACCCGGTGGCCGGCTGGGGGCAGATGTTTCAACCTTTCATGCGGCCTGACAGTCTTGCCAAACTCCGGCACCTGATTAAGGCAGACAGTGTGGTGGTAGATGACAGAGCAAGAGGCGGACGCAGCACACGTACTTTCTTTGAAGAAGGCCGCTGGTCGGCGGTTGTTCGCTCGCTGCAGAAAGATGATCTGGTCATGATTCAGTTTGGGCACAACGATGCTGCCGAGAACAAGCCGGAGCGCTACACCAATGTAACAGCCTACAAAGAATACCTGCGCCTGTACGTGAACCAGACCCGCCAAAAGAAAGCGATTCCGATTCTGATTACACCGGTGAACCGCAACTACCCTTGGAAAGATGGCCAGTTAAGCAATGTGCACGGCGAGTACCCACAGGCAGTAAAAGATGTTGCTAAGGAACTGAACGTGCAGCTAATCGATCTGACGCAGCTTTCCATTGACCACTTCACTGCCAAAGGTCAGGATTATGTAACAAAGCATTATTTCATGCACCTGGCGCCCGGTGAATATGTAGCATACCCTGACGGGCAGAAGGATAACACGCATTTTAAAGGTGAGGGTGCTACAGCGGTTGCACAGCTTGTGTTTAACGGGATGAAGAGTTTGAAAGGAGACGCTGCAGCGAAGAAGTAACGCAACTGAGTTACGGCTCCGGGCTATTATACCCGTGGAGAGCATGGAATCATTGACCTATAACCCTATTGGATGATATGAACATCAGACGACACTTCTTATGGCTTGTAATCTCACTTTGGTTTGGTGTAAGTAGCGCTTCGGCCCAAAACGAAGCCAGTATGTACCACAAGCTTTGGTATAAACAGCCTGCCAACAACTGGAATGAAGCTCTGCCACTTGGAAACGGGCGATTAGGAGCCATGGTTTTTGGCCAGCCGGCACAGGAACAGTTGCAGCTAAATGAAGAGACAGTTTGGGCCGGTGAACCGGGTAATAATGTGTTGCCTGCTCTACATAGCGCATTGCCCGAAATCAGAGCACTTATTATGGCAGGGAGGCATAAGGAAGCGCATGATCTGGCTTATGAAAAGATTCCCCGCCAACCTGCCGCCGATAACAATTATGGTATGCCTTATCAGCCAGTCGGGAATCTGTTTATTTCCTTTCCGGGCCACGAGCAAGCCACAGACTATTACCGCGACCTGGATATTCAGCAGGCTGTTGCCTCCGTCTCTTACAAAGTAAACGGCGTCACGTTCAAGCGGGATGTATTTTCATCATTCACGGATGATGTTGTGATCGTGCGGCTTACAGCAGATAAGCCTAAAAGTATAAACTTTACACTCACAGCCGATAGTCCACACAAAAGTTACATGGTAAGAACACAGGATAACCAGCTTTTTCTAAGCGGTGTTTCGGGTGATGCAGACAACAAAAAAGGGAAAGTTAAATTTGAGACGCGTGTTAAACCTGCAGCGGAGGGAGGCAAGATATCCAGCACAGCGGAAGGCGTACGGGTTAGCGGAGCCAATGCCGCCACGATTTATATCTCCATCGGTACAAACTTTAAAAACTACAAAGACCTGAGTGGCAATAGCGAGGCAAAAGCAGCAAGTTTACTGGCCAGTGCCGTTAAGAAGAGGTATAAGAAAGCAAAGGCAGCGCATATTGCCTTCTACAGAAACTACTTCGACCGTGCTTCTCTGAACCTGGGCACGACAGCAGCTATGCAGAAATCAACGGACAAACGCCTGGCTGCTTTTGCTAGTTCGAACGACCCGCATTTAGCGGCACTGTATTTTCAGTTTGGACGCTACCTGCTTATTTCCAGCTCACAGCCAGGTACGCAGCCCGCTAATCTGCAGGGCATCTGGAACGACAAAATCGCACCGTCCTGGGATAGCAAGTATACTGTCAATATCAACACTGAAATGAATTATTGGCCTTCTGAGGTAACCAATCTTTCAGAAATGCACGAACCCCTGTTTGGCATGTTGAAAGACCTCTCGCAGGCCGGTAAAGAAAGTGCTGCCAAAATGTATGGGGCCCGCGGCTGGATGATGCATCATAACACGGACATCTGGCGGATGACCGGCCCTATTGATGGTGCTTTTTATGGTCTGTGGCCTATGGGAGGAGCCTGGCTGACGCAGCATCTGTGGCAGCGTTATCTGTATACCGGCAATCAGGCTTTTTTGAAAGAGGTATACCCGGTGCTCAAAGGTGCAGCCATGTTCTACGCCGATGTGTTGCAAGAGGAACCAACGAACAAATGGTTGGTGGTAAGTCCGTCTATGTCGCCGGAGAACAAACATCAGAGCGGAGTGTCTATTGCCGCCGGAACCACCATGGATAACCAGCTTATCTTCGATCTTTTCAGCAATGTGATTAGAGCTTCCGAAGTGCTGCATACTGATCTGGCTTTTGCCGACTCACTACGCACCATGAAAGACAGGTTGCCTCCTATGCAGATAGGGCAGCATAACCAATTGCAGGAGTGGTTGCAGGACTTAGATCGGAAAGATGATAAACACCGACACGTTTCCCATCTTTATGGCTTATTCCCGAGCAATCAGGTTTCGCCTTATAGCCATCCTCATTTGTTTGAAGCTGCCAAAAACTCGCTTGTTTACCGGGGTGACAAATCTACAGGCTGGTCAATGGGTTGGAAAGTGAACCTGTGGGCAAGGCTGCTGGATGGCAACCGTGCCTATAAACTGATACAGGACCAACTGACACCTGCCGGACTGGAAGGCAAAGGAGAGAGTGGAGGCACTTACCCGAACCTGTTCGACGCACACCCACCTTTCCAGATTGACGGTAATTTTGGTTGCACGGCAGGTATAGCTGAAATGTTGCTTCAAAGTCATGATGGAGCGCTGCATGTGCTTCCGGCCCTGCCCGATGTGTGGCAAAACGGTGAGGTAAAAGGACTGGTAGCAAGAGGCGGTTTTGTGATAGACATGGCTTGGGAGGCAGGAAAAGTGAAAACAGTAAAAATCCATTCCAAACTCGGTGGCAACTGCCGTATCAGAACAAGCGAACTCTTGCAATTAGCTGGTAAGGGTAACCTGAAAGAAGCGACTGGTGAAAATCCAAACTTCTTTTACCAGAGAGCAGCTATCAAAGAGCCATTGGTGTCAGATAAAGCACAGCTGCATGAGGGAAGTATAGCCGGTGTGCTGGAGCTTGACCTGGCTACTGAAAAAGGAAAAACTTATTTGCTGAAATTAAACTAAGATATAGCCCCTGTCAGGGACGCTTATACCTGCTTACGTGTACATTGTGAAGGTAATCAACCAGATGTTGAGCAAGAGATGGCAACTAATAGCGAAGGTATACTTATGTGTATGGCTGCTGTTGGTAGCTGCCACTGCCGATGCACAGAAGTCAGATGTGGGTAACTTTTATCCGCTGCTCCAATCTCATGCTGCTAAAAATAACAGCAGCCTCTCATACCTGAACAGTAAGCACCGCAATACAGAAAAGTGGCGGAAGGAAGCGAAGGGAAAACTGCAGGAGTTGCTGGCTTACAACCCGGACCCTGTACCATTGCAGAGTGAAGTTCTTAGTACCACCAAGCGCGATGGCTATACCCAGCACCTGGTGCGCTACAACGTAAGCTCAGGCCAGCAGACAAAAGCCTTTCTGCTTATACCTGATAATCTGACCAAACCTGCTCCGGCCATCATTGCCTTACACGATCATGGCGGCTTTTACTTTTTCGGGAAAGAAAAACACAGTATCACTGATGATCAGCCGGAGGTGCTGGTAGCGTATATTCAGAACCTGTACGAAGGCAGAGCTTATGCCGACGAACTGGCCAAAAGAGGCTTTGTGGTGCTCTCGCCGGACGCGCCATATTTTGGCTCGCAGAAGCTGGACCCGGAACTGGTAAGCGATAGAAACACGAAGTCCTATTATGACAAAGTCACGGAAGACGAGAGCGAGAACATCAAAGCTTATAACAAGTTTGCCGGTGAACAGGAGATACCAATGAACAAGACCATCCTGACAGCCGGAACCACCTGGCTCGGCATGATCGTGCACAGCGACAGAGTAGCGATTGACTACCTGTTGTCGCGCCCGGAGGTAGACCCGGAACGGATTGGCTGCATCGGCTTGTCGCTGGGCGGATTGCGTAGCACGTACCTTTTTGGTCTCGATGCCAGGATTAAGACAGGTGTAGTGGCGGCCTTTTCGACTACCTACGAGCACATGCTGCAGGAGCATGTGCGCCATACCTGGATGATATATGTGCCGAGGCAGTACCAATACCTGGACTTGCCCGATGTGGCTTCGCTGAATGCACCCCGTCCGCTGTTGGTGCAGAACTGTCAGCAGGACAAGCTATTCAACCCAGTTGGTATGAAAGCTGCAGAAACAAAACTGACCGGCATCTACAGCAAAATGAAGGCTGCAGATAAATTCAAGGCTAGCTATTACGACGTGCCGCACTCCATGACCATCGCCATGCAGAACGATGCTTTTGAGTGGCTGGAGAAGTGGCTGAAATAAGTACGAAGAGAGAATACCTTTATGAAATTAGAGCACTTTGCGCTGAATGTAGAAGACCCGGTAGCCATGGCGGCCTGGTATGTAGAGTACCTGGGTATGACAATTGTGCGGCAGATGGAGCAGGCGCCTTTTATGACCTTTCTGGCCGATGACAGCGGGAGGGTTATGGTGGAGATATACCTCAACCCGGCTGACGAAGTGCCGGCTTACCGGGAAATGAACCCGCTGCTGGTGCACCTGGCCTTTGTTTCTGAAGATCCGACAGCAGATAAAAACCGACTGATGGCAGCTGGAGCCACACTTGCCTCCGAACAGCACCTGGAAGATGGTTCGCATCTGGTGATGCTGCGCGATCCTTGGGGCCTGGCCCTACAGCTTTGTAAAAGGGGAGTACCAATGCTGGCTGAGACAGAACGTTCGTCGAAGGTATAGGCGTTAGAATTTAGGCTCTTCAGGGCATCAGTACTGTTGCATTCATCCTATAACAGCTACAGCACCCACCCTTGGGAAGGCCCTGATTTTAAAGTAACAGATGTTAAAATAATTTAGTGTGATCGTATGAAAATATTCCTATTGTTGGCGACTACATTACTAATGGCATTGCTTCCTGCCCAACAGAAGCAGCCCATCAAGGTATACCTGATCGGTGACTCCACCATCTCCATCAAAGAAACGAAAGCCTATCCGGAGACGGGTTGGGGAATGCCATTTGTGCATTTCTTCGATTCGAGCGTGACAGTGGACAACCGGGCAAAAAACGGCCGCAGCACCCGCACTTTTATAGAAGAAGGCCTGTGGCAACCTGTAGCCGAAAACCTGCAGGCTGGCGACTATGTGTTTATCCAGTTTGGGCACAACGACGAAGTGGAGACCAAAAAAAGCTACACCCCGCAGGTCCAATACCGCGCTAACCTGGCACGGTTCGTACATGAAACCAGAAAGAAGAAAGCTATACCTGTGCTGATCACGCCAGCAGCCCGTCGCCAGTTCGACGAAGCTGGTAAGATCGTCGGAACGCATGACACCTATTCGGCCATTGTACGGGAGGTAGCGAAGAAGCACAAAGTGCCTCTTATCGATCTGGACAAGAAAAGTCAGGAGCTGCTGCAGCAGTTCGGCGTAGAGACCTCAAAGCACCTGTTTCTGCAACTAGAAGCCGGCGAACACCCAAATTATCCCGATGGCAAAGATGATAACACCCATTTCAGTGAACTGGGGGCCCGGAAGATGGCGCAGCTGGTGCTGGCTGAAGTAAAATCCCAGCAGTTGGAGCTGGCAGATAGAATCGTAAAGAAGTAGTTGGCTGATACTTCAGATCTAAATGCTGCCAGGTATAGGTATGAGAGAGAAAGATAAACAGCCGCGGCCGCGGTGGAAATGCGCTGTAGCAGGTGTGATGCTCGGCATCACTTGCCTGTCAGGTATAAGCTGTTTCAGTCTCAGTACACAGGCATCGCAGTCTGATGTAAAGGTATGGCAAGTGAATTCTCTGACGTCGATTGCGGGGCATCAGCCGACTGTGTGGGGGAGCCCAGAGGTAATCAATGCAGGGGAGCATGGACTGGCGATTGCATTTGATGGTATAGACGATGGGTTGCTGATTAACTCTAACCCGATTGCCGGAGCAGAGGAGTTTGAAATAGAGGTGGAGTTTAAGCCCTTTGCTGGCTATCCTGAAAACGTGGAGCAGCGCTTTCTGCACATACAGGACCCTGCTAACCCGGATCGGAGAATTTTGATCGAGCTTCGGCTCAATAACCGGCAACAGTGGTATGCCGACTTCTTCATGCGGACCGAAAACGCAGCCCTTACCCTGATCGACTCTACCAAGACCCATCCGGTTAATGAATGGGCAACCATCAAACTACATTACAGCAAGGGTCAGATGAAAGGCTTTGTAAATGGATTTGAAGAGGTGTCGGGAGAGATTACTTACCTGCCCATAAGTCCTTCTGCCAGCACTTCCATTGGCACCCGCATGGATAAGCGCTCCTGGTTCAAGGGTGCGATCAAAACTGTACGTTTCAGCACAAAGTAATTTATCACCTGCTAAGCTTGGGTATATAAAAAAGGCCGGTTCCTCCTAAGAAGAACCGGCCTTCACCTCATTTAACAAACGCAATAACAATCTATTATCAATCAGGCGTATTACAGTGATACGCCACGTTTCCAAGGTATAAAGTCATCCTGACCCAACTGCTGGGCTTTAGACTGGATGTTGCCACTGGCTACTTCAATGATATAGTCCAGCATCGCCTCACCCATCTCTTCAATGGTTTTCTCACCGGCTATCACCGGGCCTGTGTCCACATCAATGATGTCTGGCATACGCTGGGCCAGTTTCGTGTTGGACGACACCTTGATCACCGGAGCGATCGGGTTGCCAGTCGGCGTGCCGAGCCCTGTTGTAAAGAGTATGATGTTGGCGCCCGACCCAGCCATGGCTGTTGTGCTTTCCACATCGTTGCCCGGCGTGCAAAGCAGGTTCAAACCCGGACGGGTTGCATATTCTCCATAGTCCAGTACATCCACTACAGGGGAGGTACCACCTTTCTTGGCCGCACCCGCCGACTTGATCGCATCTGTAATCAGGCCGTCTTTGATGTTGCCCGGACTTGGGTTCATGTCGAAGCCAGAGCCTACTGCTTCTGCAGCACGCGCATAGGCACGCATCAGGTGCACGAACCTATCAGCAGTCTCGTCACTCACACAGCGGTTGATGAGCTCCTGTTCAACACCACATAGTTCCGGAAACTCCGACAGCATGGACTTGCCGCCTAATGCCACTACCAGGTCCGACACATGGCCGACCGCTGGGTTAGCCGAAATGCCAGAGAAGCCATCAGAACCACCGCACTCCAGTCCGATCACCAGTTTGCTGAGCGGTGCGGGCTCACGCTTTTGTTTATTGGCCTCTACCAGCCCCAGGAAGGTGCGACGTATGGCCAGT
Organism: uncultured Pontibacter sp.; assembly: GCF_947502515.1. Taxonomy (NCBI): domain Bacteria; kingdom Pseudomonadati; phylum Bacteroidota; class Cytophagia; order Cytophagales; family Hymenobacteraceae; genus Pontibacter; species uncultured Pontibacter sp. The sequence continues at coordinate 302,546 of NZ_CANNAI010000003.1, read as the reverse complement.
GTCAGCAGTTCCTGCTCGGTACCCTCTTTCTGTTGCTCGAGTATAATGAGCGGTTTCGTGAAATTCGGGTTAAGAGCTTTGATACGCTCCTCCAGAATAGGCACCTGCGCATTCTGGCAACCCAGACTCAAAATCGTAGCGCCTGCCACATTCGGGTTGTGGATATAGCCGGCCAGAAGGGCGCAAAGCATATCCGAATCCTGACGAATGCCGCCGCAGCCGCCTTCGTGTGTCAGGAACTTGATGCCGTCGATGTTCTCAAAGATGCGCTGTTGTCCGTTAGAAGCAACTGAATTGAGCGGTAGTTTGGCTATTTCGTGTGTCTTGCCGGCCTGGTAAAGATCCACCATCTGCTGCACATACGACTTGTACAGGTCCTGGTGCCCAAAGCCGAGCGTCTCCATGAAAGCCTGCTTGATGGTTTCCACGTTACGGTTTTCGCAGAATACCAGCGGTATCACAAGCCAGTAGTTACCTGTGCCTACCTGTCCGTCTTTGCGGTGATAGCCCAGGAAAGTCTTGTCCACCCACTTCGATACGTCTGGTGCCTGCCAGCCAATGGTTTTGGTCTTACCTGTGAATCCTGATACCTGGTGCTTGACGTTGCCGGTAGTCAGGATGCCGCCGGCAGGTATAGCCTCCACAGCCTTGCCCACCAGCGAGCCATACATGATGATCTCCTGGCCCGGCGTCAGTTGCTGTTCGGCAAACTTATGCTTGGCAGGTATATTCGCCACAATCCCGATCTGTCTGCCATTGAATTCTACCACCTCACCTGCCTGCAGGTCTGTCAAGGCGACCAGCACATTATCCTCCGGATGAATCTTTAAAGTATTATTTGCCATGCTTATAAAATGCTCTTGTGTGCAATCGATTGCGCACTAAGACAATTATACATAAGTTTTTTGGGAAATGAAAAATTTTAAGACAGAAGTTTTGCTTATATAAAAGGGAGGGGAGCTCTTTTCTTCTCCATAATGATAAAATTCAACGCAGTCACTGCAATGGCTGTCGGGCTAATTCAACTATTCTGATAGCATGAGCTGATACGAGCTAGTGTGCTAGTAGGAATCTGGGATAATAATATTGTTCCGGCGTAACCCGGATTTCTCAGATTCAGCGAACCTAAACCATCAGGGATGCTAAATCAAATGCCGCAACTGAAGCCATGCTTATTCCAAGCTGCATCTCGACAATTGGAGAGATCTGGATTTTTTCAAAACCTAGGCACTATTCTAGATTTCTCCCCAATAGAGGGTTCCTATCCCAAGTCGAAATAACAGAGATTCCTTCAGTTGACGGCATTGCCCTCTCGCTACGCTTGCCTCCTTCTATGCATGTCTTGAACCCAGCCGTGAAATAGTTTAGGTATAGGCACCCTTTCGTAAACGGTTTGGGAAAGAAGCTTGAGTAAGATGAAAAAGGAGGAAATCTGAATTTGAGGGGAGTTTGCCAAAAGCCATAGGCCAGCATGACCAGCAGGATTAAGGAGAGTATAGCGTACAGGTATATAGCTCCCGGTAGATCAGAGAAAATTTCTTTCTATTTATTTAAATAGTATAGCTCTACTGCGCCTAGTGTACCCGTTATGCATTCTCAACAGTACTCTGCGGTACATAAAAATGACGGTGAGGCGAACCTTTTTAAAATAATTGATGTATATACATTTAAAGTCTATACATTTATTGTAAGTTTGTAGTAGAAAACATTTTAACCCAAATAAAAGATAAGATTATGGCAATCGTAAAATGGTCAGTAGACCCAACGCACAGCGAAGTACAGTTTAAAGTAAAGCACCTGATGATCACGACCGTGACAGGTTATTTTGAAAAATTCACGGTAGAAGCTGAGAGCGAAGACGAGAACTTCAACGGTGCCAGCAACATTGTGTTCACGGCCGATGTGAACTCAATCAGCACCAACAATGAGCAGCGTGATACGCACTTGAAATCAGGCGATTTCTTTGATGTAGAGAAGCACGACGAGATTCGCTTTGTAGGCAGGAATTATGAGCTTAACGGCAATGGGGAAGCTAAACTGCATGGCGACCTGACTATCCGCGACGTGACCAAGCCTGTGACAGTAGACGTGGAGTTTGGCGGTACGGTAGTAGATCCTTACGGACAGCACAAAGCAGGCTTTACAGTAACTGGTAAGATCAGCCGTAAAGAGTTCGGTCTAACCTGGAACGCGGTAACAGAAGCCGGCAGCGTGGTAGTGAGCGACGAGATCAAGCTGCAGGCTGAAATACAGCTGGTGAAGCAGGGCTAAGTTTGCACATTGTCATTTCGGATGCTATGAGAAATCCGGATAATAAATGCCTTCAAGTTTCTCACTACATCCGAAATGACATCTTAACTCCCACCTCGCGTATACCTTTTAACAGCTAAACAATATTACCATGGAAGACAGAATTTTAGGACTTCACCATATCACAGCCATTGCTGATTCAGCAAAAAGCAACCTGGACTTTTATACCAAAGTGCTCGGCTTAAGGCTGCTCAAAAAGACGGTTAACTTCGACGACCCCGGCACCTATCACCTCTATTATGGCGATGAGGCGGGCAGTCCGGGAACCATCCTGACCTTCTTCCCTTACGCAGGTGCACGTCGTGGCAAGGCTGGTACAGGTATGGCCACGCACATTGGCTACGCTGTGCCCGAGGGCAGTTTCGACTTCTGGATGAAACGCTTCAAGGAGCATGGAGTAAGCTACGGTCGCCCTGCGGAGAAATTCGGGGAGCAGTACCTGCCTTTCCAGGACCCGGACGGACTGTTGCTGGAACTGGTGATCCCTAAGAACACTGACAACCGCAAGCCCTGGGAAACCGACGAAGTGAAAGCAGACGTGGCAACCAAAGGTTTCCATAGCGTGACGCTGACATTGGGTAAGGCTGAAAAGACGGCGGCTATCCTGACCGACATCTTTGGCTATACCTTGCAGGGCCAGACAGGAAACAGCTACAGGTATAGCACCGATGCGGTGGAAGGCGCCAACAACATTGACATCGTGGAAAACCCGAATGTAAGTCGTGGAGAAGGCGGAGCAGGTACCAACCATCACATCGCTTTCCGGGTGAAAGAAGAAGAGGTGCTGATGCGATTCCGTGAAAAAGTGGCCAGCAAAGGCTTCAATATCACTGAGAAGATCGACCGCAACTACTTCTACTCGCTTTACTTCCGGGAGCCGGGCAGCGTGCTCTTCGAGATCGCGACCGACAACCCTGGCTTTGCGATAGACGAGCCGGTGGAAGAACTGGGTCAGAAACTCCTGCTGCCACCGCAGTACGAGCCGCACAGAGCCAAAATCGAAGCGGTTCTGCCAAGTCTGGACTAATGCAGTCATCTTAAACTGAACGAAAGGTATAGCATGTACACACACGAAAAGCAAGTACGCACGCAGGGCAAATCCCTGTCTGAAACTGGCAAGGCGCTGATCCTGATCCATGGGAGAGGAGCTACAGCGGCGACCATATTGCCCTTGGCGCAGGAACTGGGAGCGGATGATTTTACCTTGTTTGCGCCGCAGGCCACCAACAACACCTGGTATCCTTACAGCTTCATGGCTCCGGCCGATCAGAACCAACCCGCTTTGGACTCGGCCCTGGAACTGATCGACGAAACGGTGCAAAGCATAAAGTCACAAGGTATAGCCAGCGAGCATATCTACCTGCTCGGCTTTTCGCAGGGCGCCTGCTTAACAGCAGAGTATGCTACCCGGCACGCACAGCGCTTCGGTGGTCTGCTGATCTTCACGGGCGGGCTGATCGGTCAGGAATTGAACACGCGTAACTACAAAGGCGATTTCGAAGGTACACCGGTGTTCATTTCTACAGGGGACCCTGATCCGCATGTATCGGTAAGTAGGGTAGATGAAACCGTAAAGCAAATGGAAGGTATGGGCGCAAGTGTGACCCGCAAGGTATACCCGGGACGCCCGCACACCATCTTGCAGGAAGAGTTAGAGCTAGCCAAAAAGATACTGGCTTCTAAAGAATAGTTTAATTGTTTAGCTGTAAACGAGAGAGCCGGAAGCATCAGCTTCCGGCTCTCTCGTTTTATAAGGTATACTAATTCTGACTCTCGTAGCCAAAGTCTTTAAACGTCTTGGCGATATTCTCGTCGCTGGCTTTGCTCTTGTTCTTCCAGCTGGCATCCAGCTCCAGGGCGACCAAGCCCTTCAGATTCATCACCGCTACAAAATCATCTACATCTTTGAGAAAATCCGGCTTGCGGCGGGATGACTTGAGTGCATACTTACGGGCGAAGACATCGCCTTTGGTCTGCAGTTCGTTGCGCTTCTCGATGATGTAATTCAGTCGCTCTACCAGGTCTTTGGTGGAGCGACCGATCACCTCCGTCGCTTCCAGCGTGCCGATTGTCATGACAGTCGTACCGCCGATGGTGGTGATTTTTTTGCTGGTGGCTGGCTCGTCTATGATGACAGGGGCCACGCCCGTTACAGCGCCCATCGAGGCATTGGCCAAGGAGCGCCCTTTTTTGCCTTTGCGCGCGCGGTTATACTTCTTCTTCAGGTCTTTTTCAGTTTCCTTGAGCTGCTCCATCAAGTCCCAGGCACGCACCAGGGCAGCACGATACTCGTTGTAGAGCTTCTGGTCTTTTTCGCCCTCGTTTACGGCATTGATAATGGTGATAGACACGGTGCGCTCGTCGCGCTTGTTGGATTTGTCCAGCACAAAAAAGGTCATCTCAAAAGCCACAGAGTCGAGCGGGTCGCGCACAAATTCGTAGCCCGGCCGCCATATGAATTCATACTGCGAAGGTGTATTTTTTACCAGGGCTGAAGCCGGCACGTTGGTGTTCGTTGATATAAAGCTGAAAGAGGCGATGTCAGCCTCCCCGTTCGGGTCATAGATCTGGAACTTGATGTTCACAGTAGCGTCCTCTTTGTATACAAAACGCTTCTGGGACGGGATCATCTGTAGGGTAGGGGGCAGGTCCTGCTGTGTTACTTCCACTTTGAACGAACCACGGGTACGGGCCTTGGCTGGCTGGTCTTCTACATAAAACTCTACTTTGATCGGGTTGTTGCGGAGGCGGTTGAACTGCGTAAGCGAAGGCTTCCAGGTAAACTCGCCCTGCGCCGAAAGCTTGGCACCCTCCGGCATACCGTCCGCAATGGCTACAAACACGATCGGGTCCTCGTCTTCGTCCTGTACCGCCGCTGACTCAATGGTATAAGTATTCTGGGTATTGTAGCGTACATAAAGCGGCTTTAGTTCGCCCACCACTGGCGGCCGGTTCACGTGCTCTACTTTAAAGTCTACGACCTGGCTGGCGCTCTCGTCTTTTTCGTTGCGGACTTCAAAGATCACCTGCAACACACGGCCTCCACTCAGGCGGTCCACAAAATCGTAGCTGGGCGTCCAGGAGAAATAGCCGGTTGAGTCGAAGACCATGCCATCGACTTTGCCTTGTTTGATGCTATACCTGAAATCGGTGCCCGTGCCACCGCTGGCCTGCACGTCGAATTCGAGCTTCTGTCCCTCTTTGAGCACGTTCCAACCGGGGTCAGTGGGGAACTGCAGCTTGATAGGCGATGATCTGGAAGATTTGCCGGAGGGTGTGTCCTGGGCAATTGCTTGGCTGATAAGTAGTATCAGGAGAGAAAAAAGAAGTAGACTCTTTTTCATATAAGGTGAATTGTGCAATAAGGTGCGTAGAGAATGCTTAAACTTTTATTCGGCCCTTAGGATCGGGTAGGAGCAAGGCTTCAGAATGGTACTAAAGCCGCATAGCAGCGCAGCGCGTCCTGAGATAGCGAATCGTGGCTTCCGCTGCAAAGTGGGTGCTATATGAAAGACAAAGTTTGAACATGCTCTTTTAGAAGCCTCTAAGTTAGCAAAGACTTCTGCGTTTATCAAAGCAGGCTCTCTTCTAAAATTTCAGGCAGCCTTGTTCTGAATAGTGATAGGGAAAAATAGGATACATAATTGTAATATACCAGGTGTTAAGATGTGCGGTATAGGTCTGGGTCGTGATGAAGTGTGTCCGTAGAGTTTGTATATTTAGGAGCCTGTTATCATCAGCCCTGCTAAACACCTGAAAGTTTTTTACGTTTGAAGTCAGGCCTGTAAAGCTGATGTGCGGTACGGGTAATTTGTGCTGCATTTCGAGGCAGTTATGTAGGTGGCCGATGTATACCTGAACTTAACCACACATGAATATGGTGCAGGAAATTATTACTCAATTTAGAGCGCGCTTTAAAGAAGAACCAGTAGTGGTCCGCTCACCCGGTCGGGTAAACCTGATCGGCGAGCACACGGACTACAACGAGGGCTTTGTGTTGCCAGCTGCTATCAACAAGGAGATTTACTTTGCTTTGGCTCCGAATAACAGCAACACGTTTCGGGTATACGCTCACGACCTGCAGCAGGAAGCGGAGTTCGATTTGAGTCAGGTAAAACGGACAGATCTGAGTTGGGCGAATTACCTGCTGGGTGTGATCGCGCAGCTGCAGCAGGCCGGATACGAAGTGAAAGGATTCGACCTGGTGTACGGCGGTAATATTCCGATAGGGGCCGGGTTGTCGTCTTCAGCGGCCGTGGAGTGCGGACTGGCTTTTGGGCTGAACCATGTCTTCGGCTATACTATACCTAAGTTTGACTTGGTGAAGATGGCGCAAATGGCCGAGCATACCTATGCCGGGGTGCGCTGCGGCATCATGGACCAGTTTGCCAGCATGTACGGCCGTCAGCAGCACGCCGTTAAGCTCGACTGCCGCTCTATGGAGTTCGACTACTACCCGCTGGACATGGCGGACTATCGCATCGTGCTTTGTGATACGCAGGTAAAGCACAGCCTGGCCTCGTCGGAGTATAACACCCGCCGGCAGGAGTGCGAAGCCGGTGTAGCCCTGCTGCAGCACCACTACCCGCAGGTGCGCTGTTTGCGTGACGTTACCGTAGCTATGCTGGAGCAGCACCAGGAAGAGTTTAACCCGGTTGTATACAAGCGATGCACTTATGTCGTGTACGAGAACATCCGTGTGGAGGAAGCCTGTCGGGCACTGGAGCAGGGCGATCTGCATACCTTTGGTGAAAAGATGTACGCCTCGCACCATGGTTTGCAGCACGACTACGAAGTGAGCTGTCAGGAACTGGACTTTCTGGTAGACCAAACGAGTGACATGGATGAGGTGATGGGAGCCCGTATGATGGGCGGTGGTTTTGGTGGCTGTACCATTAACCTCGTGAAGCTGGACGCACTAGAGGTCTTTACGCAGAATATGGAGGAAGCTTACAAGCTGCGGTTCGGCATTAACCTGAAAACTTATGTGGCCGAGATTGTGGATGGGACAAGTATGGTACAAGCGTAATTATTAAAACCTTGGTGAAATGAATAACCGGTATGGCAGTAGGTTTAGTATCTAACTGTTGCCACCAGGGGCTGCTGCCACCAGGATTCTTTCAGAATGACAAAGAAATAAAATGGACTTGCTCTCGAAGCAGTAATCTAATTAAACAGACCATGGCTACTTTTGATCTGGCAGAGCATCCGCATCGCCGCTACAATCCGCTCATCGGTGAGTGGGTGCTGGTATCGCCGCACCGTTCCAAGCGCCCCTGGCAGGGACAGCAGGAGGAGGAGAGTTGCGAGACACGCCCCGAGTATGATCCCAGCTGCTACCTGTGCCCCACCAATACCCGCGCCAACGGCGAGCAGAACCCTGCTTATACCTCCACTTATGTGTTCGACAACGACTTCGGTGCCTTGCAGGCTGATGTACCGCAGGGGGCCTATGTGGTGGGCGACCTGATTCGAGCAGAGAGCGAGCGTGGGATTTGCCGGGTCATCTGCTTCTCGCCAAGGCACGACCTGACATTGGCAGACATGGAAGCTGCTGACATCCGCCAGGTAGTGGACCTCTGGCAAAAGGAGTATGCCGAACTCAGGAGTCTGGACTTCATCAACTACGTACAGATATTCGAGAACAAAGGGAGCATTATGGGTTGCAGCAACCCGCATCCGCATGGGCAGATCTGGGCGCAGAGCACAGTGCCGGTAGAGCCAGCCAAGGAAACCGCGCAACAGGCCCAATACTTTGAAAAGCACGGGCACAGTCTGCTGGCTGATTACCTGCAACTGGAGCTGGAGCAAGGAGAGCGCATCGTAGTGCAGAACGAACACTTCGCTGCGCTGGTGCCATTTTGGGCGGTGTGGCCTTTCGAAACCATCATCATCAGCAAACGCCATTTTCAGCACATCGGGCAGATGGCTGATGAAGAGAAGGATGGCTTCAGTCAGATCATTCAGTCGCTCACGGCCACGTACGACCGGGTGTTTGGGGTGTCATTCCCTTACTCTTCGGGCATCCACCAAAGTCCTACCGACGGACATGAATATCCAGGCTGGCACTTTCACATGCATTTCTACCCGCCACTGCTGCGCTCGGCCACTGTCAAGAAGTTCATGGTAGGTTACGAGATGATGGGCAATCCGCAGCGCGACATCACGCCCGAAGCGGCTGCCAAAGTGCTGCGGGACCTCGTGAAGTCGGCATAGATTCAACTAACAGGAGCTGAACGAAAATTACTGCTTCTGCATGTACTATTTATTGAATCTAATATTCTATATTAGCTATTCTAAATAACCATGCAATGAATTTTTCTACACTGGATTTTGCCATTTTCATTGGCTACTGTGTGCTCATTATAGCGGTCGGCATATGGGTGTCCCGCGAAAAGAAAGGCCACATCAAAAACTCAACGGACTACTTCCTGGCCAGTAAGTCCCTGCCCTGGTGGGCGATCGGGGCTTCGCTCATCGCCTCCAACATCTCGGCCGAGCAGTTCATCGGTATGTCGGGCTCCGGTTTTGCCATTGGTCTAGGTATAGCCAGTTACGAGTTCATGGCAGCGGCCACGCTCATCATTGTAGCCAAATTCTTCCTTCCGATCTATATCAAAGAGGGCATCTTCACCATGCCGCAATTCCTAAAGCTGCGCTACGATGACCGCATCCGCACCAGTCTGGCCATTTTCTGGATCATGCTCTACATTTTCGTGAACCTGACCACGGTGCTATACCTGTCGGCGCTGGCCCTGAGCGTAGTATTCGGCGTGAGCACGATGTGGGCAATCGTCGGCCTTGCTGTGGTAGCAGTTTCGTACTCGATTTACGGTGGTCTTAAGGCGGTAGCCTGGACTGACGTGATCCAGGTGGTGTTCCTGATATTGGGTGGTTTGGTAACTACTTTTCTGGCACTCGATGCCGTGAGTGGTGGCGAAGGCCCTATGCGCGGTATGGCCATGCTGTTTGAGCAGGCGCCGGAGAAGTTCGATATGATCCTTTCGGAGGAGAACCCTTTCTACAAAGACCTGCCAGGTATGACCGTGCTTTTTGGAGGTATGTGGATTGCCAACATCAGCTACTGGGGCTTTAACCAGTACATCGTGCAGCGTGCCCTGGCTGCCAAAAGCCTGAAAGAAGTGCAGTGGGGCCTGGTGTTCGCCGCATTCCTGAAGCTCCTGATTCCTTTGGTGGTGGTGATTCCAGGTATAGCGGCCTTTGCCCTGAATGCCGAGATCAGCCGCTATGATGAGGCCTACCCTTGGTTGCTCAGCAACCTGGTGCCGACAGGCCTGAAAGGTCTGGCATTTGCTGCCCTGATGGCGGCGGCCCTGTCTTCGCTCAGTTCTATGATGAACTCCACGGCCACGATCTTTACCATGGACATTTACAAAGCACACCTTAAGCCGGACGCCAACGAAAAGCAATTGGTTGTGATCGGGCGACTGGTTAGTTTGACAGCTATTATCATTGCCGTACTGGTGGCAGAGCCATTGCTGGGCGGGGAGGAGCAGATCTTCCAGTTCATCCAGAAGTATACCGGCTATGTGAGTCCGGGCATTGTGGTGCTGTTCGTGTTTGGTCTTTTCTGGAAAAAGGCGACTTCCAATGCCGCGCTTGCCACGGCTATCGCTTCGGTACCTTTCAGTATTGCCATCGACCAGCTATTCCCGACCATGCCGTTCCTGGACCAGATGGGACTGGTGTTCCTGCTGCTGTCTACGTTGATGATTGTGTACTCACTTTATGAGAACAAATCGCGCGGCATCGTGCCGGCCAATCCAATCCAGTATGACAGGTCGTTGTTCCGAACAGACATGATCTTCAATGTAGCATCTTTTGCTATCGTATTGACTCTGGCTGCGATCTACATTATCTTCTGGTAAACTAATATAGAACCAGCAATTGCAAAGGGCAGGTATAGCGAGACTATACCTGCCCTTTGTTATTATCGGTTATCAAATTGATAATATGTTCCCGGTTTTTATGCATGTTTTTGCGGATTTGATAAAATAGTCAGCATAAAATTTGGTATATATAAATATAAATGAGTTAATTAGTGAAGGAAAAAGCAGGAATAGCAAAAGAGCTTGCACAAAGCTGCGTATTTCGATTATCACTTGGCCTTTATAGCAGGTCAGGTTGCCGGAGTAATTAACTAACTATGTATACTTCCTTCAAAGTAAAAGTGCTGGTAAACAGCGCACTAGCTTTAGTGCTGGCGGCCGCATCCTGCAAAGCGCCGCAACAGAGCGAAACCACGCCAGTTGCACAAAGCACTGCGACAGCCCCGGAAGCCAGGCAGGCTCCGATTGTGACCGGTGCTGACCAAACCGAAGCCTACCTGCCTTACCTGAAAGGCAAGCGTGTCGCCATGGTGGTGAACCCGACTTCCATTATCGGCAATAAACTAAGCGTAGATAGTTTGCATGCGCTCGGAGTGAACATTGTGAAAGTGTTCGGCCCTGAACACGGCTTCAGAGGTGATGCCAGTGCTGGCATTAAGGTGGAGGATAGTGTGGACCCCAAAACAGGTATACCGGTGGTGTCGCTTTATGGTAAGCGCAACAAGCCTACAAAAGAAGACCTGGCCGATGTAGACCTGATGATTTTTGATATACAGGATGTAGGCACCCGCTTCTATACCTATACCATTACGCTGCACCGTGTGATGGAAGCCTGCGCCGAAAACGGTGTGGAGCTGATGGTGCTGGACAGACCTAACCCCAATGGTTTCCTGATAGATGGTCCGATTCTGGAGCCTGAGAACAAATCAGGGATTGGCATACATCCTATACCTATTGCGCATGGCCTGACGGTGGGCGAGTTTGCCCAAATGATCAACGGCGAAAAGTGGCTGGCAAATGGCGTGCATTGTAAGCTCAAGGTTGTGAAGGTTAAAAACTACGACCATGACATGCCTTATGGCTTGCCCGTATGGCCGTCTCCAAATCTTAACACACAGCAGTCCATTCTGTTATACCCTTCCACCTGCCTATTTGAAGGCACGATTTTCAACCACGGTCGTGGTACGATGTTTCCTTTTACAGTGCTGGGTCATCCAATCATGAAAGATAAATACTCCTTCAGCTATACCCCCACAGGTATAAAAGGCATGGCTGAAACGCCTTTGCATCAGGACAAGGTGTGTTACGGGCTGGATCTGCGCAACTATGATGTAAACACCTTCCGGGAAACAGGTAGAATCAACCTGAGCTGGATGATCGAGCTTTATCAAGCCTATCCGGATAAGGAGCGGTTCTTTGATCAATCGCAGAGCAATCAGATCGGTAACATTGACCGGCTGGCAGGAACTAAAAAGTTTAGAGAACAGATCATAGCAGGTGTCTCGGAAGAAGAGATTCGGCAGAGCTGGGAGCCAGGGCTGAGCCAGTACAAAGAGAAGCGCAAAAAGTATCTGCTATATCCTTGATGCCGGAAACCGGCCGGATTGAAAAATTTCGAGACATAAGTACAGTTGCTGTTAGCCTGATCAGAAGCTTGTGTAATATGTTATGGGTTAACAGGTTGCTGGAATCAGTTGCGATAACACGGTTTGTAGCCTTATGTTATGAAGGTTTTGTTTGTGATGGGTTTGCCGAAGTTTGCATGTTTGTTCAAGTGGCCTAGCTAGCTGTATCAGTGGGGATGCTGTTTTAAAAGCTAATTGAGCAGGTTTCTGTTGCATATAAGGCGTAATTAGATTTATTGTTAAAAATTATATTAAATAAATCTATTTTTATATGCATGAATTTGCGTTTTTGCGTATAGTATCATATTGCTGCTTTTTTCTTTTTTAGTTAAAATCATTGCAATAACCTGTGTGCTGTATTCCTTTTTTAGTAGCTTTAATGTGAGTTTAATATATACTGACATACAGGGATATTAATGTAGCTGGCTGAATTGTATTTTGTTGATATGATTTGCTGTGATGCTTAGCCGGAGAGTTGGAGAGAGTTTATTCTATGTTTTACCTATAACCTATAATCAATCTACCCACAATAATCTTAACCAATAGCCACGTAGTTATGATGAAAAAATTACATTGTTACCTATGGGGGATATGTTTCCTCCTGTTTCACTTTACAGCCAATGCCCAGAGCACGACTGTGACCGGCACGGTAACTGCCGCCTCCGACAATACCCCGCTACCTGGAGTGACGGTAGCCGTTAAAGGCCAGCCGCGTGGTACGAATACCGACACGGATGGCAAATTCTCCATTTCTGTGACACCTTCTGATGTATTGGTGTTCAGCTTTATCGGTATGAAACCTGCTGAGAGACCTGTGGGTACTAACACAGTAATCAATGTTGCACTGCAAGCCAATGCTGAGAGTTTGAGCGAAGTAGTTGTAACAGCCCTTGGTATCAAGCAGGAAAAGAAAGCGCTCGGTTACGCCGTAACAGAGGTTAAAGGTGCTACCATTGCACAGACACAGCGCGAGAACTTCGTGAACGGCCTTGCCGGTCGTGTGGCTGGTGTGGAAGTAAACGCTTCTTCTGGTCTGCCAGGTTCTTCTTCTTCTATCGTAATCCGTGGTATCAGCTCCCTAAGCGGTAACAACCAGCCACTGTTCGTAGTAGACGGTCTTCCGATCAGCAACAACACAACTTCTACAGGCGTGTTTGCTTCTTCTATCGGTGCCGGTTCCCGTTCATTCGAGAACAGAGGTGTTGACTTCACTAACCGTGCAGCTGACATCAACCCAGAGGATATCGAAAGCATCACAGTTCTGAAAGGCCCTGAAGCGGCCGCTCTTTATGGTATCGAGGCTGCCTCTGGTGCGATCGTTATCACAACCAAGCGTGGTCAGGCTGGCAAAGCCCGTATCAACTACAGCAACAGTTTCCGTCTGGATCGTATCGTGCGTTACCCTGAAATTCAGCAGAAGTACGACAGAGGTATTAATGGCTATACAGTTGAGCAAGGTGAGAGTATCGGATTTTTCGGTGCCCCTTATCCATCAGAAGTTCAGTTTTATGACAACGTGAAGAACTTCTTCCAGGACGCTTTCACACAAAAGCATAACCTGGCCTTTACTGGTGGCAATGAAGCGGCGCAGTACCGCATCTCCGGTTCTTTCACAGATGCACAAGGCTTCATTCCAAATACAGGACTAGAGCGTATTACCCTTTCTTCAGCGATCACAGCGAAACTGAGCAAATATCTGTCAACAGATGTAACTTTCGACTATACCCGTTCTGACAACGACCAGGCTTTCAGAGGTGCCGGTGGTCCATTGCTTCAGTTGCTACGTTGGCCATCTACTGACGACGCCAGCAACTACCTAACTCCAAGTGGAGGCAGAAGAGACTATGCTCCATTCGCAACAGCTGTTGAAAACCCATATTTCAACGTAAATAAGAACATCTTCAACTCTCTGACAGACCGTTATAGACTGAACGCCAGCCTTACGGCGGATGTGACAGACTGGATGAAACTCGTTGGTCAGGCAGGTGTTGACTACTATACCGAGAAAAACACGATCGTACGTCACCCAGAGTCAAATGCTGGTCGCTCGTTCGGTGGTATCTTCGACCAGGCGGTAGTTACAAACCGTAACCTGACGTTCCAGTACTATGCTCAGTTCACGGCACCTACGCTGTTCAACGACAAGCTGCGTACTGACCTGAAAGTGGGTAGTACAGTGTACGACTGGAACACATTTAGTGCTGCCGCTACTGGTGAGCAGTTCATGGCCCCGGATCTGTACTCGATCAACAACACAGCTCTTACCACACAGCGTGCTTACAACAACCTGACGCAGCGTCGTCTGGTAGGTGCCTGGGGCAGCTTCAACGCCAGCTACAACGACATAGTATACTTGACGTTGACGGGCCGTAATGACTGGAGCTCTACGCTTCCGGTTGAAAACAATTCTTTCTTCTACCCATCAGCCGCTTTGAGCTTTGTGTTCACCGAGTTGGAGCCATTCCAGGGTATTAAAAATGTGCTTTCTTTCGGTAAGTTGAGAGGCTCTATTGCCCAGGTAGGTAAAGATGCAAGGCCATACAGTCTGCGTCCGTTCTATGAATCAGCACAGACTACGGGTGGTGGCTTCCGTTACGGTTTCACAGGCCCAAGCCTGAACCTGCGTCCGGAAATGACGACTTCTTACGAATTCGGTACAGAGTTGAAGTTCTTCAACGACCGTTTCGGTATCGATGCGACCTATTTCAAGAAGAAATCTGTTGACCAGATCGTACAGAACTTGCGTCTGAGCTACGCTACAGGTTTTGTATTGATGACCTTCAACGCCGGTGAGATGGAGAACTCAGGTATAGAGCTCCAGTTGAACGGTACGCCGGTGCAGAACAGCAACTTCACGTGGGATGTATTGCTGAACTACACAAAGAACAACAGCAAGCTGACGAAACTGCCTGGCGATGTGCAGGAGTTCTACAATTCTGACACCTGGTTGTATGGCAACGTGCGTGTAGGTTCCCGTTTGGATGGTCCGCTTACAACCTTTACAGGTTATGACTATCAGCGCAACGACAACGGTGATGTATTGATCAACCCATCTACTGGTTTGCCTTTGTTGAACACGAGCGAGTGGGTAGTGGTAGGTGATCGTAACCCAGATTTCAACATCGGTCTGACAAACACATTTACTTACAAGAACCTGTCGCTTAACTTCCTGCTTGACATCCGCAAAGGAGGTGACGTGTATAATGCAACAGAGCATTACCTAACAGTAACAGGTTTGAGCAAACGCACTTTAGATCGTGAGACACCGCGTATTGTGACTGGTGTTCTTAGAGATGGTTTGGAAAATACTGCCAACCCAACGCAGAATAACATTCCGATTGATCTTCACAGAAACTCCGATTACTGGGCTTCTATCTACCCGCACCAAAATTTCGTCGAGAAGGATGTGAACTGGGTACGTTTGCGTGACGTGACATTGAACTACCGTATGCCGACTAGTATCATGCAGCGTGTGAAGTTCATCGAAGACCTGAACGTGTTTGTAACTGGTACAGATCTGTTCCTGATCACAAACTACTCTGGTCTGGATCCGGTAGCAAACGGTAACTCTGCTGCAGTAGGTGGCGCCGGTGGTGGTGGCCTCGACTATGGTAACTTCCCGTTGCCAAGAGGAATTAACTTTGGAATTAGAGCAGGATTTTAATTAAGATGAAAATGAGAAAGATAGTATTTGCTTCTCTTATAGCGGCCAGCGTGTTTTCGGCATCTGGCTGTAAAGATTACCTAGATGTAAACACAAACCCGAACGGTCCGGATGCTTTGCTGCAGCCGGAGCTGTTCCTCCCTCAGATACAGTCTGAAATGGCAGTAGCCGTGCAGTGGGATGGTCGCTTTGCCGGTCAGTATGTGCAGAACTGGGCATCAACTGTGACAAACAATGCTGTTGATCAGCATGGTAACCCACTGTCAGATTCTTATGCGCAGCTTTGGAGAGCGGTGTACTGGAGCATGGGCTACAACCTGTCAGACATGATTGAGAGCGGCGAGCGCAGCAAGAAGTACGATTTTGTAGGAGTTGGACATGTTATGCGCGCTTACGGATGGCAAAACCTGACCGATTACCATGGTCCGGTGATCATGACAGAGGCTTTTGACCCTGACAAACGTGTGTTCAACTACGATGAGCAGGATGTTGTATACCCTGAAATCAAGCGTCTGTTGGAAGAAGGCATTAAGAGCCTGGAGCGTACAGATGGTCTAGATGCTGCAAGCTCTGGCTTATCTAAGAGCGACTTGATTTATGGAGGTAATCGTGAGCAGTGGAAGCGTTTTGCATACGGCCTACTAGCTATCAATGCACACCGCCTGACAAACAAGCCTTCTTATGACCCGAACAAAGTAATCGAGTACGTAGATCAGGCACTTGCCAGCAACGCTGACAATGCTTTGATTCGCTTCGAAGGAACTGTTAGCGCGAACACAAGCTTCTTTGGTCCGCTTCGTAATAACATAGCTTCCAATCGCCAGACAAAATACATCGTTGGATTATTGGATGGTACTAACTCTGAGCTGACCGATAGTGGTTTGCAGGGTGCAGATCCTATTTTCGAAGGCCAGCACTTGAAGGATCCACGCATCACAGCCATGTTGGCTCCTTCTCCGGATGGCGAGTACAGAGGAATTACTCCTACTTTGGGACTGTCTGAGTTTCCTAACTCAACCGATCCGCGCATTCCTAAAAACCTGTGGAATGCGACAGGAGTTTCTACTGTGCCAACTGGTCCTCAAATCTATTTCTTCGCAAATGCAGCCAGATTCCCGCTGATGACCTATTCACAGCTGCAGTTTATTAAGGCTGAAGCCGCTTGGATTGCTGGTAAGAAGGACATCGCTCTTCAAGCATACAGAAATGGTGTAATTGCGCATATCGATTTTGCACGCACTTACGCTCCCGATCCTGCTGTGTATGATGAGCGTAAGGAAGCATATTTGGCCAGTGAGGTTATGATGCCATCAACATCTGCCGGTTTAACACTTTCTAAGATCATGCTGCAGAAGTATATCGCGACTTGGGGTTGGGGTTTCCTTGAGACCTGGTCTGATATGAGAAGATATCACTACAACCAAGACGAAGAAGTTTATACTGATTTTGTATTGCCTAACACACTGAACGTAGCAAATATGGGCAAACCTGCTTACAGAGCTCGTCCGAGATACAATTCAGATTATATGTGGAACCAGGAAGCGCTTCGTGCAATGGGTGGCTTTGAGGAGGACTACCATACATATGAAACTTGGTTCAGCAAACGTCAATAATTAGATTGAAACGTTATGAGAAAGATATTAAATAGAGCAATGTTATTTATAGGAGCGAGCCTGATGCTAGCTGCCTGTGAGAAAAATGAAATACCTGAAGTAGCGAAGCCGGTAGGAGAGGGAACTTATGTTAAATTCTTCTTTCATGCTCAGGATGCCCCTCGATCTAACTTTTATTTGGACAACAATAAAGTTACTGGGGTTGCACCTACTACAGCAGGACAGGTTTTAGGGAATGCTTACGCTTCTGTCTACCCAAGTAATGCCTATGCTTTACTGCCTGCAGGTTCATATTCTATGAGCGTAATCGATACTGTTACGACAGGAAAAGGAACAGCAGATGTTTTGGCTAGCACATCTGTAAACCTTGCTAACAATAAGTTCTATTCTGCTTATTTAGTTGGTACAAAGCCTAACTTTGATGCCTTCGTGATTGAAGATGAACTGCCACCAGCTGACAACACCAAAATTTGGTGGAGGTTTGTAAATACCATGGCTAACATCCCTTTTGCAGTAGACGCCTACGCCGTGCGTGCGGCAATTCCAGCAACAGATAACTCCCCTGCTGAACCTATGGAAATAGTTGAGCTAGGTAAGAATATCGACTTCAAAGGTTATAGCCAGTATGTAGAATTGAAGAGAGGTGTTTATACTTTCAAGGTATTTCCATCAGGCACTGAGTATGATCCGGCTACTACGCCAGCATTCATTCAAAACTCAGTAACATTGGCAAGTTTAGGTCGTGTATATTCGACCCAGATCAGAGGCACTTACACCGAGAAGCCTGCAACCAGCAACATTGATTACTGGAGAGAGAGATAAGGTGGTAAACCCGGGGCAGCGCTGGTCCCGGGTTATTTCCCACTTTTCCTTTCTGCATAAGGCAAGTAGGTTTCAGCCCTGGCTTGCATCCTAGTACAAATAGTGATAGATTAGCTTACGAATAGTTTTATCAACATGAAAGAGCCCCTCCTTTACTAAACCTATTGGAGGGCTTTTTTTTAGCCACCCTATACCCAACCGGAACAATGATTAGAAACTTTACACTTTTAGCCGCCCTGCTACTCAGTTCAGTCAGCCTGTTTGCACAGGTTTCAAAAGATCCTCC
Source organism: uncultured Pontibacter sp. (assembly GCF_947502515.1). Taxonomy (NCBI): domain Bacteria; kingdom Pseudomonadati; phylum Bacteroidota; class Cytophagia; order Cytophagales; family Hymenobacteraceae; genus Pontibacter; species uncultured Pontibacter sp. The sequence continues at coordinate 284,376 of NZ_CANNAI010000003.1, read as the reverse complement.
CAAGCGTGAGTTCAGAGGCGTGTGGATTGCCACGGTGCAGAACATCGACTGGCCTTCCAAGCCAAAGCAGGGGGTAGACTCCCAGCAGCAGATGCAGGAACTGGTCGACATCTTCGACACCCATCAGAAAACAGGTATAAATGCTGTGATGCTGCAAGTGCGTCCTTCGGCCGACGCGTTCTATGCCAAAGGCCGTGAGCAGTGGAGCATGTTCCTGACCGGCAAGCAAGGCACGCTGCCGGAGCCATTTTACGATCCGCTGGAGTTTGCCATTGAAGAGGCGCATAAACGCGGCATGGAACTGCATGCCTGGATCAACCCCTACCGGGCTTCCACCAGCCTCGTAGACTCGCTGGTAAGCACCGAGCACATATCCCGTATCCAGCCGGACTGGTTTTTTACCTACGGCGACAAAAAATACTTTAACCCCGGCATACCTGAGGTGCGTCACTACCTCGTGGATGTGATCATGGATGTGGTGCGCAACTACGACATCGACGGCATCCACTTCGACGACTACTTTTACCCTTATCCGGGCAAAACTGCCCTGCCAGACTCCATCACTTATATGTTGCATGAGCAAGGCATTAAGAACATTGAAGACTGGCGCCGCAACAATGTGGACCAGCTGATCAAAGACCTCTCAGAGGCGATCAAGAAAGAGAAGAAACATGTGAAGTTCGGTATCAGCCCGTTTGGTATCTGGCGCAACAAGTCACAGGACCCGCAGGGCTCTGAGAGCAATGGCTTGTCAGGGTATAGCGCCTTGTATGCCGATGCCCGCAAATGGGTGCAGGAAGGCTGGATAGATTATATCAACCCGCAGCTGTACTTCCCCTTTGGCTATACCCCGGCACCTTACGAAAAACTGTTGGACTGGTGGGCCGACAATGCCAGCGGCAAGCACGTATACATAGGCCAGGGTGCATACCGTGCCATGGAAGACCGCGAAGGCTGGCGCGACAGGCAACAGCTGCCAAACCAGGTGCGCTACCTGCGCGAAAACCCGCGCGTGCAGGGCAGTGTGTATTTCAGCTCACGCTCCCTTACCAACAACCTGGCTGGTTTCCGCGATTCCCTGCAACACGACCTGTACCGCTATCCAGCCCTGCAGCCGATTATGCCTTGGTTAGGTATGGCCAAACCTGCCAAGCCAGTTAGTCTGCGCGAAGACAAGTTCCTGCTCTTCTTACCGCGACTTCGCAAGGCAATCATTAAATGGGATTACCCGGATCAGGAAGAGGATGTGTATGGTTTTGTGGTATACCGCTTCGACGAAAACGAACCGATCAACCTGGAACATGCCCGCAACATTCGCCACATCCAATTCAACGATTACGAACTGGGATTCCATGACGAGACAGCCGAACGCGGAAAGACCTACAAGTATGTGGTGACATCCATCGACAGGTTGAAAAATGAGAGTAAGCCTTCTAATGTTTACTTAAAAAAACTACGCTAGCCTTATGAAGAACAGGAAAAAGACCATACTGGCGCTGGTGCTGACGACGATGATCGTGGCGGCCAACGCCATTGCGTTCTCGAACAAAGCTACTCCTGCTATCGAGGAGGCAGGTATAGTCGCCAAAGGTCCTGCCTGGATCCGCATTAACCAGCTAGGCTATACCCCTCAAGGTATAAAAGTAGCCGTATGGGGAAGTAAATCTAAAGAAAAGCTTCGCCGCTTTCAGCTGGTGGACGCTAGTACTGGCAAAGTAGTCTTCAAAGGCAAAGCTGGTGATGCTTTTGGTGCTTACGGACCGTTTGAGGAATCTTACCGCCTGAACTTCACCGATTATAACAAGCCGGGTACTTACTACCTGCAGGCCGGCAGTGCTAAGTCGCCCGAGTTCCGGATTGACGCCGACGTGTACAAAGGTACCGCTGATTTTGCGCTGCGTTATATGCGCCAGCAACGCAGCGGCTTCAACCCTTACCTGCAAGACTCCTGCCATACCCAGGACGGCTATACCATGTATGGCCCGATGCCCGACAGCACCATCATCGACGTGTCGGGTGGCTGGCACGACGCTTCGGATTACCTGCAGTATGCCACTACTTCAGCCAATGCGACTTACCACCTGCTAGCTGCCTACCGCGACTTCCCGGGAGTGTTCACTGACAAGCACCAGGCCAATGGACTCGAAGGTACGAACGGTGTAGCCGACGTGCTTGACGAGGCAAAGTGGGGACTGGACTGGCTTGTGAAGATGCACCCACGTGAAGACTGGCTCTTCAACCAACTAGCTGACGACCGCGATCACCAGGGCATGCGGCTCCCAACGAATGACCCTGTTGACTATGGCATGGGCAATGGAGGTCCGCGACCGGTATACTTTGCCTCCGGGGAGCCGCAAGGTCTGGGCAAGTACCAGAACCGTGCGACTGGCGTTGCCTCTATTGCCGGGAAGTTCACAAGTGCTTTCGGGTTGGCCGCTCAGATTTACAGCGCCAAAGATCAGAGCCTTTCTAATCTCTTTGGCCAAAAAGCACAGTCTGCCTACAAACTGGGCCTAGCCAAACCAGGCGTTGCACAGACCGCTCCTAACAGGGCGCCTTATTTCTATGAGGAAGACAACTGGGTAGACGACATGCAACTGGGTGCAGCGGCGCTTTACCAGCTGACCGGCAAGCAGGAATTCTTCAAGCAAGCCTACAACTATGGAGTTCAGGAAAAAGTAACGCCCTGGATGGGGGCCGATACAGCCCGCCATTACCAGTGGTACCCGTTCCACAACTTCGGTCACTTTGAGCTGGCCAAAAAATCTGACGACAAGACGAAGGTGGAGTTGATCGGATTCTACAAGGAAGGTATAGAAAAGGTATACGCCAAGGCAAAGAAGAATGCCTTTTACCGTGGCGTGCCGTTCATCTGGTGCTCTAACAATCTGACCACCTCTTTTGCTATCCAAAGCTTCCTGTACCGCCAGTTATCCGGTGACCAGACGTACGCTGAGCTGGAGCAGGCAAACTTAGACTGGTTGTTCGGCACGAACCCTTGGGGGACGAGCATGGTATATGGCCTGCCAGCACACGGCGATACGCCAACAGACCCGCACTCTGCCTTCACCAGACTGAACAAGTACCCGATTGATGGAGGGCTGGTGGATGGTCCGGTGTATGGCAGCATCTTCAACAACCTGCAACATCTGAAGCTATACAGCGAGGATGCCTATGCCGAGTTTCAGTCTGACTTGGCTGTATACCACGATGACTTCGGCGACTACAGCACCAACGAGCCGACCATGGACGGTACCGCTTCGCTGATCTACCTGCTGGCATCCAAAGAGTATAGCTCACGGGAGGGGAGCCAGGCAAAAAAGTAATAGTGGATAGCCACGGAGCGATCATCCGGGGTGACACGACAGTCCGGCAGATCGCGCTAATCTTCACCGGGGATGAGTTTGCGGACGGAGGAGAAGTGATCAGCCATGTGCTGAAAAAGCACCGGGCCAAAGCTTCCTTCTTTCTAACGGGGCGCTTTTACCGCAATCCCGCTTTCAGGCCCTTGATCAGGGAGCTGAAGAAAGAGGGCCACTACCTGGGAGCGCATTCCGACGAGCACCTGCTCTATTGCGACTGGACAAAACGGGACAGTCTGTTGGTGACGCGGGAAGAGTTCAGGGAAGACCTGCGGAAAAATTACCAGCGCATGGAGGCCTTTGGTGTGAAGATGAAAGACGCGCCTTACTTTCTGCCGCCATACGAATGGTATAACCGCAGCATCAGCAACTGGACATCGGAGGAAGGTTTGCAACTGGTTAATTTTTCGCCCGGTACCCGTTCTGCCGCCGACTATACCTACCCCGAAATGGGCAACCGGTATGTGGACTCGGAAACGGTGCTGCAGTCGATCATGAGGTACGAGGCGAAAGACAGGAACGGGTTGAACGGCTTTATGCTGCTCCTGCACATTGGCACTGACCCGAGACGAACGGACAAATTTTACAATCGGCTGGACGAAATGCTCACGAAGCTGAAAGAGAAAAACTATCAATTCGTGCGGTTGGATGACTTGCTGGAGGGGAAAAAATAAGGCGCTATACCTGCGCTTTAAAGATTAGAGACAAATGAAAAAGATACTGATACTGGTGTGCGCCCTTGCCGGCTTTGTTGGTTGCCAGCAACCTGCTACCACCTCGGATACACCGCTAATACCGGAAGGTATAACCTACTTGTCGCGGGAGGAGTGGGGGGCTAATGCCCCTGTGCTGCCGATGCGACCGCATAAGCTGACAAGGCTGACGATCCATCATACCGGTGTGCCGCAGTTGTTTGACCGTAGCCTGATGGACAAGCTGCGCAATCTGCAGAAGTTCTCACAGGAAGATAGCCCCTTGGCGGATGGTCGCATGAAACCGGCCTGGGCGGATGTGCCTTACCACCTGTATGTGGATGTGCATGGGGCTGTAGGGGAGGCACGGGACCTCAACTATGCCGGTGATTCGAACACCAGTTACGATCCGGCCGGACACCTGCTGGTAGTGGTAGAGGGTAATTTTGAAAAAGAGGCGATCACGGAGGCACAGCTGAAAACGCTCGAAAAACTAGTGCCAGCCCTGGCGAAGCGCTTCGGTATACCTGCCGATAGCCTGGGGGCGCACAAGGATTTTGCTGAAACCAGCTGTCCGGGCGCTGGCTTGTATGCGGAGCTGCCACGATTCAGGCAATTAGTGAAAGGCAATTAAATGCCGGCATCAATAGCTAAACACAAGCCCGGGGTAAGTACCGGAATGTACAGATTAATAAAAAGAGGTTTTTTGCGTGTTTTTGCCGGTTTTAGAAAAAAACTTGCGAAATAGTTTGAACTTTACGAACAAGTGCTTAGTTTTATACAAAATAAAGGGACAGTATTCGTTTTGCTCGTGCGCTTTTGTGCGGTTTCTGCGCTAGTTTACCAAACAAAAGGCAGCATGAGCAGAATGGGTACAACTACTCTAAGTGCTGCCATCGGTCTTTTTGCTTCAAGAGGAAATAAACAGATGAATTTACGGAAGTATGCCGCTTTGTTAGCACTGTTTCTAATCGCCAACCTTGGCTATAGTCAGTCTTTCCAATTTGCTTTTGTATCCGATACCCACATCGGCAATCCCACTGCACAGGAAGACCTTGAGCGTACAATCGCTGACATTAACGCTAACCCCAATCTTGAGTTTGTAGTGATCACCGGCGATATCACCGAGTTTGGTTCCGATGAAGAACTAAAATTGGCTGAAAAGCTGTTTGATACCCTTCAAAAGCCCTGGTACATTGTGCCCGGCAATCACGATACGAACTGGTCAGAAAGCGGCAGCAATAGCTTTCGGGTGGTTTTCGGAGCAGAGACTTTTGCATTTACTCACAAAGGTTACCTCTTTGCCGGCACTGGTTCAGGACCAAACATGCGAATGGGGCCGGGGCAGATTCCGCGCGAGAACATCGTGTGGCTGGACTCGGTGCTCAAGCACATGCCCGATCCGGAAATGCCGGTCATTTTCCTCAACCACTACCCACAGGACTCTTCGCTGAACAACTGGTACGACGTAACAGACAAGCTACGTTCCTACAACACCCAGCTGATCCTGCACGGCCATGGCCACAACAACCGCGAATACCGCTACGACGGTATCCCTGCCGTGATGGGACGCTCTAATCTGCGTGCAAAAGAAGAAGTGGGAGGGTATAATATCGTGACCTTCGCCGATGGAAAAGCCAGTTTTGAAATCCGGAAGCCAGGTATAGCATCCTTGCCGAGATGGATAGAAGTGCCGTTGGTAAAGCATGATTTCGCCAACGACCCGACAAAGCACCACCGTCCGTCTTTTGCCGTAAACAAGTTATACCCAAATGTGAAACTGGTATGGGAATACCAGGATGATAGCGATGTCGGGGCAGGTACGGCTGTTTATAAAGATCTGATCATTGCCACAAACACGACTGGCCAGGTATATGCGCTGGATAGTAAAACCGGAAAGCGCAGGTGGACTTACCGCACCAATGGCAAAATCTACTCTACTCCGGCTGTGGCGAATGGCTATGTGGTGGTAGGCTCCTCGGATGACCATATTTACTGCCTCTCTGCCGCTACAGGCAAGTTGGCCTGGAAGTTTAAAGCCAACAGACCTGTGCTGGGTTCGCCTCTTATCGAGAAAGGGGTAGTCTACGTAGGTGCTTCGGATGGGCATTTCCGGGCACTGCAACTGAAGACTGGCAAGCTGCTGTGGGATTTTGACCAGGTGAACAATTTCGTAGTGACCAAACCGCTGCTTTACCAGGGCAAGGTATACTTCGGTAGCTGGGGAAATGAGTTTTACGCCCTCGACGCCAAAACTGGTCAGCTGGACTGGAAGTGGAGCAACGGCTCCAGCAACCGGATGTTCTCACCGGCTGCCTGCTACCCGGTAGCCGCCAATGGCCGCATCTTTATTGTGGCCCCTGACCGCTTTATGACCTCACTGGACGCCAACACAGGTGAAGTAGTGTGGCGTGAACAAATGAAAGAAGGCCGCGTGCGCGAGTCGATGGGGATATCTAATGACGGCAAGCTGGCATACGTGAAGACCATGGACGGGCAGGTATACGGCGTCTCTACCTCAGCAAATGCCCTGCAGGTAGACTGGAAATCGACGTTGCAGCTGCCTTACGAGCTGGCCCCTTCAGCCATAATCGAGCATAAGAATGTCGTACTGGTGCCTTCGCACTCAGGTCTGGTCAGCGCATTGGACCGACAGAGTGGGGAAGTACTTTGGAAATACAAGAGTTCAAACAGTCTCATGAACCCGGTGATGCCGCTCGGCAAAAACAGAGTGGTTGTGAGCACAATGGATGGGAAGATCGCCTGCCTGGAGTATGTGCCTGCCAAATAAGGTATAGGGACAGGTATAGCGATTGATTTAGAAGGAATTATTTAAAACACAACATGGAGATTACAACCGAGAAAGACTCGAACTATAACAACCTGGAAAAGATGTCGGTGAGGGAAGTGCTGGAGAACATCAACCGTGAAGACAAAAGCGTACCCCTTGCCGTTGAAAAGGCAATTCCACAAATTGAAAAACTGGCTGAAGTAGTAGCAGATCGCATGAAAAAAGGCGGTCGGTTATTCTACATCGGCGCCGGCACCAGCGGCCGTCTGGGTGTAGTGGATGCCTCTGAGTGCCCACCGACCTTTGGTGTGCCCTTTGATATGGTAGTTGGCCTGATCGCCGGTGGTGACACAGCCATTCGCAAAGCCGTTGAGTTTGCCGAAGACGACATGGAGCAGGCATGGGAAGACCTGAAAGAATACGGCCTTGACGAGCACGATGTCATTGTAGGTATAGCCGCCTCTGGCACGACACCTTACGTGATCGGTGGTTTGCGCATGGCCAATGAATACGGTCTGGCGACAGGCTGTATCGTGTGCAACACCGGCAGCCCGGTAGCGGCAGAGGCGCAATATCCGGTAGAGGTAGTGGTGGGCCCAGAGTTTGTGACAGGCAGCACCCGCATGAAAGCCGGTACGGCTCAGAAACTGGTGCTCAACATGCTCAGCACCACCGTGATGATCCAACTGGGTCGCGTGCGTGGCAACAAGATGGTGGACATGCAGCTGACGAATCACAAGCTTTACCACCGCGGCGTGCGCATGGTCATGTCTGAGACAGGTGCTGACGAAACAACAGCGGCTGCACTGCTGGAGAAACATGGCAGTGTACGCAAGGCTGTAGCCAGTGTGCTGGTGTCGAAGTAGTACCGCCAGCCAATATTGCCGCCAATTCGGCAAATCTGTGTAACTTACCATCCTATGTGGTCAAGAAAGGAGAGCGATTGCTGCTTTTCTTTCTAACCCTCTGATGGTTAATTAACTTATTATGTCTCCAATCGTTCTTTTATCGTTTCTGATAGGCTACTTCGCGGTGCTGATAGGTATATCCTACTTTACTTCGAAAGGATCATCAGACAACTCCAGTTTCTTCATCGCGAACCGCAACTCAAAGTGGTACTTCGTAGCCTTTGGTATGATCGGTACCGCTTTGTCGGGCGTAACCTTCATTTCGGTGCCGGGAGCGGTGGTGAACAGTAGTTTCGGCTATTTCCAGTTTGTGCTCGGTAACACGGTCGGCTTTGTACTGATCGCCTTTGTGCTCCTGCCGCTTTACTACCGCATGAACCTGATCTCCATTTATACCTACCTGGAGAAGCGCTTCGGCTACTGGAGCTATAAATCGGGTGCCATGATCTTCCTGGTGTCGCGCACCATTGGCTCCGCTTTCCGTCTGTACCTGGTTGCCATTGTGCTGCAGCGTTTTATCTTCGATGCCTGGAACGTGCCTTTTGTGGCGACTGTGGCGATTTGTTTGATTCTTATTTGGCTCTATACCCACAAGGGCGGCCTTAAAACGATCGTAATCACGGATACCCTGCAGACGCTCTTCATTGTGTCTTCGGTTATTTTCTCGATCATCTTTATCGCCAGCAGCCTCGACCTGAACGTGGTGCAGACCTTTGAGGCGGTGAAAAACAGCTCTTACTCCAAGATGTTCTTCTGGGAGGATTTCCTGGGTACGAAGAGCCACTTCCTGAAGCATTTCATCGGCGGTATTTTTGTGACTATTGCGATGACGGGCCTGGATCAGGACCTGATGCAGAAGAACCTAAGTTGCAAAAACATCGGCGAAGCGCAGAAAAACATGCTGACGTTTACGGGTGTTTTCGTGTCGATCAACATCTTCTTCCTGAGCGTGGGAGCCCTGTTGTACATTTATGCAGAAGCGAACGGCATCGACGTAACGGCCCTTGCGACGCCTGACCACCTGTTCCCGGAAATCGCCCTGAACCACATGGCTATGATTCCGGCCATCATCTTTATGCTCGGCCTTACGGCAGCTACCTTTGCCACCACTGACTCAGCACTGACAGCACTTACTACGTCTTTCTGCGTGGACTTCCTGAACTTCACCAAAAAAGCCAACCACGACGACATTAAACTGATCCGTACCCGCCACATGGTACACATTGGCTTCTCGGTAGTCATGCTGCTGGTTATCCTCGTGTTCAAGATCATCAACGACGACTCCGTGGTGAACGCCATCTTCAAAGCGGCCGGCTATACCTATGGTCCGTTGCTGGGCTTGTTTGCTTTCGGTATGGCTAACAAACGCGCCGTGGCAGACAAACTAGTGCCGTACATCTGCGTGATCTCGCCAGTGCTGACTTATATTCTGGACAGCAATTCTGTAGATTGGACAGGCTATGCGATGGGTTTTGAACTGATCGTGATCAATGCCGCGATTACATTTATCCTGCTGCTGGTAACAAGCAAACCAGGCGGCGGCATGATGATGGATGCTTTGGAAGAAGCTGAACGCGGCCCTAAAGTAAAACAGACAACTTATTAAGCTTATACCTGTAACGGGTATACAGTGAGTGGGACAGTATTTGTCCTTTATCTAAAGTTCTTTTGTCCTCATGCTTATGAATATAGCATTGCTTTTGGAGAGTGTTTTACCAAAAGCGCGCATACGGGCACGCCTGATCGATGTCGTGTCCTACGCTTCTGACGCGGGCTTTTACTACCTCAGGCCGAAGGCCGTGGTGCAGCCGGTGTCGGAGGAGGAGATCAAACAGTTATTCGCTTTTTCGCACCAGCACAAGGTGCCTTTGACCTTCCGGACAGCCGGGACCAGCCTTTCAGGGCAATCGATAACAGATGGCATACTGGTTGACCTGAGTCAGTACTGGAACAAGGTACAGGTAGAGAAGGAGGGGGCGCAGGTACGGGTGCAGCCCGGTGTGATCGGTGCCATCGTGAATGCGCATCTACGTCCGTTCAAGCGCAAGATCGGTCCGGATCCGGCCAGCATCAACTCGGCCATGATGGGCGGCATTCTCTCGAATAACGCCAGCGGCATGTGCTGCGGCGTGAGCAAGAACTCCTACCACACCACGAAGTATATCAGCTTTGTGCTGCCCAGCGGCCAGTGCTTCACCACCGAAAAACAGATCGACTACCTACGCTTCAGCGAGGAGTGCCCGGAGCTATACCTGACCCTGCAAAAGATTAAGCAGCAGATTCGCAACAACCCGGAACTGCACTACCTGATCCGGCACAAGTATAAGACTAAGAATACGGTTGGCTACTCTGTCAACGCTTTCATTGACTACGAGCATCCGCTCGACATCATGGCGCATTTGCTGATAGGAGCAGAAGGTACGCTCGGCTTTATTGCTGAGGCTGTACTGCAAACTGTGCCCGATTATCCGGCTAAGTCGACTGCGCTACTCTATTTTCCTGATATCTATGCCGCTTGTCAGGCCATCGTGCCACTCACAGAGGCGGGTGCCGAGGCGGTCGAGCTGATGGACCGCGCCTCGTTGCGCTCTATTGAGCACATGGCGGGCGTGCCGGCTGTGATCAAGACCTTACCTGACACCGCGGCGTCTTTGCTTGTAGAGTTCCAGGCGAACACGCACGAAGAGGTGCAGGAGAAGATCCTGAAATTTATGACGCTGTCGCCGGAGCTGGCTTTGCTGGAGCAACCTGTGTTCACAACCAACCCAATCGAACAAGGCTTGTTATGGAAGGTGCGCAAGGGTATGTTCCCGGCGGTAGGTGCTGTACGGGCCAGCGGTAGCACTGTGTTGCTTGAAGACATAGCTGTACCGGTTGCACAACTTGGCGATGCCATCCTCGACCTGCAGGAGCTCTTCCGCAAACATGGTTATCTAAACGCCATCATTTTTGGTCATGCCAAGGATGGCAACATCCACTTTGTAGTCACGCAGGCCTTCGACACATCGGAAGAAGTAACCCGCTACGACCGCTTCCTGAAAGAGGTGGTGAAGCTGGTGGTGAAGAAATACGAAGGTGCCCTGAAAGCCGAGCACGGCACGGGCCGCAACATGGCGCCGTTTGTGGAGACCGAATGGGGACCGGAGGTATACCGCATCATGAAGGCGCTGAAACAGGTGGTGGATCCGGAGAACCTGCTCAATCCCGGCGTGATTATCAATCACGACCAGAACGCACACATCCAGAACCTGAAGGACCTGCCGAAGGTGGAAGAGGAAGTGGACCGCTGCATGGAATGTGGCTTCTGTGAGCATAAGTGTCCGAGCCGCAACCTCACACTGACGCCGCGTCAGCGTATTGTAGTGCGCCGGGAATTATTGAATCTGCAACGCAGAGGCAAGAAGAAAGAGCACAAAGAACTGCTGAACCAGTACCAGTACGACGGCTTGGATACCTGCGCTGTTGACGGTCTCTGCGCCACTGCCTGCCCGGTTGATATCAATACCGGTGATCTGGTGAAGCGCCTGCGCCGTGAGAACCACAGCGAACTGGCCAACCAAGTGGCGCTGATGGTGGCCAAGAACTTCAAACCCGTTGCTGCGACCGTGAAGTTCGGACTGCAGGCAGGAGCAGGTGTGAACAAGGTCCTGGGTGCCAATACAATCTCCAGGCTGACAGAGGAAGTGAAAGATATGATCCCTTCTTTCCCGCTCTGGACAAAGCAACTGGCCCCGGCCCCTGGTATAGCCAAATCCATTGCCTATGGGACGGCTCCTGTGGCAGAAGCTGCTGTGGTTTACTTCCCTACCTGTATCTCACGTACGATGGGTGCCGCTGAGCCGGGTAAGAAAAACATCATTGACACATTCAGAAGTGTATCAGACAAGGTAGGGCTGAAGTTCATGATCCCGCAGGATGTGCAAGGCGCCTGCTGCGGACAAATCTTCTCTTCGAAAGGATACAGCAAGGCATTCGCCTACACTGCCAATGAAACAATAGAGAAGGTATGGCAATGGACCGATAAAGGCCGCCTGCCGCTAGTGCTCGATATCACCTCCTGCACCCAAACCCTGCAAAGCTGCCGTCCGGTACTCACCGCTGAGAACAAGCAGAAGTTCGACAGCATCAAGATCATCGACAGCATCGACTACATCGCTGATTTTATACTACCGAATGCCACTGTGCAGCGCAAGAAAGCAAATGTGGTGCTACACCCCGTTTGCTCCCTGCAGAAAATGGGGCTTGAAGGGCGTTTTGTAAGTATAGCCAGGCAACTGGCCGAGGAAGTAACCGTGCCGATGCACGCCGGTTGCTGCGGTATGGCCGGCGACCGTGGTTTCCTGGTGCCGGAGCTTACTGCGTCTGCTACTGCCCCTGAAGCAGCAGAGGTGAAGCAGCGGGAGTATGATGGATATTACTCTTCAGGCAAGACCTGTGAAATGGCCATGACAGAAGCAGTTGGTCGTAACTACGAGTCGATCGTTTATCTGCTGGATGAGTGTTTGTAGAAAGTCTAATTCATAATAAAACAAAGAGGCCCGTTCAAGTGACGGGCCTCTTTGTTTATGCTGTGTATGATTTTTTAGACTGTTTCGACTACGGCTGCATACTCTCTCAGACTTGCATCTTCAGGGTTCAGATCTGTCACCAGGTAGTGGATTGAGTTGAGATCGCATACCTTCATATTCTGGTCGGAGCCAAGTTTTTCGGCGATACTCATGATGGCGGTTTTCTTGGCAGATCGGATCATCGCTTTCTTTACCTGCACTACTTCCCAGTCAGAATCGGTGAGGCCGTCTTCTACGGATAGGGAGTTGGTGCCCAATATACAGAGATCCACTTTGATCTCAGAAAGCTGGTTTACCACCTGAGCACCGATCATGATGTGGGAGTTCTTCGAAAGCTGACCGCCCAGCAGGATCACGTTGATATTTGGGCGTTCGGCCAACTCCAGTGCTACCAGCGGACTCACCGTAAAGAAGGTACAGCGCAGGGTATCCGGAATCATACGGGCTACTTCGATCATGGTGGTACCACCACCTACCAGTATACTCATGCCGTCTTTTAGCAGGTCAATTACCTTGCGGGCAATTTCCTTCTTCGACTCCTTGGCGTATACCTCCGACTGACTGAATGGATAATGGAAGGATTTCGACAAAGCACCACCATGTACCTTCAGAATCTGACCGCTTTCTGCCAGTTCGTTCAAGTCTCTTCTAACCGTATCTTCCGATACATTGAGCTTCAAACTCAAATCTGATGAAAGCACCTTGTTGTGCAGATTGATCTGCTTTATGATAAAAGCCTGCCGTTCTTCCTTAAGCATTCTGGACGTATTTAATCAGTAAAAATCAAATATAGATTTTTTTCTGATATTATTTTGTCTGAATCAGGATTTTCAGGATTCAAGAGGGCCTCTATCCCCACGGATTGACAGGATTTATGGAATGGAATGTTTAATGTGTAGGGACAGGTCGTGACCTGTCCAATCGTGCACCAGCAAAAAACTTGATGATTACAAATGGTCTTCGGGACATCCATGTCCCGAAGCTTTATACAGGGGCCCTATCCCCACTGTAGGGGACTTCCTGGTCCCCATGTGCTTGTAAACGCGGACTAGAAAGTCCGCAGCAGAATAGGATTCGGACAAGGATGTCCGAGTCAGCTGTAGTTCACTGTATATAACAATCCTGTTTCATTGCACAGTCATCGCGCGGACAGGTCGCGACCTGTCCCTACGGTATATAAATCTTGTGTATCCTTTTTAATCCTGTAAATCCTGATTCAGACAAATTAAAAAGCCTGCCCCACTAATGGGACAGGCTTTCAAAAAAGGCAAGCTATACCTTATACCTTCACATAGATCTTCTTCTTATCCATCCAGAATCCGATTACCCACATGGTTAACATATAGGCTAGTGCGAACAGGAGAGATGCTGTTTTCCCTTCAGACCAACTCAGGAAAAGATGGGTATAGAGCCACTTCTGTAAGCTCATATCATCTATTCGGATGAAGTTAAGCAGCTTGATGACCAGTGTCGCAAAAGCGAAGATGAAGAGCGGATTTTTGCCGAAGGCCTCGAAGAAATACGACCATTTCACTAAGCCTAATACTTCGATCACCAGCATCAGCGCACCGATCAACATCACACTTAGACCCACTGAGTGTAGCACATAAGAACTTGTCCAGATCGGCTTGTTGATTGGGAAAGCAAAATCCCACACAAAAGCGATGGCCACTAGGGCAGCCCCAGCCAGGTTGAGTTTGAAGACGGTGCTCAGGTTATTGCCGTTTTTCTGGATAAACAGACCTGCAAAGTAACCCGCTATCACATTCACGGTGGCTGGCAGTGTGCTCAGCAATCCTTCCGGGTCAAAAGGTATACCGAAGCCTTTGTAGAGGTTTGTTTCAGGTATGATCAGGTCATCGAACTTGCGGGCGGCATTGCCAGCGAGACTGTACGGATCAGCAGCATCGCCGAAGAAGTACATCACAGCCCAGTAGCCCAACAGTACCACCACACTGAAAATGGCAGCCCCCTTGAACTTGAGGTAGTGCACCGCCAGCGAAGCGATGAAATAGCAAAGCGCTATACGCTGTAACACACCCATAATTCGAACCGCCGTGAAATCTTTCATTACGATGGCGCCTTCCGGATTGCGCATTACAAATGGAAAGAGATTCAGGAACAGACCGATCAGGAAAATAAGGGCCGTGCGCTTGAACACCTTGCGCAGGAACACACTGTCGGACTGCCTTTCGAACTTGCGCATACTGAAGCTCATGGCGTTGCCTACCACAAACAGGAAGGACGGAAACACCAGGTCTGTCAGCGTAAAGCCGTGCCAGGCAGCATGCTTGAAAGGCGCGTAGATGCTACCCCAACTGCCGGGATTGTTCACCACGACCATCAAGGCGATGGTGAGGCCACGGAGCACATCAAGTGAAAGGTAACGCTCATACGTTTGCGGTCTGAGTAAACCAGCGTCTGTCAGGGGAGGGGCGGTCGAGAGTTTAGTCATGGGTTCTAAAAATAATGCCGTCCCCTATTGAGGGACGGCTATACCTATAAATTAATTCGCGGAAGCTTCTGCAGGCTGTTTCTCTTTGCTCTTGCCCATAGCGTCATACACCACTTGCAGCACACCGGTGCGGGTATTGAGTTTGCTCAGTTTGTTATTCTCGCGGGTAGGGTTCACGCGGTTGCTCAGGAACACATACACCAGGTTGTTCACCGGGTCAACCCAGGTATAAGTACCGGTAAAGCCTGAGTGACCGAAACTTTCTGCCGGAGCACTTGGAGCGGCATTGCTGTTCGGGGCACCCGGTTTGGCCGGACGGTCGAAGCCAAGTGCACGGTAGTTGCCTTGGTCGCAGAACTGGCACTTGCTATACTGGCTTACTACACCATCCACAATAATTTGCTTGTTGGCATACAGGCCGTCGTTCAGGTATAAGTGCATCAGTTTGGCTACGTCATTGGAGTTGCCGAACAAACCAGCATGGCCACTCACACCACCCAGCATAGCAGCACCTTCGTCGTGCACAGTGGCATGCAGAAGCTGCTTGCGGAAGTGCGGTTCAAATTCGGTTGGTACTACACGAGAGGCAGGATAATATTTGTATGGATTGAATGTCAAAGTTGTCGCACCGATTGGCTTGTAGATCATGTTCTGCAGATAGGTTTCAAAGCCCACGCCTGTGATGTTCTCTACTACTTTCGGAGCCAGGATAAACGATAGGTCGCTGTATACATAGCCTGGTTTTTCGTTCAGCGGCGACTCCATGATCTCCTTGTAAATCCTGTCGGCGTACTTGCGGTGGATGTACAGATTGTTGGCTACTTTGATAGGGAATCTTCTTGTAGAATCCGCCTTAAACGTACGCCATTTGAAGTTACCGCTTTTCTTTACGGTCTCTTTCCAGAACGGGATCCAGGACTTAAGCCTGGCTTGGTGCGTGAGGATGTCGCGGTAGTTGAGGTCGGCTTTGTTCGTGCCTGCAGCCATTGGCAGGTAGGTGCCTAGCGTCTGGTTTTCGTCAAAGCGGCCTTCCCCTTTCAGGCGCATCAGTGCAGCCATGGAGGTACTGATCTTAGTCACAGAAGCAAGATCGTAGATATCGTCTACACGAACCGGTTGCTCCTTGTCGTAGGTATGGTATCCGAAAGCTTTGTGATAGATCACTTTGCCGTCTTTGGCCACGAGTACCTGCGCACCTGGGGCAGCCTCTTCACGGATAGCCTGGTGCACAAGCGAGTCTATACCTGCCAGATCCTGCGATTTTATACCTACCGCTTCCGGCATGGAGTAAGCCATGCGCCAGCCGCCGCGTGTCAGCAAACCGTCGTCAATCTTAAAGGCATTGCTTACTGTCACCGGCAATTTGCCTGTAGCACCTATCCCCCCGAAAATCATCTGTGAAACAAGGTCCTGCGTGGTGGCATTCTCCTGATAAGCAGCAATAACGGCGTCAGCTTTGTCGAGGCTCTCCATCTCGGCAAGGCTATACACGTTGCCAAACACACTCACGATTGTTTTCTTGTTACGGATAAGCTCTTTCAGGAACAGGTTCATTTCGGCTGTGATACCAAAATTGCTACTGCCCGCCTTGAGCTGCAGGGAGTGCACACCTGCGATGATCAGGTTGTAGTCCTTTAGTTTTTCCTTCATAGCCAACAGTTCTTCAATAGAGTTGGTCGGCTGCAGGAAGAAGGTGTCTACTTGCGTATAGCGGGCCAGGTCACGCTGGAAAGCAGTTTCTTTTTTTGTACCAATTGCCAGTGCCGCCACTTTGAGCGTGTCAAGCGTCTGGATCGGCAGGATGTGGTTTTTGTTGCGCAAAAGCGTGAGCGAAGCCTCAGTCAACTGACGGTTCAGGTATTGCGCATGCGGATTGTTAAGGTCGGCGATCAGGTTTTTGGTTTCGATCGGCTTCCACTTGTCCAGTCCTACCCATTGCTTGGCGGCCAGCACTTTGCGAACGCGGAAGTCAATCTCTTCCTGCGTGATTTCTTTGTTAGCGATGGCCTTTTTTACTTCCTGAATGGTTGTTTTTACATCCATTGTGTTCAGCATCACATCGTTACCAGCTACCAGGGCTTTTACATCTACCACCCCCGGAGGATAGAACTTAGCTACACCCTGCATGTTAAGAGCGTCTGTAAACACCAGTCCTTTGTAGTTAAGCTCGTTTTTAAGAAGGTCCGTTACAATCGGCTTGGAAAGAGTAGAGGCGAGGTTTGGTGTATTATCGAGCACTGGAATGTTCATATGCGCGACCATTACGCTGCCCAGGCCTTTGTCCATCAGTGCACGGAAAGGGTGCAGTTCGATAGAGTCGAGGCGGATGCGGGAGAAGTTGATCAGCGGCAGACCGTAATGCGAGTCCACGTTGGTGTCGCCGTGGCCCGGGAAGTGCTTGGCACTGGCCAGCACGTGGTTGTCCTGCATGCCTTTCATGTAAGCCAGTGACTTGCTGGCCACATTGTGTTTTTCTTCACCGAAAGAGCGGAAGCCGATCACGGGGTTGTTGGCGTTGTTGTTAATATCAACAGTTGGTGCAAAGTTTACATGCACGCCCAGACGCTGGCACTGACGGGCAATCTCTGCACCCATCTCATAGATAAGGCGCTCGTTATCGATACCGCCAAGCGCCATCTGGTAAGGGAAGCGGATGGTGCTATCCAGGCGCATGGCCAGACCCCACTCCCCGTCAATGGATATCATCAATGGCACCTTGCTTTCCTGCTGGTAGCGGTTGGTCATCTTGGCCTGACGCACCGGACCACCTTGAAAGAAAATCATACCGCCGACTTTATAGGTCTTCACGATATTGCTGATCGAGTCGATGTGCGCCTGGTTCTTGTTGGAGTACACCGGAATCGAGATCAATTGCGCGATGCGCTCTTCCGGCGTCAGGGTTTTCATGACAGAATCAACCCAACGGCTGTTCACGTACTGCAGGAATTCAGCATCACGGCCCGGCGTATAGCTGGCAGCAGTTGCTTTCTTAGCGGCAGCCTTGCCTGTTTTTGCTTTGTTGGTCTGGCCTTGCAGGTTGTTTGTGCCGAAAATCAGCACCAGAACAAAGGCCAACGAGAAGTAATAGGATGGTTTCAAGGTGATATAGGTTTTTGTAATATCAGATATACTGCAATTTAACAGTTTTCAGGTATATGTATTTTTATTTGCGGTAATTTTTTAAATTCCTGCAAATAAAAGCAATATTAGGGGCGTCAATTTATAAAAGGCTAAAGTCAAATATACGATGTTGCGGCGGGTATACCTATAAGTTGGAGGTGTTGTCAGAATCAGGATTTTCAGGATTAAAGGATGACAGGATTCTTATGAACGATTAACACGCCCCTGCCCTTCTCGAGAGGGGAATCTACGCATCAAAAGTTTAGCAGGTATAAGCTCTGTAGTATTTGTTACACACCACTGGCAGGTATAGCAAGGTTAACTCGCACGCTGGCCATGAAACAGACCACAGCGCCAAGTGCGCTTTTCGGCGCTCCACTGTTTGAGCGTTCAGCGAGTTTGGAGCGTCTTGACTTTTTTGCTTACTTTTTGTGTCAAGACAAAAAGTAAGGCCCGCCCGGCCAGGGCATACCGTGCCCGCCGCATAGGCGAAGCTATAGAACAGGTCAGGTTGCTATGCCTGCAAATGCCGCCGGTACGCCAGTTAAAAACCGGCCCCATGCGTCACCACATTTGCGCTGACGCTAAGCTTGCAGTACAAATAAGTATAAAGAAGTATAGATAAGTTATTCCCATTAACTAACAGGTATAGCCAAATCGAACAAACAACTTTACTGGATAAGTAAAAATGAAAAGAATTTTCACTCAGGCATTCGGCCTACTGCTGTGCACCAGCCTACTGGCAGGCTGCGCCACTAACCCTTATGCCACAACCAACAAATCGTATAAAAAACAGGCCAGAGCCTACGCCAAGTCGCTGCGAGCTATACCTGCGGCACCGGAAGGCGAGCACACCTATCCGCAGGGCGACTACTGGGTAGGCACGACGAACTTTAACCTGCGCAAGCCGAATTTCGTGATCATCCACCATACGGCGCAGAACTCCACGGAGCATACCCTGAAAACCTTCACGATGCCCTCCACGAAGGTGAGTTCGCATTATGTGATTGGACGCGACGGCAAGGTATACCAGATGTTACACGACCACATGCGCGCCTGGCATGGCGGCAACAGCAAGTGGGGAAGCAACACCGATCTCAACTCATCTTCGATAGGTATAGAGCTTGATAACAACGGCTCTGAACCGTTCCCGGAGGAAATGATTAATAGTTTGATCGCCGTGCTGGGTAAGCTCAAAAAAGAGCATGGTATACCTGCGGAAAACTTCATCGGTCACGCTGACATCGCTCCGGTGCGTAAGGTAGACCCAAGTCCGCTTTTCCCGTGGAAGACGCTTGCTGATAATGGATTTGGTTTATGGTTTGATGAGGACGTGCTGGAAAAAGAACAGGTGTTGCGCGAAGTGCCAGTAGGTGGTGAAGGCGATCAAAGTCCATTGCTGGTGATGGATACGGTGCCCAAATATGTATTGCCGGAGCACTTCAACCCACTCGACGCCTTGCGTATCATCGGTTATGATGTGCGTAATCCGGAGGCTGCTGTACGTGCTTTCAAAATTCACTTTATCCAGACGGATGTAAATGCTCCCTTGACAGAGGATGAGAAACTGATTCTGTATAACCTGTATCAGAAGTATTTGTAAATTGGGATAATCAAACCACACCCACCCTATGACCAAACCATTACTCACCCGCTATACCCTGCGCCTTATACCTTGTCTCAGCTTGCTCTTTCTGCTTGGCTGTAGCGCTGCGAAACCCGTAGCGGAAACGACTGCGCCTTACGGACCGGCGGAGATACAGCGGCAGGTAATGGAAGTGGCGGCATTGCAACAGAGCTTTGTGGGCTTTGTGCTGTATGACCC
Organism: uncultured Pontibacter sp.; assembly: GCF_947502515.1. Taxonomy (NCBI): domain Bacteria; kingdom Pseudomonadati; phylum Bacteroidota; class Cytophagia; order Cytophagales; family Hymenobacteraceae; genus Pontibacter; species uncultured Pontibacter sp. Next base: position 264,655 of record NZ_CANNAI010000003.1, on the reverse strand, counting down.
TGAACTGGGCAAAGCGGTGGTGGAGCACAATGCTGACAAGTACTTCGTGCCGGCTTCCAACACGAAACTGTTTACCTTTTATGCGGCTTCCAAAATGCTGGGCGACTCTATACCTGCGCTCAAGTATGTGGCCAAGGGCGACTCACTGATTTTCTGGGGTACCGGCGACCCGACCTTTACGCACATGGACCTGCAAAATAACATCGCCTACGATTTCCTGAAGAACCGCAAAGAGAAACTTTACTACATCGAGGCGCCCATGACCAGCACGCCCTACGCCACCAACTGGGGCTGGGACGACTACAACTACTATTACCAACCGGAGCGCAGCCCTTTCCCGATTCACGGCAACATCATAAAGTTTAAAAAGGACAGCACCTCAGCCTATACCGTTACACCAGCTTTTTTTAAGGGGCAAGTAAAGCCCGATACTTCCAGGAATGCCCACCGCGACACCTTCCGCAGGGCATGGCGCAGCAACGACATCGCCTACAACCCAAAGCGTGCTGCAATCGCTTTCTCACAGGAAGTGCCTTTTATCACTTCGCCTGAGCTGACGGTACAGCTACTGGCTGACACCCTGAAACGTCCTGTGAAACTGGTGAAGCGATCTATACCTGCGGGGGGACAAATTCTATACGGCCTGCCCGCCGATACCGTGTTCAAACGTATGCTGCAGGTGAGCGACAATCTAATGGCCGAGCAATTGATGATGCTGAGCTCCGGTACTTTTTCGGATACCCTGTCAGTAGAACGGGCTATCCGATATGCCGTGAAAACTTACTTGTCCGATTTACAGGATGCGCCGGTATGGATTGATGGCTCGGGCCTGTCTTCCATGAACATGTTCACACCACGCAGCATAATTGCGCTGTTGCAGAAGCTGCATGCTGAGCGTCCAAGAGAAAAGTTGCTCCCCATGCTGGCGGTCGGAGGCAGACCCGGTACTTTCCGGAACATCTACAAAGCGGATGTGCCCTTCGTGTTCGGTAAATCCGGTACGCTCTCGCACGTACACAACCAAAGCGGCTATATCATTACGAAGAGCGGCAAACTGTTGATGTACAGCTTTATGAACAACAACTTTAAAACATCATCCTCAGAAATAAGAAGCGCCATGGAGCGTATTATGACGGAGGTGCATGAAAAGTATTAATTAATAGCTCTCGCTCGCGTCCCGCGAGTGTACGCTATTCAGTGGCGTCCGGGCACTTGTGCCACCAGGCACAGAAAAAAGGGGCCAGAGTCCGCTCGATAGCTTCCACCTGCGGGGTACGAGCAAGGGCTTAAAAATGACAATTAATAACAAGCAATCAACAACAATCAACCCATACCTGACCACATAAACAAACCAATACTATGTTGAAACTAACGATACGCTCTTTTGACCTGCCGCTACGGCATACCTTCACCATTTCCTACGATTCACGCGATGTGCAGCCAACCATGATCGTGGAGCTGCAGCACGGTGAGCACAAAGGCTATGGCGAGGCGACCAGCAATCCGTACTACGGCTTCACCATCGAGAGCATGACCGCAGCGCTGGAGAATATCCGTGAGCAAATTGAATCGACCGAGCTGACTTCACCGGAAGAATTCTGGGCGCAGATGCAGCCACATCTGGCTGACAACCCTTTTGCTCTTTGCGCACTGGACCTGGCTGCCAATGATTTGTTCGGCAAGATGAAAGGCCAGCCGCTCTATAAACTGTGGGGTTTAGAGGCGAAGAACATGCCGCTCACCAACTATACTATCGGTATCGATTCGGTGGATAACATGGTGAAAAAGCTGCAGGAAATGCCGTGGCCGCTCTATAAGATCAAGCTGGGTACAAAAGAGGACGTGGCCATCATCAAGGAGCTGCGCAAGCACACTGATGCCATTTTCCGTGTAGATGCTAATTGTGCCTGGGGTGTGGAAGAGACGATCGAGAACTCAAAGCAACTGAAGGAACTCGGCGTGCAGTTTATCGAGCAGCCCATGAAAGCCGACGATCTGGAAGGAATGAAGCAGGTATACGAACGCTCCGAACTACCCCTGATCGCCGACGAAAGCTGCATTACCGAGTCTGACGTAGCCAAATGCCACGGTTTGTTCCATGGCGTGAACATCAAGCTGGTGAAATGTGGCGGCCTGACGCCTGCCCGTCGTATGATTGCCGAGGCCAAGAGCCTGGGCATGAAAGTAATGGTAGGCTGCATGACCGAATCCAGTGTAGGTATATCGGCCATTGCGCAGCTGCTCCCGATGCTCGACTATGTGGACATGGACGGAGCCCTGCTGCTGAGCAAGGACATTGCCACTGGCGTGACCATCGAGCAAGGCAAGGTGAGCTATAGCGAAAATGTGAACGGCACGGGCGCCGCTCTTATAGCATAATGGCAAACAAGGTATACACAGATCAGCTGCCGGGCCGCACCCTGGTGGTAGACGGTGAGGAGTTCCTGTTCTTTAGCGGGACCTCCTACCTTGGTATACCTGTCAACGAGGCTTTCAGAAACTGCGTGCTGGAGGGGATGGCCCGCTATGGCACTAACTACTCAAGCTCCCGCAACTCCAACCTGCAACTGCGGGTGTTCGGGGATGTGGAAGTGTATCTGGCCAGGTATACGGGAGCCGAAGCAGCTTTCACCATGTCGTCAGGCTATCTTGCCGGGCAGGCGCTGGTGCAGACTCTGCATGGGAGTGGCCATTTCATCTATGCTCCCAACACACATCCAGCCCTCTGGCGCAGCACCTCCGATGAAGTCACCGGCGATTATGACGCGTGGGTGGGGCCTATGCTACAGCAGGTAAAGGATTCGAAGGAAAAGCACATTATATTAGTCTGCAACTCCCTCGACCCGCTCAAAGCCCGCAACCACGGTTTCAGCTGGCTATCTGCTTTGCCGATTGACAAGCAAATCACACTGATCGTGGATGATTCGCATGGTTTTGGGGTAACGGGAGAAGATGGTACAGGCGTATTCGCACAGCTGAAAGCCCGTCTGCAGGCTAATGTGCAACTGGTGGTGGCGAGTTCGATGGGCAAAGCTTTGGGTATACCTGCGGGAGTCGTGTTGGGTAACAAGGAGCTGGTGGATAAGCTGCGACACAGTCACTATTTCGGTGGAGCGTCACCGGCTATACCTGCCTACCTGTATGCCTTTCTGCAGTGCGAGTCTTTGTTCAAAGCAGCACGTCAAAAGCTCTTTTCAAACATTGCCCTTTTCCTGCAGCATTTGGAGCGACCGGATCAATTCAGTTACTTTGAAAAATACCCGGTGTTCGGGGTGCATGACCATCGCTTAGCAGCGTACCTGCAGGAGCACGGGGTGATTATCTCCAGTTTCCGGTATCCGACACCGGCCGATGACCCGATCACCAGAGTCATCCTGAGCAGTGCGCACCAAGAAGGTGATGTGTTGCGGCTGGCAGAGTTGATCAATCGCTACTCTGTGGAGCAGCAGGCAAATGGCTAAAGCACTAAGCTTATCAATATTTTAATCTAATTCCTTTTGTAAAGGGAAATCAAACATTGCATGGAAGAAACTACCGCCGCAGCACCTCTTATCACCAACGATGCCGTCGTGCTGGGCATTCTCGTCGTCATATTAGCGATCATATTCAAGACATCATCCAGCGAACGCACCGTCTTCAGGAAATTCTACTCGGTAGTGCCTTCGCTCTTGCTGTGTTACCTTATTCCGAGTTTGCTGAACTCCCTGAACATTATCTCTGGTGAAACCTCAGCACTGTACGGGATGGCCTCACGTTACCTGTTGCCAGCGAGTTTAGTGCTCTTCACTATCAGCCTCGACCTGAAAGAGATCTGGAAACTGCGCCACAAAGCGGGACTTATGTTCATTACCGGTACGGTCGGTATTGTGATTGGTGGTCCGCTGGCAATCCTTATTGTCTCCACTTTTGCACCCGATGTGGTGGGAGGAGCGGGGCCTGATGCCGTCTGGCGTGGACTGACCACCATTGCAGGCAGCTGGATTGGCGGCGGTGCCAACCAATTGGCGATGTACGAGATCTTCCAGCCTAGTCCGAACCTGTTCTCTGCCGTGATTGCCGTGGATGTGATCGTGGCTAATATCTGGATGGCAGTATTGTTGTACGGATCAGGGAGATCAGAAAAAATAGACGCTTTCTTTAAGGCCGACAGTTCGGCAGTAACTAACCTTAAAAATAAGATTGAGCAATACCGCAAGAGTATCATGCGGGTGCCTACTATGCCTGATCTGATGCTGATAGCAGGTATAGGCTTTGGTTTGACAGGGCTTGCGCACTTCTTTGCGGATATTATCGCACCCTGGATTGAGGCGAATGCACCAGAGTTGGCTCGTTTCAGTCTCACCTCCGGTTTTTTCTGGTTGGTGGTGCTGGCTACCACTTTTGGTATGCTGCTTTCAACTACCAAAGCCCGTAACCTGGAAGGCGCGGGTGCTTCGCGTGTTGCCAGTATATTCCTTTACATCCTGGTGGCGACTATCGGTATGCAGATGGATGTGACGGCCATCGTGAGTCAGCCGGGTTTGTTCCTGGTCGGTCTTATCTGGATTTCGATGCACATGTTGCTGCTCTTTATAGTGGGCAAGCTCATCAAGGCACCGTTCTTCTTCCTGGCTGTGGGTAGTCAGGCGAATGTTGGAGGTGCGGCTTCGGCTCCGATTGTGGCGGCGGCCTTCCATCCGGCACTGGCTCCTGTTGGCGTGCTATTGTCTATTCTGGGCTATGCCGTGGGTACCTATGGGGCTTATATCTCAGGTATACTCATGCAGCTCGTAGCAGAGTAGCGAATTATTGTTAATGTATTAATGTTCAGTATGTAATGTTGTTGTCAGGCTTTGGCGCCTGCCCACGTTTTAAAACCTATACTATGATTAGAAAGAGTCTTTTTGCGTTGTTGCTCCCACTGGTGCTTTCGGCCTGTGCGGGCACACAAACCACGACATCTGAAAATGCAACTACCGCAAGCGCTGCTACCGCTGTTTCTCCTGCCAAGGTGCACATTGATGCAGTGCGTCAGCAGTTCGCCCCTGATAAGCGTGTGGCGCTGTTTGATGTGGAGCCTAATGGCAACGTGCTACGTGGCGAAACCAACATGCCGGAAGCCAAAGCGGATCTGCTCAAGCGTCTGCAGGCGGCCAATGTTTCGTTTGTAGACAGTATACAGGTGCTGCCGGAAGCAGAACTGGAAGGGAAGCACCAGGCCATCGTAACGATCTCGGTTGCCAACCTGCGTTCTCAGCCAAAGCACTCAGCCGAACTGGCCACACAGGCGACCATGGGTACTCCGCTCAAGGTATGGAAGAAGCAAAATGGCTGGTACCTGGTACAGACGCCTGACCAGTACCTGGCCTGGGTAGACTATGGTGGCGTGGCCCTGATGGACCAAACAGCCTTCAACAACTGGCAGCAGGGCAAAAAGCTGATTTACACCAAAACCTATGGTTTTGCGCACGCCACGGGAGACAAGAACGCTACCATTGTGTCGGATATGGTGTATGGCGACGTGATGGTGTTGAAGAACAAAACGAAAGATTTCTATGAAGTGGCTTTCCCGGATGGCCGAACCGGATTTGTATCTGCTGCCGAAGCCATGGACTTCAAGGAGTGGGTAGCCACCCGTAAACCGACTGAGGAGAACCTGGTAGCTTCCAGCAAAGAGATGCTGGGTATGCCATACCTGTGGGGCGGCACTTCCGTGAAAGGAATGGACTGCAGCGGCTTTACCAAAACCATCTTCTTTATGAACGGCCTGGTGCTGCCGCGTGATGCATCGCAGCAGGTGCACATTGGCGAGTTGGTGCCGACTGACAAGGGTTGGGATGAATTGCGTCCAGGTGACCTGTTGTTTTTTGGCGTACCTGCCAAAGACGGTAAGCCGGAGCGTGTGGTACACGTTGGTATGTGGATTGGTGGGAATCAGGAATTCATTCATTCCGCCGGACGTGTGCGTATCAACAGTATGAACCCATCGGCTGAAAATCATGATGCTTCCGAACTGGCTCGCTTCCTGCGTGCCAAGCGTATATCACCGGAAGCAACGCTGGTAGATTTGCGTCAGAAGCCGCTGTATGAATAAGGTATAGCATAGGACCAATAGAAAGGCAGTGGCGAGAGCTACTGCCTTTTTTTGTGGTGTGATTTATTGAAATAGCAAGTCTTATGACTGTAGATGGAGTGGGCCTGTCTCAGGATAGGAGTTCAACCTAGGTGGGACAAGTACGCGACATCGCCTAGGGTAACCTCGCCGACTACTTCAATATGAATTCAACCTAGGTAAGAGATGTATTTAACCCTCGGCAATAGATTGAGTTTTATTAAAAATTACTCTGGGCGCAGGTTGTTAAATTATTTTTTATTTAATTGATTTATACTTTAATAAAAATTTAACAAAAGTTTTTGGATATAATCTCTTAATCCTCGTACTTTATAGTATAACACCAAAACTGATAGCATGAGCGCATTCCTGGCACTGGAAGAAGGATATCTGGAGAAGCTGAACCACGTGGAGCGGAAGAAGCATCTGCAGAAGATCAAGATCGTGCGGCATTTGTATGTAAAGGGCGCTCGCTCTAATGCTGACATCTGTAACCGCTTCAATATCAGTTCGCCAACCTCCATGGCTTTGCTAAACGAATTGATGGCTGAAGGGCTGGTGGAGAAGCAGGGGCGCGGCGAATCAGTAGGAGGGCGAAAGCCGGAGCTGTATGGACTGCGCAATAATTCTCTTTTCGTGCTGAGCATTGAAATGGAGAAGTTCAGTACCCGCATGGCCATTTTTGATGGGAACAATAACAACATCACCGGTATCCATACCTTTCCACTAATTCTCTCAAAAGATCTCAACGCTATTGAGGAGTTGTACCAGCATGCCAACAGCCTGGTGCTTTCGGCAGGTATAGATACTGACAAACTGATGGGCATTGGCCTAAGCATGCCAGGCCTTGTGTCATCACGCGAAGGTGACAGCTATACCTATTTGCTCACGGGGCAGAACGAAACGCCCCTGCAGGATCTGCTGGCGTTGAAGTTCAGCAAGCCAGTCTACATCCAAAATGACGTGAAAAGCATCACCCTGGCAGAATACCGCTTTGGGGCAGCGCAGAGCAAACGCGACGTGCTGGTGCTCACACTGGACTGGGGCATCGGTCTGGGCATCATCATGGACGGGAAGCTGCGTGTGGGCACCTCCGGTTTTGCGGGCGAGTTCGGCCACATTCCTTTTATCGACAACGGCGTGCTGTGCCACTGCGGCAAGCGGGGCTGTCTGGAAACGGTGGCTTCGGGAAGTGCGCTGGCACGTATGGCCCGCGAAGGGCTTCAGGCGGGACAGGGAACTTTGCTTAAAGCGCTGTCTGACCACGAGCCGGAGAAGATTGAACCGCAGGCCATCATACAGGCGGCAAACGAAGGGGACCAGTACGCCATCAACATATTGGCCGAAACAGGCCGCAACCTGGGCAAAGGCATCGCCATGCTGATCCAGCTGTTTAACCCGGAGCTGATCATCATCGGGGGCAAAATGGCCGAAGCCAGGCAGTACCTCACCACCCCGATACAGCAATCGATCAACACGTACTGCATGACGCAGCTGCGCGAACGCACTGAAATAGCACTCTCCAAATTGGGGCAGGAGGCAGGTATACTAGGGCCGGTAGCCACGGTAATGGAGCGCATTTTTGAGCACCGCATTGAATCAACGAAATAGCAGAACAACGAAACACAACATCACATTATAGCACAAATAAAATGGCACGATTAAATCTTCTGGAAGAAACCCGATTTGAAAAGCTTCCGGTTACTGTTTACTCCGATGAATATGTCGCTTCCGTAAAAGTGGCGCAGCGCATTGCGGAGTTGATCCGATACAAGCAGGGGCGCAACGAGAAGGCTGTGCTCGGTCTGGCCACTGGTGCCACGCCGGTGAAGGTATACGCCGAACTGGTGCGCCTGCACCGCGAAGAAGGCCTGAGCTTCCGCAATGTGATCACCTTCAACCTGGACGAGTACTACCCGATGCAGCCGACAGCGGTGCAGAGCTACGTGACGTTCATGAACGAGAATCTGTTCGACCACATTGACATCAACAAAAACAACGTGCACATACCGGATGGCACCCTGCCGCAGGAAAGAATCCATGACTATTGCCTGGAGTACGAGCGCAAGATCGAAGCCGTAGGCGGACTGGATTTGCAGCTGCTGGGGATAGGCCGTACAGGTCACATCGGTTTCAACGAACCGGGCTCTGCGCCAAACTCAGGCACACGCCTGGTGACGCTCGACGACCTGACTCGTCGCGATGCCTCCCGTGACTTTGGTGGTAAAGAAAATGTGCCGCGCAAAGCCATCACTATGGGTATTGGTACCATCTTCAAAGCCCGCGAGATCATCCTGATGGCCTGGAGCGGAAAGAAAGCACCGATCATCAAGAAAGCCGTGGAAGGCGAGATGTCAAGCGACGTGCCGGCTACTTACCTGCAACTGTCCGACAATGTGGAGTTTGTGCTGGATATGGACGCCGCTTCGGATCTGACTCGCTTCAACACGCCATGGCTAGTGAAAGACTGCGTATGGGATGATGCCCTGATCAAAAAAGCGGTGATCTGGCTGTCACAGACGGTGAAGAAGCCGATCCTGAAGCTGACCGAGGAGGATTACAACAACCACGGCATGGCTCAGTTGATCACCGAGAAAGGCACTGCCTACGAAATCAACATCGATATTTTCAATAAACTGCAAAGCACCATCACCGGCTGGCCAGGCGGTAAACCAAATGCCGATGACAAGCGTCGTCCGGAGCGTGCCGAGCCTGCCCGCAAGCGTGTAGTGATCTTCTCGCCACACCCGGATGATGATGTGATCTCGATGGGTGGTACCTTTATCCGCCTGGTAGACCAGGGGCATGATGTGCACGTAGCCTACCAGACTTCTGGCAACACCGCCGTGTGGGACGACGATGTGCTGCGCTACATGGAGTTTGCCATCGACTTCAACAAAAGCATCGGCCAGGAAACGGATCACCTGGAAAACATTTACGAAGACATGCGCGGCTTTATTGATAACAAGCAGCCAAATCAGCTCGACACACAGGAAATTCGTGACGTGAAGGGCTTTATTCGAAAAAGCGAAGCTATTGCCGGTGCCCGTTATGCCGGTCTGGACGACAATCACATCCACTTCATGGCGCTGCCTTTCTATGAAACAGGCAAGACCGTGAAGAAGCCGGTGACTGATATTGACGTGGAACTGACGATGGAACTGCTGCAGCAGGTGAAGCCGCACCAGGTGTTTGCCGCCGGCGACTTTGCTGACCCGCACGGTACGCACATCGTTTGCTTCAATATTGTGCTAGCGGCTCTCTCTCGCCTTCGTGAGACAGAGGATTGGGCCAAAGATTGCTGGCTGTGGATGTACCGCGGCGCCTGGCATGAGTTCGCTACCCACGAGATCGAGATGGCTGTGCCGCTGTCGCCGCAGGAAGTAGAGCGCAAACGCAACGCCATCTTCAAGCACCAGTCGCAGAAAGACCGTCCGGTGTTCCCGGGTGATGACGCCCGCGAGTTCTGGGTACGTGCTGAAGAGCGCAACCGCGAGACCGCCAAGAGCTACGATGACCTGGGCCTTGCCAACTACGAAGCGATGGAAGCTTTCGTGAAATGGAAATTCTAATTTGATCAATGACAGCTAAAACGAAGCAAATTGCTTAGCTTTGTTTTAGCTGTTTTTTTTATTCCGGAGAGAGGTAACTGCTTCTATTTTTGTCATCCCGTAAGGATCTTGTTGGCAAGTGGCATCGGCTTAGATTCTTGAAGTTAAAGCCTTATCATGCAGTTGCACATTTTTAGAGTACGGAGCTGGGTTTGAGCTTTTTAACATTGGTATAGAGTCTATCTTTGTTGGAGACGGCTTTTTATCACCATATGAAAGTTGGAGCCGAGTCTCAGTAACATACAAATAGCTATTACATCGCCATTAACCAACCCAACCATAACACCCGTTTCTGACATGACTTTCAGAAAAAACATTCTCACCCTTTTGCTTTCGATTTTCTGCACGGCAGGTATAGCTACGCTTTCTCAGGCACAGGTAAAACCCGAGTCGCTCTCACTGATACCGCAGCCCGTGAAGCTGACCACCCAGAAAGGAGGCTTCCTGGTGCAGCCCTCCACCAAGGTATATGTGGACCCCAAAAATGACGATCTGCTGCGTGTAGGCGAATTTTTGGCGCAGCACATCGAGGACGCAATCGGACATAGGCCCGAGGTAATCCAGAAGAAACCAAAGAAAAAAGAGACGAACCTGATTCATCTGACGCTGAAGACAGATAACGACACGCTGGGTGCGGAGGGGTATACCTTGAGCGTTACCCAAGGCCGCATAACACTGGCTGCAAAGGAAGCACACGGTGCTTTTCTGGGTATGCAGACTGTGCGTCAACTGCTGCCAGCTCAGAAAACGTCAGAGTCGGCGCTTATACCTGCGCTCCAGATCGTGGACAAGCCCCGCTATACCTGGCGCGGCATGCACCTAGACGTAACCCGCCATTTCTTCCCGGTGGAGTTTGTGAAGCAGTACATCGACTACCTGGCCATGCACAAGCTAAACAGCTTCCACTGGCACCTGACGGACGACCAAGGCTGGCGCATCGAGATTAAAAAATACTCAAAGCTGACTGAGGTGGGCGCTTACCGCGACAGTACCCTGATCGGGCACTACTGGGACCTGCCGCAGACTTACCGCAAGCGCCGTCACGGTGGTTACTATACTCAGGAGCAGATCAAAGAGGTGGTGAAGTATGCGCAGGACCGCTTTATCAACGTAGTGCCGGAGATTGAGATGCCTGGTCACGCGCTGGCGGCGCTGGCTGCTTATCCGGAGCTTTCGTGCACGGGCGGTCCGCACAAAGTAGAGTCGAAGTGGGGTATTTTTCCTGATATTTTCTGTGCCGGTAACGAGCAGACGTTTGCGTTCCTGGAAGATGTGCTCACGGGAGTGATGGAGCTCTTCCCGAGCAAAGTGATTCACGTAGGAGGAGACGAAGCTCCAAAAACCCGCTGGAAAGTATGTCCGAAATGCCAGAAGCGCATCAAGGACGAAGGCCTGAAAGACGAACACGAACTGCAGAGCTATTTTGTGCAGCGCATGGAGAAGTTCGCTAACAAGAACGGCCGCATCATCATCGGCTGGGACGAGATTCTGGAAGGTGGCCTGGCACCGAACGCTTACGTGATGTCGTGGCGCGGCACCAAAGGAGGTATAGCTGCTGCTAAAGAAAAGCACTACGTCGTGATGTCGCCGGGTACGCCTCTTTACTTCGACTACTACCAGGGCGAGCGTGACCTCGAACCAACCACCATACACGGGTATAACCCACTTTCCAAGGTATACGCCTACGATCCAACGCCAAGCGAACTGTCTGCTGAGGAGAAAAAGTACATCCTGGGTGCGCAAGCCAACATGTGGACTGAGTATGTCTCCACTGAAGAGCACATAGAGTACATGGTGTTCCCGCGCATAGCAGCACTGAGTGAAGTGCTGTGGACGCCTGCCAAACTGAAAGACTGGAAAAGTTTCCAGAACCGCATGACCCAGCAGTACAAGCGTTATGATGCGTTGGGAGTCAATTACGCCCGCAGTGCTTTCAATGTGAACCAGCAACTGCAGGTAGACTCGACAAGCAATCGGGCCACTGTGACCTTCGATACGGATGCGGCTGATGTGACCATCCACTATACCCTGGACGGATCGGAGCCAAGCACTCGATCACAGGTATACAAAGGACCGTTCTCGCTCAACAGAACCTCAACTATCAAAGCCGGGTCTTTTGTGAATGGCAAGCTGGTGGGCAAGGTGAGCACCCGTACGTTTGAGGCGCACAAAGGCTTTAACAAGACCATCACACTCACTACGCCGGCTCATCAGAATTTCGCTAAGAAAGCAAAACTGGTAGACGGCCTGAAAGGCTCGACCGATCAGTACGATGGTCACTGGGTTGGCTTCCTGGACACAGATGTGGAGGCGATCATCGACCTGGGGAAAGAGCAGCCGATCAAAAGAATAAGCACGAACTTTATGCAAAACATTGGCTACCGTATTTTCCTGCCGGTGCAGGTAGAGTATGCGCTGTCAGTGGATGGCATCAGGTATGTGACCGTAGACACGATCGACGATCCAAACCCACTGGGTGCAGAGGGCATCACGACCCACGAAGTCGCTGCCACACTGCCACTTACCCGTGCCCGCTTTGTAAAAGTGAAGGTCCGAAGTGTAGGCGTGAGCCCTGATAAGTACCCTTCAGCCGGACAGAAAACCTGGCTGATGCTGGACGAGATCGTGGTGGAGTAATCTGTAGCTCAAATTTAAAGGTTATAACACCTGATATAAGCGAGATAAATTTTATATTGTACCCTTATTCCCGGGCTTAATCTTCGGGAACAGTTTTGCACCTTATCTATACCTAAACTTATCATGACTAAAGTAGCCCCTTCCACAAATAGCAAAACCGGGCAGGAAAATGCTTCTGGTGGGTACATGCGCTCGATCATCATTATTGGTGCGCTGTTCTTTATCTTCGGCTTCGTTACCTGGCTGAACTCCCTGCTGATTCCCTACCTGGAGATTGCCTGTGAACTCACCAAGTTCCAGTCTTTCTTCGTAACCTTTGCTTTCTACATCGCTTACCTGGTCATGGCGCCGCTGTCTACCAGAGTGCTGACGAAGTTTGGTTTTAAGAATGGCATGTCGGTGGCTTTGGTCGTGATGGCGGTCGGGGCGGCCCTATTCATACCTGCCGCTATGACCCGCGTTTACCTGATGTTCCTGGCAGGCCTGTTCATCATTGGCTGTGGTCTGGCTATCCTGCAGACGGCTTCTAACCCCTATATCACGATCCTTGGTCCTGCCGAAAGTGCTGCCAAGCGCATCAGCATCATGGGTATTTGCAACAAAATGGCTGGTGCGGCTGCTCCGATTATCCTGGGCTTTTTCCTGAACCTGGAAGATGCAGATAAGCTGAAGTCAGAGGTGCTGGGTATGACGGACGCCGCTCGTGAGGCGGCTTTGAATGAAATGGCGCTGCAGGTGATACCTCCTTATATTGGCATTGTAGTAGTGCTGTTGATACTCGGATACTGGATCTATCGCTCCAGCCTTCCTGAAATAGACACCGATGCGGAAGATGAAACAGTAGCAGCTGCCAACACCGGCAAGAAGAGCGTATTTGCTTTCCCACACCTGTTGTTGGGCGTATTCTCACTCTTCCTATATGTGGGTGTGGAGGTAATTGCTGTTGACTCGATTATTAGCTACGGCGTATCTTATGACATTGCACTCACCACAGCACAGTACTTTGCCAGCGCGACCATGGTTGCGATGGTAGTCGGTTACATCATCGGTATCATTGCCATTCCAAAGTATATCAAGCAGGAGAATGCGCTGAAGTTTTGTGCCATTTTAGGTATAGCGTTCTCGCTGGGAGCCATCTTCACGTCAGGTTACGTTTCAGTAGGCTTCATTGCCCTGCTTGGTCTGGCAAACTCTCTGATGTGGCCAGCCATCTGGCCACTGGCATTGGCTGACCTGGGCCGCTTTACCAAAGCCGCTTCTTCGCTGCTGGTGATGGGTATAGCCGGTGGTGCTATTCTGCCACTCGTATATGGTGCCCTCGCCGATATCATCAATTCGCAGCAGGCTTACTGGATCATGGTGCCTTGCTACCTGTTCATCCTGTACTATGCGATGGCCGGGCATAAGATCAGAACAAGATAATTTTTAGAACCTCATAAACAGCGACAGGAGCCCCGAAAGAGGCTCCTGTCGCTGTTTATGAGGTATAGGCAATCTGCTGCGATGCTTAATATCAGCAGGTATAGCCCAGGTATATCGTTTTACTATATAGTATTTGGCAAGATTGTTGATTCTGCAGCTACAGTTGTTGTTGCAGTAGTTGCATCTGCAGCCTGGGCCTTGTTATCGTCGCAGGAGTTGAATAAGGCGAGGATGAGTAGGGTCAGCAGCAGCACCCCGTATAGTCTGTTCAGCATGGCTTCTCAAGTTTACAGTGCCAGGAGTTTGGCACTTGGAGTAGTACGCAGGTGGCAGCAGCTTAGTTGAGGCGAAGTACCCAAAGCTGAAGAAATTAATTTTATAGGACGGAAGCTATGGATAGTTTAGTTTTTAAAACAATAGCACTAAATACAGACACAGGCATGACAAGGTATTCAGGTGAATACATACATTTGTACCTGCCAAATAGGTTTTATCTCTCACAATTATAAAATAAACTTAATATGCAACGTCTTAAACTCTTATTCCTGGTTGTACTGTCTGTTGCCACGATGGCATCTTGTACCACCTCCCGCAAGAAAAACAGCAACACCGGACAAGTAGTTATTATCAAAGACAGCAAAGCCGGACATAGAGGCTATAAAAGAGGCTGGACCAAGAATACAAATAACCCGCATCACCCACGCACCACTAACCCAGGCCATACCAAGCACAAGCAGGGGAAGGGAGGCAACACTGTGATCATCGTCAATAACAACAATACCACTGTGAAGCAGGCCGCTCCCAAAGGAAAGCCGGGTAATGGCAATCACCATAATGGCGGAAAAGGAAAAGGTGGTCAGGGCAAAGGAAATCAGGGTAAAGGAAAAGGCGGCAAGAAATAAGCCGCTGCACGCTTGCATCCTGCTACTGTCAGGTATAGGCAGGTCCGGTTTCGGACCTGCTTTTTTTATTCTCAGGAGTCTGTAGGCAGGGTTTGGTCGTGAGAATAGTAGGATTTGTATATAGAAAACGGAAATAGGTATAAATATCCTGTGTTATGAAATTAAAATGACTATGTTTATAACATATCCTATGACGCATTGTGCAGGATAGATATGTGCCGCCTTTTCCAGGCAATGAATAACAACCTTAATTTAAAAAATCTTTTAGATGAACAAGAAGTTTTACACCCTGGCTCTGACCGCCATCCTGTTGGGGACGTCAGTAGAACAGGTTGTGCTGGCTCAGAAGCCGGTGACGACAGCTGTAGCAGAACTGGATCAACCTATTCCGCTCAACCCCAATGTGCGTACCGGTAAGCTCGCCAATGGCTTGACTTACTACATTCAGAAAAACGGTACACCTGAGAAGCGCGCCGAGCTGCGACTGGCTGTAAACGCTGGTTCTATTCTGGAAGATGACAGCCAGCAGGGGCTAGCCCACTTTGCTGAGCACATGGCCTTTAACGGCACCAAAAACTTCAAAAAGAACGAACTGATCAACTACCTGCAGTCTGTTGGGGTAAAGTTTGGCGCCCACCTGAATGCCTATACCGGCTTCGATGAAACGGTGTACATCCTGCCTATACCTACCGATAAGGAGGAGATCATCGACAAGAGCTTATTGATCCTGGAGGACTGGGCTTTTAATGTGACTTTCGAAGGCGAGGAGATCGACAAAGAGCGTGGCGTGATCGTGGAAGAGAAGCGCTCGCGGCAGGAGGCAGGTATGCGTATGGCTTACCAGTACTTCCCGGTGCTTTTCAAAGACTCCAAGTATGCGCAGCGTCTGCCAATCGGCACTGACGAGGTGCTTAAGACCTTCAAGCACGAGGAGATTCGCCGTTTCTACAAAGACTGGTACCGCCCCGATCTGATGGCCGTGGTAGTAGTGGGCGACATCGACGTGGATGCGATGGAGCAGAAGATAAAAGCGAGCTTCGGCAAGTATAAGGCTTCAGCCAATCCAAAAGAGCGTAAGAGCTTTGAGATTCCTAGTCACAAAGAAACACTTGTTGCGATTGTACGCGACAAGGAAGCAACCATGCCTGGCTTGCAACTGCATTATAAGAAAGACGCTCAGAAGCTGAAGACACTGGGTGATATGCGTAACAAGCTGGCCCGCGACATGTACAACGGCATGCTTAACCAGCGCCTGAGCGAACTGCAGCAGCAGGCCGATGCGCCGTTCCTGTTTGCCAGCACATCTTATACGTCACTGCAGGGCCTGAGCGCAAAAGACGCTTATTCATCTTACTTAACCACAAACGAAACGGGCGTGCTGCGTGGTCTACGAACAGTGGCTGAGGAAAACGAGCGTGTTAAACACCATGGCTTTACGGACTCTGAACTGAGCCGTTACAAAACCCAGATGCTTGCTTCTTACGAACGGGCCTATAACGAGCGCAGCAAAACGAACTCGGGGGTATACGTGAACCAGTACGTAGCCAACTTCCTTGACAACATGCCGGCCACAGGTATAGAGTTCCAGTACGAGTTCATCAAGAAACATCTGGAAGGCATCACGCTGGCAGAAGTAAACCAGCTGGCTGCTCAGTGGATCACAGAGGATAACCGTGTGGTTGTGATCACCGCACCTGATAAGGAAACTGTTAAGTTGCCAACAGAAGCGGAGGTATTGGCCATCCTGAAAGAAGCCTCTACCGCTGACCTGCAGCCTTACGAAGATAAAATGACAGCAACCGCCCTGATGGAAGAAACACCTAAGGCCGGTACGATCGCCAAAGAAAGCAAAATCGAGAAACTTGGCGTAACAGAACTAACGCTCTCCAACGGAGTACGTATTGTGCTGAAGCCAACCGATTTCAAAGACAATGAGATCCTGATGTCGGCTTACAGCCACGGTGGTCACTCGCTTTACAGCGACGCCGATTACCACACCGCGACGTTTACTTCCGAGATCGTGTCACGCAGCGGCCTGAAGGATATGTCGGCAGTGGATCTGCGCAAGGTAATGGCTGGTAAGAGTGCCAACGTCAATGCTTTCATCTCCGAGTTGCGCGAAGGACTCTCAGGTATGGCGACGCCTAAGGACCTGGAGACTATGCTGCAGCTGACACATCTGAAGTTTACGGCTCCTCGCAAGAGCGAGCAGGATTTCCAGGCGTTCCTGACGCAGTATAATGGCATCCTGCCTAACCTGATGGCCAGTCCGCAGAACTATTTCTCTGACCAGGTAGCCCGCATCATGACGCAGGACCACTTGCGCGCTGGCAGTATACCTACAGTAGAGCATCTGCAGAAAGTAAACCTGGACAGGGCTTTCGAGATCTACAAAGATCGTTTCAGTGATGCCAGCGACTTTACCTTTGTATTTGTGGGCAACTTTGATGTAGAGCAGGTGAAGCCGATGCTGCAGACATACCTGGGAAGCCTGCCATCTACTAACCGCAAAGAGAACTTCAAGGATGTAGGCAAGCGTGCGCCAAAAGGTGTTGTTACCAAAGATCTGGTGAAAGGCACCGATCAGAAGAGCAATGTGATGATCAGCTTCCGTGACCAGACCAAGTATAGCAAAGAGAAGAGCTATCATCTGGCTGCCCTGTCTGAGGTAATGAAGATCAGGCTGACAGAGAAGCTTCGTGAGGAAATTGGCGGCGTATATGGAACCAGCGTATCTGCCAGCACAAGCCGGATACCTTACCAGAACTACGCCTTCAACATCAGCTTTACCTGTGCTCCCGAAAATGTTGACAAGCTGGTAGCTGCCACTTTCGAAGAGATCCAGAAGCTGCAGAAGAGCGGTGCGATCGAGGCTGATCTGGCCAAAGTAAAAGAGGCGGACAGACGCAGCATCGAAACCAGCATGCGTGAAAACCGTGCCTGGCTGAGCTCACTTGAAAACGCTTACTATTACGGTGAGCAGCCTACTGCCATCAACGATAAGTTGGAACTGGTGGAGAAGCTTAATTCCAAAGATATCAGCAAGGCCGCTAAGAGCTATCTGAAAATGAATAACTACATTAAAGTAGTGATGAATCCAGAGCCTGCACAGTAAGCAAGTCCATCACTAAAACTTAAGGTGCTGCATGTAGCATGGTTTCGACCTGCTGCATGCAGCACCTTTTTTGTATAATTTTATAACTAATATAATTTATTCATGTAAAATGAATAAATTATATTAGTTATAAAATTAGGAAAGCTTATGAAAAGAGTACTTCCATACCTGGTTCTATTAGTTATGCTGACGGGGACTACAATTAATTACTCCTGTTCATCTTTAAATAGAAGCTCTAATGCTATTCTGATGGACGATAGGGGCAGCATGCGTTACATCAAAGGCAAGCCGGACAGAGTGCACAAAAAGTGGAAGGCAAAATCGTCTTACAAGCCCAAGAATAACAAAGTAGCGACACGCAGAAATGCTGACTGGTAGATCTTTCAAAAGAAGCTATCAGAAGGTGTTGCTGATACATTTATATACAGCTTGCGTATAGGCAGCTATGGAAACGGCAAACACGCACTATACACGCACACCCCGCACCGAAAACCTGAAATGGGTTGACCGGATCACCCACCTGATGGACAACCAGTTCCGCTTGCCTGGCACTAACTGGCGATTTGGGCTGGACCCCATTCTGGGGCTTTTTCCTGTGGTGGGCGACCTGGCTTCGTTTAGTGTGTCGGCTATGCTGATCCTCACCATGGCCCGCTATGGCGCCAGTGGTAAGATGGTCACCCTGATGCTCCTCAACGTGGCATTGGATGCCCTGTTTGGCAGTATACCTATCCTTGGAAATATCTTTGACTTTGCCTTCAAAGCAAATGAACGTAATGTGCGCATGCTCCGGGCGCATTACGAAGAGGGCAAGTACCAGGGCAGTGGCAAAAACATCATTCTGGGGGTTGTCATCGGCATTGTCGTGATCTTCATTCTGCTAATATGGGCCATCTGGGAGCTGCTGGCTTTTGTGTACCAGCTGGTGCAGGGCTGGTTCTAAACAGACTTATATTCTGCCAAGCGCCTTTGCCACAGCTACTGCCTTGTGTGCGCTGGCTTCCTTGTCTTTTATCTCCAGCATGATATCCATGTCGATGCCCTCAGTTTCCACCAGGAAATCGTGGAAAGCCTGCTCGCCGATGCTTTGTACATGTTTGCCTTTGCGCTCTCCAGGCGATTGGGCACTATAGTCTACCATCAGTACACCGTCACGTTCGGGTTGCCAGGTCTGGGCAGCCAGCATCACTGCCTCCCGCATCGGTTCACCATTGTTCACACACTCGTGGTGCAGGTTATCGAAAATGATAGGCATACCTGTTAGTTCGTGCAGCACCAGGCAGTCGGTGAGGCTGTAGGTGCGGTCGTCGTTCTCTACGCAGAGGCGTGCCTTAACCGTCTCAGGCAGCATGGTGTGATATACCTCTGCAAAGCGATTGAGCGCAGATTCCTTGTCACCATAAGCACCGCCACCGTGTATCTGCAACTTAGCGGTAGTGTCCAGTCCCATCAGGTCGAGGATGCTACCCTGGTATACCAGTTCGGCTATACTGTTGTGCACTGTTTGAGGGGTAGGGGAGTTAAGCACCACAAATTGATCAGGGTGCATGGATATACGCAGGTTGTGGCGCTTAATGTAATCACCGAGCCGGCGCAGGGTCAGTTTAAAGTGCTCCTGCCAGTTGTAAGTGTTGACAGGGTGCGATGCAAAAGGCACCAGATCGGATGTGAGCCTGAAAAAGTACAGTCCATGCTCTACATTGAATTCCAGTATGCGGCGCAGACAGCTCAGGTTTTGCTCCACTGTCTGAATTAAACGTTCTTCAGAGTAAGAGGCTAACCGAAATGTGCGGGAAGAGGAACAGTCCAGGGTCTCGTTAATGCAAGGATATCCGATTTTCATAAGGTATAGAGGTATGGCTATACCTTAACCTACGCACAAGCAAATGGTTTTGGTGAAATCTAATTTCAGGAAGAGATACTTTACCGGTCTATTTCGTAGCCGGTGTTGTCCTTAAAGAAGCGGTTGTAGTTCTCTTTTTCCTCTCTGCGGCGCTTCAGTTCCTGGATCAGCAGCAATTGCTGCAGTTTCTGATTTTGCTTTCCTTCTTTAGAAAACATATCATACAACAGCGAAATAGGGCTGAGTGGGGTAGGAGCAACAGGAGGAGGTGGAGGACCAGGCTCTAGTTCAGGACGATAGCCTTTGCGCTTTACATACTCTGGCTCTTCCGTTTTCATGTTGCGCAGCGCCCGCTGTATCATTTCCTCGGATGGCCGGCTGGTGATCTCCACTTCACCGAGCATCACACTGTCAGGCTGCAACACAATGTTGACGCGGAGCTCTGAAACGGGCAGGTTACGGGGCAGGTATAGCAGAGGCTTAAAGCCAACGGCACGGATCAGCAGCGTATCGCTCTGGTTGATATCAATGAGGAACTTGCCTTCTGCGTCAGAAATAACGCCATAGTTCGTGCCATAGCGGATAACTCCTGCGCCAGGTATAGGGGTGGTTTTGTCGGGTTCGAGTACGGTACCGCTCACGCGTATATTGCGCTGCGCCAGTGCCGGGAGTGCACTCACAAGCAACAGGGCAGAAAGAAGCAGTAGTCGTAGCAGGTATAAGGGCATGTTTCAGCTGCGGCCACTTTAGCGGTGGCAAGGGGTTAATGTCAATACGCCGGAAAAGGCTAAAAAGTATGCCGCCGCCAAAATATATAACTGCGCTGCGGCATGGTGCTAAATTACAAAATTTAACGGAAAGCGTGCACTAAAAGCGAAAGCCCATAGCTACGGGCGCTATGGGCTTTCAATACTATTTATACGGCCAGATAACCTATTGGTTATTATCTGTGCCATTGCCAGCATTTGAGTTGCTTCTAGGCAAGTTGTTATTGCTGCCTGAGTTATCGAGCTGGTTAGTGCCGTCATTGCTCATACCCCAATAGTTGGCGCGTTTTTCCTGATATTGGTTATATTGCTCCTGGGTTAGGATGGATTGTAACTCACGGTCTGTATCCTGCATGATGCGCTCACGCTCCGTGTCCAAATCTGTTGCACCAGTTGTACCAGCCGCATTGTTTTGTGCGTTCGTGTTCATATTGGTTCGGGTGTCGGTCATCGTGCCTCCATCCATGTCATAACGGTCCTTGTTAGTAGTAGCTGTGTTGTCTACATCTTCCGCTACCTGGCCACCCATACGGTTGGTTTCATTGTAGTTGTACTCCAGCTCACTCAGGCGACGCTCACGTTCATACAGTACTTGCTGTACTTGATTCTGGGTCGCCGTGTCGAGACGCATATCCGTAGCCATCTGGCCGGCTATACGCTCAGAGTTGCTGCGCCACATGGCATCAGAGTTTGACATATCTGTTGTGGTGCCCATGGCTGTTTCATTGCCTCTGATATGGCTTTGGTTTACGTTTTCGTCCTGGTTTGCGTCTGCTGTTTCATAAGTCCTGCCCCTGTCTTCACTACAAGACGCAAACATCATGGCACTCACTACAGCTATCGAATAAAATATCTTTTTCATCTTCTTATACTCTAAAATTAAACTTATAAAAGCCTGTTGTATTTGCTTTGAAATAGTATAAAACAAATATGGCTTGCTCTAGTGTTTTACGGCGGATGGTTCGATAGGTTTATATGGCGCTTTGTAATAGCTGCTTATGGCTGTTGTTAAAATTTGTTTGGAGATGTTTTTTGGTGCGGTTGAAGCCTGTTTAAAAAAGATGTTATCTATGGAAAGCCATGATCGGTAATTCAATTGAAGGGAAAGGTGGAAATATGATAAAACATATATTTGGGTATGGCTTACGTGGAGCTATACCTGCTGATATAAAAAAAGAGCCGACAGTTAAGCCGGCTCTTTCTATGTGATTATTGTAGTTAATTATTTCTTAGGCCCTTCTCAGTTCAAAAACTGTAATCTCGGGCAGGAAGCCCACACGACCCGGGTAGCCGATAAAACCAAGTCCGGTATTTACATAGAGGTGCTGTCTGCCACGCTTGTACAGACCGGCCCACTGCTCGTACACATACTGCACCGGGCTCCATTTCAAACCAGGTATGTTCACCCCGAACTGCATGCCATGGGTATGACCCGAAAGAGTCAGGTCTATGTCATCATACTTCTGATTGATCTCACCATCCCAATGCGAAGGGTCGTGCGAAAGCAGTACTTTGAACGGACTGCTCTCTGCACCAGTGTAGGCCTTACTCAGGTCTCCATATTTCGGAAAGCCCGCCCGGTTGCCCCAGTTCTCCACACCCAGGATCGAGATGTGCTCTCCGTCTTTTTCGATGCGGCGGTTCTCGTTCAGCAGCACGTCCCAGCCCATGCGGCGCTGAGTGTCTACCAATGTTTGCAGGTTCTGCGTCTTCGCCTCACGGCTCTCCCAACTCACGTAGTCCCCGTAATCGTGGTTGCCGAGAACTGAGAAAACGCCCTGTTTCGCCCGGATTTCCTTCAGCGTGTCTACATGCGGCATCAGCTCTGTGGCCACATTGTTCACCAGGTCGCCCGTGAAGAATACCAGGTCCGCCTCTTGTTTGTTGATAAGGCGCACAGCCTCTTTCAACGGTTCCGTAGAGGTAAAGCTGCCTGTGTGCATATCTGAGATCTGCAGCATCTTGAAGCCTTCAAAAGCCGCCGGCAGGTTAGGGAAGCGGAGTGTAATGCGCTTTACACGGTAATCATAAGCGCCTTTCACCATGCCGTAAATGAAAGCTGAAAAAGGCACCGCAGCCACGAGCAGGCCCATCTGGTTTAGGAACTTGCTTCGCGAAGGGTCAAAGGTCGTTTCTCCGCTGTTTACGTTGTTGAACACCATCTTGCCCAGGCGAAGCGCATCATCCACGAACAGGAAAAGCACAATTACCAGCTTAGAAGCAAAGATGATGAAAAGTGTGCTGGCCAGGTATGTTTTAAAGGCATCTGGCGGCGTGCCGCGAGTAAATGAAGCCAGTGCAAATGTGCCAGCCGTAATGGCAAACACAACCCAGTGCAAAATATAGATAATGCGCTGCGTACTGGCCGAGAGGTTCTGACTGACTGTTTTGATGGCCTGAAAGACATAAAAGTCCACCAGGAATAGGATGAAAATGACTATTCCTATTGAAAAGAATCGTTGCATGTTGTATGGTAATAGCTGCTTAGGAACAGACCGTGGCAGCTTTTGTTTAAAATTGGATAATATGATAAAAAAGTAAGCAAACCGCCCACCTACTCTGAACTATTTTCAGGTGAAACAGATTCACTTAGCAATCATTTCTCTAACAAAATCTGTACCGCAGTGAAAGAAGAAGCTACGTCTGCACTTTTGGCATACGATACCGCCACCCTCAACATCAAAACCTGGGCCGAAGAAGACCGTCCGCGCGAGAAGCTCCTGCTCAAAGGCAAGTCCGCCCTGAGCGACGCTGAGCTGATTGCCATCCTGATCGGATCTGGTACCCCAAAACTGACTGCTGTGGACGTAGCCAAGCTCATACTGGCGGCTGTGGGCAACGACCTGAACGAACTGGCCAAACTGACAGTAAAAGACCTGACCAAAATAAAAGGTATAGGCGAAGCGAAGGCCATTTCGATTGTGAGTGCGCTGGAACTGGGCCGTCGGCGCAAAGAAACCGCTTCTGCTGCCAAAACCCGCATCACCTGCTCCACCGACATCTACAACTACATCAAACCCCAACTGCTTGACCTGCCACACGAAGAGTTCTGGGTGATTTTGCTAAACCGCGCCAACGTGGTCATGAAAAAAGAGAGCATCAGCAGCGGGGGAGTAGCGGGTACAGTGGCCGACCCGAAAATGATCTTCAAGAAAGCCATCGAACAGTTGGCAAGTTCTATCATACTGGTGCACAACCACCCGAGCGGCAATATCAAGCCAAGCGGCGCCGACATCGCCCTGACCAAAAAGATGAAAGAAGCCGGCCAGTTCCTCGATCTGCCGATCCTGGATCACATCATCTTTACCGACAACGACTACTACAGCTTCGCCGATGAGGGAATGTTATGAGTTAGAAGGTTTAAGAAGTTTGAAAATTAAGAACGGACAACTCTTTCATTTCGAACGCTAGTGAGAAATCTGGGTATAAAGCGTCATTACTACAGATTTCTCACTAGCGTTCGAAATGACAGAGTTGATTAATCTTCTTCTAAAATTTCTTTGACGCGTCCGACTTCCCCTGTCTCGAGCCTGACCTTGATGCCATGCGGGTGGTTGGGAGACTTGGTGAGGATGGCCTCCACGTAACCCTCGGTTAAGTCGCCGGTGCGTTGGTCTTCCTTAAGCACGATGTTCACGTGGGAGCCTATCTTGATGTTGCTGCGTTTGGTGCCGTCCATGCTATTTATTTCTTGGTCTGCGGTTTTGAGGTGATGTGTAGAAATTCTTCTTCGTCGTTCAGGCTCCAGCGTACAGGGGCTATGATGTCCTGCTTTTTCACTTCTACTTTTTCGATCTGTTCCAGGTTGGCAAGTATCAGACTGGTGTCTTTGACTAACTGGTTATTGATGATCACACGCAGGTTTTGCTGAGTAGCAGGTATACGGTAGTGGGTGTAGATATCCTGTATGGTAACCCACTTCGCTGTAGGGTCAGTTTTCAGAAGAACAGCTCCATCTTTGGCTTTGTCGCCGAACTTTTCTGTAGCCTTTTCATCCTTCAGTACTTCGGCGCTTTCAATGTGCCTGGCTGCAATAAGCACCAGACTTGCTTGCGCTACCTGCTTGCCATCAACCTCAATGTATGGTTGTGGTTGCTGCACGATTCCTTGCTTTTGCTGCTCCTTGGGATGGATGAGTTCTTGCTGCGCAAAGGCCTGCAGACTGCAAGCGGCAAATAGTAAAGAGAAGATAAGTTTTTTCATAACAAAGTGTTTAACTAAATGTGGTGTTCAGCATAAGGCCTGAGTTTAACAAGCTTCAGATAACAGATTTTGCTCAGGATGCGAACTGTTTTCTGGCGAGCCAATCTTCCTTCGCGATCTTATATACGTAGTTTAGTTTGGGCAACTCTCCGAAATACGCCACCTGTTGTTCCGAAACCTTTTCGGCACCCAGGCGGCCTATAGCTATCTGAGAACGAATGTTGTTTGCGCCAATATGAAAGTATACCTCTATCACATGTTGGAACAAGTAGTCCAATAGGAGTGCTTTTACGGCATGGTTGATCCCTTTGCCCCAATAGGCGGTGGCATAGAAGGTATAGCCGATCAGTATGCTATTGTTTTGTGCATTGTAATCGTACATGCGAGTGCTGCCAGCGATACTGCCGGTTGCTTTATCTACGATCTTAAAGGCGCCCCTACTCTTCATGGCGCCGTCAAAAAAAATCCGGAAAACATCTTTCTTCCAGCGGTCATTGTTGGGATGCTGCTCCCAGATTTTAGGATCAGACGCCACTGCATACAAAGCTTCGAAATCACTTTCCTGCAAAGGGTAAAGGATGGCTTTGTCGTTTTCTAATGTGGGTTGTGTGCTAAATGACATTTATATTGAAATATGGTCAAATTTCGGCTGAGGAGTAATAAAATGCTAAATATGCGCTCGTTTATGTAATTGTCAGTGCGTGAAAAGCATGTTTCATGGTGTAGCCATATGCCGGAAATAAGAAAGCTTGTAGCGCTCTTTCGCCGGACTGTCCAGCCACTTGCCTTCCAGTTTTTGAAGCATGTAACTAAACACTTGCTTGCCTTCTGCTCCCTCCGCCACACGGCCTATCCTCGCTACAGAGTCAGCTCGCATCTGTTGCTGGTCCGCCTGTACCATACGCTCAATTAACTGATAATCTTCGGACGAAAGGACTGGTTCCGTAAAACCGCTCTTGTCAAATGCTATCAGACTGTTCACTTCTTCTGCGTTATTGAAACCAGCCTGGAGGAGTTTCTGAAAATAAATCAACTTAAACTCTTCTACATAAATCTCTTTGTATTGCTGCTTGAGCAGACGTTGCCTACTGGTGGTACAATGGGTGAAAGTGAGCAGCAGCAGAAGCAGCACGACCGAATATAAGGCATTTGATCTATGCATGGTGGCAAGTTTGGTTCATGTTCGAGATGTTTTGAGGTGCTGAGTGGAATGTAGCAAGTATATTTTCTGATATGCGAATTAGCTGCCGTACCTACCGTTTATGCTTTCGGATACTCAGCCATGTATTGATTACAGCCAAGGCTAAACCGGCTCCTATAAAGGCCCAGCCAATATACCTGCTCTCGAAAAAATGTCCGACATTGATGACCAGGCCCGCAATGGCCAGGACCACCGCAACGATGCCTGCCAGGTTAAAAGATTTCATTGTTTTTCAGGTATAGGTATAAACAATATACAGAGCTTGCTTGCAGAAATATACATAGAATTACCTATATAATTCCTCCATTTTAAGATTCCTTTCCAAACCTTATGCCCCTTTAGTTCCCAACTCTCCATCCCAAGAGTTCAAAAAAGCTCTCTTAGCCACTCTAACCACTTTGGTCGGGTATAGGCTATGGCACCCATGTCGGGTGCTGCAGCATCATGAATGGGATGGCCAAGGATGTCCTGCTCAGCAGGGATGAATGGTGCTGGCAGGGCAACAGCTATACCTTGCCCGATAAGGGGTGATTTTTTCTGCAAGCCATACCTGTCCTGCAGGGATTGCAGGTTGAGCGGGTATCCCAAGGTGCCTACTGTGCCTGGTGCTGTAAGCTTTGGGTCAGCAGTTATACCTGTTGGCTGGTTCTGATCAGTTTCCTGACCGGTGGCGGTACGGAAGTCCTGCAAAGAGGTATACCTGGCATCGCCCCATACAAAGGTATAGCTGCCGTCTTCGCTGTACCAGGCGTTGTTATGAAAATGCACGTCGAGTGCTGCCGTGTCGGCGGCAAGCAGCAGTGGAGCGCCGCTGCGGGTGTAGAAAATGTTGTTGAAGAAGTGCACGTTGTGGTGCTGACCGCTTTTGAAAAACACGCCTCCTCCCGTTGGCGCTACTGCTTTGTCGGCAAATACGGTGTTGTTGTATACCAACAAGTCGCGGTTGCCGCCCTTGTGGTACTGGTCCGCTACCCAAAGCGTGATGCCCTTGTAGTC
This sequence comes from uncultured Pontibacter sp., assembly GCF_947502515.1. Lineage (NCBI taxonomy): Bacteria > Pseudomonadati > Bacteroidota > Cytophagia > Cytophagales > Hymenobacteraceae > Pontibacter > uncultured Pontibacter sp. The sequence continues at coordinate 237,867 of NZ_CANNAI010000003.1, read as the reverse complement.
GTTTTTGCGGCCGTCGTTTTCAGAGATGTTATACCTGATGATGTTGTTGTGCATTGGCCGTGCCCACTCAAACTGGGCGATCAGGAAGCCTGCCCCGTCATTGTCATGGGAGTAGTTATACTGCATAACAGAGTTGGTGACGCCCCCGTCCAGGTCGAACCCCCCGCCGTCGCAGCCACTGCCTGCGCTCATGTTGTAGGCTTCGTTGTATTGGATGGTCACCTTGTTGGCATCCCAGGCCCAGATACCAACCGGGCCTCCGCAGTTTGTGTTGCCCATACCGGAGCTGTTCACCACACTGTGTTCTATCGTGCCGCCGTCCACATCCGAGAGCACAATGCCGCTGCCACTGTGCTTGTCGGTCAGGGGCAGGCCGTATACCTGGTACACATGGCAGTGGCCGATGTACACGTTGCGATGTGCGTAGCCTTTTTTGTTTTGGTCGAACTCACCCCAGGTGTTGATGCCCTCCGAACCAATGTGGTGAACCACGGCGCGGGTAATGCGCACCTCCTCAAAGCCGCTGTTGCCGCTCCATGATCCTATGGTAATACCTGATTTGCGAAAACCTGTCACTTCTACCTGGTCGATTACGATGTGCTTCAGTTTTATGTCGCCGGGCAAATTGTTGTAAAACAGGATGCCGCTGTTGCTGTTGCTGTCGGGGCCGCTGCCTCTGAAGTTGAGCTGGCGGATTTCTATACCTGCCACATTATGCGCGTAGAAGGCATAACTCGTATCAGCATCGATGGTAGCACGACCATCACCAAATGAGCTGATGACTAACGGAGCGCCTTTGCCCTGAAAGTTGTCCGGATGAAAATAAAGCCCGCCTGCAAAGGTATGGCCAGCCTCGAGCAAGAGCGTGTCGCCTGCGCTATATCTGTGGCTGTTGGCTTTGGCGATGCTGCGCCAGGCGGAAGCACGCGAGGTGCCCGGGTTGGCATCGTCGCCTTTGGAACTTAGATAATAGGTATGCGCCAAGGTATAGGGGGCTGTGCAAAGGTATAGGCAGGTATAAAAAATAAGCGCCAGGGCCTGTTTCATTAATAAGTTCTTCAATTGCAGGTATGGCAGGTTAGTAGCTATACCTGTCAGGGTTTATTTGGTAGCATCGTTGGAGGGCATCTCCAGCTCCGATACGTGCAACAAACGCAACATGGATGTTTTCTTATGCTGGTGCTCCTGCATGCGCTTGAGAATATCGTCCAAAAGTTCGATGGCACGCAGCACATAAGGCCCTTTGTTGAGCATCACGCAGTCAGCCCGTTGCGACATGGCCGCATCGGTAATCTCGGCGCGTGACGGGCGTCCCTTTTTAGAGAGCGACTCCAACACCTGCGTAGCCCATACCACGGGTATGTGCGCTGCCTCACTGAGCCATAAAATCTCTTCCTGCACCTCAGCCAGCCGCTCCCAGCCGCATTCCACAGCCAGGTCGCCACGGGCTATCATCACACCGGCAGGATGGTTTTTCATGACGGTGAGCAGCAATCGGGGCAGGTTGCGGAAGCCCTCTTTGGTTTCTATTTTGAGCATGATGCCCAGTTGCGGAGCCTGCAGCTCTTTCAACTCCTGGTGCAGTGCCTCAATCATCTCAGGCTGATTCACGAACGACAAACTCACGGCATCAGCATGCTTTGCCACAAAAGCCAGGTTTTTGCGGTCTTGCTGCGTAAGGCTCTCCAGGTTCAGCTTAGTTTCTGGCAGATTGATGCCCTTGTCGTACAGCAGGCGGCTACCCGATTCTTTTGCTTCCGTAATCTTCACCAGCAGATTGTCCTCATTCACTTCCATGATCGTACCCGCAATTTTGCCGTCATCAAACAAAATCGGGTGCCCTGCTTTCACGCGGCTGAACACTTCCGGCAAGGTGCATGCTATGTGTGCAGGCTTCACGACGTGCCCTTCTGCATCGTAGAGGGCGGGTTCGCCGGGCGTTTGCTCCTTGGTGAGTACCAGCAGATCGTCTTTACGCAGGTAGATGGGCACTACGCTGGCAGGCAACTGGCCTACTTTGGCGGAGCGTTCCAGGGCACTTTCTTTTTTGATGGTGAGCTCGGTGCCTGTGCCCATGTAGGAGGTCTTGAACAGGTGCGCGATCACACCTTTTTCTTTGCGCTGCATGACGGTAAGGGTGCGCTTGCGACCACGGGTGTCCCTGAACCTGAGTTTGTCGCCCTGTTGCAGCTGCGCAACCCAGGCTTCGTCGAGTGGCAGGCTGGCATCTACAGGTACTTCACTTTCTTCGCCGGGCGGTGCGAGCCATACCTTGGCAGGCGATACGAGTTGGCCCAGCTCGTTCTGGATGGGGCGGATAGGCAACAGGGCAGGGCCAGGCTTGAGCGGACCCGTGCGCAGTTTCGGCCCCATCAGGTCCATCAGTATTTTGCAGTTTCGTCCTGTTTCTTTCTCGGCCTTTCTGACGGATTGCACCATGGCTTCCCACACTTGCTCGTTGTCGTGGGCACAGTTGATGCGGGCGCAGTCCATACCGGCCAGCAGCATGCGCTTCAACAATTCGTGGTCATGGGCCAGGTCAGTCGAGAAGGTGACCATGATGCGGGTGCCGTGCTTTTTAGGAGAGGGCCCAAGCAAATCGTTGGTGTGCTTCTCAAGTAACTCGCTGCTTTCATCAAATGAAACAGGAACAGGCTTCTTGATAACCTCGCAACTTTGCAACTGACAGAGCATGTCGCGCACAGCCTGCAGGCTTGCCAGCACATGCCCCTCAGCGCGACCCAGTGATGACAGGCCCATGCGGGATAGGCTCTCCTGCAAATGCCGAATGTCGTGCTGCCGCAGCGACAGGTAGTGCAGCAGGTTGCGGGCACTTTTACGGAAAGACGGATGCACGCCTTTAATGGCGCTGGCAAATTTCTTTTCCAGTTCAAGGGCGTCGTGGTGCAGCTGGTCGAGCTGCGTGATCATCTCCTGAAGGTGTTTCTCGTCTGTCTGCATCATGGTAGAGGTATGGCATACTATCAAACTGAAGAGAGGCGGGTAGGGTTTTTTAAAAACTGTTGATCATGGCCCTTTGCAAAGATGGCGCACTCCAATACCCGCTGGCGATAATGCGGCGGATGCTGTGCAGCGGGTCCTGCGAATCACGCTTACCGGCGAGTTGAAAAGCTCCGGCCATGCCCCGTTGTTTGAGTTCAGGTATAGCTTCAGGGTTCCAAAGCCCAAAAGGGTAGGCAAAGTACTCCGTTGGTTTACCTGTAATCTCGGTGAGCTGTCGTGACGGTTTTTCCACCTGCGTTACCCAGTCCTGGCCTTGGTATTTCTTCACGTTCTGGTGGTCCCAGGTATGCGAGCCAATCACGTGCCCGCGGTCCGAAAGCTCTTTTACCTGCGCCTTGCTCATGTAGTTGGGTCGGCCCAGCGACACGGTCATGATGAAGAAAACTCCCTTGAAACCGTACTTCTCGAGTTCAGGTGCGGCCACGGTATACTGTCCCAGGCTGGTGTCATCAAAAGTGAGCATCACGGGCTTTTCGGGAAGCGGGGCGCCTGTGGTCAGGTAAGCCATGAGTTGGTCAGGCAGTACGGTCTGGTAGCCGCTATCGGCCAGCATTTTGATGTGTTCTTTGAAGCGTTCTTCCGGTATGATATAATCTTTGGCTTGCTTGGAATCCTTCTCGCGCCAGTCGCGCACTTGGTGGTAGCACAGAATCGGGACCTGCTTGCGGGCAATGATGGTTTCGGCATCGGCTATGGAGCTTGTCACAACAGCAGCAGGTTGGACCGATTGTTCGGGCATAGCTGCCTGTAAAGTCAGAGTGTCAGGAGCAGGTATAGCATTATTCCCTGCATCGGAATCAACAGGTATAGCGGCTCCAACTGGCGACTGAGCCTCGGCAGTTTTACCCCCCTGCATACAAGATGGCAGACTGATCAGAAAAGTGGATAAAAAGGTGATGATTGGTAAGCGAAGGCGGGAGTAAGGGTAGTTCATGGTAAGATTTGTAAGCGGTATAATGTTAGCGATTTTCTGTGTTGATTCCACGTCATTCGCTCTGATAATTTATAGTGAAGTTCGATGGAGATGCATGTCTGCAAGCAGGAAGGCTTAGTATACAGTTGAATTGCGAAGTGCCTTTCAAAACCTAATATTGAGAAAGGTTTATAAAGCGAAAATTACTTATCTTGATGGAGCTATCATGTCTCCAAAATCTACCTACTATACCTAAAAATCAATGCCAGCTACACCCTTTAACCGTGAAGCCATGCTGCGGCAACTTGCTGAGGTGCCTGAGTGGGATGTGCTCGTGATCGGCGGCGGCTCCACAGGTTTGGGAACAGCTCTGGATGCTGCTTCGCGTGGGTATAAGACGCTCTTACTCGAGCAGTCCGACTTTGCCAAGGGCACCTCGAGTCGCAGCACCAAGCTGGTGCATGGTGGGGTGCGTTACCTGGCGCAGGGCAATATTCGGTTGGTGTTCGAAGCACTTCGGGAGCGGGGACTCCTTCTGCGCAACGCCCCGCATGTGGTGTCGGTGCAGCCCTTCGTTATCCCCTGTTACAGTTGGTGGCAACGTTTTTTCTATGGCACGGGCCTGACGCTCTACGATCTGCTGGCGGGCAGGTATAGCCTGGGTCGCACCTCCTGGTGGAGCCGCAAAACAGTGTTGGAGCAGATGCCCACCATAAAATCCGAAAATCTGAAAGGCGGCATTGTGTACTACGACGGGCAGTTTGACGACGCCCGCTTGGCCCTGAACATCGCCCAAACCTGTGCCGAACAGGGCGGCACGGTGCTGAATTATGTTCGTGTGACTGGCTTAATGAAAGGTGCTGATGGAAATGTGACCGGGGTAGAAGCACAAGACTTGGAAAGTGGCCAGCTCTATACCTTGAAGGCCAAAGCGGTAGTGAATGCCACAGGCGTGTACGTGGATAAGATTTTGCAATTTGATCAGCCTGCCCAAAAACCGCTGCTGATGCCCAGTCAGGGCGTGCACGTGGTGCTCGATAAGTCCTTTCTGCCAGGCGACACGGCCCTGATGATACCTGAAACGCCTGATGGTCGCGTGCTTTTTGCCATTCCCTGGCAAGGCCAGGTGCTGGTTGGCACGACCGACACACCGCTGCAGGAACTGAGCCTGGAACCTGTGGCACTCGATGCCGAGATCAACTTTATTCTACAAACTGCAGGTACTTATCTACTGAAAGCCCCAACGCGGCAAGATGTGCTAAGTGTGCATGCCGGACTGCGCCCGCTGGCTGCTCCCGACAGCAAAACAGGCAATACCAAAGAGATTTCCCGCAGTCATAAGTTGCTGGTGGCATCTTCAGGATTAATCACTATCACAGGGGGTAAATGGACCACGTATCGCCAGATGGCCGAAGAAACCGTGAATGCGGCTATTCAGGTAGCGGGTTTGCCTGATAAAACTTGTCTTACCAAAAAGCTGCCTATCCATGGTGCTATACCTGAACAAAGCGGTCAGAGCAGTTCACCGCTATCCGGGCTGTCTGCTTACGGCAGCGATGCGCCTGATCTGCAAGCCCTGACGCAGTCTGAGCCTGAGTTGGCGCAAAAGCTGCACCCTGACTTTAGCTATACCTTGGCTGAAGTAGTCTGGGCGGTGCGCCACGAAATGGCCCGCACCGTGGAAGATATGCTGGCGAGGCGATTAAGAGTACTGTTTCTGGATGCACGTGCCGCCTTGGAAATAGCGCCTGTTGTAGCTACTGTTCTGGCTCGGGAACTCAGTCACGATGAGGTATGGCAGCGGGAGCAGGTGACAGCCTTCGAGTTGCTGGCGAAGTACTACCTGCCGCAAGCCACTGAAAAGCCTGCCGTGCGGGCACTTTGACGAAATTTTTCCGAAATTGCAGCAAAATCACCTGACCCAATGCAACGACCTATTAAGCTCATTATCATAGCCGGCATCGCGCTGGTACTTTTTTATTTTGTGCGTGAGTCCTTTATGAGTGACGACAATTACCTGATTCCGCTGCAGAAAGAGCGAGAAGACAAGGACCTGTCGTTCCGAAGCCGCACTAACAGTCCTTTTGAGGAAGCCGACCGCAGGATGTTCACCAACCTGGTGTATTACGAACCCAACCTGGATTACCGCGTGAAGGTGAAGCTAGAGGATATTGAGCCCAAAGACACGCTTCACATGCCTATGACCAACGGCAGCACCGAAGCCTACCTGCGTTACGCTTTTGCCAATTTCGAGCTGCACGGTGAGCCGCAGCGCCTTACACTCTATAAGAAAATAAAAGAGCAGGAGGAAAAGTTATTTGTGCCCTTCACTGACAAAACAAACGGTTTCGACACCTATGGCGGCGGCCGCTACCTGGATGTGCCGTTCAAGGAAGGGGCTACAACGGCTACGCTCGACTTTAACCGCGCCTACAGCCCTTTCTGTGCTTACAATCCTGAGTACGTTTGCCCCGTGCCACCCAAAGAGAACCGCCTGAGCGTTGCGGTAGAGGCTGGTGAGAAAAACTACGAAAAAGTACATCCGGTGGTGGAGTAGTGGCTTTTAGCCAGAAATGAAGCTTGTCACCTGGCTTGACTTCGATGAACTGACAAAGACCTGTAAATCCGAAACAGTGTTGGGAGGAGCGGCAGGAGTAGAGCAATTGGGCTAATTACGAAGTGCATCTCGTGTGACATGGCTTCGGAAACTGTCCCTGGGCCAAAATTCTATTCACATGTAGGCTTTTGTACTGATGTCTTTTGTCGAAGAGCAAAGAAAAATCCTTAATTTTGGGAATTAGCTTCAACCGAACGGGGCTATACCTTACAGAACAACAGAAATAACCATGCTGATTTCATTCGACTGGCTGAAACAACTCATTCATATAGATAAAACCGCTGAAGAAACAGGTGCCTTGCTGACAGGCGCAGGTCTGGAGGTGGAGGCAATCCATAACTTCGATCAGGTAAAAGGAGGCCTGGAGGGCATCGTGATAGGCGAAGTACTGACCTGTGAGCGCCATCCTGACGCTGACCGTCTGAGTGTAACCACTGTGGACATCGGTACCGGTGAGCCGAGCCAAATTGTGTGCGGTGCGCCCAACGTGGCCGCCGGGCAGAAAGTGGTGGTGGCGACCGTGAACAGCACACTCTATCCAACAGGTGGAGAGGCTTTCAAAATCAAGAAGTCGAAGATACGCGGTGCCGCTTCCGAGGGGATGATCTGTGCCGAAGATGAAATTGGCGTAGGGACCTCGCATGCTGGCATCATGGTGCTTGACACCGACCTGCCAAACGGTACACCTGCCGCTGAGTACTTCGGGCTGGGCTCTGACAAGGTGTTCGAGATCGGCCTGACGCCAAACCGTGCCGATGCCGCTTCGCATTTGGGTGTGGCCCGCGACCTGAAAGCCCTGTTACGTGTGCCTTATACCTTGCCTTCGGTAGAAGATTTCACAGTGAACAACACGTCCCGCCCGATTGAGGTGGAGATTGAAAACATAGAAGCTTGCCCGCGCTATGCTGGTGTAACGGTGAGCGGCGTGAAAGTAGGCCCTTCGCCTGAGTGGTTGCAGAAGCGCTTGCGTGCCATCGACCTGGCTCCGATCAACAACATCGTGGACGTAACCAACTACGTGCTGCACGAGCTGGGGCAGCCCCTGCATGCTTTCGATACGGACAAGATCAAAGGCGATAAGATTGTGGTGAAGACCGCCGAGGCTGACAGCAAGTTCGTGACCCTGGATGGTGTAGAGCGTAAGCTCAAGGCTAATGACCTGATGATCTGCAATGCTGAAGAGCCAATGGCCATTGGCGGCGTGTTTGGTGGACAGGAGTCTGGTGTTTCAGACGAAACGACAAGCATTTTCATTGAGAGTGCCTATTTCTCACCTGACTACATCCGCCGCACAGGTATGGCGCACGGCCTTAAAACTGATGCGTCTTTCCGCTTCGAGCGTGGTACCGATCCAAACATGGTGATCACTGCTCTGAAACGTGCCGCATTGCTGGTGCAGGAAGTAGCGGGCGGTGAGATCAGCTCTGAAATTGTGGATGTATACCCACAGCCTGTTCAAAACTTAGAACTGACGCTGGACATCGAACGAGCCCATTCGCTTATCGGCCAGCACATCGGTGCCGAGCGCATGAAAGCTATCCTGACCGATTTAGGTATAGAAATCACCGGCGAAACGGAAGAGAAGCTGCACGTATCGGTGCCTCCGTTTAAAGTCGATGTGACCCGCGAAGCTGACTTGGTGGAGGAGATCCTGCGCATTTACGGCTTCAACAACATCGAGGTGAGCGAGCACATGGCCACTATGTACATGGCTAGCTTCCCGAAACCTTATCCGGAAGATGTCAACAAGACGATATTGGACTACATCTCGGCAAACGGTTTCCACGAGATCATCACTAACTCCATCACCAACTCCAAATACTATGCCGCTGGCGGAGACGGGGAGACGGCCGGACTGGTGAAGGTGCTCAATTACAATAGTGAGGACCTCGACGTGCTGCGCAAAAGCATGGTGTTCTCGGGTCTGGAAGTGCTCCGCTACAACATCAACCGCCGTCAGCGTGACCTGAAGGTATACGAACTCGGCAAGGTATACGAGCAGCTGGAAGATGGCTACAAGGAGAGCCGTAAACTGGCGCTTTATATGGTAGGCAACACCACAGCCGAAAGCTGGAAGCAGCCTGCACAGAAAGTGGCTTTCCATGATCTGGCCAGTGTGGTGCAGAATGTGCTGCAGAAACTCAACGCCGCCGATTACGAAGTGCAGGCCATTGAGCAGAGCCGCTACATGCGCCAGGGTATAGCTTATGTGAAGAACGGCACCGTGATCGCGCAGGTTGGTTTGCTGGATGCGGCCGTGACCAAAGTTGTCGATGTGAAAGAGCAGGTATGGTACGCCGAACTCAACTGGGACTATCTCCTAAAGAAATACAAAGACAAACTCGTAGCCGAGGAACTGCCGAAGTTCCCGGAAGTGCGCCGCGACCTGTCACTGGTAGTGGATAGGAACCTGACCTTTGAGCAGCTGAAGCAAGTGGCCCTGCGCACCGAACGCAAGCTTTTGCAAGGTGTGAACGTGTTTGATGTGTACGAGGGCGACAAAATTGCCGCAGGCAAGAAAGCCTACGCCTTGAGCTTTACGTTGCTGGATCGCCAGCAAACTTTGACCGACAAAGTGATCGATGGCGTAATGAACCGCCTGATGCAGCAATTTGAAAAACAGCTGGGAGCTATTATCCGCAAATAGTTATGGCAAAAGAAAAACAACTGCAACAGCTTCAGTCCATTGAGGACAAAGTACGCAAGCTTCTTAACAAGCACGACGACGTGCTACACAAGCTTGTCGCCGCTCAGGAAGAAATTAAATCGCTGGAGGCGCTGTTAGAAGAGAGAGAACAGCAAATAAAAAATTTTCAAAATCAAGAGAATATTGTTAAGATTGTAGATGCGATAGCAGGAAACACTGCAAATTCGACAGAGTTAAAGCTGAAGTTAAACGAATATATAAGGGAAATTGATAAGTGTATCGCCTACTTGCGTGACTAGCGGGAGGCAGTGAGCCGGAACCGGATATACGGCTGGCCATTGCAGGAAAGCAAAGAAACGAGGTAGCCCTATACCAAAAGAACGCAACGGATGGGTGAATTAGCAATTAAGATTCGCATCGCAGAACGCGAGTATCCGATGCGGGTGAAGGAAGAAGAAGAAGAAAGGCTTCGGGTTGTAGGTAAACTTTTGAACGAGCGTCTGCGCTTTTTCAAAGACCAGTTTGGCATACAGGATAAGCAGGATTTGCTGGCCATGGTGGCTTTTGAGACCATGGTGGACAAGCTGAAACTGGAGGATGACAAAAACAACCATCTGGCTAAAGTGGGAGAGCAACTGAGCGTACTGGACGATCTCTTATCATCAAGTAAGTAAACATATTCCGAGGCGGCTTCCCAAGCAGCCTCTTTAACTACAGTGTGGTTCGCAAAACCACTTCACTGTCCTGCTGCAGGTACTGCTATAGTTTTTATAAACCATAAAAGCTTATAGTTATGCCCGATATTTTATTCATTTTAATCACTGCCATTGTAGCGCTCGGAGTGGGCGTGTACATAGGGCGTGTCATGCTGCAGAAGGTATACAAGCAGCAGGAAGAAGCCGCCCGCCAAAAGGCAAAATCCATCATCCGCGAGGCTGAGATCAACGCCGAGAGCATCAAGAAAGACCGTATGTTGGAGGCGAAGGAGAAATTCCTGAAGCTGAAGTCTGAGTTCGAGGAAGAGTCGAACAAGAAGAAAAACATCATCATCCAGAACGAGAACAAGGTAAAGCAGCGCGAGCAGCACGTAGCCAAGCAAATGGAGCAGACCAAGCGCCGCGAAGCCGAACTCGACAAAGAGAAAGAAGCCCTCGATCATCAACTGGAAGTGCTCAAAAAACGCAAAGAAGACGTAGAGCAGCAGCACAACGAAGTAGTTGCCCAGCTTGAGAAAATAGCCGGTCTGACTGCTGCTGAAGCCCGTGAGCAGATGGTGGAAGCCCTCAAGAGCGAAGCCACGTCACATGCCTCTTCATATGTGAAGGACATTGTGGCCCAGGCTAAACTCACTGCCACCAAAGAAGCCAAGAAGATCGTGGTGGAGACCATCCAGCGTACCGCCGCGGAGCATGCCATCGAGAACTGCGTTTCTGTTTTCAACATCGAAAGCGACGACATCAAAGGCAAGATCATCGGTCGTGAAGGCCGTAACATCCGCGCCCTCGAAGCTGCCACAGGTGTAGAGATTATCGTAGACGATACGCCAGAGGCGATCATCATCTCTGGTTTTGACCCGGTTCGCCGTGAGATTGCGCGTCTGTCGCTACACCGCTTAGTGGCTGACGGTCGTATCCACCCGGCCCGTATCGAGGAGGTGGTTTCCAAGACCCGCAAAAACATTGAGGAAGAGATTGTGGAGATCGGTGAGCGTACTGCTATCGACTTAGGTATACACGGTCTGCACCCGGAACTGATCAAGATGGTGGGACGTATGCGCTTCCGTTCGTCTTACGGTCAGAACCTGTTGCAGCACTCACGCGAAGTAGCCAACCTGTGCGCCACGATGGCGGCAGAGCTTGGTCTGAACGTGAAGCATGCTAAGCGTGCCGGTCTGTTGCATGACATCGGTAAAGTAACGCCAGACGAGCCGGAATTGCCACACGCGATCATCGGTATGGAGTTGGCCAAGAAATATAAGGAGCATCCGGATATCTGCAACGCCATCGGCGCTCACCACGACGAGATCGAGATGACCGCGATGATCTCTCCATTGATTCAGGCTTGCGATGCTATCTCTGGTTCAAGACCAGGTGCTCGCCGCGAGATCATGGAGTCGTACATCAAGCGTCTGAAAGATCTGGAGGCAGCTGCCGTATCGTTTGACGGGGTGAACCAGTGCTACGCCATTCAGGCCGGCCGTGAGCTCCGCATCATGGTAGATGCCGACAATGTGAGCGATGAAAAAGCCGCACAGCTTTCTTTCGACATCTCCCAGAAGATTGAGAAGGAAATGCAGTACCCAGGCCAGATCAAGATTACGGTGATCCGCGAAATGAGAGCCATCAGCTACGCCAAGTAAGGTATAGCCTTAGGTATAAAACAAAAAGCCGCCTGTTACAACTGTAGCAGGCGGCTTTTGCATTAAACTAAAACCAATCATCACTTATTATCTTAACTCAGGAAGGCTCTTAGCATCCAAAGCGTCTTTTCGTTTTCGTTGATATCTTCACTCACGAGTGCCACCGTACCCTCGTCGTCGCGCTCTGCAGCCATCGCCAGTATCTCGCGCTCCAGGTTCACGATCACGGACAGGTTCTGATGCGTGGCCTCCACAGTCTCCTTGTCACCGCTCAGGTTTGATGTCTCCTGAATGCTGGACACACGAAGGTAGTCCGAGAAGGTATGCAGCGGTTTCTGTCCGATGGTCAGGATACGCTCTGCCAAGGCATCAATCCGAGCCAAAGCGCTGTTGTACAGCTCTTCATACTTGGCGTGCAACTGGAAGAAGTGTATACCTTTGATGTTCCAGTGGAAACCGCGCAGGTTCTGATAGTAAATGTGGTAGTTGGCCAAGAGCTCGTTCAGCTTGTCAGCAATCTCTACTGAGTCTTGTTTTTCCAATCCGATATTCGTTAGCTTATTCATAGTCTTTTGCGTTTTATCTTTCATTGTTTGTATATACAAATATATTGCCTGTTAGGTTATCAATCAAATCAATTATATCTATGGATATATAGTTATGTTCTATAACTTAGCGGGGTGTTGCGACATTTGGATATAAGGACAGCCGGGAGCAGAAGGCGTATACTACAACGTACATTTATATTACCCCTATACGGTTATTGACATGACACTGGTACAATTGGAATACCTTTTGGCAGTAGATACACACCGCCATTTTGCCACGGCAGCGGAGCATTGCTTTGTCACGCAGCCCACCCTAAGCATGCAGCTGCAGAAGCTGGAAGAGGAGTTAGGAGTACAGCTCTTTGATAGAAGCAGAGTACCCGTGCGCCCGACCGAGCTGGGTAAAGAAGTTATAGCCCAGGCACGCATTGTGGTGGCTGAGGCAAAGAAGATCAAAGAGATTGTGCAAAACCAGAAGCAGGAACTGAGCGGCGAGTTGCGGGTGGGCGTGATACCGACCCTTGCTCCCTACCTGATCCCGCTTTTCGTGACCAGCTTTATGGAGAAGTACCCCGATGTGCGGCTGGTGGTGCAGGAACTGCTAACGGAGGAGATCGTGCAGAAGCTAAACTATGAATTGTTGGACGTAGGACTGCTGGTGACGCCACTGGAGGATAAGTCTATCAGAGAGCTTCCCCTGTTCTACGAGGCTTTTGTAGCGTACATTAACCCAGCCCATCCGCTGGCCCAAATCAAAGCCATTAGCCCGGAGCAACTTGATCTGGACGAGCTGTGGGTCCTGAACGAAGGACACTGTTTCAGGAGTCAGGTGCTCAATATCTGCAACCGGTCTGGGAGCGGCCTAAGCGGCGCAGGGCATCTGGATTACAAGAGCGGATCGCTGGAAACGCTTAAGCGGATTGTGGAGACACAACGTGGCCTCACCTTGTTGCCGGAGCTTTCGGTGCTGGATATACCTGAAGAGAAACAGGCGCTGGTTCATACATTCCAGGAACCACAGCCACAGCGGGAGGTGAGTCTGGTCGTGCACCGCAGCTTCCTGAAAAAGAAACTGATCGAAGCCCTGCAGCAGGAAATCGTAGCGGCTATACCTGAACACATCCGCAACCGCAAGAAAGAGCAGGTGGTGGGAGTGAAGGGGAGTTAGAAGAGTAGAAAAAAAACGGGCTGCCTCTTTCGAAGCAGCCCGTTTCTATGTTTATACCTGCAGACAGGTATAGCAAATCAAATTAAGCGTTGATCATGCCAGCGCTTTTCAGCACCTCTACCATCGTAGCACCGATCTCAGCAGGAGAATCTACTACGTGGATACCGTTCTCACGCATGATCTTCATTTTAGCGGCAGCTGTATCATCAGCACCACCTACGATTGCACCAGCGTGGCCCATACGACGACCAGCAGGAGCAGTCTGACCCGCGATGAAACCAACTACCGGCTTCTTGTTACCAGTTTCGCTGATATACTTCGCAGCCATAGCCTCGTAGTTACCACCGATCTCACCAATCATTACGATCGCGTCTGTCTCAGGGTCTTCCATCAGCAGCTGTACAGCGTCTTTGGTTGGTGTTCCGATGATCGGGTCACCTCCGATACCGATGGCAGTAGATACACCAAGGCCAGCCTTCACGATCTGGTCTGCAGCCTCGTACGTCAAAGTGCCTGACTTTGACACGATACCGATACGGCCTGGCTTGAACACGAAACCTGGCATGATACCAACTTTCGCCTCACCTGGCGTGATCACACCCGGGCAGTTAGGACCGATCAGTGTCACATCTTTGCCTTTCAGGTAGTTTTTGGCCATCACCATGTCTTTTACAGGAATGCCTTCTGTGATCGCAACGATTACTTTGATGCCCGCGTCAGCAGCTTCCATGATCGCGTCAGCAGCGAAAGCCGGTGGCACGAAGATGATAGAAACATCAGCACCGGTTCTCTTTACAGCTTCTTCCACTGTGTTGAAAACAGGCAGGTCGAGGTGATTGTTGCCACCTTTGCCCGGTGTAACACCACCCACTACGTTGGTGCCGTACTCGATCATCTGAGAGGCGTGGAACGAGCCTTCTGAGCCAGTGAAGCCCTGCACGATCACTTTCGAATCTTTATTTACTAAAACACTCATGTGTATCTTATTAAGTTGATGAATGATGGTCTAAAATAAGGTAGTGCAAAAATAGCCTTTTTTGTGGCCCTTCCAAAAAATAGTTAAACCTAATATAGGCTCAAAATCAGCCCGGCGGAACGGGAATAGGTATGCCCACTGTTGTACGAAAGGCAGACAGCTATACCTGTCAACTATGATTATAATTACGTACCTTTGCACCCGTATCTCAAAAAAGCATCTAAATGAAATACCTGAATCATATAACCGAGGCAATCGGTAACACTCCCTTAGTAAAGCTTAACAACGTAACTGATGGCATTAAGGCTACAGTGCTGGCCAAAGTAGAGTACATGAACCCTGGCAACTCTGTGAAAGACCGCATGGCGATCAGAATGATCGAAGACGCCGAGAAAGCAGGCATCCTGAAGCCGGGCGGCACCATCATAGAAGGTACTTCCGGTAATACAGGCATGGGCCTGGCACTAGCGGCGATCGCCAAAGGCTACAAGTGCATCTTTACGCTGGCTGACAAGCAGAGTAAGGAGAAGATGGACATTCTGCGTGCTGTTGGCGCTGAGGTAAGAGTGTGCCCTACCAATGTGTCTCCTGACCATCCGGATTCATACTATTCAGTGGCAAAGCGCCTCAATGAAGAGATTCCAAACTCGTTCTACCCAAACCAGTACGACAACCTCTCAAACTGGAAAGCGCACTATGAGAGCACTGGTCCTGAGATTTGGGAACAGACTGAGGGCAAAGTGACGCACTTCATCACAGGTGTAGGCACAGGCGGTACCGTAACTGGTATTTCGCGTTACCTGAAGGAGCGTAAGCCGGAGTTGGCCACTGTAGGTATAGATACGTATGGTTCGGTTTTCAAGAAGTACAAAGAAACCGGCATATTTGATGAGAACGAGATCTACTCTTATGCCACCGAAGGTATAGGCGAAGACATCCTTCCTAAGAATGTGGACTTTGACGTGATCGATACTTTTGTGAAGGTGACTGACAAAGATGGTGCAGTGATGACCCGCCGCCTGGCCAATGAAGAAGGCCTTTTTGTAGGCTGGTCGAGCGGTACAGCCGTGTACGGAGCATTAGAATACGCCCGCGAAAACAACCTGACAGAGGACGATGTCATCGTTGTATTGCTGCCTGACCATGGTACCCGCTACCTGGGCAAGATCTACAACGACGAGTGGATGCGCTCGCAGGGCTATATCGACTAAACAATCTGGTTATAACGAAATTGGAAGTTTAGAATTTGTTTCAGGCTTTCAATTGTGTACCTTGTGCTGCGGTAAATACATAGCCTCGGGTACCGTATTATTTCATCTTCTCAGAAACGTCAGCTTGGAATAGACAGCTTGCGTATTATTACAAGCTGGGTATAGTGTATTTATGAAAAAATTATCAGGCGTTCTTCTTATTGACGACGACGACACCACAAATTTCCTGAACCAACGTTTGCTGGAGCGAATGCAGGTGACCGATAATATACGCACGTTTGTGAACGGCAAGCAGGCATTTGACTATCTGTACAATGTGAGTAACAACAACTACGAGCAGACGGATGGGAATTATTTTCAGCCGGAATTGATATTCCTGGACATCAGCATGCCGGTGATGGATGGATTTGAAATGCTGGACCTGTATGAGCGGTTGAACCCGGAGTTCAGAAAGAACATTATACTGGCCGTACTGACTACCTCTACCCATCCACAGGATACGGATGCAGCTCAGAAGTATTCAGCAGAATATCTGACAAAGCCCCTTACGGCGGATAAAGTAAAGAATCTGATCGATAAGCACTTTAGCTCCGCGAAACAGGAGGCATAGAAAAAGCAATGTTACAAAGAAGAGCCGATGCGTTTGCCTGTGAACAGGCAAACGCATCGGCTCTTTCTGCTTTAGGAGGATAGGAAAGTATCACAATTGGTGTGGTAGTGAATGCCTGTTTCTAAGTATGAATAACTGCTGAAATAGGGCTCTGTGCTATACCTAAAACGAAAAGCCGAAATTGGACTTGATCAGCAGGTTCAGAATAACACCTAAACCTGCCAGCAGCAGACCGATGCCGATCAGCTTTTCGATATCCTGCATTTTGCCCTGTCGCTTCTTGAGCATGTTTCCGCCGATGGCCCCAAGGGCAAAGGCTGCCATAAGCGGCAGGCTGCGGCTCCAGATCACGTTGCCTAGCAGGTAGTGGCTGATAAAGCCGGTGAAGCTTGTGATAACCAGAATGAATAGAGAGGTGGAAGTGGCGATCTGAGGTGGTATCCGGAACAGTTTGATCATCATGGGAGTTTGCAGGAAACCGCCTCCTATACCGAAGAGGCCGGCTATTATACCTGAAGCAAACCCAAAAACCCCTACAACACCGCCATTGAGCCGGTAAGCCAGGTGCTTGGCTCTGTTCTTCCGGATAAAGGAAGTCGGCACGCGGCGGATTCGGTACATCATGCCGGAGTGGCGAATATGCTTTTCTTTTTGCTGGGGCTTCACCATAAAGATTCCCACGGTCACTACAAAGAGCGCAAAAATCACCTGGAGCTCTGTTACGGGTAAAAAGGCTACCATAAAGGCACCCAGCACCGTGCCCACTACCGCTGGAAACTGAATGAGCGAACCTACCAGGTAGTCGATGCTCCGGTCGCGGAGGTTGAAGACAGAGGCAATGATGGAAGCCGGCACAAGTGCCGACATAGTGGCCCCGATGGCGATCTCGATGTTGTATCCGAAAAAGATGATCAGGATCGGCACCATGAACACGCCTCCCCCGAAACCGATAATGGTGCCAAACCCGCTCACGAGCGCACCGACCAGAAAGATGATAAATTCCTCCATTTGCGAAGCCCCGTAGGGCCGTGGTATCATACCTTTTGTGGCAAGGTATACTATTCAGCTACAGGTACGAATTTAAAGTCATCACCGTTAAACAATCCTTTGTCACTGAGTTTGAGCGAAGGTATAACGAGCAATGCCATAAACGAGAGCGTCATGAAAGGAGAAGCCAGTTTGCTGCCCATCTCTTTGCTCATGCGGTCGATGGCCGAGTACGCATTAGCTACTTCGTAGCCATCGGCCGCTGACATAATGCCCGCTACCGGCAGCGGCAGCAGCTGCTCGTTGTCACCGTCTACAGCCGCCACACCGCCTTTGGCGCTGATGATCAGGTTCACGGCGCGGGCAATGCTTTCGTCATCGACCCCCACCGCAATGATATTGTGCGAGTCGTGACCTACGGAGGAAGCAATGGCACCCCGTTGTATACCTACATTCTTGATGAAAGCCACGGCCGGTTCGGCGTTCTCGTAGCGGTTCACAACGGTAATCTTCAGCACATCCTGCGCCACATCTGACTGTATAAAACCATTCTCGATTTTCGGATCAGCCCATACCTGATGCGTAATCAGCTGGCCGTCAAAAGCCTCGATTACCCGGATTTTGCTGGTGCTGTTGGCTGGCAGTCGGAATTGCTCCGATGTTTTGGGCTCAGTGTTGAAGTTGTTGATCTCTTCGCTCGGTGTAAAAGCGATGTTCGATTTGCCGTTCTCTGCTACTTTTTCACCATTGATGTAGGTGGCTTCGATTATAAAATCGTCCAGGTTGTTTACCAAGATGAAGTCAGCAGGATCTCCTTCACGGAGCAGTCCGACCTCCAGCTTGTAGTGCTTCACCGGGTTGAGGCAAGCGGCACGCAGCACATGGAACAGGTCGTGGCCTTTGGCGAGGGCCCGCTTCACGAGCAGGTTCAGATGCCCTTCCACGAGGTTGTCGGGGTGCTTGTCGTCGGAGCAGAACATAATGCTGTCCGGGTGGGTGGCGAGTAGAGGTATAAGCGCCTCGAAGTTTTTGGCGGCACTGCCTTCGCGGATCAATATCTTCATACCTACAGCGAGCTTGTCGAGTGCCTCTTCAGCTGTAAAACACTCGTGGTCGGTGGTGATGCCAGCCGATGCGTAAAGCGCCGCCTGCTCACCGCGCAAACCGGGTGCGTGTCCATCCACAGCTTTGCCATATTTCTTAGCCAACTCGATTTTCTCCATCACTACCGGGTCGCGGTGTAGCACACCGGGCCAGTTCATCATCTCGGCCAGGTACTTGATCTCGTCGCGCTGAAACAAGGTTTCGATGTCGGCGGCCGTTATCTCAGCTCCGGCTGTTTCGAAAGGGGTGGCAGGTACGCAGGAGGGAGCTCCGAAGTAAAACTTAAATGGCACCTTCTTCCCGTTTTCCACCATATACTCCACACCGGCTATACCCAGCACGTTGCCGATCTCGTGCGGGTCCGATACGGTGGCCACAGTGCCGTGCGGCACAGCCAGCCGGGCAAATTCGGAAGGTACGAGCATGGAACTTTCCACGTGCACGTGGGCGTCCACAAAGCCCGGTAAAATATAACTGGAAGAGGCGGTGGCCTCACGAACTATTTTAGAAATGCGGCCGTTTGACACATGGACCGTTCCCTCAAAAATCTCTTGCTGGTGCAGGTCGATGATGCGTCCGCTGATGGTGTAGGAGCTATGCATGGGTAGGACTGTCTTGTTGATATAAAATGCCCGCTGATGGGGATTGAACCCGTAAATTACTTTATATTTGCGTTAAATTAAGTCGTTTTGAGAAAGATAATTTCATACCTGATCGTTGCATGTGTTTTGTCCTCCGGCACTCTGGCGGGTTGCACAGCTAAAACACCACAGCAGAAAAAGACGGCTTCCTACATGAAAAAGAGCAAGCGCGGCAATGTGCCCTGCCCTTGTGATTCGAATTAATTTCTGAGAGCTTACCATGAAAAAAATTGTAATCGCCATAGATGGCTACTCCTCGTGCGGTAAAAGTACAACGGCCAAACTGGTGGCTGCCGAACTGGGCTACGCTTATATCGATACCGGGGCTATGTACCGTGCGGTTACGCTTTATTTTCTGGAGCACCACGTGAGCCTCACCAACCCCAAGGAGGTGAAGGACGCACTGGATAAAATAGATATCGCGTTTCATTATAACCCAAAGGCCAAAAGAAACGAAGTATTCCTCAATGGGCTGAATGTGGAAGACGAGATTCGCAAGATGTACATCTCCAATCAGGTGAGTGAGGTAAGTGTCGTAAAGGAAGTGCGTCGCGCCATGGTGGCCCAACAGCAGAAAATGGGAAAGAAACGCGGTGTGGTGATGGATGGTCGTGATATTGGTACAGCTGTGTTCCCTGATGCAGAAGTAAAGATCTTTATGACAGCCGACGTGGACACCCGCGCCAAGCGCCGTCAGGATGAACTGTTGGCTAAAAAACAGCTGATCAACCTCGGTGAGATAAAGGAAAATCTGCTCAAGCGCGACCTGATCGACTCGACCCGAGCCGAGAGTCCGCTGCGCCGTGCCGACGATGCCTTTTTACTGGACACGTCGCACATGACCATTGATGAGCAGGTAGAGTTTGTGCTTAATAAAGTAACTTCCCGTATCTTCAACAGTGATTATGCTTTGCAGGAATAGAGGAAAGAAGAGATGAACGTAACGATAGACAAGAATTCCGGTTATTGCTTTGGTGTGGAATTCGCCATTCAGATGGCGGAGGATGAAATGGAGAACTGCGAAGAGCTCTATTGTCTTGGTGATATCGTGCACAACAGCATGGAAGTGAAGCGGCTTTATGAAAAAGGGCTTCGCATCATCGACCGCGAACAGCTCAAAGAACTGCGCGACACCAAAGTGCTGATCAGAGCCCATGGCGAACCGCCGGAGACTTACAAAACAGCCTTAGAAAACAACATTGAACTGATCGATGCTTCCTGCCCGGTAGTACTCAAACTGCAGAACCGCGTGAAGCACGCTTTTGATGCCGATAAGTCGAAAGGCGGACAGATCGTGATTTACGGTCAGGTGGGCCATGCCGAGGTGATCGGACTGGCGGGCCAGACAGGCGATGCGGCCATTATCGTGACGACAGAAGAGGACCTCGACAAGATCGACTTTACCCGTCCCGTGACCCTCTTTAGCCAGACAACCAAAAGCACCAAAGGCTTTTACCATATCAAGTCACTAATCGAGGAACGCTTGCAGCAGGCCAATCAGGACAGCACCGCTTTAAACGCCAACGACAGCATCTGTCGTCAGGTGTCGAACCGCGAGCCGCAACTCACTAAGTTCTCTGTGGAGCACGACGTGATCATCTTTGTGAGTGGCAAAAAAAGCTCCAATGGAAAGGCGCTCTACAGCGTGTGCAAGCAGCACAACCCGAACAGCTACTTTGTGGAGAACGAGGAGGAGCTTGAGAAAGATTGGTTTGCCAATGCGGAGAGCGTAGGTATATGCGGTGCTACTTCCACGCCCATGTGGCTGATGCAGCAAGTAGCTGACAGTATCAAAAAATTTGACTTTGAAACAGTATAGGTATAGCCCTATACTACAAAATAGTGGCTTTTTAGCTACATTTAGGCTTTGCTTCGGCAAGGCCTATTTTTTTAAGCACCAGCAGACATGAGACGCATTTTACGCTATTTTTTGAACGGTCTACTTATTGTAGCACCTTTCACCATTACGGTATGGATCATCGTGGCCATTATCGACTGGCTGAATAGCATGTTCGACTTAGGGATACCCGGATTAGGTATATTCCTGATGTTTGTGCTCCTTACTCTGATCGGTTTTATCAGCTCCTCTTTCTTTGTAAAGCCATTCATTGTCATCACGGGGCGTTGGTTTAACAAAGTGCCGCTGGTGGGCATCGTCTACTCCAGCATCAAGGACCTGTTCGACGCCTTTGTGGGCGACAATCAGAAATTCAACAAGCCTGTTATGGTGAAGATGTCAGAAGAGTCTGATAACCTGAAGTTCGGCTTTGTAACGCAGGATGCTTTGAGTTCAGTGAATGTTGAAGACCGCGTAGCCGTGTATTTTCCGCACTCTTATAACTTCTCGGGTGAGCTCTTTGTGGTACCCAAGCGTAACGTTGTATACCTTGACCTACCCAGCAGCGACGTGATGAAGTTCATTGTGTCAGGTGGCGTGTCACGGCTGTGACAAGCTAATCGCTATACCTTTCATAGCTAGCAGTAGAGCGCTCACGAAATATCTCGAAATTTAAAGGCCCTTTTGTGTATCTTATTTGTATGCATGCCGAATAAGTTAAAGGGGATGACAAAATTCAGAATGCCTTACATCATACATAACGGTACGAAGCTTCACTACAGGGTGCTGGGGGAGGGAACACAGCCCTTGCTGGCTTTTCATGGCTACGGCCAGAGCAGCAGCTACTACCTGCCCATGGGTCATGCGCTGGGCAGCGACTATACCATCTACGCCTTCGACCTTTTCTTTCATGGGCAGAGTACCTTGCACAAGGAGAACATGCCGCTCGACAAGGATTTCTTGCAGGAGTTGATCAGCTTATTTCTCAAAAAGGAAAAGATAGATCATTTCTCTCTGATGGGCTTCAGCATGGGAGGCAAATTTGCACTTACGCTAGTGGAGCGCTTCCCGGAGCGCATCGACGAGCTTTTCCTGATCGCACCGGACGGCATTAAGACTAGCTTCTGGTACAATATTGCTACCTATCCGGGCTGGCTGCAGCAGCTGTTTAAACGCACCGTACTTAAGCCGGAGCCATTCTTCCGGTTGCTTAATGTGCTCAACCGGTATAACATGATCCACAAAAGCCTCGTGCGCTTCGCCCGCTTCCAGATGGACAGCACCGAAAAACGCCTGCGGGTATACCGCAGCTGGATTGGCTTCCGCGAGCTCAACTTCGACATCCGCGAGATCGTGCGGCTGCTCAACCACAAGCAGGTGCCGGTTACCATGTTTCTTGGTGAGTTCGATCAGATTATCTCGCCGAAGCGGGTGAGTGTGTTTATTAAAGCTTTGCGCAAAGGCGAGCTTGTTGTGCTCAAAGCCGGGCATTCGCACCTGTTGCAGGAGGTTGCCGAGTTGCTGCACGCAAAAAAGACCGGCGTTGTACCACCTCCAAAAATTTAATGCCCATTCCTTTCTCCAAATTGTCGTACGTAAAGCATAATGCTTAAATTGGCCCTTGATGAAAGAGGAGAACCTAAAAAAGCCCAAACCAGAGAAAAAGATCATCGGCAGGCGCGAGATGGTGGCCTTTCCTGAACTGGATATTGACGAGATAGAGGCCAAGATCGACTCCGGTGCTTACACCTCCGCGATCCACTGCTCGGATATTCATGAGGAGACCCGCGCTGACGGAACTAAAGTGATCTGTCTGGACTTATTAGACCCGTCGCACCCGCAGTACAATCACAAAAAACTGACGTTTTCTGACTACAGCCTGCGTGATATCCGTAACTCGTTTGGGGATGTGCAGGAGCGGTACGTCATCAAGACCAAAATCAAGTTTTTCGATGAACTGATCGAGGCGGAGTTCTCACTTTCGGATCGAAGCGATATGAAGTACCCGGTGCTGATTGGTCGGAAACTGCTCAAAGGCCGGTTTATTGTGGACGTTTCCCGTAAAAACGTCTCACTCAAATTCAACAACAAACAAAAGAAGAATAAATAGTTTTTATGAAGATAGCGATTCTCTCTCGCAACTCTAAGTTGTACTCTACCCGCCGCCTGGTGGAAGCTGCCCAGCAGCGTGGCCACGAAGTGGTGGTGCTGGACCACCTGCGCTGCGACCTTGTGATTGAGCAGGGCGACCCGCACATCCTCTACAAGGGAGAACGCTTAACTGATATCGACGCCATCATTCCGCGAATCGGTGCCTCAGTTACTTTTTACGGCACGGCCGTGGTGCGTCAGTTTGAGATGATGAAAGTGAAGAGCGCTGTAGACTCTCAGAGCATCGTGCGCTCCCGCGACAAACTGCGCAGCAGCCAAATCCTGTCTCGGGCTGGGCTGGGTATGCCGAAAACAGCTTTCACGAACTACTCCAAAGAAACATCGATGCTGGTGAAAGAAGTAGGCGGTGCCCCTTTGGTGATCAAATTGCTGGAAGGTACGCAGGGCCTGGGCGTGGTGCTGGCCGAGACTAAAAAGGCAGCAGAGTCTGTAATCGAGGCATTTCACAATCTAAAGGCCCGTATTATCGTGCAGGAGTTTATTTCTGAGGCGGCAGGTGCTGACATCCGCGCTTTTGTGGTAAACGGCGAAGTGGTAGGTGCCATGAAGCGCCAGGGTAAGGAGGGCGAGTTCCGCTCTAACCTGCACCGTGGCGGCAATGCTACCCTGGTCAAACTGACCCGCCAGGAGAAAGCCGCGGCTTTGCTCGCTGCCAAGTCGCTGGGCTTAGGTATAGCGGGCGTAGACATGCTGCAGTCCAAGCGCGGACCGCTGATTCTGGAAGTGAACTCCTCGCCAGGGCTTCAGGGTATAGAAAAAGCCACAAATAAAGACATAGCAGCTAAAATAATTGAGTATGTGGAGGGACTAGTTCAGAAGAAAGTCTCCAAAAGAGTGAAAGAATAGCATGCCCGAAACGATTAAGATCAACGGTGTAAGTATAGACCGTGGAGAGAAAGTATTGACCCGACTTGTCATCTCCAAACTTCCCAGTGGTACCGTCATCGATATTCCTGTTTATGTGTTCCGCTCCGTACACGACGGGCCGGTGCTCCTGCTGATGGCAGGTATGCACGGAGACGAAGTGAACGGCACAGAGATCATCCGCCGCATGATCACCAAAAAGATGCTGTACCCGCTCAAGGGTACCATCATTGCAGTACCGATCCTGAACATCTACGGTTTCCTGAACTTCTCACGCGATGTGCCTGATGGAAAAGATGTAAATCGAAGTTTTCCGGGTAACAAAGAAGGCTCGCTGGCCAGTCGTGTGGCGCATCGCTTTATGAAAGAGGTTATGCCTTATATTGACTATGGTGTGGATTTCCATACAGGTGGCTCTAGCAGAGGCAACTATCCGCAGATTCGCTGCGTGCTGGCCGAGCCGAAGAATCAGCAGCTGGCAGAGGCCTTTGCCGCGCCCTTTACGCTTAACGCCTCTTACCGGCAGGGCTCACTCCGCAAGGAAGCTGCTAAACTAGGCAAGCACATTCTGGTATATGAAACTGGTGAGTCACTTCGTTTCGACGAAAGAGGTATAGCTACGGGGATAGAAGGTACTCTGCGCCTGATGCACCACTTGGGTATGGGCAATGCTGCTCCTTCACCTACAGAGCCGACCACAATTTGCATGAAAGACATTTGGGTGCGCGCCAAAAATGCGGGCCTGTTCCGTAGCAATGTAGCGGAGGGTGGCTATGTGAAAAAAGGCCAGATAGTAGGTACCATTACCGACCCTTATGGTGAAATGGAAGTACGCCTGAATGCGCCGGCAGCCGGCTATGTGGTAGGGCTCAACAATATGCCTGTGGTGAACCAGGGCGATGCTTTGATGCACATCGCCTTTTAGGTATAGCTACTCAGATGTGACCTGTGTGATAAGCAGCTGATCGTTTCAGAACCGTATAAGAACAAAAGCGCCCGCTACTAAGCAGTAGCGGGCGCTTTATGTTAAGAGGCTTTTCAGTTCTTAGAATACGTAACGAACGTGCAGGGCAGAATCCCAGAAGCCACGGCCATGCGGGATGTTGATATACGGCTTGATATCAGCACCGATCGTAAACGGAATGTCGCGGATGTAATATTCCAGGCCTAATACGCCATCAATACCAAAACCTACAATGTTGTCATCATAGTATCTGTCGCGTCTGTGCTTGTCATAGTAGTAGTAATAACGGCCTTCGTAAAAGCCAATGTGGCCACCCAGGCCATAGTACCACTGCAGGCCTTTTGCATTGAAGGCAGGTGCATGTTTTTCATAAAGTACTGTAACAACAGCGCCTCTGTGGCGGAAACCTGTACTCAGAATGCCTTCAATTGCGGCGTCGCTTTTAATAAAATGCTTTATAGTAAGACCAGAAGCTACACCACCTCTGAAGCCTATACCTGTACTGTACTCCTGTGCCTGTGCACCGAAAGCAAGCGTCATCACCAAAGCCATGGCGAATCCTACGCGAAGAAATGTTTTCATTGTTCTATTGAAAAAGTTATATCTGGCTTGCCAGACAGGTATGTCCAGCTGGCGGGTGCAAAAATATAACTTCTTGCGTTTGAAAAAATTAATAATTGCAATTTGAACAAAAAAATTACCGCTGTCATTTGTAAGACTGCAGGTAAGCTGTTTTGGATGTTCGTCTGCCAATAAGCTTAAAAAACGTGATAAACTTATCTTTGTCGTGCTCTAGGGCTTTAGCAAAGGCATCTGCTTCCTCGGAGTTTTGATAGTCCTTAATGTATTGTTCCCGTACCAGGCCTGCCTCTGACAGTTCGGCAGCAGCTTCTATTTCTACAAGTCCGGTCTTCTCCCAGAGTCTGCGCCACCAGTCAATGGTATGAATAAAGTACCAATAGTTCTGATAATCTTCTTGTAGGAATTCGGGTACCTGATCGCGGCTCTCGATCTCGGTGGTGAAGCAAACATCCACAATGGCGATATGGCCTTCAGGCTTTATAAAGCGGGCAATATAGGGCAGGTACTTCTCGTCAGTGCCAAAATAGGTATAGGAATCCACGACGATTACGGCATCGAAATATTCCTCAGGAAAGGGGAGCGAACGAGCTTCCATTTCAAGCGGAAACACTTTGTCTTCACAACCTTCGGCACAGATGCGCTCGTAGTTGTCGCTGGCAGACACGGCTTCGTCTACGGCCCAAACGGTAACCCCGAACTCCATGGCCAGAAAGATAGAGCTGATGGCCTTGCCGCAGCCGAGGTCGAGCACCCGCATACCGGGCTTGAGGTGGAGAGACTTGGTCAGGCTCTCGAGGTTGAAGAGCACGTTCTCGCCCATAGAGTGCTTGCGCACCCACTTCGGGTCATACTGTGAGGCTTTTGGGAATGCACGGCGCAAGCTTCTGTTAGGCATAGGTATAGGTATAAGTTGCCTTGCAGCTTACGGGGCAGGTATAGGGAGGGTTAGCGGCCCAGTCGCTCTATTTCGTCGGACAGGTATACCTTGTCGCCTTTCTGGTCTTGCGCAGCGGCACGCAGCATGGCGCTGGCCACTGTTTCAGCTTTAATGGGGCGGTATTTGCGCATTGGGCCGATCATCAGCATAGAGAGCGGCTTCATAATCCTGGCGCTGATCTCTTCGCCAGTGCGGTGCTCTTCACGCTCTCCCAGCAGGAGTGCCGGTCTGAAAATATGTAGCGAAGTAAAGCCCAAAGCCTGAATATCCCGTTCCATTTCGCCTTTCACACGGTTGTAGAAAATGCGGGAGCTGGCATCGGCGCCCATGGCCGACACAACCAGGAACTGTGTGGCGTTACGGCGCAGCGTGATCTCGGCCAGCTGCGTGACATAGGTATGGTCTACTTTGTAGAAGGCCTTTTTGGTGCCGGCTTTTTTGATGGTGGTGCCTAGGCAGCAGAACACGTCGTCGGCGGCCAGTTCAGATGCGCTTTTCTTGAGGTTATCGAAGTCGACTATCTGTTGGTCGAGCTTGGGGTGAATGATGGCGAGTTCGCGACGGCCAACGGAAATTACCTGACTGTAGCGGTCGCTTTGCAGCAGCATAAGCAGCAAGTGACTGCCTACCAGGCCGCTGGCGCCGGCAATCAGTGCGGTTCGGGTTCGGTGCATGTAGGTTTACGTTTCGCTGAATTACGTGAATGCCCGCCACATTGGTTAAAAAATGCGGTGCTTTCCTGTAAATAATCCTTTTAGGGCCGTTTTTGTTGTGAATTCAGCTCGAATCGCGTAGTTGTCCTGTAAGTTACAGCGCGACTTATTCCTCGCCTTTCAACCGGATATGGTCTGTGTCGATCTCGATCTTGCCTTCTTTGTACAAGCCGCCAATAGCCTTTTTGAACACCTTCTTGCTCATACCCAGCATGCGGTATACCTCGTCTGGGCTGCTTTTGTCAGACAAAGGTAAATAGCCTTTAGCCGCCTCTAGCACTTCCATTACTTTATCCGCCGCCTCATTCGATTCGCTCAATCCGGTGGTGCCGGGCTTGCGCAGGGTCACGTCTATTTTACTGTCTGGTCGGATGGTCTTGATATAACCTTTCAGCTTGTCGCCCATGTATAGCTCCTTGAACACTTCATTCTTGTAGAGCATACCCATGTAGCGGTTATTGATGATTACCTTGATGCCGATCTCAGTGAAGCCGGCTACCAGCAGCTCCACTTCTTCGTTCTCGGTCAGCTCGTTAGGGGCCTCGTCGTTATGCAGGTACTTGCCAAGTTTGGTCGTGCCCACGATGCGGTCAGAGGTATCGTCCAGGTATACATACACGCAGTATTTGCGTCCGGTTCGCATCTTTTCTTTCTGGTTGTGCAGCGGCACAAGCAGGTCTTTCTCCAAGCCCCAGTCCAGAAAAGCACCAAAGTCAGTGCTGTCTTTGCACATCAGGCAGGCAAACTCGCGTACGGTGGCGTAAGGTGTCAGATTGGTGGCAATCACACGGTCTTCGGAGTCGCGGTACACAAACACGCGTACCTTGTCGCCTACCTTGGCCCCCTCCGGAATGTATTTGCGTGGCAACAGAATGTCGCCGTCTTCAGAGGTCAGGTATACGCCGAAGTCCACTTCACGCGCTATCTCCAGTTCGTTGTAATTGCCAAGATCTACCATGGTGCTGTTGTAGTAAGTATAGAATGTTGCAAATATAGTGAAACCATTGCAGGTATAGCCTTCCGGTTTCGGCTGTTCCCCTTATACTTGAAGGGAGGGGCAAAAGGATACAAAAGATGCTTGGCTGAAGACAGGGGAATAAATGTGTTCAGACCTGACTTAGATAAAAAAACAGGCAGCCTACATGGACTGCCTGTTCTATAAGGTATAGTCGGGTTATAAATTAAGCGTTTGCCTTCTTCGTAGTTTTGGCTTTGCCATTCTGTCCTTTGGCTGGCTCACCGTCTTCCTCCATGATATCATCTGGCTTCGCGATCAGTCCGATAGACAAGCCGTCTTCGCCCAGGAAGTGCTCGATGTGGTGGCAGCGGTCTTCAGTTTTGAGAAGTATGCCCTCTAATAGAGACTTGGTCGCGAAGTCTTCTTGTTCAAAGGCTTTCTTGATGGATTTGCGCAACTCCACGGCAATCGTCTTTTCGTCCTCCATGTCTTTTTTGAGCATCTCCCGGATTCGGAACACACCTTCTTCCTCGTGCGCGATATAGGAGAGTTCCAGCTGTTTCGCCGGGTGGCAGGTAGGGCAGTAGCCCATCACAGTGAGGCGCTCGGCAATGGCATCGTACTGTTCGTGAATCTGGGTATAGTGCTCCTCAAAGAATAGGTGTAGGTCGCGGAATTGCGGGCCTTCCACCATCCAGTGGTGCTTGTGATACTGGTTGTACAGGGTGATAAACGACGACAGGTGGCGGTCCAGTTCGTTGGCCATTGCAGTCGCCGTAGTTTTGGACAGCCCAACCGGGTTGCCTTCATATTCTGATTTTTCTCTTAGCTTTTCCATGTTCAGGGTTTATTAAATTACTCTGCCTTTGTACCCCGATCAGCTCAAAAAGATACAGAAAGATTTACCTGAACTCGGCTATGCCAGGCTGTGTGAAGCGGAAGTCTTCGAAGTCGTAGTAGGAGCGGGACGACTCGTATATGCGCAGGTTGTTGAAGTTCTCGTTAGGCGGGATTTTCGGATAGTAGCCTACTAAAATCTGGATCGTGCTGAAAGACAGGTACTCGTTGCGGAAGCGTATGCCTGCTCCGAAACCGGGGTAAGGCGTGCTCTTGAAAGGGGAGCTGCTGTTGCCATAAGAGAGCCAGGCCACATCCGCAAAAACCAGTGTGGCCAATCGGAAGCCAAATAGTTTGAAAGGGGTATAGAGATTGGCTTCGTAATTAATTACGACGCGGCGGTTGCCCCGCAGCAAACCCGAACGAAAGCCGCGCAGACCCTCTTCGTTGTTAATAGAGAGCAGCTCCTCGGGGTTACGATTGATGCCAATGGTGCTTCGGCCAAGTATAAAGTGGCGCAGCTTCCAGTTGCCGTTTTCATAAAGTCGCGTAAAGTACAGCGATTCCAGCTCCAGCATGCCCTGTTCCCATTTGCCGTCTCTTATAAAGGAGCCATAGCCGGCGCGGCTGTACAGGTAGCCGGCTTCTTTGTTATAGCGGGCAAAAGAAAGGTCCAGGCCGAAATAGCGCCGGTTGAACAAGTCGCCCCGCTCGTAGCCGTACGATACAGATGCCAGCGTGCCGGCGGGCACGTCCTCTGTTCGGCCAAAGCCATACAGGTAGCGGTCTTTGTAATAGCGGCGCACACTGTAACCCAGACTGGCGATTCCTAGCACATTGTCCTGAAAATTCTCGGTAGGCTTGGTATAAAAATTTGTGTTGATGACCCGCAGTGCCGTAATCAATCGTCCGCGTGGTTCAAAGCCCAGGTTGTAGCTCTTGAACTTGAATGAGCGGCCCAGCCATAAGTCCTGCCGGTGGTAGCCCACCTCGGCGAAGCGCTGTATCGTGTCCTCCGGCACCGGCGGCAGCAGCAGTTGCTCGTCTATCTTGCTGGCTCCGACGGCCCCGGCGTAGCGGGTGTTGGTGGCAAAGAAGTCACGACGCAGGTAGGCACTGCGCTCTTTGTAGAAATTCTGATCGAAATAATTGATGTCGGCTGTGATGTAAGTGTTGCCGATGTTCTCCACCGTGTACCCTGCGGTAGTCTCCCAGGACCGGGGCGCGTTCATGTTGAAACGGTAAGATCCGCGAATCTGATGGCCGAGCCCCAGGAAGTTGAGCTCACGCAAGGCGACCCTGCCCGAGCCCGATGATGGGGTATAGGAGCCAGATCCGCCCAGGCTGAAAATGTCTTTGGAGATGACCAGTACATCCACACTGTCTTCGGTGGTGGTGCGCTCGTCCACGATGATACGGGCATCGAGCAGATAGTCGGTCTGGCGCAGTAGACGCTCCGACTCGACCAGTGCCAGCGGCTCCAGCGGCTCCATCCGCTGGAAGAGTAGTTTGTTGCGGACCAGGTGCCGGCGAGTTTTGACGTGCAGTGAGTTGCCAGCCTTTTCCAGAAAGCTGCGCGGCACCCGTGTTGTGTCGTGTATGGAATAGCCCAGTGCGTCGAGTGTCATGATGTTGATGTGGCGCACTACCTTATAGTTGTGCCGTTCGTACTCGCGCTGGATCAGCTCAGCATCCAGTCCCAATACCTCCTCATCACGCCGGTCGAAAACCAATATGGCTTTTAGCAGCTTACCCATAATGGTCTTGCGTTGTGAGATTTCCCGCAGGTTACTCATCACGCGCTCGTCGAACTTCTGCTTTGTGGTATCGGCTGGTGCCGCGACGGTATCCTTACGGGTCGGTATTTCCTGCGCCCGCACATCGCCAGCCAGCAGCCATGCTCCCAGCATGCAGGCTAACATACAGCATAAAAAGGGCGAACGTGGAAAAGCCATGGAAGTATAGGGGCGCTTACTGTTTGTTGTATGTGTTTGTACGGTACAACCTCCTAATATAGTCTTTTCAGCTCTATGTGGAAAATTTCAGGCTGAAATCAGGAAAACTGCCTCTGCTAATCATGTTAGCATTGTTTGGATGTGGATAGCGTGTTGATAAATATTATTGCTAATAAAATTGGGGTTTGTGCTAAGGTTTTTGTAATTTTATAACCGTCAAGCAGATAGAAGAGGCGAAAATGAATGATAAAGTAATAGGTAAGCTAAAAATATTAGCAGATGCTGCCAAGTACGATGTTTCCTGTTCGTCGAGCGGCGGAAAACGCAAGAACGAGAACAAGGGGCTGGGTAACGCAGAAGGCATGGGTATTTGCCACAGCTATACCGAAGACGGTCGCTGCGTTTCCTTGCTGAAGATCCTGCTGACTAATTTCTGCATTTACGATTGCGCCTACTGTGTGACACGCAAAAGCAACGATGTGCAGCGAGCCGCTTTTACGGTGCAGGAAGTAGTGGATTTGACTATCAACTTCTATCGTCGCAACTACATCGAGGGTCTGTTTCTGAGCTCAGGCATCTTCAAAGATGCTGACTATACTATGGAGCGACTTGTACGAGTGGCTAAAAAGCTGCGGCAGGAAGAGAAGTTCAACGGTTATATCCACCTCAAAACCATACCTGGTGCGAGTGACGAGTTGATCAAAGAAGCTGGCCTGTATGCCGACCGCCTGAGTGTGAACATTGAGCTGCCTTCAGAGCAAAGCCTGCAAAGTCTGGCGCCGGAGAAGAACTACGCTGAGATTCTTTTGCCGATGGACTCGATCAAGAACCAACTAGTGCAAGCGAAAGAAGAAAGCAAACTGTTCAAGGCGACGCCGAAGTTTGCGCCGGCCGGGCAGAGCACGCAGCTGATCGTGGGGGCCACTGCCGAGAGCGACCGCCAGATTCTGCAGCTGTCGGACCAGCTTTACAAAGGGTATAGCCTGAAGCGGGTTTACTACTCGGGCTACGTGCCGGTGAGCACAGATAGCAGGCTGTCGATTATCACGGAACCGCCGATCATCCGGGAGAACCGCATTTACCAGGCTGATTGGCTGATGCGCTTTTATGGTTTTGATGTGAAGGAGATACTGGATGAGGCGAATCCGAATCTGGACCTGGACATAGACCCAAAGCTGGGCTGGGCGCTGCGCAACCGCCATTTCTTTCCGGTGGAGATCAACACTGCCGACTACGAAATGATCCTGCGTGTGCCGGGCATTGGAGTGAAGTCGGCTAAGAAAATAATATCAGCCCGGCGGTTTGCACCGCTGCACTTTGACCACTTGCGCCAAATGGGCGTGGTGCTGAAGCGGGCCAAATATTTTATCACCTGCCAGACCAAGAGCCTGCAGCGGCAGGACTTTGACTCAGAGCAGCTACGCCGCCGCATCCTGTTTGGCGAGGGCTCTGTGCGAAGTGCATTACTTACGCAGCAGCTGGACTTGTTTCGGCAGGTAGGCTAAAAATAAAAAGTGTGACATGGAAGAGGGGAGAGAAGATCATAAGACAGAATTGTGTAACAAAACAGATCATACATCATTTCAAACCATTCATAAGACGATGAGAAATTCTACTAAAGTTGCCCGTGTATCCTGCTGCTGCAAACTCAATATGCTGGTACCTCACCTGCAGAGCCTTTCTTCCAGATTGCAACACGATAGCAAGCGCGAGAAGGGTCGTGTAAATTCAAGCGCCAAGCAGTAGCGAGAGCGTCTTGCCGATGTACTTCTATACCTACGATGGCTCTTTCGAGGGACTGCTGACGGTGGTGTTTGAGGCGTACGAGCGCAAAGCCTGGCCTACCGCCATTGAGCCTGAGCAGTTGGCCCAACCCTCCATGTTTGGAGAAACAGTAGCAGTGGTGACCGACGAAGAGAAGGCCAGCCGGGTATGGCAGGGCCTGAAGAAGCGCTTGTCAGCAACGGCACTGGACTCGCTCTACTATACCTATCTGTGGGAGCAGAGTGGCTTTGAGCGGTTGATCTTTGACTATGCCCGCCTCGTATTCGACTCGCCTGAAAGTGTGGAAGGAAATTACACGGCTCCCTTTATCCTGCAGGTACAGCAGATTCAAAAGCAGGTACATCGTGAAAAACACCGGATGGAGGCCTTCGTGCGCTTTCAAAAAACTGCCGATGGACTTTACTACGCCAGCATCTCACCCGACTTTAATGTGCTGCCCCTGATTGTGCGGCATTTCGAAAAGCGCTATGCAGATCAACGCTGGGCTATTTATGATGCATCGCGCCGTTACGGTGCCTACTATGATCTGCGGCATACAAGCTTTGTACAGCTGGAGAATCCGGCTTTAACGCCAAAACAGCAGGGCAAGCTCAGCCCAGACCAGTTCGACGAGAACGAAACCCGCTACCAGATGCTCTGGCAGGTATACTTCGACCATGTAAACATTCCGGAGCGCAAGAACCCCAAATTGCACTTGCGGCATATCCCAAAGCGCTACTGGAAATACCTGTCCGAAAAACAGCCAAGACTACAGTAAAAAAATGGCCTGTAACGTGTTGTGTTTCAGTTATGTTTCATAACATGGGCTGGACATCGAGGTGTTTGACTGATTTTTTTCACAACACAGGACAACCCGAAAGCCGTTTTTGGAGTATAAGTGTATATAGATATTTTATGAAACCTATTCAGTTGGAGCCCTCTGCACAAAGTAGCGGGTGTTGTCCGCTGTCCTTCATTATCTAATAAAGAAAGATGAATACACGCGTACGAAAAAAACTCATTCAAGTAGCCCGCGGTCGCGCTCACCTGATGTCGTTCCAGAACCTGATATTAGAAGCCGAACTTGGCCTGAACCTTGAAAACTCTTACGAAAAGTCACAACTTAACGAAGTAATCGACGAAATTTCAGAAGCAGAACATGCCGCAGGTCGGCCCCTGCTAAGCTCACTGGTTCGCATCAAAGGCCGCCAAAACCAAGGCGATAGCTTTTTCAAGCTATGCGAACGTCTCGGCTACGGCGACTGGAAAAGTCTGAAGCGCGACCAGGAATTCCTGGAAAAGCAGCGTGAAACCTGCCGCGAATTCTGGCAAAACAGCACTAATTTTTCATCCTACCTGTAATACAAAGCAAAGAGGCAGGCCCGCCTTCACTCCCTGGGTCTGTTTCTTTGCGGATTTCACCCTTGTACACTAACTGGTAGCAGCCCCGCGAAAAATATTTTCGAGGGGCTGCGTCTTTTCAGACCTCTCCCCGTCATCAAGGTGTAACTAGAAAATATCACCTTAAAAAGACAAAGCCATGAAAAGATTTCACGTGAATGTGCGCGTTAAGAACCTGCAGGAGTCTACTGCATTTTATACAGCATTGTTCGGTACGGAGCCTACCGTGTTGAAAGAAGACTATGCCAAATGGATGCTGGAAGACCCGCGCATTAACTTCGCCATATCACTGCACCCCGAAAACGCAGGTATAGAACACTTGGGCATACAGGCCGAAAGCGAGGAAGAACTGGCCGAGGTATACGGCCGATTGAAGGAGGCTAAAGGGGCCATTCGGGAAGAAGGAAAATGCACCTGCTGCTACGCCAAGTCCGAGAAATCGTGGATCACAGACCCGCAGGGTGTAGACTGGGAAGCTTTCTATACCTTCGGTGAAGCCACTGTATACGGCGAAGGAGCAAATGCCCGCACCATCCCTGCCATCGAAACAACTGCCATTTAGTACAAGATAAAACTAGGAAGCCGGACCACGGCAGGTATAGCCCATACCTGCCGTGGTCCGGTTATTTTTTATGTACTTTCAGAAGTTATTTTGAATTTGCCTTTTCCATATTTTTCTTCGTAAATTGATGTATATCTCTGCCTGCTATCACAATTAAAATCGTTGCGTCATGGAAAATAAAAGCTGCCATACCTGTTCGGGCGATCAGGTTGTTACTTCAATAGACACCTGTGCTGCGGTAGCGCCTGTGTACCTGGAGTACGAAGCCAAACTGCGCAGCTTTGTGCTGAATCGTGTTCGTGACAAAGACGAGGCCAATGATATTCTGCAACAGCTCTATGTGAAGCTCTACAAACATTGCGAGCAGCTGTCAGATGTGCGAAACATGAACGCCTGGCTTTACCAGATTGCCCGCAACGCCGTGTACGACTACTATCGTGAGCAGGGACGCAGTGTGCCTGTAGAAGATGAAAGTAAGCTAGAGGAGAAGTTACAACAAGACACTGAACACCAGGATTCAGAAAGCCTTGTGCTGCCGCTTATCAACATGTTGCCTGCCGAGTATGCCGAGCCTTTGCGTCTGAGCGAAATTGAAGGTATCAGTCAGAAAGAGATTGCAGAACGGCTGGGTATGTCCTACTCAGGAGCCAAGTCGCGGGTGCAGCGTGGGCGTGAGAAACTGAAAGAGCTTTTTGTGGAATGCTGCCATCTGGAGCTTGACAGAAAAGGGGCTTTGGTAAGCGCCACCGCAAAGGAGAGTTGCAAGCCATTGCAAGTGCAGTTAAAGGGGGAAGAAAGTTAAAACCTATACCTTGTCTGCACTCTTACATCAGACCTGCGCGGTCCTTCAATCGTCTCTAGTCCTGAACCAACTGTGCGTTGGTTACGGTAATGCGTCAGGCCATACTTTACCCACACATCCATACGGCGCATCGGCCTGAATTGTAACAGGGCATACAGGCGGGTGCCTCTGCCACTGAAGGCAGGTATAGAGAAAGCATAAAGCACATCCCGTTCAAAGGCATATTGCCGCGTATCATAATTGTCCGTGTCGAAAATAGCGTAGCGGGTACTCAAACGCACTTTGTTAAAGTTGAAGTTGATGTCCTGCGCAATCAAATAGCCCGTGGCTTGCGGTGACTCCAGCTCAAAACTGCTGAACTGTACCCGCGAGCGGAGGTTTACGACTGGCGTCGGCGTGAATTCATAGTACAACAGGTAATTCTTACGGTTTGCCTGTCCCACATAGTCTATGCTGGTGCTGTTGTCGGCTACGTTGCGGCCTTTGCTCTCAGCCCTGAACTGTGCGTATAGCGAACTTTGTCGGTTGGGCCGGAACAAGAGCCGAAGCATGTACTCGTCCCCATGTGATGGAGCATCGACGCGGTAGCGAAGCCACGGGAACCGGAAGCGATCATAAAAGGCTGTGAGCTCCCACTTCGGAAAAGGCTTAATCTTGATGCCTGTATAAAAGCCCTGCTCGTTGATGTTACGGGTGCTCTCCCCGAATGCATTACCGTAAAAAGTATGGAAGTCACGGGCATAGTAGCGGTAGAGCATGGCCAGTTCCACTTTGTTTGAGAGGTTGGCGGTCAAGCCATTCACAGTGCCCAGACCGCCGCTTTTGGAGATAGCCGTTTCACCGAACAGGTATACGTTCTGCCAGGTATAGGCGTAGTGGGTGCCAATGTTATAATTGCTCGTGCCGCTAAACTCGAAGCGCTGGTAGGGCAGGCCCGCTTTCTGGATAGGGGAGCTGTAGGTAGTAGCCATCGCTGTGATGCCTGTCAGCAAGGTGCGGTTACGGCTTTGGTAGGTAGCATTTCCCCCGATTATTTGCTCCCGTACCCGTCCTCTGTTCGCCAGTTCGGTAGGCGTACGGTGAAAGCCGGAGGTTTGTATACCTGTAAAAAAATCCCCGAAGTTATCAAGTGTGTCAAGTTGTGCCTGCAGGTTAGCGTCTACCCGTTTGCTCGACACAAATCCCGTTACATCTAGTTTGCCTAAGGTATAAGTGGCAGCTGCTCCCCGGTAAAAAGCATGCTCCAGCACCGAACTGTAAGGGCGTATACCTACGTTTGGACGGCTAACCGTTGTGATGGTCTCGCTGCCTTTGCCC
Source organism: uncultured Pontibacter sp. (assembly GCF_947502515.1). Taxonomy (NCBI): domain Bacteria; kingdom Pseudomonadati; phylum Bacteroidota; class Cytophagia; order Cytophagales; family Hymenobacteraceae; genus Pontibacter; species uncultured Pontibacter sp. The sequence continues at coordinate 201,397 of NZ_CANNAI010000003.1, read as the reverse complement.
ACGGTATAGCCTGACGAAAGCAAAAGTCCCTGCCCGAACTGTAGTTGATAATCACCAAGCGCAATCGACTTGAACTTGCCCTTGTTGTAGAGCTGCAGATGTGCCGAGTAGAAATCAAAACCGTAGCGGCGGGTGTCGGGGTCCCACGTCAATTGCTCCCCGGCGTCTTTCTCAGCGGTAAAGCCCAGACTGTAGTCACGGGCGTGGCTCACGCGGTAGCGCATCAGCATTTTGTCGGGTGAGCCAAGGTAGCGGGTTCTGGAGCGGCTGGTGGTGTCGATCGAGGTATAGCCACGGCGTTCCTGCAAGGTGCGCTCGTAGCGGACAATCAAGGCATTGTTGTCTTCGCCGACAATACGCTGCAGTAAGGGCCTTTGGTCGGCATTGAGGCCTGCATCATCGACCCGCACAAAGTACACGAGCTTGTAAATGGTTATGAGGTCGAAATCAGGTATAGCTTGTAGTTCATAGATGCTCAGCAGAGGACCGTTTTCTTGAATGTGACGGAAGAAAGAAGCTATCTGCGGGCGGGACAGGATGTAGAGCGAGGCCAGTTCTTCGGGTGTGGTGCGGTTGAGGTCGATGGGGCGCTGGAAGTACTGGAAGAGTGTTTCATAGAAGTCTTCATATGGCACATTCTCGTCTTCCTGCTGCGCAAATAGCTCCTGCACAAACAAGTCAAAGTCGAATGTCTGGCGCGGATAGTCCTGTGCCTGCAGCGGCAGCCAGGTGCAAAGCAACAGGAGGAGAGTAGCGGTGCCCTGCTTTAGACCAGCCTGCAACGGCAAAACGCTATACCTGAAGAGTGCCGTTAAATCCTGCCTTGTACTGTATTGCCATAGTTGCAAACTATGGAGAATATACCTGAAGCGTGTCGCTATACCTTGCTTCATGTGATTCTACTTTTGGAAGGTATAGCAAAGTGATAGGTGATGGCTCTGACCGAGCAAAGTCGTGGAGCCAAAGGCATAGTCAACATAAAGTTGTCTTGCCCGAAAGCCAAGTCCGAAAGTAGCGCGATTGGTAAGTGTACTGAAACCAGAGCGCAAGGCCAGTTTCTCCTGCAGCAACTGGTATTCTATACCTGCTTTGAAGTTGGCGGGAAAATCAATGTGTTTTTCGGTTTCGGCGAGTAATAGCAGTTTTTGGTAAGGGCGATAACCGAGGCCCGCTTTCATTATGGTAGGAAGTCGCTCGTCGTCGAATTCGGCTAACCTGGCCTGGTTGATGTTGTAGGCGTAGGCGCCGAAGAAGAAGCCCGGTACAATCTCAGCCTGTCCGCCTACCGACAGCGTTACTGCCTTTCGACTGCCATAGCCCTCGGCGGCTACTTGCCACAGGTCTATTTTCCCACCTAAGCTGAACTGGCCCAACTTGTGGCCTATCCCTAAACCTACATGCTGTTTACTAAAAAGCTCATCACCAAAGCGGCTCATGCTCAGGCCGTAATTGCCGTACTTTTGGGTAGGGTATACCGCCTGCAGCGCCACCGTCGAAAATGCCCTGACACCAAAGCGGTTCTCCACATAAGCTCCGACCTGTGCCTGCTCCAAACTAGCTATACCTGCTACATTGTTGTTGAGCGCCCAGAGGTCAGGCAGGGTGACGGAGGCATTGCCAAGTGCAGCGGCACGTGCGCCCGCAGGTACATCGGCCTGCGCCTGTGCAAGGCATGGCAGTAAAAGGAGAAGCAGGAAATTAAGTTTGTTTTGTAGAAGTTGCGTTATCCCATCCGGTCGTGTTTTATAGCTAAAGTGCTATGTACGAGGGGGTAGGAGCAGGGTTTGTCAGAATCAGGATTTTAAGAATTTTTTAGGATTTTCAGGATTGATATACCTTGGGATTGATTCATAATTGTCTGAATCTTCACATAGAGCCCCTATCTCCACGGATTCTCAGGATTATAATTTTTAAGATCTGTGCGGTCAACTTGCTTGCACATCTGCTATCCTATAAAGAAGAGAGGTTGAAGTGATGAGATAGGTGACTTTGAGGATGAAGCAGCTCAAAAGACCTCACAGTGTTTTTCAAACCTGTGAGTGTCTGTGGGATCAAGCTGTGCTATACCTGACCCGAGTAGAGGTTTTCAATTTGCTCGATCCGGATAAGCTATAACTTCATAGCTTATATCTTTGCTCTGTAGCGGACAAGACACTCACAGGTCTGGAAGACGCTGTGAGGTCATCACAAAACTACAGCTTTATCAATCCTGAAAATCCTATAAAATCCTGTAAATCCTGATTCAAACAAAAAGGCGCTGAGGATATCCCCAGCGCCTTTGCTATGATTAATTTAAGACTGACTCAGCTTAGTTTTTTACTTCTACTGTCGCAGACTTTTTGCCATCTTTCTTCTTCACTTTTACTGACTTCTTACCAGCGGCCAGATCAGCTTTCGCTTCTTCGATGGCAGCGTTAAGAAGCTGAGTAGAGCCATTGTCGCTAGGAGCACCAGCAGCTACGCCAGCGTCAGCTGGCCCCGGGCTGTTCGTGTCTACGATGGTCATCTCGTTGATCAGGTTAGAGGCACCTGCGTACTTGTCCACCATGAACAGCACGTAGTTGGCGCTCACGTTGATGCAACGCTTATAATCCGGGTCGTACACCAGGTCACCAGTCATGGCTTCCCAGTTACCGTCGAAGGCCAGACCGATCAGTTCACCGTTGCCGTTGATCACCGGAGAACCTGAGTTACCACCTGTGATGTCGTTGTCGGTGATGAAGTTCACGATCAGTTCGCCGTCCTTGTTGGCATAGCGACCGTAGTCTTTCGCTTCGTACAGCTGCTTCAGTTTTGCCGGTACGATGAACTCCTCATTGCTTGGATCTTCCTTCTGCATCACACCTTCCAATGTGGTGAAGGTCTGATACGTCACGCCATCGTATGGCTGGTAGTTCTTTACAGAGCCATAGCTCAAACGGATAGTTGAGTTAGCATCCGGGTAGTATACCTTGTCCGGATTCATCTGACGAAGGCCCGCTACGTACAGACGGTTTGCACGAGCCAGTTTGGCGTTGCTCTCAGCTAGTTTAGGCGCGATGTTCTGCTGGTAGTTCTCCATGATGGAGTTTACCAAAGAGAAAGCCGGGTCGTTTGCCAGTTGCTTCTGCGTCGGGTTGTTCAGGAACTGCTCTGTTTTCTGCTTGTTCACCACAAACGAGTTGCTATACACATGGTCAGCCATTTTGTTGAAGTCACCTTTGTACTTGGCTACCATCTGCTTGAAAGCTTCCGGCTGCTGGTCTTTGGCGATGTCTTCGTGGTAAAACTTCATCATGGCAGCAAACACTTTCTTGTCAGTGGTCATGTTGTAGTCTTTGAAGAAAGCGTCAGCTCTTGGCTTCAGGTCTTCAGCTGCTTTCTTGGCAGCATCAGCGTTACCTGATTTCAAAGCATTGAAAACTGGCGTCATGCGGTAAGCGAACAGTAGGGCTTCTGTGCCCAGTACCGCTTCGTTCAGGTATACGCTGCCCAGGTTATACTTTTCGATCTCTTTGTAAGCCTCGTTCATGTCGTTCAGGGCGCTGCCATACATGGCTTTGCGATCAGCGTTGGCGTCAGCCCAGGCCTGGAATTTCTTCTCGTCAGCACGCTTGCCTTCTACCGTCTTCATGCGCTTGATGCCTTCATTCTGACCGATAGAATACTTGTAGTAGTTAGCAGTAGAAGCGTACTTAGAGGCATACTGGATGCGGGTTGCATCGCTCTTGTCCATGTCCTCTTTCCACAGGGCCAGCTTCTTGTCACGCAGTTTAATACGTGACTTGTTCAGCTGCTCTACGTCCAGCACCAGACCTTCTGAAGTCATGAAACGCTTCGTACGGCCCGGGAAACCGAATACCATCGCAAAGTCGTCCTGCTCTACACCGCCAATGTTGATCGGCAGGTGGTGCTTTGGCTTGTAAGGCACGTTCTGAGCTGAGTACTCAGCCGGCTTGCCATCTGGCGCCATGTATACGCGGAACATCGCGAAGTCACCTGTGTGGCGTGGCCACATCCAGTTGTCGGTGTCGCCACCAAACTTACCAACGGCAGACGGAGGTGTACCAACCAGACGCACGTCGTTGAAGCGCTCGTAGATGAACAGGTAGTACTCATTTCCGTTGAAGAAGTCGCGCACGTAAGACACGTAGCGGCCATTCTCGCTGGCTTCTTTAGCGATTGCCTGCGCACGCTGCGAAGCAAGCTGCAGGCGCTCTTTCTCAGGCATATTGTTATCGATGCCTTCCAGCACTTTGCCGGTCACGTCGTCCATACGTACCAGGATGTCCACGAACAGGCCTTCGTTTGGAAGTTCCTGCTTGCGGTCCATGGCCCAGAAGCCGTTGGTCAGGTAATCTTTCTCAGGAGTAGAGTGCGACTGAATCTGGCCGTAACCACAGTGGTGGTTTGTCAGCAACAGACCTTCAGCAGAGATGAACTCACCCGTACAGAAGCCGCCAAACTGCACGATGGCGTCCTTTAGGCTGGAGTTGTTCACGTTGTAGATTTCTTCGGCAGTCAGCTGCAGGCCTTTTTTCTGCATGTCAGCGTGGTTCAGGCGCTTGATCAGCATCGGCAGCCACATACCTTCGTCTGCTTTGGCGAAGGGCACGCAAAGCGAAACTAAAAGAAGGAGTGAAAGGATTCTTTTTAACATGAAATTTTGTTTAGATTAGTTAAACTGTGACAAATTTATCTAAAAATTGCGTTACCTAACAGTTGTTCGGCAAATAAAACGCACCAAAACCGTACCATGACCTGGCTTTTCAAAAAATTGCTTCTCGCGCTTATCTGGGTATACCGCAACATGATCTCCCCCTTAAAGCCAGCTACCTGCCGTTACACACCCACCTGTTCAGCCTATGCCCTCGGAGCGGTGAATAAGTATGGGCCATTTAAAGGCGGCTGGATGGCGCTTAAGCGGATTGGCCGGTGCCACCCATGGGGTGGGAGTGGCTATGATCCGGTGCCGTAGATTCTGAAATCCCATACTTACCTGTACAAACACATTGCGACCCGGATGGGCAATACGGCCCAGAGGTGCTCCCGGTAATGCACATCAAGCGTATTCTCTATACCTGCTTCAATAGCCATACCTTCTTCTCAGTTTCTCCCTGGTAGCTTCCACGTAGGTGTCACAGCTTAGAAGCCTCGGTGGCTTGCTCACGGAAACTCTCACTGTTTTAGGCAGCGCCCAGATCGGTTGCGCTCTGCGGCCAGAGGTGACGGTTGAGTTATTAAACATAGTAGTCCGCTTTTTGGTATACACAAAAATGATCTGCAGTATATAACATGGAATAAACCAGAGATCACTATTAGCTCTGCTTTAATTTTGTTAAACTGCAGTCTGTTCGGCAACTCAGCCACTGCCTAGGTTCATAATACATTTGTCAGCATAGGCCCATGATCATAAAACTAATCGAGCTAAACGGCTCAGTGAAAGCTTCCTTTCCACTTGCTGATATAAAGCATGTTGAAACCCGTACGCTAGAATACTTTGGAGAAAAAACGCATAACCTGTACCTGTATATAGGGGAAGTAAAAGGCGAGTACTTTATGCTCCTGAACTATTTGTGCCCCATTAATATGAAGAGGGCCGCAGACAAGCTGCAGGATCTGATTCAGCAGAAGTCGCTCACCAATGCATCTGTTGAAGAAGCGGTTTTTGAACTTCATCCGGATGCAACGCCTGTCTTAGACTTGGCCACAGGTATACCCCATTCGCTCACATGAGGCAACAGTCTTACTTAGTATAGGAGGATGTGAAAAGACTTACGAAGAAGCCTTCTGGAGATAACGGAGCATCTGCTTGACCATACTTTCCGCTGTGCTGGCATAATCCTCTTCATATTTTTTTAAGAGCTCTTCGCGGGTAGGTTTTTCACCTTTAGCCTGTTTTTCCCAAAGCACCGATAACGAAGCATAAGGAGGCAGCACCATGCCCACTGCATTGTAGAAATTGCTGACGTTTGCGATAATATGCTGCGCTCCGTCAGAGTCTCCTGTGATCACGATACCACCCACTTTCCCTTCCAGCTTCGATTTTTTTCCTTCCAGAATTTCGTCATGGAGTTCGTCGAGGCGCTCGATCACCCGTTGTATCTCCGACGACTGGTTGTTCCACCAGATAGGCGTGGCGAACACGATGATATCTGCCGCAAGTATTTGCTGCAGTATACTGGGCCAGTCGTCACCTTTGCCCATGTCGCTGTAGGTGCCTGCCAGGATGTTATGGTCGACCAGTTTGATGATGGTGCAGTCGATGTCCTGCTTCTTAAAATAGCCTGCCAGAAATTCTGAAAGAACCTCCGTGTTGGACAAGCCTTCTTTCTTAAGTGTGCCGAGTAAGATAATTGCTTTCATAGTCTGCTTACTCAGAACAACTTCCGTATGTTCGGCTTAGCAAGGTTTTGTAACTGGAATCCGAGATATAAGCCAGGAGTTAAAGCTTATTCACAATCTTGATCAGGGTTTGAAACAAGGTGCTCGGACTGCTAGCCTGATTGATGGCCCCTGTTACAAACGCACTTTTGGCAGGTATGTAAAACGCTGCCGTGCCCGTAGAGCCGCAGTGGCCAATCAGATCAGGTATGGCTTTGAAGGGTGAAAGGAGACGGGGCGTGTAGAATTTCTGTATGCCGATGCCGTACTTGAACGGGAAGAAAATGCTGTTCCACTGTTCGAGTTCCTGCAATCTGGTTTTTGGATAGAAGTGGCCGTTGAAAAAGGCTTTCAGAAAAGTCATCAGGTCCTGCGTCGTGGAAACAATGTCATACCTGGAGGAGGACAGGTATAGCGGCAGGCTGACCTGGTGATTTTTATGATAGAAAGGGCTGAACGGCCTGTTCTCATCAGGGTTGATGACAAAGGTAGCGGTCATACCTAACTCTTCGAAAACAGCAGTCAGGATTTCATCCAGTGGTTGCGCCATTACCGACTCCAGCACCCGGCCCAGCAATTTGAAGTTGGTGTTTCCGTAACTGGCCTTGCCTGGCTGACCGGGCGCGAACTTAGGCTGCATTTGCTTTACCTGGTCTATAGTTTTTTCAAGTGGCCAGGCGGCGTCATGGCTGCTGAGCAGTTCCTCCATCAGCTTTGGCTGCCCCGGGCGCTTATCTATAAGGTAGCAAGGCAAGCCAGACGTCTGGGAGATAAGGTGTCTGATCGTTAGTTCTTCTGCATACTCCCTGCCCTTGAACATATGCAGCCCCTGCATTAAATCAGCAGGCAAGTATGTCCTGATTTTATCATCCAGGCTAAGTCTGCCATCTCTCACAAGCCGAAGCGTCACAGCAGCCAGTATCATTTTGTTGATGCTCGCGATATAGAAGGGTGTGTCCGGCTGCATATTGCCAGCAGCACTGGCTAGCGAAAACGAGCCATCGGCAGCCTCTACACGAAAAGCGGCGCCGTGGATAATCTTTTTGGCAGCAACAGAGGTTACGATTCGGTCGAGTACTTCCTGGGTCAGGTTCTTCATAGTGCAGAGTAGAATGTAACTGCAAAAGAACAGAATTTCGGGGTTATTTTTATACCAGCTCTAAATGAACAAAGACTATTGTGGCGCAACTGCCAGATCGAATACTTTTTGCTCTTTGCTTTCCGTGAAGCCAACTCTCTGATAGAAAACATGGGTATCGGTTCGTGCGGTATGGCAGCGTACCCGTAATTTCGCAACTGACTGCTCAGCAGCCCATTCCCTTACCTGAAGCACCAGCTGTTGCCCTATACCTTGCCGACGAAAAATCTGATCCACCACCAGGCCACCGATCTCCACAAAGGGCTCTGACTCCAGGCGAAAGGTATGGAAGCCATGTATCCAGCCGACTATCTGATCAGCTTTGACTGCTACAAATCCGCAATGCTCTTTCCGAGCCAATACCTGGCCTATCCTCTGTGCCATCTCCTCTTCTGACACGCTATAGCCAAACTGCAGGGAAAGGCTGGCCAGGGTGGCTGCATCTGCTAGTGTGATTTCTCTGGTCGTGATGCTCATTGTGTTTTATTTCACCACCCCTTTCATCCAAGTACTGATTGTCTCCAGCGCCACAGGTGCCATCGTCTCTTCAATAGTGGCATACTCACCGGGCAAACCGGTATCAGCCGTCTGGAAGATGTGATTGAGGCCGGGCAGTTCTTTGATGGTGTAACGCTTGTTGCCGGCGGCTTTCAGGGCTTTTTCGGTGGCGGCGAGGTTGGCTGTGGCGGGTACCTGCAGGTCTTTACTACCGTTGAGGGCGAGCACGGGCATTTTCAGCTGACGCAGGGCAGGAGCAGGGTCATAGGCCAGGTAGTAGCGGAACCAAGGGCTGCTGAGCTGGGCAACCATCAGGTCTTCCCCTTGCTGCGTCAAGCCGATTAACTGCTTCTCGGCTTCTGTCATCGTAGCTTTCGCTTCCCGCTCCAGTGCCCGGGTCTGTTGAGATGCTTCAAAAAGGTCAGCTTCGCTTGCGACAATTTTAAACTGAGCGTCCCTAAGTTTCAGTAGTTTTTGAAGCGTCGTGTCAGGTATACCGCTTGCTTTATAAATTGCTTCGTTCTGTTGCAGGATCAGCTCAGTACCCGGTACTGCGTTTCCGGCCATCAGCACCACAAAGGCAACGTCCTTGTTAGTCGAAGCAACACTGCTCGCAATCAGGGCGCCCTCGCTTATACCTAGCAGACCTATTTTTTTCGGGTTCACCAGTTGTTGTGATTTCAGGAAGGTATAGGCTGCCTGTGCATCGGAGGCAAAGTCCTGGGTAGTGGCCATAGTAGCATTTCCTCCCGACTTGCCTGCACCACGGTCGTCGAGGCGCAGCACGGCAAAGCCCTGGCGGGTGAGGTGGTCAGCCAGCACCAGAAAAGGCTTGTGCCCCAACAGGGTCATGTCGCGGTCCTGTGTGCCGGAGCCGGTAAAAAGGATCACTGCCGGATGCTTGCCCTTTCCTTCAGGTATCGTGAGGGTGCCTGCCAGTATGATGCCTGCCGCCTTGTTCTCCACCGTGACTTCCTGCTCTTGGTAAGGGTATGGCTTTGCAGGCGTTTGCGGGCGGCGCACTTCGGCTGCTTCTCCTTTGGTCAGGGCTAGCGGGAAGGCCATGCCGCTTTGCTTCCAGTGCCCCTCTATCGACTCCGGGCCAGTACGCTTGCCGGCGTATTCAATGCCGCCGGAAGGTATGCGCAGGTATAGGCTGTCCTGGGTGAGCGTAGCCTCAGGTATAGCCATCCCCTTCACGCCCTGCATCGGAATGTCCATAGTGGCGGTGAGCTGTCCGCTTTCTGTGCTGCTGAAATTGAAAACAATCGTGATCTTACTGCCGCCTGCCTGCAGGGTTCCGTTCCAGCTGCCGTCAAGCTGGCCGGGTGCTGTATGTTGGGCCATGGCAGTACTGATGAGTAATAGCGTCATGCAAAGGGTAAGGGTTAATCTGTTCATGCTATACCTGTTTTGGTTGGATAACTACTTTGCGAGGATAAGTTGCCGGTTTAAGTCTGCTGCCGTAGCCTTTGCTCTTTTCGGTAGATAGTAAATGAGTAGATGGTGGGGATCAGGACAACAAGTGCTATAATGACGATAAAGAAGATGTGCTCTAGTCCGGCGATGGGCACAACGGCAAGCAGGATCAGCAGAATCCCTCCAATGATCCATAGGATGCCGCCCAGCCGGTGCGTTTTGCGCCATACCTGCTCACTCTCGAGCGTCCAGGGGGTGCGGATGCCAATGAAGTAGTTGGGCTTAACAGCCTGGAAGTAATTGCCGAGCGCTACCAACAGTGCCCCGATCAGGATGAACAGGCCATTGGGCTTGAAGGTACCCGGATGCAGCGACGTATGGATAAGAAATACGCATAGTGCTGCCATGAAGGCGATCAGGATAAAGCGCAACTGGTGGTACTTACTGCCCATGGATTTCAGTTTCCCCTTCGGGTCGATATACGGCACAGCCAGCAGGATAAGATTGAGCAAAACAGTCGTGCCCACCACTATAAAAATCATGGTAGACTTGCCTGCCCATCCATCGGCCTCACCTTTCAGGTTGAAGTGCACCGGCACTTGCTCAGGCATGCTGTTCCAAACCACTGCTAGGTATACCAGCGGAATGCAAATGATCATCCAAAGTATGATCTCTCGGGTCAGGTTCTTGGTTTTCATGGGTCTAATCTTTAAGCGTGATGATCCATTTCATAATGTCGTCGAGCACCGTGGTGTTAAGCGAGTAAATCACAAACTGCCCTTGCTTTTGGGAAGTGACCAGCTCGGCCTGGCTCAGGATGTCGAGGTGATGCGAAATGCTGGGCTTAGTGATATGAAAAGCCTCTGCAATGTCGCCAGCAGTCAAATCCTTCTCTTTAAGCAGGTTAAGGATCTCTCTGCGGGTTTGATCATTCAGTGCTTTGAAAACTTTGTTCACGTTGCTTTTAGGTATTTAGATAAATATCTAAATATTATACGAAAATGCAAAATTTTAACCAAATAATTAATGTGCCTGAGATGCAGCACCTGTTTGTGAGATTGTGTAACTTCGGTTTTCAGAACTTAAACCATGCAGGCACCTGACCATACCTTAAGCGCAAATTCCGTCAACCTGGTACTGCACGTACTCACGCTGCAGGGGCAGGATGCAGCGGCCTTGTGCGCGGCGGCAGGTATAGATGCCAGCCAATTGCAGGATGTGCATGGCCGCGTTACCATTGCCCAGATGGTGGCGCTCTGGCAGGCAGCGGTAAGTGCTACTGCCAACCCGGATTTAGCCCTGCATGTAGGGGAGGCTCTGAACCCGACCTCAGCAGGTATCATCGCCTATGTCATGATGAATGCGCCAACGCTGCACGAATCGCTGCGAAAGCTTTGCAAGTACCAGGACATCGTGTGCGAAGGTATACGGACCAGTCTGCAGGTGCAGGATAACGAGGCGCATGTGCTGCTGGAAGTCGTAAGCCCGGCGTTGCACGAGCCCCGCTATGCAATCGATAGTGAAATGGTAATCTATAAAAATGCCTTTGAGGCCCTGATCGGGCAGGAGCTGCCACACCGCAAGGTGATGTTTGCCTACCCACAGCCTGCCAGCATTCGGGAGCATCGCCGCCTGTTCGGGGAATCTACAATGCTGGAGTTCGATGCTGCCTACAGCGGCTTCGTGTTCGAGGCAGACTGGCTGCAGAAACCGGTGGTAAGTGCCAACCCTGAGCTGAACCTGCTTTTTGAACAGTACGCAAACGAGTACCTGCAGCGCTTGCGTGAACCGCGCTCGCTGACAGAGCGGGTGCAGCGCGAACTGGCCCGGCAACTGAAAGGGGAGGAGCCCAATGTAACCAGCGTAGCCCGCAGTCTGGCTCTGAGTGTGCGCTCGCTCCAGGCCAAGCTGAGTGATGAGGGAACGACCTACCAGCGAGTACTGGACAGCGTGCGGCAGGAGCTTGCCCAGCAACACCTCAGGAGCGGACACCATACCGTGGCAGACGTAGCCTACCTGCTCGGTTTCTCGGAACCAAGTGCTTTTAGCCGCTCCTTTAAGAAGTGGACCGGACTCCCGCCGCAACTCTACCGGCAAAGCATAGCCGAGGCCTGATTCAGGCTTTGAATTGCTTAAAAACTATGTTCAGCCATTATTTTTTATTAAATTAGCGGAATCGCATATTTTACCCAGCTAATACTCGTGCTCCGATCAAAACCTTTCTTTCTTTCTGTTTTTCTGTTCACCACACTAATACTGGCAGGCGGATGCGCTGAATTTGACGAGTCCGCCAAGAACAAAACAGAAACTACTCCCGATTATGTGGCTAGTGTAGATGAGTGGCACCAGGAGCGGGAGGCAAAGCTGAAGGCACCTGACGGGTGGCTTACACTGGCGGGTTTGTTCTGGTTGCAGGAAGGCGACAACACCTTCGGCAGCGGGCCTGACAACGCGCTGACTTTTCCCGAAGGCAAGATATCGGGCAAGGCTGGCGTGATTACGCTGAAAGGCGACACAGTAACCACCAGCATCAACCCGGGAGTGGAGGTATTGTTGAAAGGGCAACCGGTGCGTGAGGCACTACTTTATACCTCCCGCATGGACTCAGTGCCTAAACTGAAACACGGCACGTTGACCTGGTTTGTGATCAAACGAGGAGACAGGTATGGCATCCGCCTCCGTGACCTGCAGAACGACGCCCTGGTGCACTTCAAAGGGATAAAGCGCTTCCCTGTGAAGGCCGATTGGCGAGTGAAGGCCAGTTTTGTGGCACACCCCACCCCGAAGCAGATTGCCATTACCAACATAGTGGGGCAAACGTCTATGCAGGACTCGCCAGGTACGCTGATCTTCACGCTGAATGGGCAGCAGTATCAGTTGGACGCACTATGGGAAGGGGAAGAGCTCTTCATCATCTTTGCCGACAAAACAAACGGCATTGAAACCTACGGCGCTGGACGCTACCTTTATGCAGCCAAGCCAGGGCCAGATGGCACTACGGTGCTTGACTTTAACAAAGCCTCGAACCCGCCCTGCGACTTTGTATCCTATGCTACCTGTCCGCTGCCCCCGCGGCAGAACTTTCTGCCTATTATGATTGAGGCCGGAGAGAAGTCTTACGGAGAGTATTAGGCTGTCTTCTGGCTTGGTTTATGGTCAGGCAGCTGATTCTTTCCTGAACCAGTCCAGGGTATCGGCAATGGCCTGCCGCATCGGGGTCGGCTTAAAGTCAGGCAGAGTCTGGCTGAGCTTTTCATCGTTCAGTAGGATGGTGTTTTCCCACAGGTAGCCCATTTCGGCAATCTCGCGCATCATGGGCATGAACAGGCCGAGCAAACGGAACAGCCACTTGCTGTGTAGTTTGTGCTTTGGTTTAGTGCCGGCTATCTCTGCTATCTGCGCTTGCCAGGCTTTTATACTGGGCACCACCTCGCCCCCGTAGTTGTATACCTGATAGGGAGCGTCTGGCTGCAGTTGAAGCAGTTGGTAAAAGGCACGGGCTGCATCAGGAGTATAGACCAGTTGGTGCGGTATGTCGTTGCGGTAGAGCCAGGGCATGGCATCCCCTTTCAGGGCTGCCCTGAAGATCGGAGCTATACCTTCGTTCATGACGTTGGGACCCCAGAAGTCGGGCAGGCGCAGGATCAGCACGCGGCAAGTTCCCTGCTGTGCCGCCGCTGCCAGCATCTGCTCCAGCTGCACACGTAGCGCTCCCTTTCGGGTGTGCGGCTGCATCGGGGAGTCTTCCTTTATTTCGGGCTGCAGGTTGCCGTAGTTGTACACATTGCCCGGAAACAGGATGGTGGCTTTGTTGGTGGCTGCAGCGGCTATGATGTATTCCGTCACACGCTCCATGTTGCCTTGCCACTTGTCATAAGGGTAGTTGATGCCATGGAAAATATGCGTGGCCTTACGGCCTAAGTCATGCAGCAGCTCTTTGTCTTGCGCATCGCCCTGCACGATGGTAAGTCCGGCTTGTGTGCCAAACAGGTGGGCTGCCCTGTCACGGTCCCGTACCAGGATGGTGACCTGTTCCTGCTGCGCCAGGAGCACCTGCGTGAAAGCATAGCCGATGCTGCCTGTTGCGCCAAGTATGAGGAAGTTTCTGTCCAATTTGTTCATTGTGTTCGTGTTATAAGTTTCATGATACTGCAAAGATGGGGCATAAACCTGCCGTTGTGCTTGACCGATTCTGCAAAGCGCTTGACAGAAAATGCAAACAATTCAGTGCAAACGGGGTAAAATAAGAGGGAGGGCAGGGATACTCCTAAGGTGAAGGAACTTATGTGAACATCTATCTGTTAATATATAGTTCCGCGAAAATTTAAACAAAAAATTATGATCTCAGAGACTATGTCTAAAACAGTAATTACGAGTGAACATCTGGCGAAAGCCATAACTTATACCCAATACCGCGAGTTAATTGACACATTGCTTGCAGAGAATAAAACCACAGGAACGAACCACTCCGAGGCTATGGTAGAGTATACCCGCATGAACGCCCAGCGCATGCGCCGCGTCGAGAAAACCACCGTGCTCGACAACGAAATGGTGGACCTGATGCTGAGCGTGCAGAATAAAATGATCTGGGTGGTCCTGACGGAAGCCTGGTGTGGTGATGCTGCCCAGACAGTGCCGGCTCTGGTAAAAATAGCGGATGCATCGCCGCTGATTGATGTGAAGCTGATGCTACGCGACGAGCATCCGGAAGTAATGGATGCCTATCTCACCAACGGAGGGCGCTCTATACCAAAGCTGATCGTGCTTGACGCCGAAACCATGGAAGAACTAGGTACTTGGGGACCACGACCTGAACCTGCCCAGCAGCTGTTCATGGATATGAAAGCCCAGGAAGTGCCATACAAAGAATTTGTAGAGAAGCTACATGGTTGGTATGGCAAAGACCGCAGCAAAACCTTGCTACAGGAGTTGAAGCAGCTGATCCCACAGTGGGGCCACTTGCAGAAAATTGAAGAACAGCCAGTGGAACGATTCTAATAGCTCGTTTCATATAAAAAGCGGCGACCTTAACATAAGGTCGCCGCTTTTTTTGTGCCTGCTTTTTACAAACTTAACGGGTCTTAGCCCGCAGGATCAGATTTACCTGTCTTATCTTATCGCCCACCTCCAGTTGGTGCACCACATCCATACCTTCTACTACCTTCGCGAAAATGGTATAGCGACCGTCCAGGTGCGGGGTGGGAGAGTGCGTGATAAACCATTGGTTGCTTTCAGTGTCTTTTCCGGCGGAGGCCATGCCTACATAACCTTCGCGGTAGTGTAGCGGAGCAAATTCAGATCGGATAGAGTAGTCGGAACTGCCCCAGCCATCGCCGCGCTTGTCGCCGCCCTGCGCCACAAAGTTTGGCACGACGCGGTGGAAGTACAGCCCATCAAAGAACTGCTTGTTTGCCAGCTCTACAAAATTGGCCACCGAACCCGGGGCGTCCTCCACGAACAGCTCCAGTGTAATCACGCCTTTCTCAGTTTCAATCACTACCTGCTGGTCAGGATGAATGGTTTGTACCAATTGCCAGTCGATCGGATGCGTGAAAGGATTCTGTGGAGTTTCAGATTGCTCTTTCCCGCTCAGGTAGTCGATTGTCTTCTGCAGCTCGATATTGGTTTCCATATCGCGCGGGAGCACCAGTTTCTGCTGCGCCTGGGTCAGGAAGGTATAGTCGCGGTATACCTCCCGGAAGTTGAGTTTGGGGTTGCGGATCACGCCAGCCGCCAGGCCTACCAGTGATACGTCGCCGGAGGCTATACCTTGTTTAAAAATGGCGGCAAAGTCCTGCTCCAGGGTTTTGGGGAAGTCGGCCTGCTGGCGCATGGCAGTAAGTGCCTCCATGCCATAGGTGCCGATCACCGGTTGCGTAGTGGCAAAGGTTTCTTTGGCGATGAACTGGTAGTTGCTGTAATCTGCGGAGAGTGCCTTGAGCAGATGCGCCTTGTCGTAAGGGTTTTCGGTGCGCAGGTATAGCTGCTGGTACTCCTGACTCAGTTTAGCCTTATCGGGGCTGTTACGCAGGATCACCCAGATCAGACCCGCCCGCACACGGCCATCCTCTACCTGACTGAGCGCCTTGCGGAGCGTACTGGTGTTCACACCGGCATGATTAGCCTGCAGAAACTCAGCCGTGGCCACTGCCGTGTTGATGTTTTGATCGGTCAGGCCAGCCAGTATCGCTTCGTCTATCTCTTCAAACTCAAGCCCTGTCATGGAGCGGATCGCACTCAGGCGCACGCGGTAATCAGGGTCACTCTGCACAATGCCCGAAAGCAGCGCAGCTTTGTCACGGGCATTCACTTTTGAGAAAGCCTGCGCTACGGCCATGCGCACATCCGCCGATTCATCTGAGGTAACTACAGTGGTGAGCTGCTGGCGGTAGGGTGTCAGGTCGAGCTTGGGTGTGCGGGCCAGCAGATGAGCGGCAGCCAGGCGCACTTCATACGTCTTGCTTTCAGTTAGCCACTGCACGGCGCGTTCCACAGCCTGTGCACTGCTAATCTGCCGGAGGCCTGCCCGGTATAATCCCCATGCCTGCCCGGCCTCAGCTGTTTCGTTTGCTGCCTGATAATTTACCAGGAAATTGAGACCTCCGCTGTCAGCCAGTTTGCCGAGTGCTTCCAAAACCTCTGCCTGCACCGCAGGGCGCTGCTCTTGCTGCAGGTGCCGGATCATCGCCTGTTGGGCTTTTTTATGCCCGATCTGACCCAAAGCATAGGCTGAGGCAACACGCATTGCTGCGCTGGTGTCAGAAAGGGACGTTAAAAGTTGTGGTATGGCTAGTGTATCCTGCACCGAGGCAAAGGTAAGCGCTGCCTCCTGACGGTACTGCAAGGTAGGATGGTTCAGGAAGTTGAGCAGTTCAGCTGTTTTGCGCTCGTCCTGCAAGGTATAGATCTTCCGCAGGTTAGGGTCAGCAAATTTGTTTATGCCCTGCTGTTGTGTATCGGCAGCCAAGGGAGCGCTTTGCTGCGGCTGCTGTTGGCAGGACGCAAAAAGGCTAAGGGCAAGTAAGAAGGTATAGCTTTTTTTCATTGGTTAGGCTTATGCGCTTTCAATATACTAAATGCCTTTAATATAGCCCGGTTTTAATGTTTTGGTATGAATTTCTTTGGTAACTATGTAATAATTAGTATATTGATCTCTTCAAGTTATACCCTACGATGCAGCACACTGGCATTAGCGTACGTTTGTTTTCCAGACCCTATGGCGTTCGGTCGCAAATGGAGCGTCTGCTGCTTGTACTTGCTTTGCTGTCAGTGGCTTTGCATGGCTGGTTGCTGTACCAGCTCATCGCTGTGCAGGACTTCCACTCAGCCATGACCTTCCTCTACCTGTTCAGTCTGTTGCCCTTTGCTCTTTTTATGATCTCTGTGTGGCTCGACCACAACCCGGGCTATCAGCGTCACCTTACCATATCGGCTTTGGGGTTGCGGTACCGGCTAGGGTTCATGCAGCGGGAGCATGATTTTGATTGGGAGGAAGTAGAGCGCATGACACTGGGCAGCCATACACTGACATTTGAGCTGAAAAACGGAGAGCAACATGCCATTTCTCTGGATGCAGTGAACCATGAGCAAACGCTCCAGCGCATACGTGCCGAACTGATTCAGATCGCAGCTGATAAGGAAATAACCATTGAGATGACGCAAAACTAATACTATGTATGTAAACCTATACCCAAACAAAGAGCTTAAAAAAACAAAGCGAGTGTTGCTTTGGATAGGTATACTGATGCTCTGCGGAGGCCTCTCAGCCTTGTTTGTAGAGTTTGTCGCCCGTGAAGAGGTCCGTTGGAGCTGGGCAGGAGGCGCACTGGCTGTCAGCATCATCGGGATGCTGGGATTTGCCGTCGGTGCCAGCTACATCCGCCTGAAAGACGCTTACTTCTCCATGACGCCAGAGCGCATCGCCTACAGACTCACCCTGTACGGAGCTGAGCATACTATTTATTGGGATGCCATTGACAGTATTCAGGCATCGGAGCATGCGCTGGTATTTGACTTGAAAGATAGCGAACAACTAATTATGCGGCTGGGGCACATTCAGAGCCCCGAAATTGCCAATCATGTAAGTGTCAGCATACAACTAGCAGCCATTCAACAGCACGTGGAGGTGAACCAGGTGCCAGTAAGTGCGCAACACGTGAGTTTATAGTACCCGCTGAACTATAGCATTTGCAACACCTATGAGCAGTCTCAACACCTCTAAAATAGCTCTCAAATACTCAATACAAATTGTGTTTAATTTATTTTAGTTAAAATTAAACCTGTATTTGTGCTAATCGTATTTTACTTTAATTCAATTTTAATGCCTCTTCTTGCAGCATTGTCTTGTCTGACATTTTGAGTCGGCATTGCCTTTAGTTCATCAGCCCAATACCGTTTCCATGTACATCAGTCTTTATACAGCCCGACAACTGCGTACGATCAAAGACCGGCTGCTTTGGTTAGGGCTGTTCATGGTAAGTGGAGGCGGGTCGGCATCTCTTTACAATCTCATACTGTTAGATGAAGCACGCTGGTTGTGGGGTATTGCGGCTATCGTAATTGTTTTAGTCGGGCTATACCTGGTGGCGCTTGGTGCTGATAAGGTGCCCCTCAAAAATGCCTTTGTAGCCATATCGCCGGCTACAATCAGTTACAGACTTAATTTTTACAACAAGGAAAACAGATTGAACTGGAACACGATAGCTGCGGTGCAGTTGAGCGACCACTGTGTGCTTTTTGACCTGTATGGCGGTCAACAGAAATCACTGCTCTTGTCTGATATCGAAAGTCAAAACGTGGCCAGTCAGGTGGCGCTTAGTTTGCAGCTAGCAGCGCTGGAGCGCAATGTGGCTGTTAACGGTGTCCGGTTCAATGTCCCAAAACCAGTTGCAGGTATATAAGCTCCTTATCTCTTGCTGCTCCCCAATGTCAGCCACCTCTCTGTAGGGATGGTTCTTTTTTTAGCGTTTCCCGATCGAATTCCTAGCAACCAAACCCTGCTTCACCACTCGCATTCCTGCGCCAATATTTGAGTGTCATGGAAAACATTCAGATTGTTTTGGTAATATGTTAGTAAAAAATATAATCAATTATTTTTTTATTATATATTTTAATTTTAATATTGCAATAGATAGTCTTCTCTCACCTAAAACAACCGACAAATGAAACTAAAATTCTATACAGCCTTAATTAGTGTCTTGATGTTTTTATCATTCGCCAGTTTTGCTGATGCTAATGTAAAATCAGATAAGAGCGAGAAAACAACTAAGAGCAAAAGACAGGCAGTATCCAGCAAGAAAACAGCTGGGTATTTTTCATTCAAGTCATCAGTGTATAATAAGGATGGCCTGGTAAAAAAGAAACGTAACAAGAAGGGATGCCCTGGTTTTGACTAACCTTCGGATTGTCCGCTATAGAAATCATTAGAGCAGCCCAGAGGGCTGCTTATTTTTTTTATGCTTAATCTGTCTTAGACACAGGGTAATAAACTTGCCGGTTGGCGGTGCAAACCACAGCATGTCAACCTGACTATAGTTTTGGAGCGATTGTTTTCGGAACTTGCGGCTTTAATCTGACTATGGCCGAGCTGAAAACACGTGTGTATGGACTTCAATTTGGATTGCTGTGCCTGAGCTCCTTTCTTTTCTTCGCAAGCTTCAACATGATCATTCCGGAGCTGCCCAACTATATTACACAACTGGGCGGTGCTGAGTATAAGGGGCTTATCATTTCTCTCTTCACACTAACAGCTGGTCTGTCAAGGCCATTTAGCGGACAGTTGGCCGACAAGATGGGGCGTATACCTGTCATGCTGATCGGGGGCGCTGTCTGTATTATGTGTGGCTTCCTGTACCCGATCACCGGCACGGTAGCGGCGTTCCTGCTGCTGCGCCTTGTGCACGGCTTTTCAACAGGCTTTACACCTACTGGTACTGCCGCCTACGTGGCCGACATCATCCCGATGGAGCGAAGGGGAGAGGCAACGGGACTGTTGGGGCTAGCAGGCAGTTTAGGTATGGCTGCGGGACCTGTCATGGGAGCCTCAATCGCCAATAGCTTTTCGCTTGACGCCATGTTCTATTCCTCTTCAGCGGCTGCCTTCCTGTCAGTGGCCGTAGTAGCTCGCATGCACGAAACGCTGGATAATCCAAACCGCTTCCGGATGGGACTACTCAAAATATCCCGCAAAGAGATATTTGAGCCCCGTGTCCTGCATCCCTCCATTGTGATGATGCTCACGGTGGTTTCGTTTGGTATCATCCTGACGATCATTCCTGACTTCAGCGAGCATCTCGGTATTCAAAACAAAGGACTCTTCTTTACCAGCTTTACACTTTCCTCATTAGCTATCCGTTTCCTGGCTGGTCGGGCCTCCGACAAGTATGGTCGTATCCGTGTACTGAAGATCAGCTCTGCCTTGCTGGTGGTGGCCATGGGGCTGATCGGTTGGGCCAGTACGGCTACAGAACTCCTGCTGGCGGCGGCCGTGTTTGGTGTAGCCGTGGGCATGAACTCCCCGACGGTCTTTGCCTGGACCATTGACATGAGTCATCCGGAGCACCGGGGAAGGGCAATGGCCACCATGTACATAGCCCTCGAGGCAGGTATAGGATTTGGTGCTTTGGCTTCCGGTTGGATCTATGCCAACGACACTTCCAGGTTCAGCATGGTATTCTGGACAGGAGGGGCTTTTGCCCTACTTGGGTTTTTGTACCTCAACTTTGTGGTGAAGGACCGAAAGTAGGGAGGCAGTAATATAATCACAGGTATAGCCCTTGCCTTCGTTAGCATTTGCAGAGAGGCCCTCTCAGGTAGGGGCCTCGGGACACTACTCCAGTCGGTATTTCACGTTAATCATAGACACAGGCCACAGCTGCCCGTATAGCTATTTACTGTATATACTTCAGTTAAACTTTAATCAGGTTACTTAGTTTCTTCTGCATTATGACAGCAATCAGCCAGGCTTTTATTGAACACTTGACAGCTGTGCACAAGCAGTCCCGCCACGTAGTGCCGCACTCGATGAGTTGCGCCTTTCTGGATGGCCTGCTGCAACTGCTCTTCCCATCCCTTTCGGAGCGCTCCTTTAGTTCCCGGTCTGAAGTTGAAGCCTACGCTATGCTGCTGCGTGCTGATCTGGAGAAGATTCTGTACAGAATAGAAGAACGCCTGCCCGGCAAACCTTATGAAATAGCCGATGCTTATTTTGAAGCCCTGCCGGACCTCCAGCGCCAGCTCAATGCCGATGCCGCTGCCATAGAGGCAGGTGACCCGGCCGCAGTAAACGTAGACGAGGTGATCCGCACTTATCCTGGCTTTTTTGCTGTGGCCGTGTACAGGCTTGCCCATCAGTTTTGCCGCATGGAGGTACCACTGCTGCCACGTGTGCTCGCTACCTACGCACATACCAAGACAGGTATAGACATCCATCCCAAAGCCAGCATAGGAGCCCGTTTCTGCATCGACCATGGCACTGGCGTTGTGATTGGAGAGACAGCCGATATTGGCAACAATGTGAAGGTATACCAGGGCGTGACGCTGGGTGCACTGAGTGTTGAAAAATCAATGGCGAACCTGAAACGCCATCCAACCATAGAAGATAATGTGATCATTTATGCCGGGGCAACCATACTGGGCGGGAATACAGTGGTGGGCCACAGCAGCATCATAGGGGGAAATGTATGGCTGACTGAAAGTGTGCCTCCTTTTGCAAGAGTGTACCACCGTCCACAAATAAAAGTGAGTTACTACCAAGACAGAGCCGATGTTCTGAATTTTTCAATTTAAAAAAAGACACAAATATGAAAGCGCATAGCATACTCGAAACCATAGGCAAAACGCCCCATGTGAAGATCAACCGCATGTTTAAAGACAAAGCGGAAGTATGGATGAAGTTGGAACGTGCCAATCCGGGCGGCAGCATCAAAGACCGCATCGCTTTGGCTATGATAGAGGATGCCGAAACAAGAGGTGTCCTGAAAAAGGATAGTGTGATCATTGAGCCCACTTCAGGAAATACCGGTGTCGGGCTGGCTATGGTCGCTGCTGTGAAAGGGTATCACCTGATCCTGGTCATGCCCGAGTCCATGTCCATTGAGCGACGCAGGCTGATGGCGGCTTATGGGGCTAAGCTGGAGCTGACACCTCGTGAAAAAGGCATGAAGGGAGCGATAGACCGTGCCCGTGAAATGCTCGAAGAACACGAAAACTCCTGGATGCCCATGCAGTTTGACAACGAAGCCAACACACAGGTCCACATTGAGACCACAGCGCAGGAGATTATGGCTGATTTTCCGGAAGGCTTTGACTATCTGATTACCGGAGTGGGCACAGGTGGGCATATCACTGGTGTAGCCAGGGTGCTGAAGCGGCACTTCCCCAATCTGAAGGTATATGCTGTAGAGCCTGCCGCCTCGCCGGTGTTGAGCGGTGGCCAGCCGGGTCCGCACCCGATACAAGGTGTAGGGGCCGGGTTTGTGCCCAGTATAATGGATACCAGTCTGCTGGATGGTGTAATAACGGTGGCAGCCGACGATGCCTACGATTATGCCAGGAGAGTAGCCATGGAAGAAGGAATATTTGTGGGAGTATCTTCAGGTGCCTCTTTGGCAGCCGTGCAGCAGAAACTGGACGAAGAAATTCCGGATGGTGCCAGGGTACTAACCTTTTGCTACGACACAGGCGAGCGCTACCTGTCTGTAGAGGGATTGTTTGTATAGCGCAAAAGCATATTTAAAAAAAGCTGCGCCGCCTGTTGCCCTATGTAACAGGCGGCGCAGCTTTTTATCAGGCAGCCAGCAGTTCCTGAATGTCCTCGTTTAGCGATTGCTTCACTTTTTCCAGCTGTCCGTCAGTCATGGTGCGCTGCAGAGCCCGGAAGACAGCCCGGAAAGCCGCTGTGATTTCTTCGTCCTGCTGAAAGTCGTTATTAGCCGCAAAAGCATTCTTGTTGCGGATGTAATTGATCCAATCGTTCGCATCCCGTATCCTGACCGGCACTTTGGATGTGTCATACTGGTCGAAGTAGATGCCCTTCCAGAAGATAGGCAGCTGTGCGGCAAATTGTACGGCATCATTTACAGGCAATCTGTCCCGTATGGATTGCAGCACGGCTCTGAAAATGCGGCCGGCTTTGTTGAGGTCATCTGTTTGCAGCTCCGCCGCTACATCCTGCAGCATTACTGTCGCGTTCTTGATGTTGTCTTCAAAATTAAATGGCATTGACATAGATCCTCCCTTCTTTAAGCGTTGCGTCCTATATGGTACGGGCAGTGTGGGGGCATGTTCCGGAATATTTAACCTCTCAGGTATAACCAGCCGAGGCGTATTGGTATAAAATAAAGTCGCGTTTGCGCCACAGCTTATAACCGTGCAGTATGATTGGAGTTAAGGGATGTCGGATATTAGACACCTTCTGATCACGGCTGATTTTGAGGAGTAAATCTGGTCCTCTCATGAAAGTAGCGGCAGGTATAAGTATAGTGGTTATAAAGATTTTACATCGATAAAAGAACGCAAAAAGGCCAAAATACCCGATTAGGGGCGCTCTAATCAGTCAAAATTGTAGAGCTGGTAGAATGAAAATAATTTCCGTGGTTTTAGTATAAAATTATCTATATATTGTACCGGTATTGAAGCAACGTGAATTATGAATGCCCAAGTCTCCTCGGTATCTCATTCGATATATAACAACAAAGGTGCGTTTGCGCTCTTATTAGGCTCTGGTGTTTCCAGCGGTGCCGGCATACCTACGGGTAGTGACATAGCACTGGACCTGATTAGGCAGATAGCTGTGCTGGAAAATGCGAATTGTGAGCCGGAACCGGAGGAATGGTTTTTTAAGCGGTTTGGAGAATGGCCAGGCTATGCAAGTCTGCTGGAGCCGCTTACGAACACAGAGACGGAGCGGCAAAATCTCTTGCGAAGATATTTTGAGCCCAACGAAACCGAACTTGAGGAGGGGCTGAAGAAGCCAACACTTGCCCACCAAACAATTGCCCGTCTGGTTAGCAAAGGCTATGTGCGGGTGATCATCACAACTACCCTCGACAGGCTGGTAGAAAATGCCTTGAGATGCATCGGTATAGAGCCTGTTGTGATAAGCTGCCCCGGCCATATCGTAAATTCCCTTCCCATTGTTCACTCCAGGGTTACCGTCATTAAAGTAAACGGGGACTACATGGACTCCAGTTTCCTGAATGTAAAGAGTGAAGCAGACAAGTACGAGGAAAGGTTATCGGAGCTGTTGCGCTATGTGTCTGACAATTTTGGGTTGATAACCTGCGGATGGACGGGCACTAGTGATCGTGTGTTAAAGGAGGCCTTGGAAACTTCAAATAAGTTCAGGTTCTCTAACTACTTCACGTATTCAGACAAGGTAGGCAATGAACTAGAGGAGTTAGCCTATATCAGAAGAGGGAAGGCTGTGAGCATTACCAATGCCGACATGTTCTTTAAAGAATTGCACGAAAAGATAGAGGTGCTCGAAAGCACTAAATCTGCAGATCTTTCAACATCGCAGATTGCACTAACCAAGTTGAAGAAGTTTATCGTGCATGATGAGCAGATCATATCGCTTCATGATCTTATAAGAAGTGAAGTCGATCGGATAAACTTTAATTTCAATGCTTTGCCGGTCGCAGGCACCCCAACCAAAGAAGGAATTAAGGGGAGGGTAAACTATTATTTCAAACAATGCAGTTCCCTGAGCAGCTTATTTGTAAATGGGGTTTACTGGGGCAAAGAACAACACCATTCAATCTGGCTTAACAGTCTCGCCTGTTTCACGTCTGCAAAAGAGAGAGACGAAGACGGAGGCGTATGGCTGGATCTCGAAACGCTACCAGGACTTATCTTCCTGTACAGCATAGGGCTTGCCAGCATCATGAAGAAAGACTACAGGTTGCTGTCCAAGATGTTCTCCATGACATCTCATTTAAGGTATGGCGAGGCTCCGATTCTAGACCATGTCAATGTGGCTAAAGTATTGGACTATGATACGCTGCGGGAGGCTCTTGGTAACAGGCAGCTTGTGCCAATGTCTGAATTATTGTTCTCTGAACTGAAACCACTTTTCAATTCTTTCCTGCCGCACAGCAAGGACTATGAAAATATTTTTGATATGTTCGAGTACCTGTTAGCTTTGGCTCATACCAAGAAAATGGGCAAAGGGCGGGTTCCTGTTGGCAGGTTTGGGTATAGAGTAAAGCAGAGTGGCATCAAACATCCGTTTGAGCAAATCGCCAATGAACTAGGTACTCACAAAGAGGCTGAGAACCTGTTTTCTTCTTCTCTCTTTGTCGATATAGCAGACCTGAAGCACACAGAGAAGAAATTCAAAGAATACTTTGACAAGCTGTCTGGTTATTATTTTTAGAGGGTAGAAGGCTCTGAAATAAGTGAGGCAACCTGAACAGGGTTGCCTTTTTGTTGAATTGGCCAGTTAGATAAGTCCCGCTATACCTGATTGCTAATGAAGCTCTGGACGGACTTACCAAATATGCTTCTGCAGTCATTACGCTGAGTTTTTCAAGTTGTCATACAGCTGCCCACGTAGTAACGATCTGTCTTTTCAGAGTAAAGTATATAGGTAAAAGCCATATAAAAGCAAAAGGCAACCCTGTTTAGGTTGCCTTTGTGGAGAATATCGGAGTCGAACCGATGACCTCTTGCATGCCATGCAAGCGCTCTAGCCAGCTGAGCTAATCCCCCGCTTGAGTGTCACAAAATTAGGACAAATTTTGAATATGCAAAAACTGGAGCGCTATATTTTGAAAATAAAAAAGGCGGGACATTTGTCCCGCCTTTTTGCTATATAAGCTATTCTGCTTAGTTGAAAATGTAGCGCAGACCAAGCTGCATGCTCCATGTGCTAGATAAGCTGAAGTTCTCACGGAATGGAGAGTCTGGCAGGAATGTGTTGCCATCGTTGTCACGTACCGTGATCATGTTGTAAGTAGGAACGCCTTCAGCTGAAACTGCAGCAACTCTCAACAGCTGGTAGTGGAAGTTAGAACCACCGTTCAGTTGCTGTCTTACACCCCATGCAGAGTTCAGCATGTTACCGATGTTGTTCACGTCAACGCTCACCTGAAGTGTGTTGCGCTTGCCACCGATGTTACCGAAAACGTCCTGTAGCAATCTGAAGTCAAACTGGTTGAACCATGGCATCAAACCATTGTTACGCTCAGCATAAGCACCTCTTTCTAAGCCTTGGTTAGCTACGAATGTATCGAAAGCCTGACGCTGCTGCTCAGCAGTGAACTGTACCTGACCATTGCTCATGATAGGAGCGAAGTTCATTTCAGCAGAGCTGGTTGGGATCCAAAGCAGGTCGTTGCTGATACCGTCTCTGTTTACGTCACCGTTGTAGATGTAAGAGAAGCGGCCCTGAGCAGAACCCTGGTAGAACAGGGATACTGTAGTAGCAAGACGGTTAGCATACTCCAGACGGTAAGAAGCGTTAGCTACTACACGGTGAGGAGTCGCGAACTGAGAAATACCCATCAGCAATTCGTTTGGATCGTTGATAGAGTAGTTGTTAGACCAGGCAGAACCAGCGTTAGAACCTGGGTTGCCAGTGATGTCTTTCGCCTGCGTGTAAGTATAGAAAGCAGAACCGAAGAAGCCTGTTCTAGAGTTAAGTGACAGACCAGCAGTTGCTGACAGCGAGTGGCCCTTGTCTGTGTTTGACAGAACGATAGCCTCACGAGTGGCAGTAGTGTACTGAGCGTTAGAAGAACCATTCCAGAAGTCACGGTTATCACCGTTGTTGTTCAATTGCAGCTCAGCTGGCTTTCTGTTAGCGTTGAACTGGTAAACACCTACTAGGTCTTTTGTGTAAAGGATGTCCGCAGTAGCTACCAATGGAGTACCAGGGATTGTGTAGTCAGCACCTAAGCTGCTTCTCCATACCTGTGGCATTTTGAAGTTACGGTCAACAAGGGCAAAGCTACCAGGAGCACCAGCGTTTGGCTGACGGATGAACACGTTAGACGGGCCATTCTCTAACCAGTACAGACGCTCAGGCTGGAAACGGATCACGTCAAGTGCACTTGAAGGAACACCTTCCAATACGTTCTGGATTACACCAGCGTTAGTTGGCATGTTTGTCAACCATACGAAAGGAATACGGCCAGAGAAGATACCTGTACCACCACGAAGTGACAGTGAACGGTCTTCCAGCAGATCAAGGTTGAAACCGATACGTGGCGACAGCAGAACTCTTGACTTAGGCCACTCACCGCTAGAGTAAGTTGTTGGGTTTCCGTCAGTGTCAAGCAGTGTCAGGTTGTCGATTGATGAGTTTGGAGTCAGGTCGTTCATGTAAACTGGCAGCTCAGCACGCACACCCATAGTCAGGTTCAGGCGGTCAGTTGCAGCGAATTTATCCTGTACGTACAGACCAGCCATACCGAAGTTGATGCGTGAATATGGATCCTGACCTTCGTAAGGGTAAGTCAGACCAAACTGAAGCGGACGGGCATCATTGATGAAATCATCCACAGAAGCATAACGGTAGTAAGAAGTACCGTAACGCTGGTAGCTGTTACCGAAGTTCTGTACCTCAAAGCTGGCACCACCTGTCAGGTTGTGCTTGCCCAGCATGTAAGAAAGGTTGTTGATGAACGAGTAGTTGTTGTTGATTACGTCGTTGTTGTAAGTAAACAGTTCGTAACCGAAGTTCATGTACTGATCACCGTCTTTCCAGATGTCAACAAATGGGAAGATGCTGCTTGGAGAAGTACGCGTGTCCTGAATACGGCTGTAAGTAGCCAGGAACTGGTTAGAAAGTACAGAAGAGAATGTGCTGTTCAATTCAGCTGTTACGGAACGTACAGAGTTTTCGAAACCGTAGTTAGAACCAGCGAAAGAAAGTGCGTTCTGGCCGATACGGGCAGAGCTGGCACGTGGGTTAGGAGCAGAGCTGGCGTTTACAGTCTGGTCGCTTGTACCTACTACCTGGTTGTAACGAAGTGTGAACTTGTGCATGTCGCTGATGTTCCAGTCGATACGCGTCAAGAACTTCGTGTTTTTGTTGTTAAACTCGTTTGCGTAGTTCTCATAAGCACCTGGGTCATAACCATACTTGGTGATCAGGTGCTGACGAACGCGCTCCAGGTCTTCTGCAGTAGTTCTGGAAACGTTTGGACCACTAAGGCCTGGACGGGAAGCTACCCAGTTTACACCAGGGTAAGTTTCATTTTCGTGCTCGAAGTTAGCGAAGAAGAACAATTTGTTTTTGATGATCGGACCACCAAGGCGGGCACCGAAGATCTGGTTCTTTCTTTCAGTCTGCTCTGGCAATTCGTTGTCACCAACTTTTCTACCATTGAAATCCTGGTTTCTGTAGAAGGTATAAGCAGAACCAGAGAATTGGTTTGTACCGCTACGTGTTACAGCGTTGATGCCAGCACCAGTAAAGCCTGACTGACGTACGTCGTAAGGAGCGATGTTTACCTGAACCTCTTCGATCGCGTCAAGAGAGATTGGCTGAGAGTTGCCACCAGGAAGTGGGTTAGAGCTAAGACCGAAGCCGTTGTTGAAGTTAGCACCGTCTACCTGAAGGTTGTTGAAACGACCGTCACGGCCAGCAAAACCGTTACCGTTTGCCTGTGGAGTCAGACGTGTGAAGTCTGTAACACTTCTGTTGATAGTAGGAAGTTTCTCCAGCTGCTGTATGCCTACGTTAGTAGCGGCACCTGTTTTATTAGCGTTGAACACAGAAGAGCGGTCAGTGCTAACAATTACTTCCTGAAGCTGCTGACCACCGTCAGCCATTGTTGCATCAAGCTGGTAAGGAACACCCAGGCTCAATGAAATGTTGCTGTAAACTTTTGGCTCGTAGCCAATGTAGCTTACTTCGATGGTGTAAGGACCACCAACGCGAACGTTAGGAACGTTAAAACGACCCTCTACATTCGTCACACCACCGTACGTAGTGCCAGAAGGACCGTGTGTTGCTCTTACGGTTGCACCGATCAAAGCTTCACCTTTTGAATCCTTAACGGATCCGGTAATACTACTTGTTGTTACCTGGGCGTGCATAGTAACCACGCACAGCAACATAAGCAGTGTTGATAGTAATAACTTTTTCATAAAAGATTGATTGATTTTTGCCCGCAAAATTAGAGGGTATAATTCGAAATGCAACTACTTAATGATTAAATTATTATTAATAATCTGTCTTATGTTATTTGCTTTTTAGCAACAAAAAATTAATGTAAATTGCGAACATACTACTTGTCTAAACACTGAGTGCCAAAAAGAAAGGCGGAGCCATACAGCTCCGCCTTTCTTTTTGGCACTCAGTTAATTTTTGGACAGAGTTTACTTTTAATTGAAAATGTAGCGAATACCGAATTGGGCTCTCCATCGTGAGGAAAAGTCATTCACAAAATAAGGATTTCCGTCTGTCAGACCGCGACCGGTATAGTTGAAGCGGGGTGTTGTAGTGCCCGGCTCGTAGCCTACAAAATCAATGGCCTGGAAGGCGTTGAAAGTGGCAGTGTACTGTCGCCCCCAGTCTTTGTTGAGCAGGTTCGTGAAATTGAAGATGTCAAAGGTCAGTTGCAGCCGGTGGGCGTTATCATTTTGCCCTACCCTGAATTCCTGCATAATGCGCAGGTCAATCTGGTTGGTCCACGGAAGTCTGTCTCCGTTCCGCTCGGCATACTGGCCACGTCTGTCGCTTAGATAGTCATTGCTGCTGATAAAGGCATCCAGCGCCTGCCACTGCTGCTCAGGTGATACGACCGTTCCATCCCGGTCGGTAAAAGGTACCAGGTTTATCTCTGCCGCATTGCCTGGCACATAGATCAGGTCATTGGTTCTGCCGGCATCATTGTTCACGTCTCCATTGTAGATGTAGGAAAGCGGCACCCCTGTCTGTCCGTTATAGAAGGCAGAAATAGTAGTACCTGCAAAGCCCAGGTAGTTTAAGTTATACGTAAGGCCGGCCACCACCCTGGATCGCACATCATTGTCAGCAAAGGCTTCCCTCACATTATTGAGGCCCTCCACCTGGTTCACGTTAATCCAGTTAGAGCGGGCCTGGCTGGAGTTGCCGGGGTTCACATCCTTAGCTCGGGAATAGGTATAGGCCAATGAACCTGAGATACCGTTTTCCACGAAGGTCTTTTGTAATTGACCTGTCAGACTGTAGCCAAAACCACGGCTGGTATTAGTCAGGTAGATGATATCCTGAAAATTATTGCCCTGTATACGGCCAAACACAGGGCGGTTGTCTGCTCCGGTCAAAGTGCCGGTTTGCTCCAGGTTCAGGTTCTGATAATAGATGTTATTCAGGTTTTTGGAATATATACCTTCCAGCGTTGCGATCAGATCAAAAGGGAGGCGATGGTCAACGGCAGCGTTTACCCTGAACAACTGCGGAAACTTAAAGTCAGGATCTGTGATATTGATCTCGGCTGTTCTGTCTGACAAGCCTACTGTGGTGGCTGTTGGCTGGGTGTTTGGGTCTGGGTTGAAGCGAATCTGCTCCAGCAGCGGACCGGAAGTGAGTGCCAGGCTACCCAACATTTGTCCTGTATTGGTATATTGATTCGCTATCCACACAAAGGGGGCTCTACCAGTGAAGACCCCGGCTCCGCCGCGTACCTGCGTATTGCCATCATCAAACACATCCCAATTGACGCCTACACGGGGGGAGAGCATAAACTGAGCGCCTGGGGTCTTGTCAGTGGCCAGGCCTCTGCTGGCAAACGCCTCATTGAACTCTGCATTAGCAGCCGGATCATCACTAAATGTCGGGATGTCGAGGCGTATACCTGCCGTTACCTTCAGGTTATTGCGTACGGCGTACTCGTCCTGTGCATAAAATCCGAGCTGAAAAGCAGAGAACTCTGCACCCTGCTGACGATTATCGGTGCGGGAGTAGTTTCGGAAGAATGCCCCGGGCGCAGCTTCGTCGGGTGTGCCAATCGCTTCGAAAGCTTCGAGGGAGTTGTATTCATAGGCTCCAAACTCCTGCCGGATGAACAAATTGTAAGTTTTGTAAAACTCATTGTGCGTACCCAGCGTGATGGTGTGCTTACCCAGAAATGCGTTGAAGTTGTTCGTAATAGTGAGCACATCCTGATCAAGCTGGTTTTGCACCGAAAACGGCTCACTACCCAGCGAAATAGTACGGCCACCAGACAATCGGATCAGTACGTTCGGGAACGGATCGCCGATAATATCACGGTCGTCACGCACTGCAGTGAAGCCGATCAGAGCTTCATTTGCAAACTGCCCCCCAAACTGACTGCGCAGCTGCATAACGGTCGAGTTAGTGGTACTCGGGAAAAATTCGGCGTTGTTGGCAAATCGGAGGGCATTCGGAGTGCGGGCATTGTCACGGTTTTCGCCATATACGTAGCTGTGCCGGAGGGTAAGTTGGTGGTTGTCGGTGATGTTCCAGTCGAGTCGGGCGAAAATCTTGTCACTCAGGGTTTCGTCATCTATCCCCCTAAAGCTGCCCGGGTCGTAACCCAAGCGATTGGCAACGCTCAGCACTCTGTTTGCCTCGTCCACTGTGATATTGGAGCCGGGGCTTCCGGGTTCGAACAGCAGCGGAGCTACTCTTTTGGTCTTTTCTCCATTCACAAAGAAGAACAGCTTGTCCCGGATGATCGGGCCGCCAAGTCGCAGGCCCATCTGGTAGTCTGTGAAGTCCGGCAGCCTGGTTCTGGCGTCATCCGGGCTTTTGCCCACTAATGCTTCATTGTTGCCAAAATAGTAGGCAGATCCCGTAAACCGGTTGGACCCGCTACGGGTAATCGCGTTGATACCACCGCCTGTAAAGCCGCTTTGTCTGACATCAAAAGGAGCGATCACAACCTGTATCGCCTCAATGGCATCCAGCGAGATCGGCTGCACGCCGGTCTGTCCGCCGTTGGTACCACTGGCCGATAGACCAAATACGTCATTGTTTACGGTGCCATCTATCGAGAAATTGTTGAAGCGGTTGTTTTGACCTGCAAACGATATACCTGACCCAGAGGTGGAGGCCTGTGGCGTGATTCGGGTGAAGTCATTCAGGCTTCGGGAGATCGTGGGAAGTGACTCAAGCTGCTCTGTAGACACGTTGGTGGAAGCACCTGTTCTGTCGGAGTTGATCACTTTGTCCTGTGTCGCGGTGATCTGCACTTCGCCGAGGGTGGTTGTGCTTTCTGAAATGGTTAGATCCAGTCTGAAGTTCTGACCGAGCGCTAGGTTGATGTTTTCGAATCGCTGCTCCTGGTAGCCCACATAGGAGGTTCTTACCGTGTAGGGCCCGCCTACACGCATGTTTTGGATATTGTAGCGACCTTCTGCATTCGTGGCGGCTACATACTGCGTGTTGGTAGGCGTATGGACCGCAATAACTGTTGCGCCTGGTAGAGGGGAGCCGCTCTGGTCCTGTACCACACCGTTCATAGCCGCCGTTGTCGTACCCTGTGCCCAGGCTAAGTGGCCACTCATTAGCAGCAATATGGTCACAAGCAGCTTTGTGTAAATAGTCCTCATAATACTTATAAGCTAAATTGAAAAAATATAACTTCTTATAAGTACGTATGTATGAGTATTTTATCTCTTTTTTGTCTTGAAATTTTGTTGCCTTACAGGCTATGATGTAGGTCCCTTATAATGTATTCTGCTATAGGAATTGACTATGCCTAATTACCTATAGATTCTGGCAGTATCGGCAACACATAGAATTACACCAGGAACCAATCAGTTACTATGCAGGACTTGCAGCAAAATTTTGAAGATATACAGGACGCAGCTTATTCCTCAAAAGGCCGCACTGCTTTGATAAAGATTTTTTGCCAGTAGTCAGAGTTAAGATTGTTTTCAATCACGCCAAGACTAGTGGAGGCATGGATGAATTTAACTTCGCTGTCGTTTACAACTTCAGTCACCATGCCCACATGCGTGATCTCCCGGCTGTTTTTGTTAGCCCCAAAAAATACGAGGTCCCCTTCTTTGAGCTCCCTCACTTTTACGGTTTTACCGAAGCGGCTCTGCTCCTCCGATGTGCGCGGCAGGTTCACATTGATACTTTGGAAAGAGGTGCAGAGCAAGCCGGAGCAGTCCATACCTACGCGTGTCGTGCCACCCCACTTGTAAGGAGTGCCCGTGTAGGAGCGGGCTGTATGGATGACAGTGGCCACATGCTCGTCGAGGCGGCGCGGATTAGGTACGTTGGTGCGGCTGGTACGGTCTTTCGACGCTACATTGCCTTTCCCACCGCTTCGGGCGGCCATTCTGGCTCTTTTGCGCTCCTGTCGCTTTTCCTCAGCGATCTCCCTGGCCGACTTATAAGTGTCGCCACGCTTGCTGAAGGTAGGCTTTGCTGATTGACAGGACGCCATCAATCCAATAAAAAAGATAAATATAAGGTAACTGGTAATTGATGTTCTCAAAGCGTAACTTGGTAAAATGTGGCTAAAAAGATGTTGGGCTTGCTAAATTAAGCATAAGCTATTTAATATAAAATGAATTTTAATAAGATAACCTCGGATCTGGTTGAAGCTTTCACCGCCATTGTCGGGCAGGAGCACCTTGTGCTGCCTGCTGACCAGGAGGGATTCGTGCGCTATACCCACGACGAAACAGAGGATCTACGCTACCTGCCTGAAGTGGTGCTCAAACCAAAGAACGCAGAAGAAATCAGTCATATTATGCGGTTGTGCCACGAAAACAGCATACCTGTGACACCTCGTGGCGCCGGTACCGGGCTGAGCGGTGGTGCGCTGGCCGTGCATGGGGGGGTGGTGCTGTCGATGGAGCGGCTCAATGCAATCATCCAGATTGATGAGCGCAACCTGCAGGCCACTGTGGAGCCTGGTGTGATCACGCAGGTGTTTCAGGAGGCGGTGATCGCCCGTGGGCTTTTCTACCCGCCTGACCCGTCGAGCCGGGGCAGTAGCCAACTGGGCGGCAACCTGAGCGAGTCTTCCGGTGGGCCCAGGGCGGTGAAGTACGGCGTTACAAAGGATTATGTGCTGAACGTGGAAGTGGTGCTGCCAAGCGGGGAAATCACCTGGACGGGGGCCAATGTGCTCAAAAACGCCACCGGGTATAATCTGACACAATTGATGGTTGGGAGCGAAGGCACCCTGGGCATCATCACCAAAATTGTCTTTAAGCTTATACCTTACCCCACTCAAAACTTAGTGTTGCTGGTACCTTTCCGAAAAGAAGAAGAGGCGGCAGCAGCTGTATCCAGCATATTTACCGCAGGTATATTGCCCTCTGCCCTCGAATTCATGGAGCGAGAAGCCATTGAGTGGACTTGCCGTTATATGAACCTGGATGTGCCTATGGCAGCTGATGAACGGGCACACCTGCTCATAGAGCTCGATGGTAATGACATGGACCTGCTCTACAAGGATGCGGAGCGGGTATATGAAGTGCTGGAAACATTTGATGTAGGCGACATACTCGTGGCCGATACTGAGAAGCAAAAAGAAGACCTTTGGCGCCTGCGCCGTAATGTGGGCCATGCTGTGAAGAGCAACTCCATTTACAAAGAAGAAGACACGGTGGTGCCCCGTGCCGAACTGCCTACTCTATTACGTGGCGTAAAGGAGATCGGGGCAAGGTATAACTTCAAGTCTGTGTGCTACGGCCACGCCGGTGATGGCAACCTGCATATCAATATCGTGAAGGCTGACATGTCAGACGATGACTGGAACAACAAGCTACCCGAAGGTATAAAGGAGATCTTCAGGCTGTGTGTGTCACTGGGAGGTACCATATCGGGTGAGCATGGTATCGGTCTGGTGCAGCGGCCTTACATAGGTATAGCACTTAGCGAGGTTCAACTCCGGCTTATGCAAGGTATAAAGCAGCTCTTTGACCCAAAGGGTATCCTGAATCCCGGAAAAATATTCTGAAAAAGAAAGCGGCAGTCATAAAATGGCTGCCGCTTTTTATTGATGGAGAACCGGTATAAGTTCTGATTCTCGGTATATATCAGGATTTACGTTCATGGTTTGGCTTTTTGTCTTCTAGGGCCTCATCCAGCTGTCGCAAGGTGTCCCATGATTGTAGCAGGTTGCGGGGTGATTCGTGCAGTTCAGGTATAGAATTGCCTTTCGTCTCTCCCGCCTGCTGACCTGTACTCATGTTATACAGCTTGTCCTGGGCTTGGTTAGCCTTTTCTGTCGCCTGGTGACTGCGAAACAAGGCCTCTTTTAAGGTTTTATCGGGTTCCGTCATAATCGCTCGTTTTATGTTTATGAATTGTGTAATGTCTTTTCTTTCTTTTTGTCTTCTTCTTTTATGAAGTTGCTCACATACCGGGAAACCTCATCGGCGTGCTCTTCCATCAGAAAGTGGCCGCTATCCTCAAAGTGCAGCACATAGCACTCATGGAAGAATTTTTTCCAGCGCTGTAATGCCTCAATTTTAACAAGCTTGTCACGCTCTCCCCATAAGATGAGGGTCGGAGTATCCTGAATCTTTTTGCGATCTTTCCAAAGTTCATCATACCACTTGCTTACACCTACCAGCTCCCGGGCGCAGGCCAGTGAGCTTACAGTGTCGTCTGGGTCGCCAAGTGCGCGGGTGTACTGTTCTTTAAGCTTTTCCGGCATCTTGCTCTCCTGCCCAAACAGTTCGTGTACCAGTTGGTCTGTGGTGAGGTTGAGCTTGGAATGCAAAAACTTGCCCAGCGGGCCTACCAGATATTTACTGGCCTTTGAAAACACCTGATGGTTGGACAGGGACCAGGTCCAGGTATTGAGCATAACAATATTCTGCACCTTTTCAGGATGTTTGATCGCGTAGGCCAGCCCAATCGGCGCGCCAAAGTCATGTACCAGCAAGGTGATATTGTCAAGTCCCAAGTGCGCCATTAACTGCTCAAAATTAGCGGCATGTGCCCTGGGCTTGTAACTCCAGTCCTTGGGTTTATCGGACAAGCCAAAGCCGATCAGATCCAGAGCCACACAGCGGTATTTTTTGCTCAGGATCTTAATCAGGTTGCGGTAGGCAAACGACCACGAGGGCGTACCATGGATCATAACGATCGGGTGGCCTTGCCCTTCATCGATATAATGCATCTTGCCTGCTTCTAATTCCAGGAATTTGGATTTGAAGGGATATTCTTTGGTGTCCAGCCAGTCTGGTTTCATAGGTGACTCAGGGTGTGTTCTACCCTTATCTATACTTGAGACAGGAACTCAGGTTGTTGAGAAAAGTAAAAATATGTCAGTTGCTTTAATTTAGCGAGAGTACGGCGCTACTGGCAGATAATACTGACGTATATGAATGTATCCTAGCAACACAGGCTGTCGGATAGAAAAGAAGTAGTATTGATTTATTTTAATTTTTGAGGATATACCGTAACACTTTTGTCCTGAACAAAGTAAGACAAGTCGCCGGTTCGCGGTATTTTGAAGGAAAGGCTCTGCCAGGTGATCAGATTGCCGGGTATTCCTAAGGCCGACATTAGTAGCCAAATTCAACTCCTTCTAAAAAAATGTTTAATTTTGACTTTTTAAATTGTGTGGGTTTCATGGGGAACATCCCTGTGCAACTGTTTACATTTTATCAGGAGACAGGTGCTGGCTGCATAAGTTGATGCTTTCGCTCGCAAAATAAATTGCTCTATTCAGGGAGTGGTTTTTGAGAAATGGCAGCAATGGGATGCAGGCAAGCTCGTTGAGATTGCATATTGATTATTTTAAAGAACTCTAAGTTTGTACTTCATTAATAACATTTACCTATGAGAATAGCTGTAGTTGGCACCGGTTACGTGGGCCTTGTGACGGGCACCTGCTTTGCCGAGGTGGGCATCGACGTGACCTGCATCGACATCGACTCCAAGAAGATAGACAACCTCAAGCAGGGCATCCTGCCCATATACGAGCCCGGCCTGGAGGAGATGGTGACGCGCAACGCCCAGAAAGAGCGCCTCTCCTTCTCCACCAGCCTTGCCGACAGTGTGCAGGGCTGCCAGGTGGCCTTCATCGCCGTGGGCACGCCCCCGGGCGAGGACGGCTCGGCCGACCTGAAGTACGTGCTGGCCGTGGCCCGCGAGATCGGCCGCTCCATGAGTGACTACCTGGTGGTGGTGACCAAGAGCACCGTGCCGGTGGGCACGGCGGCCAAGGTGCGCCAGGCCATCCGCGAGGAGCTCGAGGCTAGAGGCGCCGACATCGCCTTCGACGTGGCCTCCAACCCCGAGTTTTTGAAGGAGGGGGCCGCCATCGACGACTTCCTCAAGCCCGACCGCATCGTGGTGGGTGTGGACTCAGAGCGCGCCGAGCAGGTGATGTCAAAGCTCTACAAGCCGTTTTTGATGAACGGCCACCCCTTGATCTTCATGGACATCCCCTCGGCGGAGATGACCAAGTACGCGGCCAACGCCATGCTGGCCACCAAGATCTCGTTCATGAACGACATCGCCAACCTGTGCGAGATCATGGGCGCCGACGTGAACATGGTGCGCCGCGGCATCGGCTCGGACGCCCGCATCGGCAACAAGTTCATCTACCCGGGCATCGGCTACGGCGGAAGCTGCTTCCCCAAGGACGTGAAGGCGCTGATCAAGACGGCCTCCGAGAACGGCTACTCCATGGAGGTGCTCAAGTCGGTGGAGACGGTCAACGAGCGTCAGAAGTCGGTGCTCTTCAACAAAGTGGACAACTACTTCAACGGGGACCTGACGGGCAAGACCTTCGCCGTGTGGGGCCTCTCCTTCAAGCCCAAGACCGACGACATGCGCGAGGCGCCCTCGCTGGTCATCATCGAGAAGCTGCTCGAGCGCGGTGCCAGGGTGAAAGCCTACGACCCGGTGGCCATGAAGGAGGCCAAGCACTCGCTCGGCGAGCGCATCGAGTACGGCAAGGACGAGTACGAGACCCTGATCGACGCCGACGCGCTCCTGCTGGTGACCGAGTGGCCCGAGTTCCGCTCGCCGAACTTCGCCGTGGTGAGCAAGCTGATGAAGGAGAAGGTGGTCTTCGACGGCCGCAACATCTACGACTGCAAGGAGATGGAGGAGAAGGGCTTCACCTACTTCGGCATTGGCGTCAAGCAGGCCAAGGTGCAGCAGGAAACTAAAGCAACTGTATAAGTATGGCCAGAAAAAGAGTATTAGTAACAGGTGGAGCCGGTTTTCTGGGCTCCCACCTGTGCGACAGATTCATAGCCGAGGGCTACCACGTGATCGCAATGGACAACCTGATCACGGGTAACCTCGAGAACATAGAGCATCTTTTCAAGCTCGAGCAGTTTGAGTTCTACCACCATGACGTGTCCAAGTTCGTGCACGTGCCGGGCGAGCTCGACTACATTCTGCACTTCGCCTCGCCGGCCAGTCCGATCGACTACCTCAAAATTCCTATCCAGACGCTGAAGGTGGGTTCGCTGGGCACGCACAACCTGCTGGGCCTGGCCAAGGCCAAAGGCGCGCGCATGCTCATCGCCTCCACCTCGGAGGTATACGGCGATCCGCTGGTGCACCCGCAGAGTGAGGACTACTGGGGCAACGTGAACCCGGTGGGGCCACGTGGCTGCTACGACGAGGCCAAGCGCTTCCAGGAGGCCATGACCATGGCCTATCACATGCACCACGGACTGGAGACGCGCATTGTGCGCATTTTCAACACCTATGGTCCGCGCATGCGACTGGACGATGGCCGCGTGCTGCCTGCCTTCCTGAGCCAGGCACTTCGCGGCGAGCCGCTGAGCATCTTCGGCGACGGCAGCCAGACGCGCTCCTTCTGCTACGTAGACGATTTGGTGGAAGGCATCTATCGCTTGCTGCTGAGCGACTACCCGTACCCGGTGAACGTGGGCAACCCGTCCGAGATCACCATCAGGCAGTTTGCCGAGGAAATCTGCAAGCTGACGGGCGCGGAGCTCAACATCGAGTACCAGCCGCTGCCGACCGACGACCCGCAGAAGCGCCAGCCGGACATCTCAAAAGCCAAAGAGGTGCTGGGCTGGGAGCCGAAGGTAGACCGTGCCGAGGGGCTGCAAAAAACACTAGAGTACTTTAAGGAGAAAGTGAAATTGCCTGTCGAACGTGTAGTAGATTAGGCGCTTTGCAAATAAACACAGAAGGGCCCTGACACTTTGTGATGTCAGGGCCCTTCTGTGTTTATATCCTTTGGTGAGCTTAAATCTTTTTGTGCGCCTTCATAAAGTCTTTCGCTTCCTTATTAGCCGCATGTTTTTTGTCGGTTGTTTCCAGCACAATCCCATAATAGTGCTTCGCTGTTTTTAGCTCGCGCTCCTGTTTGGCAATGCGGGCAAGGTTCAAGTATGAATTGACAAAATAACCGGAATCACGCTCATTACTCATTTCAGCGTAAGTGATTGAGTTCTGGTAGTAAGCCTTCGCCTTTTGGAAATCACGATACTTATTCTGATTGATATAAGCCAGGATATAAGAGGCGTAACGTCCACTTACAGCTTCGTAGCCCGGCATGCGTCTGTCGAGCTTACTTAGAATGTCAAGGCATACCCGCTCTGCCATTGTAAAATGGCCCTGAACGAAGAGCGCCCGTGCATAAAAACGCTGGAAGTAAGCATTGTTCGGGTATTTTTCAACCAGCCCTTTTACCAAATCCAATGCAGCCTCCATGTTTCCTTCCTCATTGGCATATATCTTCATGAGGAAGAATTTAGCCTCTGTGCCGGTATAGAAACCGTTATTTGCCACATAGCGCAGCTGTTTTATACCTAGTCGCTTGTCGCCACTCGGGAAAAAAGCCAGCACAGGACGAAGCATCTTGTAGTTTTCATGAATCCAGATGGAGTAGTAGTTGAAGAGTGCCTCTCCAAACAAAAACTCAGGACTCAAGCCGTTGCCGGCCTTGGCTTTCTCTAAATATTCCAGTGATCGTTTGCTGGCAATAGTGGCTTTGCGCCAGTTGCTGCGCTCAGAGTGCAGGCGACCGGCAAATCCATTGGCAGCCGATAGAAAAAAGGCTGCTTCATAGTCTTTGTTATTCTGGTCATAAAGTGTCTCCGCTTTCTGGATGGTAGAATCCATGTAAGCAAAGAACAGGTCGTCGTATTGCGTAGTCTGTATGTTGGTAGGCACGATCTTCCACCATTGGCTGAGGCCCATCAGGAAGTAAGGAAGGGGATGATGCGGGTAGCGGCGACGCAAAGACTTGAATTGCTTTTCGGCCAGTTCGTACTTGAAGTTATACATGTTGTCCACGGCGCCCTCCAGTTCGTACTGGATCTCTTTGTCCATGAGCAGCATGCCTTTGATGTTTCCAGCCGCAGGTATAACCTCTACCGATTGTATTGTAACTTCTCGTATAGCTGTGTCAGACTGCGCCTTAGAGCCTTGACCCAAAGCAAAGTGTGACAGGATGATACTGAGAGATGCAAGTACAATCTTCTTCATAAGTAAAAAGGAAAATCCGGCGTATCGTGTTTGTAGCCTCCTTATCTGGTAAACAGGTAATAAAAGTACAACAATTATATTAATTTTGAATTGATACAAAAGAAATATTGCATGAAACTTCTGAAACAACTCTGCAGCATACACGCACCGTCCGGCAACGAGAAAAAACTAACCAATTTTTTGCTTAACTACATTGAAGGACATAAAGTTCAGTGGAAACAGCAACCTGTAATACTTTATGGGGAGGGCTTTCAGGATTGTATTTTGTTAATATTTGGGAAGCCCCGGGCTGCCATTTTTGCCCATATAGACTCCATTGGCTTTACAGTGCGCTACGGAAAGCAGCTCGTAAAAATAGGCGGGCCTGACCTGGAAACCGGTTATACGCTGGTGGGGGAGGACTCGCAGGGTAAAATTGAGTGTACGCTGGAGTTTGACGAGGAAGAGCACGAGATCAGCTACAGCTATGAGCGGGAGATAGAACGTGGGACAGAGCTTGTGTTCAAATGCGATTTCCGGGAAACAGATGAAACAGTACAATCGTGCTATCTTGATAACAGACTTGGTGTATGGAGCGCTTTAAAAGTTGCTGAGACTTTGGAGAATGGCATCATTGCGTTCAGCAGTTGGGAGGAGCACGGCGGCGGTTCGGTAGCCTACCTTGCCAAGTATACTGCGGAGCGCTACGGTGTGCATCAGGCGCTGATTTCGGATATTACCTGGGTAACGGAAGGCGTAAAGCCAGGCGAGGGCGTGGTGATCTCTATGCGTGACAGCCTAATACCTCGTCGATCCTATGTTGAGAAAATCATAGGTATAGCCAAAGCATCTGGTATACCTTATCAGCTGGAAGTAGAAGGTTCAGGCGGCAGTGATGCGAAGGAGCTTCAGCACGGACCATACCCCTGGGACTGGTGCTTTGTCGGCGCTCCCGAAGACAATGTGCATACGCCTAATGAAATTGTTCATAAGAAAGATATAGAGAGCATGGTTGCGCTGTATAAGGAGCTGATGGAGAAGTTGTAGAGGAAGTGTTAAACAGAAGATTAAATATGATATGACCCTACAAAGAGGCGAACTTCAGGAAGACAAGTTAACAGATATCAGTCAGGGC
The DNA here is from genome assembly GCF_947502515.1 of uncultured Pontibacter sp. Lineage (NCBI taxonomy): Bacteria > Pseudomonadati > Bacteroidota > Cytophagia > Cytophagales > Hymenobacteraceae > Pontibacter > uncultured Pontibacter sp. The sequence goes on along the minus strand of NZ_CANNAI010000003.1, from coordinate 160,501 downwards.
GGAATCTATACAATTTGCTGCTTTGTGAGTGACTGTCCATGTGAGAGGAAAACATCCCCTTGCCCTCGTGGCTTTTTCTCTTTGTTTATTCAGGCAGTTAATGGTATTGAACTTGCAAAGCGTCACAATGTACCATACTATGTGGATTTTGGAAATCATAAATACCTCTATACTGATCCTAATAAAGCTGAGCAGAACTTCTGGAACTATTATTTTGAGAACACCGGAGTTGGGTCTTATAATTTAAACAATGCAAAGTTTGTTAGGAATTCTTTATATGAAGTGTACCCATTCAGAAGATGGAGCAGACGTCACTTCCTGAAAATGTACCACTCTGTAGTCAGCCAATTAAAATTTAGCGAGACCTTAGAGAAACATTTTGATGAGAAAAGGCTTTTCTACGAATCGCACAAAATCCTTGGAGTACAGATAAGGCGTACTGATCATGGGCAAGAAGTTGAGCAAGTGGGACTAAACGTATTTCTAAAGCTAATTGATCGCAAGCTGAGTAAATTCGACTATTTGTTTGTAGCTACTGACGATAATAAAGTGATCGATCTTTTATCGCAGCGTTATGGAAGCAAATTGATTTACAATAAAGCTGTAAGATCGAGTAGTGATGAAGCTGTGCATTCTAATCTTAAAATTACAAACAGGTATGAGCTAGGGCAGGAGGCACTTATTGACTGTTATTGCCTATCACTTTGTAAACATTCAATCCTTATTCAATCAAATATCTCTTATGCAGCATTGCTATTTAATCCAAAGCTATCCTACACTTTATTAGAGAAAGCTGGGTTTATGCAGAGGCTAAAACGAAAGGTAAGGTTTTGGCTAGATGAAATTAGAATAAGGGTCAGTTTTTGAAAGTATACTTGGTGATTACAAAATTGAGAAAGCCTCCTGCTAAAGGAGGCTTTTTTATGCTGTAAAATTTAATAAAGCATAGAAGGGAGGTGCAAATAAAGAGGGATAACTGAAATCAGTGCAAATGATTAAGCTATAGGGCTATACTGGCTAGGTAGTGCATAAAGCTTTGAATGCAAATATTTGGAAAAGTCAAACGAATAGCCTTTCTTTAATAGCTCTATATAGCAATTTCAGAATCTCAACCCTTATTAACAAAACTAACTCTTATTGAATGGAAACTATTCTCTACGCAATTCCTGGATTTGGTCTGGCGGCCCTCCTGTATACCTTTATCAGGTCGGCTTGGGTAACGAAGCAAGCAGCGGGTAACGAACGTATGACGGAAATAGCCCGTCACATTGCCGACGGTGCCATGGCTTTTTTGAAAGCAGAGTACAAAGTACTCTTCTACTTTGTGGTCATCGCCAGTATATTTCTCTTTTACCTGGGCTATACCGGTGAAAATTCCCACTGGACGATCGTCCTAGCCTTTATCATGGGTGCTCTTTTTTCGGCCGTTGCAGGCTTTATTGGTATGCGCATTGCCACGAAGGCCAACGTGCGTACGGCAGAAGCAGCCCGTACCAGTTTGTCGCGCGCGCTGAGCGTGTCTTTTGCAGGTGGCTCGGTAATGGGTATGGGCGTGGCTGGTCTGGCGGTGCTGGGGCTTGGCTCACTTTTCATCGTACTCTACTACTTCTTTGTATATAGCGTAAACGGTAACGTGAATGGCCACGAGATGGAAGTGGCACTGGAAGTACTTACTGGCTTCTCGCTGGGGGCTGAAAGTATCGCCCTTTTTGCCCGTGTAGGCGGTGGTATTTATACCAAAGCAGCTGACGTAGGTGCTGACCTGGTAGGCAAAGTAGAAGCAGGTATACCGGAGGACGATCCGCGCAACCCGGCTACTATTGCCGATAACGTAGGCGATAACGTGGGTGACGTAGCAGGTATGGGAGCCGACCTTTTCGGTTCCTACGTGGCTACTATCCTGGCAACCATGGTACTAGGTCGTGAAGTGGTTTCACAGGACAACTTTGGTGGCATGGCCCCGATCATACTTCCGATGTTCATTGCTGGTCTGGGTATCGTGTTCTCCCTGATCGGTATGCTATTTATTCGTGTAAAAGAAGGTGGTAATGTGCAGGCTGCTCTTAACCTCGGCAACTGGATCTCGGTAGCGCTGACGGCAGTGGGTGCTTATTTCGCCATCCACTGGATGCTGCCTGAGAACATGAACCTGCGTAACTTCGAGTTTACTTCAAACGGTGTATTTATCGCCGTGATCGTGGGTCTTGTAGTTGGTACGCTTATGAGTATCATTACAGAGTACTACACGGCCATGGGCAAAAAGCCTGTTAATTCTATCGTACAGCAGTCTTCTACCGGGCACGCTACCAACATCATTGCTGGTTTGGCGGTAGGTATGCATTCCACGGTACTGCCTATCATTGTGCTGGCCGCAGGTATCGTACTGTCTTACGCCTCAGCTGGTCTTTATGGTGTAGCTATCGCTGCGGCGGGTATGATGGCGACAACAGCTATGCAGCTGGCCATTGACGCCTTCGGCCCTATTGCCGACAACGCCGGAGGTATAGCCGAAATGAGCGAGTTGCCGAAAGAAGTGCGTGGCCGTACCGATATCCTGGATGCAGTGGGTAACACCACAGCTGCGACAGGCAAAGGCTTTGCGATCGCTTCGGCAGCTCTCACCTCACTGGCCCTTTTCGCGGCATTCGTAGGTATAGCCGGTATCGAATCCATTGACCTTTACAAAGCCCCTGTACTGGCGGGCCTCTTTATTGGTGCCATGATCCCATTCATTTTCTCGGCATTGGCGATTGCGGCCGTAGGCCGTGCGGCTATGGCCATGGTGCATGAAGTGCGTCGTCAGTTCCGCGAGATCCCGGGCATCATGGAAGGTACTGGTCAGCCGGAGTACGAGAAGTGCGTGGCGATCTCTACCAAAGCCGCTATACGTGAAATGATGCTGCCAGGTGCCATTGCCCTGATCGTGCCGGTTGTGGTGGGTTTTGGCTTCAGAGACGTATTCTCAGATACTCCTTCAGCTGAAATTCTGGGTGGCCTGTTGGCGGGTGTAACCGTGTCTGGCGTACTGATGGCGATGTTCCAGTCTAACGCAGGCGGCGCCTGGGACAATGCCAAGAAATCGTTTGAGAAAGGCGTGGAGATCAATGGCAAGATGGAGTACAAGGGCTCCGATGCCCATAAAGCCTCTGTGACCGGCGATACCGTAGGTGACCCTTTCAAGGATACATCCGGCCCGTCTATGAACATCCTGATCAAGTTGATGTCGATCGTGTCACTGGTAATTGCTCCTCACATTGCTACGGAACGTACCCCGGCTATACCGGAAGAGCCAAATCTGAACATGCAGATACAGCAGGAGGCACCGTCTACCGGACAAATCATCAACCCTGAAAATACAGTTATAGTTGCTGGTCTGACAGTCATATAACCAACACAGCTCTGTTAAGTATAAATAAGCCCAACTATTCGGTTGGGCTTATTTTTTATTATCCTTACCTTTGTTTACCAACAAGACCGATACGCTATATGGATCCCCGTACAATCACGATTCACGATTGTGACTTCAGTACCTACATGTACGAAGAAGAAATCATTGCACGCATAGTGATGCTGGCAGAGCAAATTGAGCAGGACTATGCTGGTAAAAACCCACTTTTTCTGGCAGTACTGAACGGGTCGTTCATGTTTACAGCCGATCTGATGAAGCGCATCAACATACCCTGCGAAATATCTTTCATCCGCATGTCATCTTATCAGGATATGCATAGCACTGGCCAGGTGAAGGAAGTTCTGGGGTTGACTGAGCAAATAGAAGGCCGTGATGTACTGATCATCGAGGATATCGTGGACACAGGACACACCGTGAATGCGCTGCTGCAACAACTTCATGAGAAGAATCCTGCTTCGCTCGAGATCATAACACTACTGATGAAGCCTGAATGCCTGCAGCACCAGCTGGATGTGAAGTACGTGGCCAAGTCTATCCCGAATGACTTTGTAGTTGGCTATGGGCTCGATTATAATGGATTGGGTCGCAACCTGCGCGATATTTACAAAATCGTATCTTAAGGAGTCTGACGTGCCCGAAGCAAAAAGGGCCGGCTCAGATTAGGCGCAACTCAAAAATTATTGAACAATACATCGATTTTATACTTAAATTTGTTTTTTATCATAAATCAAAGATATGCTCAACATCGTTTTGTTTGGCCCTCCTGGTGCTGGTAAAGGTACGCAAAGCCAAAAGCTGATAGATAAATATAACCTGATCCACCTTTCTACTGGTGATTTGCTCCGTTCTGAAATAGCCGCTGGCACTGAACTGGGTATGAAGGCCAAGTCGTTGATGGACAACGGTATACTGGTTCCAGACGAAGTGGTGATCGGCATGATCGAGAACAAAGTGAAAGAGCACAGCCAGGCAGGCGGTTTTATCTTTGACGGTTTCCCGCGTACTGTGCCTCAGGCGCAGGGGCTGGATAAGCTTCTGATGGATCATGGCACCGAAATTTCGTGCATGATCGCGCTGAAAGTAGACGATGAAGAGTTGACCAAGCGTCTGTTGCTGCGCGGTGAAACTTCTGGTCGTCCGGACGATCAGAACGAAGAGCTGATCCGCAAGCGCATACAAGAGTACAACACCAAAACCACGCCGGTGGCAGACTACTATGCAGGTCAGAACAAGTACTGCGCAGTAGACGGGATTGGTGAAATTGAGGAAATCTTCGCAGATCTTTGCGAGCAGATCGACTCGCTGAAAGAGAAGCAGCAGAAGTAACAGCCCAAAGCGGCTTTCTTTAGACTTCATACAGAAAGGTATAAGCAAACCGGAACTTTGATGCTCCGGACTTGCTTATACCTTATAATTTATACCTATTAGCATTACCTACATTGGCCCAATCCAACTTTATTGATTACGTAAAAATCTGTTCCCGCTCCGGTCACGGTGGCGCTGGATCTGCGCACCTGCACCGCGACAAACGCACTGCCATGGGTGGCCCTGACGGCGGCGATGGAGGCAGAGGAGGCCATATCATTCTGCGTGGCAACGCCCAGCTTTGGACTTTGCTGCACCTGCAGTACCGCAAACACGTGATTGCCGAAAATGGCCAGAACGGAGGCCCAAGCCACTCTACCGGTGCACAGGGTAAAGACGATGTGCTGGAGGTTCCACTTGGAACAATCGCCCGCAACGCCGAGACCGGTGAGTTCATGTGTGAGATCACCGAAGACGGGCAGGAGATCATCCTGACGCCGGGCGGCCGTGGCGGACTGGGCAATGCCCACTTTAAGTCGCCTACTAACCAGACACCGCGCTATGCACAGCCTGGAGAGCCAGGTATAGAGGAATGGGTGATTCTGGAACTGAAGCTTCTGGCTGATGTTGGTCTGGTGGGTTTCCCGAACGCAGGCAAGTCTACCTTGCTTTCGGTCGTATCAGCGGCTAAGCCAAAGATCGCTAACTATGCATTTACCACGCTAGAGCCAAACCTGGGTGTAGTGGCCTACCGCGATTACAGATCCTTTGTAATGGCCGATATTCCGGGTATTATCGAGGGTGCTTCTGAAGGCAAAGGTCTTGGCCTGCGCTTCCTGCGCCACATCGAGCGTAACTCTATGCTACTGTTCATGATTTCGTGTGACAGTCCGGATATCGCAGAGGAGTACAAGGTGCTAGTGAACGAGCTGCAAACCTACAACCCGGAGCTACTCGACAAGAAGCGCATTCTGGCCATTACCAAGACAGATATGATTGATGATGAGCTGGAAGCTGAAATGCGCGAAACTTTACCAAAAGATATTCCGACAGTGTTCATCTCGAGCATGACGCAGAAGAATATCACCCAATTGAAAGATATGATCTGGTCGGCGCTTAACTCGTAGTCCACCAGTCTTCTCAAATACACAGATCGGTAGAGGCTGCAGAGCTTGCTACCGATTTTTTTTGAGGTGCAACAATTAAATAAATGTCAATCTGACACAAAAACAGAATTGGCAAGACAATTGAAAAGACAAAGTAGACCTATCAACCTATAATTCTTAAGGCATTATGTCAGAGAAAGATATCAAGAAAGAGCAGGAAAACACAGAACTAGAGGATAACACTGCCAATACAGAAGAAAACAACGGACAGGAGCAGGCGGAGGAGACAGTAGAAGAAACTGGCTCTGAAACCAAAGCAGAAGCCGAATTGGCAGAAATGAAAGACAAGTACATCCGTTTGATGGCAGAGTTTGAGAACTTCAGACGCAGAACTGCCAAGGAGCGTATGGACTTGCTCAAAACAGCCAACGAAGACTTGATGAGCGAACTGTTGCCTGTACTGGATGATATGGAGCGTGCCCGCCAATCGATGGAGGCAACTAAAGATGTGGATGCAATGTTGCAGGGCCTGGAGCTGGTGTTCCACAAGCTGAAGCATGTAACGCAGCTCAAAGGTTTGAAGCCAATCGTTATCAACGCTGGCGATGATTTTGACAGCGATCTGCACGAGGCGGTAACACAAATTCCGGCGCCATCAGAGGAACTGAAAGGCAAAATAGTAGACGTAATCGAGAAGGGCTATACCTTGAATGAGAAGGTGATCCGCTTCGCGAAAGTTATAATAGGAGCTTAAGCAATGGCTAAGAGAGATTATTACGAGATTTTAGGAGTAAGCAAAGGAGCAAGTCAGGAGGAGATAAAGAAGGCTTACCGTAAGCTCGCCATCAAGTTTCACCCCGACAAGAACCCCGACGACCACACGGCGGAGGAGAAGTTTAAGGAGGCGGCTGAGGCTTACGAAGTACTAAGCGACCAGCAGAAGCGCCAGCGCTATGACCAGTTCGGTCATCAGGGCATGAACGGCGGCTTCGGCGGAGGTGGCGGTATGAACATGGAAGATATCTTCTCCCAGTTCGGCGACATCTTCGGTGGCGGCGGTGGCGGCTTCGAGAGCTTCTTTGGCGGCGCTGGCCGTCAGGGTGGCCGACGTACCCGCAAGGGCAGCAACCTGCGCATTAAGCTAAAACTCAACCTCGAGGAAATTGCCAACGGCGTTGAGAAAAAGATAAAAGTAAAACGCTATGTAGCCTGCGGCACCTGCGGCGGCAACGGAGCCAAGAACGGAACCGAAATGCAGACCTGCGGCTCTTGTCAGGGCTCGGGTCAGGTACGTAAGGTAGTGAATACGATGCTCGGCCAGATGGTGAGCACGGCGACTTGCCCTACCTGTAATGGCGAAGGCCGTATCGTTACCAAGAACTGCGAAGCCTGTCACGGTAGTGGACGCGAACTGCAGGAAGAGGTGATCACGATCAACGTGCCGGCTGGCGTAATGGACGGCATGCAGCTCTCTATGAGCGGTAAAGGCAACGTGCCGGAGCGTGGCGGTGTACCAGGTGACTTGCTTATTCAGATTGAAGAAGAAGAACATCCAAGCCTGAAGCGTGACGGCAATAACGTGATATTCGACCAGTACATCAGCTTTATCGACGCTGCGCTGGGCGCTGATATCGAAGTGCCGACGATCGGTGGCCGTGTGAAGATCACGATCAAGCCGGGTACACAGAGTGGCGAGATTTTCAGGTTGCGCGGCAAAGGCGTGAAAGATATCAACGGGTATGGCAAAGGCGATCAGTTGATCCACATCAACGTGTGGACGCCAAAGACGCTGAGCAGCGAGGAGCGCGCCACTTTGGAGCGCCTGCGTGACTCCAACAACTTCGCACCACACCCGGGTAAGAGCGATAAGGGCTTCTTTGAGAAAGTAAAAGACTATTTTCAGTAAGCCTCAACGTGACTAGATAAATAAAAGCCTGCCTTTTCAGTAGAGAAGGCAGGCTTTTTTATTGCTACTATAATGCGGCGCTCGTATTTGGTATAGCCTATACCTGCGTTAGTCGATTAAGTATAGTGCTTTATTGATATTGCTTGTCACTCAGCCCTAAAAAGGCTATTTTTGAACATACCAAAAGGTTAACAGCATTGAGCATTCTTAAAATAGATGGCGTAACCAAGCGATACGCTAACCACACTGCCCTTGACAACGTCAGCTTTGATATACCTGCAGGCTGCATTTTCGGCTTGCTGGGCCCAAACGGAGCAGGCAAAACATCCCTGATCCGCATCATCACTCAAATTACAGGTGCCGACTCAGGTGAGATATACTTCAAAGGCGAAAAACTGCGACCATCCCACATCAAGGACATGGGCTATTTGCCTGAAGAGCGCGGTCTGTATAAAAAAATGAAGGTAGGGGAGCAGCTGCTATACCTTGCCCAGCTCAAAGGCCTGACGAAAGACGAAGCCATTGCCCGCATTAAGGAATGGGTGGCCCGCTTTGAGATAAAGGAGTGGATGAATAAGAACATCGAAGACCTTTCCAAGGGGATGCAGCAAAAAGTACAGTTCATGGCCACCGTCATGCACCAGCCATCCCTGATCATTCTTGATGAGCCTTTTTCTGGTTTCGACCCAATCAATGCTAACCTGATCAAAGACGAGATACTGCGCCTGCGCGACAACGGGGCAACCATCATCTTCTCGACGCACCGCATGGAGTCAGTGGAGGAACTTTGCGATAATATTGCCCTGATCAACCGCTCCCGCAAGGTGCTTGATGGTCCGGTACGCGAAATTAAAGACACTTACAAGACAGATACCTACCAGGTGATCGGCAACGGACAATTGCTGATTACGTCACCTGACTTTGAAGTGCTGGAGCAGCATGACAACCACGGTGTGTTCCGGGCTTCCATCCGCCTGCTCGATGGCGCTTCGCCAAACGACCTGCTGCGTTACTTGATCCAGCGTGTAGAGGTACACTCCTTTGTGGAGCTGGTGCCGAGTATCAATGACATATTCATCCGAAAAGTAAAAGAAACTTACCATGCATAAGATCTGGCTCATTATACAGCGCGAATACTTGACACGCGTGCGGAAGAAAAGCTTCATCATCATGACCTTCCTGACTCCGCTGCTGCTGGCCGCCTTCATGGTTATACCTGCCTGGCTCGCCACTATTTCAGACAGTGAGGATGTGGTGATGGTGCTGGACGAAAGCGGGCTCTTTGCAGATAAGCTGGAAAGCCGCGAGGACCTGAAGATTATCCCAATAGCTGCCGGCTCGCTGGAGCAGGCTAAAGTTGCTTATCAGGAAACGGACTACACAGCCCTGCTGCACATCCCCCAACTTGATCTGGACAAACCTGAAGGTATACGGCTCTATTCAAAGAAGAATACCAGTCTGCAGGTGAAGTTCAGGCTGGAGAATATGCTTGAGAAGGAGATTGAGAGCCAGCGCTTTATGGCCTCAGGTATAGATCGCGACATGCTCAACAAAATGAAGGCTAACATTACTATGACCACTGTGAACCTAAGTGAAAGAGGTGAGCGTGACAGTAATGTGTGGGTTACATCCGGGGCTGGCATCATCGGGGCGGTGATCATTTATTTCTTCATCTTCCTATATGGCGTACAGATTATGCGCGGCGTAATAGAGGAGAAGACTAACCGCATTGTGGAGGTGATGATCTCATCGGTGAAACCTTTTCAGCTCATGATGGGCAAGATTGTAGGTATAGCCGGTGTGGGATTGACGCAGTTTTTACTTTGGGTGGTACTGTCGGCCATTGTCGTGAGTGGAGTGCAGGCAGCCTTTGACATTAAACCGGCGCCTACCCCAATCGAGCAGATGCAGTCGGGGCGTGCCATGGCAACAGGTGAAGAGGAGTCTGCTGAGACAGAAGAATCAAGCCAACAAAATACCTTATCCGAAGTGAGCAGCGCCATATCGAACCTCAACTTCCCGCTTTTGTTAGGCAGTTTCCTGTTCTACTTCCTGGGTGGTTACTTGCTGTACGGCTCCCTGTTCGGGGCCATTGGTGCGGCTGTGGATAATGAGACAGATACGCAGCAGTTTATGTTTCCGATCACAATCCCGCTGATTATTTCCTTCATCATGTCCTACACCGTGGTGATACAGAATCCGGATGGCCCAGTAGCTTTCTGGATGTCGATCATTCCGTTTACTTCCCCGATTGTAATGATGGTGCGCATACCTTTCGGGGTGCCTGCCAGCGAGCTTCTGCTTTCCATGGGACTTCTTATTCTGGGCTTCATCTTTACGACCTGGATTGCCTCCAGGATTTACCGCGTAGGTATATTGATGTACGGCAAGAAGATCAACTACAAAGAACTATCTAAGTGGTTGTTCTATAGGGTGTAGCCACTCAGGTATAGATTTAAAATTAGCATAGCTGGTTCTTCGGAGCCAGCTATTTTTTTGTAACTTGATAGAGCGAAGCACTCAAGAAATATGATAAAAATCTCACTCTTTACACTCTTGATCCTCATGTTCAACACAGGTATAGCTGCTGCCACCGAAGCCGATAAAGACAAGCCTGCCTACCAACTCTTCACGGCAAAGGGCAAGCAGGTAAAGTATGGCAAAATGCTGGAAGAACTGCAGAAGGCCGATGTGGTGCTATTTGGTGAGCAGCACAATGACCCGATCGCGCACTGGCTGCAATTAGAAGTGGCCAAAGACCTGCACAAGGCTCACCAGCAGCACTTTGCCATAGGAGCCGAGATGTTTGAAGCCGATGTGCAACTGGTGCTGAACGAGTATCTGTCAGGGCAGGTGGCGGAGAACAACTTTGAGCAGGAGTCGCGGCCATGGAACAACTACAAAACCGACTACCGTCCCGTGGTGCGCTTTGCGAAGGAAATGTCCATACCTTTTATCGCGACCAATGTGCCGCGCCGTTACGCTGCCATGGTATCAGGAGGTAGCCTGAAGGCGTTGGAGCATGTGTCGGCAGATGCCAAACGCTACATTGCACCACTGCCGGTGCAGGTTGATATGGACCTGCCTGGGTATAAGAATATGCTGGCGATGTTTGGCAACAGCACACATGGCAATACCAAAAGCGAAAACATTGTGCAGGCGCAGGCCTTGAAAGATGCCACCATGGCTCATTTCATCCTGCAGCAGGTAAACAACGGCAAAAAGATGCTGCATCTGAATGGCGCTTACCACTCTGACAATTTTGAAGGTATAGGCTGGTATCTGAAGCAGGGCAATCCGCAACTCAAGACCATGACCATCACTACCGTGCTGCAGGATGACCTGGACAAGCTGACAGAAGAACATAAACAGAAGGCGGATTTTATTCTGGTAGTGCCGGCGACTATGACGAGAACCTACTAAGAGTGTGCTAATGCTGGTAGCTACATTCTCCTGGGTAATTTTCCTTATAGTAGCCTTTGTAGGAATCTGTGTCGTGAGTTATTTCAAGGTTAAGCCTGTACTGCAAGGGCATGGGCTCAGAAAATTCACAGTGTGGGCTGGTGCATTATCTTTCATTCTTTTGAGCTTCCTGTTCATCTACTCCACAAGCCTTGCTATCTGGCGATATTATCCCGATACAAAATTTGATCAGGCAAAGTGGTGGGAAGAGCCAGATACAAGGTATAAGATGACAGAGGATTTAATTGCTCGTGAGCTGCTAATTGGGAAGAACAGAACGGAAGTTGAAAAGTGGCTGGGTACTGCAGGAAGAGAGAATCAAAAGAATGAACGGTGGAAATATTATACTGGGCGTTTGCCAGGTCCTTTTTCTTTATTACCCCATGTTATTGACATTGAGTTTAAAGGAGGCACCGTAGTTAGGGTTACGCAGTATGATGATCGCCACTGATAAAGCAACAAAGCCCGGCCAATTGGCCGGGCTTTGTCTTTCTAAAGAGAAAGAAGGTACTTTTTAGCTTATGCAGAGAATGAGCTGCCGCAACCGCAGGTGCTCTTAGCCTGTGGGTTGTTGAAAACGAAACCACGGGCATTCAGGCCGTCCTGAAAATCAACTTCCATACCCAGTACATACATTGCATGTTTCTTGTCCATGATCAGGTTCAAACCTTCGAGCGTGTAAATCTCGTCAGAGTCTTTTGCCTTGTCAAAGCCCAGCAGGTAGGACATACCAGAGCAACCACCGCCTTGCACGCCAATGCGCAGGCCGTATTCAGCAGGTACGTTTTTCTCTTGCATTATATTTTTAACTTCAGCCAGTGCTTTTTCAGTAAGCGCTATCGGTGCAGTTTTTGTTTCAGTTGCCATAGTCTGTTCAAATTTGAAATGGAGCTGCAATTTACGCAATTACTCGCAATTTTGCTGCAGCTCTCCGGTGTATTAGCTAAACAGCTATACCTGGAAAATGATTCATGCCAACCTAAATTAATTTTTTCCGATATTTAAGGTTCAAAACAATCGCAAATGGAAGAAGCTACCAACATTATACTCGATATACTCAAAATCTCTATACCTGCCATTCTGGTGGCCGCAGTAGCTTACTCTATGCTGAAAAAGTTTTTGGAGCGGGACTATAAGCTGCGCTTGCTGGAGCTACGCCATAAAAATGCAGAGGTCGTGACGCCTATCCGGCTACAGGCCTATGAGCGCATTGTGCTGTTGTTGGAGCGCATTACTCCAAGCAACCTCCTGTTACGGGTGAGTGGGGGAGGCCACACAGCCGCCGAATACCACCGCATCCTACTCACTGAAATCCGCAACGAGTTTAATCACAACATGTCGCAGCAGGTATACATGACCGAGCAGGCCTGGCAGCAAGTAAGGCATGCCCGCGAAGAAGTTGTGAACCTGATCAACAAATCTTTCCAAAGCCTCGACGAAAAGGCAAAAGGCACGGAACTGGCCAAGCGCATTCTGGAAAACGTGCTCAACAACGAAATCGACCCAACTGCCAGAGCGATCAGCTATCTGAAGCAGGAGATCGGGCAGGTGTTTTAATATAGAATTCTGAACTTGATAGTGGCCGGAACCCGCTTCATCTCCTCAATTACTTTCTTGTCATACAGCTTGTCGATGTCGGTGATCACGTAGCCGATCTGCTCGTTGGTTTTTAGGTACTGACCTAAGATGTTCACCTGGTTGCCGGCCAGCACACTGTTTATGTTGGCGAGTACACCCGGCACGTTTTGGTGGATGTGAATCAGGCGGTGCGCATTCTTGAGCTCTGGCAGCTGGATGTTCGGGAAGTTCACACTCTGGTAGCTGTTGCCTGTGTTGATATACTCCATAATGCGGCTTGGTACAAAAGTGCCGATGTTCTCCTGCGCTTCCTGTGTGCTGCCACCGATGTGCGGAGTCAGAATGACATTGGGCAGACCACGCAGTTCGCTTACAAACTCCTCGTCATTAGTGGCCGGCTCGTAAGGGTACACATCCACCGCCGCGCCACGAACCTTACCTGATTTTAGGGCTTCCACCAGAGCAGGCAAATCCACTATATGGCCACGGCTCAGGTTCAAAAAGATGGCACCGTCCTTCATGGCGGCAAACTCTTCTGCACCGAACATGCCCTGATTGCTGGTGCGGCCGTCTACGTGCAGGCTCACAATGTCAGCTGTTTGAAGCAGTTGTTTCAGCGTCTCACATTTACGGGCATTGCCAAGCTGTAGTCTCTCCACCACATCGTAGTAGTATACCACCATGCCCAATGCCTCGGCCAGTACCGACAGTTGCGCCCCAATGCTGCCGTAGCCGATTATGCCCAGCCTTTTGTCACGTACCTCTACGCTGCCGGTAGCAGACTTATCCCAAATGCCCTGGTGCATTTTAGTGCTTTTGTCAACGGCATTGCGACAAAGCATGATAATTTCACCGATGGCCAGTTCCACTACGCTACGGGTGTTGCTGTAAGGCGCATTAAACACGGCCACACCGGCATCCAGGCAAGCGCTCAGGTCGATCTGGTTGGTGCCGATGCAGAATGCACCGATGCACATCAGTTTGTTGGCATGCTCGAGCACACGCTTCGTCACCTGCGTTTTAGAGCGTATACCCAGCACCGAAACATTCCTGATCCGCTCACACAGCTCGTCCTCGCTTAAAGCTCCCGATACAGTCTCGATCTGATAGCCTTCGCGTTTGAAAAGTTCTACCGCTTTAGGGTGTACGTTCTCCAGCAAAAGCACCCGGATGCGGTTTTTGGGATAGGAGATAGCCATCGGCAGTTTGTGTTGGTACAGGAACTCGTCCAAGCTCGGGGCCACGTCGTCAGCTTTCGCTACTACACTGTCGCGCACTACGTTTTCGGTGAAGGCATAGAACTTATTGGCCAGTCCGGCTTCTTTTATTTCATAGTCGGTATACCCATCGCCCAGCACATAAACATCACCCTCCAGCGCCAGCTCTTCGAGTAGCTTTATCTTGCCCCGGTCCAGACACAGCAGGTTCTCTTCATCGAAACCGACGATATTGCCTTGTTCATCAAACCTGAAAGTATTAGCGTAAATGTTTTCTTCCTTGATGCCATACTCTGTCACGATCGGGGTGATAAACTCTTTGAAGCCACTTGATACGATCAGGATATTATCGGCGTAGGCCTGGAAGAACTCTTTGTTGCGCTTGATGGAATCCGAAACCTTGGTTTGCAAAAGTTGGATCAGTGGCTTCAGATGCCGGCGGTTCGCTTTGAGTAAAGCCAGCCGTTTGGACAAGCCTTCGGTAAACGAACTCCTACCCTCCATGGCGCCATTGGTCAGGTCCTTGATTTGCTGCAGGATTTCGTCCTTGTTCTCCTCACCCGCCAGACTTATTTCGCCCAGTTCATCCAGTGCCTCTACCTGTGTAAAAGTGCTGTCGAAGTCGATGATGTAGTACTTGTCTTTTGCCATAGTTTGGTCGGGTAATGGGTTGAGTTCGGTTAAGAAGCACTATTTGCCTTAGCTTGCCAGAGCCGAGCGGGGGCAATGTAATGTATATGGCGCGAGCGTCCTCGCTCGTGACTTGCTATGGTGGGGCCTCTGGCCCTTTTTAATCAGTAGCGGCCAGCCTATCTCGGGGAGGCCCCTTCTATAATCAGCATGAACGAGGACGCCCCGAATCGTGTCCGGGATCTTCGACTCGCGCTATAAAATCTAGAACTAAAGAGCCCTGTATTCAAAGGGAGCTTTTACCCGAAAACTCCTCTCCGGGGTAGAGGCCTCTAAGAGGAGAGGGCGGGCGAGTGTTTTTTATCTCACAATCCAGATCTCTCCTTACGTCGAGATGACAGTATAGTATTGCAGAAAACATCTCAAAGTAAATATAAGGCTAAAAAAAATCCGGCAACAGGTATAGCGGCCGGATTTTTTTATGTTTATTTCTGAACTACAGCGGATTGCCTGCTTCAGCCAGTTGCGCGTCGATGATGCGCTGGTAGAATTGCTCGTAGAGCGGCACAATCTTATCGATATCAAAATGATGAGCACGGGCCAATGCATTTGCCTTGAAGGTAGGCAGGTTGGCGTCGTCAAGGATGTGCAGGGCGTTTTTCACCATATCATCTACATCGCCTACTTCGCTTACGAAACCGGTTACGCCGTGCACATTGAGTTCAGGTATACCGCCGGCATTGGTTGAGATAACGGGCACTTCGCAGGCCATCGCCTCGAGTGCGGCCAAACCAAAGCTCTCTTTCTCTGATGGCATCAGGAACAAGTCAGCAATGGACAGTACTTCTTCTACTGCCTCCAGTTTACCAAGGAAACGCACGTCATTGCAGATTTTCAAGTCGCGGCAGAGCTTCTCCATTTTAGGGCGTTCAGGTCCATCACCGACCAACAGGAGCTTTGATGGCATCTGCTCGCGTACCTTGGCAAAAATCCGGATAACGTCTTCCACACGCTTCACGCCCCGGAAGTTGGAGGTATGCACCAACAACTTCTCGTTGTTTGGACTGATCGCTGCCCGGAAGTGCTCTTTCTTCTGGCGCTTGAATTTTTTCAAATCAATGAAGTTTGGAATCACCTCAATGTCTTTCTCAATCTGGAAGAACTCATACGTTTCAGTGCGGAGACTCTCCGAGACAGCCGTCACGCCATCTGACTGGTTGATGCTGAACGTGACCACCGGCTCAAACGAAGCATCCTTGCCTACCAGCGTGATATCCGTGCCGTGCAGGGTGGTGATAACAGGTATGTAAATGCCTTTGGTGCGCAGGATCTGCTTGGCCATGTAAGCTGCCGACGCATGAGGTATGGCATAATGCACATGCAGCACGTCAAGCTTCTCAAAACGGGCGATGTCTACCATTTTGCTGGCCAGCGCCAGTTCGTATGGCGGGTACTGAAAAAGTGGGTAGTTCGGGATGTATACCTCGTGGTAGGAAACATTCTCGTTAAAAAAATCCAGTCGGGCTGGCTGGCTATAGGTGATGAAGTGCACCTGGTGGCCTTTTAGCGCCAGTTCCTTGCCGAGCTCTGTGGCAACCACGCCACTTCCCCCAAAGGTAGGATAACAAACTATTCCGATTTTCATGGTTTTATGCTGAGGAAACAACAAGTGCAGCCCTATGCGGAGCTGCACTCGTAAAATTATCCTTTTTTATTTAAGTTTTAGGTACTATCGCTTTATAGATCACATCGTGTATACGGGTGCGGATGTTGTATTTCACGAGTTTAGAATTGCCCGCGTCCGGGTATACCCTGTTAGACAGGAAGATGTAGATCAGTTGGTTTTCCGGGTCTACCCAAGCGCCTGTACCAGTGAAGCCTGTATGGCCAAAAGTAGCTTTAGAAGCCAGGTTCGAAGTAGGTCCATTGCCATCCGGGTCAGGTTTGTCCCAGCCCAAACCGCGGCGGCTGTTGCTGAACTGGCGCTTAGAGAACTCTGTTACCACCGGAGTGCTATAGAACTTGTGCCCGCCGTAGTTACCGTTCTGCAGGTTCATTTGCATCAGCACGGCTAAATCGTTGGCGTTGGAGAAAAGACCTGCGTGGCCACCCACACCGCCCATCATGGCAGCTCCCTGGTCATGCACCGTTCCCCAGATCAGGTTTTTTCGGAAGTAATTGTCATCCTCCGTCGGTACAATCACATCGCGTGAGTGCTTCAGGAGCGGGTTATAGGTCATGGTACTCAAACCAAGCGGACCGTAAAAGTTCTGATCCATGAACTCGTTCAGCGGCTGGTTCAGCATGCGCTCCGACATCCGCTTGAGGATGTAGAACCCAAGGTCGCTGTACTGGTAGTCGTATGTCTTGGCAGCCTTTGGCTTCACCAGCAGCGGTGAACGCACTGTCCAAGCCCACAGCGAATCTTCCATCGATTTGATGGAGTAGATACCTGGCACCACTTCGTTCGGGAACACATCATTCTGAGCGCTGGCGTAGAAGGTCTGGTTCAGTTGCAGCTTGTCGAGTGTTTTCTGCCAGTGCGGTATACCTGCCCGTAATCCTGACTGGTGGGCCAGCACATCGCGAATCACCAGGTTAGACTTGTTGGTGCCTTTCAGCTCCGGCAGGTAAGTCGATACTTTCTCGTCCAGGTTGATCTTGCCCTGATCTTTGAGAAACATTACGGCCTGCAGCGTCGCCGCCACTTTGGTGATGGAGGCGATGTCGTATACCGTGGTGTTAGTCACCGGCTTTTTCTTGTCGTAGGTATAGTGGCCGTATGATTTGTTGAAGATGACTGTACCGTTCTTCACCACCAGCACCTGCGCACCCGGCGTTGCGGCATAGGCAATAGCTTCGGTGGCAATGTTGTCGATCTGTGCCAGGGTCTTGGAGTCCATCCCTACACTCTCAGGAGTGCCGTACTTCAGGCGACCGATGGCAGGAGTTGCTACACCAGTACCCGCTTTCAGCGTAGCAGAAGCCGTTACAGGTAATTTGCCTTTGGCGGCGCGGGCACCAAACAGCACCTGCGGCACCAGCGACTGCGAGGTCGGGTTGTCTTCGTAACCGGCTACCAGCCACTCACTCTGGTCAAAGAACTTCAGGCTGTAGGCATTGCCGAACACAGCTACCACGACTTTCTTATTAGTGCTCTTCTGCAGGTACTGCACAAAAGCACGCGTGCCTAAGCCAATTCCAAAATCCTTGAAAGGCGTATTGTTCATGCCATGCACACTTACTACCACCACATCATGGTCCTGCAGCTTAGGTATAAGCTTAGTGAAGGCGGAGTCCGGCGCAAAGCGGTCTTTGATGTTAAACTTGGTCACGGGAGCGTAATTGCCTAGTGTCTGCTGGAACACACTGTTCGGACCCGTACCGATGGCCACCGATGCAATGCTCAGCGTATCCAGGTTACGGAAAGGAATCAGGTTGGCCTTGTTGCGGGCTACCGTTACAGCATGCTCATACAGCTGCTCCTGCACCACATTGCTCAGCGGACGATCCACATCCTGCTGCAGGTTCGTCAGCGATACCGGCTTGTAGTTGTTCAGACCAGCCCAGTATTTAGCGTGCAGGATCTTGCGTACACGCTGGTCAATGTCTTCCTGCTTTATTTGCTTGGCTGTGATGGCTTCATTGATCTTTCGGACAGCGGTTGGCACATCCTCCGGGAATAACAGTACGTCGTTACCAGCCATCAAAGCCTTCAAATCGACTTCACCAGGCTTGTAGAAGCTGCTCACGCCTTTCATGTTCAGGGCATCGGTAAATACCAGACCCTTGTATTTCATTTTCTCTTTCAGAATGCCTGTTACGATCGGCTTGGAAAGCGTAGCTGCCTGATTTTTAGTGGAGTCGATCTTTGGCATGTGCAAGTGCGCCACCATCACGCCCATCACGCCAGCCTCAAACGACTTATGGAAAGGGTATAGCTCCACCTCCGAAAGGCGTTTCATATCGTGGTTTACTACCGGAAGAGTCAGGTGGGAGTCAGTGTCGGTGTCGCCGTGGCCGGGGAAGTGCTTGGCAACAGCAATCACACCGTGGTCCTGCAGACCTTTGATGTAAGCTACACCGCGACGGGCCACTTCCTCTTTGGTCTCGCCGAAAGAACGGTTACCGATCACCGGGTTGGCAGGGTTTACGTTCACGTCCAGTACAGGTGAGAAGCTCACGTGTACACCCATACGCTTCATCTTGAGCGCAATCTCGCGGCCCATCAGGTATATGTACTTGTCGTCGTTGAGTGCGCCCAGCGTCATTTGCTTGGCAAAGTGCATGCTGCTGTCAAGGCGCATGTTCAGGCCCCACTCGGCGTCCAGGGCGATCAAGGCGGGTACTTTTGCCTTGCTTTGGAAGCGGTTGGTCAATTGTGCCTGCCGTACCGGACCACCCTGCATGAACATAATGCCACCCACATTATAGCGGGCTACCAGGGTGTCGATCTGGCGGAAGTGTTTTTCGTCTTTGTTAGAGTAGGCGGCCACCATAAACAGCTGGCCGATACGCTGATTCGGACTCATGGATGTGAAGACACTGTCTACCCAACTTTGCTCCTTTGAAGCCACAATAATGTTGTCTGACGGTGTCAGTGACATAAGCGGTCCCATTCCGAGAAAGATAAGTATAAGTAATCCTAAGCTAAAACTCTTCAACATCCTGTACTGGTATTATTATATTGGAACAAGTCGAAATTAAGCCTATTTTTGCAGAAGGCGGTTCAAAAAACGAGAAAAATTATTTCCAGTCTTTCTGCCCCTGACAGGCGGTATAGCGGATGGTCTCTGTAGGTGCTAACGCTTCGAGAGCCACAAGCCATACGTCGGTCTCTTGTTAAAATCAGAATCCAGACTCTTTTCTAATTTTCGACCCATTTCGCAACTGGTCTGTAAATTAGTAATAAAATTTGTTCTGAATAAGTTCTGTTTTGACAAAATAGTATATTCAAAAATCCGACCGTTTTTATTAAAAACGCAAGATTTTGCCTGGAAGATACCCTAAATTGAATTAGAAATAGCGGATGTCCGATATTATACACTTATTGCCCGATTACCTAGCTAACCAGATAGCCGCTGGTGAAGTGGTGCAGCGGCCTTCATCGGTGGTTAAAGAACTGCTGGAGAATGCCATTGACGCCCGTGCCACAAGCGTGCAACTGATCGTGAAGGAGGCCGGCAAGCAGTTGGTGCAGGTAGTGGACAACGGTATCGGTATGTCGGAAACCGACGCCCGCATGTGCTTCGAGCGACACGCCACTTCCAAGATTAAATCCACTGAAGACCTTTTCCGAATCCGAACGATGGGCTTCCGGGGTGAGGCCATGGCCTCGATCGGGGCGGTAGCGCAGGTAGAGCTCAAAACCAAGCCGCACGGCGCCGAAACAGGTACCCGCTTGTTGGTGGAAGGCTCGACGGTGGCCTCACAGGAGCCAGCCGCGGTATCAGCCGGAACATCCATTGCCGTCAAAAATCTTTTCTATAACGTGCCCGCCCGCCGCAATTTTTTGAAAACGAATGCGGTGGAAATGCGGCATATACTCGATGAGTTTCAACGAGTGGCCCTGGCTTATCCGGAAGTAGCCTTTACACTGCACCACAACGAGGTGGAGATTTTCAGCCTGGCGGCCGGAAAGCTGAGTCAGCGCATTGTAGGCGTGTTTGGTAACAACTACAAAGAGCAAATGGCCAGCTGCGAAGAAGAAACGCCCTTTATGAGCGTGCGTGGCTACATCGGCAAGCCGGAGTTTGCCAAGAAAACCCGTGGTGAGCAATTCTTCTTCGTGAACAACCGTTTCATCAAGAGTGGTTACCTCAACCATGCTGTGATGACGGCCTACGAAGGGCTATTGCCGAAAGACAGCCATCCGTTCTATGTGCTCTTCATCGACATTGAACCCGAGCGCATCGACATCAATGTGCACCCGACTAAGACTGAGATCAAGTTCGAGGACGAGAAAACGGTATATGCCATAGTGCATGCCGCTGTGAAGAAATCGCTGGGGACGCACAATATTGCCCCTTCGCTCGATTTCCAGAGTGACGTGAACTTTGCGCCGCTGCAGCCGATCCGGATGCCGCATGGGGGAGAGGGTTTTGAGAAAGAAGGCACGTTCCCAGGCTTCAAAGTGCCGGCCTCACCTAAAAAGGCAAGCGTTAATGGCTGGGAGCAGCTCTATGAACCACTGCGCGATACAAAAATTGCACAAGAGGAGGAGCGAATCACGTCGCCATCCGGTATGGGTTTGCTAGATGATACTTTTGCCGCGCCCATAACCACCTCTAGCAAAACATTGCAGGTACATCACAAGTACTTGTTGGTGCAGGTAAAGTCTGGTGTGATGATCATTGACCAACAGGCGGCACAGGAGCGGATTCTATACGAAAAGTACATGGCCTCGCTGCAGAAGAAGATGGTGACCTCGCAGGCGCTTCTTTTTCCGCAGACAATCGAGCTGTCACCGGCTGATTCAGCACTGGTAAAGGAGCTACGGGCCGAGTTTCAGGAGCTGGGCTTCCAGTTTGAGGACTTCGGTGGCAACACCATTATCCTGAACGCCATACCTGCCGATGTGCAGGCAGCCAACGAAAAAGAGCTACTTGAGGAGCTGATTGAGCAGTACAAAAACAATCTGGCTACGCTCAAGTTGGATAAGCGGGAGAACCTGGCCCGGGCCATGGCCAAACGACTGGCCTCCAAACTGCAGCCGCGCATGTCAGACCTTGAGATGAACTCACTCGTAGACAAGCTGTTTGGCTGCGAAGTACCCAACTACACCCCCGGCGGACAGAAGACGCTGGTCATTATGGAGCTCGGTCAGCTGCATGAGCTTTTCCTGAAGGGGTAGGTTTTAAATTGTTAAATGGTTGATTGTTAAATTGTTGTTTTCGTCTTGAGGTTTTGGAAAGCTCAGGTACAGCCAACAGTATAGCAGCCAGCACGATAAACGAGAAGATAAGATGTTCAATATAACCCCCATGGTCAGAAATCTCCTGATCATCAATGTGGTCGTATTTATACTGCAGGCAAATGGTGTGTTCGACTACCGACAGTTTGCGCTGCACCATTTTGCCTCTGATTACTTTCAGCCGGTTCAGATTTTCACTCACATGTTCCTGCATGGCGGCTGGGCACACTTGTTCAGCAACATGTTCAGCTTGTTCATATTCGGGCCCTTGTTGGAGCGTTTCTGGGGCTCACAGCGCTTCCTGGCCTTTTACCTGATCACAGGTCTGGGAGCCAGCATGCTCTACTCCGGTGTTCGGGCGTACGAATTGAATACGATTGAAACCGAGGCGGTGCAGTACATTGAAAACCCGACACCAACAGGCTTTTACAACTTTATGGAGTCTCACTACTCAGGTGGTTATGAGAAGCGCTTTGCTATTGAGTACCAGCGCAATCCAGATAATGAAGGGTATATCGCAGAAAGTAAGAAAGCTGTACGTGCCGTCTTCAATCAAACTTTTAACATGCCTATGCTGGGAGCATCAGGTGCAGTGTTTGGAATATTGATGGCGTTTGGGATGCTATTCCCAAATCTGGAGCTTTTCCTGCTCTTTCTGCCCATACCTATAAAAGCCAAATATTTTGTGCTCCTGTATGGGGGCTACGAGCTGTATGCGGGCTTTAACCGTATACCCGGCGACAATGTGGCGCACTTTGCTCACCTCGGTGGTATGTTATTTGCGTATATTCTTATAAAAATGTGGCAACGCAACGATTATCAGGATACGTAATAGTAAAAACAATAAGTATAAGATAGTAAGGCACAAAAGCCTTCCCGCTCTTTTCAGCTAACAGGTATAATGAGTATTATCCAAGACATAAAAGACTCTTTCCGGCAGCCGAACAACACCCTGAAGCAGCTTATCCTCATCAACGTCATTGTTTTTGTGGTGCTGATCACGCTCCGGACGGTGTTGTTCCTGACCAGTAGCAGCTGGGCTTACAGTGGCTTGATGCGTTTTATCGCACTGCCCTCTGACCCGCTCGTTTTCATCACCCGCCCCTGGACGATCATTTCATATTTCTTTACGCACGAAGGTTTCCTACACATCATCTTTAATATGCTCAACCTCTACTGGTTCGGGCAATTGATAAGGGAATACCTCGGCGAGAAGAAATTGTTGAGCCTCTACATATTAGGAGGTATAGCCGGCGGTATCCTGTATATGCTGAGCTATAACCTGATTCCATACTTTGCCGACCGTGCTGCTTATGCCGTGATGATCGGTGCCTCAGCCAGTGTGCTGGCGGTGGTTGTAGCGGCCGCAACACTCATACCGAACTATACCTTTAACCTGATCATCATCGGTCCGGTTAGAATCAAGTATATCGCTGCTTTTCTGGTGATTCTTTCTATTTCCGGAGCTATTGGCGACAATGCCGGTGGTAACATTGCCCACTTAGGTGGTGCGCTGTTTGGCTGGCTGTTCATCAAACAACTGCAGCGCGGTCGCGACATGGGGCGTCCCTTGCACGGCACCATGGATTTCTTTACCGGTCTGTTTAAGCGCCGGCCGAAACTGAAAGTAACGCATCGGCAGAAAGCGACTGTGGGGAATAATGGAGCCCGTAACAACTCCGGTTACCACACTGGTTATGCCGGCAAGCCAAGCCAGATGGAGATCGACCTGATTCTGGATAAAATTTCGGTTTCGGGTTACGAGAGCCTTTCGAAAGAAGAGAAGCAGAAGCTGTTTCAGGCGAGTCAGAAAGATTGATTATCGCACAAAAGATATAATAAACAAAAGCGCCGCTCCTTTGCAGAAGCGGCGCTTTTTGTATCAATAAGTAGGTATAGCGATTAAGCTTTGGCAGCGTTGATATTATCCAGCGCGTCCATTACTTCTTTCACGTGACCGCGTGACGTCTCCAGCAGTTGCTTCTCGTCGTCGTTCAGTTGCAGTTCGATAATCTTCTCGATACCGTTTTTGCCCAGGATTACCGGAACGCCCAGGTATACGCCATCGATGCCGTACTCACCTTCCAGCTTCACGCAAACAGGGAACACACGGCGCTGGTCGCGCACGATTGCCTCCACCATCTGAGCAGCAGCTGAACCCGGTGCATACCAGGCAGAAGTACCCATCAGCTTAACCAGTTCACCACCACCATTCTTAGTGCGGTCAACAATAGCATTCAAAGTTTCTTCGTCGATCAACTCAGTTACCGGGATACCGCCAACCGTTGTGTAGCGTGGAAGTGGAACCATCGTGTCGCCGTGACCACCCATCAGTACAGCCTGGATGTCTTTTGGAGATACGTTCAGAGCCTCAGCCAGGAATGCACGGTAACGCGCTGTATCCAGGATACCAGCCATACCCATTACGCGGGTGCGTGGCAGTTTAGAAGTAATGTGCGCTGCGTAAGTCATCACGTCAAGTGGGTTAGAAACCACGATGATGATCGCGTCAGGCGAGTGCTTTACGATATTCTCTGTTACTGACTGAACAATGCCAGCGTTGGTAGAGATAAGGTCGTCACGCGTCATACCCGGCTTGCGTGGCAGACCAGATGTGATCACTACCACGTCAGAACCAGCAGTCTTGCTGTAATCGTTGGTTACGCCAACAGTGCGCGTGTCGTACAGGTTGATGGGGGCTTTCTGCCAGATATCAAGCGCTTTGCCCTCAGCAAAACCTTCTTTAATATCCACTAAAACTACTTCGTTCGCGATTTCGCGGTAAGCCAATACATCGGCGCACGTTGCACCCACGTTACCAGCTCCAACTACGGTTACTTTCATTGTAGGATATACTTTAATTATGGTTTGAGATTCGGTTTACTTCCGTAAAATTAGAAAAATCTATTATTAAAAGCGTGTTTAGTAGCAAGTATCACGACACACATTGCACGATTTTTCATATTCAAGGCTTCAGACAAAAATAAAGTGACTGTCTTCCTGAAACAGAGACCTGCTAAGAGGCGCCTCACTCTAAACGTCTACACCAAAATTCTGCTACTTGATACGTACTACGATGTACGTTTTAAAGAAATTTCCAGCACTTGTTCTGTCTTCTCCGTCACTTTAAAGCGGTTGTCAAGTCGTTGGCCGGCTATCCAGACGATAGACTGGTCAGATACCAATACCAGCGTTTTTGCTTTAAGGTTGGCCGGAATCTTCTTGTCGATCAGAAAATCACTGATTTTTTTCTTGCCGTTCATACCCAGCGGCACAAACCAGTCGCCTTCCTGCCAAGGTCTCAGTTTCAGCGGGAATTTAAGCAAGCCAGCATCCAGGGCAGCCACATGCGGTTTGGTGTTGAGCTTATACGCACTAGCGGGTACGTAGCGTAGGCTTAGTTGCACGTGCTCCTCGTCCACTTCGGTCTGGTCTTCTGCTATGGTCACACTCCCAAAGCGGCTCAGGTTACGCGGGGTGATCACAAGCTGGTCGCGGTCTTTTATCAGGGTATGGCTCGGCGAGTCAAACTGTTTGCCCGATAGACCTTCCAGCGCCTCTACCAGCTCCAGCACCACGGTATAGCTGAAGTTGAAGGGGCGCAGCAATTCGTGCAGCACCACCGGCAGGCCTGTCGCGTTCTGCAGCGGTACCAGCGACAGGTATACGGCGTCGTCGGCTTCTTTTATACTTTGCTGGCGCAGGTTGTCGATGTATGCGTGTACGATGGCTTCGGCCTGGCTCACTCGCTCGGCTGTGTGCTGCATGGTTTCCTCGAGGTTCGGGTTGATTTCCTTGAGCACCGGAATTACCTCATGCCTGATTTTGTTGCGCTGGTACTTGGTCGTCTCGTTCGAGGTGTCTTCGCGCCAGATCAGCCGTTGCTCCGTCACGAAATCGAAGATATCGTCTTTGGTAACGGTAAGCATTGGTCGGATGATGTGGCCGTTTTTGGCTGGTATACCATGCAGGCCGGCTATACCTGTGCCCTTGGTCAGGTGGAGCAATATGGTCTCTGTCAGGTCGTTGCTATGGTGGGCCGTGGCGATGTAGTCGTAACCTTCCTGTTGCCGTACCTGTTCAAACCAGGTATAGCGCAGGGTGCGGGCTGCCATCTGGATCGAGAGTTTCTCCTGCGCGGCGAAGGCGCGGGTGTCGAAATTTTCAGTAAAGAAGGGCACGTCGTACTTTTTGGCCAGCTTTTTGGCAAAGAGCTGGTCAGCCTCAGCATCTTCGGCACGAAGACCAAAATTGCAGTGCGCAATGGCAAAGGTATACTTGAGCTGGTGCAGTACTTCGCAAAGCACGATGGAGTCGATGCCGCTGCTGACAGCCGCCAGTATTCTGCTGTCGGGCTCGCAAAGGTTGTGTGATTGTATGAAACCGGAAACTTTCTGTAGCATAAGGCAGCGGCTGGTATATTTTTTATAATTTTGAAGTTAAGAACAGGCAGATGCCGCAGGTATAAGAAACGTTGAAACGAGACGTCACACTTGGCAGGCCATTGTCTTTTGTCCATAAAGCATGAACATCACAAAATTAGTTTATTCTATTCTGTTTACGCTATTGTCGCTGACAGTTTTGGCGCAGGAGCAGCAGCAGCAGAAACCACCGGTAACTGTGCGGCAGGCTACGCAGCAGGTAAAGCCGCCACAGCCGCCTAAAATTGTGCCGCAGCAACAGCCACCGCAGCCCCGCATGAACCAGCCACAGCAGGCCCCGCCACAGCCCCGCATGAACCAGCAACAGGAGCCTGCGCGTCCGGGTCAGACGCCGGTCCAGCAAGGTCCTCAGCAGCAGGATCGTGTGCAACTGGAGAGTGCTGATGACCTGATTGGTACTACGATCAATGGGAGACGCGTGAATAAGCTGATTGGGAATGTGATCTTTAAGCAAAAAGAGACGTTTCTGTATGCCGACTCCGTTTACCAATACCGTGACAGTGAGATACTGGAGGCATTCGGCAACGTGCGCATCAACCAGGCAGATACGGTAACCATGACCGGTACCAAGGCCATCTACGATGGTGCAAAACGCACTGCCAGAATGAGCGGCGGTGTGACCATGCAGGATCCGCGTATGACACTGACCACGCCTACGCTTGATTATAACCTGGAAAACCGCACGGCAGTCTATACCGAGGGCGGAACCATTGTAGACCCCGAAAACCGCCTGCAGAGCCAGCGCGGTACTTACGACACCAATACCAAAGTCTTTACCTTTCAGCAAAATGTAAAAGTGTTCTCAGCCGACTACGAGATCACGGCGCAGAACATGCGCTACAACACAGAGAGTAAAGTGGTGTACTTCCAGGGCCCAACTTTCATCAAAGGTCAGAATGGCGATTTATACGCAGAGCAGGGTACTTATAATACTATTACCAAGGTATCCCGTTTCGGACGTAACGCCTACATCGTAACGCCGGAATACCGTTTGGGGGGAGATGATCTGTATTATGACGAAGCCCGCGGCTATGGGGAGGCGAAGGTGAACATGACCATGCGCTCGCTCAAAGACGACGTGACCATACGTGGCCAGGTGGGCCGCTACTGGCGCGATCAGGGGGTAGCCAAGGTATGGGGCAGTCCGGTGATGGAATCCATTATGGACGGTGATACCTTGTATATGGCGGCTGATTCGCTCATTTCACGGGAGGCTAAGGCCGACGGACAGCCAAGTATGCTGTTTGCTTTCAATAACGTCAAGATCTTCAAATCAGACCTGCAGGGCACCTGCGACTCACTGAGCTACAACCGTACCGACTCGCTGATGTACATGCACCGCAACCCGACACTGTGGAGCGAGCAGAGCCAGATTGTGGGCGATACCATCCGCATCCACATGCGAAACAAGACCATCGATAAGATGTACATTTTCAGCAACTCCTTTATTACTTCTGAAGACTCACTCCAGAATTATAACCAGGTGAAGGGCCGTAACATGGTGGCGCACTTCCGGGACGGGCGTATGCGACGTGTAAATGTGAACGGCAATGGTGAGAGTATTTACTTCGCCTTGGAAGGTGATTCGGTGCTAACAGGTATGAACCGGGCTGTGTGTAGCGACATGGTTTTGAACTTTGCGGAAAATAAACTGAAATCTATTTCGTTTCTTGTAAATCCGGACGCAAAGTTCATACCGCCGCACGAGTTGCAGGCTAGTGACCGGAGGCTTGAAGGATTTGCCTGGCTCGAAGAACTCAGACCAGATAAAAAAGAGGTACTGGCTCCGCGCGAACCGGTGAAAGCGCCGGATGTGCCTACTAAAGCTGCTGTTCCTGCCAAAGGCAAAGCAGCTGGCAACAAGTCAGGCCAGACGCCAGCTAAAAAGCCTGCTGCAGGAGCTGCCAAGCAGTCGCCGGCCCGCAAGTAAACACGCTATATTCACGCTTGTAAATCACAGGGATATTGTATAATTTTGCCCGTTCATGAACAGAGGAATCCTGCATACCGTCGTAATGTTGTGCCTGTTGGTTTTTACAACCAGCTGCAGCAACTTTCAGAAGCTGTTAAAAAGCAACGACGTTGATCTGAAATACAAAGCCGCACTCGAGTACTACGAGAAAGGGGACTACTACCGTGCAAACCAACTGCTCGAGCAGGTGATGCCGTTGATGACAGGTAGAGAAGAGGCTGAGAGAGCCCGTTTCTACTACGCCAACACACATTACCAGCAGCGGGAGTACATGCTGAGTGCCTTCCAGTTCCGCACCTTCTACGAAACCTACCCGCGTAGTGAGATGGCAGAGGAGGCCATGTTCCTGCAGGCTAAGTCACTTTACAACGACTCACCGGACTTCGAGCAGGACCAGACCAGCACCATCACGGCTATGGAGTCGATCCAGGAATTCCTGGTACGCTACCCAAGCAGCCAGTTCTCAGCAGAGGCCAATAAGATGTTTGATGATCTGAGTGCCAAGCTGGATCTGAAAGCTTTTGAAAGTGCCCGCCTGTATTACAAGCTGCGCTATTACAAGTCTGCAGTGGTGGCATTTACTAACTTTTTGCGCGAAAACCCGTCTTCGCCCTATAGTGAGCAGGCAGCATACCTGAGAGTGGATGCACAATACCGCTTTGCGCTGGAAAGCGTGCCGGACAAGCAGCAGGAGCGTTTCATGGAAGCCATTGATTTTTACCAGGCCTTCATCGACCAGTATCCCGACAGCAGTTACCTGCGTAGTGCTGAGCAAGTATTCGCCAACGCGCAATCGGAGCTCGAGAAATTAAAGAAAAACAACCCAAGCAATTCATAAAGCAAGTATATATGGCAATCGTTCCATCATCAATCGTTACCCGTAACATGGCCGACTTTGCAGAGCAGACCGGCAATGTGTACAAGTCTGTTTCGGTTATCTCTAAAAGAGCCAACCAAATCTCTGTGAAGCTGAAAGAAGAGTTGAACTCTAAGCTGGCCGAGTTTGCCACCACAGTGGACAACTTGGAAGAGGTGTTCGAAAACCGTGAGCAGATCGAAATTTCTAAATACTACGAGCGCCTGCCAAAGCCTACCAGCCTTGCTATTGAGGAGTTTCTGGAAGGTAAAGTATACGTGCGCACACCAGACGAAGAGACTGACGAAATATCGCTGTAAGGCGCATGCTCCGGAATCGGAAAATAGTATTGGGGGTTTGCGGAAGTATAGCTGCGTATAAGGCAGCCATGCTGGTTCGCTTACTCGTGAAAGCAGAAGCAGAAGTGCAGGTCATCCTGACCACTTCTGCTTCTGCCTTTATAACCCCGCTCACATTAGCTACCCTCTCCAAGCGGCCTGTGTTGACTGAGTTTGTGCTCAACGAGCAAGGTGTGTGGAATAACCACGTGGAACTGGGCCTTTGGGCCGATGCCATGGTGGTAGCACCTGCCAGTGCCAACACGGTAGCCAAGTTTGCCAACGGATTCTGCGATAACCTCTTGTCAGCTACCTACCTGTCGGCACGCTGCCCGGTGTTTGTGGCCCCGGCCATGGACCTAGACATGTACCAGCACCCAGCCGTGCAGGCCAACTTTACGAAGCTGCGCGGCTATGGCAACTTCATCATTGAGGCCGGGTATGGCGAACTGGCCAGTGGACTGGTGGGGCAGGGGCGTGTGGCAGAGCCAGAGGAAATTATTCGCGTACTAGAAAATCACTTCACAGGCATTGGAAAAACTGTTTAAGGGCAAAACCGTCGTCCTGACTGCCGGCCCGACATACGAACCAATTGATCCGGTGCGTTTTATAGGCAACCACTCAACAGGTAAAATGGGCTATGCGCTAGCCAAGTGTTTTGCCAGCCGCGGTGCTCAGGTACAGCTGGTGGCAGGGCCAACCAACCTGCAGGCGCAGCATGATGCCATCACGGTTATACCTGTCACGACTGCCGATGAAATGTATGCAGCTGTTAAGCAGCAGGCTCCTGCGGCTGATATCTGGGTATTTGCCGCTGCCGTAGCCGATTACAAACCCAAGGTCGTAGCTGACCGCAAAATAAAAAAAGCCGGTGCCGAACTGACGATTGAGCTCGTTAAGAACGTTGATATTGCAGCGGCGCTCGGCAAAGAAAAGCGGCAAGATCAGTTTGCCGTGGGATTTGCCCTGGAGACGGATAACGAAGATAGCAACGCCCGCGAGAAGCTGCAGAAGAAAAACCTGAACATGATTGTGCTGAATTCCCTCAATGATCCGGGCGCTGGTTTTAAGCACGATACAAATAAAATCACTATTATTGAGAAAGATACGACCACGGCTTTTGAGTTGAAGCACAAAAGCGAAGTGGCACAGGATATCGTGAACCTGATTTGGGAGAGACTTTATGCTTAAGCGACTGTTTGTTTTGCTGTGTGTGATGGGAGTAGCCTTGGGAGCCCGTGCCCAGGAGCTGCAGTGCGATGTCGTGGTCAACAGCGAACAGGTAGCTTTTGCCAACCGGCAACTGTTCACCGAAATGCAAAACCGCATTTTCGAGTTTATGAACAACCGCCGCTGGACTAATCAGTCTTACAGGGTAGATGAGCGCATCAAGTGCCGCATGCTTATCAACCTAACCGAGATGCCGGAGGTAGGCACTTTCCGCGCCAATGTACAGATTGTATCTGTGCGTCCGGCCTATGGCACCGGTTACGAATCCACGCTTTTCTCGTTCATCGACCGCGACTGGCTTTTCCAGTTTAACGAGGCCCAACCGCTCGACTTTGCCGAAAACAACTTTACCGGCAATCTGTCGGCCATGCTGGCTTACTATGCCTATATGATCATCGGGATGGACAATGACAGCTTCGCCAGACTGGGCGGCTCGCCTTCTTTTGACCGGGCTCGTGGCATTCTGAACCTGGCAGCCTCGCAGAACTCTATTTTCCCGGGCTGGCGTCCGTTTGAAGGGAACCGCAACCGTTACTGGATGATCGACAACATACAGGATCCGGTGTTTATACCTTTCCGCGAAGGCATCTACGCCATGCACCGCCAAGGGATGGACCTGATGGTGCAGGACCCGGAGAAGGCTCGTAAGACTACGCTCGAAGTGCTAAGAAACATTCAGAAAATATCGCAACAAAAGCCCGGTGCGGCTCTGATTCGCTCTTTCTTTGAAGCCAAGTCAGATGAACTGGTAAATATTTTCAAGACGGCCGCTCCAGCTGATAAACAAGCCGCCTATACCTTGCTCACACAGGTAGACCCTACCAACAACACTAAGTACGAAGTGTTACTCCAGCGCTAAGCCTTTTCCAAATTTCACAGAAAGCGCGTATCTTCACGGGGCGGAGGGCTATACCTGCGCAATCACCTATGGGCAAACGCCAGATCAGAATCTATCGAAACCAATTGGCCGATCACCTGCCCGATCTTCTGCAACAACAGACGGTGCAAGTGGTGTTGAGAAACCGTGTGGTCGTACAGGGGGTACTGCAGCATGTGTCAGTCCAGGAACTGGAGTTGCTGGACGGTCGCAGGCATAAGCATACCATACCTGTGCCTGAGGTAGAGGAAGTGATTTACGACATCGAAGCACCATATTAAAATACACCCGAATTATCGAACTAAGTCCGGGTATTAAATCTTATACCTTGTGACTAGCATCTTGCATCCTTATATATGCTGATTGATCTTAAAATAAAAAACTACGCACTGATAGAGCAGTTGGAAATGAATCCATCGCCGGTGCTCAATATTATAACAGGTGAAACCGGTGCCGGTAAGTCCATTATGCTGGGAGCGATAGGCTTGCTGCTCGGAAACCGCGCCGACTCTAAATTGCTCTTCAACCAGGAGCAGAAGTGCGTAATCGAGGGGGTGTTTGATATCTCGCAGTATAACCTCAAAGAGGTGTTTGTAGCTGAAGACCTGGACTTTGACGAGCACTGCATCCTACGTCGCGAAATTAGCCCGAGCGGAAAATCCCGTGCCTTTGTGAACGACACACCGGTAACGCTGGATGTGCTGCGCAAGATAGGGGAAAACCTGATGGACATCCACTCGCAGCACGACACACTGCAGTTGGGCGACACAAGCTTTCAGCTTAATATCCTCGACATCTATGCCGGTAACACTTCACTCGACATCTATGCAGGTAACCTGTCATACCTGAAAGATTATAACGAGACGTACCGCAAGTATAAGAAGCTCGAAAGCGATTATAAGAAACTGACCGACCAACTGGCACAGGCGCAGAAGGAGCTGGACTACAACACCTTCCTGCTCAACGAACTGGAGGAAATCAACTTGCAGGAGGACGAGCAGGAGCAGTTGGAGACAGAGCTGAAGGAGTTGGAGAATGCCGAAGACATCAAGCTAAAGCTGACGCAGGCAGTGCAGTACCTGACGGAGTCGGAGTTTAATATCACCTCTGCCCTGAAGGACACGGTGCAGCTGATCGGGCAATTGGCGGCTTTCTCACCAAAGTATGATGAGCTACGCACCCGCACCGAGAGCTGTATGATCGAGCTTAATGACGTGGCAGGCGAACTCGAAGATGCTGAGCGCCGCACCGAAGCCGATCCGGCCCGTACAACGGAGGTGCAGGAGCGACTCAACACCATCTATACCTTGCAGCGCAAGCACCAGGTACAGACCATTGCGGAACTGCTGGAGATACAGCGTGAACTGGAAGGCAAAGTAGGCAGCGTACTGAACCTCGACAATGCCCTTTCCACCACTGAGAAAGCCATGAAAGATGCTGAGAAGGAAATGCTGGAGAAAGCTGCCGTGCTTTCAGAGCGCCGCAAGGCTTCGTTTGGCCAGTTTGAGCGAGAACTCTATACCTTGCTGGCCGAACTAGGTATGCCAAACGCCCGCATCGTCATTCAGCACAAAGCCGCCGCACCAACCGCCACTGGCACCGACGAGATCAGTATCCTGTTCAGTGCCAACAAAGGTGCGCAGCCGCAGTCATTGGTAAAAGCCGCCTCAGGTGGTGAATTCTCCCGACTGATGCTCAGCATTAAGTACATGCTGGCAGACAAGACGGCCCTTCCGACAATTGTATTCGATGAAATCGACACAGGTATATCAGGTGAGGTAGCCGTGAAAGTTGGCAGGATGATGCAGCAGATGGCGCAAAAGCACCAGATCATTGCCATTTCGCACTTGCCGCAAATAGCAGCGCAGGGTAACTCCCATTACTTCGTGTACAAGCACGATACCGAGGACCGTACGATCAGCCGTGTGAAAAAACTGAGCGATAAAGAGCGTGTAGATGAAATAGCGCATATGATAGCAGGTGCGAACCCAAGTGCAAGCGCATACAAGAGTGCCAAAGAGTTGCTTTCGCTGTAAAATACACTCAATGTCACTCCTTTGCTCAGGGCCGCATACCTAAAAAGGAGAGGTGGCTAATGGAGAAGCGGGCTTGTGTGAATGATGGCCGATCTTAACTTGAGTTATACCTAGTTATTGCTATATTGCTGCCTGATTTCCGCTGGCTATACCTGGCTGGCAGAAATCCTAAAAATGTGAAACATTAACCTGACAAATACATGTCTTACAATCTGCTTAAAGGAAAGAAAGGAATCATTTTCGGAGCGCTTGACGAGAAGTCTATCGCCTGGAAAGTTGCGATGCGTGCCAAAGAAGAGGGCGCTGAGTTCGTGTTGACCAACGCACCACTGGCTATGCGTATGGGTGAGATCAACAAACTGGCAGAAGCCTGCAACGCACAGGTTATACCTGCTGATGCCACTTCTGTAGAGGATCTTGAAAACCTTTTTACCAAAGCGCAGGAAATCCTGGGCGGCAAGATTGACTTTGTGCTGCACTCTATCGGCATGAGCCCAAACATCCGCAAAGGCAAGTCTTACGGTGATCTGAATTACGACTGGTTCCTGAAGACGCTGGATATTTCGGCGCTATCTTTCCATAAAGTGATGCACGTGGCCGAGAAGCAGAACGCCATGAACGAGTGGGGCTCTATTGTAGCGCTATCGTATATCGCGGCGCAGCGCGTATTCCCTGACTACACAGACATGTCGCAGGCAAAGGCCGTGCTTGAGTCTATTGCGCGTAACTATGGCTACCGCTTGGGCAAACTGAATAAGGTACGTGTGAATACAGTGTCGCAGTCGCCAACCAAAACCACCGCTGGTACAGGTGTAGGTGGCTTTGATGCCTTCTATGATTATGCTGACAAGATGTCGCCACTAGGTAACGCCTCAGCCGAGTCTTGCGCTGACTACTGCATCAGCCTGTTCTCAGATCTGACCCGTATGGTGACCATGCAGAACCTGATGCACGACGGCGGCTTCTCTACCATGGGCATCTCTGAAGATGTGGTGGAGATGATCAATAAGCAGTCTTAATTGCAGATTTGAAAGTCTGGAGATTTAAAATAGATCTGACAGGCTCTGAAATATAAAAAGCCCCTGGTGCTAAGTGCGTCAGGGGCTTTTTTGATATACATTTCTGAAGAATCTGAAGAGATAGTTTATATCGTCAGGCGGCGGTATACTTGTGGAGCACCTGAGGCGCCCCGTCGCCACACCTCGGCATTATGCATCCTCCCGATTCACTTTGGTGAAATCAAAGGCAGGTACGCACACTGACCAGTATTCAGTCTCCTCATCGTAAGGATTGGAGTAACGAATGCGGGCACCTGCTTTGATCAGGATGGATTCGCCGGCTTCCACTACCACTTCCTCCCCGTCAATTTCAATCAGCTTGCGGCCGCGCAGCACGATCGTGATCTCGTCGAACTCCGGCGTCTGATGCGGCTCCCCCCAGTGTGGCGGGGCTACCATATGTGCGACGCTGAAAGCGCTGGTATGGGTAGAGGCTTTGCCGAAATGCTCTTCTATCAGCTTACCGTCGGTGGTAGGTACCTGGAAAGGCTTGGTTTGTTTGAAGTATTTTTTCTCAGACATAGGCTGGCAGGTATAGCTTAGGATTTGTCAGGGCACTCGCCTTTGGTATAAGAAGTCACGCCGGCACGGTCAGCCTCACAGGCATTGCCGTAGGTTTTTCCGTCGCAGCCGCACACGGGGTCATACTGCATGGTGCACATCTGGTCAGGGTTGATCTTGGATTGGTCAATGCAAGGAATTTCGCTGTTTTTGCAGGAGTAAAGGGTTCCCATAGCCAGGAAGGCTAATGCCAGGGCTGTCTTTTTCATAAGGTCTTATTTTAATGTTGTTTTATACGTGCTACTGAATAGAAAGAGGATAGAAACGCCGGTATGCAAAAATAAGGGCTTGCAAACTAAGTATGCAGCAACCCGTATGTATTGGAACGTAAATTAAACGAGATACAGGTATAAGGACCATGGTTTCTATTCTGAAGGAGCTACGCCTTATCAAATAAACAGCACCTGAAAATGATAAACAACATGAACGACGAAAAAGGAAAAATTCTGCTGGCCACACTGGCTGGTATTGGAGCCGGTGTAGTAGCCGGTGTACTACTTGCCCCAAACAATGGTCTGGACACGCGCGATAGCCTGAAAAAAACGCTCACCAAAGTAAGCGATGATGTGGAGCGCACTGTCAAGAACTTTATGGATAAGCTAGAACGCAACAAGGTGACTGACGATGGAAGCAGCCTGATAATGCGCGGATCCTGGGATGATGTGAAGGGGCAGTTGAAGAAGAACTACGCTGACCTGACCGATGATGACCTGACCTATGTGGAAGGGCAGGAAGACGAATTATTTGGACGTTTGCAGCAGAAGCTTGGCAAAACCAAAAATGAGATCATGAAGGTGATCAGAGACTTGTAAGAGAATACGAAGCATAATTTAAAGCTCAGCAAAATGTTTTGCTGAGCTTTTTTTCGTTATTTAGATGCACTACAACACAAAACTGTAGTATAGTTATAACTTAATACATAGCTTCGTCGTTATTAGGGCAATAGCTAATATTAAAGAAACCAAATCCAACAATTTATAATAAACAGAACTATGAAAGATAATAGCGGAAAGATCATGCTTGCACTGTTGGCAGGCGCTAGCGCTGGTGTAATTGCAGGCTTATTGATGGCTCCAGACACAGGTGAGCACACCAGAACCGGTATCAAGAAGTGGGCTAACAAACTGAGCAAAGATCTTGAGAAGAACCTGCAGACTGGCCTTGACGAAATCAAAAACATGAGCAACGAAGCCATGAGCAAAATGGGCAACGCTAACAAAGAAGGTGGTAACACTGGTGGCAATTCGTCCTCATCAACGGGCTCAACCGGTTCAACTGGCTCTACTACTGGCACATCTGGCAGCACAAGTGCTGGTGGCTCTACCGTAACAAACGTATAGCCCGGGCATAGCCCATTCAAAATGTATACTCGAACTTAGCTTGTTCCTGGGGCACGTGTGCCCGCTGAGGTAGAAGCAAGCTTTGTGAAGGCGAAAGGCCTGTTCCATATCGGAACAGGCCTTTGTTTTTGGATGTTGCTGATTTGAACAGCGCTAACCTTAGGACTTTACTCCCGTTATTATTTTAGAGAGTATAATATTTCGCGCAATCGAATTCACAATAAAACCAAAGCAAACTATGAGAACGAAAATGGATTACAGCAGCCTGGGAGAGGCAAAGAGTACATACAGCAACAACCCAAGATCATCGTCTACCTATAGTCATGTGGGTAGGGAAACGAGCGGAAATGTAACGCACTCCTCTGTGCGGGAGCCGAAGCACCAGCCGAATATGCAGCAACGTACAGCGTATAGCAGCGGTAGTCGCAGGTCATCGTCATCCAGCTCACATGAAGAGAGCAGCGGGACCTTGGGGGTCGCCATGGGCTTGCTCGCCGGCGCCAGCGTAGGAGTGCTGGCAGGTATACTCATGGCACCCGACAGTGGCCGCATTACCCGTCGCCGCCTGTCAGACTCCGCCGCCTGGGTAGGCCGCGGCATCAACGAGAAGTTAGGTGCTGGTAAGACCAAAATTGACTCCTGGGTCGGAAAAGAAGAAAGCCTGAAAGATGCCACGGACAAAATAAAGGATAGAATCTCAGGCGAGGAAAAGCTGTAGGAAGAAAATAAGCATAAAACAGAAATGGCCCGCTATACCTTAGCGGGCCATTTCTGTTTTATTGAAAATTAAACCTTATTCTTCTCTTCTCTCCGGCTTCATCTGTGGGAAGAAGAGCACGTCCTGAATAGAATTAGAGTTTGTCATAATCATAGTCAGGCGATCTATACCTACACCCAAGCCAGCGGTTGGCGGCATACCGTACTCCAGGGCACGCAGGAAGTCTTCGTCCAGGGCCATGGCCTCCACGTCACCACGTTTTGCCAGTTCCAGCTGCTCTTCGAAACGGGCACGCTGGTCAACCGGGTCGTTCAGTTCCGAGAAAGCGTTACAGATCTCTTTGCCGTTACAAATCGCCTCGAAACGCTCTACCAGACCTGGCTTGTCGCGATGCTTCTTGGCCAGTGGGCTCATCTCTACCGGGTAATCTGTGATGAAGGTTGGCTGTATCAGGTTCGGCTCTGCCGTTTCACCAAATATCTCATCAATGATTTTTGCCTTGCCCATTGTTGGGTCTACATGGATGCCCAGTTGCTGTGCCGCCTGGCGAAGCTCCGGCTCTTCCATGTTCGAGATATCAATCTTGGTGAAGTGCTCAATGGCTTCGTACATGGTGTAGCGCTTCCAAGGGCGGGCAAAGTTGATAAGGTTCTCGCCAACTTGTACTTCTGTTTTACCGTGCAGAGCAAGGGCGACTTTTTCTACCATCTCCTCTACCAAGTCCATCATCCAGTTGTAGTCCTTGTAGGTAACGTACAGCTCCATCACCGTAAACTCCGGGTTGTGGAAACGGCTCATACCTTCGTTGCGGAAGTCTTTGGCGAACTCAAACACACCATCGAAACCACCCACGATAAGGCGCTTCAGGTATAGCTCGTTGGCAATGCGCAGGTATAGCGTCATGTCCAGCGTGTTGTGGTGCGTCTTGAACGGACGGGCTGCTGCGCCACCATGTATAGGCTGCAGAATAGGGGTTTCTACTTCGAGGTAACCTTTCTCTGCAAGGAAATTACGCATGGTGCTTACCAGCTGCGTACGCTTCTTAAAAGTCTCGCGCACATCTGGGTTTACGATCAGGTCTACGTAACGCTGACGGTAACGCAATTCTGGATCAGTGAAGCCATCGTGCACGATCTCGTTGCCGTTCTCGTCGATCTCACGCTTCACGATCGGCAGCGGACGAAGGGACTTTGTCAGCACCTTCAGCTCCGTCACGTGCACCGAGATCTCACCCACCTGCGTCACGAAAGCATAGCCTTTAATGCCGATGAAGTCACCGATGTCGAGCATTTTCTTGAACACGGTGTTGTACATGTCCTTGTTCTCACCTGGTGCGATGTCATCACGCGACACATAGATCTGGATACGGCCCGTGCTGTCCATCAGCTCAGCAAACGAGGCTTTGCCCATCACACGGCGGCTCATCAAACGACCAGCCAGGGTTACTTCCTGGTAGTTGTTCTTCTCCTTATCGAAATTCTCCTTTATCTCTTTGGCCGTGGCCGTCACTTCAAATGTTTCGGATGGATATGGGTTGATGCCCATTTTCTCCAGCTCTTCGCGCTCGTGGCGTCTGCGTAGTTCCTGTTCGCTGAGTTGCATGCGATTTTAGTACTAAATGTGACTATTATATATAAACTGCAAAATTGCTAAATAATCGGCAGCTTTTAAAAGGTTAATTACTGATTGTTAAAGGTTAGTTACCAAAGACAGCTCAATCCAGTGTATCCTTCTGAACGCTGAAAATTCTTATAAAAAAAGCCCTGGCAAGCAAAACTTGCCGGGGCTCCCATATATGTAGTAGAACAAATCGGACTTACGCAGCTGTGCGGAGTTGCTGCTCGTCGTCCTGTAAAAGCGGTTTTACTTTGTCCTGCAGTCTGGCTGCCACAAAGGAGTTTTGCAGATAGGCTGGCAGTTCCTGCACAAAGGCCTCATACTGCTGCAGACTCATGGCCTGCGCCACATAGCACTCATGTATGCCATTGAGGTAGCTCACTATCTCGAGCAGCGACTCGTGGAACAGCCTGAAATCGATCTCGGCCTGCACGAAGCGTTCTATCTCGCGGTGTGAATTGGAGATGCGTAGTCTGGCCAGCAGGTCAAACAGCGTGGTATAACCCATGCGCCAG
The DNA here is from genome assembly GCF_947502515.1 of uncultured Pontibacter sp. Taxonomy (NCBI): domain Bacteria; kingdom Pseudomonadati; phylum Bacteroidota; class Cytophagia; order Cytophagales; family Hymenobacteraceae; genus Pontibacter; species uncultured Pontibacter sp. The sequence continues at coordinate 121,415 of NZ_CANNAI010000003.1, read as the reverse complement.
GTCAGTTGCTGCCAATGCTGCGGACCAAATTTCTGAAGCACTTCGTCCGTGCGATTGCTGCGAATAGCCGTTGCTGCATTGCCCTGTACCTGTTGTCGCACAGCTTTGGCCTTCATGCGGCGGGTTGTGCGCAGAAACTGACCGACCTGCGACTGCGCTTCGAGCTCTTTACCGGCAATCTGCAAGCCCGGCTTATAGTGTGCCAGTGGCAAACGGTTGATGCGGAAGTCATCGTAGTGCCCGGATGCGTAGAAGCTCATCGCCTGCGGATAGGCATTCTTCACGATCAGGCGACCTGCTTCGCGCATTACCAGGGTCTCGTTGCTGGTCTTGATCTGGCGGGTATGCAGGAATGCCTGCAAGCTCGCAAACACGGTATAGTAAGCCTGTGGAAAAGTCCAGTGCAGGGCATTTCGGATATAGCTCTCGTCACCTAACTCTGCCGTAGCACGCAAAGCATACTCTGTATTCCAGCTGTTCAGCAAAAGTTTTTTGACTGCTTCCACATCTTCTTCGGCGAGCTCGGCAGGTACTTCTCTAAAGAATGCCAACTGCTGCAGACCCATACCTTCGTAGTGGTTCAGGTGGTAATTGATCGCAAAAAAGTAATTCAGAAACACCTGCGCCGGAATAGATTTATACCATTCCTTGTCGAGCTGTTTCTGCTCTTCCGGATACATGGATATGATGTTTTCTTCTTCTTTCTCTTTCATGTATTTACAACATTTTTGGCCTGCTAACAGTTGCAATTTTTAGCTATAAATTCAAGGTTTATGTTAATTTAATTAATTGATTATCAGATACTTATTTAGATGATGTGAAAAAGTTTTCCGTCGCTTAATAAGTTGCTGTAAAAGCCTCATTTTCAGGTGCAAAATGGCTTAAAGTAAGCCTTTTAAATTCAAGGATTTGTGAGAGATCACAGCAATAACCCGGAGCTCAAAATAAGAGTACAAGAGGGGGACCAAATCTTTGTACCATGGAGCTATCTTATATCCTGAACGAATTGGGGGAAGACCGGGAATTGTATTACAATGCAGTGGCGCCACCCATCCTGCAGACAAGCAATTTTGCCAGCAAAACGGTTGATGATATGCGGTGCATGCTCCTGAACGAGGCAGAGTCTTACCTCTATACCCGTGGCAACAACCCCACTGTGACTATGTTCGAGAAAAAGATGGCGGCACTGGAAGGAGCGGAGCATGCCATTGCGTTTGGGAGTGGTATAGCGGCCGTTTCAGCGGCTGTGCTCTCCCAGCTCAAGGCAAGTGACCATGTGGTGTGCATCGAGAAACCTTACGGCTGGACCAACGTGTTGATGAACCGCTTCCTGCCACGGTTTGGGGTAGAGGTAACCATGGTGGATGGCACAGACACAGAGAATTATCGAAAAGCCATGCGTCCCAACACGAGGCTGCTGTATATGGAAAGTCCCAACTCCTTCACCTTTGAGCAGCAGGATATAGCTGCCGTCGCAGCACTTGCCAAAGCACATGGATGTAGTACCATCATTGATAACAGCTTTGCCTCGCCGCTCAATCAAAATCCGCTGCAGATGGGTGTGGATCTGGTCGTACACTCCTGCACCAAGTACATCGGAGGTCACTCCGACACAATGGGTGGTGTGATCTGTGGCAGTCGTGATCTGATCAATAAGATATTTGAGCGGGAATTTATGACGCTGGGAGCCATACTTTCGCCGCACGATGCTTGGCTACTCCTGCGTGGCCTACGGACGCTTCCTGTGCGTATGGAGCGGGTTGCCGAAACTACCCGAAAAGTGATAGCCTGGATCGAAAAGCAGGAGCAGGTCGAAAAGATCTATTATCCTTTCCACCCTTCGAATCCGCAGTATGAGTTGGCCAAAAAGCAGTTGCGCAATAACACAGGCCAGTTTACAATTGCGCTTAAAACAAATGATATTGGTAAGGTAGAAAACTTCTGCAACAGCTTGCAGCACTTCCTCATGGCTGCTTCCTGGGGCGGACACGAGTCCCTGATTTATCCGGCAGCGGCTTATTATGATAAAAGCTCGAATTACAAAGGCAAGCTAGACTTTAACCTGGTGCGTTTTTATATCGGGCTAGAAGATGCGGACTATTTAATTAAGGATATAGAGCAAGCGCTAAAACAACTGTAGTGACGCAATATTTCATAGAACTATATAGGGATGCGCCATTATTTATAACGATTTCATAACCTTACATTAAATGCAAGTGCTTACATTTGTAGGATGGTTTTATACTCTACATGCTGTAGCCTAAAGCCAATGTGCATCAGTACATTGCATGATCATCTCCTGTCAGAATCAATCTCAAATCAATCTTATACTTATGTTTAAACATTTACACAAAGCTTCTGCTTTTGTGCTGCTTTGCTGTGGCCTTTGGGCTGGCAATGAAGTGCAGGGGCAAAGCAATCCAACTCCTCAAACACTTCCATTTAGTACCGACTTTAGTAGTATGGGCAGTACGACAGAGCTGCCAGCCGGCATTGCGGCCTGGTTAAATGGGTACAACAACTCCAAAGCGGCAGCTTTAGCGTCTACTCCATCAGCTGATGCTCCTATTTCAGTTAAAGACACAAAGCAGTCGGGCGGTGCAAACGTGTATAATTACACGGCAGGCGGCGGAAACAGACTTTATGTACAGCTGTCAGCCAATGCAGCCAACGGATCTGACCAGATTGCGACTGCTATCAATACAGTAGGAAAATCCAGTATACAAGTATCCTATGATGTAGAATTGATTAATAACCATCCCCGATCTGTTGGTGTTACCTTGCAGTACCGTGTTGGTGAATCAGGTGACTGGATTGAAGTAGCTAGCACAGACTATACCAGCAAAGACTTAGAGGATAACGATATCACTTCGTTTAAAGCCATGCTGCCGGCTGGAGCCGAGAATAAAGACATTGTGCAGCTGCGCTGGGTGACTTACGAAAATGTGGAAACTGGCGTAGGCGGTTCACGTGATGGTGTTGCCATTGATAACATAGTTATTGAAGAGACAAACCCGGCTCCGCAGCCAGTACAAGTAAGCACTTCTTCGCTGGTTTTCGGTACGGTGGGTATCAATCAGGTTGCTGACATTCTTACTTATACCTTGACTGGCCACGAACTCACCAACGAGGTTGTAGTAGCTGTAGATGGTGCTTTCAGTGTTTCCAAGACGGAAGATGGTGAGTATAGCCAGCGTTTGGTTTACTCGCCTAGTCAGCTAGAAGAGCCGCGTACAGTATATGTAAAAGTAGCTACCAGCGCTGTTGGTAACTTCACGAGTACGATCACACACAGCAGCAACGGTGTTGACTACGGTACTGTGGCACTTTCTGCTGAAGTTTTCAGCCCATACGTTCAGAACTTCAACAACTGCGCTACAACGTTGCCGGGTGGCTGGACTGCAGTTAATGTAACTGGTGATCAGGTATGGGGCTGTACTACTTTTGGTAGAGAGACGACAGAAAACCCACGTAACAACGGTGTGCAGATCAACGGCTTTAGCGGCAGTGCCCGCGAAAACGAAGACTGGTTGATCTCGCCTTCGCTGGATCTGAGCGACTTCAATATCGCTGCCCTTACTTTCTGGACCAGAACTGCCTTCAAAGGACCAGGCCTGAAACTGATGGTATCCACTGACTACGATGGAACTAGCGCCCCAGGCACTGCTACCTGGACTGAATTGAACGGTGACTTCCCTGAGCTTGCTTCTGATTACTGGAAACAGTCTTTTGTTGATTTGAGCGCTTACAATGGCGAAAATGTGTACGTGGCTTTTGTTTACACAGCAGAAGCTAAGGCTGACGGTGCAGCTCGCTGGACGGTGGATGATGTGGCGGTAGAGAACATGAATCGCGCCCTGTTAGCCAGCGACTTCAACTACGATTTCGGCATGGTGGCAACGCCAAATGCTTCTGAAGCACAAAACTTCAGTTTCTCTGCACCAGGTTACGAAGGTATGACACTGAGTGTAGAGGAAGACTTTGAGCTTTCAAAAGACAACGAAACTTTTGCTTCTTCCATCACTTACTCTGCTGAAGAAGCTGCCGCTTCAAACAAGGTGTATGTTCGCTTTAAGCCTGCCAGCACCAAGCTGCGCACAACAAGCGCCATTACTTTCACAAGTGGTGACTTCTCTGTCAAGAAAGGTATGCTGACTGGTAGCTCTTTGCCGAAGACCAGCACACTGGATATTGTGTCCTGGAACGTGGCCTGGTTCGGTTCCACGAGTGGTGGCCCAAGCAACCTGGACCTGCAGTACAGCAACACAAAAAAAGTACTTGAGACCTTAGACGCTGACATCATTGCGCTTCAGGAAATCTCTAACGACGAGAAGATGGAGCAGCTCATCAATGAACTGGAAGGCTACAGCTTCGTGAAGTCTGATGTGTATTCTTACTCTCAAAAGGAAAGCTCCGGCTCTACCTTGGATCCGCAGAAACTATACCTGGTGTATAAGAATGAAACAGTGCAGATCAAAAGCCAGAAAGTGCTCTTAAATACACTGTATAAGGAAATCCTTGACGGAAGACAACTAGAGAACTATCCGGGCACTAGCGACAGTTTTTGGGCCAGCGGCCGCCTGCCTTATATGGTAGAAGTAGAGGCTACGGTGAATGGTGTTTCTCAGCGTATCAATCTGGTAAACCTGCACACACGTGCCAACTCTGGTGCGGATGTGAGCCGTTACAACATGCGCAAGTATGACGTGCAGGTGCTGAAAGACAGTCTTGATGCGCAGTATCCAAACATGAACCTGGTGCTGCTAGGCGACATGAACGATGACGTGGACGTATCAGTTGTAAACAACCTGCCATCTTCACTGGAAACTTTTGTAAACGACGAAGATTTCAAGGCTCTGACTTACGACCTGAGCACTACAGGCGCCTTCACCTATGCAGGTGGCTCGTATCAGAGTTTCCTCGATCACATCATTGTGTCGAAGTCTTTGACGGACGAATACATCGACGAGTCAATCGCCATTGAGAATCAGTTCCTGAACAGTATTTCAAGCTTTAGAACAACAACTTCGGATCACGTGCCAGTTTCGGCTCGGTTCACGTTTAGCGCTACACCAGTTGTTACTTTTACTGAGCCTTCAGTTACTAAAACAGAAGATGCGGGTAAGTTTAATGTGAGTCTTACTTTGTCAGAAGCACAGACAACAGAGCATACCGTAACGGTGATGATCGCTGACGAAGCAACTGCCTCTGCAGCTGACTATACTGTAACAGGCGTTGATAATGGTAAGATCATTGTAACGATCCCTGCCAACGCAACCACTGCTTCCTTTGAAGTGGAAATTGTGGATGATAACCTCGTAGAGCTTTCCGAAAGCGTGTCTTTCACCATTGACGCTGCCAGCACAGGTTTGGGTATGACGTCGGAGCACAGCTTCGAGCTGACAATTGAAGACAATGACAAGTCGGCAGTGAGTTTCGCTGAAACAACGCTGGAAGTAAACGAGGATGCCGGCACAAAGACCATTACCCTTAACCTTGACCAGGCGACTGTGCAGGGTGAGGAAGTAACACTTACTGTGACCAACGGTGCTAATGTAACGTATGGCACGGCTGGTGACTACACGACTACTCCAGCGGTGACATCCGATGGCAAGATCATCGTGGTGTTCCCAGAAGGTGCGACCAGCGCTACGTTTACGGTTACCGTGAACGATGATGCAGCAGTGGAAGAAGTAGAAACAGTGACATTCGCTTTGTCGGCTTACAGTGCTAAGCTGATGGAAGGTGAGAATACTTCTTTCACACTATCTATCCGCGACAACGATATGCCAACTGGCCTGGCTCGTCGCAAGAACCAGGAGTTCCGCATGTACCCGAATCCAACAAAAGGTGCTGTCACCATTGTGCTGCCGGAAGATGTTTCTTCAGTTGAGAAAGCAACGATGACCGTAATTTCACCAGAAGGTATTCAGGTGGTTAAGCTAGATGGAAGTCTGGATAGCGTAACAGCAGCGCTTAACCAGCGTCTGCCTGGCCTGCGCAACGGCATGTACTTTGTGCAGATTCAGGTACGCGACAAGGTATACCAGTCGCGCCTGGTGAAGAACTAAACCTCAGGTATAGCATTTGAAAGCGGCCTCCTGCATTGTGGGAGGCTGCTTTTTTTGTGTACAGGTATAGCAGTTCTTCAGGCGAAGTCGTTTATACAGGTAGAACCAAGTCGTGGAGCAATCGGTATGAAGTAGACGAACCAAAAGAAATGACTATGACAGACAAACCGCAAATTATAAACAATGTGCATGCTGCTACCCTCATTGGCTCTGGCCTGAGTAGCTATTTTATGAACGAGAAACGTCCGAAGACAGCACTTATACCTGCCATAGCCGGAAGCGGACTACTGCTGCTGAGTAAAAACCTGGAGAAAGGTGACCAAAAAATGGCGCACGTAGCAGTGGGGATCACCGGTCTCTTGCTGGTTCAAACGCTGCGTTCGTTCCTGCAAGCTGCCGTGCCGGATGTGGAGACAGAAACAAAATTTGACCCTGCCACCTTAAATCGCCGCAAACTGATCTTTGGCCTGATGAGTACCACAGGTATAGCCGCGATGGCCACTTATATTGGGGGCTTCATCGAGAAACGCAGGAATGGCTAGCGTATACCTTGTATGAAAAAGAAGAAGCCCGCAGGTGCTATACCTGCGGGCTTCTTCTTTTTTTGTGACTTCTGTAAGTTGAGAGTTATACAAATAATTTTTCTTTCCAAGCAGATAGCTGGCTATACCTGTTTAAAAACCAACGGCTGTGTCATCACCGCGTGGGTCGGCGCCACCTTCCAGTTTGCCGTTTGGTAGAACCAATATACCTTCCACGGCACCGTACTTGCCTCTTTGCTTCAGCTTATAGCCCTTGCTCTCCAGCGCAGCTCTTACCTCAGGAGAGATGGCATCCGGCTCGTGCTGTATCTCGTCAGGCAGCCACTGGTGGTGGAAGCGAGGAGCAGCTACGGCTTCCTGCATGGTCATGCCGTGCTCCACCACGTTCAAGATCGTCTGGAAAACAGAAGTAATAATGGTAGAACCGCCCGGTGTGCCTACCACCATGAATAGCTTGCCGTCTTTTTCCAGTATGGTAGGTGTCATAGCGCTAAGCATGCGTTTGCCGGGCTGTACGGAGTTCGCTTCACCACCGATCAGGCCAAACATATTAGGTACGCCTGGTTTCGCGCTGAAGTCGTCCATTTCGTTGTTGAGCAGAAAGCCTGCACCTTCTACCACGACCATGGAGCCGTAACCACCGTTGATGGTTGTGGTTATGGAAGCGGCATTGCCAAACTGGTCTACGATGCTAAAGTGGGTTGTCTGATCTGATTCGTATATGGGCAGCTCGCCAGCTTTTACTTCTGACGAAGGCGTGGCACGCTCCATACTCACGTTCTGCATGCGCTCCTGCAGGTAGCTGCGATCCAACAGGCCGCTGCTAGGCACTTTATAAAAATCCGGATCGCCGAGGTAAGTGGCACGGTCTGCATATACCCGACGCTTGGCTTCGGTCATTACCTGTATGGTCTGGGGCTGCTGCCAGCCGTAACCTTTTAAGTCGTAAGGCTCTACCATGGTCAGCAGCTGCATCAGGGCTATACCTCCGCTCGATGGAGGCGACATGGAGGTAACTTTCAGGTTCTTGTACTGCCCTGTAATAGGCGTACGCCAAACGGCATTATAGTCGCGCAGGTCCTGGTGTGAAACCAGTCCGCCGCCGCGCTGCATCTCTTTCACAATCAGGTCGGCTGTCTCACCGGCGTAGAAGCCCTCACGGCCACGGTCGCGGATGCGCTCCAGCGTACGGGCCAGGTCGAGGTGGTAGAGCGTGTCACCAGGCTGCCAGGCCTGTGCACGGGTGAGGTAGGGGGTATGCTTGTTATACCTGATCATCCGTTCTCTGGCATTGTTCAGCATGCGTGCCTCACGCTCAGTGAGCACCACACCGCGGCGAGCCAGGTCGATTGAAGGCTGCACTAATTCGGCAAATGACATCGAACCAAGCTTTTCATGCAGCTTGATCATACCATCGACAGAACCTGGTACGCCTGCTGCCAGGTGGCCCATTAGGCTGAGGTCAGGAATCACATTGCCCAGTGAGTCTAGGTACATATCGCGATGCGCAGCTGCGGGAGCTTTCTCTCTGAAGTCAAGTGCGCCGGTTTCGCCAGTATGATGGCGGTATACCAGAAAGCCCCCTCCACCGATGTTGCCGGCTACCGGATAGCAAACGGCCAGAGCAAACTGTGTGGCGATGGCTGCGTCATAGGCATTGCCGCCTTTGCGCAAAATCTCTAAACCGATGTTAGAAGCATCCGGGTGAGCGGAAACCACCATGGCTTTGTCAGCAACTACGCCTCGCTTAGCGGCCTCTGGCTGTGTTTGAGGACGGGGTGCGCAAGCTGAGAAGGAGAGGAGGACTGCTGTAAAACATGTAAGGGTGTAACGTTTCGATCGGGAGCCCTGAAGCAGGTTGAGGTGTTTCATGAATATTGTTCTAGTTGAGGCGAAGATGCAAAATAAAAAAAAGCCGGCTATCTGCATAGCCGGCTTTCTCCTTATTACCAATTGAAGGCAATTACTTCAAATCATTTTTAATGATCGCCACGGATTCTTCTACATACACGTCCTTCTGCAGCGACTTCAGGAAGTCTTTGTTACGGGCCATCTTGGCAGTGTCACCTGAGATAGCCTGCAGATCTGTTTTCAAACGTGACACGTTCAGCACCGGAACATTTTTCTGAGCTTCTTCAAGCTGTTTGTTTGCAGCTTCGCTCTTTCTCTCTTCTTCCATGTACTTCTTCATGCTCAGTGAGCGGGTTGTGATATCAGACTGTTTTTTGAGTCTTTCGCCACTCTGCTGAATTACTTTGAAGCTCTCGTTTCCTGCAATACGGCTCTTGCTGTTCGACTGTATGGTCGGGATATTTAGCTTAGTGCGGGTCCAGGGCTTGTAGCGGGCCGGTGAAATCTCGTCAAACGGCAGCGCATAATCCTGCTCTTTCTCACCAAACTCGAGGTAGCTGTAAGCGTCTGGCAGAATAACGTCAGGCGTTACACCACGCAGCTGCGTAGTACCACCGTTGATACGGTAGAACTTCTGGATCGTCAGCTTCAGCGCACCAAAAGGCTTGTACGGGTCAAACTGCGATGGCAGGGCTTCGTCAATCTCAACGAATTGCTGCACAGTACCTTTACCAAAAGTAGGTGTACCTACAATAACAGCACGCTTGTAGTCCTGCATGGCCGCTGCCAGAATTTCAGAAGCCGAAGCACTGTTAGAGTTCACCATGATCACCAGTGGACCAGTATACTGTACTTCCGGGTCACGGTCATCCAGCACAACAGTCTTACCAGAAGAGGTACGAACCTGTACGATCGGACCCTGCTCAATGAACAAGCCAGCCATCTCAACGGCATCGGCTAGAGAACCACCACCGTTGTTACGCAGGTCCAGCACGAGGCCTTGCATACCTGCTGCTTTCAATTTTTCGATCTCAGCCTTCACGTCGGCACCACTGTTACGGCCACCATTACGCTCAAAGTCAGCATAGAAGCCAGGGAGCTTGATATAACCGATCTTCTGCTTGTCATCGATCATAGCACTCTGGGCATAAGTCTCTTCAAACACAATCACGTCACGCACAATTGGGATAATACGGGTGCTGCCATCCGGCTTGCGTACTGTCAGGCGAACTTCAGTTCCTTTTTTACCACGGATCAGCTGAATGGCATCGTCGATGCGCATGCCTTCTATCAGTACCGGATCACCGCTGCCCTGTGCTACTTTCTGGATCGCATCACCCGGCTTCAAGTCACCTTGCAGGTAAGATGGGCTTCCCGGTACGATTTCAAGTACTTTTATCTGACCGTCTTTCTCTTGAAGAGAGGCACCTATACCTTCCAGTCGGCCGGTAAATTCAATATCAAAGTCTTTCTTAGCTTTTGGAGGGAAGTAGCCTGTATGAGGGTCGTACACGTTGGCCACTGCATTGATGTAAGTGGAACGGCGATCGTCGCGCGTAACCTGCGCCAAACGCTTGTAAAGCTCGTTGTAAGCTGTCATCACTTTGTCTCGGGCTTCAGCTTCCAATTGCTCCGGCGTTTTACGGGTTTCTTTGCTGTCAGCGCTAGCTGTGGCTTTTTCCTGCTGCTTCTGCATTTCAGCCAGGCGCACCAGTGTCTGGTACTTCAGCTGCTTTCTCCAGGCTTCTTTCAGCTCATTTTTGTCTTTGGCATATTTCAGTTTCTTACCGTCCAGCTCAATGTTCTCATCCTTCGAAAAATCAAACGGCTTGGCCAGAATCTCCTTGTAGAAGGCCTCAGACTCTTTGGTACGCTTCTCGATCAGGTCAGCCGAAAGGTCGAAGAACTCAAAAGAACCGGCACGCAACTGGTCATCCAACTGGGTTTCGTACTGGCGCAGCATAGCCACATCTGACTCGAGCAGGAACTTCTTGTTGAAGTCCAGACGATCCAGGTATAGCTTAAAGGCTTTTTTAGAAAAGTTATCGTCTACCTTCTCCGGCTTATAGTGCATAGTGCTCAAGCCCTGCATCAGAGCTTTGATCAGAATTTCGTTTTTACCGGCAGGTGTACTGTTTTTGCTGTACAGGATAAAAGAACCCGTAAGTAAGATCACGGCCAGTACAGAAAGAAATATTTTTAATCTGGTTGTCAAGGATAGCATCTAATTTAGTTTGTTGGACCACATATTCTCTACGCAAAAGTAGTGCCGTAGATGAGGCCACGAGCAATTCTTTAAGGCGAGTCCTAATGTAGTATAAATATAGCTTTATCGCAAAGCAGCGCTTCCGCTAATGATAAAACAAGGAGACCGCCTTCTTGTTTTACGGAAAGCCTCTCTTCTTTATATAACTGTTATCTCTTTTTTTTCGTTTCCGGAGCATGCCCAGGCCCGGAAAATTGTATCCGGAACGTAACGGTTGCAGTCGCATCATACAGCCTGATAACCAGGAAAGCATGTGCTGGTGCAGGTATAGCCAAAATTAAATGACTATGAAGACAATTCTTTTTTTCGGAGACAGCCTGACAGCGGGATATGGGTTGCCCACAGCACAGGCCTACCCGTCGCTGATACAGGAAAAGCTGAAAGAAGAAGAGTATGACGACTATACAGTGATCAATGCAGGCATCAGCGGCGACACCACTTCCAGCGGCCTATACCGGCTCGATCGCTGGCTGGCTGCTCCAATCGATATTTTTGTGCTGGCTCTTGGCGCCAATGACGGACTGCGGGGTATACCTGCCCGGGAAACCTCTCAAAATTTGCAGCAGATCATTGACAAGGTAAAGCACAAACACCCGGAGGCGCAGATTATTTTGTCAGGTATGGAGTTTCCTGACATTGTGCCAGGGCGCTACGCAGCAGAGTTCAGAAAGCTTTTCAGAGAATTGGCTATCAGGAATAATGTGACCTTTGTCCCTTTCTTACTTGAAGGCGTAGCCGGTATGCGGCATCTTAACCTGCCGGATGGCGTGCATCCCAATGCAGAGGGCCAAAAGATCCTGGCCCGCCATACCTGGACAGTGCTGGAGGGTATCATAAAGCAAAGTATTTAAACAAAACAGGCGATGCATGATGCACCGCCTGTCTCTCTGTTGACTTAGTTTCTGTAATCCTGCCTGAAACGCATGGCATTTTCCATCTGTGCCCGGATCTCTTTTGTGGTATTGCGGGCCCACAGGTTGAAGGTTGTATTGTCTGTTTCCTCAATGTCTTTCACATTGTCCTCAAATTCACTGAGGGCATCTTTATGCGCGTCCACCACGGTATCCCAGTAGGACTGATCAAACTCATCAGTGTTTTTGTCACGCAGCTCCTGCACACGTCCTGCATGGTCTTCTTCCATTTGCTGAGGCAGTGTTGTGCTGTACTGCCTGGACATATCCTGTAGCTCTTCCAGTTTCTTGGAATAAAGGTCTACCATTTGCTGCCCATACTCACGCACCTGCGTATTCACCCCTCTTTCGGCTGCCAGTTTGCCCAGCTCCACCTGTTGTGTGCTGATGCTGTGCGCCTTGCTCATAAACTCCCGCTTGTCTTCATTCAGGGTGGTGTCGGCTGCGGCAGTTGTATTCAGTTCCGTGTCTACGTTTGCGGTGGTGTCTGTTTCCTGTGTGTCAGAGCTACAGGATGCAAAGGCGAGCGCGCCCAATGTGAGGGTGGCTGCCATCCATAGGTTTTTCATAGTCTTATTTTTGCTTTTTGTTATTTCTACATGTTTTTAAGGGCATACGGAAAAACAGTGATTGTATGTTCGGATTATTCCGCAGCATGGCATTTGCAGGCGAAATTGCACAGCAGGATAAGGTATAGAAAAGACAAAGGCTCGACTTCGCCACAAGGGAAAAGCCAAGCCTTTGTTTTATGTAAGGTATGAAACCTTAGTAATAAATATGCTCTCCGCGGTTCTTCTGGAAGTGATCTTCGAAGTAGCGTGCGTCTTCTGGCGAACGTGGGTTAAAGCCCAATACGATATTACCTTCCTTCACGCCTTCTTCATATACCTTCGCGCGTTCTTCAGGTATACCGGCACCTACCAGCGCACCCAGCAGGCCACCCGTCAGACCGCCCGCTCCGGCACCGGCCAGACCAGCCGCCAACGGACCAGCCACAACCAGACCCAGGCCAGGTATAGCCACTGAAGTACCAATGGCTGCCACAGCACCCACGATGGCACCAAGTGTACCACCGATTGCTGAACCGGCTCCGGCGCCCTCCAGTGATTTATTTCCCAGTTCGGTGTCACCATCACGGTCCACGTCATCACTGAAGTGACGCTTACGACCCTCGTCCGACATCACCACATTGATATCATCCTTGTCATAACCGCGTGCACGTAGTTCTTCATAAGCGCGTTCTGCGCTGTCACGGTCCCGGAACATAGCTGTCATCATGTTCGCGTTGTCTTGTCTGTTCATAGCTTATTTATTTAGTTTATATTAGTATGATAATGAATGCCTGCTCTTTTTGCAGACTAGTTTATAGTAACGGCTGCTCAACTCTATGGTTACGGAATAGGGCCATGCATCACGTATATAAGTATAATTGAGATAATTTTAAGTGCTTACAAATAAGAAAGCCCTCCGTGTTGGAAGGCTTTCTTATTTGTATATTATGGTGTTAATTATTCTTCTGATACACGATCAGCAGTTACAAGTACACGGTCAACTACGTGAATTACACCGTTGTTAGCCTCAATGTTAGACTCTACGATGTTGGCTCCGCCAATGGTAAAGGCATTCGGGTTGGCACCGGCAGTACCGATCTCGATGTAGTCATCCTGACCTACCTGAATACGCTGGTTTGTTTCCAGTTGAGCGGTCGTTACCTTACCAGCAATAATGTGGGCCTGCAGAATCTGGATCAACTCATTTCTGTTCTCAGGTTTCTTCAGATAATCTAACTGACCAGCAGGAAGTTGCTCAAAGGCCTCGTTGTTCGGAGCGAAGATGGTAAACTCACCTTCCTGCTCAAAAGCTCTTGAAATATTAGCAGACTGTACCAGTTCCATAAAAGTAGAAATGTCGCTTCTGGTTCTGGCTGCATCAAGTATAGCCATCGAGCTGGTTTCGGCATTGGCATCCATGGTAGCGGAAGCCTCCATGTTTGTAGTACCGGTAGTGGCATCAGTAGTTACTTCTGTATCCATGGTGGCATCATTACCGGCCATGGTGGTAGTTTCGCTCATGGTTGTTGTTTCGTCCATGGCGGTTGTGTCCATTGTATCATTACTGCTGGCGCAGCTAAATAAAAAGCCTGTCGCAAAAACAGCAGCAAAAGGTTTTAGCATTCGCATTTTCATAGTTATTTTTTTATAGTTCACGATTTAACAAATTGTACCCCTTTGGTCGGGATGTACATTGTTTATTTAACTGTATCTTTTTAAAAAAGTTATAAAAAAGAAGGACTATCTGCGTCTGAGTTGCAGATAGTCCTTCTTGGTGTTGTAATAAAACAATATTAATGTGTCTTAATTATAAACTTTTACAACGAAGATATAGTCCTGAAGTTTCTTAAGTTGCTGTGTGCGGGAAGTACCATTCAGGTTGTTTTGCTGTGGAAGGCTAACTGCCAGGCCGGCTTCACGCTCTTTCATTTCGTTCACCATCTGAAGCAGGTAGGATGACTTGACAGCGAAAGCGGCACCTTCCTGACCTGCCTGCTTACCATTGATCACACCAATGATGTTGCCTTTGTCATCAAGCAGTGGTCCGCCACTGTTACCCGGGTTGAGCGGTATAGAGATCTGATAGGAAGTGGTGTCGCCCTCGAAGCCGGAGGCTGAGCTCAGCGAACCCTCGCCAAACACAATGTCTTCACGCGGGAAACCAAGCGTATAGACGCGCTCACCCAGATCAGAAGAAGCTGTTTTGAAAGTATAAGGTAGCTTGCTGAAACCAGCGAAGGCCGGATCCTCTACTTTCAGAATAGACAGGTCATAATCTGTGTTGCGGTGCACTTCGGTTACCTTAAACTTAAGGCCAGCCTTGTTTTCAATCAGGATAGAGTCAGCACCTTGGATAACGTGTGAGCTGGTAACGACATACCCATCCGGGCTGATGGCGAAACCAGTGCCGCTAAAGCGGGCTGTACGTGGGGCTGGGGTTGTCGCGTCCGCGCTGGCAATACCGTTGATGATGGCACGCTGTTCTTTTTTGATCTTCTCTACTTCACGGCGAAGTTCAATGTAGCGGGCGGTCTGCTGCTGTACAGGTTCTTTTATTTGCTGTACACTCCAAAGCGTACCAAATACTGACAACAGAGAAACGCTGGCGGCAACCGCCATGGTCTGGGCATGCTTCTTAAAGAAAACTTTCCAGGCAGTGAGTTCACTGTTAATGCCGTGCGAATCAGCTTCCATTTCTGTGTGGATGCTGCTGAGCTTATGGCGCAGCTGCTGGCGCTGGCCATACTGCTGCATTGCCTGCAATACTTGTCGGTGCTCCTGTACCTGGTCGGCAAGCCGCAGGTCGGAGAGCAACAGCGCCTCAAAGGCAGCTTTCTCCTCAGCAGGCATGGTGCCGGCCAGGTAGCGCTCTATTTGCTCGTATATGCGGTAGTCAAACATGGTTTTATAAAAATACCTTCTTATAAGGTGCTAAAATTCATTCTGGTCTATCCTATGCCTCTGGTTTATAAGAGGTGAAAAACAGTTTTTTAAGGCGTTGCAGGCACTTATACTTCTGGTTTTTGGCAGTGTCGGTGTTTGTATAGCCAAACTTCTCTACAATGTTCTGCATGCCCTGTGACCGGATGTAAAAGTCCTCCAATAAAGTGCGGCAAGGTTCACCGAGCTGCTCCAAAGCCTCCGCCATCATGCTGAACTGACGCTCATTCTCTTCGTGCTGCGGCACATCCTCTTCCAGGCTCAGGTAATTCTCAGAGTCCTCAATTCGGTTGGCGTAGCGGCCCTTTTCGGCCAGGCGCTTCAGCCACAGCCTGCGGCACACAGAGTAGAGGTAGGTCTTGATCTGGCAGCTAAGCTCCAGGCTGTTTCCCTTTATCTTCTCGTAGAAGACGATTACGCCTTCCTGGTAAATGTCTTTTGCCTCATCATCAGTTCCACTGTTACTAATGATGAAGTGCGATATCATTGGGAAGTGCAGCTTATAAAGATGTGCGAGTGCGCGGTCATCGTCATTCCGAATCCCCTCCATGATCGCCTCATCCGTCTCATACAAACTCTTCCTCATGCCGTTCTATTTTTAATACGCCAGGCCGCTTTTTGTAACCCAACAAAAAAATATTTTAAAAAAATAAAAAATACCGGGTTACCTATCCGGGTTTCCGGTATGAAGTTCAAATTCGAAACCAAAACACTTAATCACAAACACAAAATGAAAAATTTGTTCAAATTCGCTTTCGTAGCGTTCGCCCTGGTAGCTTTCACAGCATGCAACACTGAAGAAACTGCAACTGAAACTGAAGCTGTAGAAACTGAGGTTGTTGAGACTGAAGAAGTTGTTACTGAAGAAGTTGAAGCTGACACTACTGTTGAAGTTGAAGCTGACACTACTGTAACTGTACAGTAATTAATAGCAGAACTACAGAGTATACCTTATAGTTCTAAACACATAAGAAGGCCCTGCAGCAATGCAGGGCCTTCTTATTTTTATGGCTGTTCAGACTCAAAGCAGTTCGGGGTATGGCAACATACCATTTATAAGCAGACCACTTCGAGCAAAAGCACCCGGTCTAGCTTAGAAACGCTTCACCGTTTTGCGGCGCTCCATCTCTTTGCTGATCAGTCCGAACTCACGGCTGCTCTGGCCGGCAATAGCTGTGTTCTCGTTGGCACGACGCAGCAAGTAAGGCATCACCGACTCCACCGGACCGTAAGGCACGTACTTGGCTACATTGTAACCCGCATTGGCCAGGTTGTACGACAGGTTGTCGCTCATGCCGTAAAGCTGGGCAAAGAACACACGTTCGTCGTTTGGCGCTATACCTTTCTCGTCCATCATTTCCATGAGCAGGTAGCAGCTGTCTTCGTTGTGCGTACCGGCGCAGAGCGAAATGCGGTCTATGTGGTCGATGCAGAAGCGTAGTCCGTCGTTGTATAATTTGTCAGAAGCCTCTTTGGTTGGGTTGATTGGGCTCGGGTATCCTTGCTCTTCGGCACGCTTACGCTCTTTTTCCATGTAGGCACCACGCACAGGCTTTGCACCCAGTATATAGTCTTTGGCTACGGCGTTTTCGTAATCGCGCACCAGTGCGTCGAGGCGATCGTGACGGTAAAGTTGGTATGTGTTGTAAACGATAGCCTTCTTCTTGTTGTAGAGTTCCATCATTTCATAGGCCAGGTTATCGATCGTTTCCTGGAACCAGCTTTCCTCAGCGTCCACAAATACACGCACATCCGCTTCGTAGCAACGCTTGCAGATATCATTCACACGCTGGCGGCCACGCTCAAAAGCGGCTTGCTCATCAGCCGTCATCTTTTCGCCTGCCTGCACTTTCTCTAACAGGTCGGTACGCATCAGGCCGGTTACTTTAAAAACCGAGAAGGGGATGTGCTTATTTCCCAGTGCCCGCTCTACCGTGCGCAGGATCTCATCGCGTGTTTCATCAAAACTTCTGTCTACGCCTTCACCCTCTACCGAATAGTCCAGGATGGTACCGATATTATATTTGGCCAACTCGCGGATGGCGCGCTCCGATTCCTCAATTGTTTCGCCGCCGCAGAAGTGATTGAAAATGGTCGGTTTGATGATAAATTTAACCGGCAAGTGCAGCTTGATAGCTGTGTTTAGCAGATTGCCACCCAGTTTAACAAATTTGTTGCTGTTCATGGACTTGAACAGCAGGTACATTTTATAAAGCTCAGCGTCAGACTTGGATGAAAAAGCGACAGCTGTATCGTCGAAAGAAACGTTGGTAACCGGGTTCATGTAATAGCGTGTTAATCGGCGCAAAGATAGTGTATGCGTTATAGTTATACACTATGGGCACCTGGTACTTAAGGTATATTTTTGTACTGTTTTTCAGTGCAAGTACACCCTTAAACTAGATCCGCTACATAACTGTTGTAATTGTCGTACCTTTGTATGGACAATTGACACGCATGAACTTCAAGAATAAAGACACATATTTCTCTGATTTACTAGCTGAGCGGGGTAGTCCGCTAGTCATTGCCGGACCCTGCAGCGCTGAGAGCGAACAGCAGGTGATGGAGACGGCGGAGGCTCTGAAAAAGTTGAATGTGCACCTGTTCCGGGCCGGTATCTGGAAGCCGCGTTCCAGACCCAACACATTTGAGGGTATAGGCCTGCAGGGACTGGAGTGGCTGGGCCGCGTGAAGCGGGAGCTGGGTATGCGTGTGACGACTGAGGTAGCTACTGGTCGGCATGTGGAAGAAGCCCTAAAGCAAGGTATAGACGTGCTCTGGATCGGTGCCCGCACCACCGTGAACCCTTTTGCCGTGCAGGAGATAGCCGATGCGCTGAGGGGCGTGCAAGTGCCTGTGATGGTGAAAAACCCCGTGAACCCGGACCTTGCACTTTGGATCGGAGCGATCGAGCGCATCTACCAGTCAGGTATAACAGATCTGGCCGCTATTCACCGTGGTTTTTCCTCGTACCAGCAGTCTAAGTACCGCAACTTGCCGGTATGGCAGATCCCGATCGAGCTGAAGGCCCGTTTTCAGGGTTTACCTGTGATCGTAGACCCGAGCCACATTGGTGGTACCCGCGAACTGATTCACCCCTTGTCGCAACGGGCACTTGACATGGGCTATGACGGCGTGATGATTGAAACTCATCCAAATCCAGCAGAAGCCCTAAGCGACCCGGAGCAGCAGGTGACGCCAGCGGCGTTAGCCGATATCCTGGCCAAGCTCCAGGTACGCAAAACAAATTATGATGACGCCGAACTGGTGAACCGGGCGGAGGAATTGCGGCTGAAGATTGATGCGGCCGACCACGACTTAATTGGAGCTTTGGCGAGGCGCATGGCCTTAGTAGAACAGATCGGGGAGTATAAAAAACAGAACAACGTGCAGGTGCTACAGCTCGAGCGCTGGAAAGAAATTTTCCAAACCCGTGCCGACTGGGCAACCGAAGCAGGTATAAACCCTGCTTTTGTGGAAGAACTCTATAAGTTGATTCATGTGGAGTCTATCCGAAAGCAAACCATGATCATGCAGGCTGGAAATCCGGAAGTAAAGCCTGACACTAAGCCGGAACAAGCTTCGTAAACATATACCTAGTGCTGCGTCGAATTAGAAGTTAGAAGTTTTGTGAAGTTGAGCTCTTCTCATTTGAGCAACAGAAATTTGTTTCAAAGAATCGAATATGGGAAGCGCTTAGCGCAGGCTAGTGAAGACGCTATTCCCTTGGATATATCTATCAAAACCTAATCCGCGTGACTGAAAGCATATACATTGGGCGAGACGTGCTGCCACAGCTGCAAACGGTGCTTAAAAATCTTGCCTTCTCGAAAGTAGCAGTACTGGTAGACGAGAACACCTTGCACCATTGCTATCCTCAGGTAAAGCCCTACCTGCCCGAGCATGATATCATCCAGATAAAGAGCGGTGAGGAAAACAAAACCCTGCAGACCTGCGAGCATATCTGGCAGCGCATGACGGAGCTTAATCTGGACCGCTGGTCGGTGTTGGTGAATCTAGGTGGCGGTGTGATCGGGGATATGGGTGGTTTCTGTGCGGCTACGTTCAAACGCGGGATGTACTTTGTGCAGGTGCCTACTACGTTACTTGCCCAGGTCGACGCCAGCGTGGGCGGCAAAACAGGTATAGACTTCCACGGACTCAAAAACCACATCGGGGTATACAAAGAGCCTAAGGCCGTCATCATTGATCCCTCTTTTCTGAACACGCTTCCACAGCGCCAGCTCAAGTCAGGTTATGCCGAGATCATCAAGCATTGGCTAATCGCCGACGCTGCTGCCTTCGAAGAGCAGCGCCACATCGGCCTTTTTACCGAAGACTGGGACGCACTGATCCGGCACTCGGTAGGTATAAAATCGGCTGTGGTGGAGGCCGATCCGTTGGAGGGCGGCTACCGCAAAGTGCTCAACTTCGGCCATACCGTGGGCCACGCCGTAGAAAGTTACCTGATGGAGCAGCCCGGTCGTGAACTGTTGCATGGCGAGGCCATTGCGGTCGGGATGCTGTGTGAGGCATACCTGTCCATGAAGAAAGACTTGCTCACGAAGCGGGAACTGGATCAGATCGAGACGTTTCTGGTGTCGATCTACGAAAAGGTGAAACTCACCGAAGAAGATGTTCAGGCGATGGCCAAACTGGCCTTGCAGGACAAGAAAAATACCCATTCTACTATCAACTGTACGCTGTTGCAAGGTATAGGCAAGGCCGTTTGGGACCAGCCTATGACCGTGGCAGAAATACAGGAAGCATTGCGCTATTACCAGCTACTATGACGAAAACCGTTACTCTTTCGCACCCTACAGGTATACTGAAAGGTCGTGTGCAATTACCAGCCTCCAAAAGCGAGGCAAACCGTGCTTTAATTATCGCAGCCTTGGCTGGGGGAGAATCCAAATTGGAGAACCTCTCCGAGGCCAATGATACCCAACTCCTGCAAAGACTCCTGAAAAGTGACTCGGATACCATCGACGCCGAAGACGCGGGTACGGTGATGCGCTTCTTAACGGCCTACTATGCCGTGACAGGTCAGCAAAAAACACTTACTGGAACTGATCGCATGTGCCAGCGTCCGATCAAAGTGCTGGTAGAGGCCTTGCAGGAACTGGGCGCAGGTATAGCATACCTGGGCGAAGAAGGTTATCCGCCCCTCCAGATCAGCGGCTTTAAAGGCAGCGGCAAAAAGCAGTTGAAAGTTCGCAGCGATATCAGCAGCCAGTACATTTCCGCTTTGATCATGGTGGCGCCATTGTTGCCCGATGGGCTGGAGCTGGAGCTGGAAGGGAAGATCAGTTCACGCCCTTACATCGAAATGACCCTGGCCCTGATGCAGCACTTCGGAGTAGAGGCCAGCTTTGAGGAAAACATGATCAGGGTGCCGAACCAAAAATATAATCCCGCTACTTTCGCCGTGGAATCAGACTGGTCAGCGGCCAGCTACTGGTATAGCATGGTGGCCTTGGCCAAAGAGGCAGATGTAACGCTACTGGGTTTGCGTGAAGACTCCCACCAGGGCGACAAAGCCATTGTGGACATCATGCGCAGACTAGGCGTTCATACCGAGTTCAAGCAAGAAGGAGTGCGTCTCACAAAAAAGCATGCCGAGAAAAGAGTAACCTTCGATTTTAGCAATTGCCCTGATCTGGCGCAGACTGTTGTGGCGCTGTGTGCAGCCTTAGGTATAGCCGTAGAGATGACCGGATTGGAGAGCCTTCGCATCAAAGAAACAGACCGCATTCAGGCGTTGCAGATTGAGGTGCTGAGTATGGGTGCCTCATTGGAAGAGAGAACCCCTGGGGTCTTCCAGATGAACCCAACCCTATTGACCAATCGGGAGTTGAATTTCAGGACCTACGAAGATCACCGTATGGCTATGGCTTTTGCTCCGATCGCCTTGTTGCAGCCTATCCAGATTCAGGAACCGCATGTGGTGCGTAAGTCCTACCCTCGGTTTTGGGAAGATCTTGAGAAAATGGGCTTTGAAGTAACAGTGAATGAATAGTGATTAATGATTGATGGGAAAGCGCTATTTGTACGGGGATGCCAGCCTGATTGAGGTGTTGCTGCCGCAGTTCGAACTGATGGAGACTGCCGAAGGTGGCTACGCTGCCGTTTACAAAGATCCGCTCACCAATTCATTTTGGCTGAAGTACTACGCCACTGCAGCCAAGCAAGGCGGAGGCTACCTTACCCTGCTGCGCCTCCCCGCACCATCTACCGATAAGCTGATCGACATTGCCATCAACTCCGATTTTGAAGACGAAGCGGTTGCTGCCGTGTTGCGCTTGCTCGATGAAGAGGCGATTGAAAAAAAGGATTTCAGGCAATTGCTAATCGGGAAATTGGAACAGGCAGTTGAAGGAACCACCATACAGGCAGAGCGGGTTTTTAAGATCGTCAAGTTTTCCAATCTGACTGACCCGATGAACAAGCGAAAAGTCATAGGTAGAACGGCAACGCAAGTGCAGGAAGACGCTGCTTATTTTCAAGGTATAGCCGAACGGGCAGAGCGTTTGTTAAAGCAATTAGGAGCTTAAGGGGCGCTATACCCAATGCCGTTATTCGGGGAGCTATTGCCCCCGGTTGTCATCTCGAAAGAATATAGTCATCTGGTTTGTCTCAAAAGAATAGCAATATTTCTGATTTCTCCAGAAACGAGGGCTCCAGGTCGAAATGACAAAAAATACTTAAGTTGATGTCATTGGCGCTATACCTTATTTGACCTCTGCAATTACACCTTGCAAATACTCTGGAGCTTTCAGCAACCTGCTCCCATACCAGCTGAATATTTCCCCATCCACTACTTTTATCTTCGCTTGCGGGCATAGTTCTCGGAACTCAGCAAAATGCTTTTCCTGGAAAGGGTAGGGCTCTGATGACAGCAGGATCAGTTGTGGATTGGCTGCCTGCAGTTGCTCAGGCGATATTTCCGGATAACGGGGCTGATCGGCGAAAATATTGCTGAGACCGTAACGCTGCAGCATGTGGTCGATGAAGTTGTCGCTGCCCACCGCCATATAAGGTTTGCGCCAGATAAAGTAAGCCGTAGGTATAGCGGGCTGCGCCGGTCTCAGCTTCTCGAAACCAAGGGCTATACCTTGTACTAGTTTCTGTGCTTTAACTTCAGTACCTGTCAGTTTCCCAATTTGACTGATCATCTCCAACGAGTCTTCCAAGGTATAGATGTCGCTCATCCAGACGGGGTACTTTTCCTGCAATGCTGCTATACCTTTTTCGTAGTTCTCCTCCTTGTTTCCGATAATCAAATCCGGCTTCAGCTCGTCAATCACTTCCAACTTAAAGTTCTTCGTGCCCCCGATAATGCTCTTCTGTTTTACTTTATCTTTGGGGTGAATGCAGAACTTGGTCAGGCCCACAATGCGGTCTTCCAGTCCTAAGTCAAAAAGCAACTCTGTTTGGGAAGGCACGAGCGAAACGATATGCTGCGGCAAGTGTGGCAGCGTAATCTGGTGGCCCATCTGGTCGGTGAAGGTATAGGGGAAGCGCATGTTCAAAAGTAAGCAATTTGGGATGGTGGTAAAACAAAAAACCACACAAGCCAGTCAGGCGCTGTGTGGTTCTCTAGGGCTAAAAGCGATTTCTATTTCAGGTAACGGAAGTCCTGGTTGTCTTCGATTTTTAGCAGTGTCTCGTATATCAGTTTCGTAACGTTCTCTACGTCGTCTTTATGCACAGTCTCCACTGTTGTGTGCATGTACTTCAGTGGCAATGAGATCAAAGCCGAGGCTACACCCGCGTTAGAGTATGCAAACGCATCAGTGTCGGTTCCGGTTGCACGTGAAACGGCAGAACGCTGGAAAGGAATCTCTTTTTCCTGTGCCGTATTGATGATCAGATCACGCAGGTTGTTCTGCACGGCTGGGCCGTAGGCGATAACAGGGCCCTTGCCGCAGTGGATGTCGCCGCTATTCTTCTTGTCGTACATCGGGGACTGCGTATCGTGCGTCACGTCGGTGATGATGGCTACGTCCGGCTTAATGCGGTGCGCGATCATTTCTGCACCACGCAGACCAATTTCTTCCTGCACCGCATTCACGATGTACAGACCGAATGGCAGTTTGTGCTTGCGCTCGTGGATCATACGGGCCACTTCAGCGATCATAAAACCGCCCACGCGGTTATCGAGTGCACGGCCTACGTAGAACTTGTCGTTCATCACCGTAAACTCGTCTTCAAAGGTAGCCACGCAACCTACGTGTATACCCATTTTCTCTACTTCCTCGCGGTTGCTGGCCCCGCAGTCCAAAAACACCGTCTCAATAGTAGGAGCCTTGTCATTCTCAACTTTGCGCACGTGTATAGCCGGCCAACCGAAAACAGCCTTTACGATGCCTTTGGAGGTATAGATGTTCACTCTTTTTGATGGAGCGATCAGTGCGTCGGAACCACCATTGCGCTTCAGGTAGATGTAGCCTTCCGGTGTGATGTAGTTCACAAACCAGGATATCTCATCGGCATGCGCCTCGATCACTACTTTGTACTCCGCTTCCGGGTTGATCACACCTACTACGGTGCCGTAAGTATCCACAAAGTAATCTTCAATGTATGGCTTGACATACTCCAGCCACAGTTTCTGTCCTTCAGACTCGAAGCCGGTAGGAGAGGAGTTGTTTAGATATTTCTCAAGGAACTCGAAAGATTCTTTTCTCATCAGGGTCGTTTTCAGTAGTGTATAGACAATGGTTGTTAAACATAACGAGCATGTACAGCCAGATGTTCTGTGACTGTACATGCTCGTTACTCAATGCAGTTAAAGCGGGATGTTGCCGTGCTTCTTGCGAGGCAGGCTCACGGCCTTGTTTTCCAGCATCTTGAAGGCCTTGATCAGCTTAGCGCGTGTTTCGCTTGGCATAATCACCTCATCAATGAAGCCACGGTGCGCGGCACGGTATGGCGTAGCAAACTTGTCCTTGTACTCCTGCACCTTTTCAGCAAGCTTTGCAGCCGGATCTTCGGCTTCGGCAATCTCACGCTTGAAGATGATCTCGGCAGCACCCTGAGCACCCATTACCGCGATTTCGGCAGTTGGCCAGGCGTAGTTCATGTCGGCACCGATGTGCTTGGAATTCATTACGTCGTAAGCACCGCCGTAGGCTTTGCGGGTAATCACGGTGATACGTGGTACAGTCGCCTCGCAGAAAGCGTAAAGCAACTTGGCACCGTTGGTGATGATGCCGCGCCACTCCTGATCAGTGCCTGGCAGGAAGCCCGGTACGTCTTCGAGTACCAGCAAAGGCACATTGAAGCTATCACAGAAGCGCACGAAGCGAGCAGCTTTGGTACTGGCATTAATGTCGAGTACACCGGCTAGTACGGCAGGTTGGTTACCCACGATGCCGATGCTGCGACCACCCAAGCGGGCAAAGCCAACCACGATGTTCTCGCCGAAGTTCTTGTGCACTTCAAAGAAAGAGTCTGCATCGATAATGCCCTCGATCACCTCACGCATGTCGTAAGGCTGGTTCGGGTTTTCAGGTATAATGGTGTCAAGTACAGTGCGTGTTTCGTCCGCCGCTTCCTCGTAAGGTACAGATGGTGGCAATTCCTCACAGTTCTGCGGGATATAGCTCAACAGGTTTTTGATGTAGTTGATGCACTCCACTTCGTTAGCGCAGGAGAAATGTGTCACACCGCTCTTGGTGCTGTGCGTGCTGGCACCGCCCAGTTCCTCCGACGTAACGTTCTCGTGCGTTACCGTTTTTACCACGTTCGGGCCGGTCACGAACATATAGGACGTGTCTTCCACCATCATGATAAAATCGGTGATGGCAGGGGAGTATACTGCACCACCCGCACATGGTCCCATGATAGCCGAAATCTGTGGGATAACCCCAGAGGCGAGTGTGTTGCGGTAGAAGATATCGGCATAGCCGCCCAGCGACACCACACCTTCCTGGATACGGGCACCACCGGAGTCGTTCAAGCCAATCACCGGCGCACCGTTTTTCATGGCCAGTTCCATGATCTTCACGATCTTCTCGGCGTGTGTCTCAGAAAGTGAACCGCCCAGTACCGTGAAGTCCTGTGAGAAAACGTACACCAGGCGGCCATTGATGGTGCCGTAGCCGGTTACCACGCCATCGCCGAGGTAGTATTGCTTGTCCAGACCGAAGTCTTTGGAGCGGTGCATCACAAACTTGCCGATCTCCTCGAAAGAGTTCTCATCCATCAAAAGGTGAATGCGCTCACGGGCTGTCAGTTTGCCTTTTTTATGCTGTGCTTCTATTCTGTCCTGTCCGCCGCCTAGCAAGGCTTCGGCGTTTTTGCGCTCCAGCGTTTCTATCTGGCTCTGTCTGATGTCTCCTGCCATGAAATAGGGTATATCTGTTTTATGGAATATCGATTGAATAATTGTCAAATTTAAAAACTATCAGCCGAAATCAGCTATACTAAAAGCAAAATTTGGCTCCTTACCAGTGTATATCTTTCCGATAAAGTCAAAAAATAAGGGCTGTCCCGTTAGGAACAGCCCTTATATAGTAGGTCTTAAACCTTATTTGTCAGATTTCTCACCGTCACCAGACGACTTGGTTGGCTCAGTCTCTTCCTCTTCTCCGTCATTGGCTATACCTTTCGGCTTCTTGCCATTGCTCTTTTTAGAAGCGAAAGTCAGCTTTTCTTCGCCTTCCTTGAAGTCTACCATCATGGTGTCACCTTGTGCGATCTCGGCTTTCAGTATCTCCTCCGCAATCGGGTCTTCGATATACTTCTGAATAGCACGGTTCAGCGGACGGGCACCATACTTCGGATCGTAACCTTTCTCGGCCACAAAATCCTTGGCTTTGTCGGTAAGCTCGATCTTGTAACCCAAGGCCTCAATGCGCTTGAACAGCTTGCCAAGCGACAGCTCGATGATCTTGTGCATGTCTTCACGACCAAGTGAGTTGAACACGATCACATCATCCAGACGGTTCAGGAACTCAGGCGAGAAGGTCTTCTTCAACGCACTGGCAATCGTACCCTTCATGATATCATCCACGTTCTCCTGCTTGCTCTTCGACATGAAGCCGATACCGGCACCGAAGTCCTGCAGATCACGTGCACCGATGTTGGAGGTCATGATGATAATCGTGTTACGGAAGTCAACCTTGCGGCCAAGACCATCCGTCAGGATACCATCATCCAGTACTTGCAAGAGCAGGTTATACACGTCTGGGTGCGCTTTCTCGATCTCGTCGAGCAGTACCACAGAGTATGGCTTGCGGCGGATTTTCTCCGTCAGCTGACCACCTTCTTCGTAACCCACGTAACCCGGAGGCGCTCCCACCAAGCGAGATACGCTGAATTTCTCCATGTACTCACTCATGTCGATACGCACCAGCGCATCGTCTTTGTCGAACAGGTATGTCGCCAGCACTTTAGCAAGCTCCGTTTTACCTACACCAGTCGGACCCAGGAATACAAATGAACCGATCGGCTTCTTCGGATCTTTCAGACCAACGCGTGTACGCTGGATGGCTTTCACTAACTGACCAATCGCTTTGTCCTGGCCGATTACTTTGCCCTTGAGCTCTTCGCCCATGTTCAAAAGTTTCACACCTTCGTTCTGCGCGATACGCTTCACCGGTATACCTGTCATCATGGCAATAACCTCTGCCACATTTTCCTCTTTTACCGTGTAGCGCTTCTTCTTGGTCTCCTCTTCCCAGCTTTTCTTCGCTGATTCGAGTTGGTCAATCAGTTTTTTCTCTTTATCGCGCAGCTGGGCAGCCTCTTCATATTTCTGGCTCTTCACCACGCGGTTTTTCTCTACCTTGATGTTCTCAATCTGCTCTTCAAGCTTCAGAATGTCATCCGGCACAATGATGTTATTGATGTGCACGCGCGCACCAGCTTCATCCAAGATATCGATCGCCTTATCCGGAAGGAAACGGTCGCTCATGTAGCGGTCCGAAAGCTTCACGCAGGCCTCGATTGCTTTATCGGTATAGTTTACGTGGTGGTGATCCTGGTACTTGTCTTTAATGTTGTGCAGGATTTCCATGGTCTCCTCCGGTGTGGTAGGGTCTACCATCACAATCTGGAAACGACGGGCCAACGCACCATCTTTCTCAATGTACTGACGGTACTCGTCGAGCGTAGTCGCGCCAATGCATTGGATTTCGCCACGAGCCAAAGCCGGCTTGAACATGTTGGAGGCATCCAGCGAACCGGAAGCGCCACCAGCACCCACGATCGTGTGCAGCTCGTCAATAAATAGGATCACGTCCGGAGACTTCTCGAGCTCGTTCATTACGGCTTTCATACGCTCCTCAAACTGACCACGGTACTTCGTGCCAGCTACAAGGGATGCCAAGTCAAGGGTTACCACACGCTTGTTGAAAAGCACGCGGCTTACCTTTTTCTGCACGATGCGCAGCGCAAGTCCTTCAGCAATAGCTGTTTTACCTACGCCAGGCTCACCAATCAGGATCGGGTTGTTCTTCTTGCGGCGGCTCAGTACCTGGGCTACACGCTCGATTTCCTTCTCGCGTCCTACAATAGGGTCGAGTTTGTCGTCTTCTGCCAGTTTGGTCAGGTCGCGACCAAAATTATCAAGCACTGGAGTGCGCGATTTTTCGCCAGGCTTCTTGCTCGAGCTGCTGCCAGCGCGTGAAGAAGAGCCGAATAACTTGTCAGAATCATCAGAATCGTCCGTGTCAGACGATGCCAGTGGATTATTGCTATGATAATCCAGGGAGTCTCTTATTGCTTCGTAGTTCACGTTGAATTTCGCTAAGATTTGAGAAGAAATGTTGTCTTCATCCCGGAGGATGGATAATAAGAGGTGTTCAGTACCTATTATATCACTTTTGAAGATTTTGGCCTCCAGATAAGTAATCTTAAGCACCTTCTCAGTTTGCTTGGTAAGCGGAATACTACCAGTGATGTTGCTGTTCTGAGATGCGGTGTTTCGTGTAGCCTGCTCTAAAGCGTACTTCAGTTCATCTATCGAAACGCCCAGCTTCTTCAGTAAGGCGATGGCAGTACCTTCTCCTTCCCGGATCATGCCCAGCACCAGGTGTTCGGTGCCAATGTAGTCATGCCCAAGGCGGATAGCTTCCTCGCGGCTGAGTGAGATAACCTCTTTCACTCTGTTTGAGAATTTAGCTTCCATGTATACTCTATAAAAAAATGTAAAGGTCTAAAAATGTTGTAACTCGTTGAGGCTAACAGGAAAAGCCCCTGATTTAAACAAGCCCAACTCCACAAAGGTTTAGTTTTGCCGGGGCATTATTGTAAGTAGGAAAGCGACTTCGGACCCTGTGTAAACAACAAGTCAATTATACTAAGGTCTTGTACAAATTGTTTGCCAAATACTTGCGTATAGGGTTGTACGTACAAGTTGTCAGGAATGATTTTAGGATGTATCCTATTTCTGAGGTCGAGCACCCCCTCCGGTTGCTCTGTCTGATAGCTGTCTGTGAATCCGATTCGCCGATCCAGTTTCAGAAATTTAAGATAAAGCCGCAATAAATCAACGTTCAGGTCAAATAAATATTTCGGTTGCCGTTCATACACCTCCCGAATGTAGTCACTGTAAAATTCAAAATAAGGCGCACGGCCGTAGGCTGCCTGTATCGTACGCCAATGTACGTTGTACCATTTCTGGCTGTAGTCAATCTCTATTTCGGCAATCGAAATCTTGTCTTTACTGTTGCCCCGCAGCACTGGCACACTCAAGGGCACCATGCCTTGCGCGGTGAGCACGTGGCAGCGGTTGCGGTAGCTCTGCTTTATATAGTTCTCGTGTTTTTCTAGCAGCATACCATCAGACTTAAGCAGTGCAGCAAAAAACTGAATGGGTGGATGGTACATTATTTCGGTGAGGAGGAGCAAATCAGTCAGAAAGTTTGGGAGTTAGAAAGTTTGAAGTTTGTAGGGGTGTATCCTATGCCTAGGATAAGATGCGAAATAAGCACGATTTCTTTAATTTCATAATGCAAGTATAGGTCGTACCTTTGCAGGCGATTATACTTCGTGAAAAAATCTCCAAATATACCTGTACTTTATTACCCGCTGTGGTGGTTGCTCAAAGGCCTGTCTTTGCTGCCGCTGCCTGTACTATACCTGTTAGCCGACTTTTTGTTTGTGTTGGTGTATTACGTGGTAGGATACCGCAAAAAGGTCGTACTCCAAAACCTGCGCAACTCCTTTCCTGAAAAATCTGAACAGGAGATACAAGGTATAGCCAGGGCCTTTTACCGGCAGTTCCCGGACCTGATCGTGGAGATCCTGAAGCTGGCCTCGATGGACGAAGCTGAGATGCGCCGTCGCATTGTGTTTTCTAACCAGGAGGTGCTCGATAATTTTGTGCAGCAAGGTAAGACGGTCATCACCATGGGCTCTCACTCCGGCAACTGGGAATGGATTCTTTCTGCTGGAGCGGTGCAGTTTGGCTTTCCGGCTGAAGGGGTATACAAGCGGATCAAGAATCCCTTCTTCGAGGAGTTCATGCTATACCTGCGCGGGCGGCTCGGTGCTCGCTTGATCGAAATGAAAGACACCATGCGTGACTTTGTGCGAAACAGAAAGACTCCGCGTGTGGTAGCTATGCTCTCAGACCAAACCCCCCCTTACGGAGAGATTCAGTTCTGGACTACTTTTTTAAATCAGGACACACCCTTCTTTGTCGGCGCCGAAAAGCTGGCGCATACCTTTGGCTGCCCGGTGCTGTTCCTGGATGTGGCGCGAGAAAAACGAGGCTATTATCGCCTTACTTTTGATGTGCTATCCGATGGCACCACCAAACCTGAGGAAGGCACCTTTCCCATCACCGAAGCCTTCGCCCGCAAACTGGAAGCCGCCATCCGCCGCAACCCCGCGAATTATCTCTGGACGCATAAGCGGTGGAAACATAAGAGAGTTTAGACGTTAAAGATTTTGGGAGTTTAGGAAGTGTGAATTTTGAGAGAACCGATTTTCTATTCACCTCTCTAGCTTAGATTCAGACCTTTAGGGCCGATTCCTAATACCTCTTAACTCTTGCTTTCCGAACTCTTAAACTCCCAATCTCCTAAACTTAAAGGTATTCCTCAATATCCCCTGCGCCTTCCCGCAGCACTTCGAAATTGTTGGCAGCATCTACCACAGTAGAGGCTACGTTGTTGCCGGGGCCACCGTCTATCACACCATCTACTAAGTTGCGGTACTTCTCATAGATCAACTCAGGATCGGTGCTGTACTCGATCACTTCGTCTTCGTCGCGGATGGAGGTGGAGAGGATTGGGTTGCCGAGTTCCTGCACCAGCGCCAGGGCAATTTTGTTGTCGGGCACGCGTATACCTACCGTTTTCTTTTTGCTGCCGGCATAGCGCGGCACGCGACTGCTAGCGTCAAGTACAAAGGTAAATGGTCCGGGCAGCGCTTTTTTCATCACCTTGTAAGTAGGGGTGTCGATCTTGGCGTAGTCGGAGATGTGTGTCAGGTCCGAGCAAATAAACGAAAGGTTCGCTTTGTCTGGCTTTATCCCTTTCAGTTGACAGACACGCTCCACTGCTCTTGTGTTGTGAATGTCGCAGCCGAGGCCGTAAATAGTGTCGGTCGGATAGATGATGATGCCGCCGTTACGGAGGATCTCGACGGCTTCCTGTATTTTTTTGGGCTGTGGATTGTCCGGGTGTATCTGGAGGAAAACAGCGTTGGCCATAGTTTTATTTTGCTTGTTGGTGCATTAAGTAAGGCATACTGCATAAAAGCCGTCTGCGTTGCAGGTATAGCCTTTGAGGTTGGTAAATAGAGACTTTAGGACAGATGCTGGCTCAAAATTAGTCAGATAAGCAAGATTAGTGTTATTTTTGTAGCCTAAACTAAACGGGCCCGGAACCTACATCCTTATCCGGGACTTTTAATTACATTATGGCTAACGAAGTCACTCCACGCAGACGCGTCAAAAAAGAGAAAAGCATGTGGATACCCGGCATCATTGTACTGGTGCTGTTCCTGTTTGTGAGCTTTTCCTACTATGCCTACCAGATTGTGTATACGGCCAACGTAGACACCAAAGGGCAAGACACCTATGTATACATCCCATCTGGCGCTGACTACACACAAGCCCTCGACTCAGTGGAGGCTACCGGTGTGATCATCGACCGTCTGTCGCTGCGCTTCATGGCTAAGCTCATGGACTACGACGAACTGGTGAAGCCAGGCAGGTATAAGATCGAGAACGGCTGGGGTAACCGGCAGCTCATCGGTGTGCTGCGACTGGGAGAGCAGTCCCCGCTAAAGCTCACCTTCAACAATATCCGGCTGCGCAGTCAGCTGGCCGAGAAACTGGCCGCCGCTGTAGAACCATCCGCCGAAGAGATCGACAGCCTGCTCAACGATCAGGAGTATTTGCAGACACTCGGTTTCGACACCACCACAGTAGTGAGTATGTTCATACCGAATACCTACGAGGTATACTGGACCATCACGGCACCGGAACTCATGCAGCGTATGAAGACCGAGTACGACCGCTTCTGGACTGCCGAACGCAAGGCCAAGGCCGAGAAGATGGGACTCTCTCCAAAGGAAGTTTCTACCTTGGCTTCGATAGTGCAGGCCGAGACCATCAAGAATGATGAGAAGCCACGTGTAGCTGGCGTATACCTGAACCGTCTGCAGAAAGGCATGAAGCTCGAGGCTGATCCAACCGTAGTTTATGCCGTACGTGATTTCACGATTCGTCGCGTGCTTAACGTACACCTGCAGCACGACTCGCCTTACAATACCTACCGCTATGCAGGCTTGCCTCCGGGCCCGATTAATGTGCCGGATATCTCCAGCATCGATGCGGTGCTAAACCCGGAACAGCATAAGTACATTTACTTCTGCGCCAAGGAAGACTTCTCAGGCTACCACAGCTTCGCCGTGACTCATGCCGAGCACATCGCCAATGCCCGCCGCTATCAGCGAGCACTGACGCAGCGGAATATTTTAAAGTAAATTGTTTAATTGCTGTATTGTTAAATTGTTGATTCTCAGGTGTAATAAATGCCTGCAGAAGATCAACCATTTAACAATTTAGCCATTCAACCATTAAATTCATGTTTGAATCAGAAGTACAGATACGCGTACGCTACGCCGAAACCGACCAGATGGGCTATGTCTATTATGGCAACTATGCTGCTTACTATGAAGTGGCCCGTACGGAAGTGTTCAGAAGGTTAGGTATACACTATAAGGAGATGGAAGCGACAGGCACCATGATGCCTGTGCTGGAGCTCAAGTGCAAGTATATCCGTCCGGCTAAGTACGACGATCTGCTCACGATCAAGCTCTTTCTTAAGCACAAGCCGCATGGCTCGCGTATAAAGTTTGAGTACGAGGTGTATAACGAGGAACAAACGCTGCTGAATGTGGGCGAGACCACCATGGTGTTTGTAGACATGAAGTCAGGTCGCCCGACGGCTATACCTGCACTCATACACCAGAAGTTGGACGGATACTATAGCGAATGAGGCTGAACCAGCAATATCTGAAGCGCCGCAGAGCGTATCGCAAATTCATCGTGTTCCTGAAGAGATGGCGCTTTAACAATGGCCAGTCTTCGGTATACGATGTGGCCGATGTGTTGCTGGGCGAACTCAGGCTGGATTCCATTACCAAGCGTGCCTCATACATGGCCTTTAACTTCACGCTGGCCATCTTCCCGACCATCATCTTTTTGTTCACGCTCATCCCTTACATGCCCAGTATATTGTCGCTGGACCTGGGCGAGAGCATACTAAACTTCCTGGCAGACTTCCTGCCCGAAGAGATGTATACCGTGGCCTACGGCACCATCGACGACATTGTGAACAAGCCACGTGGGGGACTACTCTCTTTCGGTTTTCTCTTCGCCCTGATTCTGTCCACAAATGGTATTATGTCGCTAATGGATGCCTTCGACAAAAAATACCATACCTTCTATAAGCGGCCATACCTGAAAAAGCGGGTGATTGCCACGGTGCTTACCGTAGCGCTTTCATCTATCCTGTTTCTGGCAGTGGCGGCGATCTTCTTTGGGCAGTGGATCTTAGATGTGTTGGTGTTTTACGAGGTCGTGACGGAGAGCTATACCTATACCCTGATCGTGATGCTGAAGTACGTGGCGATTATACTACTCTTTCTGCTGGCAACCTCGCTCATCTACTACTATGTGCCTGCCATACAGGATAAGTGGCCTTTCTTCTCGGCAGGCGCCGTGGTAGCAACCATCCTTATTTTTGTGGTATCGATGATCTTCTCGCTTTACATCAGTGCGTTCGATACTTACAACAAATTTTACGGCTCCATCGGGGCCCTCATTGGTTTAATGATCTGGCTTGATTTTGTGTCTATGATCCTGATCCTAGGGTTCGAGATCAATGTAAGCATTGATACGGTGACGAAGCGACTTACCCGCAAGACAGCCCAAACTGCTGAGAAAGCCGCTTCTGCTGCAGCCTAAATGATGCGGACGGGGTAAGGCATTACTCAAAGCAAGGTATAAGCCAAAAGCAGCGAAAAATTTACCGCTTCAAAATCAATCGCTTATACCTGAAATGACCAAACAAGCGAAAAATAATTGCGTATAGTTTTGAAAATTCACCGCAGCACTATACTTTTGTGCAAGATTAATTACAGAGAGTTGGCAGAGTGGTCGAATGCGGCGGTCTTGAAAACCGTTGACTGTAACAGGTCCGGGGGTTCGAATCCCTCACTCTCTGCTGGTAGCGATACCAAAGAGCAAAGCCCATCAATCATCGATTGATGGGCTTTTTGTTTTAGGCCCTGTTCAAGACTTTTAACTTGCTTCAGGATGTTTTTCTTGAGGTATGTTTATTTCTCTGCGTTCAAGCTGGCCTCTGCTACCTCTGATTTTCCTATGGAAGCCTTATACACGATATACCCTTCCAGTTCCTGCCCATCCAGCATAGTTCTTTTGATTTTGATAGGGTAGCCGTCCCGGTTGTATTTATAGCTGCAGGTATAGGAGAGGTCTTTCCGGATATTGCCCTCTCGGTCTTTTACTGTATACCTGGTGATGTTGTGGTTGCGGTAGGGAAGTTCCAGCGGCATGAACCGGGCTTCGAGGGGGAAGGGTTCGCAGATAGCCTGGCTTGTCGTCAAACTCCAGTTCAATAGTCAAATAGGGAGTCTCTGAACTAGGGGCAAGGAAAGAGGCTTTTTGCAGCTTGCCCTGTTTATCATAGGTATAGACAATCTTTTTGTGGATATACCTTGGGTCAGCGTCATATATTTGTGTATGTTTCTTGTTTGCGTTGTTGTAATGGTAAACAGAAGAGGTCAATCTCTTATCAGAGTTGTATTGATGTGCAATGTTATCGCGCAGCGAACGTCCATGCAGGTACACCGACTGCAGTTCTCTAGGTATGAGGCCATCTTCTGACCGGGACCACATGTAATTCATCTTTCTTACGATAGAGTCACTACTGTCCCAGCCAATTGGGCCAACGTCAGGCAGAGTAGTAACCTGCACTATCTCGTCTTTAAAACGATGGTCCGGTTTCTTGAAATATTCATCGTAATAAGTGTAGGTCACCTCCTCATAAAAGTTAGGACGATTAGTCGTAACGCTGTAGACCCTGCCTTGGTCATAGTAGAAGTCGTGGGTCGTGCTGCCGATCACCACCTTTTGCGGGTATAACTTCTTGATTTCTTCCTCGCTTTTAGAGCAGGAGGCCAGTACGGCTAGGAGGGGGAGCAGGAATAAAGCTTTAAATCTGATAGTCTGCAGTTTTAGAGAAATGAAAAAACTTTACTAAATATAGTTATATTTTAATTAGTGGCAAGAGAACAGGCTGTTTTTTAGCTGGTTATCAATCTGTTTAGGTATAGCTGTGAGTACAACTGCTATTGACGAGTGTAAACTATCATTGGTTTTTCTCCAGCAAACCATGGAAAATGAGGTTTGCCAGGCCCTCATACACGGCAGAAGGGGTATAGTTAATATCCTGCATCAGTTCTGGCGGTACCTGGCTGATAAACTCAGGATCCAGGATTTTCTCCAGTGCACTGGCGTAGAGCAGCACGGCTAGTGAGATGTTTGCGTCCTTCCGGATAAAGCCTTTTTGGTTGCCCTCATCCAACAAAGTTTTGAATCTTTTAAAAGCTGCTTCGGCGCGGTACTGCTGCAGTAGTTGCCAGGTTTTTGGGGTGTGCTTCCGGATGTCGGTGAGTAACTGCCCATTGATACGGGCGAAGCGCTGCCCGACCGTGCGAAACACCTGCTCAGCCTTACTGACAAAGTTGGACGCTTCCTGTTGAAGCAGGTTTTCTACATCACGCTGCAGTTCTTCCAAATAGTTTTTGATGACGGCATGGAGCAACTCTTCTT
This sequence comes from uncultured Pontibacter sp., assembly GCF_947502515.1. NCBI lineage: Bacteria > Pseudomonadati > Bacteroidota > Cytophagia > Cytophagales > Hymenobacteraceae > Pontibacter > uncultured Pontibacter sp. The sequence goes on along the minus strand of NZ_CANNAI010000003.1, from coordinate 85,960 downwards.
TTCCTCTGAAATACTGGTACAGTGTTTTTTTGCTCATGCCCAGCTGTTTTGCCAGGTCAGCCATCAATACTTTACTGTAGCCTTGGTTGAAAAACTGTTGCTGAGCCTCCTGTAAAATCAAGGCCTTCGGGGTGTTTATCGTATCCATTTATTAGGGTGTGCTTTATTTTCGCCGGTCTTGCTGCAAAGTTATAAAGAGCAGAGGCCGGGAAACTGTATACGACAAAAAAATCTCCTGCAGTCAGCATAATGGCTGACAATAGCAGGAGATTTTCAGATTATAATCACCTAAGTTAAACCGGTTGGCTTAAGCTACATTTTGAAGCTTTTGAGCCAGAGGGGATTACGCCAGTTTAACGTTAACAGCATTCAATCCTTTCGGGCCTTTCTCAACCTCAAAAGTTACACGATCATTTTCCTTGATCGTATTCACCAAGCCATTCTGATGCACAAAGACACGCTCTTGGGTCACGTGGTCCTGTATAAAGCCATAGCCTTTCGACTCGTTGAAAAAAGAAACGGTGCCTTTACGGATCAAGTCAGCCGGGTCGATCTCGGCCTGCTTGGCCACACCGATCTGGATGTCTTCCTGTTTGATGTCTTTTTTCTTCTTTGTAGGGTCTGGCGGCGTATCAGTGATATTGCCGAACTCATCCACGTAGGCGAACATTTCCTCTACGTCTTTGCCCTTGTCAGAATTAGCCTTGCGCTCCTCGCGCTTCTGCTCTTTGTCTTGTCTTTTCTTAAGTCTCTTCTTCTCTTTTTCTTTTTTACTGAAGGTTTCTTGTGATCTACCCATATATGCTGTTAAATGATCTATAAAATGATGGTATGCTGGTATGCAGGCTTTTTTAGTACCTGAACAGGAAATTTGTGCCGTTGCGAATCCACTTTTCAAAAAATGAATTGTCGTTATATTCGCCGGTTACAAGCTCGAAGTCGGGTTGGTCTTTGTTTGTACGAGAGTTCATGAACTTTGGGAGGGAATCCTGATTGTTTGGGGTCCAGTCCTGTCCTTTCTGGAGGGCTACGCAGATGTACTCGCGAGTGGTAGTGTCTACCAGGTATCTTCTATTCATCGTAAGGAGGGGTTAGGTGAAACATTGCCAGGGCGGCATTATAATAACGGGGGAGTGGTGCAAAACATGCACAACGAAATGAAAAAAAGCCTCACCCGCAGGTAAGGCTTTTTTCGAAATGACTTATATCTGAAAACTAAGCACGCTTAACGTTAACCGCGTTTAGTCCTTTTCTTCCTTCTTGCAGGTCAAAAGTCACTTTGTCGTTTTCCTGGATTTCATGTACCAGGCCAGTCACGTGTACAAAGTACTCCTGATCTGTGTTGTCTTCCTTAATAAAACCAAAACCTTTCAGGTCATTAAAGAATTTTACTGTTCCGTTATTCATTCTGTGTTGTTTAATTATATACCTACTACATAGTGGAAGGCATATAGGTTCATTTATTTTTTTACAATGTACGATAAAAATTTTACAATTGCGAGGCCGTATCCGTTTTATAGACGGGTCTGTAGACACTGTTGATCTTTGTGAATCAGATAAAGTGCGTCTGCAAGCTTTAAAAGCAGATATATGATGCGGTGGCTGAAGAAATATTCTGAAATATAATTACTTAAGAAGACCTGCATTCGCCAAAAAGAAGCGAAAATAAATTGGCGTTCTGTGAAAAGTCTCTATATTGGCGGTTGAAATGAACAAGCAACAGAAATCTTATACCTTCTTTTTTTACTTTTTTCCTCCAAAGGACTGAAGCGGGAAAAGGTATATGTAACCATACAGAGGCCCCGCAGCAAGCGGGGCCTTTTTTATTTTAGACTAGCACGAGAGATGCATCTTACACAACAAAATTTCTATAGCGGCTTTGGTTTTAGCTTTTACTTTTTTGGTAAACGCCCGGGGCTGTATTGATTATACTTTAAAGTAAGTTATCACCAGCGCCTCGGAGTATTTCTTCGGGGCGCTTTTTTTTTTGATTCATATGAAAATCGCAATTCAAGGTATAGCGGGAGCATTTCATGAAGAGGCTGCCAGACTTCGGTTCAGCCACGAACCTATCGAGATAGTGCCTTGCCTTACTTTCCGGGAACTGACAGCAGCAGTTGCCTCCGGCTTGGCTGACAAAGGCATCATGGCAATAGAGAATACCATCTCAGGCACTATACAACCTAACCTGGAACTGATCAGGGAGCAGCAACTTTGGATCAGCGACGAAGTGATCATGCGTATTCGCCAGCATCTGGGCGGGGTGCCCGGATCGTCGCTTCAGAGCATCCGCAAGGTATACTCCCACTACATGGCCCTTAACCAGTGTCGGCCCTTCTTCGAAGCTTACCCCGAGGTTGAGCTGATCGAGTCGGAGGACACGGCGCTGAGCATACGGGATGTGGCCATAACAGGCTCCACAGAGATAGCGGCCATCGGCAGCGCGCTGGCCATCGCCCGAAACGGCCTGATCGTGCTCGGCAAAGAGATCGAAGCGAGCAAGCAAAACTATACCCGCTTTTTAATATTGGACAGGTTACCGCAGACGGTCACTGCCTGCAATAAGGCTTCTATCTGCCTGGTGTTGAAATCGGATCCAGAGGCTTTTACACAAGCCATGACACTGCTGCACGAGCGGCACATACATCTTGCTAAAATCGAGTCGGTGACTATACCTGGTCAGCCATGGCATTATCGCTACTATCTGGACCTGCGCTTTGAAGAAGTAGGGCAGCTGGATAAACTGCTCTCTGACATCGAAGCACTTGCTGTATCCATTCAATTGCTGGGGAAATACACAGCGCATACGCTATAACTGAATGATTATGTTCAATCCATCAACACGCATCCAAAGCTCCGGAACGAAAGCTATGAAAGACGGAATTACGATCGCTCAAACTAATATGAATATGAAATCTGTAGGTAAACTAAACACCCACGAACAGCCGCTCATTATAGCGGGACCTTGCAGCGCTGAAACAGAAGAGCAGGTGCTGGCCACCGCCCACCAGCTGAAGGACGCAGGAGTAAGTATTTTCAGGGCTGGCATCTGGAAACCAAGAACACGCCCGGGCTCTTTTGAGGGAGTAGGTACGCCCGGGCTTGCCTGGCTGAAGCGGGTGCAACAGGAGACGGGCTTGCGTGTAGCAACAGAAGTAGCCAATACCTTGCATGTAGAGCAGTGTCTGCAGCATGGCATTGATGTGCTGTGGGTTGGTGCACGCACCACGGCCAATCCATTTGCCGTGCAGGAAATTGCAGATGCCCTGAAAGGGGTGGATATACCAGTGTTGGTCAAAAATCCTGTTAACCCGGATGTGCAACTGTGGCTGGGAGCCATAGAACGATTGGAGAAAGCAGGTATAAGTCAGATTGGTGCCATACACCGGGGCATCTCGCCGCTGGGCAAATCCGTGTACCGCAACAATCCAGAGTGGAACATGCCCATGACTCTGAAGGAGCTGCGCCCTGACCTGATGCTGATCAACGACCCCAGCCACATTGCCGGTAACCGTCAATTGCTGGCAGGTATAGCCGAAACAGCACTGGCGCTGCACATGGACGGCCTGATGATAGAAACGCACATAAAGCCGGAAGCTGCCTGGAGTGATGCTGCTCAGCAGATAAGCCCACAGGCGCTCACAGAACTACTGGCGAAGCTGCGCGGTCGTCCACTGGACGCTAATACCAGATCGGCTGCTGATCTGAGCGACATGCGCCACTCCATTGATTACATTGATGAGCAACTAATTGACCTGCTGAGCTACCGCATGCAGGTTGCCGCTGAAATAGGCCTGTATAAAATGCAGCATGGCATGGCTGTGCTCCAGGAAGAAAGATGGGCAGAGCTCCTGGAAAAGCACGCCAGCCTTGCCTCGAGCAAGAATCTCAATGAGGAGTTTATCACGCAGCTGTTCGACCGCATCCATCAGGAGTCGGTGAGGAGGCAGCATGGGGTGCTGCCGCTTATACCTGCAGGGTATAGCCTTCAGGCCACCACCACAGCACCAGAAGTCCGCCCAGCAGCACAATGCCAAACAAGAGCGATATTTTAGCGAGCAATCCTTTGTTTCCTAAAAAGCCAACCAGGGCACCTTTGAAGGCAATGTTGGAAAGTCCGGCCACCAGGATCACGCGCCAGCCACTTTCAGGGGACAGGTTGCCCAGGTTCATCAGTCTGGAAGTAGAGAGAGTAATGGCATCTACATCGGTCAGGCCCGAAATGATGGCGACAATGTAAAGACCGCTGTCCCCCAGGTAGTCTGCAGCGGCAGCAGTCGCCAGGATTACGAGTCCGTAGACAGCGCCGAAGACAAGGGCTGCCTTAAGCTGCGCCGGGTTTTCCTGCTCAGGCATCTGGTCGCTTTCCTCCTTGTTAGCGAAGTAAGCTACCAGGCCTGTCACGACCATGAGCGCAATAACCGCTAGTAGGGGAGGAGCTACCGCAGGCAGGGTAGTTGGCGCTACAATGACAACCTCCGTCAGAATGCGGATGAAGGAAACTGTGGAGGCGATGAAAATAACAATCGCAGCCATTTGCCCACTGCCCTTCGCATTTTTGGTTCGGCGGGCGTAGCTTACGGTGGTAGCTGTGCTGGAAATAAGTCCACCGAGCACACCACCCAGAAAGGTGCCTGCTCTGTTACCGAATATTTTATAGACAAAATAGCCCAGCAGACCGATGCCAACAATCAGTACTACCATCAGCCAGATGTTGTGCGGGTTCAGTACCTGGTAAGGTCCATATTCTGTATTCGGGAGTATCGGCAGGATGACAAGGGAGATCACGACAAACTGCATGATGGCTGTCAGGTCCTGCTGGCCGATGCGGGCCACGATTCCGTGCAGGGTAGCTTTCAGGTGTAGCAATACCGCTACGGTGGCACCCAGGGCTACGGCTACTGTTTTGCTGCCGAACACCAGGTATGCGCCGATTACATACATCAGCAGGAGAGCAGCCTCTGTTGTCTGACCTATATCAGGTATAGGCTCCCTCTTTTTCAGCAGATTAGCCGCTACCACAATGGCCGCAGTAGCCAATAGTCCGGCCCCCACGATCCAGCCACCAAGTTGCTGAGCCATTAAGGCTGTAAGGCTACCAAAAAGTGTAATGAGGGGGAAGGTACGTATACCGGCAATCTGTGCATTATCATGCTGGCGCTGAAGGCCTACCAACAGGCCTAATCCCAGTGAAATAGCAAGTACTTGGAAGAGTTCCTGTTCCATGCAGGCGGTGTGGTGACAGTGGGTGTAGTGCTAAGATACTGCCCTAAATGATAAAAGTATAGCCTGGGCTATACTTTTATCTGATGGTTACAATATATACCTAATGGTATGGTGGTTAATTACTGTCCTGCAGCAGTGTGCTGCTGATGCGTTTCAGTTCTGTTTCAGCAGCCTTTGCCTGGAACTGGATATCGATCAGGCGGTTTTCTGCTACAAGTTGGTTACGCTGCGCTTCCCGTAGCTCAATAGCCGTCAAAAGACCCAGACGATAGCGCTCCAGGGCAATGGCGGCATTCTCCTGTGCCAATTTCAGGTTTGTTTCCTCTAGTTGCAGCAGCTGCAGGCGGTTGCTGTACTGGCTATACGCCCTTGCCAATGCGGCATCCAGCAGGTTCTGCTGACGCTGGTACTCCAGGTTGGCCGATTCCAGGTTTATGCGGGCATTCTGTGCCATCCGGTTAATGTTAAGCCCGTTGAAGATAGGCAGGCTAACACTCAGGCCATAGTTATAACCACGGTTCTGGTTAAACAGGGGCGAGAATTCATTCAGGGGCTCGTTCTCTGAGCGGTTGAAGTTATAGGCGCCTACCACACCGATCACAGGGAAGCGGCTGGCGCGAACGGCTTTGATATCCAAGTTGGCAATCTCCCGGTTAATTTTCAGACGCTCCAGAAGTGGGTTGTTAGCCAGCATACCTGCATCCGTATTCTTATAGCTCAGGTTCGGGTCTACTACGATCGAGTCTATCACAACAAAATCGATATCCGGGTCACGGCTGAGCAGTTGGTTCAGGTTGATCTTTGCATTCTGCAGCGCTTCCTGCTGCACCAGTAGCTCTGAGCGGTCTGTGTTAAAATCTACCTGCGCGCGCAAGATCTCCACCTTGGCGCTCACGCCCACTTCGTACTGTGCCTGGGCTATGTCCACCCGCGCCTGCGAGATGGCAATAGCGTCTTCAATGGCCTGCATCTTTTCTGACTGGCGCACCACCTCAAAATAGTTGTCAGAAATAGCGGCAAGTGTGTTTTGCACTGTCTCGCGGGTAAACAAGATGCCGGACTTCTCGAGTGCTTTCAGACGTTCATAGTTGATAAACATACCCATACCGTCGAAGATGGTCCAGTTCAGGTTGATGCTTCCGTTGATGTTGTTGGAGCTGGCACCGTTACGTGTACGGTCCGGGCCTGTCTGAAAGGACTGGCGGGAGTTGTTCTCACTAAAGGTACGGCCTCCACGAGCGTCCACATTCGGAAGAAAGCCAGCATTGCCACGGGTCACGTTGTTTTCGGCAATGGCCTCCTGTCGGGTGGCAATCTGGATGTCGTAGTTGTTTTGAAGCCCAATGCGAACGGCATCTTGCAGCGAAAGCTGCTCCTGCGCGGCAAGTTTGTTAGGGAAGAGCAGCACTACTCCGAGTAGGAACAGTGCTGCAACTCTAAGTGGGGACATTATATTAGAATGCAAAAGTTTAAATCTTAGCGTCAAAGATTAGATTTCAGATATTATTTGCTTAGAACAGGCTCTCTTTCCTGCTTGCGCTCTTTTCTGCGTTCCAGCTCTTCCTCCTCGTCTTTGTCTGACATCAGGGCAAGGTTTGCTTCAGCAGATGAGAAGAACGAGTAGATAGCTGGAATGATGTACAGTGTCAGACCGGTGGCGAAGATCAAACCACCCACCACGGCTATACCCATCGAAACACGGCTCTCAGAACCAGCACCCAAGGCCAATGCGATTGGCAAAGTACCCAGGATCGTGGACAAACTCGTCATCAGGATAGGGCGGAAACGGGATACAGCGGCTTCACGGGCTGCTTCCAGCTTGGTCAGTCCCTGTTCCTTTTTCTGGTTGGCAAATTCCACCAGCAGGATACCGTTCTTGGTTACGAGACCTACCAGCATGATCATACCAATCTGGCTGAAGATGTTGAGTGTCTGGTCGAAGTACCACAAGCTCAGCATAGCACCCGCCAGGGCCAGAGGCACCGTGAACATGATAATGATCGGGTCGCGGAAGCTTTCGAACTGTGCTGCCAGGGCCAGGTATATCAGACCGAGGGCGAGCAGGAAGGCGAACATCAAGCTGCCCGAACTTTCCTGGAAGTCTCTGGACTGCCCGGTAAGGGAAGTCTGGAATGTCTCGTCCAGCACATCTTTGGCGATAACGTCCATGGCCTCTATACCATCACCAATGGTATAGCCCTTATTAAGGGTGGCACTGAAGGTGGCTGCGGCAAAACGGTTGAAGCGGTAGATCTGAGGCGAAGAGCTTTCTTCTTTTAGCTCGATCAGGTTGTCTAGCTGGATTAGTTCACCTGCATTGTTCTTCACGTAGAGGCTACGCAGGTCAAGCGGCTCACTGCGGTTCTCACGGGCTACCTGTCCCAGGATCTGGTACTGCTTGCCGCCGCGCACAAAATAGCCGAAGCGCTGACCGCTCAGGCCAAGCTGCATGGTTTGGGCCACGTCGCGTACGCTTACACCCATCGACAGGGCTTTCTCGCGGTCAATCTCTACACGCAGTTCAGGCTTGTTGAACTTCAGGTTTACATCCACAAAGTTAAACTCCGGACTCTGGCGGGCTGCCTCCAGGAATGGAGGGATGATCTCACGCAGCTTGGCCATACTCTGGGCCTGCACCACATACGATACCGGCTGTCCAGCACCACGTCCACCACCAAGGCCTTTGTCACCAGCAGCGAAAGCACGGGCACCTGGTATCTGGTTGAGCAGGGCGGGAAGCTCCTCTACAATCTGCTGCTGCGATTTATCACGGTCTTGTGGGTCTACCAGGCGCAGGCGTATGAAACCTGAGTTGGAGTTACGCGTCATGGTGGTCATACTGCTAATGCCCTGTACCGAGTCGTTTACAAGGGCCGAAAGCTCGTTCATATACCTGTCCATAAACTCGAAGGAAGCTCCTTCAGGACCAGTGGTTTGAATACGAAGACCACTTCTGTCTTCATCTGGCGTCAACTCTGAGCGCATGGTGGAGAACTGCCACCAGATAATGCCAGCCGATAAGATGACCAGCACAAAGGCCACCCAGCGGTAGGTCAGGAAGCTATTCAGACTGCTTCTGTAGGCATTCGTCAATCCTGCAAAGAAAGGCTCCGTTTTGCGGTAGAACCAGTTTGGCCTATCGCGGCGCTTCAGCATGCGCGATGACATCATCGGCGTTAGCGTGAGCGAGACGAAGGAGGAAATGATAACAGAACCTGCCACCACGATACCAAACTCGCGGAAGAGACGACCGGTCGTGTCTTCGAGGAAGGCAACCGGCATAAATACCGCCGCCAGCGCAATGGTAGTGGAGATAATGGCAAAGTATATTTCCCCGGCCCCTTTCTTGGCCGCCTTCATCGGTTCCTGCCCGTCCTCTATACGGGAGTAGATGTTCTCGAGCATTACGATGGCATCATCCACTACCAGACCAATGGCCAGTACGATACCCAGCAAAGTGAGCACGTTGATGGAGAAGTTCATCAGGTACATGATAAAGAAGGCACCGATCAGCGAAACAGGTATAGCCACTACCGGAATGATGGTAGAGCGCCAGTCACGCAGGAAGAGGAAGATGATCACCACTACCAGACCGAAGGCGATGAAAATGGTTTCCTTCACCTCCGCAATGGAAGCTCTTACATATTTCGAGTTGTCAAAGCCAATGGTGAGCTCCAGATCTTCCGGAATGTCTTTTTTGATGAATTCCAGTCGGCGGTAGAACTCGTCAGCGATTTCTACCTGGTTTGTGCCCGGCTGCGGAATGATCACGACACCGATCATAGGTACGCCATTGTAGCGCAGTACCGTCTTCTCGTTTTCAGGGGACAGCTGTGCGTAGCCGATGTCGCGGAAGCGGATCAGGCGGTTGGCGTCTTCACGCACTACTAAGTTGTTGAATTCTTCAGGCGTAGAGATACGGCCCATGGTTCTCACTGAAAGCTCTGTTGTAGCGCCTTCGATACTACCTGATGGCAGCTCCACGTTCTGGCGGGCCAGTGCGTCGCGTACTTCCAGCGGAGTAACCTGCAGAGCAGAAAGCTTGTCAGGGTCCATCCAGAGGCGCATGGAATAGCGCTTGTCACCCCAGATGTTGATGGCACTCACACCCGGTATTGTCTGCAACTGCTCTTTGAACACGTTCTGACCAATATCAGAAAGGTCCAGCAAAGAGCGTGTCTCGCTGCGTATACCCAGGAAAATGATTGGGTTGGCATCCGCATCGGCTTTGGATACAGTAGGTGGCTCAGCATCCTCTGGCAGGCGGCGCTGCGCTCTCGATACGCGGTCGCGCACGTCGTTGGCGGCTGCCTCCAGGTCTATGCCCAGGTCAAACTCTACGGTAATGTTACTGTTGCCCTCGCTACTCGAAGATGTAAGCGTGCGTATACCGGCAATACCGTTGATGGACTCCTCAAGCGGCTCTGTGATCTCCGACTCGATCGTTTCGGCATTGGCACCGGCATAACTGGTCGATACGTTCACGATCGGCGGGTCCACGCTTGGATACTCGCGCACGCCCAGGTAGGTGATACCGATGATACCGAATACGATGATCGTGATGCTCATCACGATGGCGAGTACCGGGCGCTTAATACTTATATTTGATAAACTTGCCATAAATTTCTTTTACTATACAGACCAGGAGACAGAACAAAGGTTCATGTGCTCCTCACTCATGCTAACGCTGCAACAGACGTTATTGTGCATCTCCAGATGTTACTACTCTTCTGATATTCAAATCAGAACCGGGGCGTGTCTGCAAAATACCCGAGCTGATAATGGTGTCGCCGGGCTCTACTCCTTCAATGATCTGAATCAGCGTTTCGGAGCGTTGGCCAATCTTTACCATTTTGGGCTGGGCCTTCCCGTTCTTAGCCAGGAATATCTTGTGGCCCGTTGCTTCTGGTATGATGGACTCTGTTGGGATAAGAATGGCCTCGTCCATATCTTCCAGGCTAAGGCTCACCTTTACGAAAGCACCAGGCTTGATTTCCTGGTTCTTGTTTTCGTAGAGGGCACGCAGCTGCAGGGTGCGTGTAGCTGGGTCGATATTAGGCTGTATGGCATAAACGCGGGCCTCATACTGCTCTGCGCTGCCTTCGGAGGTGAACGTGATCTTGTCACCTACCTTTACGGACTGGCTATAGCGGCCAGGTATAGAAAAGTCAATTTTAACAGGGCTGATATCCACAATGCGGGCAACAGGGGAGGTTGGGGTTACATAGCTGCCCTCACTCACCTGACGCAGACCAATCACGCCATCAAAGGGAGCGCGTACATAGGCTTTGTCCAGTGTTGCCTTCAGTGCCTGGATATCGGCTGTTGCAGTTGCCAGCTGGTTGCTTACCTGGTCATACTCCTGGCGGCTGATGTATTCTTTTTCGAGCAGGGTGCGCTGGCGCTCTTCCATGTCCTGGTACAGCTTCTGGTTCGACTGTAGCTTGGCTAACTGAGCACGCAGGTCTGCGTCGTTCACTGTCATGAGCAACTGTCCTTTTTTTACCTGGCTACCTTCTTTGAAATTGATATTGGTAACACGGCCAGATATTTCGCTGCGCAGCTCCACGTCCTCGTTAGGTATAACGGAGCCGGTAGAGGTGATCTTGTTCTGGAAGGCTGTAGGTGATACTACAAATACATCCACGGCTACTTTCTGGGCCATTGGACCACCTGTAGGCCCGCTTGCTGTTGCTGTTTCGTTACCAGAAAACACTTTATTGTACAGCAGGTAACCAACAACAGCGGCAACTACCAGGAGTAGGATTGTTTTGACAGTTTTGTTCATTTAAGTTTAAACTTCGATTAAGGTGATCTTACCTCAAAGGTATAAAATTAAGGTTTGTATTTAACGTATAGACAATATCGAAAAACGACTAAATTTACATGCTTATCATGGTATAATAAAGCATGCGGTAGACGAACTCTACCAACAGACACTATTGTAAGACAAACGGCAGCTTCAGAGGTTTAAAAACGAAAAAAAGAAATTGTACAAAGGTATGAGTGACAGCAAGAAAAACTTTTTTGAGGATGTCTATGAGGTAGTTAAGCTGATCCCTGAGGGGCGGGTAACCTCCTATGGGGCCATTGCCAGCTACCTGGGTTCAAAGGGATCAGCCCGCATGGTGGGCTGGGCACTGATCGCCTCACAGCCTTTCACCGCCATACCTGCGCACCGGGTTGTCAACAGGGTAGGCATGCTCACAGGCAAGCAGCATTTCGAAGCTTCCAATGCCATGCAGGAGCGCCTGGAGCAGGAGGGGGTGAAAGTGGAGAATGACCAGGTGGTGGAGTTTGAAAAGCTGTTTTGGGACCCGGCCAGGGAGCTGATGTGAGTTTAGGAGGCAAGCCTTGTTTGGTGGGTATGCTTCGTTAGTTCATACTATTGCATAACATTCGTATCTGCGGCGGTACTCAATTACCTTTCACGTACTTTGATCGCTCTTTGCAGCCGGGGACGGTTATAACGCTGCACCAGGATGGGGTATACGTTCAGAACCACATTCAACGCAATCAACCATAGCGACTGCTTTAATCCGTAGTCGAATGCCACCCATACAGAGCATCCAAGGACGATGAAGAAGATGATCAGGTGCCCGCATTCTGATTGTCGGGTATTGTATTCGAGTTTCTCTAATGCTTGCAGGTCTTTCTTAACGGGGTTGGCTGCCTTGTGGAGCTTTTCCCACCCAACCCATACCAGTAGCTTCCGGAAGGTGTTGACGCCTAACCAGCTGTATACCTCACCATGCTTTTCCCAGTTTTTGTGCTTATAATAAGTAGCTGTCAGCTTAGGTTTAAATGTTTGCATAAGCGACGACACGCTCATCATCAGCATAAAATTCAAAACCCAGGCAAATGAAAAGGAAGTAACGCCCAGCAGATAGGCGACTACCACGATCGTGCCGACCGAAATCAGAGAAATTAAGAAAGTGCTCAGGTACTTAGACATGGATGCAATTAGAGAATCTACCGCTGTAGTGTGATTACCCAGCTATCTTCATTTGGAGGCTGGTTATTGACAGTGAGGTCTTCAACCTTTTGCGTGCGTGGACAACACTCCGACGGGCCGATGCTGGATATAGCGAGTCTGATCGTATCTGTCTGGTCTAGCGCGGTGATGTAGTATTCCGTCACTTCCGGGGCCAAAGCCACTACCACATAATTGGCCTCAGCTCTAAACTGTACAGGCTGCCTGGCACCGTTTTGCATATAGTATACCTCCACATCATCCAAGTCAAGCTGCGCGTCGCTGCCAAACAGCAGATCCTCTCCACTTTCAGCAGACTTGATCGTAAAAGCAAAAGCTTCATCTGAGAGGCAGTCTATTCCTTCGCATTCATCTTTACAGGCGAACAGAAAGGGGAGGAGCATGAGGAGAAATAAGTTAAACTGTTTCATAGTTAGGGTTAGTTAAGCTGTTTTGCGCTTGACTCTACTTCTTTCAGGTACGCAATCGACTCCTTTGAGAACTGCACCGGTTTTGCCTTATCCTTTTTTGCAGCCCTGTTGTACAGGTAAATAAACTGAAAGGGATTGTCGATGTTGGAGATAAGCTTCTTCTTCAACCCATTGCGTGCGATCACATCGGCCATGTAGAAGCCAGGTATATGACCGCTCATGCCGATCACCTGCTGTTTTATTTGCTGGCTGGTATAGGCTTTGGTGCCTGCCGCCATCTCACGAATCGCTTCGTCTACCTTTGGCAGTTGAGTCTCGCCGAGCTGCAATAGATAGTTGCCCCATCTCATGTCTTCCGGCATGTTTTCAGACATGGTAAAGTGTTTGTCGATCAAGTCGGGGGCACCTTCGTTCAGCAGCAATTGCAGCATCAGGAGCAGGTTTTCGTCTTTCTCTGCCACGGCATATTTCTTTTGGCTTCTGACTGCGTGGTGGAGTTCATGGCCGCCCAGGATACCGTAATTCTCCCGATCATACACATAGGTTCCCCACAGGGTCAGGACTACATTGCCATGATTGGCCACTGCGTCGTTGCCCAATGCGTTAAAGTATAGCGTAAGCTCCGGTCTTGTGTGGTGCATGCGCTTTGGCAGCATCGAGTAGGTCTTCGCATACAGCGAGGCAAGGTAAGCCTCCTGGTCATGGAGTATCTTTTGCAGGTACTCCCGCAACTGCGGCTCGTTGGCTTTGTTAAAGTGAATCAGGTACGTGTTGTAGTGTTGCTGCGGATCTTGCAGTCGCTCCTGCAACAGACTGTCGTGCTGTGGCATGTATACCACTTCCATGTCCTTGCGGAAGCGGTTGAGGTACTTATCGTTATAGCCTTGGTTCCGGATATACTGATTGTTTCCCTCTAAGCTCAGAAAGTTTTTCCAAAGCTCGTCGCTTACAGTTCTGCCTTGACGGAGGCTGTCTGTCAGTTCGAAGTAGCGTGTTGCCGCCTCGGCGTCTATCTTCTGGGCCTTAGCGATACAGCTGCAGGTGAGTAGGATTAGTAGAGTAAAGAGTGTTTTCATGTGAAAGGATTAGGTGATTGTGTTGGGTAACGTCTCGTCTCGTGCTATAATGTGGGTAAGGCGTAGCCGAAGTGTGTATTATGCACTTTGTTGGCAGTAGAGCTTCTGCTCAAAGTATTTGGTCCAGATCTTTTCTTTTTTCAGGATAAAAGCAGTTCCTACTCCGAAGATTGTGGCAGTTGCAATTCCAACCATGGCAAAGAAAGGCTTATCTGGTATCCGCACACTTAACTCTGATGCAAATGCTGCATAGAGCCCTAGGACTGAATAATACATAAACCAAACATGAACAGCTTTATACTTTCTTGGGAGATTCCTAAGAAACAAGGGTGCCATTCCCAATGCCAATGTCAGGGAGCTAACAATAGCCATTATATGAAACACCCCAAATCTTCCAGTCAAATTGTAGATACCAAGTGCAGACCCACAAACTAAAACCATGGCAAAAATATAAACATAGCCTACCCTTTTATGCTGTACTGTACCTTTATTAGCAGCTAGAACAAAAGCACCAGCTATCATAGCCAATAAGGCAACAGCCAAATGGAACCAGCCTAAATTGGAATTTACAAAGCCATACATTTTCGATAAGTTTTAGTTATTACCTATTTTAAGCTCGACTGGATAATTAAAATTCTGTGTTACTATTAATTAGCATTGCTGCCAACTATCTGCAAGCAGCTATACCTATTCCCACTCGCTGCACTTTGTAGGGTGTATTTCAGTGATATTTACAGCGTTACCGATCCAAACTGTATACCACTTCACTAATATATGGATAATTCTGATGTATCATATACCTCGGAAATGAAAAAGGCGCTACCATACCGGCAGCGCCTTTTACCACTCTAACAAATCACTGTCGGCATGAGCCCGGAGGCTACACTGCTGACAACGGCCTTATTACAGCCTACAGAAATCTCTATGCAGCACTAAGGGGCTTCTGTATTCCCCGATAGTGATGCAAGTATAGGCACTGCTTCACTCACAATTCTGACTTTTAGACAAGCGACCGTTTCGGATGCCTTTACAGCAGGTATAGCACCCCGCAGGCTGTACACGGTATGATGGCTGCACTTCGGGTGGCAGGTATAGCCGCTCGTCTAAAAGCGCCTGTCGGTTAGGGACTTGATGCGCAGAAAACGTAACTTTGCAGCATGGAAGTAAAAATGAACGCAGCGCGCGAACTGGAGGTAAAGGAGTGGAGTCTGCCCGATGTGCGTAATATTACTCAAAACAGGCTGCTGCTGCACCTGCTTTTCTGGGCAGTATACGTCTGTTTTTTCGGCCTGCTCTATGGCAGCTATATCGACGACTACTACAATGCCTTCATGATCGAACTCATTGAGCTGCCGTTCAAGATGCTGCTGGTTTACTTCAATATGTACTTCCTGATGCCGCAGTACCTGCTGCAGAAGCGTTACCTAGAGTTTTTCGTATACCTGCTCCTGATGATGGGGGCCATCGGCATCCTGATGCAGTTTGTGCTGATGCCATTACTCATTCACCCGCTCATCTGCCCCACCACCTGCACCAACGACAACCTGACGCTCTACCGTTTTGTGCGCAATACCGTGAACCTGGGTTACCTCGTATCGATCTCGGCGACGATTTACCTGCTCAAAAATTGGTACCGCGATCAGCAGGCCACGCAGTCACTGGCACAGGACAAGCTCGAGGCTGAACTCAAGTTCCTGAAAGGACAGATCCACCCACATTTCCTATTCAACACCCTCAATAGTCTGTACTCGCTCACGCTTCGTAAGTCCGAAAATGCGCCGGAGGTGGTGCTGAAGTTGTCGGGTCTGATGGACTATATGCTCTATGACGCCGCAGCTGCAAAGGTGCCGCTGGAAAAGGAACTGAACTACATCCAAAACTACATCGCCCTGGAGCGCATTCGCTACGGTGACCGTGTGGATATCACCTATTCCGAGTCGGGAGGTATAGCTGGCAAGCAGATTGCCCCTATGATGCTGCTGCCTTTTGTGGAGAATGCCTTTAAGCACGGCGTGAGCACCGAGACAGAGAATGCCTGGATACGGATAGACGTGAAAGTGCAGGGAAATACACTGGCTGTGCTGGTTGAGAACTGCAAATGCGGTGAAAAAGCGAGTGAGAGCAACCGGGATTTTGCATCAGGTATAGGTCTGAAAAACGTGCGACGCAGACTGGAGCTGCTTTACGAAAACAGGTATAGCCTGGAAGTAGAGGACGAGCCAGAGAGCTACGCCGTGCGCCTGGAGCTGGACTTGAGACAGGGGTAAATAGTTTGAACTTAACAGCCCTGCCCATGTGGGAGTGACTGGCTAACGTATAAACCAACACATCAGCCCGGTCTAACACACAATATGAATAAGCCATACCTGAATAGAACATGAAACTACGCTGCCTGATAGTAGACGACGAGCCCCTGGCGCTGGATGTGCTGGAGACTTTTGTGGAACGCCTCGACAACCTGGAGCTGGTGTGCCGCTGCAGCAATGCCGTGGAAGCCTACAATTGCCTGCAAACCGAGCACATCGACCTGATATTTCTCGATATCCAGATGCCTAAGCTCACAGGTATAGATTTTCTGAAGTCCATACCCAACCCGCCCAAGGTGATCTTCACGACCGCCTACCGCGACTACGCCCTCGACAGCTATGAGCTCAACGCCGTGGATTACCTGCTCAAGCCCATCGCCTTCGACCGCTTCCTGAAAGCCGTAGCCAAGGTGACGCCCGCTGAGCCTAAAGGTATAGCAGGCCTACCCGCAGCGGTAAGCCACGCAGAGCCGGATTTCAGGGACGCTTTTATCTATTTAAAGGCCGACAAAAAAATGGTGAAGGTGATGCTGGCGGATATACTCTACATCGAGAGCCTGAAAGACTACATCCGGGTAAAGACCGACACAAAAGAAATCATCTCGTACCAGAAGATCTCGTTTCTGGAGGAGAAGCTGCCGACGGACAAGTTCCTGCGCATTCACCGCTCTTTTATCATCTCCCTTGACAAGGTGCAGGCCTTCTCCCCCACTACCGTCGATGTAGGTAAAGCCGAAATCCCGATTGGCCGCCTCTACAAAAATGAAGTGCTGCAGGTGCTCGGACAAAACAACCTGCTGGAATCCTAGATTCTGATGATGAATAATCAGGAATGAATTATGAATAATTAGAAGGGGTGATGAAGAAGAAAATTTATTCCTGCTTTGCATCATAAACTTGAATAGCAGGTTTAAGGTATAAGTCTCCAAGGTATAACTGCCTTCTTCCCCAATCATTCATTACTCACTATTCATTATTCATTCATTTTGAACTCCATCTCCAAAAAGAAGCAGTTTTATCCGATTGCTACTTGCCTGCGCAACTACCTGCACGAATACGACCGGGAGACGAAACTGCCGGTGCGTTACGAAGACCTGATCCACTACACCGACTCTTTCCCTTACTATGACAAGAAGGGGCACGACACACTCTGGGAAACAATCATGTTTGACCAGCAGGAGCAGGCGGAGTTAAGCAAGGGACTCACACAGATCTACGCCCTGCTCAAAACCGATGGCGATATGTCGGTGATGGAGCACCTGTACGTGTCGCGGGTCGATTACTGCACCTTTGGCAATTCCAATCCATTCCGGGTGCAGATCATGAACCAACTCAACGACAACTACGACTACTTTTATGTGAAGCGTGCCGATGCCTCCCGCATTTATGGCCTGGAGCTGGAGTATATTCTGTCACCAAACCGCATCAACTACCTTGTGGATGGCGATACACTGATTGAAGAGCACATTGCAGGTATACCGGGCGACCTCTTTATAAAGGAGTACCTGAACAGGAAGGGCACGAACAAGGTGCGGATTGCCAAGGAGTTTGTGAAGTTTAACGAACGATGCTTCGTACGCTTGCTCGGCGACATGCGCTCTTATAATTATGTAGTGGATATCACGCCTGATTTTGAGGATGAGCAGTACCGCGTGCGCCCCATCGACTTTGACCAGCAATCTTACGAAGGGCGCAAGTCAATGTACCTGCCCCAATTCTTTAAAGACAATAACGTGATCGTGGACCTGGTACTCACGCTGCTGAAACCGGATGTGATCAAGCAGTACCAGAACGAGGAGCGCACGCTTATTTTCCGGCGTCTGCGCACGGCCCGCTACCGCCTCAAAGACCTGATCGACTGTATGCGCGGTGATACTATTTCCACACCTGAAAAGATAGAGCAGCTGAAGCAGGAACTGGCCCAGCATCATAACTCAGACGAGTTTCTTAAATGCGAGGGCATGGGCGACCTGGTGCGGCTCAACCTCAAAACCATTATGAAAAAGGCGAAGATCAGGTAGGGGCTATACCTGGCACTATAGTCGCTCCAGGTCAGTGCGGGTGCGCTCGCTATCGGTCAGGTTGCCGGTATTGACTGTGGAGGCGGGCTCAAAGAGCAGCACTTCTGCTTCGTCATGCGCTACTGGCCGATGCTCTACGCCACGGGGCACGATCAGAAACTCGCCGGGCTGCACCGTAATTGTCCTGTCCCGGAACTCCATATCGAAACTTCCTTTCACGACCAGAAACAGCTCGTCTTCGTGCTCGTGGTGGTGCCAGTCAAAAGCGCCCTTGAACTTGGCCAGCTTCACCTGCTGTCCGTTTAGCTCTCCGGCAATGCGCGGATTCCAATGGTCGGGTATCAGGGCGAACTTCTCTGCCAGGTTTACTTTTTCTATTTTCTGGTTCATGCTATACCTGTTTTAGATAGAGTTGACGAATATCATTTAAATTTATTTGGACTGATTCTAAATAGGGCTTACCTTTGTGTCATTCAAAATAAGACAACAAGCGCCACTACCATGATAGCAGCTACAGCAAAGCCCGGGGAGATGATGACAGCAGCCACTGAAATGGTCGAAATCTATGCAAACGAAGCCGGAGCCGTATTCCAGTGCGATCGCAGAAACCGCCTGATGCTGTACTTCGCCGGTGCGCTAAACGTGCTCAAGGTAGACACTTTTCTACGTTTGAAGCAAGCTGTTGCCAGCATTGACCTGGAGCAGATGGCCGCCAACCCATCCCGCTCCTCCGATTACGAGATCGTATCGGTGTGCGGCTGTGAGCGCTGCTTTATCCTGTCGCTGACCGAGCTGTACGCCCTGCGCGACCTGCTGGAAGGTGCCAAGTTTAGCCTGGAGCTGAACCGCATGCTGCACGAGTGCCTCACGCCACTCGAAGCCTAGCACCACAACACGAGCTATACCTGTAAGCACAGCCCCAAGCTGTGCTTTTTTTATTTAGACTTCTTCCATATTTCATTCCGTACACCCATTTTCAGAACATTATACTTACCTTAATGGTAGAAATAAAGGACGCAGGCTCTACATGAGTTTGCCCCGGATTTAGAACGAAAACACCCCTATACCTATGAAGGATTTACTAAGGCTAAGAACTTCGCTGACCGAAGAAATAGAGAGAGTACTCAACGAACAGATCAAAATGGAAGCTGAGGCTTCGTCTATGTACCTGGCCATGTCGGCCTGGTGCGACCGCAATGGCTTCGACTTCAGTGCAGGCTACTTTAAGAAGCAGTCTGACGAAGAGCGTGAGCACATGCTGCGCCTCTTCAAGTACGTGTCTGACATGGGCGGTCGTGCCGTATCTCCGGACATCTCCGGTATACAAATCGAATTCGACTCTTTCAGAAGCGTGTTTGAGCAAGCCCTGCAGCAGGAGATCGCCGTAACGCAGTCATTCAACCGCATGGCTGACAAGTGCATGAAGTCAAAGGACTTTGTGACCTTCACGTTCCTGCAGTGGTTCCTGAAAGAGCAGATCGAGGAAGAATATGTGGCCCGTCGTGCGCTCGAGCTTTTCGATGTGATAGGCGAGGAGGGTACAGGCCAGTACGAAATCGACAAGCGTGTGCCGAAGATCACGTACGAAGACACTTACGAGGATTAATGAACTTCGCTATAAAAAGCAAAAGCCTTTGGATTCGCTCCAAAGGCTTTTTTGTTGATATGCTCTATACCTGAAAAGTCAACAGGAGTCGCAATTTCCGGCAGTTATACCTGTTGCGCATACCTATTGTCGAGTATTCTGTAGGCTTTAAAATCCCCTATGCCTGTTTGTCTGACTTCAGAGTATGCTCCTTGAATGTTTGAATAGCCTGCTCTTCCGTGGTGTGGTGCAGCCATACGTTGTCAGGCTGAAAGCTCATGACAGGGGCAAAGTCGCAGCGGTCAGTGCATTCGGTCTTCACCACTTCCACTTGGCCTTTGAGTCCCATCTCCTTGATCATGTTGCGCAGCGTCTTGCCAATATCTTTGCCACCCTTTTTCTTGCATTTACTACCCGTGCAGACGTAAATCACCTTGTCTGGTACGTTGAATCCTTTGCTCATGTATACGTGTGAATTGTCTTCCTCTTAAAGAGGAATAGCTGTGAAATAGTTCATGTACGTGAAGCTGTATACCTTCCGTTCATTTTTGTTGGCAGGCTGTAAGCCAATCGCGTGCCTCTTTGATACCCCCAAATATACGCATCTCAAACCGGCCTTGCACCCGGCTTAGCATATTCGATGAAGAGGCGGCTGCAAAAGCATCTTCATTTGCTACGTGCGCATAGTACTGCAGGCCGGCTTCAGCGGCGGCAGGTATCCACACATCCTCAATCCATTCTACAGAATCATCCCAGCGCCCCACCAGGTGACGGTTATCATTCAGTCCGCAGGCGGCGCTGTGCTGCTTTATAGCTTCCAGCACGGCAAGGCTACCCTGCTTCACGTTTTCAGGGGTTACGTAGCCGATCCAATCATTGTAGACCCACTTGTTTTGCTCATCGTAGTGGATGGTCAGATAAGTCTTGCCTGTAAAAGATTTAAGCTCCTGTAATTTCATGTGTAGATAGCTTTGTCCAGGTATAGCCAGATGCAATATAATCAAAACAACTCAAGGAGTAGTCTTCCTGGAGTCCGAAATCGAGAAAGTATATAGAACGGCTACTATTTTCATACGGGAGTACTTCAGGCTATGATAGGGGTGCAGGGAAAGTGCGCGCCTGCGCGTGAGCAAAAAAAGAATCAAACAGTAGTGTTTCTCTGATAACAGTAGTAAGTTAAACCTTCGGATACACTTATTGTCTAATCGCACATCTAACCTATCTTAACCTTAAAAGAAACATGCACATCAAGACTCTGAGAACCTCGAAGCGACTGGCTGCTTCGCTGCTGAGCCTGTTGCTATTGGCAGGCTCCCCGGCTCCTGTCGCTTTGGCGCAGGGCGGCAACCAAGCCACCACCGGCTATCAGCGACCACCTGAGGCCATCGCCTCTATCATCGACGCACCATCCACGCCGGGTGTGAGTATCAACTCAAAAGGCGACTGGATGCTGCTGCTCGAGCGGGCCGGTTACCCTAGCATTGAAGAACTGGCACAGCCCGAAAGCCGTCTGGCTGGCCTCCGCATCAACCCCGCCACAAATGGCCAGAGCCGCGCTTCGTTTATCAACAACATCAAGCTGAAGCAGGTGAATGGCGGGCAGGAGTTCGAGGTAAGCGGGATTCCGCAAAACGCTCAGATCTCCTATGTGACCTGGTCGCCCGACGAAAAGCAGATTGCCTTTACTATCACCAAGGCCAACGGCATCGAGCTGTGGGTGGCAGGTATAGCCGACCGCCAGGCACGCAACATAACCGAAGCACAGCTCAACGACGCGTACAGCGGCCGTCCGTTTTCGTGGATGCCGGATAGCAAGTCCTTGCTCGTGAAGTTTGTGGACGAGAAGCGCGGCGAAATGCCTAAAGCTAACCTGGTGCCAAGCGGGCCGAACATCCAGGAGAACATCGGTAAGGCGAACCCTTCGCGTACTTACCAGGATCTGCTCAAGAACAAGTATGACGAGCACCTGTTCGACTATTACATGCAGACCCAACTGAAACTGGTGAGTCTGGACGGAAAGCAGCAGAATGTGGGACAAGCCGGCATTATCAAGAGCGCCGATGTGTCGCCAGACGGACAGTACCTGCTCGTAGAAACCATCCAGAAGCCCTACTCATACCTGGTGCCGCACTACTATTTCCCTTACAATGTGGAGGTATGGGGCCGTGATGGGAAA
Organism: uncultured Pontibacter sp.; assembly: GCF_947502515.1. Classification (NCBI taxonomy): domain Bacteria; kingdom Pseudomonadati; phylum Bacteroidota; class Cytophagia; order Cytophagales; family Hymenobacteraceae; genus Pontibacter; species uncultured Pontibacter sp. Next base: position 64,166 of record NZ_CANNAI010000003.1, on the reverse strand, counting down.
GTGGTGAAGCAACTGGCCCAACTGCCGCTGGCTGAAGACATTCCAATCGGCTTTGATAACGTAGCCAAGGGCCCGCGTAGCTACAACTGGCGACCTGACAAGGCTGCTACTTTATACTGGGTAGAAGCGCAGGATGGTGGCGATGCTACCAAAGAAGTGGCGGAGCGTGACATTGTGTTCATGCTGGATGCACCGTTCTCCGGGAAGCCCGCTAAACTAGCTGGTACCAAATACCGCTACCGTGGCGTGCAGTGGGGCAACAATGACCTGGCCCTGGTAAACGAACGCCTCTGGAAGACCCGCACCGAGCGTGTCGTGCGCGTGAACCCTGCTAAGCCTTCGCAGGCTGGCACGGTGTTGATTGAGCGTTCTTACGAGGACGGCTACAGTGATCCGGGCAGCCCTGTGTATACCAAAAACCAGTATGGCCGCAGTGTGCTGCTGACCGACAAGAAAGGTGACAACATTTACATGATCAGTGAAGGTGGGTCTCCGGAAGGCAACCGTCCGTTCCTGAGTGAGTTCAACCTGAAATCTAAAAAAGCGAAGATCCTGTTCCGCTCCGAGGCTCCTTATTATGAGCGTCCAGTTGATATCATCGACCTGAACAGCAAGCGCATCATCACCCGCCGCGAGTCAGAGCAGGAGGTGCCGAATTACTTTGTGCGTGACCTGAACAAGAAGCATCTGACGCAAGTGACGAAATTTCCGCACCCATATCCGCAGCTGGAAGGTGTGCAGAAAGAATTGCTGCAGTATGAGCGCAACGACGGCGTGAAGCTGACAGCCGTGCTATACCTGCCGAAGGATTACAAGAAGGGCGATGGCCCACTGCCGATGCTGATGTGGGCATACCCGCGTGAGTTTAAGAACGCAGCGGCTGCCGGTCAGGTGAAGAGCTCTCCTTACGAGTTTACCCGCATCAGTTCTGGTTCGCCGCTGTTCTGGGTAACGCAAGGCTATGCCGTACTGGATCGCACGGACTTCCCGATTGTGGGCGAAGGAGATGCCCAGCCAAACGACACCTATGTAGAGCAACTGGTGGCCAGCGCCAAAGCCGCTATTGATAAAACGGTGAGCATGGGTGTGGCTGATCCGAAGCGCATTGCCGTAGGTGGTCACTCGTACGGTGCCTTCATGACCGGTAATTTGCTGGCGCACTCTGATCTGTTTGCCGCAGGTATAGCCAGAAGCGGCGCTTACAACCGTACGCTGACGCCGTTTGGTTTCCAGCAGGAAGAACGTACTTACTGGCAGGCCCCGGAGGTATACAACCGTATGTCGCCATTCTCTGCCGCACACAAAGTAAAAACCCCGATCCTGTTGATCCACGGTGAGGCCGATAACAATTCCGGTACCTTCCCGATCCAGAGTGAGCGATTCTACAATGCCCTCAAAGGCCACGGCGCCACCACGCGTCTGGTGTTCCTGCCGCACGAAAGCCATGGTTACGCAGCCCGTGAATCGATTCTGCACATGCTGTGGGAAATGGATACCTGGCTGAATACTTACGTGAAGAACCGTCAGATACAGTAAGGTATAGCCATGCCTGTATTATAAAAGAAAATGCCCCGGCCATACAGGTCGGGGCATTTTCTTTATACCTGGGGCAGGTATAGCCTATTGGTTTATTGTCTTGATCTTATGCGGAACAATGGTAAGTGGCCATTTTTGTCCGTCTACCGGCTCTTCGGCTATTTTGTCAATCACATCCATACCCTCTATCACTTCCCCAAACACCGTGTACTCCTGGTCCAGCGCCGGCTCACCGCCGATGGTAGTATAGAGCTCCACCTGCTGCGGTGTATACTTCATATTATGCTGCGCCTCATAGGCCCGTAGTTCCTGTAGCGTTCTGGGCTCTCCCAATGTGATATAAAAGTTGTGTGAGGAAGACTCCTTATCCGGGTTGCGTTCGTCGCCGTAACGTGCCATGGCTAAGGCGCCACGCTTGTGGATGTAGTTCGGGTTGAACTCTTGTGGAATCTTGTAGGCGCCCTGTTTCATGGTGCGGTTGTCGGAGTCGCCGCCCTGCACAGCAAAGCCTTTGACGACACGGTAGAACTCTCCCTGGTCATAGAAGCCCGCTTTGGTGAGACGAACAAAGTTGGCGCGGTGCAGTGGCGTCTCAGGATATAGGCGCAACTTAATATCACCGTGGCGGGTGCTGATGAGAATCAGGCTGTCAGGGTGCTCTTTTTCATAAGCTGTCAGTACCTCCACCACATTTTCTGATGTGAGCGGTTCGAGCTTCGACTCTGTGGTGGTTTCACGTTCTTCAGCAGTAGCCTGCTCTTCTGTTTTGGGTTGGCAAGCTGCCATTCCCATAAAAAATGCGATCACCCACAGGAGAGGTGAGGAGATGAATGCTTTTTTTGAGTATTTCATAAGGGATAGGGTTAGTGCTTCTGTTAATATAGCGAAACGCTGTTATAAAGTGCAAATAAAATTGTACTGTATTGTTGTTAAAAATCTATTAAAATTAAACTTTTTAAAGATAGTGCTTCGTGAATTTAAACCTTGTATTTAGAGTTGCGTATAAAGCCGCCTCCAAAAATAGCGAATAGCTTATATCTGTTGAAAAGCGCTCAAATTGCTGTGTATACAAGAAATTAGGCCCTGATTTCAGTGCAATTTGGATGTTGCAACAACGTGCAGCCTGGAGATAGTGTCAAGTGCATTTTAGAAAATAACATTTAAAAAAATTATACTTTTATTTGGATATAAAATTCCTATTTAATAGTTTGGCTTTCACTATCCTTATAATAAACCTTAAAACTTTAACTAACCTAACTATTTTACAAGTATGAAAAACACCTTACGCGTTAAGAACGTACTGCGTTCTGTACTATTTGGGGCAGCTCTCTCTACTGCCGCAGTTTCATTCACTTCTTGCGACTCTGAGGCTCCTGAAGCCACTGAAGTAGCAGAGAATTTGCAGACCTCTACCCAGAATGGAGCTATTATCAAGGGACAGTACATTGTTGTATTTAAGAAAGATGCCAACCTGCGTCTGGATGGTACTGCTATCTATGCTGAGCGTGTAGGCGCGGTGCGCGAAATGGGGCAGGAGCTACTTGCGTCTAATGGTATTGCCAACGCAACTATTGAGCAGGCTTACGGCCAGGCGATCCTGGGTATGGCTGCAAGACTAACCGATGACCAGGTGGATGCGCTTCGCCGCGATAGCCGTGTGGCTTACATCGAGCCAGACAGAATTGTCATGCTGGCACCTCCTTCAGGTAAAGGACCAGGTGGTGGCGGTGGCTCTACAGGCCAAACTGTACCATACGGTATTGCACGTGTAGGCTATGGTGATGCTACTGGAAAAACTGCCTGGGTAATTGACTCTGGTATCGACTTAGACCACCCAGACTTGAACGTAGATGTTAACCGCAGCAGAACTTTCTTTACTTCAGGTAAAGATGCCAGCTCTGCTGACGATGGCAACGGCCACGGTACGCACGTAGCTGGTACTATTGCTGCTCTTAATAACTCAATTGGTGTGATCGGTGTAGCGCACGGCGCCACTGTTGTTGCCGTGAAAGTACTTGACTCGCGTGGTAGCGGTTCTTACTCTGGCGTAATTGGCGGTGTTGACTATGTAGCATCTGCTGGTAAGTCCGGCGACGTAGCCAACATGAGCTTGGGCGGTCCGGTTTCTCAGGCGCTTGACGATGCAGTAGTAGCTGCGGCTAGCAGAGGTATCAAGTTTGCGCTTGCTGCCGGTAACGAGTCTACGCACGCTAACAACTCATCTCCAGCCCGTGCTAACCATGCCAACATCTACACGGTGTCTGCCATGAACTCTTCTGACTCATGGGCCAGCTTCTCTAACTATGGCAACCCGCCAGTGGACGTATGCGCACCTGGTGTGAGCATCAACTCTACCTGGAAAGGTGGTGGCTATAATACGATCAGTGGTACTTCTATGGCATCTCCGCACGTAGCGGGTCTTTTGCTGCACGGACCAATTAAGACTAGCGGCACCGTGAAAAACGACCCAGACGGAAATCCAGATCCAATCGCGATCAAATAATCCGAATCGTTAATTAAGGTGAATTGAAACGGGCAGCTGCGAGGCTGCCCGTTTTTTTTATGGCAATTGTTTACGCATCACATAATCATTCATCCAGTAAGGGCCGATCGGAATGTCTTCTTCGAGGTGCACGTAGTAGCCGCAACGCTCATAAAAAGCTTTTGCTTTGTTGTATTTATTCACATTCAGGTCCAGGTAGCGGGCGCCGGCTTTCCCGACACGCTCTTCTACTGCATCAAGCAGCTGCTTGCCCAGTCCCTCACCCTGCCGGGATAGGAGTAGGTATATCTTGTTGAGCTTGTAAACCGGTCCATCGGACTCCTTAAGGGAATATGCCGCAAAGCCTATAGGTTCAGCACCGTCGTACAGTATAATAAAGGTCTGGTTCTCCTTCATTTGTCGCTCGAGGGCTTCATGGGTATAGATCACTCCAAACATATAGTCAATCTGCTCCCGCGAAAGTATAGACCGGTAGGTAGGCTCCCAGATGGCTTCGGCTAAACGGTGAATGGTAGGTATATCGGCAGTGGTTGCTTCCTGTATACTAAACTTGCTTTTCATGCGCTGTGATGTTACTGTGTGGACAACGAAGATAGGCGCTCCCGTATAAAAAGCCAATGCCTGCCCCGGCAGGTTTTCAGCTTAAAGCAGAAGTTTTAACTTTGTACATATACCTTAAACCAAATACTATGAGAGCCATCTACCTCGAAGCTATCAACAGTCCATTTGTGCTGATAGAGAAAGAAACGCCCATTGCCGGTCCCGGTGAAGCCATTGTGCAGGTGAAAGCCGCCGCTCTGAACCACCGCGACGTCTGGATACAGTACGGCCGTTATTTCACCAAAGAATACCCAGCCATCTTAGGATCGGACGGTGCCGGTATCGTGACGGAAGTAGGGGAGGGTGTGGACCAAAGCTGGGTAGGGCAAGAGGTTGTGATTGACCCTTCAACAGACTGGGGCGACAACCCGCATGTCCACAGCAAGGAGTACCAAGTGCTGGGTATGCCACAGGATGGCGCTTTTGCCGATTTCGTGAAAGTGAAAGCTTCAAACCTGCACCGCAAACCAGCACATCTGAGTTTTGAGGAAGCGGCAGCGCTGCCGCTGGCAGGTGTGACGGCCTATCGTGCTATGTTTACCAAGTGCGGACTCAAAGCCGGTGAGCGGGTACTGATCACGGGTGCAGGTGGCGGTGTGGCGTTGTTTGCCATGCAGTTTGCCGTAGCGGCGGGAGCAGAGGTATGGGTGACATCTGGATCCGACGAGAAAATCGAAAAAGCCAAAGAGCTGGGTGCGACTGGCGGCATTAATTATAAAAAAGAGAATTGGGGCAAGGAGCTGAAGGCTGAAGTAGGTGGATTCGACGTGAGCATTGACGGAGCTGCAGGCGAAGGCTTTGTACAACTTGTAAAGCTGGCCAAGCCAGGTGGCCGCATCGGGATCTATGGTGGTACCACGGGCATGATCGGGCAGATAAACCCAGCTGAAATATTCTGGAAGCAACTTGCCATACACGGCAGCACGATGGGCACCAACCAGGACTTCGCTGAAATGATCGCTTTTGTGGAAGAGAAGAAAGTGAAACCTGTAGTGGATATCGTGTTCCCGCTGGAAGAAACCGAACAGGCCATGCGCTACATGGAAGCTGGCAAGCAGTTCGGTAAGATCGTGGTGAAGGTGAGTTAGTTTTTTTCACAATTACCAACCGCACTTTCAGCTGAGTTATACCTATCCTCTCGACTTTTCTGTCATCTCGACGACAGGAGAGATCTGGATCTTTTCAGAATAGGAGTACTATTCCAGATTTCACCCAAATAGAGGGCCCTTACCCACTATTGTTCGAAAGATGCTAATAAGGGTCTGCAAAGATTTAAAGCAAGATTTTGCCAAATAATACTGTCCCCTTAAGGACAAACGAAAAGGCGAGTTCGAAGATTGGGACTGTAGGTAAACAGGAGTGTTTTATAGGCCGAAGACCATTCAGAGCAGAAATCAAATAGCAAAACAGCAGCCTTTTACACCCCTATGGTCCCCTCAAGGGGACAGTTTTGCTTCCTGTATTCAGCCTTAATAGCCAGAAAACATTTCTTTCACAGGTTGCAAACAGTAGTGGCCCCTACCTCCAGGGCGAAATGACAGCTACAAAACAAGAAGCCCGCTGCAAGGCTAAATGCAGCGGGCTTTTCTATTTAAATCTGAATTCTTTATTTATTTCTTATTAATCATTACTCACTTTTCATTACTCATTAACCCCCGCCAGCTTCAGGAAGAAAGCGTATTGCAGGGCTGTTTCGCGGTATGGCTGGAAGCGACCGGATGCGCCGCCGTGACCAGCCTCCATGTTTGTTTGGAGGAGGAGCAGGTTATCATCTGTCTTCATCTCTCTCAACTTCGCAACCCACTTGGCCGGTTCAAAATACTGTACCTGCGAGTCGTGCAGACCAGTTGTAACGAGCATATTCGGATACTCCTTAGCCTCCACATTGTCATAAGGTGAGTAAGAGAGCATGTAGTCATAGGCATCTTTATTTGCTGGATTTCCCCACTCGTCAAACTCGCCGGTGGTGAGCGGGATGCTGGTGTCGAGCATGGTGGTAACTACATCCACAAACGGTACGGCTGCGTGTACACCTTTGTAGAGATCCGGACGCATGTTCACGACAGCGCCCATCAGCAGACCACCGGCACTACCACCCTGCGCGAACAGCTTATCTGGGTTGGTATAGCCTTGCTCGATCAGGTATTCTGACACATCAATAAAGTCTGTGAAAGTGTTTTTCTTTTTCATCAGCTTGCCGTCTTCATACCACTGGCGGCCCATTTCCTGACCACCCCGGATGTGCGCAATGGCATACACAAAACCACGGTCGAGCAGGCTGAGGCGCACAGAACTGAAACCGGGGTTCATGCTGATGCCATAGGAGCCGTAAGCGTACTGCAGAGTTGGGTTGTTGCCGTCGAGCTGCAGACCTTTGCGGTAAACCAGCGACACCGGAATTTTGGTGCCGTCTTTGGCAGTGGCGTAGATGCGCTTGGCTTCGTAATTGTTCTTATCAAAATCACCCACCACTTCCTGTTCTTTTAGCAGTGTCTTCTGCTTTGTCTCCATGTTGTAATCGAAGGTGGAGCTCGGCGTGGTGAGGGAGCTATAGCCGTAGCGCAGTACCTTGCTGTCGAAATCAGGATTGATGCTGATACCAGCAGTGTAGGCTTCTTCCCCGAAGTCCACATAGTAGTCTGTTTTGGGGTCATTCCATTTTTTGATGCGCAGTTGGGTCAGGCCATTCTTACGTTCCTGCAGTACTAGGTAGTCCTTGAAGATCTCGGTGCCTTCCAGGTACGTGTCTGCGCGATGCGGGATCACCTCTGTCCAGTTCTGCTTGGTCGTTTTGCCAACCGGTGTCTTCATCAGTTTAAAGTTGGTTGCGCCATCCTTGTTGGTGCGGATGTAGAAGCTGTCGCCGAAGTGGTCTACACTGTACTCCAGTCCGCGCTCCCGTGGCTGAATGATCTTGAAACTGGCAGTTGGGTTGGCGGCGTCCACAAAACGGTACTCCTGCGACAGGGTGCTGCCCGAGCCGATGATGATGTATTTCTCGGATTTGGTTTTATATACAAAAGTGCTGAAGGTCTCGTCGGCTTCGTGGTATACCTCTTTGTCCTGCGAGGTAGGTGTGCCCAGGGTATGGCGGAAGATTTTGAAAGAACGGAGTGCCGGATCTTTCATGGTATAGAACACGGTCTTGTTATCGTTGGCCCATACAGCGCCACCGGTGGTGTTAGGTATACGGTCAGGCAATATTTCGCCTGTTTGCAGATTTTTAAAGCGGATGGTATACTGGCGGCGACTCACGGTGTCCTCGCCAAAAGCCAGCAGACGATTATCAGGGCTTACATTCATGCCGGCAGCTGAGTAGTAGCTCTTGCCCTCGGCACGCTCATTGGCATTGATCATGATTTCCTCTTTGGCGTCGAGGCTGCCCTTCTTGCGGGCGTAAATCGGATACTCTTTGCCAGCTTCGAATCGGGTATAGTAGAAGTAGCCGTTCTTTTTGTAAGGCACTGACTCATCCGTTTGCTTGATGCGCCCCACAATCTCGTTAAAGAGTTTCTCCTGCAGTGCTTCCGTGTCGGCCATCACCTGCTTGGTGTAGTCGTTCTCTGCGTTCAGGTAGGCGATTACTTCCGGATTTTCACGCTCGTTTAGCCAATAGTAGTTGTCGATGCGGGTGTGGCCGTGTGCTGTGAGCTCTTTCGGCTTTTGGGCTGCGACAGGCGGTTGCGGCTGATTGGCGGTTACCGTGCTCTCAGCCGTTTGCTCGGTCGTAGCTGTCTCTGTCGCGGTGCTCTGTTGCGTCGTGCTGCAGGCTGTGCCTGCCAGCAGACAGGCCGAAAGCAGAAGGGCCGGAGCTGCTGTGTTGTGTTGTGCTTTTTTCATAGGGAGTATCTGTTGTACAGGGTATAAAAATAAGAAAAAATACGACACTATAAATTTAAATAAAAGTTATGCATGCAGCGTATTTTTTTATACCTTGTCAGTACCTAAAACAATCATCTGACATACTATGGCAACACAAGAAGAATTTGAGCAGGCAGTGGCCCAGTCGAAGGAACTCACGGAGCGTCCGTCCAATAATGTTCTGCTGCAACTCTACAGCTTGTACAAGCAGGCTACTGAAGGCGATGTGAACACCGAGCGTCCGGGAGGGTTTGATTTCAAAAACATAGCGAAATGGGACGCCTGGAAAAACCTGGAAGGTACCAGCCAGGAGGATGCCCGTGCACAGTACGTGCAGTTAGTAAACAGCCTGAAGTAAGACATTACTTGCCCGACAGGTATAAAAAAAGCGCCCCATGGGGCGCTTTTTACTTTTCTTTCCAGGTATAGCCGCAGTCGTGGCACCCATAGCGCTTACTGACGAAGGGCAGCGTAATGCCTAGCACCGCACCGAAAAATCCCCTTGCAGAGATGTTTTTTGACTCACATATCGGGCAGGACTCAGTATCCAGGTATACCTGAGCAGGAGGTGCCAGTTCAATGTTGTCGTCGATGATGTACTCGCTGGTGCCGCGCTCTATCCGGCCCAACAGTTCGAGCGCCTCTTCCACGTCACCTTCCGTCACCTGCAGTTTCACGCCACCCACTGCCAGTGAGTAGAAAGGCTGCGCTGCTATAATTTGCTCGTCCCCCAAAAAGCAGAGGATACCCTCCGCCTCAAGGCGGCCTTTCAGAATGTGGGCTTCAGTGGGTTGGCTGAAGGTGGCAACGGTAATCAGGCGCTCTGCCATGGTATACAGGTGGTGTTAGGTCAGGCTGTGTTTACTGCTTCTTAGGTGGAAGGTCAAAGGCTTCCGCTTCGTGCTCAAAGTGTCCTTTGTGGGAGCCGTCGCAGAATGGTTTGTTCTTAGACATGCCGCAACGGCAGATCGAAACGAGTTCCCGACCACCGAGTCCGTATACATTGCCGTGCTTGTCCACGATCTCAAACTCACCCTCTACTCTGAGTGAGCCATTGTTGTTCACCGTTATTTTTGTCTTCGCCATTGTCTTGTGTTTAGTACAATAACAAATATAGCTTTTTTGCGGCACAATTACCAGATACTGGTTTGCAGCAGGCACTAGCCATAAACACCACAGCCCCCGGACATTGATGGCCGGGGGCTGTGACTCTAATTACGCTTCAGCATTAGTTGCTGTACACGTAGTTGAATGTTTGAGACTTACCGTTTGGCAACGTCACCGTCTGGCTGATCGGCATTCCGCTGTCGTCATACTTGTAAGAGTAAGAACGCGTGAAAGTCTTCTTGCTGTTGTGCACCTCCATAGAAGAGCGCATCAGGTTGTTCGGACTGCTGGCAGCACCTGGCTCTGCAAACGCGTGCAGTGGATTAGGATTAGAATCGTAAGAGTTAGTAGTGGTAGCGTATAGCTTAGCTTCTCCAGTACCGTCAATCACAAACTGCTTCTCCTGCGCATAGTTGCCGTTTGGCATTGCCTGATAAGTCGTGAAAGACTTCAGTTTGCCCTTCTCCTCAGTGCCTTCGTAAATTGACTTCTTGCTCAGCTTATTGGCAGCATCATAAGAATACGTGGTGTAGTTCTGATACTCCGGCTTGCCACCCACAAAGTAAGTAGCTACTGATTTGCTCAACTCGCCTTTGTCACTGTAAGTGAAATGCTGCTCTGTCAGCACAGTCTGGCTTTTGCCACCGTAGGTTGTGCTCTTGATCAGGCGGCCCTTGTTGTCACGCTCATACTTGTCGAAGCTCTCTACTTCACCGGATTCCTGGTTGTAGTGGTTTACCTGGCTTAGCTGCTTACCTGCTACTTTAAAAGAAGTAACTTCAGCAGAGTCCAGCATCACATGAGATAGTGCACCCTGGTCAAAAGTAGGCTGTGCAGACTCTTCGTGATCATTTTTTTCGCAAGATGATAGTGCTACCACGCCAAATACAAGCATGGCAGGTAAAAAACTGTTTTTCAATTTCATTTGGCTAAAAGTTGAAAAGTGAAAATAAATAAACAGCACAGGGCGCTTCCCCGGCAGTCTCAGGTAAAACGCCCTTTCCTTTAAAATAATTGCACCGATGTAGAGAAAATTACAGAGGGGCCTGTGATTGGTAGAATTTTACAAATCTAATTTAAGTTTAAATAACTGATATTTAGCTGTTTGTGTAGTTTGTAGAATTTATAAAAAAGTTGCGTTTTGTATAAAAGTGCAATTTTAGTTGAGGGCAGCCGTTTGGGCAATCTGCAAAAGCTCGTCTCCGGCATCGATATCGTGGCGCAGCTGCTCCTGGAAATTGATGGATATGCGGAGCGCTTTCAACCCCTGCACCCCCTGTAGGTCCTCAATTTCCAGGTCTTCCACCACAGGCTCAATGTAGCCCTCGGCCTGCAGGAAATCGATGTAGCGGCGGTACTCCTGCGCTTCGCGGGGTTGTGTATACACGATGGCGACCTTGCCGGGCTGGGTAAGGCGCTCGTCTGTGCCGCGCAATGTGGCCTTGTCAATACGCTTCTTGATGATCTCGTAACGGATGTTGTCGGCGCCTTCCACGTCAAACTTTTTCTCGTCCAGCCGGAAGCGGATACAGATCGGGCTGCTGTGCACCAGGATCAGCTGTGTGATCTCGAGTGGCAGTTTCAGGTTAGCGCGCAGCTTGTGTATGCGACGGGCAATCTCGCAGGTAAGCATCAGCTGCCAGAGGCGCATATTCTTCAGGTATAGCTCCTCAAAGTGGCCGCTGTTCAACAGCGATGCCCCGATATAGATGTTATACTCCAGTCCATCCGTCTTATACTTCTCAAAGTAGTGCGGAAAGATCTGCTGCGCCTTTTCCTCTTCGCGGTCCAGGAAGCTGGATATCGTGTCGTTGATCAGGTACAGGCTCTCCTCATACGCACGTCGCTTGTTATACACGACGCCGTTGGGGTTGTTGGTCGCCTTGCGGTAAGCCTCGATGGCCTTTTGGGTAGAAGGGTATTTGTGGCCGAAATGATTGAAGAGTGGCTCAATCTCGGTGCGCAAAAATTCCAGTACCGTCGCCTCATCGCCGGAGCTCAGTTCATGTACCAGGTGCTGGGAGTACTTGTCTATCTTATATACCAGCTCGTCTAGGATAGAGAGTGGCAGGTTGTCTTTGGCCGCCAGTATCACTTCTTTGGCCAGCACCAGTTGGTCAAGCAAATCGCCTTGTATGGCTTTGTTGCGCTCGGTTGCCGAGCTGCGGATATCCGATGCGCCATAGAGCGGATAGATGTCCCGGAACACGATCGGCTCTATCTCAGCCGGTACGTTACGCTCCATCTTGTCGAGGAGGTTAATGGCTGCCTGCGTGAAGCGCCACTCCACAATCGGGTGGATAGCGGTATACTTCTCTTTGATAATATTCTGAATACTGCTGCGCAGTTCTTCCAGCATCCGGTTCAGGGCCAGTGCAAAAAGCGGCAGAATCTCTTTGAGTTTGATCGTAGAAAGCGCATTCAGTTCGCCAGGTATAGGAGAGGCCAGTTCCAGCATCCCGATCGTTTTGCCTTCATAGTGCAGCGGCGCGATGATCAGGTTGCGTATGCCGGTTTTGATAAGCTCCTGCTCCAGTCTGCCCGGCTCGTCGAGCTGCTCCAGGTCATCTACTACAATGGTGTTGCCTTTGGCCAGTACCGGTGCATAAATCGAGTCGATAAGGTCTTCCAGCTTAATAGGAGAGCTCTTGGTAAGCACCAGGCCGTTCCAGGTTTTGCGGGCGTAGTTAGTGTCAAACTCCTGCAGGGCAGGGAAGGAGGCCAGCCCCAGCCGTAGGCCCGGCAGACTGAAAAGTACCCGAAGCTTCTGCTGCAGACTCTCAAAACCCTCCTGTGTAGTCACAGAGTCCTGATCGAGCAGGTCGTAGCGCAGCGAGGAAATGGTTTCCTCGTTAGTTACGTCCGTAAAGTCACAGATGGCAAAGCCGCTGAACTCATAGTTCTCAGGCGGTAGCTTCTGCATCCAGAGGTCCAGGTCATTGTAGCGGTTTATTAGAAAGTTGATTTCCTGTGTGCTTAGCTTTTTGATCGGACCTTTGGCCTTCACTTTCATAAACTTCAGGTCGATGATCAGCTTGTAGTGCCGGTCCAGTTTGGTGAACTTGTCCTTGATGCTGAAGATAAAGGGCTCATCCACCATGAAGTTAGCATTGTAGAACTTCTCAAGAATCAGGGTATAAGCCGATAGTGTCTGGCGGAAAAGCAGGGTCTTGAGATCGACATTTAGTTTTTGGGTATAGTTGCCGCCTCCCAGCAGGTCGAGCTCCTCCAGGCGGGGAGTGGCATAAAAACTATCGAAGTGAAAGGGCAGCACTGTTGCTCGCAGGTCATTCTCCCAGAGTGCGCTCGGGAAAATATCCTCCATTAGAATGTCAACGGTATCAATGTATTTATCAATAATAGAAACGTCCTCGATCGGCTCCAGCAGCTCGGGGTTTTTGCGCAGCAGACCGGCCAGCTCGTTTACACGGGCCACGTTGCAGTTCGGGTCAGTCTCGATCTTGTTTTCCCAGTAGGTCACAAGCGGCGACAGGCTGAGCGTGGTCTTGAACGGAAACTGCTCGGCGCTCAGAATGATCTCGTCCCGGTTAGGTATAGAAACAACGGTTTCGTGGAAGTTGTCCCTTGTTTTGCGCATATAAGTTTTTTGTATGGATAGGGGAAGAACGTGTGTGGCACAATCCCAGGTGCAGTGCAGGCGAAATACCTGTCTTTGCTTTAAACGTAAGTGGCTGCAAAAAGATAGTGAACGAGCTGTTATACCTGGTGCAGGTATACGGCATGGTTTAAAAATATAGGTACTTTAGAATATTCTGGCATAATATTTATTGGGAGAGAAGTGTTAGAAGAATGATTGATTAAGTAAAACCAACCTATGAAGAAGTTATTTGTTGCAGCCCTGATGCTAGTGACAGTGCTGAGCACGCTGGGTGCCCAGGCACAAACCAAGTCAAAGCTGGAGCAGGACCTGGAAGATTTCCGTACCTGGATGAACAAGAGAGTTAGCCAGGGTGACAGTATAACAAGGGCTGAATGGCCCGTGATCAAGCAGGAGTTCAGGACCCGCACCCAAAGCCTGGACCGGAATAGCGGCCAAATGAGTGAAGCTTCGAAGCAGGAGTACGGGGAGCTCAAAACCCGTTACAACGAGTGGGAGGCGGAGAAGGAGGAACGCTATGGCGACCCCCTGAACCGTGAGACCGCCGCTGCCTGGGAGCGCCGCCTGGCCGGCACAAATAAGATCGGCCAGCTAAAAGCCAGCCAGCTGCGCGGCACTTTTATCAGGTTCATGGAAAACGTGCGGGCACAGCGCACCGACTGGAGCCTCCGCGACTGGGACTACGCCGAGCACGTATACCTGCTACTCAGCGACCGCAAGCAGCAGGTGCTCAGTCAGATGAATAATAGCGATAAAATGAAGGTAGCTGCTTTGCAATTAGAATTTAACACCCTGCGCAAGAGCCGCGACGCTAAGGACAGGTACAACCAGATGCGGGAGCAACGGTAGGTATAGCCTCCAGTAGAATGGCTAACATGAAAATAGCCGGAGCGTGCAGTAATCACTACACGCCCCGGCTATTTTCAGTTTAATACATACTGTTAAATGGCATTCTGGCCTTTGGTGCCGCCAGACTGGTCTTTTTTGTCGTTGCGGCCCTGGTTAGGGCTTTTGTCTTTCTGCTGATCGCTCAGGCTGCGGTGTCCTTCCTGTCCGCCTTTGTGCTTGGCTTCCGGTTTGTTTTCGGACTTGTTGCGATCTTGATTGTGTCCTTTTGTCATAGCTTTTAAATAAGATGTTGGTAATTTATTAAACCTGTGCATGACTCCTTCACGCTGTTTCCCAACTGATACACGCACATTAATCAATAAACGACCGTAAGAGCACAAGGGTTAGACAGACCAGGTATAAACGGCCCCTTGTGCCAGGCTAGGCTTTATCCTCTTCAGGAATAAGCAGGAATAGCGAGAAAGCACCTACAGCCATAACCAGGTCACGGACAGCAATATCGTAGTATTCGCCCGTTAACAATAGGTTGATGGCGATGCCTACCAGCCACAGGCCGACCACCATGGCTCCTATCTTTGGTTTTATGAGCACAAGCACGCCCGCTATAATCTCAATGATACCCACTACACTCATGAAAGTGCCCGTGCTGAAGGGCAGGATATCGGCGACAACCGGAGCCAGGTATTTGTTCCAGTCAGTGAGCAGGTGCAGGAATTTGTCTAGGCCCGCCAGAATAGGCACTAGTGCATAAGTGTATTTTGTTAAAGCGGTGACCGTAGCGATGCGGTCATACGCCGGGCGCTCAGCTCGATGCGCACCTGTTGGTGATGCAAATGTTTCCATGATGATTTCCTCCGTTTTAGTTTTTATATTTTGTTTGTTTCTGATAGTTAGATGATTATAAGTGGAAATCGTTACAAAAGAATGTAACTAATTGGTCTGGAATGCATCTACTGTATGTATCATACCTATAAGATCATGAAACAGATAACAGCAACCGAAAAAGCGGCACTCAGTGATGTAGCAGTGGTGGAGAGAGTGCTCGACGGGGATGTATCACTGTATGAGCTCCTCATGCGCCGCCACAACCAGAAGCTCTACCGGGTGATCAGGAGTTACCTGAAGCAGGAACAGGAGGTGGAAGACGTGATGCAGGAGACCTACATGAAAGCTTTCGAAAAGCTGGCGCAGTTCCGCAGCGATGCCATGTTCTCTACCTGGCTCATCCGGATCGGGATTAACAAGGCATTGGCAAGGCTGCGGGAAAAGAAAAAGCTGTCTTCTGCCACGTACCTGCTTGACCAGCCGGAGGGCTTATCTTCCCTCTTAAGCCAGATGAATGCCGCAAACCCTGAGCAGGCCGCTATCCGGCAGGAAGTTAAACAACTGGTGGAAAGCGCCATCGATAGCATACCTGAAAAGTATAAGATCGTGTACACACTCCGAGAAATGGAAGATATGTCCATTCATGACATTGCTCAATGTCTTGATCTTTCTGAAAGCAACGTAAAGGTGCGTTTGCACCGGGCAAAGTCGATGCTCAAGGAAAGTCTTTTCAAGCTGTCGATCGTTGGAGATGTATTTGAGTTCGGCAGCAAGCGCTGCGATGCAGTAGTTATGCGTGTGCTCCGTGTATTGCCTCCTGACAGGGAAGTATAAAGTTTATTAAGCAGTGATAGAGATGGCGTGTAATTATTTAGCTAGCAGTAGACGTATCGTAGGCGAAATTTATAGTGTGAGGAAGCTAAGTAGTTATGGGTTAATTAGATAAGGCGGAAGCGAATTGTTGGTAAGCACAAGCATTAAAAAAAACAGGAGCTGGGGGGAGGAATTAGGCTGGGGCATGACCGAAAAAGCCGTAATTTGCAGTCGGTTTTTTCAACTATTACACCATTACCATGCACATTGCGATCGTCGGCAATATTGGCGCCGGCAAAACCACCCTGGCCACTAAACTTTCCCAGCATTTTAAGTGGGAGCTATACCTGGAGGCAGTAGAGAATAATCCTTACCTGAAGGACTTTTATGAAGACATGGAGCGTTGGGCCTTCCATTTGCAGGTGTTCTTTCTGAACAGCCGTTTCGGTCAGGTGCAGCAGATTCAGTCCAAAGATGGGCATGTGATTCAGGACCGCACTATTTATGAGGATGCCTTTATTTTCGCGAAGAACCTGCACCAGTCAGGCTTGATGACCACGCGCGATTATGAGAACTACTTCGCCCTGTTTCAGTCCATGATCAGCATGGTAAAAGCACCTGATCTGATGATCTATTTGAAGGCTGACTTGCCTAAACTGATCGGTCAAATCGAAAAGCGTAACCGTGACTACGAGAACAACATCAGCATCAATTACCTGCGCAACCTCAACGAGCATTACAATAACTGGATGAGCACTTATGATCAGGGGAAACTGCTGGTGATCGATGTGAACAACATGGACTTTGTGGCTAATCCCGAGGATTTGGGAAGCATCATTGAACGTATCAACAGCGAGCTGTTCGGTCTGTTCTAGGCCAATAGAAACAAATTAGATAGGTAAAGCCGCTGCTCTGATAAGGGTAGCGGCTTTTTTTAAACCTTTTTGAAGT
The DNA here is from genome assembly GCF_947502515.1 of uncultured Pontibacter sp. Lineage (NCBI taxonomy): Bacteria > Pseudomonadati > Bacteroidota > Cytophagia > Cytophagales > Hymenobacteraceae > Pontibacter > uncultured Pontibacter sp. The sequence continues at coordinate 47,502 of NZ_CANNAI010000003.1, read as the reverse complement.
CGGAATAAACTATTATTTTTCAATCAAACCCAAGAACCAGCCTGACGCATCAAACATGTACAGCATTAGCAGGCAAAGAGCGGCGGATATGCCAATTGCGCCCCAGGAAATGTGCCTTCTGAACGTTAACTCTTCCTGCTCAAAATGGGAAGTATCTTGCTGTTTCGTGACAGCGATTTTAGCTTTCTTCCTATACTTGATTCGGGGACTCTTGGGTTTTGTAAGTGTTAGCATATCCAAGTATTAGTTTATAATGGACTACTAATATACAAGTGATTAAGTTATGTTTTTATGTGGAATAATAACAATAAATGTGTTTACTGTTGAATTTAGGCTATTTTTATTATTATTTATGATGGACTTAAGTAGTTGCATCAATTGAATTTAGAGCGGAAAACATCTAAAATTCATTTTGCAAAATGGAGATAGGTATAGTTGGAGTGGCGTCCTGGATGGCAGTATAAACCTCGGCCTAAGCCTTAATTTTTTGTGAGCTATCGGATTGATTTTTATACTTAATACAGGAAGAGGTTTTGTGCTCGGCAAACCAATATCATTGATTCTTTTTTGCTGCAAGTTATTGATCCGCTTATTTTTGATAAGCTGCTTTCCTATATTTACTATTCAACTTGAAAAAACTAACCTTATAAAACATGAAATCACGCCATCTCTTACTAGCCTCAGCCGTTGCCGCCATAACGGCTGCCTGTTCTGGCAGTACCACTAACGAGGCTCAGACGGCCGAAACGGTTCAGACCGATGCAGCAGCCACTGACCTGCAGCAGAAGCTGGGCATGTACACCACTGTGCGCCTGACAGCAGACCTGACTGGCCTGAGCGAAAATGAGCGCCAGATGATACCCCTGCTGATCGAGGCCGGTAACATCATGGACGAGTTGTTCTGGTACGAAGCTTATGGTAAGAGGGACTCTCTGATGAATGCGCTGACAGACGATGCCGCACGCCAATTTGTGATGATTAATTATGGCCCCTGGGACCGCCTGAACAATAACGAGCCTTTTATACCTGGCGTGGGACCGAAGCCGGATGCGGCGAATTTCTACCCGCAGGATATGACGAAGGAGGAGTTTGAAAAAGCGAACCTGAAAGACAAATCCAGCCAGTATACCTTCCTCCGTCGCGATGCCAATGGTAACCTGATCACGGTGCCTTATCATGTGCAGTTCAAAGAACAGGTGAAGCGTGCTTCTGACCTGCTGCGCCAAGCAGCTGGCCTAGCCGAGGAGCCGGGGCTGAAAAAATACCTGACCCTGCGTGCGGACGCCCTCCTCAACGATAACTACCAGCCAAGCGACCTGGCCTGGATGGATATGAAAAACAACCGCATCGACGTGGTGATCGGTCCGATTGAGACGTACGAAGACAAGTTGTTCGGTTACAAGGCAGCGCACGAGGCTTATGTGCTCATCAAGGACATGGACTGGAGCAAGCGCCTCGAGAAGTATGCGGCCTTCCTGCCAGAACTGCAGCGCGGCTTGCCGGTGCCTGCCAACTACAAGAAAGAAACACCCGGCACCGACTCTGACCTGAACGCCTATGATGTAGTATACTATGCCGGCGACTGCAACGCAGGCAGCAAAACAATCGCCATTAACCTGCCCAATGACGAGGAGGTACAGCTGAAAAAAGGCACGCGCCGTCTACAGCTCAAAAATGCGATGCAAGCCAAGTTCGACAAGATTATGCTCCCGATCGCCGACGAGCTGATCGCCGATGACCAGAAGCAGCATATCACCTTCGATGCCTTCTTTGCCAACACGATGTTCCACGAGGTGGCGCACGGACTAGGTATCAAAAACACCATCAACGGCAAAGGCACCGTACGTGAGGCCCTGAAGGAGCATGGCTCGGCGCTGGAGGAAGGCAAAGCAGACATCCTGGGCCTTTACATGATCACGCAGCTGCATAAAAGAGGTGAGGTGAGCGGCAGCCTGGAAGATTACTATACCACCTTCATGGCCGGCATCTTCCGTTCAGTGCGCTTCGGAGCGGCCAGTGCCCACGGCAAAGCCAACATGGTGCGCTTCAACTTCTTTAAAGAGAACGGAGCCTTTGAGCGCGATGCCCAGACAGGTAAGTACCGAGTGAACTATGTGAAGATGGGCGAGGCGATGGACAAACTGTCGGAGCTGATCCTGACGCTGCAAGGCAATGGTGACTACGCGGGCGTGGGCAAGCTACTGAACGAGCAGGGGCAGATAAGTGCCGAACTGCAGGCCGACCTCGACCGTCTCAGCCGCAACAACATTCCGGTGGATGTGGTGTTTGAGCAGGGCGTGGATGTGCTTGGCTTAAAATAACAGGTATGGAGTTGCTGCATTGGAAACAGGAGAATTTAGCTTCACGAAGGTATAGCGTGAGCGGAGAAGACGGGCCAGTTGGGGAGCTTGCCTTCAGAGGCTGGACCAGCAACGACGCCGACTTCAGTTCGGAGCGCATCAACCTTTACTTCCAAAGGCAAGGCTGGCTTGAGCATGACGTCACGATTCATTTCAAAGATGAAGTGATCGGTATGAGCAAAACCTCTGGCTTTGGTAAAACCACGACTACCTTGGTCACAGGGGAGCAGTTTACTTTTCAGGGTAAGTCATTAGACAACAGCAGAGACCTATTGGACGAAGCTGGCAACATCCTGATGCATTTCGAGCAAGGTAGCTTGAGCATAACAAAAGGTCAGATTTCCGTTGCCCGTGACATTCCGGAGCTAACTAAACTGTTGCTAGTAGCAACCGGGCTTTACTTTAAGCACCTGGGGCAGTAGCGCAGTTTCTCTTTCTGATGCACATTATTATCAGATCCGAGTATATAAGTATTTGATATTCTGAATAAAAGGCCCCGCTGATTGGTGGGGCCTTTTCTATTGTTAGCTCCTGCAGCAGGCTTTTATGGGTTTGCTGGTACTGAGGGCTAATTGTGGAAAATTGCTTTTGAATATAGACAACTTTAGAAGTAGCATGGGAGTAAAACTGTTTTCCAACTCACTTTAAATCAAATATTTAATCATGAAAAATTTTGTAAGATCCTTTTACGATTTTAACAGAGACAGTCCGCAGGAGCGCCAGGAACGCAATCAGCTATACCCTGAACTGGCCAAGTTTCATATTGCCCTTCGCGAGGAAATGAGCGAAGAAGAGTACCAGGAATTCTACAGAGCGGAACGAGAAGCCGCCAGAAACCTGATGCTCCCTAACCAAACCAACCCAACTCAATGGATTCGAATGTAAGTCGCGCTGACGATAGAAATTGAAAAAGGTAAACCGATAGTAGTTTACCTTTTTTGTTTGTGCTCATTCAGGAAATGTTGCCTGCTATACCTGCATGGATTTTCCATCAACCTCTATTAGCTGAATATGCTTATTACATCCTTTATACAAATAGAAACCAACCAAAGGCATGATCGTCAGTGACGGAATAAATGCCCAGATCATACCCATGCCGTAGCGCAGCCCTAATGAAAGCACTGGTAAGAGCATAAGGAGTGAAGCGGCTAATAAAACAATGGCTCCTACTTTTATAGCTCGCTTCAGATGGATGCTTTTAGTAGAGTAACAGAAAAGAATATATCCATTGATAACCAGGCTTGCCAAGGTGATCAGGTCAAAGTCTAAAACCAGCATAAAGAGCCCCGCCACGGTGTTTAATATTACCCAGGCTAACAAGGTTATTTTATAAGTAGTATTAGTGACGACGGCTATTTTCATTCGGCTTGGCGCTGTTTTGTTAAAGTCTTTCTAAAATCAAGGAGGCCCCTTCTTCACCCACCAGCGAACCAATCGCCACACCCATGCCACCCATACGAACGGCACAGCACACATGCTCTGATACCGGCTGCACGATGGTGGTTTTGCCGGGACCTACGCCCATGATACCGCTCCAGCGCTGCTCCACTTCATAGGGCGTGCCAGGCAGAATGACTTCCCGCAACAATTCGTCAAGTTTGTTCTGCACCAGTTCTGTCAGCCCCATTTCGGTAGTCTCTTCGGTTTTGAAGTCGAGGTTGCGGCCTCCGCCAAACAGCACCCGATTGCCGATGTTGCGGAAATAGTAGTAACCGCGATCATAATGGAAAGTGCCTTTGAAGCGCAAGTCAGGTATAGGCTTTGTAATAAGCACCTGCGCCCGAGCCGGTGCCACCTGCAACTGAGGCAGCAACTGGCGGGCAAAGCCGTTAGTCGCGACCAGTGCTGCACGGGCAGATATAGCAATGCCTTGTTTTGTCAAGGCGGTTATACCTATGCTCTCTTCCTGCAGACTTTCGATCTCCAGTCCGTTCAGCACGATCACACCCAGAGCCTGTACTTTTTGGGTGAGCGCCAGTATCATTTTGCCCGTGTCAATCTGCCCTTCGGCCGTGCTTTCGATAAGGTGCGCTACTTGCTTAAATCCGAACTCACTGATCTTGTGATCTGCCAGACGGTATACATTCTGCTCACCAATCACCTGCTGCAGCTGCTTATTCAGGTAAGGTAGTTGTTCAGAACAGGCTTCGTAGAGCGGCTTTTGGCTTTCCTCAAACAATTCGTAGCCGCCCCAGCGGTGGAAGTCAATGGCTTGGTCGCCAAGATTCTGGCGCAGGCGCTGCAGTCCACGCCAGCGGCGCTCTACCAGCGCAAACACCTCTTCTTCGCTGTGGTGGCTCAGGTCGTCGAGCAGCTCGGAGGGACTGCCGAAACAGGCGAAGCCGGCGTTGCGGGTACTGGCTCCGGTCGGCAGCAGTCCGCGCTCCACCACCATTACTTTCAGGGCAGGTTGTTGTGTTTTCAGGTAGAGCGCCGCGTTCAGGCCCACGATGCCACTGCCCACGATCAGCACATCCACGTGGCTGAAATACGATTCCTTTTCCCAAAAGCTTAACTCCATGGCTACTCGTCTTCGCGGGTGTAGGTATGTTTGTAATTGCGGGCCGTCGCCTCGTCTATTATCTCAAAGCCGGTCAGCATGATCTCGCGCTCGCCGCTGTTATAGCCGCGCACAAATACGCCTTCCGGACTCTTGTAGATGGAGTAGTTGTGGCGGCCGAAAGGGTAGAGGTTGTTGCTGCGGAGTGTGGTCGCATTGGTCAGGTCAGCTGTTTGACCGTCGGGCGTCCTGATGATGAATTTCTTTTTATCTGTTGTCATGTTTCGCAATCTTCTAAAATCTTATCCAAGATAGCACTTATCTCGGAAGCGTGGCTCAAAACCATCAGGTGACCGGCTCTTTTTACCTTAATGATGCCCGGGTAAGTGCCCATGGGTAGGATGCGGTCGGCGGTGCCGTGGATCATCACGGCGTTTTCGTAGTGGTCTGGTTGGTGCCAGTTGAGCAGTTGCCCAACGGCCCAGCGCAGGAAGTGCGGGTCGGTTTCGAGAATCACCTGTTTAAGCAGCGCTTTTTCGGCTTTGGTGCTGGCACCAAACAGCAGCGGGCCCACAAAATGGAAGCGTTTTAGTAAAGGGACAGGTATGATGCGGTGCAATCGCAGGAAACCCATCAGGCGGTAGTACCAGGGCAGGATTTTGCTGCTGGCAATACTGGAGATCAGGACGGTTTTGCGCGGGTTTAGAAATTTGGAAAGCTCAATGGCCACCACACCGCCAAAGGACATGCCCACCAACACCGGGTTGGGTTCGGTGATCTGCTCTGCCAGCCGTACAGCATAGTCATGCAGCGGCTCGTCTTCGTAAGGCTGGATCCAGCGCACGTATACCTTGCTGCATTTAAGGTGCAGAAACTGAAACATGCGCTCGTCCGCTCCAAGGCCGCTGATAAAATAAACGGTGCTCATACAGCTGTATTTCTTCGGCCGTTGGCCTGTTACAGCAGCAAAGCTACGGCTTTTCTACTAATCGCGCAGGGCGACTTCCTGATGTAGGAACGATAGCACATCCTGTACGGTTTCCTGCGGTTGCTCCTCCATGGGGATGTGGCCCGCACCCGCATACAGCTTCAATTGAGCACCGCTTATACCTTGCTGAAAACGACTGGCATCGGCAACCGGCACCCAGGCATCGGCCTCACCCCACAAGATCAGGGTAGGTGCCTGCACTTTTGCCAGCTTGTGCAGGTTGTCACTATCCACCGTATTAAGGCGGTCCACGAAAGCACTTCGGTTGCCCTTCCGCAACAACAGATCGTGGCTCAGGCTGATCGTTTCCGCTTTTAGCTTGCTATCATCGCCATATACCTCCTTCAGGCTCTGCGCCACGATAAAACGTGGCGTCATAAGTTTCAGCGAGTGCTTAAGCAGCGGTGTCTGAGCCATTCGGAAAGGCAGCGTGATGCTTTTGTCGTTCGCATTGGTGACGCCGGTGGGAGAGACCAGAATCAGCTTTTGCACCCGCTCCGGATGCGTGGCGGCAAAATCATAGGCAATCTGTCCGCCTAAAGAGCTGCCCCCGATGTGCGCCTGGTCTATACCCAGGCTGTCCATAAAGTGCAGGAGAAGGTTGCTGTAATAGTCGATAGAATAGGAGCCAGTGGCATTGGGGCCTGTTAAGCCGAAGCCTGGCAGGTCGAGCCGCAGCACACGGTACTGCTTGCTAAGTTCTGCTGACCAGCCATCCCAGGTCTGAAGCGAGGCCGCCGTCCCGTGCAACAGTATGATCGGTGTGCCCTTTCCCTCGTCGCGGAAGTGCAGGTCGGCCCCGTCTATATGCACAAAGCGGGAAGAAGCAGTCGTATACCTGGCTTTCAGCTCTTCCGCAGGTATATCGGCTCTAATCATCAGCGCAAAAGCGACCAGGATTACCAAAGCAGCTGCTATCGCTATATTTTTTAGCTTAAAACGCATAGGTAGGATATAAAGCGTGATTGCTTGTACTAAAGTATGAAATTGTTGCTTTCGAATTCTTAAATGCGGAATTAATTTTTGAGCAATACAAAAAAGCAGCCTGCCATACCTGACAGACTGCTTTTCGATTATACTTTATGGCTATCCCTACAAACCTGATTCCTTCTTAAACTTACTACCGAAGAAATAATAAACAGGTATACCTAGCGCCACGATGATCAGGCCCGGCCAGGTATAGACCGGCTTGTAAATAAGCAGGATGATACAGATGCCCGAGGCAATCAGCACATAAAGCGCTGGCAGAATTGGGTAGCCGAATGCTTTGTATGGACGCTTCAGGTCTGGTCGGCGCACGCGGAGCACAAACACGCCAGTCACTGTGATGATATAAAAGAGCATCACTGCAAAGATCACATAATCGAGCAGGTCATTATAGGTGCCGGAGAGGCAGAGCATGCAGGCCCAGATGCACTGTAGCCACAGAGCCGCAGCCGGTACGCCGTTTTTGTTCAGATGTCCCATCTTCTTAAAGAACAGGCCGTCTTTGGCAATGGCGTAATATACCCGCGCTCCTGACAGGATGGCTCCGTTGTTACAGCCAAAAGTCGAGATCATGATCAGAATGGCGATGCCTACCGTAGCTGGGTACCCGCCGATCACTTCGGCTACTGCTGTTGCTACGCGGTCGTTGGAGGCGTACTTGATGCCCTGGCCTATCACGTCGGTTGCGTTAGGGTCGCCGTTGAGGGGGAGCACGAGCAGGTATACCAGGTTGATGATCAGGTATAGGCCCATCACAATGGCACTGCCGATCACCATGCTGAGCACGATGGTGCGCTTCGGGTTCACGATCTCATCGCCCGAAAAGCCGATGTTATTCCAGGAGTCAGCCGAGAACAAGGCTCCTACCATGGCAATGCCAATAGCCGTGATCAGCGCCATACCTACCGGAGGCGCTTCGCTGGCCCCCGTGGCCGCTGCAGCAGATCCCCAGAAATCAGAGAAGTTGGCCTGCACCGCCGTGTCGTTGATGCCGAACAGCAGACCAAACAGAATCAGACCAAACAAAGCGATCAGTTTTGTACTGCCAAAGATGTTCTGGATCAGTTTGCCACTCTTCACGCCGCGTGAGTTGATATACGTCAGGTATAGGATGCTCACAATCGCCAGCAACTGCACGGAAGTGAAGTTAAATCCTGCCAGGGAGAAGAGGACATTGTCTTCGCTGAACCAGGGGATGAGCACCCCGGTAAAACGGGCGAAAGCCACGGCCACCGCTGCGATCACACCGGTTTGAATTACCAGAAACAGCGTCCAGCCATAGAGGAAGGCTACCATCTTGTTATAGGCCTCTTTCAGGTATACATACTGCCCGCCTACCTTGGGGAACATAGACGACAGTTCGCCATAGCTGATGGCACCCACCATGGTCAGGAAGCCCGAAAGCAACCAAACCAGCAGCATGTTGCCAGGACTTACGACCGCCCTGGATATATCGGCTGTCACGATGAATATACCGGAACCGATCATACCGCCGGTTACGATCATGATGGCGTCGAAAAGGGTGATCTCCCGTTTGAATCCGCTTTCCTTCTCTTCTTTCTGTATTTGCTCTACTTCTTCTAAATCCTGCATTGTAGCTGTCTGATACTTGCCTGTAAAGCCGACTGCCAAACAAAGTGGCAAAGGCCGGAAGGCAAAATTAAAGCTAATTTTTGGGGAAAGGATAAATACGGGTGATTATCTGCAGTAAAGCCAATAGCGAGTAAATAATATATAACGATACCTGGTAATTATTGCTCTTTTTAGCCTTTAAAAACTGTGGCCGTTCGTCTGATTTTTTGGGTCCTTCACGGATATTTCAAGGCCCTTGGTATAAAATAGTAGTAATTGTAGTAACAGTACCTTGCATAACAAAGTACTATAGAATAACTTTGTCACAGTAATTAATTGATAACCATTAAATAATAAAGCCATGAAAGTATTATTCTTAATCGCCGCCACTGTATCATGCTTCGGTCTTGCACTGCAACCAAATACTCAAAACACTCAACCAGTAGATGCTGCTGTTGCCAGCACTGTCGATATGGAAATAGAAGAGCCTGTAATGACTGTGCTGCTTGACACAGTATTGATCACACCTGTTGCGCCAAGTGCGGTAGCTGCTAACGTGCGCTAAGCCGTTGCAGCCCGCCGGTCGGCAGCAGTGTCATCCTGCTCTCGCAGCCATTCCTCCGCAAGGGGGCGTTCGTAAAAGCTTTTCATGCTGACTTCAGGTGTAATGCGCTCCTGGAGTTCACGGGCCGCGAGTTGACTGAACATATTAAAGGAGTATACATGCGCCATAAACCGCAGGCCTGCTTCCATAGCGCGGGGCAGCCATTCAAACTGAAGCCAGTCATTTGCTTCCTGCCAGTCGCCGGTTACATCTGACTTGTCGTTGAGCAGCTTGGAGCAGCGCTTGCTTTTCAGGAGTTCCAAAAAGGCAAGTGAAGCGCTTACAACATTATCAGCAGTTATGTGCCCTTGCCATTTAGCCTCGATGTACTCTTCCTTATGTTGGATAGTGACATACACATCACCCATCGCATGACGCAACTCTATCGGTGCAGTTGGTGAGATCTCGGGTCGAATTATTCTGGGTGCCATAGAGGTAACATCAGGTGGTTGCACCTCGCAATGTAAACAAATTGGCCGCCTCGCCGGCAAAAATGCGCTTAATTTGAGTGGAGTGCCCCAATAGAGGGGTAAAAAGCATCTTTTCAGGCAGTAGAGGCTGTCTGCTCTATTCCCACAAACACACCTTCTTCCCTTAGCTCCACCCTGTGGAGAACTGCTTTGCGTGTGCGGAACTCGCACTCTCGCCCATTCTGCATATTATACCTGTAGCTGTGCCAGGGGCATACTACTTCATCCAGATAGTTCGTAGTACCTTTACTGAGCGCATATCCCAGGTGCGGACACGCATCGTCGAGCGCAAAAAAGCCGGAGGCAGTATGTGCAAAGCAAATAGTCCGTCCATCCAGCACGAGTTGTTTGAGTTTGCGGAGGGGCACCTGCTCGCGGGCTTCAGTCACGCTATCAAATACTTTGTGCCAGGTATAGCTTGCTTCGCTTTGTTCCATCTGTTCTGTTAGTGGCTTACCCGTATGGCAGTGGCATGGGCCTGCACCGGAAATGATTCCATGACCTGCTCGTCAAACCAAGCCTCTACTAAATGTCCTTCGCGCAGATGCTCCAGTCGCAATGTGGCTCCTTCTACATTCTCGATGTGGGTATTGGCATCTATGCGCAGTGTCGCCTTGGTGTGGTTCGTCTGCATACCTTCCACTGACTCGACCAGTATAACGGCCACGCCTTCTTTCTTTTTGGAATTTGTTTTTTTGATGTTGGTGATGTTGCCCCGTATGTCGGGCTGCGTATTGGGAATCTGAAAGCCGTCCTGGGTCTGGCATCCGACCAGTAGGAGAGCAGCCAAGGGTAGTATATTCAGGTATCTTCTCATGGGTTCAAGCGTCGTCTCATGCCTATACCTTGCAGGCAGGGCATACTTTGGACATTTGTACGCAGGAGGGAGATGATTAGTAATGGCTCAGGCGCAATTTATTTAAGGCCTATGCTACCCGCATAAACTGGTCTGACAATTCTCTGCGCAGGTTATCGCCCTGTGTGTAGTAGGAGAGGAAGTCAGTGCGGCGGCAGGTGGCCAGGCGTGGTTCCTGGCGCAGGGTGAGGCGTGAACGCTTGCCGACTGTTAGCAGGCCTATACCTTTTCGCTCACATAGTTTGGATAGGTAGTCTGCCATGGCATTGCCGCGCCAGCACAGGCTGCTCACCTGTAGTCCTAACCACTGGTGGTCGGCAGGTTGCTGCTTGAGTTGGTCCACTGCCGCTTTCAGTTGCTGCTGCATGTAGCGCTTGCGCAAATTGGAATGTAGTATAAAACCAGCCACTGCAAGTATAGCAGGTATGAGGGCCATCATCAGCCAATTGCCAGTCAGGTAGCAGAGGAAGGCTGCTGCGCCAAAAATAGAAGCGGCAGTTAAATAACGACTTCTGCCCAGTCCTCTTTTCTTGTAAGTACTCAGCAGGCGCGCCAGTTTGTCAGAGGCGGAAATATTAAGTGATACGGCAAAAAAGCAATTGTCGTGTTTCTGATAGGCAAACAGCGCATCGGCAAAAGTACCCTTGTATGTGGGCACCAGTCTGTTTATAAGTAAGCCAGATTTTTTTTCATGTTTGGCATAGTAGGAACCAAGAAATTCAATAGCTTGGTCTCCAATTCTGTTTTCTGCCATATGCGTCAGATGTTTGTAGCCTTCAGATATATTGTTTCATAGTTGGGGCTACCCAGTAATACTGACGAGCCTTAGGCAGGATGCGGTAAGTGTCTTCCACTTTTTTACAAATATAGGAAGCGTAAAATATAAAGCTAATAATTTGATTATTTTTTTGTAAAATTTGCTTTAACCTATAGTGTTCTTGGCTAAGTCCTGACTAGTCATATTACAAGACTATATCGCCTGAATTAGAACCATTAAGTAACAGGCTGTTTTAAGTGCAAAAAAAATGTACCAATTGTTATATGTCGGGTTGGAACGACTTTCTGTCTTGTATAAACAGACAAAACTGGTTAGGCTGACACAATTTTTTTAGATTTACAGCATGGTGATGAAGGTTCACTTTCACTGCTTCTTTAACTAAAACCATGAAAAAAAGTTTTTCGCTCTTTTTTGTCTTGTTCTCGCTGCTATCTGCAGGGGCACTTAAGGCGCAGTCACCTGCCAAACCTCACGCAGCCGAGCTACTGCAGGATATTAAAAAGCTGAACGTGCTGGGCACTGTGCTGTATGTGGCGGCGCACCCCGACGATGAAAATACCCGCTTTATCGCCTACCTGTCTAACGAGAAGCTCTACAACACCGGCTACCTGTCGGTGACCCGCGGTGATGGCGGACAGAACCTCATCGGGCCAGAGATCCGGGAGGGGCTGGGTCTTATCCGCACGCAGGAGTTGCTGCAGGCCCGTCGCACGGATGGAGGGCAGCAGTTTTTTACCCGCGCCAACGACTTTGGCTTTTCAAAAAATCCGGAAGAGACCTTTGCGACCTGGGATAAGGAGAAGGTGCTGCACGATGTGGTATGGGCGATTCGCAAATTCAGACCTGATGTGATCATTACCCGCTTCTCTCCCCGTCCATCTGAAACGCATGGGCATCACACTGCTTCGGCCATGCTGGCCAATGAAGCGTTTGAAGCAGCTGCTGACCCAAAGCGCTTTCCTGAGCAGCTCAAGCACGTGCAGGCATGGCAGGCCAAGCGGGTGCTTTGGAATACCGGCGTATGGTCCTTCCGCAGCCAGAAAGAGTTTGAGGATTATGGTTCACAACTGCTTAAAGTGGATGTGGGTGGCTATAACCCGCTGTTGGGCAAGTCCTATCCGGAGATCGCCGCGCTAAGCCGCAGTATGCACAAGAGCCAGGGCTTCGGTTCGACAGGTACACGTGGTGTTACGATAGAATATCTGGAGCATACCAAAGGTGAACGAGCTAAAGAAGAGTTGTTTGAAGATATAAACACCAGCTGGAGCCGCGTGAAAGGCAGCGAAAAAGTAGCAGCCCTGTTGCAGCAGGCGGTGGCGGAGTTTAAGCCGGAGCAGCCCGCGGCCGTAGTGCCAACCTTGCTGGCAGCCCGAAAAGAGTTGACAAAACTGCCTGATAGCTATTGGAAGCGCCGCAAGACGCAGGAACTGGAGCAGGTGGTGAAGCATAGCCTGGGTCTATACTTGGAGGCAGTGGCTACGGAATATGCCGTGACACCGGGTGAGCACCTGAACATGCAACTGGAAGCCATCAACCGATCGGCTATACCTGTGCAACTGGTGAGTATGCGTCCTTCCTTCGCCGCCAAAGACAGCACCCTGGATAAAACACTTGCTTCGAACGAGGGGCATCTTATCCCTTTCAAAATACAGATTCCGGCTTCAGTACCGCTCTCGCAGCCTTACTGGCTACGGCAGGAGGGAACGCTGGGCCTGTTCCGGATAGATGATCTGCAGGAAATCGGTGCCCCCGAAAATCAACCGGCAGCTGAGGTACAAATGAACCTGCTGATCAGCGGAGAGCCTTTCCGCTATACCGTGCCGGTGGTGTACAAGCGCAACGACCCCGTGGATGGGGAGCAGTACAGACCGCTCGCTATTACGCCCCCCGTGTTTGTGAACATCTCCGAGAAAGTGCTGATGTTCGCCTCGCAGGAGCCTAAGCCAGTGCACGTGCTGGTGAAATCGGGTAAGGCAGGTATAAAAGGCAACCTGGCACTGCAACTCCCGAAAGGCTGGCGAGCAGAGCCGGCGCAAGTGGCTTTTGAGCTGGAGCAGAATGGAGCAGAGCAGCTGGTGCGCTTTATGGTGCATCCATCCAAAGGGCAGCAGGAAGTGGAGCTTAAAGCCGTGGCCACTGTAGCAGGCAAGCCTTATACCCGCGGACTCAACGTGATTCAGTATAGCCACATCCCGACGCAGACTACCTTCCCGGAGGCTGTGACTAAAGCTGTGCGGCTTGACCTGAAGCGCAACGGGGAGCAGATCGCTTACCTGATGGGTGCCGGCGACGACATTCCTGCGAGTCTGCAACAAATCGGGTATAACGTGACTTTGCTCAAAGACGAGGATATTACAGACCAGAATTTAAAGCGCTTCGATGCGGTGATACTGGGGGTTCGGGCCTATAATACGGTGGAGCGCATGAACTTTTACCAGCCGCGCCTGCTCAACTACGTGCAACAAGGCGGTACGGTCATCGTGCAGTATAACACTGGGCATAGTCTCAAGACGAACAATATTGCCCCTTATCCTTTGAAAATCTCAAGCCAGCGGGTAACGGTAGAAGATGCCGAGGTACGTTTCCTGAAGCCGAATCACCAGGCGCTGAACAGCCCGAACAAGATCACTAAAAAGGATTTTGAGGGCTGGGTACAGGAACGCGGCTTATACTTCCCGAGCGAATGGAGCAAAGAGTTTGAAGCGATCCTTTCGAGCAACGATCCGGGTGAGCCCGCCCGCGACGGAGGCCTTTTGATTGCCCGCTATGGCAAAGGACACTTTGTGTATACCGGCTACTCCTGGTTCCGGCAACTGCCTGCCGGTGTGCCTGGTGCCTACCGTATCTTCACCAACCTGATCTCCCTCGGCAATGGGCACGGCAACCAGGGGAGCAGCGCAGAAAGTGCTGTTAAATAAAAGGAGCCATTCAAAATCTGCAGTTCAAGATACCCAGTGAGTAGTCCTGTGCTTTTTGTTACAAAGACTACTGTCTAAAGAAAACCATGAAAGAAACCGATAGCAAGCCTAACGAGGAGCTAGACAAGCCGCCTTTTTTTGAGAGCTGGAAAAGTATGTACTGGCTGGTGCTGGGCAATCTAGCTTTCCTGATCACCCTGTTTTACATCATCACCCGCATCTATTCATGAGGCTGCTTGACTGGATTGTACTGCTCGGCACGCTGGGCTTTATTGTGAGCTACGGCGTCTGGAAAACCCGCGGCAGCAAGGATATTGAGGGCTACCTCAAAGGTGACAACAGCATGAAATGGTGGACCATCGGTTTGTCCATCATGGCGACACAGGCTAGTGCTATTACTTTCCTTTCCACGCCGGGTCAGGCCTATGAAGACGGGATGCGCTTCGTGCAGTTCTACTTTGGCCTGCCGATTGCCATGGTTATCATCTCGATCACGGTTATCCCGATCTTTTACCGACTCAAGGTATACACCGCCTACGAGTACCTCGAAAGCCGCTTCGACCTGAAAACCCGCTCGCTGGCTGCTCTGCTCTTTCTGGTGCAGCGCGGATTGGCAGCCGGTATCACGATCTACGCTCCCGCTATCATCCTGTCTACCATACTGGGCTGGAATTTAACAGTAACCAACCTGCTGATCGGTATACTCGTGATCATCTATACTGTGTCGGGTGGTACCAAAGCGGTGAGCGTTACACAGAAACAGCAAATGGCTGTGATGATGGGCGGTATGCTGGTAGCCGGTTTTATGGTGGTGCACTACCTGCCTGAGAGCGTGTCTTTTGGTGATGCTGTGGCTGTGGCAGGTAAGATGGGCAAAATGAACGTAGTGGACTTCTCCTTCGACTGGAACGACAGGTATAATTTCTGGTCTGGTTTAACAGGGGGGCTTTTCCTGTCGCTTTCCTACTTCGGCACCGACCAAAGCCAGGTGGCCCGTTATCTGGGAGGCAAATCGGTAGGGGAGAGTCGGCTGGGGCTGCTGTTCAATGGCTTGCTCAAGATACCGATGCAGTTTATCATCCTGTTTATCGGCGTAATGGTGTTTGTGTTCTACCAATTCAACCAGCCGCCGCTCTTCTTCAACGAAGCCGCTAAAGACAAGGTGTACGCCACCGAGTTTGCCCCGGAAATGGAAGCACTTGAAGCGCAGCACACCACCTTGTTCAACCAAAAACAGGAAGCGGTGCACGGTTTGGTCGCCGCGCTACGCACCGACGATGAAAGTGCCATTGCTGCTGCCCAAGCTGAGGTGCAAGGTATAACCGATGCCTCCAAGGCGGTACGCACCGAGGTGAAGTCGCTGATTGCCAAAGCCACGCCTGATGCTGAGACCAAGGATACAGACTATGTGTTCATCTCCTTTGTAATGAAATACCTGCCCGCCGGACTGGTGGGTTTGCTGCTGGCTGTGATCTTCTCAGCTGCCATGTCCTCCACGGCCTCCGAGCTCAATGCGCTGGCCTCCACTACGGTAGTAGACATCTACAAGCGCTCTGTCAAAAAGGACAAAGACAACTTCCACTACCTGCGGGCCTCCCGCCTTTTCACCGCAGCCTGGGGTACGCTAGCAATTATTTTCGCAACCTACGCCTCCCTGCTCGACAACCTGATCCAGGCTGTTAACATTATCGGCTCGATTTTCTATGGCACTATACTGGGCATCTTCCTGGTGGCCTTCTATGTGAAGTTCATCAAAGGGCACGCCGTGTTCATTGCCGCACTGCTAGCTGAAGCAGTAGTGCTGTACTGCCACTTCTACACCGATATTGCCTTCCTCTGGTTCAATGTGATTGGCTGTGTTGCAGTAGTGGTATTCGGAGCGATCCTTCAGTTCTTTATAGGCCAGAAGGATGACAGATTGTATGCGTAATACAGATTACTCTTTTGAGGACTAATTATTGGGGCAGCGTAATTGCGAAAGAATCAGGCTAATTCAGCTAAATGAGATAAACCACTGGCAGGTATAGTAAGACTAACTCGCACGCTGGCTATGAAACAAGCAGCATTGCCATGTGCGCTTTGCGGCGCTCCACTGTTGGGGGTGAAGGGGGGCCCCTGTCAGGAGCGTTCAGCGAGTGGGGTAGGGGCCCTCGATTTTTTCTTTATCGAGGGCCCCTACCCCCATCAAGGAAAAAAGTGAGGCCCGCCTGGCCAAGGCGAAAAGGTGCCCGCCGCACAGGCGAAGCGATAAACAGTATCATTTGCTATACCTGCAATAGCCGCAGCTATACTTATACCTGGGCCAGAGGCCCCACTATACCCGACACAAGCGAGGACGCTCGCGCCATAACACCAATTATCAGGTATAAGTTAATATCGCGGCTTCTGCCCCGCCACAATATAAACCAGGCTACCGCCAGCTGATACATACTCTTCATTCAGCAGCCTTTGCTTAAGCGCAATCTTGTTGTAAAGCAGCCGTTGCCAATAAGCGTCAAACTTGTCTTTGTCGCCGCCGCCCGCCATAAAGTAATTCAGGTTATCCTGGTAGTCATAGCCCATAGAGTCGGAGTCGATCCACTGCAGCATCTGTTCTACACGCAGCATCTTCTCCTGCGTATCGTAAGGCGGAATGATCGAGAGGGCTTTGTCGGAAATCCACACCTTGATGTTTTCGAGACCCGCTTTCAGGTATAAGTCAGGTATAACGTCGCCGAGTGAGTTAAAACCCTCGCCGAGCCTTTTCTTGCCCTTCTCGATGCGCAGCTTTATTTCCAGCACTTCGAGGGTGCTTTCCACATCAAAATCCGTTTCGCCGTAGCGGTCGAACATCAGGTTGGGCACGAGGTTGTTCGGTTCCAGCGCCAGCACCCAGCCGCCCGGCTTTGTAATCCGGATCATCTCATCGATCACCTGTCTCGGGTCTTTCACATGGATCAGCAAGGTCTGGCAGAGGGTAATGTCCGCCAGGTTGTCGGGTAGGGGAATGTTGGAGGCGTTGCCCACCCGGAAGTCGTAGGAGATGTCATTGTGCAGGTAGATGCTTTGGGCTTTCTGCTTCGCTTCCTCGATGTACTCCGGCTCAAAATCGATGCCGTATACCTTGGCGCCCGGTGGCATGTGCCGCGAGAACATAAAGCCCATCATGCCTTTGCCGCAACCGATATCCACCAGCGAGCCGGTATAGTCCAGGTGCAACCGGTGAGCAAGCAGCTCCAGGTAATCGTCGTTCCACCAATATTCACGGGCCGGACCCAGGTGATCTTCTGAATGTTTTTTCTCTTCCAACAGGTATAGATTATTAGGTATGCTAAAAAAGTAAGCCCCTGCCAGAGCAGAGGCTTTCGGTAGTGAGTAGGCAGCTAGGTGCTTACTTCATTTTCTTCCACTCAGCTATGGCTTTTTCATTCATACGCACATAGTCATCGTTGTTTGCCTTTTTGGCCAGCTCGATTGATTGCTCAGCAGTTTTTACGGCGCCTTTGTAGTCTTTCAGCTTGGCCTGCATCTTGGCCTGAGCGTGCAGGTTCCAGAACCTTGGCTCGTTGGCGTTGGCTTTTTTCATCCATTCCAATGCCTGCTTCATGTCTTTGTTATTATCGGCGTAATAGTTGGCGGCGGCTGCATACAGGCTAGGCGACACATCCTTACCATTCAGCACTCGCTCCTGAATCTGGGCCATTACTTTGCTGTCTACTTCAGCTTCAATGGTGAAGCTGACAACTGTCTTGTCCCACAGAATTTCCAGGTCAGCAGCATTCGCTTTCAGATTTGCGAAGTTGATGGTGAAAGTTTCAACGGTTCTAGGGTTGGTCTGTGGCTTCACGGTGAAGCGCAGCTGATCGTTTTCCTGCTTATACTGAGCTACGTTTCCACCAAGTTTGGTGTCTTTGTACAAAATGACAGTCCACTCGTTCTGATTCGGAATGGTTAGCAGCGCATACTCACCGGCAGGCACTTTTTTGCCCTGGATGGTTACGTCGTCGCTGAAATTAAGCGTGGTAGAGTTGTTGGCTCCTGTGCGCCATACCTTACCGAAAGGAACAATGTCGCCGCCGTATACTGAGCGGCCTTTCATAGATGGGCGGGAATAGGTTACGGTTACCTTGCTAAGGCCTACTTCCTGCGTCACGCTGGAAAGCGGGCTAGCTGCCGGCATGGCTATACCTTGTTGCTGGGCCTGAACTGTCACGGCTGTACCGCCTAGCAGCGCCGCTGACATAAGCATGCTGAATAAGATCTTTTTCATGGTTTTATATTTATTTCAAAGGGGTTTCAGGAGGTAATATTACAGAAAATCCCGCAATTAAACCAGTGGATTCTGCAGGGTAAATGGCGGCTGGCATTGCTACAAACTGCTTGCATGCAAAAAAAGTTTTGCCCTGAGCTGAGTTTCTTTTCTGATTATATTCTGTACCTTCGCCTATGTACACGGGGTGCTTGGCAGTGTAACAGCTGCCCGGCTGAGATGATACCCGCTACCTGATCTGGATAATGCCAGCGTAGGAAATGTAACCGATTTTAGCGCCTGAGTGAGGTGCTGCCCTTTATTCCTATCTGCTTTGTACAGTCAGGCTATTTTATAACCCTAAAATACCTGCTGTGAGTAATCTGCAACAACAAAAATTTGACCTGGTAACACGCGACCTGCGCAAGTGGCAGGGCCGTGAGGAGTGGTTTTTTAACCGTGATCACACCGACACCTATGAACTGTGGTACGAAGGCCGCTATAAGCGTGCTGAGGTATGGCAGAAGAAAGTGATCGGGCAGCTGATCAAGAAAGACGAGCGCGTCAAGACCCTGCTGGAGTTTGGCTGCGGCACTACCCGCTTCACCCGCTGGTGGAAAGAGATCGGCATTGAGGCCAGCGGTGGCGACATCTCGCCCTTCATGCTGGGGCAGGGCGTGCACCTGTTCGACGGCGATCTGGTGCTGGCCGACTCGCATCACATGCCTTTTAAAGACCACACCTTTCATGCCCTGGCATTCATTACTACTTTTGAGTACTACAAAGATCCGGTCAAGGTAATCCGGGAGGCGGCCCGTGTGGGTAAATATGGCATTGTGTTCGGCATGATGAACCGCAACTCTCCCAAAGTGGTGAGAAGGAGGGTACAGGAGATGTTCGGCAAGAACCCTTTCTACGTGACGGCCACCTTTTATACGCCAAGCAAACTGAAGGCTGTAATAGCCGAAGCCCTGCACGACAGAGACTATACCATTGAGTGGAACGCTACTGGGTTGCCTGAATGGTTTCCGGTGCAGCAGTGGCAGCAACCCTATGGAGATTTCTTCGGGATGTATGTGTGCTTAAATGATGTGATATGAGCGCCTTCGAAGACAAATCTGGAAAGGTAGCCGCCGGCACGTTTAAAGACGTGCTGCTACCACAAAGCGGGGCACAACGGGAAGAGGTGCAGGTAGGCCCACAGTTCGGCGTCGACACTGCTGTCATCAACCTGGGCAACAACCTGGGAATGGCAGTTTCCAGCGATCCGCTTTCGCTTATACCTTCTATCGGGCTTCAAGAATCAGCCTGGCTATCAGTGCACCTGCTGGCGAATGACATGGCCTCTACTGGTTTTGCACCTATGTATGCGCAATTCGTTCTAAACCTGCCTACGAGCCTGTCGCTGGAGTCATTCAAAGAATACTGGCATTATATCCATCAATACTGTCAGGACATTGGCGTTGCCATTACCGGCGGACACACAGGGCAGATTGAGGGGCAGAATTCCACCATTTCTGGCGGCGGCACCATGTTTCTGACGGCTCCATTGAGTGAAATACTTACGAGCAACAAGGCGGAGCCCGGCGACCTGCTGATCGTGACAAAGGATACCGCCCTGGTATCTACCTCCATCCTGGCCATGAGTTTTCCGGAGACGGTTAAGAACAAACTCGGCAAGGAGGTATGGGAGAAGAGCTGTGAAAACTTTTACCGCACCTCATCGCTGCCCGATGCCCTAGCCGCAAAAGAGGTCCTGCCCAGCAAAACAGACCTGAAAGCCATGCACGACGTGACCGAAGGCGGCGTGCTGGGCGCTATCTGCGAGATGGCGGGCGCCTCTGGGTGTGGTTTCCGGGTTTATGATGATACCCTGCCGGTGGGGGAAGCGCAAAGGCAAATTGCAGCACTTTTTGATATCGATCACCGCTTCAGTGTGGGGGCTGGCTCTATGCTCATGGCCGTGAAGCCGGGCAATGAGCAGCAAATAATCGACCACCTTGCTTCTAAGGCTATCAGAGCAACGGTGGTAGGAGAAATGACAGCCAAGGAAGATGGATTCACGATAGTGGAACATGATAAAGAAAAGCCACTTCTCTTCGATGGCAAAGACCCTTACTGGGAGGCTTTCTTTAAAGCGTACAAGGCTGGTTGGCTATGAGCAGGTATAAGAAAATTACCGGAGGCGTATACTTGGTGCTGGACCCCAGCTTGGACCGTATCCTGCTGCTGCAGAAGGTAAAAGAAGCTTTGGAAGGAGGTACAAACGTACTGCAGATCTGGAATAACTGGCCAGCAGGCTATACCGATTCAGACAAGCGCTTGCTCATACAGGACTTAGTGGCTGTTGCCGCCGCATATCAGGTACCGGTTCTCATAAACGAGGAATGGCAGCTGTTAAAAGATACAGGTCTGGCTGGTATTCATTTTGACAGCGTCCCTTCGGATTTTGAAACATTGAAGGCTGAACTGAACAGGGGCTTTGTATGCGGTGTTACCTGCAGCAACGACCTGGAGGTAATTCGCTGGGCTGACAAGCACCAACTGGACTATGTATCTTTCTGCGCCGTTTTCCCCTCGCCTTCAGCAGGAAGCTGCGAGATCGTACAGCCTGCTACGATCCGGGAGGCCAGAAAGATCACCCGAATGCCTCTCTTTCTGTCCGGGGGCATCACCACAGAAAATATAGACAAACTTCGGGAGCTGGACTTCAATGGGGTGGCGGTGATTTCAGGTATACTGAACGCTGCTTCAGCCAGAGAGTCCGCTGCTGCCTACAAGCAAGCACTTAACAAAAATAACGTATGAGACTTTCATTTTTAGATAAACTGTGCTGTCCCGTGGACAAGCACGAACTGACATTGCAAATCTTTGCGCAGCAGGAAAATGGGGATATAATAGAAGGGTTGCTCACCTGTCCTACCTGCAAAAGGTACTATCCTATTGTATATGGTTTACCAATCATGACACCGGACGAGTACCGTGAAAAGGCGCTGGAGGAACCGATCCTGAAGAAGTGGGGGCTATCACTCGACGAGACAGAGAAGCAAACGTTTTTGCTGAAAGCCTAAACCGCTTGCATGTGGCTATACCCTAAAAACTTCGCCCTACACTGAAGCCAAAGCGGGGAATGAAAGCGGGGCCTGGTGATTTGGTATTGCTTTCTGTAGACAGGAAGGGAGTAAATCCAACTCGCACCACGAGCCCGCCTGTAGGATTCTGATACCGGAAACCGATGCGACTGAAGTACATGTTGCGCAAAAGGTCAGGCTCGTTGGTGAAGCGGCGGGTATAGCCCAGCCCGAATTCAAAGTGCTTTTGAAAGCGACCGATCATACCGAGCGCCTCAACAGGCACCACCGGATAAAATCCGGGTTCTTCCTCCGAGAAGAACAGGTTACTTGCTATACCTATCCTGAGAGCGGCCTTCACCATAGACTTCTGATACACGATGCGGTCGTAGTTAACTGAGAGCAAGTCCCCATTACCGCCTAATTCACCATAAACTGCATTACGCGCCCTAAAAGTGTCACGGTAATTCTGGGCCGAAGCCGAATAGCTAAGTACAAGCAACAAGCAAAAGAGAAAGGCTCGGGTGAAAGCGCTATTTAAGTGCATAAGAAGGTTTAGGAGCGACTGGCGCAAGCATAGATTATAATACTCCGCAAATTAGTAATTTATTGGGATATATTAATGTTGAATTATGGGGAAGCTTCAAAAACTGAGGCCCTGTCAGTTAAACACTAACAGGGCCTCAGTTACCTTAAATGCAGAAAACTTTAGCTCATTTCAAACTGTAGCCTGAGCAGATTCGCATAAATCCCGTTGTCATTGAGCGACAGTACCTCGTGCGAGCCTTCTTCTACAATCTCCCCGCCATCAATCACCAAAATCTTATCCACCTTGCGAATCGTTGCCAGGCGGTGTGCGATCACGATGGTCGTGCGGTTCTTCATCAGTTCGTCCATGGCCTGCTGCACCAAATGTTCTGACTCTGAGTCGAGGGAACTGGTCGCTTCGTCGAGCACAAGGATAGCCGGGTTTTTCAGGATGGCGCGGGCAATGGCCACACGCTGGCGCTGACCGCCGGAGAGTTTGATGCCACGCTCGCCCACCAGTGTATCCAGCCCTTCCGGGAAAGACGAGATAAAGTCGTAGGCATTGGCCTTGCGGGCTGCTGCTATGATTTCTTCTTCTGTCGCTTCCGGACGACCGTAAGCAATGTTCTCACGGATAGAGCCACCGAAGAGCAACACTTCCTGCGGCACGATGCCCACATTGGCACGCAGCTCTGTCAGGCTCATATGGCGGATATCCTGTCCATCGACAGTAATGCTGCCCTGGCTCACGTCATAAAGACGAAGCAAGAGCTGTACAATGGTGGACTTACCGGCACCACTCGGTCCAACCAGTGCAATCTTTTCACCTGAGTTGATGCTAAAGTTAATGTCGCGGAGTACCTGAATGTCGGGACGGGTAGGGTAGGAGAAAGCCACCTGGTTGTAGCTGATATCACCGCGCACCCGTCTGATTTCGCTCAGTGGACGCAGGGTCTTATCAGTTGATTCTTCTGGCTCAGCCAAAATCTCTTGTATGCGCTCGGTCGCACCTAAGGCCGATTGAATTTTGCCATAAAGCTCACCCAAACCACCCACAGAGGCGCCGATGAACACGGTATAAATGATAAAGGAAATCAACTCACCAATGGTCAGGTCGCCGTTCTGTACCAGTGTAGCACCGTACCAGATCACCAGAATGATGCCGCCAAACAGGCCTACGATCACAAAGGAGATGAAAGCACCACGATAATTCGCCGCCGAAAGCGCTGCCTTCACAGCTTTGCTAAGCGAATGTTGGTAACGACCGATCTCGAAGTTTTCGTTTGTATAGGCTTTCACCGTGTTGATCGCCTGTAGCGTTTCTTCCACAATCACGTTGGTGTTAGCCAGTTCGTCCTGTGTTTTCTTGGAAAGGCTTTTGATCTTACGTCCGAAAACGAGCGTGAGCGCTACCAGTACCGGGAAAGTCGCCAGCATGAACATCGAGAGCTTGATAGAAGTCCACATGATGATGATGATACCCACCAAAAGCGTTGTGATCTGGCGGAAAAGCTCAGCCAGCGTAATGGACATGGCATCCTGTACCTGCGCTACGTCAGTAGTAATGCGGCTGGTAATCTCGCCTACGCGCCTTTTTTCATAAAACGGGATCGGCAGCATCATGAACTTGCTGTAAAGGTCACGACGGATGTCGGCCACGGCATTTTCGCTCACCTGCGCAAAGAAGTATACCCGGAAAAAAGAGAAGATGCCCTGCGCCAAAATCACGGCGAAAAGGCCAAGGGCAATCATGTCGATGTCTTCGAGGAACCAGTCGGCGTTGCCGGTAGAGGAGTCAACCAGCTTACCTGTGAGGAGCGGGAAGATCATAAAAGTCAGGCTGGAGAGTACCAGAAAGCCCAGACCGACCAGGAATTTAAACTTGTAGGGTAGTACGTAGCTAAAGATCCTGATGCCGCGACGAAAGCTGTCTTTGCTGATCTTCTTTCTGCCTTCTTTCTCCTGCGTGCCGTCGTTTAGCCCGATTCCGCGTTTTGCCATTAATGAAATCTATACTTAATAATAGGGGTTGCTGGCTTATAACAGCTAAACAGCGCTAATAATGCCACCGGCCCCAAAAATCTTACAAAGGTAAGTAAAGTATGGGATATTGTGTCGTCTTGCAGCGGGTTTACATAAAAGTGTAGCCAAGGGGTGTAGGGACAGGTCGCGACCTGTCCGCGCGATAGGCTGAGCAATGGAACAGAAAGATCGGTATGCCAAAGGTAGATCTTGTTTGAAGATTCACATAAACTGCAAGGGGATGTTAACCGGTGCACGATTAGGACAGGTCGCGACCTGTCCCTACAGGTTTGTTTCTTCCAGTTCTAGTTTCGTAATCTTTATTGACACAGCCCACAACCCCACAAAGGTCAAAAATCCGTTCAAAATTAGCACTTCAAAGCCGAAGGTATAGCCGTTGAACCACTCGGCGGAGTTGGCGCTGATGATGTAGGTGAGCATGGGAGCTACAAGGCAGATGGCCGGCACAAAACGGTCACGTACCTGGCGGCGGGTATAGAGACCGAAGGTATAGAGGCCCAGCAGTGGCCCGTAGGTATAGCCTGCCACCTGCAGCAGGGTTGAGATCAGGCTTTGGCTGTTAATCTCATTTACAGCTAGGATCACCAGCATCATCACAACTGAAAAGCCAATGTGCACGATGTAACGCAGTCGCACACGCTCGTGCTCGCTGCGCTCTTTGAAGTTGAGGAAGTCTACACAGAATGAGGTGGTGAGCGAGGTGAGGGCGGAGTCAGCGGAGGCGTAGGCGATGGCGATGATGCCCAGAATGAAGGCGATACCGACTACAGCGGGGAAATGGTTCAGTGCTAGGAAAGGGAACACATCATCGCCTCGTGCAGGTAGCGCTATACCTTTAGAAGAGGCGTACAGGTATAGCAAAGCACCCAGCGACAGGAACATCACATTTACGACCACCAATATCACACTGAACCAAAACATGTTCTTTTGGGCTTCGCCAATGTTTTTGCAGCTCAGGTTCTTCTGCATCATATCCTGGTCGAGGCCCGTCATCACGATCGTGATAAAAGCGCCCGAGAAGAACTGCTTCAGGAAATAGGTGTTATCCTTGTACTCCCAGTTAAAGACCTTGCCATATTCACTGGCCGAAATCGTGTCAACCATCCCCTGAAAACCCATATTCAGTTCATCCGACACTACCCAAATGCTCACTCCAACTGCCAGTAGCATGGCCGTGGTCTGGAAAGTGTCGGTCCAGATGATGGTTTTCATGCCGCCCCGGAAGGTATAGGCCCAAATGAGTAGAATGGTGATGCCCACCGTCACCGCGAAAGGAATGCCCATCTCATTAAATACCGCTAGCTGCAGCACACTGGCTACCAGAAAAAGGCGAATGGCGGCTCCCAAGGTACGCGAAAGTAGAAAGAAGCCAGCCCCGGTTTTGTAAGACCAGAAGCCAAAACGCTGGTCCAGGTAGGTATAGATGGAGACTAAGTTGAGACGGTAGTAGAGTGGCAGAAGCACCGTCGCAATGACCACATAGCCTGCCAGGTAGCCCAGCACGAGTTGCATGTAGGTAAACTGCAGGTCGCGTACCATGCCCGGCACCGAAACGAACGTAACCCCCGAAAGGGTGGCCCCGATCATCCCGAAAGCCACTACATACCAAGGCGATTTGCGGTTGGCCAGAAAAAAGGTGTCGGAATCAGTGCTCTTGCCCGTCAGGAAAGAGATCAGGATCAGGATGCAGAAATAGCCAATGATGAGGCTGATGATAAGCGTTGCAGACATGTGGGTTGCCGTCGTGAAGCTGCAAATATAGTACTGCCCGCCGGTTTTTGGGCTATAGCAGCTCGCGCAACAGCACCGGCTCCCCGATAGCAGGTATACGCAAGCCCTGCATCATGCCCGACGCGGCTATCTGCTCAAGTAGTCGCACCGGTTCACCGGCCGGCTCGTCCGATAGGTCGAAGGTGCCGTAGTGCATCGGGATAAACGTGCCGCCCCGCAATACATTATAGGCCCGCACTGCTTCATGCGGATTCAGGTGACTCTTCTGCATCAGGAAACTCGGACGGTAGGCACCCACCGGCATCAGGCAGACATCCATCGGGCCAAAGAGCGCCTCTATTTCCTCAAAGTGCCCGTTATAGCCTGTGTCGCCAGCAAAGTAGAGTTGCATGGTAGGCGTCTTGATCAGGAAGCTTCCCCAAAGCACCTTGTTCATGTCAAACATGCCACGTCGATGCCAGTGCGAGGCTGGCAGAAAGTAAATCTCTATACCTTGCGGGGTAAGGTCGAACTTTTGATACCAACCTGCTTCCTGGTAGGGCATGTGCGGCTCTGCGCTGCGCAGCAAATCACCTGCCCGCAGCGGCAGCAGCGCCTTTAGGTCAGGGTTTTGGCGGTACAGGGTTTTAATGGATCGCTCGTCGAGGTGGTCGCGGTGGCCGTGCGAGAACAGCACCAGGTCTATACCTGTCAGTTGCTCCGGCGCACAGGGCAGTCCGATGCGGCGCTTGATCATGGGCAGGTCATAGAATACAGGATCTGTGATCATGGTCAGTCCGTTTATCCGGATAAGGAAGGTAGCATGCCCCAGCCAGACTACCATATCTTCTGTGGAGTTGATGAAGTCGGTGCCATAGACGATGGGTGGAATATAATTGTCGGCTTTTTTCTCTTCCCGCTGCGGATTACGGGAAGTTTTCCAGCGCAGCACTTTGCTCAGTTTAGGAGTATAGAGCTCGCCGCCGTTCACAAACTGTCCGTTAATGGTCTTATTGCCGCGGAAATCTGGCTTCACCACGTCAAGTTTGTCGTTTTTCAGATGTCTTACTGTTTCGTTCTTCTGCCTCAAAATCTGAATAAGCTTGTTTTCAGGGATTATAAACACGATAACGCACCCGAAAGTTGAAACGTGTGCGGAAAATTAATTAAAATACGTCAGCAGGCATAAAAAAGCACCTTCTCCATTCAGAAAAGGCGCTCTTGATTTTCTTAGGCTATGCAGGAAGCTGTTACCAGAATCCGCCACCTCTCCCCACAGATACCGGGTGCTGGAAAGGACCATAGAAAGGAGAAGCACCATTGGAGTAGCGCATGGCGCCCGTCACAGAAAAGTGCTCCGTAATTTTATAGGTTGCCCGGAAGTCCATCCCCTGACGGCCCAGTGTCATAAAGTTCATGTATGCCGGGTTCTGGGCCGGAACATTCGAAAAGTCTTTCCAGACGCTGCCACTTAGCATCAGGCGGTCGTTTACCAGGTAATCGGCACCCACATGGGCAATGTAATGGTTGCTTGGACTGGTGCGCATCAAAGTGGTGCCTCCGTCTGTAGTAGGCACGCTGTACTGTCCCGGCATCACCGACATATAAGTCAGGCTGCTGAACACACGCAGGCGCGGATTAAGCTGATAGCGAACGGTCGGCTCGAGGTATGTGGCGCCAAAACCGCTGCCAAAGCTGGCGCCAGCGGCCAAACTATAACTGAGGCGCTTTGCAGGCATCTCAAATTTCGTCGGCCGCTCCTCTTCAGAAACCAGGGCTGGTTTTTCCTGCAGGGTAGGGGCCGGCGCGGCTTCCAGACTGGCTTTCTGGCCTGTCTGTGCCTGGACGCTACCTGCAAAAAGCAGGCTGCAGGTCAGTATGGTACTCAAAAATATTTTCACGTGAAAAATCGCTGTTGAATGTGGTACTAAGTTAAGGTACAAATGCTTCTGAAACAAACCTGTGTCTATTTCCAAACGATGTCCTAAGTCTTTTGTTGTCAGTGGCTATACCTGCTGTCTGAGCCCTGCACCAAGAAACCTGTTTACCTGCTCAATTGCTTTTATCAGAAGACTTACTTCTGGTCTTTCTTAGGTATAAGCCTGCCCGAAAAGGCCAGCCAGAAGCTGGAACCCAGCAGAATCAGGTAGTTCAAGGTATAGATGGTTGCAACCGAATTAGAAACCAGTCTGCCGGGAGCAAAAAGGATGCCCTTTATCATCCCGTTGTCTAACAAACCGGCCAGGGCAAAAACGATGGCGATGACCAAAATAAGTCCTGCATGCTGCAAACCCAGTTTCTTGCGCCTGATGGCGATAAAGGAAAGCACCACACCAAACAGTGCCCCGGCATAGGGAGCTCCCTGTAGCACCAGCTTGAATCTGTCGATGCGGACATTGCTCACGCCATACCTGGAGGCGCTTTCCTCAAAGGCTTGTAAGTTGTCTTTTTCCAGGTATAGCTCAGCCAGCGGCATATCATAGATGTAACCCAGCGCGACGAAGGCGTAGGAAGTGAGCAGCACAATCAGCCCATAGAGCAGCAGGACTTTAAAGTCTATACCTTGCATACCTATTTTGCTTTGGTACTGAGCCAGGCTTCCCGGAAAGTTTGCATGGCAGGCGTTAACTCTTTGCCAGCCGCTTCAAAAGGTACAACCTCCAGCGTAGGGGCCTCTACCATAATAAGTGTTGCATTCTGGGTTGTTCCATTGCTCAAAAAGGTGACCGGCACGCTGTGGGCTGGCTTCAAACGTTTCATGATCTTTTCCATTTCCTTGGCGCTGGTTACTTTCTTCCCGTCCAAGGTCAGGATCACATCGCCACGGTTTATGCCGGCTTTGTAAAGCGGTGAAGTAACCGTGGTGCCGGTCAGCAGTTTCGCCCCATCCTTGCTGTATTCCAGTGTGGCAGGTCCCATGCTAGCTCTTCCCGGGTTGGCTTTCCGCAATTGCAGACCAGCCTCGGCCAGGAGCTCAGCGTAGTCCGGCAATTCGCTGCCGTATACCTGACGTTTGAAAAAATCAGCGGCCCAGGCGGTATCTTTTGTCACTTCGGCCAGCGTCTGCTCCAGGTCGCGCAAGGTATAGGGCTTCTCCGGACTACCGTATTTCTGCCAGAGCGCCTGCATGTAGGTATCCAGGGTAGTGTTGAAGTCGCGACGCAGGGTCAGGTCCAGTCCCAGGCCCAGCACACTGCCATAGGTATAGTAGGAAATGAAGGTGTTGTGACGGTTATGCGGGTCCACGGAGCGGGCGGCATCCACGAAAGGGGCCTGCAGGCTCATCTCCACCAGGCTGTGGTAGTGGCGGCCCGGTGAGAGCAGCACATAGTTCAGGTCGCCTGCCAGGTCGCTGCTATACTTTTTCAGATCGAAGATGCCCGCGCGTCGCATGGTCAGGTCGCCGTAGTAGGTGGTAAAGCCCTCGGCCAGCCACAGGGCCTCCGACATGTTGGCTTCCTGAAAATCAAAAGGCTCCAGACTGGCAGGGCGCAGGCGCTCCACATTCCAGGCATGGAAAAACTCATGAGAAACCGTGTTGAGCAGCGGATTTATGGAGGTAAGCAGCGGCCTTGAACTGGTCAGGATGGTGGAGTTGCGGTGTTCCATGCCATCGCCCATCGCCTGCGGCATGTAGCAGGCAATGAAGGTATAGCGGCCAAAGTCGAAATCGGGCAACTTCCCGAAAACAGCCTGCTGCTCCGCCACGATCTTTTTGGTGCTCGCCACATAGTTGTCGAATGCCGTTTGAGGACCCTGGTGGTGCATGGCCACTTGTATGGTCTTGCTTTTGCCGCCTTCCTGTACCTGCCATTCCGCAAAGGCAAAGTCACTCAACTCCGTCGGGCTGTCCATCAGGTACTGAAAGTTTGGTGCCTGGAAAGTAGAGTCGTTCAGAGGCTGCAACTGCGTGGCTATTTTCCAGTTACGGCCCTGCGGTGTGCGGAAAGTTACACGAGCTGGTGCCTGCTCAAAGCCGCGAGCATACATAAGCGTAGCGGGCATATTCAGGTGCGCATGTGTCTCGTCGATACCAGTATAAGTGCCATCGGCGTGGTCGCCAAACAAGGTATAGCTCAGGGTGACCTCTCCCTGGTGACCGCTTACATGCCACTCGTGCGGACTAAAGCGGTTGACACGCAATTCCTGTCCTTTGCTGTCGGTGGCTTTGACGCTGTATACGTTTTTGGCAAACTCGTGCAAAGCGTATCGGCCCGGCGAACTGCGCGGCATGAGCACCTGCAGGGTGTCGCTTTTTATACCTGTAAACGTCACGCTGATCTGTGCCTCGTGGTGCACGGCGTTCGGGAAGGAGAGGTGGTAGCGCACTTGCTGCTCCTGTGCCAGCAGCGGCGTGAGCGTCAGCGACAAGGCAGCACACAGGGCGCCAAAAAGTCTCGTGGACATAAGGGAGTGTTTGGTTCGAAAATAAAAGTAGGGATTTTATAGCTGTCGCGCAAAGCCGCTATACCTTGCGGTAGACCTTGGCCTGCACCAATCCGTCGTAAAATGCAGTTGCTTCTAATTCCTGCAGGGACAGTCTGGCGAAATGGCGATCAAAATCAGGTAGGCGGGTAGCGCTTACCTGGCTCACTTTCCCGAAGAAGGTATACATGCTCCTTAATAACAGTCGCTGCCAGGCAGGAGCCGGCACTTGCGTAGGCCAGAAATCGCTGAATAGCCACAGTCCCTGCGGGTGCAGCGCATTACACAGCCGGTCCATCAGGTATACCAGCCGTTCATCCGGAAAGAGATCGAGCAGGAAAGGGGTAAGGATGACGTCATAGGTCTCGCCATGCTGCAGGTTGTCTTCTGTGCCGAGCCGGAAAGTGATGTTTGGAAGAGCAGCAGGAGTTCTCTGCCCAATGCGCCTCCGGGTCATCTCCAGCATTTTCTCTGAGGCCTCCAGGTAAGTAACCTTCACCAATGGACTATACCTGAGCAGCTGTTCCAGTAGCCAGCCAGAACCGCCCCCAATTAGCAGTACCTTCGCTTTTGCAGGTATAAGCGACAGGTGTGCTACCTGCGCCCGCCTCAAGGCATTGCCAAACACTAAGCGCGAAAGGCCGTCATAAACCGGGGCGATGCTGTTGAAGTTGGTGTTGCTCACCCAACAAAGTTAAGCTATTACCGGTCATAATGCTCTTCGACAATCCCTTTGAGCTTCTCGAGCACATACTCGGTGAACTGCTTGAGCAGACTCTGGCTGTTGCCTTTGAAGACTTCTCTGAATTCCTCTGCCTTGCCATCATATAGAAAAGACACGAAGATAGTACCCACCGGCTTTTCAGAAGTTTCAGAGCCTCCCTCGCCGGCTAGTCCTGTGGTAGCGACACTGATGTCGGCGTTCAGCGCTTTCTTAAGGCCCATCACCATCTCGTTGGTTACCTGCTGAGACTCGGCCGTGTAGAGATCCAGGGTATCCTGTTTCACGCCCAGCAGTTTTTTCTTGGCTTCGACATTGTATACCACCAGGCTGCCAATCAGCACATCGCTGCTGCCTTTGGCTTTTACCAGTTCAGAAGATAGCATGCCAGCTGTGCAGCTCTCTGCAAAGGCAATGGTCAGGCCATTGTCTTTCAGCATCATGGTCAGTTCGGTAAGCTCAGTTTGATTCATAAGGTATATTCGTGTTCATATAAGGGGTGTTTCTCATACTGCTTTGCCCTCCGAGTGGTTACCTGTCAGCGGGTAGCGTTGCACAATGCTGTAGCGGGGATGTGGCGATCCTAACTCGGAATGCCAGACCGCTATCTCATGAACTTGCAGGGTGACAGGTTGATGCGGGTGGAAGGGTTCCAGGTGGTGGGGGACTGGCTGATCTTTGCGAAAGCGGGCCAGCGTGACATGCGGCTTGGGTTCCCGGCTGAGGGGTGGTTCTGCAGAAAGCGCCTGTGTGAGGCTACGGCTCAGTTGGGCAAAGGCATCATGGCTTTTAAACCGGGCCCAGATCAGGCGTGGGGAGCGGGGCTTGGGTCCGGGCTCTATCGCTTCCAGATGCAATGTGAAAGGAGCAAACTGCTGTGCCATGTGTGCGGTGACCTCCTGTATCGTGTTTAACTGACTGGCGGGTACGTTGCCGATAAAGTAAAGCGTCAGGTGCAGGTTGTCGATCGGAACCAGGCGGATGGCTTCATGCTTATACATGTCAGCCTGTCCGGTGAGGTACTCTTTCAGATCTTCCGGGAGCGGAGCTGCGATGAATAGTCTGGTGGTTTGGCTCATGTGCTGCGTATCTATCCTGTATGGCTTCGCATACGTAATTAGTGGGCAGGCGTATACTTAGCCTATGCTATAACCAAGACCCCCGGATATTCATGATACGAAACTTCTATAAGAAGCTGGCAGCAGGCTTTGCCTTGTTTACCCTCGAACTGATCTTTGTGATGGCCGTTTTCCTGGCCTGTGTCATTGTCTTTTTATATGTCAGTGCAGAGGTGGCCTCGGCAGCCGGTCCGATCAAGTTTGACGAGGCAGCCTTTGCCGTTGCAGCCGATATGCAAAGCACCGGCTTCACCCAGTTCATTGAGTTCATCACCTTTTTTGCCTCCCGCCACTTCATGACAGCTGCAGCGCTGCTACTCATCGCTTATTTCCTGTTTGTGCGGCGGCACAGGTGGTATTCGCTCAAAGTGCCGGTGGTGGCGCTGGGCAGTATCTCGCTCAACCTGGTGCTTAAGTTCTTTTTCGACAGGGAGCGGCCCGCCATGCCCCTGGTCGACGCTTCGGGCCTGAGCTTTCCGAGCGGACACTCCATGATCGCTGCCTCGTTCTATAGTTTGATCATCTACCTGACCTGGCGACACGTGGAATCTAAGCCACTTCGAAATTTTTTAGTGGCCCTGCTCGTGATTTTTATTTTACTCATCGGATTCAGCCGCATCTACCTGCGCGTGCATTATGCAACCGATGTCGTAGCAGGTTTTGCTGCTGGTATTCTGTGGGTTATCATTGGCATCTGGCTGCTGCGCCGCATCGAGAAGTATACCCGCAAAGAGATTGCCCCGGTGGTGGAGGAAGAGTGATTTTTAGTGAAAGCAATTTTTTTTCGGGTGGACTATTGCAGATAATAATTTCTGTTATACCTTTGCAATCCCAATCAACAAGGGTTAAAGGGTTTTGGGAAACACATTTTGATTACTACCAAGCGCGCACGTGGCGGAATTGGTAGACGTGCAGGTCTCAGAAGCCTGTGCCTTCGGGCGTGGGAGTTCGACTCTCCCCGTGCGCACTAATCCAAAATGTTAAAAAGCCGGCTGCAAAGCCGGCTTTTTTGTTTTTATACCTCTCGGGACGCTTGTGTGTGAGCTATTGGCTCCTCCTGCTTTATCTCCTCACTTTCTTCAGGCGTGAGCGCAAATTCTTTGGATCGGAAGGCGATGTAAAGACCTGTCAGTGCCACCGTGACCGAGATCAGGTAAAACGATAAGCTGATGGTCAGGGCAATGTACTTTTCCATTGGAAGCAGATTGGCAGCCTGCACAAAGACGTACTCCCGGGCCCCCAAACCTCCTACCGTAAAAGGAAACAGGGATACCAGCGAAGAAACCAGAAAAGTAAACAAGTAGGCTGTAAAAGGCTGCTCTGTGTTCAGCGCCCAAAGAATCAGTACAATGCACAGGACTTGCAGCAATTGCACCACCAATGCTTTTGTGTGACTTATAACAGCTATGCGGGGGCTGATGTCGAAAAATCGCCCGAGCAGTACAAAGTATACCACAGACCCAATTGCATACAGAGAAACAGGTATAAGAGCAGGTAGTTTGATCTCGGCTATCTGGGTGAAAAGCAGGGTAGCTATACCTGTCATTGCCCAGAACCCACTTAGCCGATCAAGAAAAATAGCACTCAATAGCTTTCTGGCTGGTTTTTGAAATCTCGCCCGGAGCAGGTAGATCTTGTAGGCGTCTCCGCCAATCCCTCCTGGCAGGAAAAGGTTGTAAAACATGCCCAGGAAGTACAGTTTGAGGTTATACAGAAAAGGAAGCGCAAGGCCCTTTGCTTTAAAAAAAATGCGGAGCCGCGAGGATGAAACCACCTGGGAGCTAACCAAGGCCAGCAGGGCCAGCAAGAAGTAAGGCGGGTTGCTTTGCCGGTATAGCTCCTGCACCTGGCCGATGTCTATTTTCCTGAAAACTAGGTATAACAATATACCTGTCACCAGTATTTTGAGGGGAGTCTTGATGGTATGCCACATCGCCCGCTTATCCATCAGCTTGCCAGTTTCTCTGCCACCACCTGCAAGGGCTCTTTTGAAGGATCAAAAATCCGCCTGACATGATAGGTTTTGCTGTTGTTGCTCTTAAAGTAAATGCGCACGCATATTTCGGCCAGAATACCAATTGTGATAAGCTGTATACCTCCCAGAACAAGCATCAGCCCCAGAATAAGCAGGGGTTTCCCCCAGATATCCTGCCCCAGCAGCTTAAGAATCAGCAGGTAGAAGTTCACCAGAAAACCCAGGCCAAGCGAAATAAAACCCATCGTGCCAAAGAGGTGCATGGGGCGCTGTATGTATTTGCGAAAGAAAACCATGGTGACCAGATCGGCCATGACGTTGATGGTGCGGCCTATACCATACTTCGACCGGCCAAATTTTCGGGGATGGTGCTTCACGTCAACCTGTGCAATGTTGGCGCCCTGCATTTTGGCCAATACAGGTATAAAACGGTGCAGTTCGCCATAGATGTCAAGTTCCTGTGCTATTTCCCGCTTAAATACTTTGAGGGTACAGCCGTAGTCTTTGATGTGTACTCCCGTCATGTGGCGTATCAGGTTGTTGGCTATTTTTGAGGGAATTTTGCGCAGCAGCACATCGTCCTGCCTGTTTTTTCGGTTGCCGGCTACCACATCCCAATCTTCCTCCCGCATTTTTTGGAGCATGCAGGGGATGTCAGAAGGGTCGTTTTGCAGATCGCCATCAAGCAGGGCAATGTAGTTTCCTGTGGTATGATCTATACCTGCGGTGATGGCGGTGGACTGCCCATAGTTTTTGCGCAGCTCGACCAGGCGGGTGTTTTGGTCCGCCCATTTCCTTATTTCCCCGGGAGTGCCATCCTGCGAACCATCATCTACAAATATGGCTTCGTAATCGATGTCGTGCAGTGCATGCCGGATCGATTCCAGCAGCGGCTTGATGTTCTCGCGCTCATTCAAGACAGGGATAACGACTGATAGCTCTTTCATGGTGCCAGGGATTTACAATTGAATGAGATACATATAGGAAAGCGCTTCCTGCCTCGTGCCAAGGTGGAGGAACTTCCACTTCACTTTGGAAACGTGGTAGTCCTGCGCCCGGAACTGTTGCTGAAACGGAATCCCGCTTTTTTGAAGACTGCCCAGGCCCTCCTCGTCAGTTACAATCCAGCGGTTTTTATTCGCCTGCATCAAGGTTTTGATACGGTCGAGCGTAATGGTCTCGTGCAGGTAAGCCGTGTTGAAGTCGTATGAAAAGCTCCTGTCCATCTGGTAGATAAATACCTGCTCAGGGGTGATGTTTTTCTCCTTTGAGAGCTTGGCCAGTGTGGTACCTGCCTGGTAGTTGAGCAACTGCGGGTAAAAATTGGTATGGTGCATGAAAAAAAAGAAAACAGCTCCTGTAACAGACCAGTAGATGGTTCTTCTGCTTTTCTCCAGGTTCAGGAATAGGGTGCTGAGCCACACGAGCAGTAGCAGACCTGCCAGCAGCATTACCCATACCGATTGAAATGGAAAGACCCAGAGGTTGAGGGCCAGGCCGAGCAATGCCATGCCAGTGAGTACAAACAGCTGCGTATACCAATAAATTTTAGTTTGTTTGGGTGCGTTTTGGCTATTGTAAAGGTGGCTGGCGAGCAGTAGCGCGATAAGCGGGAACAGAATATTGAGGTAATGCGGCAGCTTGAACTTAGACAAGGAAAAGAGCATGATAAAGAATACCGGAGCTCCCCATGTCATGAACTCTAGCGCACGCTGATAGCGGAACTTGGTGGTTATAAAAATCCTGGCCCGGGCAATTATAGCATAGACACCCAGCAGACTCCAGGGCAGGAAGGCCCATAGAAAAGTGTGCAGAAAGAAGGTAACGTCTCTTTTCCTGGTCGAAAAACTCTCTCCCTGCATCCGCTC
Source organism: uncultured Pontibacter sp. (assembly GCF_947502515.1). Taxonomy (NCBI): domain Bacteria; kingdom Pseudomonadati; phylum Bacteroidota; class Cytophagia; order Cytophagales; family Hymenobacteraceae; genus Pontibacter; species uncultured Pontibacter sp. The sequence goes on along the minus strand of NZ_CANNAI010000003.1, from coordinate 11,782 downwards.
AAAATTCTGATCCCAGAGAATAAATCTCACCCCAGATATATTTGTTTTGCCGCGCACTTCCAGGGCAGGGTGCAGATCAAACTGCACATAGTAAGCATAGAGCACCGGAGAAATAAAGACGAAAAACAGGAGTATTAAGAGCAGCCACCTGCCATGGAAAAGCATGCGCCAGTTGCGCTGGTAAAGCAGGTGCAGCAAAATGGCGATGGCTGGCACGACGGCTCCCACCCAGCCTTTGGTAGCAAAGGCCAAAGCCAGTCCCAATGCTGCCAGCACAAGGTGAAGGATCCTTTTGTGCGCTATGTAAGCACACAGTTGCCAGATCGCAAAGATTGCGGAGCCCGTTAGCATAGCATCCATCCGGACATCGTTCGTGGATAGCACATAAGCAAAAGCTGTGGCGACGATCAGGCCAGCCAGTTTGCCAACTTCTTTATTGTAAAGCAGACAACCCAGGCGGTAGGTCGCATAGGTGCCCAGTATGGTGAACAGGAAGGAGGGGAACTTGTAGGCAAAAGCATTTACGCCAAAGACATGGTATGAAAGGGCTGAGGTCCAGAATAACAGATGGGGCTTGTCCAGGTAAGGTTGTCCCTGGTCTATCAGGTGGGTATAATTTCCGTCGAGGTACATCTTGAGCGCAATGTTGGCATGATGGGCAGAGTCATTGTCCATAAGCGGCACGAACAGCGCGGGGATGTAAAATAAAAGGAGCAGTAAATAAAGGGCACTATAAGGTACGCTTAGGGCCAATGCCGTAGTCGGAGTAGAGGGTACGCTTGTAGCCTGGTAACCCATTTATTTTATATTCAATAATCAAATTGCGTCTTGATATTATACTGTTTGAAAGTGAAATAGATTTGGTTTGACCTTCGAAGATTAGTGTCAGCTTTATCCATGATCAGCCCCCGAGCAGTCACCTTACAGATTTTCAATCCGAATCGTGCACCAAATTTTTGTCTGAATCTTTACATAGGGCCTCTACCCCAAAGATTTACAGGATTCAAGGATTTACAATATTGATTATTCAGAAGATGAATCCTGAAAATTATAAAATCCTGTAAATCCTGATTCAGAACATTTAACAATTCAACAAATCCCTTTGTCTTCAGGATCAGGTAGCGTATTTTAGGGCTGTCAATCGCCTCTCTAAACAGAAACTATGTCCCGCCTGCTTGTTGCCTGCCTTTGCTATACCTTCTTTTTTGTGGCTATACCTGCTGCCTTTGCCCAGCACCCGGACCAGGTAGCCGAAGTTAAAGCCCGGTTGGAGCGTGAACGACAGGAGTTGCGACAGGATAAGGCCAGGTCACTGGCAGGCAGAGCCGACCGCATGCTGGCGCTGGGGATGTGGCAGGAGGCAGAGGCACTGCTGCAAAAAGCAGCTACATCTCGTGACGTGAGGCTGGCAAAAGCCCGGCTTGCTATGCTGCAACACAAGTACCACGCCGCTGAAGCGCTGGTAGGAGAGGTGCTGAAACAAGAGCCTGCCAACCGGGAAGCACTGCTGCTGCAAAGCAAACTGCAGATACAAGCCTGGGAACTCCCAGCCGCCATGGCTACAGCCCAGCGTCTACTGCGTGCTGACCCGAAAGACGAGGAGGCTACTTTAATTACAGGGCGTGTTCTGATGCTGCAGAAGCGCTACAACGAGGCCCTGGCCCAGGCAGTGAAAGTACAACGCTGGAATCCCAATAATGCCGCCGCCTACCTACTGGAGTCAGATGTGCTGTTCTGGGACCAGAAACCCGAGGAGGCTGAGAAGCCACTTGTCAGGAGCTTAACCCTAAACCCTTTTGATGCCGATGCCCGTTTCAATTACGGCTATGCCATCTGGCGTCGGGTGGATGCCACTCAGCTCAACGCCATGGCCGCACAGTGGGAGTTAGCGCTGACACTCAACCCCCTGCATTATGTCACGCACTGGCACTGGGGGAATGGCCATACCAACCTCACCTATGCTGACTATGCCCAGCCGGAAGATGAAGCCGTGCGCAAAGCCCTGCAACCGGCTGACCAGTTGATCTCCCAAAATAAATTGCAGGAGGCACTGAAAGAGATCCGCAAGGTGCAGCAAGCGTATCCGACCTCTGTACTGCCCGACATGCTGCGGGGCTCTGCCTACTACATGGCTTTTGACCTGCCGCGCCAGCCACGACTCGACTCGGCGGAGGTGATCTTCCAACGTATACTTCGCACCAAACAGCACTACGGACCGGCGCACAATGCGCTGGCAGCGGTCATCAAGCAAAAGCAGCTCGTATACCTGGCGGCCTATGATTCCCTCACGCAGCTCATTCAGCAAACAAAGATCGCTGATCCGGCCAACTTCGCCCGTGTGTTCCCGGATGTGACGTATTACCCGGGAGAGACCGTGCAGAAAATGGTCTGGTCGCAACTCTATGCCAGTACCGTATACTTCCCATTTCTGTCCCGGCAAGGGGAGAAGTTCGTGATCCCGCCCCTGCACATTGACCTGGCCATTGCCATGAATTCGCCTTACTTCCGACAGGCCACCACCTTCGACAACCGCCAGTGGATGGATATTCGGGGAGTGGGGAGCGGAGCAGCCGCCATCGAGTATGTGATTCGGGGTGCTTACCTGGAGCGTAACGTGGTGCTGCATGAGTATGTGCACCTGTTTCATGGTCGGGTTTTCACCGATGCCGAAAACCGGGCAGTACGTCGCCTCTACCATAATGCGATGAAGGAAGGCCGTACCCTCGACTACTATTCAGCCAACAACGAGCACGAATACCTGGCCCAGACCTATCCAGCCTATTTTGAGCCTGTAAAAGTGCACCCGCTCAATCACAAGTCCATCAACACCACCAGCGACCTGAAAGCGAAGGATCCGGAACTCTATACCTTCCTGGATAAACTGGTGAAGCGGCAGGAAGCCTACCTGGCTGGCGACAAACAGGCTATGGCCAGCAACTGGGCACAGGTATACCTGAACCTGGCGGAGCGCGAAACTAGAACACACAATTTCCCGAAAGCCGCTGCGCTGCTCGACTCTGCTCTTACCTGGGACGCCAACTACCAACCTGCCTTACTGGCCTATGCCGGGCTGAAGCAACGACAGTTGGCCTTCGATGAGGCGCAGCAATGGCTGGAGCGTGCCCAACAAGTGAATAAAGATTATGCGCCGATCTATACCGCTGAGGCTGATTTGTTAGAGGCCCGCCGCAGAGCCGGTAAGTTAACAGCCCGCCGTGCCGTGCAGGAGCAGCAATCACGTTATGACCAGGCCCTGCTACTGGAAGATGATCTGCTTACCCGCGCCCGCATCAACCAGGCTTTCCGGGAAATGTATGCTGCTTACGGAAGACTTCCAGAGGCTATTGCAGTCGGGGAACGCTACGTGCAGGAAGCTCCGACCATCTCGACCTATCTGCGCGACCGTCGTGACGAGGCACAGGCCTATACCAGTTGGTTGCGTGGTACGGCCGCCCCATCGCTCGAGGCGGAGCGTACCTTAGCGTCACTGGTAGCTCGCAAGCCACAGCATTACGAACTACGTCAGCAGTATGCCGAAGTGCTGGCCACACAGGGTAAGTATAGCGAGGCCATTGTGACTTTGGCAGAAGCGCAACGTATACTGGCAGCAGCAGGTACTCCCCGCCCAGGTTACATGGTGCGTATGGCCGCCTGGCAATTGCAGCTCGGTGACAAAGCAGCCGCGCAACAGTTGTTGGAGCCTATCAGCAGCGGAAAGGTGCGTGCCCGAAGCGAAGCTACTCTATTAGCCCGGGTTTACGCCGGCTTGGGGGATACCCACAAGGCGCAGGAAGAACTTAAGAAACAACCCGTGCAGCACACCCCTGCCGAGCTGGCCGATTTTCTGTTTGCCTCCGGCAAAGTATGGGAAGCAGAAGAAGAGCCAAAACGTGCCCAAAAAGCCTACGAAGCCGCCCTGCGCGAAAACCCGTACCTCTACGAAGCCCGCCAAAGCCTGGTCCGCCTCCTGCACCAGCAAGGCAAAAGCAACCAGGCCGAACGTCTGTTGGCTGCAGGTATAGAGCTGGGGTATAAGTTGTAGGGAGGATTGTCTGGATTTAGAAGATTGGCAAGATTATCACCAATACCGGGTCCAACCACCCCTACCCCTCCTTATCCAAGGAGGGGAGCTTTTTAACTACTAACTAATCTTTTCTTGCATTTAGTAAACTTTGAAATTGGTCTAAAAAATTGGTAACGCATAATCGTAGGTACTTAAAGGATAACAGACAGGTTCTCAGGAGTAATTTGACTCCTGCAGAAGCTGAGTTGTGGAAATACCTTAAGGCAGGAGGTTTGGAAGGAAGGAAATTCAGGAGGCAGCACAGCGTGGGTAATTATATTCTTGATTTTTACTGCCCATCAGAGCAATTGGCCATAGAACTTGACGGACAGGTGCATTATAGTGCAGCAGCGACAGAAGCTGACCAGGAACGAGACCAATACCTAAGACAGCTAAATATTAGGGTGCTTCGCTTTGAGAACAAAGAAGTTTTTGAGAGCTTAGATGCTGTGCTACATGAAATAAGTGCTTGCTTCAGTAAATAAAACTCCCCTCCTTGGATAAGGAGGGGTAGGGGTGGTTTGACCCGGCAGCTGTAAAAATCCTGTAAATCCTGATTCAGACAATAACCTTAAATCTCAACTCATGAAAAACATCTTCCAACTCAGCCTCTTACTTTTATTCCTGGGCATGTTCAGTGCCTGCAACTCTGGCTCCGCTACTTCTGATCAGCAGATCGAGGAAATTGAGACCGCTACTGAAGTGACGACTATATACCTGGTGCGCCATGCGGAGAAGGATACCACCGAAGCCTCTAACGAAGATCCGGAGCTGACAGAGGCGGGGCATGCGCGTGCTGAGGCCTTGCGTGCTTTAATGGAAGGGCAGGAGGTAGATGCCTTGTACGCCACGAAGTACATGCGCACCGGTCAGACGCTTTATCCACTGGCACAGGAACGCAATATTGAGGTGGTGCAGTATGAAGGACATGATTTCGAAGGCCTGAAGGAGCGTATCTTACAGGAGCATCGTGGCCAGACGGTTGTGGTGGCCGGACACTCTAATACGCTTCTGCCGATCTTAGAGGCATTCGGTGCGCAAAAGCCTTTTGAGGAGATTCAGGACAATCAGTATCGCTACCTGTTCAAGCTGACTGTTCGGCCGGACAACACAGCTAGTGTAGAGGTTATTGAATTTGGAGCTTAGACGTTAGGACAACACCCTAGTTTTGCAGATGCGGTCGTGAAACAGGCGGGAGTAGGAAGCAACCGAAGTCCCTGTCAAAGCCTGCATAAGCAGCACAAATATGCTGATCGGCTTGAGCAGATAGCGGAGACTGGCGCGTCGGAACGAAATGCGCTCGCCGCTGTGCCCTACGACGCGGAGCCCCAGCAGATGTTTCCCGATAGAGCCCTGCCAGGCAGCACTTTCGGTGCCAGCAAAGTATAGCCAGCCCAACAGCATGTGAAGCAGCCGCTCTGATTTAAAAAGCAGCGCCTCCTCGTCACTGCTGAAGGTAAAGTACTCGATCAGACCGATAATGGAAACTAGGAAGAGCGAGTCCAGGCAAAAAGCAAGCACACGCGTGCCCAATTGGGCTTCAAGCAGGTGTGGTTTCGCTTTCTGATAAGACAATTGCATACGTAATAGCAGGTAAAAGCACCTTAACATAGGGTGCTTTTACTTTATACTATATACATGCAAGTGGGTTGCAGTATTTTGGTTAATATTAGAATTTTTAAAAGAGCGAGGTTTGTGTAGCTGTTCGCAAAGCACCTTCGTGTCGCAACAACCATTCTTTTCTCCAAAGACCGCCTGCATAACCGGTCAGACTTCCGTCGCTGCCGATCACCCGGTGGCAGGGCACCACAATGCAGATTGGGTTACGGCCGTTCGCAGCTCCCACCGCACGTATGGCTTTCTCACCCGAAACAGCCCTTGACACAGCCAGGTAACTGGTGGTCTTGCCATGCGGTATACCTTGCAATTCCTGCCATACCTGTTTCTGGAAGGTCGTACCCGCAGGCGCAAGTACCAAATCAAAATCCTGGCGTTCGCCTGCAAAATACTCTTCCAACTGCTGTACGCAGTCACTAATACAGGCAGGCAAAGCAGTCGTCTGTACTGTTGACACTTCTTCAGCCTCGCAAAACCGCACTTCTGTTATACCTTGGTTTGTACCGCTGATCCGGAGCGATCCGAGAGGAGAGTCTATATAAGTAGTATAGGTCATGCTTATCGTGTTTTGCGTTTGGCTATACCTCAAATATAACCATACGAACGCACGTTTGCCATCCTATTTTCTAAAACAGGATAGCAAACGCGCATATTTTCTAGCAGAACTTACTTTTTGGCAACAGCCCCTGGTGGGGTATAGCGCTCTACTTTGTTGCTGTTTGGCTCAACAGACATCAGATATTTATAAATAGCGCGCAAGTCTTCTTCTTTCATACCGGCATACATGGCCCAAGGCATAATCGTGTTGAAAGCGTCGGGCTCTAGTTTTGCGGCAGTGGCTTCCGGTGCTTCATAGTTCTTAAAGCGTTGCACAAAGGCATCTTCAGTCCAGCTGCCTATACCTGTCTGTTTATCCGGCGTGATGTTGACAGAGCGCAGCACGGCTCCATTTGGAAAATTAAACTCAAACCCACCAGCCAGGTACTTACCTTCAATAGGAGCCCCTTTTTCCTGGGGGGTATGGCAATCGGCACAGGCGGCGATGGATAGCAGGTACTTGCCACGCAGCACTTCGCTCGTTAAAGTGCGCTCATCGGTAGGAGTAGGGCTGCCAGAGGGGATGGTGCGCAGAATCAAATTCATCGGGAAGTCCGGATCACCTTTCGGTACCTTGTGTTTGATAGGATCAAGGGTGCGGATATACGAAATGATAGCATACACATCATTGGTGCTCATGCTGGCATAGGACTTATAAGGCATCACCGGAAAGAGCGGATCTCCGTTGCGGCTGACCCCGGTTGTGATGGCGCGGTATATCTCGCCGTCAGTCCAGTTACCTATACCTGTTTCTTTGTCTGGTGTAATGTTGCGGGCATAAAAGGTGCCGGGGAAGCCCATGGTGTGGTCAAACACATCACCGCCTTTGCCATAGGTGCCCTCCACAATAGGCCCGGAGAAGCGGGAGAAATCGCGGGTCGAATGGCAATCGATGCATACCGCTACGTGATTGGCCAGGTATTCACCCCGCTCCACCAATGCCGGTGTTTTTTCAATGGTGATGACCGGAGCCGCATCTACCTTCGGGAAGGTATAGCGCAGGTATACCACCCCCGCCGCCACAACGACAGCCAGTGCTACCACCAGCATGCCAATAATTTTAAATGCTTTTTTCATAATAGTGAGAGGTATAAGGTTAGAGGATCAGGTTTTTGCTTATCTTTAAACTGTAATAATTATAATAAATATTTTTATAATCAAGCCTTTGTATAGCTTCGCTATTACTTTATTAGTACAGCCCTGTTTTCCTGATGTGAAGGCAGGAGATATTTGAGTATAAATCTGAACTATGTTGGTGTATTAAATGTATGTACATATATTTGCGAGGGCAATTTATCTGGATCTTTATATAGGGTTCATGCCCCAAGGATTTAAAGGATTTTAAAGAGGCCCCCTACCCCTCGAAATTGCAGGATTATCACAATTGCCGGATGCAGCTATCCCTCCCAACAGGAAAGGAAGATTACTGCTAACAACCAGACACGAAACAACACAACATGAAGATAGAAGAAGAGATTAAGCAACCAGTATTCAGGAGCCCGCACCAAAAGGCTTACATTAACCTGGTGTATACCGCCGGCTGGTTAGAGCAGCAGCAAAGTGCGCAGTTTAAGCCATTTGGAGTAAGTTTGCCACAGTATAATATTTTGCGTATCCTGCGTGGGCAATACCCAAAGCCCGCTACCGTTAGCATGCTGATTGAGCGTATGCTCGACAAGACTTCCAATGCTTCCCGCATCGTGGATAAGCTGGTTGCCAAAGAACTGGTGACCCGCCAGCAGTGTCCCAATGATCGTCGCACCGTAGATGTGCTGATCACCGACAAAGGGCTGAACCTGCTCAAACAGATGGACGAATTGGAAGGAGGGAAGGGAACAGGTATCACCAACCTGTCAGACGAAGAAGCCCTGCAACTGAGCAAGCTGCTGGACAAAGTGAGAGAAAAGAGTTAAGGCTATTAAACCATTTCAAAAATAAACTATCCAACCGCTTAAAAATCAATAATTCACACCATGAAAAAGACCGCTATTCTGGTATCATTCGCAGCTGCACTGATGCTATCTGCCTTCACAGGTACAACCCACACCGAACTGAGTGCAACAGAAGTGACCGCTCCTGCCAAGAGCCGTACTTACACTGTTGAGACCAATGCCAGCGAAGTGAAGTGGAACGCTAAAAAAGTAACCGGAGAGCATTATGGTGCTATTTCCCTGAAGAGCGGTCAGTTGCAGGTGGACAAGAACCGCGTGACAGGTGGCACCTTCGAGATTGACATGAGCTCGCTCACAGTGGAAGACATCAAAGATGCTGGCATGAACGGCAAGTTGGTAGGTCACCTCAAGTCAGACGACTTTTTTGGTGTAGACAAGCACCCAAGCGCTACTTTCGTGATCACCGAGACTACTCCGATCGCAAAAGCTGCCGTCGGACAGCCAAATTACAATGTGAAAGGTAACCTGACCATCAAAGGCATCACCAACCCGGTAAGTTTCCCTGCCACCATCACCGTGAAAGACGGCGTAGCCACTGCCAAAGCCGACGTAACCGTTGACCGTACCAAATTCGACATCCGCTACCGCTCCAGCAACTTCTTCGAGAATCTGGGCGACAAAGCGATCTATGATGAGTTTACTGTAAGTTTTAACGTGAAGGCGAAGCAGACGAATAGCTAATAGATAAAACCTCAATATTTAGTAAAGCTCTCTCCTGTGAAAGGGGAGAGCTTTTTTTATTGTCTGAATCAGGATTTACAGGATTTTAAGATTTTCAGGATTGATCTTTAAAACAATCGATATTGAGAATCCTGTTAATCCGCTGGGGAGGGACCCTCTTTAATCCTGCAAATATTGATTCTGACAATTTACCAGTACACGATCCGGATAGGTCGCGACCCAATGTCGTCAACTTAAGAAACGCTGTGCCTAACCTGTCATCTCGAATGCAATGAGAGATCTGGGTTAATTTGGAGTTTTTACAATATTTCAGATTTATCACTTTGTTCGAAAGGACAAAAAGAGTTTAAGTTGACGGCATTGGGTCACGACCTGCCCCTACAGGTTCTTACTATCATTTAACAATAAACAATCAACAACTTAAAAATTTTACTGAACTATGTTTGTACAATAAATGTATATACATTAAATTTGTAGCTCAAATTCAGAAAACTATTATTATCTAAATTAGAATCACATGAAAAAGACAGCAATCCTTGCTTCCATGGCCGCAGCGCTTTTTTTTACTGCCTGCACTGACAGCAATACTGCAACTGAAAACACTACTGCCGTTACTACTGAAGCTGTTGAGGCAGCCGAAGGCGAAGCGTATGCTGTGGATCCAGCTGCCAGCGAACTGACCTGGAATGGCAAAAAAGTAGGTGGTGAGCACTCCGGTAACATCAACCTGCAAGGTGGTGAGTTGGTAGTAGCCGACGAGCAGGTAGTAGGTGGTGAGTTTACCATCGACATGGCTTCGATCACAAACACTGACATCGAGGATGCTAAGTACAACAGCGACCTGGTTGGTCACTTGAAGTCAGACGATTTCTTCGGAGTAGACCAGCACCCGACTGCTAACTTCAAGATTAACCGTATCAGCCCGATTGCAAGCGCAGCTGCCGGTCAGCCAAACTACAACGTAGAAGGCGACCTGACTATCAAAGGCAAAACAAACCCAGTAAGCTTCCCGGCTACTATCAACGTGGAAAATGGCACAGCAACTGCCAAAGCTGATGTGATCGTAGACCGCGCGAAATACGATGTACGTTACGGTTCAAAAAGCTTCTTCGATGACCTGGGCGACAAAGTAATCGACGATAACTTTACGGTGAGCCTGGATATTACGGCTAAGAAGTAATTATCTTACACAGGTGAACCCCACCCAAGCCCTCCCCTAAAAATAGGGGAGGGCTTTTTTGTTTTTACTTTTGTCATCTCGACGATAGGAGAGATCTGAATCTGATTAGAACTTGAACAATACCTCAGATTTCTCCCTTTGGTCGAAATGACAAAATGTAGGTAGGCAGTATCTATATCAAGTTAATACTCTTGAACGATTCGGACAGGTTGCAACCTGTCCCTACAGAGAGACTTGAAAAATGATTACCTTGCCTGCATCTAAGACCCGACAAATTATGATGCACAAAGCTCTCTATACCTTTGTATTTCTATTTCTAATCACCATCACCTCCTGTCAAACTGAAAAACAGCCGGATGCGCAGCAGATCGTAGACCAGGCAATCGCCGCACATGGCGGGGGTCGGTATTTCAAGAGTGCGATCAGTTTTGAGTTTAGGGACCGACAGTATAGGGCTTTGCGAGATGGCGGAGCTTTTGTGTATAGCCGTACTTTTACTGATTCCACGGGGCAGCAGGTGCGGGATGTGTGGCGCAACAGTGGCTTTACCCGAACCGTCAACGATGTGGAGGTGGAGCTGCCAGAAGAAAAACAGAAAGCTTATACTGCATCCGTTAATTCTGTGATTTACTTTGCGCTCCTGCCTTATGCGCTGAATGACGAGGCGGTACGCAAAGAATATTTGGGCGAAGCGACAATCCAAGGAGAACCTTACCACAAAGTGCGGGTGACCTTTGCACAGGAAGGCGGCGGCGAAGGCTACCAGGATGTCTACATCTACTGGTTCCACCAACAGCGCCACACAATGGACTACCTGGCCTACTCTTTCCAGGAAAACGACGGTGGCACCCGCTTCCGCGAAGCCATCAACCCCAGCACCGTCGGCGGCATCCGCTTCCAGGATTATAACAACTACACCTTAAAAGAGGATACCCCACTCGAAAACTACGACCGCGCCTTCGAAGCGAGTAAAATGGAAAAGGTATCGGAGATTGTGCTGGAAGAAATTGAAGTAAATGAGTTAATTAGAAATGATCGATAAAAGATATGACATTTAGATTTTTTGTTAACTTTGAGATAATAATTTGTTAACAAAAAAATAACATTAAAATGTTTAAGTCAATTTTAGCTAGTCTTCCGCCTCTTAATTTAAAAGTTAACAAAACGGCAATATTTATTTATGCTTTCTCAATAATAATAATGTTATTGATTGGTGCACAGAGAAGCAATATACCGGCTTATTATTTTACTCGGGATGTAGCAGTTTTAAATGGAGGTAAATTTTATTATGGAGCTATTTCTACTATAGGTATGTTCCTTTGGTGTGCAAGCGCAGCGATCGGTATTTTTACATCAATCATACTACGCAGGTTGCAAATGAAAAATCAGGCTAAATTCTTACAATTTGCTGGTATGATTTCCTTGTTTTTAATGATTGATGATCAATTCATGCTGCACGAAACAGTTTTTCCAACTTATTTTGGCATTCACGAATACGCAGTCCTTGCATTATACCCTATTTTGATATTTACATATTTGGTTTTATTCTACAAAGAAATTTTAGCATCGCAGTTTCTTATATTAATTTCAGCTTTGAGTTTACTGGGATTATCAATGGTGTGCGCCCAGTATGGGCACCTGATACTAAAGGTATCATATTATTCCAGAGGGTGCAAGTCCCTTACAGGCGAG
>NZ_CANNAI010000002.1:0-1009324 GCF_947502515.1 uncultured Pontibacter sp. | reverse complement strand
AAGAGTTAAGTGTGATTCCAAAAGATAGCCCTTATCCGCTGCTTTTTAAAACCAGCTACCGAAGGTTTAGTGCAACAAAGAACAGGCCTCATATTCGGCTAACGCCTTACCCGTTGCCTGCACCAGCACGTTCACTTTTAATAGCCTTACCCAACATATTACAACACCTCCAACCTATGCGAAAAGTAATTTTAGATCTGGCTATAACCCTCGACGGATACATTGAAGGATCGAATGGTGAAGTCGATTGGTGTGTCATGGACGATGACATGAACTTCCAGGGCTTTCTGTCAGGTATAGACACTATCCTCTATGGCCGGGTAAGCTATGAGATGTGGGGCAACTTTGAGCCAGAACCCAACGCAAGCGAAACGGAGAGGGCCATCTGGACGGCTGTTCACTCTAAGAAGAAGATTGTTTTCACTAGCAAAGCGCAACAGGACGGAAATGTCACTTTTATTTCCTCAGGAATACCCGAAAAGATTGCCGAGATCAAAAAGCAGGACGGCAAAGACATCTGGCTGTATGGTGGCGCAAAACTTATAACAACTTTTATACAGCATGGGTTGATCGATATTTACCGGATTTCCGTGCACCCTACCGCTTTAGGGGCAGGCAAACCACTTTTTCAAGACTTGAAAGAAAGAATAAACCTTGATCTGATAGAGGTAAATAGGTTTAGATCCGGGGTGGTACAGCTTATCTACAGTCATGTAAGTTGAGTTTAGATTCGTCAGGTATAAGTAATAAGCTGCCATGATCACACATGGTACCTTATGCAGGCGTTAGTCAAAACCTATCCCTGTACAGTAATCCATATTTATTGTTATCTCCAATGAAGAGCCTCGGCATAATCCGGGGCCTTTTTTCGTTTTAGGCAATCTGTCTCATGCTCCTAATAGTTAAATTACTATATTTAATACCGTGCAGTTAGGTCGAGGGATCGCAAATGATCTTCTCAACCATACAGCAGGCAGATTTTAAAAGATCAGATCGAGAAAACAGGCTATGGTAATCACAATCAAAGATGAAACATTCACAGGCAAGGTTTTGAATGAACTAAGTCTGGAGTTTGGCAATGACAGGATGTCGGTTAAAGACATTATTATGGCACGGGTGATTTGGGAGGTAGAGGACTATAACACCAGATTTCCGGAGTTTTATCAGGGTCTGGTGGAGCCAACCGATGCTGAAAAAACGCTGAACGGGTACAAACTGAGGTCCAGAAAGCTGATTGATGCCGAGGAGCAAGCCTATGTGGCCTTAGATGCATTTCAGAAAAATGGCTTTTTTGTGTTGGTTGATGACGTGCAGGCTGAGTCGCTTGAGCAGGAAGTCATCCTTCGTAGCGACACCAAGATCAGCTTTTTGAAACTTACCCCTTTAGTAGGAGGCTGATTATGGGCATATTAGACAAACTGAAAGATACGCTGACCAAGGTGAACTCTATCGCGAACGGTTATAGCGAATACGATAAACTCATCGAAGATACCCTCAAGGAACATGAACAAACGAGGGACTACTCCTGGGGGATAAAGTTGAGTGACAACTCTGTCTATAAAGATAAGGTTGCCAAGTGGCCTGATAAGGAGAAGATGGATTTTGCCCTTTACTGTGCAAGCAAAATAAGCGACTATCACAATAACAGAAGCAGCTATTTCTCACAGGATGCGACGTATCAAAATAATATTGTAAGAGAAGCATACCTTGCACAGCTATTCAGAACAAAGCTTGCTTTAGGTGATGAGGATGTAGAGAAACTGGTTGGTGCCTTCGGGAAGAGCAAAAAATGGCATTGGGGAGTAGTTAATGCCTGGCCTATTGCTCCTTTGCTGACCCAGGTGGATCGGCAGTATAAGGGAAAAGAGGTTTCTGAAAGGATGGAAGCGTCATTGAATACCTTAAAGGATCAAATTCAGAAGATAGATGACAGCTTTTATGAGAAGCAGAAGCTAAAACTGACGGAAAGAATAGATACCCTTTTATTTAAATCGCAGGATTGCAAAAGCATCAAACCTACTTGCTTTCTTGGGCAGGATGGGTTCTCTGAATACGCCAATACAACCATCCAATCGCTGCTGGAGCAAGAGCGGCAGATCTGGTACCAGCTGCTTACCAAAGCGCAGAAAGCGACAGGATCTAAGCCATCAAACAAATACTTAGCCGATACCAAAGCCTTGTTCAAAGAACTGGGACCGGATAAGTTTAAGCGAATGGTAAACGACTGGTTTAGCTTCCTGACTCAGCTGAAAGAGAAGACGACCGAACATACCAGCAGTTATGGCGGCCGAACCTATACCTACACCAACTCGGAATACCTGAGTTCGGTTAACATCGAAGCCATCAAAGGCTTTATCTGGATGTGTGCACATTTTCATGATAATGCCACACTACAAAATCTGGCACAATTGGCCGAAAGGTGTTACAGAAAGATTCCAGGCAAAGGACCTGCCGCTGCCGCAGTAGGAAATGCCTGTCTGTTTACGCTGTATAAGTCAAAGGGGCTGGACGGGGTAGGCCACCTCTCCAGACTGAAGCTTCGAATTAAGCAAAGCAGCACCCAACAAGCCATCGGCAAATACATAGATGCTGCTGCGCTGGAGCAGGGAGTATCGACACACGAGATAGAAGACCTGGCAGTAGAGAACTTTGGCTTGGCGGAAGGTGCAAGAACCTACCAGTTTGACGACTATACCTGCACAGTACGAATAACTGGTGTTGGAAAATCAGAATTGAACTGGTTTAAGCCAGATGGCATGCCGCAAAAATCAGTGCCTGCTTTTGTGAAGGAGAGGCATAAAGTAAAGCTGAAAAAAGTAAAAGATACCCAAAAGCAAATCGACCAGACGACTTCTGCCCAGCGGGACAGGCTAGATCGCATGCTCCGTTCAGAAAGAAAGTGGCATTTTGGAAATTTCAGAAAGCTATACCTGGAGCACGGCTTGATGGCTTATCTGACTAAAAAGCTTATCTGGAATTTCACTTTTGATGATAGCGTCGTTTCGGCCATCTTCTTGAATGACCAGTGGATAACAAAGGAGAATGAAGTAATTATACCTAACGAGAATGTCCAGGTATCCATGTGGCACCCTGCTGTGCATACTGTGGAGGACATCAGGCAGTGGCGTGACTTTCTGATTGAGAACCGTTTGCAGCAGCCCCTGAAGCAGGCTTTTCGGGAGGTATACCTGCTCACCGAGGCAGAGGTGCGAACCAAGACTTACAGCTATCGGATGGCAGCGCATGTGCTCAAGCAGCACCAGTTTAACATGCTGGCCAAAACCCGTGGCTGGAAGTACTCCCTCATGGGGGCCTATGATGACGGGCGCTTTAATGAGGCAGCAGAGTTACAGCTACCGGAATATGGGCTGAAGGCAGAGTATTGGGTGAATGAACTGAATGCCGAGGATGCTTTCAATGATACTGGCATTTGGAACTTCATTACCACAGACCAGATACGGTTTACTGACACCGCTACGAATCAAACCAAAGACCTGATTGACATTCCATCGGTACCTTTCTCGGAAGTGCTCCGTGATGTCGATCTGTTTGTTGGGGTAGCGAGTGTCGGGAATGATCCTACCTGGAATGACTCAGGAGGCGTGCCAGCTTACCGTGACTACTGGACATCCTATTCATTCGGTGACCTCTCCGAAGTAGCCAAAAACCGCAAGGAAATACTGACCGGCTTGGTTCCTCGCCTGAAGATAAGCAAGGTGGCAACCATTCAGGACAAATTCCTGGTGGTGAAAGGGAAGCTGAGAACCTATAAAATACACATTGGCAGCACCAATATCCTGATGGAGCCGAATGACCAGTACCTGTGCATAGTGCCGGATAGGAGTCAGAAGATTGTGACAGAGAATGTGTTCCTGCCTTTTGAGGGAGATAATGGCTTATCTATTATTTTATCCAAGGCATTCCTTTTGGCAGAGGACGACAAGATTACCGACTCCACCATTACTTCACAAATCAGCCGGAAGTAGTATAGGTGTAACAGTTTTTGAAGGACAAGCTGCATGGACCTATTCGTTGTCATCTGGGACGATGGGTAGCGAGACATGGTTATGGGAAAGTTAGATACAAGATTAGCAAGTACCATTATCATACATGAAGATAATCCTCAAAGAGCAAACAGGCGGCACTGCCTGAAGCTAATCAATATTTATATTGTAGTTCTTTTGTTATGGAAGTCCCCGGAACAACCCAGAGCTTTGTGACACTCTCTGATTGCCCAATCTTATTTCATTGGAATTTTATATCTTAGACTTATCTTAAAGTATTGACTTTAGGAAATCAACCCGCAATACCATACTCAGCACATGGCACAGTTGGGGTAGCTAATATTCCTTTAATCATTTAGCAAAAAATCAATTACGTGATATAATCTATGAAGAGGCAAACACTGATTCTGATCAACATGATGTTGGTTCTTTTCCTTCTGAGTTCATGTGCAGACGATGATGAAAACGCACCTGCCAACCTGCTGGTATCAAAAACCTGGAAGAGAGGAGTAGTTGATAGGAATATGAATTCAAACCCTCCTGGAAGGATTTTTTACAACCCTTGGCCAGATTGCTCAAAAGATGATTTGATTACGTTTGACTCAAATGGCAAGTTAACGGTGGACCAAGGCAAAGTGAAATGTGAAAGTAAAGAGCCAGTCATCAGAACTATGTCATATACCTATGATAAGGATACCAAACAGTTTACCATTGATGGCGCCTTATTCACTGTCGCGGAAGAATCTAAAGATCAGTTTAAGTATTATTCACATTTGCCTTCGCATACAGGGTACGATTACATAGTATACCTGCTTCAATAGTACGACTAAATACGGGTGGCGCCCCAACAATTTTCCTGAATACTGGCAATTTGGGACAACCAACTGCTTTCACGGTACTGGATGTGCTCGGGCTGCTGGCTTAGCATACCTGCACAAAATCAAAGAAGCAACACCGGACACCAATCATTCCATGAACCCTTACCTCCAAATACTCCCCGAAGTGCAGCAGGCCCTGGCTCAAGGCAAAGCTGTCGTGGCCCTCGAGTCTACGATCATCGCCCACGGCATGCCTTACCCGCAAAATGTGCAGACGGCCCTGGAGGTTGAGGAGGTGGTTCGGGGAGCGGGTGCTATACCTGCTACCATTGCTATACTGGACGGCAAGTGCTGCATAGGTCTTACGAAGCAGCAGATCGAGCACCTGGGCCAGGCGAAGGATGTCTGGAAGGTGAGCCTGGTGGATATGCCTTACGTCATCAGTCAGAAAATTGATGGCGCTACAACGGTCGCTGCCACCATGCGCATTGCCGCTATGGCAGGTATACGGGTGTTCGTTACAGGCGGGATCGGGGGTGTGCATAGGGGAGCAGAGACCACCATGGATATCTCGGCAGACCTGACTGAAATGGGGCAGACCTCCGTAGCGGTGGTATCAGCGGGCGTGAAGTCGATCCTAGATATAGGGCTGACCCTGGAATATCTTGAGACGAAAGGGATACCAGTTGTTACTTTCGGCCAGGATGCCTTCCCCAGCTTTTATTCCCGTCAGAGTGGTTTTGCCTCTCCACTGCGACTGGACTCTGCCCGGGAAATTGCGGGCCTGCTACGCACCAAATGGGAGTTGGGGCTGGATGGAGCTGCACTGATAGCGAATCCCATACCTAAAAAGTTTGAAGTGCCTGCGCCCGAAATGGAATGGTATATCACCCAGGCCTTGCACTCCGCCGCACAGCAGCACATCAAGGGCAAGGCCGTTACTCCTTTTCTATTAAAGTATATCGCTGAGCATAGCCAGGGCGAAAGCCTCGAAGCCAATATCGCGCTGATCAGGCACAATTCCCGGTTGGGAGCAGAAATAGCGGTAGCTTATAGCGAGCCTGGAGTTTAGCTCTGACCGGCTATACCTATTTAGTAGGGGCAGTTTCGGGCTTTGCAAATCCACTGACGGGTACTTTCTTCTCCTGTGGCAAGGTATGGCCTGACCGTTGTTTGTACCATGTTTTGAGTCTGCTTACGACCGGCTTTTCAACATAGGCTGTAATCAGCCAGGCCGCTGTAAGTGTGATGGCTAGTGGTGGCACGATCACCAGCAGGCTATCGCCGAATAAGTGCTTCGTCTCATTGATGATCACATAACCTACAAACTGGTGGATCAGGTAGAGTGCATAGGAGATACTGCCCAGGAAAAGCAGCACCTTGTTCACCAGGAAGTCCATTTTGCCAATCAACCCCAGGTAAAATACCCCGAAGAAGGAAATAACCACGAGCGTATGCGGAAGTCCTTCCGGCAGGTATAACGCCACTATCACGGCGATGCAGAAGAGCAGGTGAGCAAGCACAATGTTTCGTTTTTCGGGCTGCTTCATAAGCAGGTAAAAGAGGATGCCCGCATAGAAGAACACGCCATGGTATAGGTTCAGGATGGCACCGACCGGACCAAAGCTAACGCCATACTTATGCACCAGGCTCAGCAGCACCCATACCGGACCCACCCACAAAATACGCTTCAGGTTATTGGTCATGAACAGGCCAAGCATCATCAGGTAGAACATCCATTCCGAAAACAGCGACCAGTATACACCGTCCACGTCTGGTACGCGGGCCAGCTTCTGGAACATGGTCAGGTTAACGAGCATGTCGGTGAAGGTAGTCTCTAAGCCGGGCAGGCCAAATGTCTGCACCACCACGAAAGTTGTGATCATGCTGAACCAGTAAGTCGGGTAAAGCCGGATGCCGCGGTTAAAGAGAAACTCGCTTCCGCTCTTGATCCTGTCGAAACTGAAGAAGATCACAAAGCCTGAGATCATAAAGAAGAGTTCCACCCCAAACAAACCGTAGTCGAAGTCGAAAGCAGGGGAGAAGCTGTGGCCGTAAAGGCTGCGGTAAACGGAAGTATAGTGGAAAAGGGCCACTGAGAGTGCGGCAATGCCCCTTAAAGCGTCTAAGAATAGAAGTCTGTTCATAACGATAATCAAATACGGCTCTGAAGGCCTAAGGACATTACCTGTTTCCTTCTGCACCGCTGCCTGGCTGATACGGCCTGGATTTATAATGTGTTATTGTAATGGATAAGTGCTATGCGTGCAGCCTTAACAAGTCCGGGTACGGCAGTCAGGCAGCATGTGTTCCGGACAAAGGCGGAAGCGCATAGAGGTTTTCCTGAATATACCCGGAAAGGAGTGATAAAGTTATGGTACGCGGAAGGAGTTTTTAGACAGGCAGAATTGACCGTATGTCGGAAGGATTTTGGTTTTGCGGCACCTTTTTGGTAGCTTGTCGGTTGTAACAAAAGCGCCCTGGTCTGCCAAATGGATGGCAGGTGCAGAAGGCCGCACACCTTATTAAATCATTGCATGAAAACCACCGTTAACGTACTGCTGGCTGCTGCCCTGATCGGTTTTAGCGCTTGCTCAGAAGACAATAAAAAAGCTGAAACAGCTACAACCCAGCCAACTACCGCGCCAGCTAACACGAACGCTGCAACAGCTACTCCAGCGGGCACTGTTGCCTTGAATCCTGCGCATGGCCAGCCTGGTCACCGCTGCGACATCGAAGTGGGCGCTCCACTTGATTTGCCGGCACAGCCTAAATTGACTGCACCGCAGCCTGCATTCCAGCCGCAAGTGTCTGGTTCTGTTGCTGCCGGTACCAACCCGCCGCACGGTCAGCCAGGTCACGATTGCGCTATACCTGTAGGAGCACCGCTTCCAAAATAGAAATCGCAACAGTTGTATTGAAAAATAAGGGGCTTATTATGAACGCTATACCTATTGGCGTTTAAAAAATATGACCTGATTGTTTGACAAGCATACTTCTCTGCTTATATTTGCACTCCAATCAGGGTAACGTGGCCGAGTGGCTAGGCTCAGCTCTGCAAAAGCTGCTACAGCGGTTCGAATCCGCTCGTTACCTCTTCTTGATCGCCCGGTCGGTATACCTGACCGGGCGATTTTTTTTTGTCCTCTCCCTTCTTGAGGAAGTTTGCTTTTTTGCAAAGCGGCGGCTGAAGGTATAGCAGTGTTGTTTCATAGCTTCGCCTGTGCGGCGGGCACTGTTTGCCCTGGCCGGGCGGGCCTTACTTTTTTCCTTGATGAAAAAAGTAAGCAAAAAAATCAAGACGATTTTGAACTCGCTGACCGCTCAAACAAAAAATCTTCGTTTGCGCACATGGCGCTGTGGTTTGTTTCATTGTGAGCGTGCGAGTTAGTCTTGCTATACCTGCCAGTGTTACGTGACAGATGCTACAAGGCTTATACCTGTAATGTGGCAGTAGCAGAAGCTCCCCTCCTTGGATAAGGAGGGGTAGGGGTGGTTGGACCCGGTATAGTAAAATGCAAGCTACAGCGCTATACCTGCTGTGTGACAGAAACAGCAAGAGTCCCCTTCGAAGGGGGCAGGGGGATGACAATCGTTCCCAATTCCCCTTTTGGGTGTAGTGCTTTTCATTCTTCTTTTTTGTCATCCCGTAGGGATCTTGGTGAAGAGGGCCCCTATCCCCGCAACTAGCAGCGGCTTATCACCCATACAACCAAGTTTCTTAACAGAATGGCAGTGATCTTGGAACAAGTTTTTGTGGAATGAAACGATCCTACTCTCAAGAGGGGCAGGGGAATCATATTCATTCCCGAAGCACTCAACTAAGCTTTCCAACCTGTCTGAACGCTTTCCTGTACCTAAGTAGCTAATTCCGAATAGCTTCCTTTCAAGCGTACTAAATTTTCAAAAGCGGCTATATCCTTTGTCAACGTATAACGTATTGCAAGCAGGCAATTCTACTATTGCTGTATCTCTCAACACCTACAACATAGCTGACAGGCAAAACAAGCTGCTTACCCATTCCCATGAAGATTACAGACTTGCGCATCATGCGCGGACCAAATTTCTGGTCTGTTGAGCATCCCAAAATTATCGTACTCAAGCTAGACCTGGAAGAACTGGCTGATACCCTTACCCAAGAAGTGCCCGGCTTCGCTAACCGACTCAATCGACTGCTCCCCGAAATGTATGCCCACCGGGCTGCTGCGGGCGTGGAAGGCGGTTTCTTTAAATCGGTGGAGGAAGGCACTACCTTCGCTCACGTCGTGCAGCACATCGCGCTGGAGCTACAAACTCAGGCCGGTATGGAGAGCGGCTACGGGCGCTGTTACATGGCCCACGAGCAGGGTACGCATTTCGTTATTTTCTCATACCAGGAAGAGCGCGCCGGTGAGTACGCGGCCCATGCTGCCTTGCGCATTACGGAAGCGCTCATTAAAGGAGAGAAGTATAAACTTGACGAAGACATCGACAGGCTGCACCAGATCCGGGAAGACGAGTATTTCGGACCGAGCACTTACTCAATTGTATCAGAGGCGCAGAGCCGTGGCATACCTTATATCCGCCTCAACCGTCACTCGCTCATACAGCTGGGGTATGGCGTAAACCAGAAGCGCATACAGGCCACCATGACCTGCGGCACTGCCTGCTTTGCCGTGGAGATAGCCGGTGACAAGAACGCCACCAAAGAACTGCTCGAGGAAGCGGGTATACCTGTTCCCAATGGCACTACTGTGTATGATCAGGAGGAGCTGAAGCGAGCCGTTGACAGGCTGGGGTACCCACTGGTGCTTAAGCCGCTGGACGGCAACCATGGCAAAGGCGCTACCATCAACATCACGAACTGGAAAGACGCGGTCAAAGGATTGGCAGCCGCTCAGAAATACTCGGAGGCCGTGCTGGTAGAGCGCTACATTCAGGGTTTTGACTTCCGCCTGCTGGTCATAAACAAAAAGTTTGTGGCAGCCGCTAAGCGCACTCCGGCTATGATAACCGGTGACGGCGTCTCCACGATCAAGCAGCTGGTCGACCTGGAGAACAAAGACCCGCGTAGGGGAGTAGGGCACGAAAAGGCCCTGACCCGCATAAAAATTGATCAGCACACCAAAAATATTTTAAAGGCTAAAGACCTTACTACTCAGTCTGTTCTGCCCGAAGGGGAGGTGCTATACCTGAAAAGTACGGCGAACATAAGTACTGGAGGCACTGCAACTGACGTTACTGACTTAGTAGATCCTTACAACATCCTGATGGCCGAGCGAATTGCCGGTCTGGTGGGGCTGGATATCTGCGGCATCGACGTGATGACAACTGACATTGCTATCCCGCTTAACGAAGCAGGAGGTGCTGTACTGGAGGTAAATGCAGCCCCTGGTTTCAGGATGCACATTTCGCCAACGTACGGTTTGCCACGTAACGTGGCCGAGCCAGTGATCGATATGCTGTTTCCGCATGGCAAGCCCGCCCGCATCCCGATTGTGGCTGTGACGGGTACCAACGGCAAGACTACCACCACACGCCTGATTGCGCATATGGTCAAGAGCAAGGGTTATCAGGTTGGGTATACCACTACTGAGGGGATCTACATACAGGACAAGCTGCTCGAGAAGGGCGATACGACAGGGGCTTACAGTGCACAGTTTGTGCTCAAGGACCCGACCGTGAACTTTGCAGTGCTGGAATGCGCCCGGGGAGGCTTACTGCGCTCAGGTATGGGATTCGATCAGTGCGATATTGGCATTGTGACGAACGTAAGCTCCGACCACCTGGGCCTGCGTGACATCCATACGCTGGAGGACCTTGCGAAGGTGAAGTCGGTGATCCCGAAGAGCGTGAGCAAAGATGGTTACGCCATTCTGAACGCGGATGATGACCTGGTGTATGCGATGGCGGAGGAGCTGAAATGTAAGGTAGCTTTCTTTAGTATGGACGAGAGCAATCCGCGCATACTCAAGCACATTGCCAAAGGGGGACTGGCGGCGGTTTTTGAAAACGGGTATATCTCGATCTTCAAAAACAGCTACAAGATCCGGATAGATCGAGTGGCTGACGTGCCACTGACTTTTGGAGGAAAAGCGAAATTTAACATAGAGAACATACTGGCTGCTGCGTTGGCTGGCTATGTATCGCACTTTGACATAGAAGACATTAAGCGTGCCCTGCGCACCTTCATACCTTCACCGGACAAAACGCCGGGCCGCATGAACCTGTTCCAGTTCCCGAACTTCGAGGTGCTCGTGGACTACGCGCACAACGTGGGCGGTCTGAAAGCCATCGGCGGCTTTATGGAAGATCTGGACGTGACGCGCAAGGTTGGTGTCATCGCTGGCGTTGGCGACCGCAGGACAGAAGATTTCTACGAGATAGGGCGAGTGGCAGGCGAGATCTTTGACGAGATCATCATTCGCCTCGACACCGACCTGCGCGGGAAGACGCCTGAGGAGATCACTTTACCGATGATGCAAGGTATAGAAGACGTGGCGCCACATAAGCAAGTGAAGGTGATTCCGGAAGAGATGCGTGCCATCGCCTATGCGCTGGAAAATGCCGAGCCAGAGTCCTTTGTAGCGATTTTCACGGAAGACGTCCACGAATCGGTGAAAATGGTGGAGAGCTTTAAAGTAATACAGCACCGCAGCAGTATGCTGGTGGAGTAAAAATTTTCTTGTTGATTAAATTCTAACGCCTGCGTTAGAGAATTTCATGTGAACGATGGACTAAAACCCTTTCCTCAGGATAGGGTTTTTTTTATGGATTTACATGTTGATTGTTAAATTGTTGATGACTGAATTGTTAGATTCTTGATGCGATTGTGCAGACGGGTCGCGACCTGTCCGCACGGAGGCTGTACTTTGAAACGAATGACTTAGCCGTCATACGCGCTACATCACTTTCTGGAAATTCGCTGTATCAAGTCCTAGGTGATAGTTTTCATGCATGAAACAAACCTACTCCCAAAACGGCGACGTTGTTTACAAAAAAAGCCCCGGCCTAAGGGCAGGGGCTTTCAGACTTTAGGGTTTAAGTGTTATTTCAGCACAAAGTTAGTTGATCCGATCAGGAAGCCGTCAGCATACAGCTCAATGGTATGCTGGCCTTTCTTATACTCTGCGTTCTTGTTGTAAACAAAGCTCACCTGCTGCTGCGTGTTATCAAACACTATGTCGCGCTTAGCGGTGTAGTACATGTCCTCACCGTCAATCTCAAACGAGCCTGAACCAGTAGAAAGATTATACAGGGCGGCGCCATCCGGCTCGATCAGACGCATGTAAATCGTCTTTGGTTCACGTGGTGCTACATCGTTCTTGCCCAGGTTAAACGTCACGCGGATCTTCTCCACGTTTCTCATTCTGAATTCATTGTTCTTGTCATCCAGCTCTTTGCCGCGCTTATTTACCGCAAAAACATTCATGCGCTGTGCTTCGAGTCTCGAGGCCACTTTTACCTTCTCTACCAGCGTTTCGTTGGTGGTCTTCATGGTGGTGAGGCTATCGCTCAGTCGGTTCTGCGTGGTTTTCAGCGATGTATTTTCTGTGAAGAGCACTTCATTATCCTGCTTAAGCGTAGCGATTTCCTGGTCTTTCTGTTTCAGTTGCTGCTCAAAAGCCTGCGCACGGTCGCGGAAGCGGCGCTGGTCAGCCAGGCTGTAGCTGCTCTTGCGGAAACCTCGCAGCTCATTCAGGTCGGAAGAAATAGACGCGATCTGTGCCTCCAGCGAATCGTTCTCGAGACCCATCGCCTGCAGTTCCTGGCTCTGGCGCTCAAAATCAGCCTTCAGGGCTTCGTAAACTTTTATCTGGTTCTCCAGTTCTTTATCTTTCACACGGATCACCTCGGCCTGCTCCTCGTTTTTCTCTTTTTTCTGATAATTCATGTAAAGCAGGATGCCGTTAATGCTGATCAGGATGACAAGGAGGCCACTAATCAGGAGTTTGCGGTTGCTTCTTTTTTCAGAAGGGTTCATGGGCTGATGTTCTTTTTGGGTGTCTTTTTTTTCCAGCGTACTCATATTTTAAGCTTTTGCTGCCTGGAATGGTGCGTATGCAAGTTTCAAATTTAAGACTTTTGAGCTATTATCATACAAGATGAAACAAGAATTTAATGCCGACTACTGGCAAAACCGCTACCAACTGGGCCAGACGGGTTGGGATGTTGGGGCTATAACGCCGCCACTCCGCGAATATTTCAATCAGATGCCTAACACAGGGCAACGCATACTGGTT
Source organism: uncultured Pontibacter sp. (assembly GCF_947502515.1). Taxonomy (NCBI): domain Bacteria; kingdom Pseudomonadati; phylum Bacteroidota; class Cytophagia; order Cytophagales; family Hymenobacteraceae; genus Pontibacter; species uncultured Pontibacter sp. The sequence goes on along the minus strand of NZ_CANNAI010000002.1, from coordinate 996,280 downwards.
CCGGGATGCGGCAACGCATACGAAGCGGAATATTTGTTCCGTAAAGGTTTTATACATACCTGTATAGTTGATGTTGCCGAGGCGCCACTACAGCACTTCTCCGAACGGGTGCCGGACTTCCCCAAGGATCAATTGCTGCTTCAGGACTTCTTTGAGCTCGGGGGCAAATATGATCTGATCGTAGAGCAAACCTTTTTCTGCGCCATCGACCCAAAGCTACGTACCGACTATGCCCGCCAATGCGCTAATTTACTTGTGCCTGGCGGGAAACTGGTCGGCCTCCTTTTCGACACTACCTTCGAGCACTCTGGTCCACCCTTCGGCGGCAGTCGCGAAGAGTACCGAACATACTTTGAGCCATATTTCGAGTTTCTCCACTTCGAAACAGCCTACAACTCCATTCCGCCAAGGCAGGGGAGGGAACTGTTTATTGAGTTGAGGAGGTTGGGAGTTTGAGAGTTAGAAGGGGATTTGTTTGATTTCGTTGGGACAGGTCGTGACCTGTCCGAATCGTGCACAGGTATAATTTGTCTGAATCTTTATATAGGGCCCCTACCCCAAGGATTTACAGGATTAATGGATTTTCAGGATTGATCTAGTAGAACAATTGATTTCGTAATGTTCAGGATTAATTTAACGTACAATCAACAGAGAGAATCCTGTGAATCCTTAAATGCTGTAAATCCTGATTCAGATAAACACCAACTCACTCAATCACTAATTCGCTCACTCACTCATTTCCTAATTCCCCTGCATCTGACTAAATTTGCAGACCGAAAGGTATAAACCAAGCAATTGACTATGTTCGAAATACCGAAATTAAAGCATACAGACTCTGGCAACTTCTTTTTGATGGCTGGCCCATGCGCTATTGAAGGCGAGGAAATGGCCCTGCAGATAGCCGAGCGACTTGTTACCATTACCGACAAGCTGGAGATTCCCTTGATCTTCAAAGGCTCTTACCGCAAAGCCAACCGATCCCGCCTGGACTCATTTACAGGTATAGGCGACGAGAAGGCGCTGCGCATCCTGCAGAAGGTAAGCCAGACTTTTGATATACCAACCGTAACGGATATTCACGAGAGCAATGAGGCGGCTATGGCTGCTGAGTATGTGGATGTGCTCCAGATTCCTGCTTTCCTGTGCCGTCAGACCGACCTGCTCGTGGCAGCCGCTAAAACAGGCAAGGTAGTAAACATCAAAAAAGGACAGTTTTTGTCAGGCGAGGCCATGCGCTTTGCAGTGGATAAGGTACGCGAGTCCGGTAACGACAAAGTGATCCTAACCGACCGCGGCAACAGCTTTGGCTACTCAGATATGGTGGTGGACTTCCGCAACCTGCCTGAAATGCAGACGAACGGTGTACCAGTGGTGATGGACGTGACGCACTCGCTGCAGCAGCCGAACCAAAGCTCCGGTGTGACGGGTGGCAAACCAGCCCTGATCGAGACGATTGCCAAAGCAGCTATTGCGGTGGGAGCCGATGGCCTGTTCATCGAAACGCACCCGCAGCCATCGATAGCGAAATCGGACGGAGCCAACATGCTGCCACTTGACCAGCTCGAAGGCTTGCTCCAGAAATTAGTGCGTATTCGCCAGGCTATTCGCTAAGCAGCCTTTTAACGTATCAAAGGAGAGCATTGACCGTGGTTGATGCTCTCCTTATTTCTTTCAGATTATACCTATGACCGTACCTGCCCATACCCCCGAGTGGGAAGTTTATTTCTGCGACATCAACGACCGCCCTGCCTGTGTGAGCGTCGATCTGGCTTTTGAAAACCTGGCTCCTATACCTGAACAGCACCGCGCTTTTGAACTTGTCGTGGCGCTGCAGCAGCCCGATGCCGATGGTTTTCCGGCTGACGAAGCTGAGTGGGAGCAGCTCGAGGCGATAGAGGAAGCACTGGTGGAGGCGTTTCAGAACTCCCTGCAAGCAGCCTTTGTAGGCAAACTGCTGCACGACGGCAAACGCAGCTTTTACTTCTACAGCGGACAGGAAGCATTGCCGGAGGTAATTGCTACCAACGTCATGCAGCAGTTTCCGAATTATACCTTTGCAGCGAATAACCTACTTGATAGCGACTGGGGCCTATACCTGGACTTCCTGTTTCCGGAGCCTGCTGATATGCAAAGCATCCGAAACAGCCGTATTCTGCGCATGATGGAAGAGCAGGGAGACGAGCATCATATTCCCCGTTCTGTATCACACTTCGTTAGTTTCGCGACTGAGGAAGACCGCACCGCCTTCAAAAGTGAATCAGAGGGAGCCGGCTATACCTTGGTGCAGGAGGGGGAGAACCAAAACGAGTCAGATGTCCCTTTTAGCATCATCATTGCGAAAGTGCAGGGTGTTACCGAGGAGGAGATCCATACCACTACCTTAGGACTGTGGCAGTTAGCTGAGGCGTTTAACGGGGTGTATGGCGGTTGGCAGGCGCAGGTGGTGAAAGAAAACGCTTAATACAGCAGCGTAAAATGCTCTTTCGGTTGGGATTTGCGGAAGAACACCAAACCAATATAAAACAGGTCAACCGTTTGGCATACCTGTGGGTGTAGCTTGATCGCCTGCCAGGCCCGCTTCATTTCCGCCGACCAATACAAGTCATCCACTACGAACACGCTGTGTTCATGCTGCTTGCTGAGGCAGGCTTCGAAATAACGCATGGTAGGCTCGTAGCGATGGTTTCCGTCGAAGAACGCAAAGTCCAACTGCTCTACTTTCTGCAATTGCTGTGGCAGTGTATCATCTAAATTTCCGATGACCTGCTGCACGTGCCGTAGTCCCAGCTTCTCAAAGTTCATTCTCGCTTCTGAAGCGATAGACGGACATCCTTCGAAGGTATAAAGCTTGGCCTGTTTATGTCCCATGGCCAGGTATGAGGTAGTGATGCCCAGGGAGGTGCCTAGGTCAAAGATGGTCTTAGGTTGGAAATGTGCTACCAACCGGAAAAGCAGTTGGGCATATTTGGCTGGTTTGGCTGAGGTACGGGCAATGTAGCTGATTTTGCGGTCTTTCTTCAGTCCGGCCTTGGGCCCCGCTCCAAAATCGGTGACAGGTATAGTCCGATCCTCAACTAGCAGCGAAGCACGCAAATCTTCAATCAGCGGATAGGCATAGTAGTCCCCATCGTGCAGGATCACATGGTGGTACAGATCAAATACGAAAGGGGAGTGGACTCCGTGCAGCTTAAAAGCCCTGAGGCGGTAAAGCAGGTAATTAGCCGCAAGGTGGAAGGGGAGCAAAACTTAATTGTTAAATTGTTGATGGTTAAATTGTTGTTTCACAATGTGAGCAATCTTTCAGTGATTACCACAGATTGTTAGAAACTACAAATTTAAAGGTATAAGCGAATTAACAATGAAACAATTATTTCAGGTATAGATAAGTCACTAAGTATGCTGGTATTGCTGAATCAACAATTAAATAGGTATAGCGAAATCAACAATTTAGCAAATCAAAAATCAATTCAACTTATAAGGCACAATGAGTGAAAACTCAGGTATAGTTACATGGAATTGCTTGCCGTCGACCATGCGCTCCATCAGGTAAGTACCGCGCATTTTGCCCATACCTGTCTTCAGGTTGCAGCCTGACACGTACTCATGCGACTCGCCGGGCTCCAGTACAGGTTGCTGTCCTACTACACCTTCGCCTTCCACTTCACGCATGGTGCCAGTGGCGTCGTGTATGTACCAGTGGCGGCGTAAAAGCTTGACTGTGAACTCACTGTTATTTTCTATACTGATCTTGTAAGCAAATACGAAGTGCTGCTGTACCGGACTGGAGTAATCGGGCAGGTAGTTGGTCGTAACCGTTACTTTTACTCCTTCTGTAGTTTTTGTATCCATGTTACAGAGTTTTTTGTATAATTAGAATCTGTTTCAGGTATAGCCTTCCGGGCTCCTGATACCTGTTACCAAGCAAACCCGATACCCCTACTGACTCTCATGAACGTAAAGATAGAAGAAAGCTGGCAAAATATCTTGCAAGAAGAATTTGAAAAACCCTATTTCAAAGACCTCGTGTCTTTTGTTAAAGACGAGTACACCTCTCAAAAAGTTTACCCGCCCGGTAACCAGATTTTCAATGCTTTCGAGCGATGTCCCTTCGATCAGGTAAAAGTAGTTATTTTAGGGCAGGACCCCTATCATGGTCCTAATCAGGCGAATGGATTGGCTTTTTCGGTGAAAGATGGTATTCGTATCCCGCCTTCGCTCGTCAACATCTTCAAAGAAATCAGAAGCGACCTCGGCAAGGACCTGCCAGCTACCGGTAATTTGGAGCGTTGGGCCGAGCAGGGCGTTTTATTACTAAACGCCACCCTCACAGTGCGTGCCGGCGATGCGGGATCTCACCAGAAAAAAGGCTGGGAAGAGTTCACTGATGCCGTCGTACGCAAAGTAAATAATCTGAAAGAAGGGGTGGTGTTTATGCTCTGGGGGGCCTATGCCCAGAAAAAGGGAGCTTTCATTGATGAACGCAAACACCTGGTACTCAAAGCAGCCCATCCGTCACCTTTCGCCGCTGACCGCGGTTTCTTCGGTACCCGCCACTTCAGCAAAGCCAACGAGTACCTGAAGCAACAGGGCAAAGAGCCGATTGATTGGTAGTTGTCTTTAATTCCCGGTGCGCTTCATTAAGACATCCAACCACACGTTGTCATCTCGACGATAGGAGAGATCTGGATGGACTCTAACGCTCATACACCAGATTTCTCCCTAGGGTCGAAATGCCATTAAAGTATAAATAAAATAGGGGCCTAAAGCCCCTATTTACTTGATCACGAACGTGTACGTCCTATATCTTCGAACTGCTGCATGAATGTTATTGCTTCCAATTCGTCGTTGTGAATTGTGCCGGATCAAACCAGCTCGGGTCTATTTTTTCAGGAAAGGAAATATTAAAATATTCTTCACGCAGAAACAGCTGGCCATTGTTTTTAAAGACGATCTCCGTCGCGACCATATTTCCCTCGATCTCCTGGTAGTTGTTCATCTCCACATCGCGTGCTACGCCTTTGCTGTTTGTTAATACGCGCACTACATACAGGTTCTCCTTGTCTACCCAAAACTGATTGCGGCTCTGGTTATTCGGATCAGAGGTGCCTACCACATAGGCAGAACGGCCCTGCCAGTCGGCTTCTGTAACCTGACTTAGATCGAAGTTCAGCTCCTGTGCCTTACTGCTAGTGGTGGCAGGATCGTAGAAGTAGACATCAAAGCTCAGCAGCACGAGCGGGTGTATGGAGTACTGCTTACTCACCATCTGTCCTTCTTTAAAGGTATAAACAGTGTCTTGGTTATAGACCACGCCGTTGCCAGTCTCAAAGCCATCGAAGCGGATGTGCAGATTTGCCGGATAACTGTAGATTTCCTGCCAGATTTCCTCACGGCTCACTTGGTCATCTTTGTAGAAAATGGCCCGCTGGTCGAAGGCAAAGTTCGGGTACCATTTGTTTTCCCAGTGGCGGTACATGGCTTCAATCACTTGCTGACCGGTTTGGGGCTTACTGGCGGTGATGTTCATCTTTTGAGTACAGGCTAGAGTGAGGAAGGGGAGGAGTAGGTAAAGGATGCGGGGGAGTTGGTTTTTTTTCACGGTTTTATTTATAGTTAGGTTATTAGGGATTCACTCTTTCAGGCGGTTCGCAGGATTTTCTCCATTTTTTTACCTTTCGCCAGTTCGTCTACCAGCTTGTCTAAATACCGCACTTGTCTGGTAACAGGATTTTCAATTTCTTCGATGCGATAGCCGCAAATGGTGCCTGTTATAAGCTGCGCATTCGGGTTTAAGTTAACGCGATTGAAAAATATTTCAAAGCTTACTTTCTCGTCAATAAGTTCTTGCAGTTCCTGGTCGCCAAAACCCGTTAGCCAGGTTATCACTTGATGCAGTTCCTCTTTCGTTCTGCCCTTCTTCTCTACTTTTGTGATGTAATGGGGATATACCGATGCAAATGTCAATTTTGCCATGCGCTCATCGTGCTCTGGTGTAGGCTTCATATCTCGTATTCTGATCGCTTGTTGTATATGTAGTCTCTGGTTTTTTATGCTGCTTGTTTTCTGCAGGTTATCAGCCAGAATTTCTGTGAAGGCTTGTTTTCCGTATACTTTGCGGGTTCTTCTACCTCCGTGGCCTCAAACAATCCAAATGGACCAAACTCCTGCTCTACTGAAGTCTGATCATAATAGAAAAGGTTGACACCATGCTTGGTTTCAAACCTGTCCCTACTCAATTTCTTGCCTTCCCCGTAAGTAGGGGTATTTTTGGATATAGCTACAAAAACCATATAGCCGTTTGGACTGAGCTGGCTATAACAATCACGGATCAGCTTCTCCCTTTCTTTTGCATCCAGCAGATGGATTAAAGCATAGCAGAAGATACCATCATAGAACTTCTGGTCGAACGGCATATCGCTGACAGAGCCGTGGTATACCTGCATGCTTTCTCCAAAATGGCTTTTGGCTATACCTATAGCAGTTTCTGATATTTCGATACCGGTTACGTTTAAACCATGGTCAATAAAAAGCTTCGCATTTCTACCATAGCCGAATCCTGGAATTAAGATGTCTTTTAAGCCGTGTTTCTGAAACAGTGCCAGGGTTGAAACAGCAGAATCAGCAGGCTCAAATCCCCACATAGTCTGTTTGTCCCGAAAACTCGATTCCCAGAATTCTGTCATATTAGTAGAGTAAATGGATATGCAGATGTTTAGTTATGGTTGTTGTAACGGACTTGGCCATAAGGCGGCGTAGCTGGCTTATGGGTGTGGTGTGCGCCCAGTATGGGCACCTGATACTAAAGGTATCATATTATTCCAGAGGGTGCAAGTCCCTTACAGGCGAGTTGGTGAAGCCTGTTAGCAAGCCGCAAGCTGGCTGGCCGTGAGGCGGCAGTGAAGAAAGCGGGACTGCAAAATCCGGTACTGACGGACAGAAACTGCATAAGAGGCAGGAAGTCGTGGGTAAACAAGCACCTCTTTGCAACGCCCCTGACCAACAAACGACTTTGTGTAGATGCAGCAGGAATCGGAGGAAGGAAGGTGCTCTTACCTGGGGAGGTCTCCCGGTGTCGTGAACATAGGGAGAAGTCAGCAGCGGTCGTAGTAGGTAGCGGCAACGAGCCGGGAAGAACCCGGAGGCCTCACAGGCTACTCAAGGACCAAACGTTAAGTTTTCCCAAATTCGGCAGGGAGGCTTTAGCCAGCCCTGCCTTAAGCGGGAGAAGAGATTATAAGTACTGTAGTACAAGCAGAGATGATAGAGAAGATACTCCACCGGGGCAACATGCTTAAAGCATACACACACGTTGTGGCCAACAAAGGTTCGGCGGGCGTGGACGGTATGCCCGTGGAGCAGCTGGCTGCGCACCTGAAACAAAACAGGGACGCCATCGCCACTGATATTTGCAACGGCAGGTACCTGCCTTCTCCTATCCTAGGAGTGGAAATACCCAAGGGCAACGGTAAGATTCGCCTGCTGGGCGTTCCCACCGTCACCGACCGGGTACTGCAACAAGCCGTGAATCAGGTGCTCACTCCGCTCTTTGAACTGGAGTTCAAAGAGCGCAGCTACGGCTTCCGCCCTAACCGCAGCGCCCACCAGGCCCTGCAGCAGGCGCACGGCTACATCCACGAAGGCTATCAGCACATCGTGGACATCGACCTTGCCAACTTCTTTGACGAGGTGGACCACTGCCTCTTGCTGCAACTGCTCTACCGGAAGGTAAAGTGCCCGCTGACCCTGCGCCTGATCCGCAAGTGGCTCCGGGCTCCCATTCTTATCAAAGGGAGACTGGTCAAGCGCCGGAAGGGCGTGCCGCAGGGAAGCCCGCTCTCGCCACTGCTCTCCAACATCACGCTCCACGAGCTGGACAAGGAGCTGGAGCGGCAACAGCTGCGCTACGTGCGCTATGCCGATGACTTCAGCGTCTACACCGAAAGTGAAGACACTGCCCGAAAGGTAGGCAACGCCGTGTTCCTGTTCCTGCGGGACAGGCTCAGGCTGCCTATCAACATGGAGAAGTCGGGTATCCGCAGGCCTGTGGATTTCCAAATGCTGGGCCACGGCTTTGTGCCCACCTACAGGAAAGGCGACAAGGGCCGCTACCAGCTGGTGGTGGCAAAGAAAGGGTGGGACAGGCTCAAGCAGAAGCTGAAGGCCATCACCCGCAAAACCACGCCTTGCTCTTTTGAGGAGCGTATCCGGGAACTGAAGGAGGCCCAAAGAGGCTGGGTCCACTACTTCCGCATGGCCAGTATCCAGGGCAAGCTCAAAGAAGTGGACAGCTGGATACGAAATCGGCTCCGGCACTGCATCTGGCACGACTGGAAAAAGCCCGAACGGAAAAGGAAGAACCTAATTCGGCTGGGTGTCCCGAAGGGTCAGGCTTATGCCTGGAGCAGAACCAGGAAAGGAGGCTGGGCGGTGGCTCAAAGCCCGATGCTGATCACAACGGTAACGGTGAAAAGGCTGGCTAAGAGAGGGTATGAATCATTGCTTGACTACTACAGGAAAGTAGCTCCACAACTTAACGAACCGCTGTATGCGAGACCCGCTTGTACAGTGGTGTGAGAGGCGCACCCCGTCAATTAATACTGGCGGGGCCGTCTACTCGATTAGGGAGCGTTTTGTTTTAGTTGTATCCTATCCAAGCTGCATATCCAATGAAAGTCACAACAGATGCTAGCATATAAATTATAGCTATTAAATAGAGACTATTTTTCTGTGTTTCCTTTAGAGAATTTAATCTGCTATAAATTTCATCGTATCCTGTTACCTTAAAATATCTGAGATAAAATAAAACAGCAAAAACTAGAATAGTCCCAACAATAATGTAGTATCGGTTTTCATAAAGTTGATTCTTAGCGAAAATCTGGCTGTTTTCCTGAATTATAAATAGTATCAAAGTTAAGTTACAGAGAACTATAAGAGTTAATAAGATTAAACCACTGATTCTATAATCATTTGGTTCTCTTCTCTTGTAAAAATTACAACAAGCAAGATAAAGAGTATCTAAAAATATCATTCTAGTTTATAATTTAATCGAAATACACCCTAACTACCTGCTATAAGGAGTACCTACTCCTACTAGCTGCACTATGTGTAGAGCTAGTCAGGCCTGAATGCAGAAGCTCCTTTATCACTATATCAAATATACAATATTTGCGTCCTCTCACTATACCCTAAAACAAAAAAACGCCAGCTCTGAGAAGAGCTGGCGGTTTCATTATTATAACTCTCTATACCTTACTCGATCGTCTTAAACAATCGGCTCCATCTGATTTTATTGAGGAAGCTGCCATATGGGTCGGTGGACATCCAGATCATCACAGCCTTGCCCACAATGTGGTCAGCGGGTACAAAGCCCCAGTAGCGGGAGTCGAGGGAGTTGTGGCGGTTATCGCCCATCATGAAGTAGTAATCCTGCTTGAAGGTATAGCTTGTGGCTTCAGCACCGTCCAAGTATAGCTTGCCGTCACGTACCTCAGCGTTTTCGTTACGCTCATAACCCAGAATCACCTTTTCATAAAAAGGAAGCGTTTCAGGTGTAATAGCTACGGTTACGCCTTCTTTCGGGATGTATAGCGGACCGAAGTTGTCTTTGTTCCATTCGTATTTGCTCGGCACATGCGGGAATACCTCTGCATCGCCTTTACCTGCTTCGTCCATCAGGAGCGTTGCTTCTTTGATGAAATCAAGCTGAGCAAGAGCTTTGGCTTTCTCAGGAGAGGTATCTACGATGTAGCCACCCTGCCACTGGATCACATCGGTAATGTCACGCTCCAGAAAGAACTTCTCTGCCAGGCGCTGCTCTGTAGAAAGGAAGTACTTATACTGCATTTTGTCCGGGTTCTCTGCCATCTGTCCGTTGATGTATACCTGCATGTCGCGGATCTCGATGGAGTCGCCGGCTATACCGATGCAACGCTTGATGTAATTGGTGCGCAGGTCAGCCGGGTGATGCTCTTCCGGAGGATAGTTGAATACCACTACGTCGTTTCGCTGTACCTCAGAAAAGCCTGGCAAGCGGTATGACTTCAACTGAATCGCATCGGAGTAGGAGGGGATGTTCGTTCCCCAAATGGTCTGGTGCGTCAGTGGCACCTGCAGTGGGGTGATCGGGGTGCGCGGACCGTAGTGCAGTTTGCTCACGAACAGGAAGTCTCCTACCAGCAGCGACTTCTCCATGGATGGTGTCGGGATGGTATAAGCCTCAAAAGTAGCCCAGCGGATTAAACTGGCCGCGATAACAGCAAATAAAATGGCATCGCCCCACTCACGCGCAAAGCTCTTTTTCTTTTTAGGCGCCTTGTTAGCGGGCTTCTTCTCCCAAAACTTAACTTTCATCTATAAAGCGTTTTGTTTCTACAGGTTGAGCATGTCCTTCATGCCGTACACACCCTGGCGGTCTTTGAGCCACTCGGCTGCCATCAAGGCGCCTTCGGCAAATCCGGCACGGCTATGGGCAATGTGGCCCAGTTCTATTTTGTCTACTTCCGATTCGTAGGTCACGATGTGGGTACCTACCACATCCGGCTCACGCTCCGAAATAATATTCAGCTTCGACTTATCCGAATCATCGTCAGCGGCCCAGCCTTGCAGGTCAGGGAAGCTGGACAGTATACCTTCGGCTGTGGTTATACCGGTGCCACTTGGCTTGTCGACCTTCTGGAGGTGGTGAATCTCGCGGATAGAGACGCTGTACTCCTTATAAACCTGCATTTTACTGGCAATATATTCGTTAAAATGGAAAAACAAATTAACGCCCACGCTATAATTCGAAGCATAGAAGAAAGCGCCTTTGTTTTCGTTGCACAGCTGCACGGCTTCGCTATACCTGTCCAGCCAGCCTGTAGAGCCTGAAACCACCGGTATACCTTGAGTGAGGCAGTAAGAAATATTGCCAAAGGCTGCTTCCGGATGGGTAAATTCAATGGCTACATCCGTGTTCTCAGCGGTATAGCTGCTTAGTGTTTCGGCGTTGGTATGGTCAATGGTGCCAGCTATCTGGTAACCTTTGGCAAGGGCCATCTGCTCAATGGTTTTCCCCATCTTGCCATAGCCTATCAATAGGATTCTCATTTAGTTCGGGTATATAAAGTAAGGGTAAGACCGGGCGTAACGCCGTTGGTGGCAGGTGTGCGGAAAACATCGGGCTGCACACGCAGGCTCAGGTTATCGCTCACGTCAAATTCGCGCAGGTGGCCATGCACGTAGGCTTCTGCTATTTGCATGCCATAGGCCAGCACCGATATGATGATGGTCAGGTCACGGTTGCGGCGGTAAAAATCGCGGCTCACACGCAGGTTTTGAGTCCCGTTTCGCACATCAGCACCATATATAGGGTCATCGTAGTAGGAGTCGTATACCTGAATAAATTGGTTACTACGCCCTGTGCGTATATTCAGTGCCGTCCGGAAGTCCTGGTACTTGTTGTTGTTGTCGATAATAAAGTAGCCCAGCACACCGCCAGTGGCATAAATGATGGGCACCTTCCACCAGGCACCGTTGTATACCTGACCTGCCCCGGGTATGACAGCCGAGAAAAGGGCGGCACGGCCAGGACGGCCCAGGTTTTTGAAGCCGCTCAGAAAAAACTGCTTTTGCTGCGTGGTGTCAGCTTCGGAAGTTAGCACCAAAACCGAGTCCGGTCCGGATGTGACAACTTGCGCCCTGGCCTGCGACGGCAGCAGCTGCGAAAAGAGTAATGCCACAAATAATGCTATACCAGGCGCTAACCTCATGCTGTTCTCTTAGTAGTTCAGAATCTCCAATATACGGTTCAGCTCGTCCACCGATACAAACGGGATCTTAATCTCACCTTTGCCATCGTTGTTGGCTTTCACCAGAATCTTGGTGCCAAATTGCGAAGAAAGCTTTTTCTCTACTCCCTTCAACTCTTCATCATACCTGTTGAAGACCAGTTTTTGTTGCGGATCAGGCTTTTTACTGGCATTCTGCACATTGCGTACCAATTCTTCCACCTTGCGCACCGACAGTTCCTCCGCCACTACCTTACGGAAAATCTCCAACTGCTTGTCGATCGTGTCGATGTTGATCAGCGCTCTGGCATGGCCCATGCTGATCACGTTGTCGCGGAGTGCGATCTGGATATCGGGTGGCAATTTAAGCAGGCGCAGGTAATTGGTCACGGTCGTGCGCTTCTTGCCCACGCGGTCGCCCAGTTCTTCCTGCTTCAGGCTGCACTCGGTAAGCAGGCGCTGGTAGGAGAGGGCAATCTCGATGGCGTTCAGGTTTTCGCGCTGAATGTTCTCGATCAGGGCCATCTCCAGCATCTGCTGGTCATCGGCTTTGCGGATGTAAGCCGGAATTTCGGTCAAGCCAGCCATTTTGGCGGCCTGGTAGCGGCGCTCACCCGATATCAGCTGGAAGCTGTTCTGGTCAAGCTGACGAACGGTGATAGGCTGAATAATGCCCTGTATCCGGATAGACTCAGCCAGTTCTTCCAGCGCCGTCTGGTCAAAATGCGTACGGGGCTGGTAAGGATTCGTCTGAATTTGATCAATAGCTATATCTGCGATGGTATTGACTTCGTTAACGGTGGTAGATTCGGCTGTTTTGCCAGTGTATTTGTTACCCTCCAGGAGAGAGCCAAGGCCTCTGCCAAGGCCTCCCTTGCGTGTTGGTACTGGTTTCTTGTTATCGGACATGTAATCGTAAGGTTATTTCGCCAGCGCAACGCTGTTCTTCTCTGCTATCTCACGGGCGAGGTTCAGGTAGCTCATGGCACCCTTGCTTTCTGCATCGTACAGAATGGCAGGTATACCATAACCCGGAGACTCGCTCAACTTCACATTTCTCGGGATGATCGTATCAAACACCATTTGCTGGAAGTGCGTTTTCACCTCTTCCACCACCTGGTTGCTCAGGCGCAGACGCACATCATACATCGTCAGCAGGATGCCCTCAATGGCCAGCTCCGTATTCAGGCGCGTCGTGATGATTTTGATCGTGTTGAGCAGTTTGCCCAAACCTTCCAGCGCAAAATACTCACACTGAACGGGTATCACCACCGAGTCGGCTGCCGTAAGCGAGTTTACCGTGATCAGGCCCAGTGAAGGCGAACAGTCGATAATGATGAAGTCGTACACCTCCTTGAGCGGAGCCAGTGCTTCGCGCATTCTCTCCTCCCTGTTCGGAATGTTGATCATCTCCACCTCAGCGCCCACCAGGTCGATGTGCGAAGGGATCAGATCCAGGGTCTCCAGGTTAGGCGATTTCAGGATGATGTCTTCTATATTCGCTTCCCCTACCATGCACTCGTAGATATTACTGCTGATGCTGGCCGGGTCGAAGCCGAGGCCCGATGTGGCGTTAGCCTGCGGGTCTGCGTCGACGAGTAATGTCTTAAATTCGAGGGCTGCCAGGCTCGCAGCCAGATTTATGGCTGTGGTGGTCTTGCCTACGCCACCTTTTTGGTTTGCAACCGCTATTATTTTTCCCATCTAAAAATTATAGGTTTATAGTCTGACCTATCTCCATCAATATTAGTTCCTTGCCGGCCATCTGCGCCACTTCCTTCACTTCCTCATGGTCTATTTTGATATAAGGGAAAGTGTCGTAATGCATGCCAATCACCTTGTCTACCTGCACAAAGTCAGCTGCTACCAGGGCATCGTGGATGTCCATAGTGAAGTTATCACCAATCGGTAACAGGGCGAAGTCTACATCATACTGCTCAGGTATGAGCTTCATGTCGTAGGTGAGGGCCGTATCGCCGGCAAAATAAAATGTCTGATTCTCTGTTTCCACCACAAATCCGGCTGCTACTCCCGCATAAGTGCCATCTGGCAGGGAGCTGGAATGCACGGCGTTCACCATTTTCACGGTGCCAAACGGCAGGGTCACCTTGCCGCCGGTGTTCATCGGGTGGGTCTTCTCTATACCTTTCTCCTCATACCAGCTCGCGATCTCAAAATTGGCTACAATGGTGGCACCGTTATTTTTTGCGATGCGCTCCGCGTCATGCACGTGGTCCTGATGACCGTGCGAGAGCAGTATGTAATCAGCTTTGATGCTGTCCACGTCAATGTCTTTGGCCAGTTCGTTTGGCGAGATGAACGGGTCGAGTAGAATGCGGTGCTCACCGATTTTGAAAAGAAAGCAGGACTGTCCGTAATACGTTATTTCCATAGTTTGCATTTTTTAATCTGTTAGCCCGAATTGGGTATAGAACTTTTACAAAGATACAGTTTTTTGCGCAGAACGTATGATGTTCCACGCTCGGCGGCGTATATTTTTATCCACGATTTTGGGGGTTATCCACATTCCGGAACAAGGTCCCTGCGAAGTGGCTATCCATAGGATATGTGCATTTTAGGGCTGTAAAAGCAAGCGGGTCCGGCAGCTTCATCAGCTGCCGGACCCGCTTGCTTCGGTGGTTCGTTTATATTACAACGCTCCGTGGAACTATTTATTTTGAACAGCCCCTGTTTTATACCTCATACCCGGGCAGGGTTCAGCCTTGCGGTTCGTTCGGATTGTTTCTTTTCCGCTCGACCCTGATCTCTTCCCGGCGCAGCTCCACGTGCTGTTTATCGTGCTCTTCGGTGCGCCGCTTGGTAACGTGTATCTCCTCTACCACCAGCAGGCGCTTCTCCACAACCAGCACTTCCTTCAGCACAGGTATGATCATCTTATCGCCCTCGTAGCGTACCGGCGGTGGGGGTGTGTCGACATACTGGTTTATTTCGACGCGTTCTATTTCCGCTTCCTCATGTATGATGGGCAGGTCCAGGTCCACATCCTCGCGGTGGACTTCCTTGGCAATGTGCACGTTGCCTGTCTCTCTGACTTCAGTGTCTACCCGCACCTGCTCTTCAATCACAGGTATCGTCTTGCTGTACTCAATGTCTACATCCAGGTTCTCCCGCTCGTCACGGCCATATTCGTCCTGAATGTCCCGCTCTTCCAGCGGGGTGGTGCGACTTTCGCGTAGCTTCTCGTCAAATTCTGATTTAAGTTTGTCTGATTTCTTGCTCATAGTTATGGGCTATTTGTGGTGAAGGGGATACGCTTCTATCGGTTCTAATGTCTCAGATTGTACGGGCAGGGCAGGGGATAGTTCATTGCTTTGCGGAGGTTGTTTAGCTCTGTCCTTTCTGTAAAACAGCAAGAGGCAGCCACATGATGACTGCCTCTTGCCTTATCTACAAAACCTTTCCCTATATATTACGAGGGTTGCCGGGCTTGTTACCCGGGTTGCGAAGGTCTTTGTCTTTGTCTAATTTGTCAATGTCCACATCAGTCTTGCGTACGGTACCTCTTACAGTTTCGTCACGCTGCTCTGTGTGCTTGTTGATCTTCACTTCTTCCACTACGCGGGCCTCTTTGTTCACTACAGGCACCTCAGCGCGTTCTGTAATGTTAATCTCTCCTTCCTTGAAGTTCTGGAAGTCGCGGTCTGTTGCAGGGCGGTTTACTTTGTTACGCTCTACATCAACATGTTCCTCACGCAAACGCAGATGTTCTTCTACCGGGCGCTCCACAATGCGGCTTCTCATGCGCACACCGCCACGTTCTACTTCACGTTTACCTACGTTCATACGCTCCTCCATAATCGGAATAGACTGGCTAGAGTCACCTGTTCGCCCGGTATTGGTCTGGGCTGTGCCCTGTGGTGGTCTGGCTGTACCGGCCTGAGGGTTATTCTGTGCCACATGCTCGTCTACATCCACTGCGCCACATGAGTCCAGTACTTCAGCGGCTTTCTCTGCCTGCTGGCGGGAATCGGCGTGTACCGTTACTACCCAACCTTTGCGGGCAGCCTGTGTATGTTTGTTTGCGTCGTCGTTCTGGCCAAACAAAGAGCCAAAGAAACCACTTACATTATCATTGTCTTTATCTCTGGTACTGCCTACTTGCCTCGCTGAAGCAGAGGCAGGATTCGCTATATCTACTTTATCGCGGCCGATATGATGCGTGCTCTCCAACTTCTGCACCGCAGCCTGTGCGTCTATACCTTCTTTAAAAATGCCTATTACCGTTTGTCGTTCCATAGTTATGTGTGTGTTAAGTTTCATATTAAGAGTGCTTATGCCTTCTTGAAGGCCCGGGGACTCGACTACCCGGTAAATGTTTTCTGTTAGTATGCTCAGTGGGAAATTTGTTCCCATTCTGTTCTTTAAAATCAAGGCCACAGTAGAACCTTGCGCCTGCCGGTCAATTAGCACTCTTCCTGCAAAATATTCCAAAAAGAGCTTCCAGGTTTTGAAGCACAAGGACGAGGATACTTTTTAATATAGTTAAATCTGAATTAACATTTCTCCTAGCCTGTTAAGCGAAAATTTCAAAATAATTTATATATAAATATTAATTTTCAAATAACCTGCTCTATGTTGGCCCTTTGTTTTTTTACGGCCTCAGTTGGGATTGGTTATTGGTTTTTCAAAATTACAGGAAGGCTAAATCCTATATTTAAACCTAGTGTTATTCAGATGCAAGCACAGAAAATGTGGATAGTATCAGGAAGGGCCACTATTGCGAAACGGTTTCGCGAGAAACAGGAGAGAGGAAGTTTGTAAAGGAAGCAGAGGTAAAATTTAGGATGGTCGGGTCTTATCTTACGGGCAGTCTTCGCTTCGCCTCCTCATCGGCCAGACTCATGAGGAGGGTATGTAATCTCTCCTGGAAATCCAGCAAGGTTTTCGGGCCACCTTCTTCCTGTTGTACTCGCTTTACTTCTTTGCCCGCTTCATAGAATGTGGTAATGGTGGAGGGCATGTCGCTCCAGTTGGTGAGGTACATGTCCTGCAGCGATGCATAGTTCAGCTTTGCTATGTCCTGGCGTATTCCGTCCAGTTGTTGGGGCGTGAGGGTGAAGGTCACTGTATCTGTAACGGGTACATGGCTATACCCGGTATAGCGTATGCTGCCATTCGCCAGAAAGGTGGCCTCATAGGAGGGGCAGGTGCCAAGGCAGGGTGTCTTCTGGAAATGCAGCAGTGGAGCATCCTGCGCCTGGGCACTACTTTTCTGCGCAGTACTGCAACTTGCCACCAGGATCAGTCCAAGTCCCAGACCTAATTTCAGCAGAAAGAGTAGTGTGTGCATGGCAGTTAGTTATCATTATTGCCCCTGAGGCAGTTTGCGAAACTTACCCTGTTCCAGTACATAGGCAGCTGGTTCGCAGTAAGGACAATCCACATAGTTGTGCGAAGAGTCCGGCGGGTTGACTATAAATATACGGCTGTCCGGGCTAAATTGTGCGCCTGTGCTGCTCTGTACCTTGTCAAGCACTTTCCCATCCTGCCGGTCCACCACATAGTGCTCCTGGCAGGTAGTGCCGCAGCCAACGGTTACCACGGTATACTGGCCGGCAAAGTTTATACCTTGTTTCAGGCCTTCCTGCAAGGCTGAGCGGTACTTCCGGGCTTCGGCATGGCTAGCTTCATCTAATGGAGCCAAGCGGCCCTGGTAAGTCTCCTGCACCCGAAACGCCTCGTCGCTCTGGTAAGCCTCCATACGCAGGCGGTAGCGCTGGTAAAGTTCCGGGTTCTCTTCTGATGTGATGGGCATGCGCACCGTGTCACGTTGCAGGTGCTCTTCCAGCTTAGGGTGTGTGCTGGCAATGGTCTTCTCTTCGTCTGTCTGTTGCTGACAGGCAGCTCCCAGTATGGCCACAAATGAAAGTGGCAGTAGGAGGTAGGGTAGTGTATTCTTTCGCATGTTTTTAATATAGGTATTGGGCTATACGCAAAGCAGCGAATATGGTCAACAAAAAAGCCCCGAACTGCTTCGGGGCTTCCTGTAAGGTATAGCACGTGAATGCTTATTTCTTGAGTTTCGGGTTGTTTTTGCGCTGCTGCTCTTTGTCGGCTGCGGCACGCATGGCCTCCTGCATACGCTCTGTGAAAGACGGACCGCCTGATTTCTTCTTCTCCTTGCGCTTGTCACGGTTCTCTTCCAGTTTCGCTCTGATCTTGCCTTCGTCCACGAACTTGCGGATAAGGGCCTGCTGACCGAATGTCACCATGTTTGATACGAAGTAGTAGAAAGAAAGGCCTGCCGGGAAGGAGTTCAGCACGAACATGAAGATGATCGGCATCAGGTAAGTATACATCTTCATCGGACCCTGCATTGTGTTCATCTGGTTGTTAGACCAGGTATAGAGGATCGTCGAGGCCGTCATGAGCAAGGTGAACATACTCACGTGGTCGCCATAGAAAGGTATAGTAAACGGCAGTCTGGCGAATACGTCATAGGTTGACAAGTCATCTGCCCAAAGGAAAGCCTCCTGACGCAACTCGATAGAATTCGGGAAGAAGTTGAACATCGCAAACAGGATCGGAATCTGCAAGAGCATCGGGATACAGCCGCTCAGCGGATTCACGCCCATTTCGCCATATAGCTTCATGGTTTCCATCTGCGTCTTCTGCATGTCGCCGTCGTTACGCTCCTTAATGGCATCGATCTCCGGCTTCAGCACCTTCATTTTCGCCATCGACAGGAAGGACTTGTAGGTCAGCGGGAACAGGATCAGCTTGATGTACAGTACCAGCAGGATGATGATGATGCCGTAGTTGCCGATGTAGTTTTCGAGGAAGTCAAAAGCCGGGATGATGATCCACTTGTTCACCCACGAGAAAATGCCCCAGCCCAGGTCAAGGTTCTTGTTGAACTCGTTGCCCATGTGCTTCAGGATCTTGTAGTCGTTTGGACCGAAGTAATAGGTAAACTCGCCTTTGCCGCTCAGCAGGTCAGCCGTCGGAATCAGGATCTGAGAGTTCAGGGTCTTTACTACAGAAGTATCAGCCGGGTTGGTCACCGCTTCCAGTTTAGCACCAGAGAAGGTGTTGGCAGCGATAATACCGGCCGTGAAGAAGTTCTGCTTGTTGGCCACCCACTTCATCGGCTCCGTGATCGTCTCTGTCTCCGTCCCTTCAGAGATAGACAGGTAGTCGAAGCTTTCGTCCGCTGTATAGTAATTGATGGTAGACTTGGCGCGGTTTTGCGTGATGTCTTTCTCAAGCTGCTTCAGGTTGTCGTTCCAGGTCATGGTCACGTTATCGCCGCTGATCTGGTTGTCAAGGCCTTTGAAATCCAGCTTGTAACCTACCTGAAAGCTATTGTCGAACAAGGTATAGATCTGATCAATGGTCTGGCCATTGCCCAGGTCAGCACGGTATGTGATGGTTTGAGCAGGAACTTCGCCAACGGTTACCGTCTGCGCTTCAGAAGGTGTGAAATACAGGTCTGACAGGCGGATGTTCTTGCCATCGTTTGTGGTGAACTGCACATCAGTCTGGCTGCTTTCGCGGTCGAACAGTACCAGGGTGTTGCCTCTGTAGTCTTTGTAATTCTTAAGGACCACTTCCTCTACCTGGCCACCTTTGCTGTTGAAGGTCACCACCATGTTTTGGTTCTCAAGGGTGGTGGTGCTGGCTTCACCGGTAGCGGCTGCACTGAAAGTGCCCAGCGCGGCGGCGCGGCGAACCTGTGCCAGCGAGTCGTCCTCGGCTACAGGAGCGGGTCCCGTCTGCACCTGCTCTACCTTGGCTGTCTGGTCAAATGCCGGAGTGTTGGCCTCTTCGTTCGTTCCCGAGAAGAAGAAGGAGTAAGCCAGCAGGAGCACGGCAATCAATCCAAAGCCAATAGCTTGATTTCTATCCATCTAATAAAAATAATAATGAGTGTTGGTTAATGCTTATTTAGATTTAGTGTAATTCATAGCCGCTTTCACAAACTTCACGAATAGCGGATGCGGATTCAGGACAGTACTCTTCAGTTCCGGGTGGTACTGTGCCGCCACAAACCACGGGTGGTTCTGCAGCTCGATCACTTCTACCAGGCCTGTGTCCGGGTTTATACCAGAGGCGACCATGCCGGCCTGCTCGTAATCAGCCAGGAACTTGTTGTTGAACTCGTAACGGTGACGGTGACGCTCCGAAATCTTGGACTTGCCATAAATAGAAAATGCTTTTGAGCCCTTCTTTAGTTCACAGGTATAGGCACCCAGTCGCATGGTGCCGCCCTTTTGTGTGATCTGCTTCTGGTCTTCCATCATGTCGATCACCGGGTATGGCGTGTTCGGATCCATCTCAGTAGAGGCGGCGCCCTCCAGTCCCAGCACGTTGCGGGCGAACTCCACGGCGGCACACTGCATACCCAGGCAGATGCCCAGGAACGGTATACCTGCTTCCCGCACAAAGCGGATCGCCTCCAGTTTACCTTTAAAGCCACGCTCCCCGAAGCCAGGGGCCACCAGCACACCGTCCATACCTTGCAGCAGGCCGGCTACGTTCTCATCGTTGATGTTCTCCGACTGGAACCACTTGATGCTCACTTTGCACTCGTTGGCGGCACCAGCATGAACGAATGATTCTACAATCGACTTGTAGGCATCCGGCAGCTCTACATACTTGCCTACCAGCCCTATTTTAACTTCAGCGGTAGGGTTTTTGAGTCGGCCCAGGAATTCTTTCCAGGTTTCGAGTTCCGGCTCACTTTTGTGTGGCAGCTTGAGTTTAGCGATCACGCGCTCGTCCAGCTTCTCCTTGCGCATCAGTAGCGGCACGTCGTATATCGTTTCCGCGTCGATTGACTCGATCACGGAGTTTTGCTTCACGTTACAGAACAAGGCAATCTTTTTGCGCAGGTCGGTAGGTATGTGGTGCTCTGAGCGGCAAACCAGGATGTCTGGCTGCACACCGGCCTCGGAGAGGTCACGCACCGAATGCTGTGTTGGTTTTGTCTTCAGTTCACCGGCTGCCTTCAAGTAGGGTACCAGCGTCAGGTGAATCACGCAGGTCTCGTTCACGCCCAATTCCCAGCGCAACTGACGCACGGCCTCAATAAACGGCAACGACTCAATATCACCCACGCAACCGCCGATCTCCGTGATCACGATGTCGTATTCACCGGACTCGCCTAAAAGGAGCATGCGGCGCTTGATCTCGTCTGTGATGTGGGGAATTACCTGTACTGTTTTGCCCAGATAGGCACCTTCACGCTCCTGCGTGATCACATTGTAGTAGATGCGGCCGGTGGTCACATTGTTTGCCTGCGAAGTAGGCACATTCAGGAAACGCTCGTAGTGGCCCAGGTCTAGGTCCGTCTCGGCGCCGTCTTCGGTCACGAAACATTCGCCATGCTCGTAGGGGTTGAGCGTGCCCGGGTCGATGTTGATATAAGGGTCGAATTTCTGGATTGTTACAGAGAAGCCCCTTGCCTGCAGCAACTTAGCAAGAGAAGCGGAGATGATACCTTTACCAAGAGAGGAGGTAACGCCTCCTGTAACAAAAATATATTTAGCAGCCATAAGTTAGGTTAAACTTTATGGGCTACAAAGGTACAAGATATATTTGATTTTGTGGCACGATGTCCCATTGTTCTGTCGATTGCATAGGATATCTTTCTTAACATTCAACAAATACTATAAATAAAAAGCCCCAGCCAAACTGGCCGGGGCTTTCTGTATCATACAAAAACAGGAAATTTAACTTTTCGGGTTCAGGATGTTGTCAATACGTACCAGTGCATCCTGCAAGTGGTACTTCGTCATGCTATCCTGCGTCTTCGGCAAAGAGGCTTTGATCTGGTTGCGCAGAGCAGTCAGCTCGCCGCGCACCATCGGACGGATATCCGACTGCGACATGTTCACCTGCGTGAAGCCCATGAAGGCACGTGCGCCGCTAGGAACTGAGCGCTGCTCTTCCTTCATCAGGTACTCCATACGATCCAGGTAGCCGCGCTGCAGGTTACGGCGGTACATATCCACCGTTTTGCCGCTGCCGATCTCAGACCACACGCCGTTGCGCAAGTCAGCCATCATCTCAGGCAAGGTATAGGTTTTGCTGCCCAATGCCGCCTGTGACTCCAGCAGGCGCTGCATACGGCCTGGCTCCAGTACATTGTTCAGGATGTTCACCTGCGCCGTACGGATGCGTTCCACAGCACCAGCTGATTCAATCTTACGCAGGATGTTCTGGTCCAGCATCCAGGTAGGAGTAGAGAAGCCCTGCTCGTTGATAAACTTCATGGCACGCTGCTGCTTCTCTTTCGGTACGGCAGCGTATACATCGCCCTTCTGGTCGTAGGTCTTGTAGTTCTCGTACACCCCGCCGACATTAGCCGTTACGTGGCCCATGTAGCGGTTCCACTGACCAAGCACCTGGGTATACATCTCCTGGAGGTCATCGTAGTTCTTGTTCTCCTCCTTCGTCCACTCCATCAGGTTTGGCATGATGCGCTTCAGGTTCAGGATGCCGTAGTGGCTGGCCAGCATGGCGTCATCGCCCAGGTCCTCGGTCTGTGAAGACGGGTCTACCGGATTACCTTGCTGACGGCCGAAGCGGTACATCGGGTCGTTTTCTTTCTCAAGAATCCATTTCGACAGCTTGGCTACGTTGTCATAACCGTTCATCTCCGGGAAGTAGGTATAGCCCCATCTTACCGCATGCTTGTCGTATACACCGATGCCTGGCATCAGGGCTACACCCTTGTCTTCCGGCTGCGCCACATAGTTGAAGCGGGCATAGTCCATGATAGAAGGGGCAGTACCCATTTCCTGCGTAAATTTCGCATCACGCAGCTTCTCCACCGGATAGGCGGCGCTGGAACCCATGTTGTGCGGAAGACCCAGGGTATGGCCTACCTCGTGGGCAGACACAAAACGGATCAGCTCACCCATCACTTCGTCCTTGAACTTCACGCTGCGGGCATCCGGGTTAATGGCGGCCGTCTGTACAAAATACCAGTTGCGTAGCAGGTTCATCACGTTGTGATACCAGCCGATGTGGCTTTCCAGGATCTCGCCTGAGCGCGGGTCGTGTACGTTCGGACCGTAGGCGTTCTGCGTTTCAGAAGAGAAGTAGCGGATTACAGAATAGCGCGCATCTTCGGTGCTGAACTCTGGATCTTCTTCCGGGGTAGGAGCGTCTTTTGCGATGATGGCATTCTTAAAACCAGCCGCCTCGAAGGCCTTGTTCCAGTCCTCCACACCTTGTTTCAGGTATGGGCGCCATTTCATTGGCGTGGCCGGGTCAATGTAATACACGATCGGCTTAACAGGCTCTACCAGTTCACCGCGGGCATAGGCCTCTTTGTCTTTCGGCTCCAGCTTCCAGCGCACAATGTAGCGGCGCTTGGCGGCACGCTGCTCGTCAGTACCGTAGTCGGTCTGCGACAGGGTAAAGTAACCTACACGCTCATCAAAACGACGGGCCGGCATCGGCACTTTCGGCAGCAGGAGCATGGAGTGGTTGAGTTCTACCGTGATCGTACCTGCATTGGAGTTGGCTGGCGGATCAGTCGCTTCGTAGGTCATCAATGAGCGGGCCTCTATGTTGAGCGGGAAGCTCTTGATACCCTCCACAAAAGAGCGCTTATCGTCCAGTTTCTTTACTTTGTGTGTTTCACGCTGGCGCTTGTTCAGACCGAGTGCCTGCACGTCTTTCGAGAAGAAGTCAGTTACCTCTACCACCGAAGCACCGTTGTTGAAGGCTTTGATGTCGAATGCCTGGATAACAGGAGCCAGGTTGGAGTTTTGCACGGAGTGGAAGATCTCCAGCGTGTCGCTGGCCACGTTCTGGTAAGAAATCAAGCGCAGCAAAATGCGGTTGCCTTTCTTCTCCCAGCGCAGCATCTGGCGGTTCAGTTCCTCACCACCATAACCCAGGTTGGTGGCGGTTTTGGCGATACGGCTCACCATCAGCATGTCGCGGTTCAGGAGCGTATCCGGAATTTCATAGAAGTACTTCTCGTCGATGCGGTGCACCTTGAAAAGGCCTTCGTCGGTCACGGCATTCGGGGTGATGACGCTGGCATAAGGTTTTACACCGTTATCGTCTTTTTTAACAGCCGGAGTAGCCTGCGTGGTGGTTACTTCCTGCTTGGCTTTTTTCTTGTTCTTCTTCTTTTCCTTGCTTTGGGCAAAGGCGGGAGGTGCTACAAGTGCACCAGCCAGAAGCAGTGTAGCCAGCCGGGCATAGCGTACATTTTTGCTCATAATGGGGTGAAAGATTAGGTTAGATTTGGATTAGTGTTTTACAATATACCTGTTTCAGATATTTGATAAAAGACTAGTCTGGAAAAGAATGGTTTAATCGCATCGCCCTGCTTATCTGAATTTGACAATTTGCATCAGAACAATGCTATAAAAGATAAACATATCACAGTAGAATGAGTAAAAAAATAAGATAGGCTATACCTCTTGTATACCTTGACCGGCTCTCTCACTATTAAGCATCTCGCAGCTTAAATTCGGCGTTCGTCGTCCTTGCTTTTGGTCTTTTTGTTAGCTCAATTTTATATAAACAGCATGCGAACATCACTTGTTATAGCTCTAGTATGTTGGCTCTTCTTTACTACCCATAGCCAGCATACGACCGCGCAGGGACATGCGACCAAACACGGTACCGTGAACCTGCAAACCTCTTGTGGGGATGAGGCGCAGCTGCATTTTGACACTGGTCTGGCACTCATGCACCACATGATGTATGAGCAGGCGGAACAGGAGTTTGCGGCTGCAGCTGAGGCCGCCCCGGATTGTGGCATGGCGCAGTGGGGCATCGCCATGAGCTATATTCACCCCCTTTGGGGTGAGCGACCCTCTGATGAGAACCTCCAAAAAGGGAAGGCAGCGTTGGATAAAGCCCTGCAGCAAGAGAACCTGAGCGCTAAAGAAAAAGCCTATATCAAGGCCGTATCCGGATTCTATGAAAACTGGGAAAATACCAGCTATACAGATCAACTGAAAGCTTTCGAGGATGGGTATAAACAGGTACATCAGGCGTATCCAGATGAGGTAGAGGCAGCCGCTTTTTATGCGCTGGGTCAGCTTGGCACAGCCCCGAAGACTGACAATACCTTTGCCAGACAGAAGGAAGCCGGTGCCTTGCTGGAGCAGCTGCATGACAGCAACCCAGACCATCCTGGGCTTTTCCATTACATCATCCATGCCTATGATAATCCCTTGCTGGCAAGCAAAGCCGTAAAAGTATCGCGGGAGTATGAGCGTATTGCTCCGGATGTACCGCACGCCCTGCACATGCCGAGTCACATTTTTATTCGCCTGGGGCAGTGGGCAGACGCCGTGGACTGGAACATACGTTCCGCTGATGCCGCGCTCCGGCAGTCTTCTGGCGCGGCCGTTTCCATGCACTATCCCCATGCGCTGGATTACATGGCTTATGGTTACCTGCAACAGGGGCGCGACAAAAAAGCACAAGAAGTAGTAAAGAAAATGCAGGCTGTTTCCGGCTATGCACCTGCGTTCGCGACGGCTTATGCTTTGGCGGCTATACCTGCACGCCATGCCCTGGAAAGGGGCAAGTGGGCAGAGGCTGCTGCTTTGCCTGTCCGGTCGCCTGAAAACTTCACTTGGTATAATTATCCCAGCGCTGAAGCGATCACCCACTTTGCCAGAGGTATAGGAGGTGCCCGGTCTGGAAATATCGCTGTGGCAGAAGAGGCCCTGGTAGCACTGGATAAACTGCGGACTCAGCTGAGCGGCTCAGGAGACACTTACTGGGCAGCACAAGCCGAAGCCCAACACCTGGCTGTGCGGGCATGGTTGGAGTTTAAAAAAGGAGATAAGAACAAGGCGTTGACCATGATGCGGGAAGCGGCTGACAAGGAGGATGCACTGGACAAACACCCGGTAACACCAGGCGCTGTTCTTCCCGCCAGAGAGCTGTTGGGTGACATGCTTTTGCTTAGTAAAAAGCCAGCAGAAGCCATGCAGGCCTATGAAGCCAGTCTGAAGGTATCGCCTAAACGATATAACAGTCTCTACGGAGCGGGCCTTGCTGCTGAAAAATCCAAAGACAAGCAAAAGGCCAAACGCTACTATTCAGAACTACTGGAAATCTCCCCCGAGGCCGATGGGGACCGTGAAAGCTGGGTGCTGGCCAAAAAATACGTTGCCAAGAAGTAAGGCACGCTAGAACTCCAGCGTCAGCTGGTAGCCCTCCATTTTGTCGTGCTGGTAGAGGAGGGAGGAAGCGGTTATACCTAACAGTCGCACCGGATAGGCCGGCAGTTGAGGCGTGCGCAACAGGTCGCGGGCGATCGTAAAGATGGCGTCCGCTGACTTGATCTCACCCAGAAAAGTCTTACTGCGGGTGGTCTGGTTGAAGTCGAAGTATTTGATCTTGACCGTGATGGTTTTGGCCGTGGTCTGCAGTCGCTCCATGTCATGCGCCACTTCTTTGGCCAGTCTTTCCAGCTCCGGCAGCATAACTTCCTCCTCGGTCAGGTCCACTTCAAAGGTGCGCTCAGAGCCGATGGACTTACGAATGCGGTGCGGCTGTACCTCCCGTTCGTCCTGTGCACGGGCAATGCGGTAGTAGTAGCGCCCCGTCTTGCCAAAGTGCCGGACCAGTTCCTCTTCGCTGCGCTCCCGCAAGTCGGCGCCGGTGAGGATGCCCATGCTCTGCAATTTGGCTGCCGTTACTTTCCCGATGCCATAGAATTTCTCGATCGCCAGTGCCGCCACGATGTCCTCCGCCTTGTCCGGCGTGATCAGTGTGAAGCCGTTTGGCTTGTTCATGTCCGAGGCGATCTTAGCCAGAAACTTATTGAAGGACACCCCGGCCGAGGCGGTTAGGCCTGTTTCCTCATGAATTTTTGCTCGGATTTCATTGGCGATGATCGTAGCGGAAGGCATGCCGATCTTGTTTTCAGTCACGTCTAGGTAGGCCTCGTCGAGTGAGAGCGGCTCCACCAGATCGGTATAGGAATAAAAGATCTCGCGTATCTGGCGCGATACGGCGCTGTATACCTCAAAGCGGGGCTTCACGAATATCAGCTGCGGGCAGCGCTGTGCCGCGATCTTGGAGGCAAGGGCAGAGTGCACGCCAAACTTTCTGGCCTCGTAACTAGCTGCCGCCACCACGCCCCGAGCCCGTGAACCACCCACCGCCACAGGCTTGCCGCGCAACTCGGGGTTGTCGCGTTGCTCCACGGAAGCGAAAAAGGCGTCCATGTCGATGTGGATGATCTTGCGGATAGGCATGGCTACAAAGATAAGAGTTTAGGAGTTGGGGAGTTTGAGAGTTGAGGAGTAAAAGTTTGAAGCGACGTCACATTTTGACTTCGTATACCTGTTAGGGGTATTGTTGAGCCTCGTGATGTTAATCCGTATTCATTTCAGTTTTGCTGGAGCATCAATCAATGATAGAGTGACCTACCCGAAACATGCCTGAAGTCAATCCAAGAGCATTTTTATACCTGCTGTATTTCCCTTTCATCTAAAGGACAATTCCATTGCGGCAATAAACACGTACAGGTATACAGGATGCATAAAACAGACATGACAACATGGACACTACTGGACTTTATTGGCAATACCCCTTTGGTGGAGTTAAGGAATATATCTCCAAACCCAAATGTAAAACTACTGGCCAAACTGGAGGGAAATAACCCCGGTGGGAGCGTGAAGGACCGTGCGGCCTATGGTATGATCAAGGGAGCGCTGGATAGGGGAGAACTGACAAAAGGAACCAAGCTGATCGAAGCCACCAGTGGCAATACAGGTATAGCACTGGCCATGATCGCGCAGTTGTTCGGCGTGGAGATTGAGTTGGTGATGCCCGCCAGCGCCACGCCCGAACGGGTAAAAACCATGGAGGCCTATGGCGCGAAAGTAACGCTGACCCCAGCCGAGGGCTCCATGGAAGCAGCCATAGACTATGTGCGCGACAAAGAGTCGAAAGGCGGCTACTTTGTGCTCAACCAGTTCGGCAACCCGGACAACTACGGCGCTCATTACCGCAGCACCGGCCCGGAGATTTGGCGCGACACCGAGGGGGCAGTCACGCATTTTGTGTCGGCTATGGGCACGACCGGCACTATCATGGGAGTATCCCGTTACCTGAAAGAGCAAAACCCGGCCGTGCAGATCGTGGGCACCCAGCCCGTAGAAGGCTCCCAGATTCCCGGTATCCGGCGCTGGCCACAGGCGTACCTGCCCAAAATATTCGAACGGGAGCGGGTCGACCGCATACTGGACGTATCGCAGCAGGAGGCAACTGCCATGACCCGCCGACTGGCCCGGGAAGAGGGCGTGTTTGCAGGTATGAGCAGCGGAGGCGCAGTGGCAGCGGCAACCCGGCTGATCTCCGAACTGGAGGAGGGCGTGGTCGTCTGTATTATCTGTGACCGGGGCGATCGCTACCTGTCCTCTGAGCTGTTCAGCTAAAACAATGTCCAGCTAAATCAGGTTAAAAGAATTGACTCTAAACCATCTAAATAGCATAAACTATGAAAGTATTATTTGTTTTGACCTCACACGACCAACTAGGTGACACCGGCAAAAAGACCGGTTTCTGGATTGAGGAGTTTGCCGCTCCTTATTACACACTGGCTGATGCCGGCGTGCAGGTTGATCTGGTTTCGCCGAAAGGCGGACAGCCGCCAATCGATCCGAAAAGCACGGAGCCTGATGCACAGACGGAGGCAACCAGGCGTTTTTACGAAGACGATGACCTGCAACATAAACTCTCCCGCACCAGGAAGCTTAGCGAAGTGCGTGCCGAGGACTACGATGCCGTGTTTTACCCGGGTGGGCACGGACCTCTGTGGGATCTGGCAAACGACCGCGAATCCATCCGTCTGATCGAGGAGTTTACGAAGCAGCAGAAACCAGTGGCGGCTGTGTGTCATGGTCCGGCCGTACTGGCCGAAGCCAAGGCGCCGAATGGCGAACCATTGGTAAAAGGCAAAAAAGTAGCTGGCTTCACCAATACCGAAGAGGAGGCCGTGCAGCTAACGAATATTGTGCCTTTCCTGGTGGAGGATAGGCTGAAAGAACTGGGCGGAGATTACTCCAAGGCAGACGATTGGCAGCCGTACGTAGTAACCGATGGGCTGCTGATCACGGGGCAGAATCCGGCTTCATCCGAACCAGCGGCAGAAACACTACTCAAGCTACTAAAAAAAGAGAAAGCGGCTTAATCGGGTAAGTATCCGTATACCTTACTATCAGTGTAGCGTGAAAATCCCACCCAATCCAGCTTTGGAAACGGTGGGATTTTTATGTTAAGCATAGCGGGAACATCAAGCTATCCGAAACAATCTGATAGGGGTTAGGGTAATTGATGTATATACATTATTTTGCGGTCGATCTAGATTTAACCTTATGCGAAAGATAAAGAAGTTACATAAAGCAGTATATGCGCCCATGGATGATCTGGTAACCTACCGGGCTATACCTACGCGCGAAGTGGAATACATCGATCCTTTCCTTTTCCTGAACCACCATGGACCGCAGGTATACAAGGCCGGCAACAGGGGGTTGCCTTTCGGTCCACACCCGCACCGTGGTTTCGAAACACTGACCTTTATACTCGATGGCGACATCATGCACCAGGATACGGGCGGTGGAAAGGATATCATTGAGGCTGGTGGCGTGCAGTGGATGACAGCCGGTAGCGGCCTGATCCATGCAGAGGTGTCATCGGATAAATTCAAGAAGGAGGGAGGGCCACTGGAGATCCTCCAGCTGTGGTTCAACCTGCCTGCCCAGCACAAAATGACTGCACCAAAGTACATTGGGCTGCAGAAAGACAAAATTCCGGTAGTAGAACTTGACAATGGCAAGGTGCGGGTAAACGTGATCTCAGGCAGCTGGGGGGAGGTGCAGGCGCCTATCCAGAATCTAAGCGACATACATATCGTGAGCATTGAGCTGCAGAAAGGCGGAGAGTTCGTCTGCAACATCCCTGCGGAGCGCAACATCTTCTTCTATGTAGTGCGCGGCACCGTGAAGGTAAACGGGCAGACGGCTGAGAAACTTACCTTGGTAGAATTTGATAATGAAGGCAAGGAAGTGAAAGTCGAGGCTACCGAAGATGCTTATATTCTCTTCGGTCATGCTCAGCCGTTCAACGAACCCGTCGTTTCACACGGACCATTTGTGATGAACACCGAAGAAGAGATTCACCAGGCCTTCCGCGACTACCAGATGGGTAAAATGGGAACCTGGGATTAGTGAGTTGGAGACCCGCGTATGCCGACACACGGGGATTAGGTAATCCGAAAGAGCCATTTGCTTAAGTTGACAGCATTGGGTCGCGACCTGTCCAATCGTGCACCAAATTTCCACCAGCCACGACTTATCAAAAAAAGCCCTCTTTCCCGAATGGGAAGAGGGCTTGTCAGGTATAAAATCAGCTAATTTCTTAGCATTCAAGCTTTATCTGCCGCGCTTTGGGCCACCACCTTTCGGGGCATCACCGCGCTTGCCACCACTTTTTGGAGCTGCGCTTCTGCCGGGTGCTGATTTTGGAGAGCCTTTAAAGCTACCACCCCGTGTGCTCTTGCCCGGGCTGCCAGCGCCGTCTCTGGAAGTGCCTGTTCTTTTAAAGCCATCTCTTGAAGCGTCTGCTCTTCTGGCACCATCACTTCCTTTTGATGAAGAAGATCCGGGTCTGCCACCTCTTGCCGGACCTTGTCCTGCACCTGTTCTGGCATTCGTGCCCGAAGCACCGTCTCTGGATGAAGAGGCACTACCAGTACCACTTCTTGCTCCGGACCGTTCACCTCGTGCCGGTCTGTCGTAGCTGCTTTCAGAAGTTTTTCGGCTGCTTGTCCCCTTGCCGCCGGGTACGAGGCTGGTCAGGCTGTTAACCTCCTGTGGCGTAAGTACACGCCAGTGACCGGATGGCAATTTGGCGAGCGAAAACTCACCGAAACGAACACGCTGTAGGTGCATCACCTTATAGCCAAGGCTCTCACACATGCGCTTCAGGTAGTGGTCAGTGCCCGGTTTCAGCGTAATGCGGAAGCGCGTTTGGGTTTCTTTTGATACTGAGTTGTTTAGCCGTTCTTCGCCCGGCACAGGCGCGCCGCCACCGCTTATTTTCTGCAGGAAATCAGCCGTGATCATCTTGTCCACAGTTACGATATACTCCTTCTCGTATCTGTTGTCGGCACGCTTCACGCCACGCACAAAGTCGCCGTCGTTGCTGAGGAAGATGATGCCCTCCGCTTCACGCTCCAGCATGGCGGTTGGCTCCAGTGTAGCCGGGAAATTGATGGCTCGCACCACATTGTCGCGCACCGCCATATCCGAGGTGGCCGACATGTTGGCTGGTTTGTTGAAGATCAGGTAAACGGGCTGTTCCTGTTTCACACGCAGCATCTCGTCGTCGATGCGCACCTTGTCTTTCGGCGTTACTTTCATGCCGGGGTCGGTCGGTATTTTCCCGTTCACCGTCACGCGGCCCTGCTCTATCAGCTCGTCTGCATCGCGACGGGAGCAAAAGCCCGAGTCGCTGATGAATTTATTCAGTCTTTTTGGTTCCATGTTGTTCGTGGCGTTCGTGTTGCTGTAAGTCAGCACCATATTTTACGCCAATCCTGTAATAAGAAGCAAAATTACGGGAAAATATAGCTTTACCTAAGCTTTGCCTCAACTGTAAGAATCAACACTATGCCGAACAGATAGGACTACTCGTTTTCAAGTGCATAAGATGATTGGCGCATAGAAAGGGCAAAGCCGATCACGCAGCCGACCAGCGCCGGTACGATCCAGCCCATACCCAGACTGTAAAGCGGCAGGTAACGCGCGAAGACATCGCTGATGCCTAATTCAAATCCTGCGGCGCCCAGTCCCTCTACCACACTCACGATACCTGTCAGCAGCACCGACCAGGTATAGATCGCATTGCGGTTGCGGAGCAGGGGGCCAAACAGAGTCAGGGTAATCAGGACGATTACGATCGGGTAGATCGCCACCAGTACAGGTATAGAGAAAGAGATGATCTGCGTCAGACCCACGTTTGAGATCAGTGCGCTCACCAGCGTGAGTCCCAGCACATACTGCTTGTACGATATAGAAGGGCGCAGCTTATTGAAATAGCTGGAGCAGGCCACGATCAGGCCGATGCTGGTAGTAAGGCAGGCAAAGGTAATGGCTACGCTCAGAATCAGGCTGCCAGAGAGTCCGAACTGCAGACTGGAGATCTGGCTGATGATCAGGCCGCCGTTTTCCAGATGTCCGATCGCCTGCACACTCGTTGCTCCGGAGTAAGCCAGTCCGACATACACCAGGCCAAGTCCGGCCGCCGCTATCAGGCCAGCTGTGGTGCAGACTTTGGCTATTTGCTTTGGGCTGTCTACTCCTTTGGAGCGTATAGCATTGATCACAATCAAACCGAATACAAAAGAACCAATGGTGTCCATGGTCAGGTAGCCTTCCTGGAAGCCCTTGAAGAAAGGGGCTGTTTCGTAGGCTGCCAACGGAGCTGTAATCTCACCTAGCGGTGAAAAAATATTCTGGAGCAGCAGGGCAGCCAGGATTAGCAACAGCACCGGCGTGAGAATTTTGCCGATGCGATCCACGACCTTACCCGGGTTCAGAGCCAGCAAGTAAGTGACAGTGAAGAATACCACAGAATAGAGCAGCATACCCCATCCCGTTGTTTTCAGTCCCTCTGGCAGGAAAGGTGCTATACCTATTTCATATGATACTGTGCCCGTTCGGGGTACGGCAAACAATGGTCCGATGGTCAGGTAGATGATAACCGGAAACAATAGTCCAAACAGGGGGTGTACCTTAGCCGAAATGGACTGCACGTCTTCATTTTTAGACATGCCGATCGCTATAACGCCCAGCAGCGGAAGCCCTACGCCTGTCATCAGAAAGCCGATAATAGCAGGTGTAAGTTCAGTGCCGGCGGCCTGACCCAATGATAAAGGAAAAATGAGATTGCCCGCGCCGAAGAAGATGGCGAATAGCATTAAGCCAATGAAAAATGTTTCTTTAAAAGAAAGTGTTCCTGCTTTCACAATATTTTACGTTCAGTGAGAGGATGTATTGAATCTAACTGCAAGTAAATATCCAACTCGCCAAAATCCTACATTTATCTTGTGTTTAGTCAGAAGAGTGGGCTTACTATAATTGTGATCATTAAAAATGACAGAGATCTGAATATTAGCTTATATTGCTAATGCTATATGTGATGGAGCGATATCATCTATATACAGACTTCCAATATACTTCTTACTCTTACATGAATAAACCTCTACTTCTGCTTTTATTTTGGTTCTTTTCGCTAAATCTGCAGGCCCAGATCCAATGGGGACATCAGGTCGGGTCAACGGGGATGAATGCCATTGAGAACCACATCGTTGATAAAGACGGCAACATCATTTCGGTGGGGCATTTTGAGGGAACCATCACCATCGGCAACCATACCCTTACCAGCTTAGAGAATACAGACATGTTTATGTACAAAGCAAACCCAGCGGGGCAGGTGCTTTGGGCGAAAACATTGGGTGGCCCGCAAAATGATGGCGCCATTGGCGTGGCGACAGATAAGAATGGTAACATCTATGTGGGCGGCGTATTTATAGAGGAACTGCTTATAGATGGCAAGGTCGTATTGAAGGGCTAAGGTGTATTTAACACTTTCATCGGCAAATTTGATACGAACGGAAAGCTACTATGGTCTAAGGGGGGCCTCTATGAAGCCATTTAAGTAGTATTGTGAGAATTGAATTAAACTGGTAATAAATTCTTAGCTAACCTGTTTGCTTGAAATTTATTCTGATGAAGAAGTGGTTGATTATGTGAGCTTTATTTTTTTCCTGAAACCAGTCGTTATACCTTAGTAGTTTTTGTTTGAAACCATTTTTGACCGTCCAACCTTATATAAGCAATTACCCGAAGCAACACCCGATTATGCTGGAATATTCCATGTTCGAAAGGCTTCCTTACCGGAGCCAGCGCGAAGCCCTGAAAAAGGAGGGCACCCTCATTGCACGCCGTCAGGTGAACGGGTATACGATCTTACTGTACACGTTGGGACACACATTTGTGGAGGTATGGACAGGCGCAGAAGCCGAGGTTGTGAGTACCTTTAAGCAAACAGCCAGTGCCATGGCAGTGCTGGAGCCTTATGCGGATGAAGTGGACATCCGGCAGCTGATCAGCACGCTTTCCTAGTAATACATTACTGACAATAAAAATGCAAAACCCCGTCTGTAGCAGGTATACCTACCGCAGACGGGGTTTTTATGTCAGCAAGGGCTGCTTACTTTTTAAGAGAATACTGTTGGAGCCATTCCTCTGCTGAATTCTTGTCATCAAATACCTTTGCCGTGAAAGCTTTCAGATTGTTGTAAAAGCTGGCGGCCGTTGATTCAGCAAAGGTTTCCGGAGTAGTGATCATGGCAAAATACTTCAGTCCGGCCCTGGCGGCACGAGGGCTCCATTCATTGAGTACCCAGCTGAGGGAGTGGTCCCATCCGCCAATGATCAGCCGCGTGTCATTCAGAACGCAGTTGTAACCAGCCTCGGCCAGTGCATCAGTGTAAGCTTGAGCACCGGTCTTGATATTCTCCTCTGTTAGATAACCCATCCAGTTTACATGTACCCATCTGTTCTTGGCATTTACCTCTATGGTAAGGTATACGCGGCCAAACGGGTTCTTCAATTCTTTCTTCATTGCTCAAGCTAAAATGTCCGACTTCAAATTTATTTTAAAGCGGACATATTTTCCAAACTTTAGGTCCTGCTGAGGCTATTCACATCCAAATACGCCGTCCCCAATAGGGGCGCCAGGAGGCAGGTTGAGCTGTTTGGTTGGTTTCACTTCCTCAGGCTTCTCCATACGGGCCAGCGCGAAATCCAGATGTGCTTTGTAGCCCGTGTCGCGTGTGCGTTTGGCCTGACTGGTGGCATGCTGCTTAATGTCGGTCAGTGCGCTGGCGGCAACGGCACGTGCCTGGTACGAGGCGTTCTCGTTCTGTGTCAGGGCTAGCAGGTGGCTCAGTACCACTTGTTCGTTTTGCAGTTGTACCTGGCCAGCCAGTCCGTTCTGGCGTCTGCTTTTCCAGGTTTGCCCGATCAGCTGATTGGTGACATCCTGCAGGCTGAGGGTGTTATGTCGTGCGCCAAACTCCACCAGGCGGGAGGCACGCTCCGGGTGCAGCAGGAAAGAAATAGAGAAGTCAGCAGAGGCCTGCGCTGCTGCCAGTGGATCAAAAGTGAGCCCGGTTCTTTTTGAGAAAAGCTCACGGTTATTACCCAGGCCCGGCGCACGGGGCGGGATCAGGGCGATGACGTTCTCTGGCAAGGTAAGCACTTCCGGCGAAATCGTCTGAAGCATGGCATCGAGGCCCTTTTGCTGCTCTCTTTTGTCAAGCACTTCGGTTACCAGCTGCTTATCGCCACGCATGGCATAGGTATAGCGCATGCCCCCGATCAGCTTTGCTGCCGCTTCGGTCTGGTAGCGGTGGAAATTGTAAATGGGTACCAGCACATCTTCCAGCGTACTCATGGCAGCACCTGGTTTAATGTTCTTTTCAGAGAAATTTTGCAGGGCCTTTCTGCGAACATCAAGCACACGCATCAGTTCATCCGCCGCATTGGTGCCATTGTCCCACAGGTGGGCAGTCGGGTGGGCGCCACCGGGAGCGCGGGCATCCGTGTCAGAGATGAAGGTAAGTCCACGGGCTCGGCCCTGTGCCAGCAGCTCATCCAGCGCTTTCTTTTCGTCGGTTTCCTTTAGGAAGTCCTGATAGCCAAAGGTCACGGCCAGTTTGTCCCACTCACCTATACTTGTACCATAGGCATTGCTGATGTTGATGTTGCCGGTTCTGTCCAGCTGTACCTGCGGGTGTGGGTAGTCCATCACGGAGGCATTGTTGTTGGCGTCGTAGTTGTGCATGATGCCCAGGGTATGGCCCAGTTCGTGCGCTGACAGTTGTCTGATACGGGCGAGTGCCATTTCCATCATCGCCTTGTTTTCGGGCTTGCCGGCCTCATAGGGTGCCAGCAGTCCTTCTGCGATCAGGTAGTCCTGCCGCACGCGTAAAGATCCCAGCGACACATGGCCTTTGATGATCTCACCGGTGCGCGGGTCCATCACAGAAGCGCCATAAGACCAGCCGCGGGTGCTGCGGTGTACCCACTGGATCATGTTGTAGCGCACATCCATCGGGTCAGCTGTATCAGGCAGTATCTCTACCCGGAAGGCATCTTTATAACCAGCCGCCTCAAAAGCCTGGTTCCACCAGCGGGCACCGTCCAGCAGGGCGGATCGGATCGGCTCCGGGGCTCCATTGTCCACATAATACACGATCGGCTTCACAGCTTCGGATACCTTGGCAGATGGGTTCTTCTTCTGCAGACGATGACGGGCAATGTAGCGCTTCTCGATTTTTTCGTTGACAGGTGTGGCGTAGTCGAAATAGGAGATACCGAAATAACCGGCTCGCGGATCAGCTTCACGTGGCGTGTAGTTATTGTCAGGTAGCTCGATGAAAGAGTGGTGCTGGCGCAAAGTAACTGCTTGTTCGTCGGGAGCGACGCTGCGCACAATAAAGCCGCCGTTGTCGCTGGTGAAAGTGAGCGTGGACTCAAACTCAGTATTCTTCGGAAAGTTTTTGGTGCGTGGCAGGTATAGCGCCGAGCGACTGGCGTCGAGGCGATAGGTGCCCTGATTGGATCGTTTTATGCTGCCGATCACATCGTGGGCATCGCGCAGCAGAAAGTCTGTCGCATCGACCAGCACCCGATTCCCGTCCGCAGCCTCGGCCTTGAATCCCCAGAGCACAGACTGGGCGAAAGACTCTTCCACAGCGCGGGCTTCATTTTGATTGTCCGTGATGGCTCTGTAGCGCAGGTTTGGCTGCACGAGCAGTACTTTCGGACCGATCTTTTTGAAGGACACAATGCGTTGGCCGCCCAACTGTCCACGATCGAGGCCAATGTCGTTGGAGCCGAGTCCGCCTGGCAGCGAGTTTACATACAGAAAATCCTGTCCGAACTTATCGATCTCGAGCCAGATCTTACCGTTGTTTTCGTCCCAGTAGAAGGTATAGAAACCGGAGAATTTTTTCATCCCCGCAGTTTTGGAACTGATGCTGGGGAGGTTCTGTGCCTGGGCGCTGCTAAAGGCCAGCAGCGGAAGCAGAAGAAGGAGCAGAAGCCCGTTTTTAAGAGTTAATTTCATGGTTTAAGGTATAGAATAAGAAAGGGTATGCAGGCTTAAGTTACGCATTTTGAAAATAGAATCCTGAAAATATAGCTTAAACTGAATTGAATGGGAGGCTGCTTTAAATCTGAAAACCTTAAGCGCTCAGGAGAGTACATATTCTCTGAGCGCTCTCAGAGCACGATTTAGAACAAACAAAACCTTGCACTATGAAAAAGATACTGATGGCTATTTCGGCCTTTGCGCTGCTGACAGCCTGCGGCAATGAGCAGAAATCGGAGTATGAACGCTACTATGACAGTGACTACCAGCCTGACACCACGGCAGTAGCTTCCCGTCCGCAACCGCCGCGCCCTGCTACCACACCACCTGCAGGAGGAGCCACCCAGGATGTACAGACCACACCTGCCGGAACCGAGACAGGTCCGGGAGCAACGGAGGGAGCTGCCCAGCAAAAAGAGGCACTGGCCGGACAGTACGCCAAAGGGGAGAAGCTGATCGCCGGTTCTGACTGCCTTGCCTGTCACAAAGTGGACCAGAAAGTAGTAGGCCCGTCATACCAGGAAGTGGCCGAGAAATACGAATTCAATGACAAAAACGTAACTTATTTATCGAGTAAAATCATTCAGGGCGGATCCGGAGCATGGGGACAGATCCCAATGCCGCCGCACCCGAACATAAGCGAAGCCGATGCCAAGGAGATGGCTCGTTACATCCTGTCACTTCGCCAATAGCATGATCCCGAAAGCTGTCCTCCGGTACCCACACAGGTATGGGGACAGCTTTTTTTATACCTCAACCACAGCAAGCCAACACACATGAGCAGAGCCAAAAATTACAGTGAACTGGAAGCGGAACTGGTGCTCGACGCCAAGGCCACGCTTGGAGAGGGGGCCATCTGGCATCCGGCTGAGAAGCGCCTTTACTGGGTGGATATAGAAGGTCGCGAACTGCACCTCTTTGACCCCACTACAGACGAAGACACCGTCTGGCCGGTAGGTGAGCGGGCTGGTACGGTGGTACCGATCGTAAATGGCGGCGCATTGGTTGCCCTGCAGAATGGCGTCCATTTTATCAACACTGAAACCGGCGAGCTGACACTGGTGGCCAATCCGTTAGAACAGGACGATATCCGGTTCAATGACGGAAAATGTGATCCGGCTGGCAGGTTTTGGGTAGGCACCATGGCACTGGACTCGCGTGAAGGGGCTGCGGTGCTTTACCGTATGGAACATGACGGGCAGATTGCACAGGTGCTGGACAATCTGAGCGTTTCAAACGGACTGGTCTGGACGGCAGACAAAAGTCGCATGTACTTCATTGACACGCCGACCCGTAAAGTACAGTCCTTCTCTTACGACCACGATACAGGCACTATTCAGAAAGAGCGGGATGTGATAGCTATACCGGAGCATGAAGGAAAGCCGGATGGGATGACCATTGATGATAGAGGAAGGCTTTGGATTGCGCTCTACGGCGGTGGCGGTGTGGGCTGCTGGGACCCGGAGACAGGGGAGTTACTCCTCAAAGTGAAAGTGCCTGCACCGCATACTACTTCCTGCGCTTTCGGTGGTGAGCGGCTGGATACACTCTACATCACCACCGCCCGCAATGGCCTGGATAATGATCAGCTGCACGAATTTCCGAAGAGCGGCGGTATATTTGCCCTGAAACCTGATGCCAAAGGGGTGCCTGCAAACTTTTTCCTGAGTCGCCTGTAAGGTTTAAGCCCCATTTCAGGCGCCATGAATCAGTCCCTGTGCGGTCGAAATTTTCTTTGGGCGAGGTGCCAAACTAAACTTACTATTAATTCTTAAATCTTAATTAAACTATGATTTCAGCTAAAGCTTATGCCGCATTCGATCCTACCAGTCCGCTCGGGCCCTTCAGTCTGGAGCGACGAGAGGTGGGGGAGCATGACGTGCTGATCGATATCAAATACTGTGGCGTGTGTCACTCAGACCTGCACCAGGTCCGCAACGAATGGGGCGGGGCCATGTACCCGCTGGTACCCGGTCACGAGATCGTGGGAGTGGTGAGTAAGGTAGGATCTGCCGTAAAGAAATTCAAGGAGGGCGACCTGGCCGGTGTCGGCTGTTTCGTCGACTCTTGCCGCGAGTGCCACAGCTGCAAGGAAGGCCTGGAGCAGTATTGCGAAGTACAGAATGTGGGCACCTACAACAGCTTTGAGCGAGACGGGAAGACGATTACCTATGGTGGCTACTCCAGCCAGATCGTGGTGGACGAGAATTATACTCTGAAGGTACCTGAAAACCTGGACCTGGCCCGTACTGCGCCTTTGCTTTGCGCCGGCATCACCACCTATTCGCCTATCATGCAGTGGAAGATCGGGGAGGGACACCGCGTAGGCATCGTAGGTCTAGGAGGTCTCGGGCACATGGCTGTGAAAATTGCCGCTGCCAAAGGTGCCGACGTGACGGTGCTGAGCACTTCGCCTAACAAAAAACAGGATGCCCTGGACTTAGGAGCACATAACTTTGCAGTCACCAAAGACGAGGCTACCCTCAAGCAGCTGCGTAATTCTTTTGATTTTATTATCGACACAGTATCGGCGCCGCACGACTACAACCTATACCTGTCGATGCTGAAACGTGACGGCACCATGATCCTGCTGGGAGCGCCGCCGGAGCCATCTACCGTGGCAGGCTTCAGCCTGATCGCCCGTCGCAAACGCCTGGCTGGCTCTATGATCGGCGGTATACCGGAGACACAGGAAATGCTGGACTTCTGCGCCGAGCACAACATCATGTCCGATATCGAGCTGATCAAGATGGAAGACATCAATGAGGCCTATGAACGCATGCTCCGCAGCGATGTGAAGTATCGTTTTGTGATCGATATGGCAAGTTTGTAAACCTAGCTTGGACATTTGTTTAATAGAGCCAAGGCTTAAGTGTATAGCGCGAGCGTCCTCGCTCGTGACTATTATGGTGAGGCCTCTGGCCGCTATTTATTATAAAACTGGGCCAGA
This sequence comes from uncultured Pontibacter sp., assembly GCF_947502515.1. Lineage (NCBI taxonomy): Bacteria > Pseudomonadati > Bacteroidota > Cytophagia > Cytophagales > Hymenobacteraceae > Pontibacter > uncultured Pontibacter sp. The sequence goes on along the minus strand of NZ_CANNAI010000002.1, from coordinate 956,377 downwards.
GGCCCTATGATAGCAAGTCACGAGCGAGGACGCTCGCGTCATAAAAAAATCCCCTTCAACTTATAGAAGGGGATTTTTTTATGACTTTATGATTCCTTCAACTCCCGCTGTAAATTGGCTCTGGCTTTCTCCTCGAATGCCTCCTGGAAAGCTGGTGTTTTGTAGATGTGTGGTTGCGCCAAAAAATGCTGCAGCACCTTGCGTCTGCCCGGCTTGTAAATCAGGTCAGGATAGATACTGTACTCTTTACGCACTCCTTCGCTATACCTGTCGTAGCGCTCCTGGTCTGCACCCAGAATGGCAAGATCCAGGTCGAGTAGCAGGTTGGTCTGATTATCTACATGCGTCTGATGCGACTTAGTAGCGATGATCATTTCTTTCACCTGCAGTATATTCGCCTCAGGTATACCGAGCTGGTGCAGGCGCTGTGCGGCGATTACGGCACTCTGCTCTTCATTGTCAGAGCGGGTCGCCTTATACACGATATCGTGATAAAAAATGGCGAAACGCAGCAGGTCCTGTTGTGGCATCTCCTGCTTATATCTATCTGCCAGCTCCAGCATGTAGGCAATATGGTCCAGGTTGTGATAGTGCCTGTTCTTGCCTGCATACGCTTTTTCCAGTTCATCCCACAGCTGCCTGATTAAGTCCTCGTCAGAGCTATACTTGCGGCAGAGCGCATCGCATGCTGATTTCACCAGGTCTTTCATTCTTTTGATTTTTCAGGTCTGAAGCGCACGATGATCCGTACCCGCTGCTCTATTTTATGCCCATCCTGCGTCGCCGGTTGCCATTTCGGTCCCTGTGCTACGAGACGCATGGCTTCAGCGTCGCAGGGTTCGCAAAGGCTGCGGATTACCTCCAGATTTTCAAGAGAGCCGCTTGTCGTTACTGTTGCCCGTACCACCACACGACCTTTTGGCATGTATGAGGTATAGCGCAGGTTTTCCGTTAAATACTGTCGGTAGGCTTTATGGCCTGCAGCTGGTTTGGCAGCCACTACAGGTGCTGGGTTAGATGTGTGTTGACGGGTCACGACGACCTCACTCAAAGCTCGATTGTCAACCTGTAGATCCAACGTGATCGGATCAGTGCCTGCATATACTCCCTTTTCTCTGGTTTGATAACCGATGTAACGGAAGACCAGTGTCGCTTTATCATCCGGCAAGGTTAGTACAAAGTTTCCCTGTGCATCAGTCGCTACACCTTGTGTAGTCCCTTTCACGACCACTGATACACCCGGCAGGGGAGTACCATCCTGATCGATCACTTGGCCCTGCACCTGATTCGGGCCAAGTTGTTTGTTGCGCTGTACCTGCACGCCTGCTACTCGTCCTTTCAGTGACTTGGCCACGGAGGTGCTTTCCGGCATCATGGTGTTACGTTGCAGGGGTGGCGGTACCGTTACTTCGGCCAGTTGCTTTTCAGGTTGCGCAGTTACGATGCGATCAGGTATGGATTCTGTCAGATCAGCCACATCAATTTCAACTTCCACCTCTTCCAGGTCATCAACTGCGAAAGTTTCTTCCCGGGCAGGTGGGCTTTTACGTGTCCGAGGTGTACGAAGTGCTCTCGGTTGCTGAACAGCGGCTATCTGGTTAGCACGCACCGTGTCGGGCTTTGCATCCCCTATGGTTTCAGGTGTAGCAGGTACCTCGGTTTTTTCACCCAGATCCATGGCTTCCTGAATTGCCTTTTCCTGCTGGGCGGCTATACCTTGCTGTTCGTTCACCTGCTGGTAGTTGTAGTAGAACACCACAATGGTGGAGAGCAGCACCATGGCTACTGCAGCGGCTACTTTCCAGTCGGTCAGGTATAGCGGCACTGGCTTACGCTTCTGCCGGCGGCTTTTGGCAGTTATGCGGCGGTTGATGTCGCGCACATGGCTTTCAGTTTGGGCAGCATCCGACACCGCCAATCCCTCCAGCACATCCGAGCACAGGTCGCAGTCCAGCAAGTGGCGCTCCAACTGGTGGTGCAAGGCATCGGGCAAAGTGCCTTCCTGGTACTGCTCGAGCAGCTCCACGGAAGGGTGGTCACCCCCGTCCCAAAGTATATGTCGCTTATCTGGCTGCATGGTTTTTCTCCATGATGATTTTCAGGTTTCGCTTTCCGTTCTGGATGTAGCTTTTCACTTTATTCAGATCGCAACCTGTGAGGGTACTGATCTCTTTGTAACTCTTCTGCTGCAGGTAAAACAGCTCAACGCATTCCCGCTGCTGTGGAGGCAGCTCCTTCAGAGCCGCGTGCAAAGCCTGTTCCATTTTCTCCGACTCCTCCGCGTCAGAAGGATGCAGCGGCTCTGGGTTTTCCATAACAGGCGGGGCATTATCTGAGAGCGGCACGGTGCTTTTGTGCTTGTTGGCCCGCAGCTGCATCAGGCAAAAGTTGCGGGTCGTCACATGCAGCCAGCTTTTAAAATTGCTAACCTTGTGCTGCAGCAGTGCTTTTGAAACGTGCTCAAACAGCTGCATGGTGGCGTCTTTGCTTTCCTCCGGGTCCTGCAGGTATTTCTGGCAGACCAGGTATACCAGCTTGGAGTGGCGCTGAAATAATTCCCCTAGATGCTCCAGCTCACCTGTCTCCTTATACAAGCGCACCAGCTCCGCATCGTCGGGCGGCGGCTTGGCGTTGGTGAAGAGCTTGATGAAGAAAGGGAGCATGTGCTGGAATTGATTTTCTAAAGAAAAGAAAAATATTCTGAAAATTTTATGGAAAGCCTGTGGAGGTGGCATCATGTCGGAAACCAAAACATAATAGCCATGAAAAAGAACCTCTTCCTGCTTTTCGCCCTGCTGCTGTTCGGGCTGACTGCAACCGCTCAAAGCCGCACCATCACCGGCACCGTAACCGACGCCAATGCTGGAAATCCACTGCCAGGTGTAAGCATCCTGATCAAGGGAACCACCAAGGGAGCCTCCACCAACCAACATGGGAAGTATAGCCTGTCTATACCTAATGATAATGCTGTGCTCGTGTTTCGCTACATCGGCTACATGACACAGGAATTAAAAGTAGGCAAGCGGGAAGTGGTGGATGTGAAACTGCAGGTAGATACACATACATTACATGAAGTGGTTGTGGTGGAACAAAGCTTATCCCGGGCAATTGCAGGCAAGGTGGCTGGTGTTTTCTCAGGAAGAAACAGGGCTGAGAACATGTCTTATGCTGCTGCGCCAGTTTTCGATGCAGAGCCCTTCTCGCACAACACTGAAAACTACGATTTCATCAAAGAGAACTCCTTCCTGGATGCCCAGAAAAATCCGCTCTCTACTTTCTCCATCGACGTAGACAATGCCTCTTACAGCAATTTGCGCCGCTTCCTGAATCAGGGTCAACGTCCACCTGTGGACGCGGTTCGCATCGAAGAGATGGTCAACTACTTCAACTATGATTACCCGCAGCCAAGCGGAGATACCCCATTCTCGGTGACAACTGAATTGTCAGCTTGCCCCTGGAACAAAGACAACCAGCTCCTGCACATCGGTCTGCAGGGCAAGCGTGTCGCCACCGATCAGCTGCCACCTTCCAATCTGGTGTTCCTGATCGACGTGTCTGGTTCGATGTTTTCACCTGACAAACTGCCCCTCGTGAAAGCCGGTCTGAAGTTGCTGGTGGAAGAACTTCGTCCGCAGGATCAGGTATCGATAGTGGTCTATGCAGGGGCTGCCGGGTTGGTGCTGCCCTCTACTTCCGGAAAAGAGAAAAAGAAGATCATCACGGCTTTGGATCAGCTCGAAGCAGGCGGTTCTACGGCAGGTGGCGCAGGTATAAACCTGGCCTATAAAGTAGCAGAGGAAAACTTTGTGAAAGGCGGTAACAACCGCGTGATTCTGGCATCGGACGGTGACTTTAACGTGGGCGTGAGCAGCGACAGCGAACTACAACGCCTGATCGAGAAGAAACGCGAAACAGGCGTATTCCTGACTGTGCTGGGCTTTGGCACCGGCAACCTAAAAGACTCCCGCATGGAGCAATTAGCCAATAAAGGCAACGGCAACTACGCCTACATCGATAACATTAGGGAAGCGCAGAAGGTGTTTGTAAACGAGTTTGGCGGCACGCTTTTTACCATTGCCAAAGATGTGAAACTGCAGCTTGAGTTCAACCCCGCCAAAGTAAAAGCCTACCGCCTGATCGGTTATGAAAACCGCGCACTGGCCAACGAGGAGTTCAACGATGACAAGAAAGACGCCGGCGACATGGGTTCCGGCCATACTGTGACTGCCCTCTATGAGATTGTGCCCGTAGGGGCTTCGTCCGATACGCAGGCGGGACAAGTGGATGAACTGAAGTATCAGAAAACAACTGTCGATCCGAAAGCAAAACGTACTGACGAAATGCTCACAATGAAGCTGCGCTACAAAGAACCAGACGGTGAGACCAGCAGACTAATGACCACGACCGTGAGCAGTCAGGCTATACCTGTGACCCAAACCTCCGACAACTTCCGTTTCTCAGCCGCCGTGGCTGCCTGCGGCATGTTGCTCCGCGATTCAGAGTTTAAGGGCAATGCTTCGTTCCCCATGGTAATGGAATTGGCGAAGAATGCACGAGGCAAGGATGAAGAGGGCTATCGGATTGAGTTTATCAATCTGGTGAAGTCGATGGGGTTGTTAAGTGAGAGGTAACCTCCCCCCAGCCCCCTCCTAAAAACAGGAGGGGGGTTAAGAGAATTTATTTTTTGTTTTTTGCACTCGATCGCTTCTCGTGAGCGAGAGTTATTTGGTGGCCGTACGCTACTATGCTAATTAAAATAAACTAGCACACAGAGTCCAAAAGTTGCTCCCATTCAAAATATTTTAGTCGGTTTTGTTTGACTCCCCCTCCTGTTTTTAGGAGGGGGCTGGGGAGAGGTAATTTATTTCCGCACCACCCACGTTGTCATCGCCCGTTCCTGCTCTACCAGCACTGTCTTCAAAGGATCCAATCTTTCGGCTCCTAATTCCTGTTCTACTTCAATCACAAGCTCTTCATCCGCCAGAAACCAAACCGGACCGTGCGGCATCCGATAAAACCTGCCCTCCACCTGCTGCAACTTACTTCCCAACCCAATGGTAGTGCTGAAGCGGGTGAAGAGCATTCCGCCAGGTTTGAGTACCCGCCACAACTCCCGTAGGATGCTTTTGAAATGTTCCTCGCTTCGGGCAAAATGCAGCACGGCACTGCAGATCACTACGTCAAATCTTTTATCCTCAAAAGGCAGCGCATCCAGATCAGCTACTACAAAGTTGCGCGTAGGTAGGGTAGGAGCCAGTTCGGATGCCAGCTCTCGCGTTTTCCCGATCGCTTCTGCCGAAATATCAGCTCCGTATACCTCCACGCCGGCTTGCATCAGGTAAGCAATGTTTCGGCCAGTTCCGCAACCGGCGTCGAGCAGGTGCATACCTTTTTGGATACAGCCTTTGAGCAACTGGTCGAAGAGGTAGATGTCGATGTCGCCAAAGTGGGGACGGAGGGAGGAGAGTGGGATATGAAACATGCTGATTATTGTTGATACATTGGTGTGACAAAGGTCAGGAGGCTGAAATTAAGCATGATTTTTCTATCCTTTCTGCTCTTTTTTTAAGAATATTGAACAGGATTTTACGAACGAATGAACTATGAATAACGCCACAGCATCTGAATCTGTGAAACGCTCTAATCTCTCTGTGAGCGAGTTTATCCAGAAATACGCCAATCATCCGACTTACATTCCGCCAACCGGACCGGAGCTGAATGCCAAAAACTGGCAGAGTGAGGCGGCCCTGCGCATGTTCCTCAACAACCTCACCGACGAAGTGGCGGAGGATCCGAGCCGACTGGTAGTATACGGTGGCATCGGGCAGGCGGCTCGCACCGTGGCCGATGCTCAGAAGATCATCGAGGTATTGCTGAATCTGGAGGAAGACGAGAGTTTGCTGGTACAATCCGGTAAGCCAGTGGGTAAAGTAAGAACGCATGCCGAGGCGCCGCGTGTACTGATCGCCAACTCCAACCTGGTGCCGCATTGGGCCACCTGGGAGCATTTCAATGAATTGCGGGAGCGCGGCCTGATGATGTACGGCCAGATGACGGCCGGTAGCTGGATATACATCGGTACGCAGGGCATCCTGCAGGGTACTTACGAGACCTTTGCTGCCTGCGGCAGAATCCACTTCAACGACGACCTGCGCCACAAACTGCTCGTAACAGGCGGACTTGGCGGTATGGGCGGTGCGCAGCCCTTGGCAGCTACCATTGCAGGTGCTACTTTCCTGGGAGTGGATGTAGACCCGGAGCGTATCAAAAAACGCCTCGAAACCCGCTATATCGACAAAATGACTTACGACTACGAAGAGGCCAAGCGCTGGGCCCTCGAGGCGAAAGAAAAGGGCGAGGCGATCTCTATTGGTCTGGTAGGCGACATCGGCGATGTGCTGGAGAAACTGATCCAGGATAACATCACCCCGGAAATCCTCACCGACCAGACTTCTGCCCACGACCCGATCAACGGCTACGTGCCGAACGGTTTGACGCTGGAGGAAGCGAAGGAGCTGCGTGAGCGTGATCCAAAAGAATACAAAGCCCGCTCACTCAAGAGTATGGCCCGTCACGTAGGCTTTATGCTGGAGTTGCAGCGTCGCGGTAGCTGTACCTTCGACTATGGCAATAACCTGCGCGAGTTTGCACAGCAGGGCGGTGAGCCGAATGCCTTCAACATACCGGGCTTCGTGCCGGAGTACATGCGTCCGCTTTTCTGCGAAGGCAAAGGACCTTTCCGCTGGGCTGCCCTTTCAGGCGACCCGGAGGATATCCGCGTGACAGACGAGGCATTGAAAGAGCTCTTCCCGGAAAATACGCACATGATCAAGTGGCTCGACGAAGCCGAGGAGAAAGTGGCTTTCCAGGGACTGCCTTGCCGCATTTGTTGGCTGGGTATGGGCGAACGCGAAAAAGCCGGATTGATGTTCAACCAGCTGGTGCGCGACGGCAAAGTGAAAGCGCCAATCGTGATTGGTCGTGACCACCTCGACTGCGGTTCCGTAGCCTCTCCATACCGCGAAACCGAAGGTATGCTGGACGGGTCCGATGCCGTATCGGACTGGCCGCTGCTTAACCTGATGTCCAACACGGCCGGTGGTGCTACGTGGGTGTCGTTCCACCACGGTGGCGGCGTAGGTATAGGCTATTCGCAGCATGCCGGTATGGTGATTCTGGCTGACGGCACCGAGCGTGCCGACCGCTGCCTGAGCCGTGTGCTGCATAACGACCCCGCCATGGGCATCTTCCGTCACGCCGACGCCGGTTACGAAACCGCGCAGGCCAATGCCGAGAAGTTTGGTTTGAACTTGTAACACTATTCTTGCCCTCTCCTAATAACAGGGGAGGGCAATTTTTCTTATCATTTCCTATACCTGAGGAGCGAGCTTTATTGATCATTACTTTCGATTTCACTTTCTTCAAATTCGCTTTATCACGTTTGAAATGAAGGCTTGAGCAGGTATAACAGACAACAGTTTAAAACTATGAAACAGGATCATAATCATACCTTGATTGGCCCTTTTAAACAGGTAGTGACCATGGCCGGATTGCCAGAAGCGGGGCCAATTGCTGATGAGGCATTAGTGGTGCTTGAAGATGCAGGAGTACTGGTGTATGATGGGTACATTGTACTGGTAGAGCAATACGATAAGCTTTTGAAGATTGCGCAGGAGAAGGGCTATGCCTTACAGAAAATAACTGAGCCCATGGTGCTCTTGCCGGGGCTGGTCGACTCCCATACCCATATCTGCTTTGCCGGTTCTAGAGCAAACGACTACGCTATGCGGGTGGCCGGCAAATCATATTTGGAGATAGCCCGAAGCGGAGGCGGTATACTCGACAGCGTACGCAAAACCCGTGAAGCCACCGTAGTAGAGCTGGTCGACTTGCTCAGAAAGCGCTGTGACCGCCATCTGCATGAAGGAGTGACCACCTGCGAGGTGAAGAGCGGCTATGGCCTGACTACCGAAGAAGAGATCAAAATGCTGGAGGCGATTCAGTTGGTCAACAAGCACCATGCGTTGGAGCTTGTACCTACCTGTCTGGCAGCCCACATGCGTCCGCCGGAGCACACTGATTCGCGGCTATACCTGCAGGAAGTAGTGACCGAATTGCTACCCCAGATCAAAGAACAGGGCTTGGCGAACCGGGTCGATATTTTTATTGAGGACACTGCTTTCAACGAGGAGGATTCGATGGAGTACCTGCTGGCCGCAAAGGACATGGGCTTTGACATAACTGTGCATGCCGACCAGTTCAGTACGGGTGGAAGCCGAATTGCCGCCGAAGTAGGAGCCCTGAGCGCCGACCATCTTGAGGCAAGTGGAGACGAGGAGATCGCCCTGATGCAAGCTGCAGGCGTAGTGGCTACTGTGCTGCCGGGTGCATCGCTGGGTTTAGGCATGCACTACGCTCCGGCCCGTAAAATGCTCGACGGCGGTCTATGTGTGGCGATCGCCACTGATTGGAATCCGGGTTCTGCGCCGATGGGTGATTTGCTGTTGCAGGCTGCCTTGCTGGGAGCCGCTGAGAAACTGACTTGTGCCGAGACGCTGGCCGGCATCACGGTTCGGGCCGCAAAAGCACTTAACCTGCCTGATCGCGGAACAATTGAGAAAGGCAAGCAGGCTGATTTGATCGCTTTCCCAACCGATAATTACAGAGAAATCCTCTACCAGCAAGGTAAACTTAAGCCAAGCAAGGTATGGAAGCAGGGGAGGGAGGTATAAAAGGTAAGCGAAAATTCCTTCCTTTGAAAACACATCCCTGTCCCTGATAAAAAATTAACCATCAACAATTCAGCAATTAACAAATGTATAAACCTACAGAACCCGGCACCTGGAAAGGAAGAGTAGACGCTACAGATGGTGAAGAAGGCAAGCGCTGGCACCAGGGAATACAACTCCTCAACCTGAGTGGTGAAGTCGAGTCTGCTTCGTCAGATCAGGCAATCGCTTTTCTTGGTTTTCCCTGCGACGAAGGGGTGCGGCGTAACCAGGGAAGAGAAGGGGCTGTAGCGGGTCCGGCCGCTTTGCGGCAGGCCATGGCGTCATTTGCCTGGCATCTGGAGGATGACACTACCCTGTTTGATGCAGGTGATGTGTACTGCACCAACCAGAACCTGGAGGAAGCGCAGAAACAGCTGGGCAAAAAGGTGCACGCCCTGCTTGCCCATACCTATAAAACCATTGTGTTGGGCGGTGGGCACGAAACAGCCTATGGTCATTATCTGGGTATAAAGCAGTTGCTGCCTCAGGATAAGCAGCTTGGGATCATCAACTTCGACGCTCACTTTGACCTGCGCAGCTACGAAAAACAACCCAGCTCTGGCTCACCTTTTCTGCAGATAGCCGACGACCTGCTGGTCGATAACCGGGAGTTCAATTACCTGTGCCTCGGCATACAGCAGTATGGTAACACCCAAAAGCTCTTCAACACAGCCAAAGACTATGGTGCTGATTACGTGTTTGCGCCCGCTTTGCAGGTATACAACTATGAAGCCCTGCGAGAGAAATTGCAGCAGTTCATGGCGCTGGTGGATGTGCTCTACGTGAGCATCGATCTGGATGTGTTTGCCGCTGCCTACGCACCGGGTGTGAGTGCGCCAGCCGCGCTGGGTATTCACCCGGAAATCGTGCTGATACTGCTGCAAGAAATCATCAGTAGCGGCAAAATGCTGGCTTTGGATGTGGTGGAACTGAACCCGGCGCTGGACATCGATAACCGAACGGCAAAACTCGGCGCTTCGCTGCTATACCATGTGGTGCAGCAGTGGAGTCAGGTATAAGATGCTGTCACTTTATAAAGTAAACGAATGCGCCCCGCCACATAATCTGTAGCGGGGCGCATTCGTAAGAAAGTGAAGTATTACCGACCGATCTTGAATTTTGTCCAATAAGTCGTGTCAGGCGTGATCACTTCCACCTGGTAGGTATCCGGTCTTAGTTTGCCCAGATCGAAGCGCCAGGCAGTCTCTTTTTTGGCTACGCTCACAGGCTTCTTGTAGACTATTTTACCAGCTTTGTTTTTTACTTCCAGCCGTGCGTTTTCAGTCAGCACTTGGTTGAAGTCCAGCACAAATGTGCCTTTCTTAGTGGGGTTCAGAAATATGCCCGACAGTGTTTCCATGCGGGCGGTGGTGTCAGGTTTAGCAACTTTTAGTTGTTTCTGCTCTGCCGGCGGGAGCTGCGTTGAGCTCTCCTGCGCCATGGCGCTAAAACCAGCCAGTAGCACTGCACCGGCCAGCAAATACGTTTGTTTCATCTTCATAATTTATCTCCAGTACAGATTACGTATACGGCTGTATATGCATAATCTGAGCCAGATTTTATCAGGCTTGAGATATTTCTAAAAAAATCAGTGCAATTTTTTTAGAAGGCTACCCGGTAAGCAATGACGCGGTTGTCATAAAAGGTAGGAACGTAAAGCAGGCCCTGCTCTTCAGAATAGAAAATATCGGCGGTGTTGATCTTCTTGTTCTTGGTGTCAAGTATTTTCCAGTTCCGTCCGTTGATGTCGACATAGTAAATCTCTCCGTTCCAGTTCGATACCAGGGTGCCATCTGTGCCTACCCGGGTTATGCCATCAGCCGACGGAATCTTATCGGTCCAGTCTGTGAAGTCTTGCCGCTCGATATCCAGGAAGCGAACCTTGCCGGTGTTGTTGGAGGCTACGATCAGGCGGTTGTTGTCATAGAGCAAGCCATTGGGGCGTTCGCGCTTTGTGTCGAGCCACTGACTCACGCGGCCGTTGCGAAACAGGTAGATGGTGCCCCGCTGAGAATCGGACACATATACATTGCCGGCATTGTCAATCGTCACATCGTTGAGCATTTGGGCTTTGTCAGCTTTGTGGCGTGCAAGTACGGCACCAGTCTGCGTAGCGATGGCAATGATCTCGTCCATATCGGCCACATAGAGTATATTGTTGTGCAGCGCCAGGCCTTTGGGGTCGTTCAGGCCAGACACCCAGTACAGCTGATCTACATCGCCATTGGGGTTGAGGCGTGAAATGAAGCCATCGCCGTCTTTCCGGTCTTTGCTGACCTGGTTGATGTTGGAGACATAGAGGACATTGCGCTCACGGTCGAATACCACCGACTCCGGTGTGCGCAGGGTGTTGTCAGTGGCCCATGCTTCGGTCAGTGTCACAGGGGCTCTGGAGGAAAAGAGTCCGCCACTGCATCCTTGCAGGGTAAGTGCAGTCAGTATGAGAAGGCTTAGGAAAGATAATGGTCGCATAGTAAGGTCTGTTGTTTTACCTTACTACGCGTTAGCGCCCTGCCTGTTTTAATCTGTCTCGAGCCCGAGCTTCTGCATGGTGCGCAAACGGGACACCTTGCCGGTAGGCGTTTCAGAGAATGCTGGGCTGTAGTAAATGTCTTTCGGCATTTCAAACTTGCGTAAAATGCTTCGCATTTTATCCATTACCCGCTGCTCTTCCTCATCAGTGAGTTGTTTGCCTTCCAGCACCAGAATCACCTTTTCACCCAGCAGTTCGTCGGGCTGTGAGGCCACAAAGAAACGTGGCGCCTGTTCCAACTCCGCCAGTGCTTCTGACACGGCTACCTCCACCACTTCGGTCTGCACCTTCACACCACCTGTATTGATGGTATTATCAGCGCGACCAATCCAGCGGAAGCGGGTAGGGGTCAGAATCTCTACAATGTCATTGGTCACCAGCGTTTCGTTTTCAGTCAGATCGGCCGTTATGGTTAGGCAGCCCCGGTTGTCCTGACCTATGGTAACTCCCTCAAGGGTTTCGTAATAATCGGCAGCATCGGGTCCGTTGAGCAGGCGCAGGGCAATATGCGAGGCTGTTTCAGTCATGCCATACGTGTGGTATACCGGTACTTGCAGTTGCTGTAACTCACGCTGCAGCGAAAAATTTACCGGGGCACCTCCTACCAGGATAGCCTTCATTTTGTCCAGTCGCTCTGTCGCACCATGGTTTTCCTGCAGAATGGTCTGCAGCTGCATAGGCACAAAAGAGGCGAAATGGTACACTTCGTCAGCAGGAGCCAGCGTAAGCGGATTTCCGACAGGCTCTACGATGGTCATTTGCATATCTGTCAGCAGCCCGCGCACCAGCATCATCATGCCGGCAATGTACTCTGTGTTGAGGCACACGAGCATGTGTTCTTCGGCTTTCAGACCGAGTAACTTGACAGTGCGGCGTGCGCTGATCTCCATTTGCAGGCGGGAGAGTGTGATCAGCTTAGGAGTACCCGTTGAGCCGGAAGTATGAATCGGAAATTCCTGCACTCCATTGAGCCAGTCACGGCAAAACTCGAGGGTTTTAGCTTCGTAGCCGTTGAGCGGTACGCTGTTGCGAAAAGAGTAGGCCGCGATCTCGTCGTAATAGAACTTGTTACCGTTCAGGGTCAGGAACCTTTGCGTCATGGGGTGTCTCAGTGTTAGAAGCAAGGAAAACCTTAGGAATGCCTCGCCGCATGTTCAATCGTTTTGTTTTCAAAGCCTGGCAGGTATAGCCCAGGTGCTGCCCGGCTACCCTACTACTTACTGCTTTGGTATAGCCGCCCAAAATTACGATATTCAGGTATAAGACCTAACTAAGCCTGGGTATAATTTTGGTAAAGATGCCCTTTGTTCAGGCACCAGCCCTTTTGCAAGCAGGTTTGTAAAGATAAAGTGCTCCCACTCTCCTCAGAAAGGATAGCGGGAGCTCATCATAAATTGATTTCAGGCTGCCGGACGCCGATTCACTTAGAGTTGGCAGTTTGTGGAGGCGTCGGCAATAGACAGGTTTGTCTCAAAGTCAGTCTTAGAAGGCTTAATAAAGCACATCCCTTTCTGGTCGGCGAATCAGGTTGTCTACTGATAGACGGCCTGAGCCCAAAACCAGAAAGACTATGAGCAGGATCAGGACAATAAGAGATGACCAGAGTTCAGTGTTTTCGGAGTAAAAGCCCCGCTGTGGATTAATAAAGAACACAGCACCCAGCAGAATGGGAATCTGGAAGAGAATAGCGATGCGCGTGATCAGGCCCATGGCGATAAGCAGTCCGCCTACCAGGTGTGCGAAGGCCACATAGTGGGCCATCCCAAACGACACCCACTGAAACTGGCTGTTGCGCATAATGCTCTGCAGAGCTGCCGTATCCTGAATAAACATGACACCCTTCACGAATAAAAAGATACCCAGCGCCATGCGCACGAAGTCTACCCAAACCGGATGGTGTGCATCTGCCCAGTGCTCGATCCGGTGCATGTCTTGCGTTAAGTTCATGGCTGTAAAAATTTAGGTTTAAGAAATTGGTATACAATTATTTAAACGAATTATACAGCGAAACGGACAATCTAATAGGGGATATATCGTATGGGTGTGCCTTTCACAAGGAGATAGCTTGCCCCGGCATTTGCGACAATTCTGTTTCAGAAATTAGGAGGCGAGGAATTACAAGCTCAAAAAGCTATACCTGCCCTTATCCTACAAAGCCTTCAGCAGCGCCTGCTTATAGGCGGCAAACTCTGCCGCGTTTGCTTTGCTGTCGGTAAAGATCTCCAGTATACCTGCGCCGGCATCACGGGAAAAAAATGCTGGAAGTGCCAGCTCCAACTCTTCCAGGGAAGCGCAGGCGGTATAGCTCAAACCGAAATCCTGGGCGGTATTGCGGGCGTCGAGCTGTTGCCTTGTTTCGAAAAACTCTTCTAATTCCGGCTGTCTTCGCGGACCGTCGATCAGTCTGAATATGCCGCCAGCGTGGTTATTGATGATGACGACGCGTAGGTTGGCTGGCAGGTAGTTGTGCCAGAGACCGTTGCGGTCGTAGAAGAAAGCCATGTCGCCGGTGAGGAGCGTGGTGATGCGCTTGCTGCTGAGGGCACAGCCGACGGTGGTACTGGTGCTGCCGTCGATGCCACTCGTGCCGCGGTTGGCGTATACCTGCACTTCCTGCTCTGGCTGCAGGGCCAGTATGTTGGCATAGCGCACGGCCATGCTGTTGGCGAGGTGTAAGTTGCTCTGCTGCGGCAGGCTATTAAGCACGTGGCTGATGGCGGTCAGCTCACTGTAGGGCGCAGTTGCGGTAAAATCCTTCAGGAACTGAGCAGCCTGGCCCTCTATACCTGCCCATGATTTAATGTAGCCAGCGTCTTCGCGGGTGCTGCCGGCCATGCTGCGGAAAAAGCTGCCCGGTGTGCAGCGAATGATCTTGGTAAGCGACTGAAAAGTGTCGGCCACTTGTCCGGCCGGTTGTATGTGCCAGTGCGCCTTTGGTTTGTACTGGCGCAGGTATAGCTTCAGGCTTTTGGAGATAACCGACTTGCCGAAGGTAATCAGTAAGTCCGGTTGCAGTGCCTGCATTTTCTCCGGATCAGGACAAGCCAGTACTGCATCGTGATGGCGCACAACACCAACAAGTTGCTGCGTGTTGCTGATGATATCGCCTACTGCTACGGCACCCGTGGAGCTCATAAATGTCTGGAGCGCATGCAACAGCTTCGCATCCTGGTTCTCCTGGCCGGCTACGATCAGCACCCGCTTGAAATAGAGCAGTTCCTGCTCCAGTTTGAGGGCCTGCATCGGGTTGAGATCGAAGGCGTTGTGATCTTCCTCGATCACCTTCACCTGCTCGTTAAACACTATTTTTTCACCTTCCGCCGGGTAGAAGGGCTCCCGCAGCGGCACATTGATGTGCACCGGACCAGCGGGATAGGCCACCGCTTCGTTCAGCGCCTCTGACACCATGCGCTCCGTGTGCCATACCGCATCCGGGTGCTCCAGGGCTACCGGAAAATCGAAGCTGCGCTTGATGTGCTGGCCGTATACCTGCTGCTGGCGAATGGTCTGTCCGTCCAGCTGGTCGATCCACTCCGGCGGTCGGTCGGCGGTGAGAACTAGCAGCGGCACCTGCAGAAAGAAGGCTTCCGCTACAGCGGGCGCGTAGTTCAAAGCTGCAGTACCTGAAGTACAAATGAGTACCGTTGGTCTGCCTGTCGTCTGTGCCATACCGAGGGCGATAAAGGCCGCTGCCCGTTCATCACTCACGGTGCGCACCGTCAACTTCGGGTGGCGGGCAAAAGCGATCGTGAGCGGCGCACAGCGCGACCCCGGCGACAACACCACATTTTCCACCCCCTTGCGGGCACATATCTCGGCTATATTGACAACAGGCGCTTGGATCATTTTTGATTTAGTGAGTTAGTGAATGAGTGAGTCAGTCAGTGATTTGGGTAATGGTTAATTTATCTAATTTAGCCTGGGAGTAGCTACAGCTGAGCAGAATATAAACCGAGTTTTTAATTTTATTTAATCACTCCTTCACTCAATCGCTAACTCACTCATTCAAAATGCAGACGATGTTTAAAATTCAGCCAGAATCTTAAACATCGTCTGCATTTTGTGCTGTGTTTCATGCCATTCTTTTTCGGGGGAGGACTCTCCGGTGATGCCGGCTCCAGCGTATAGTACGGCTTCCTGCTGCAATAGCTGCATACAGCGGAGGTTCACGAACAGGTGCGTGCCGGCTTCGCTGTTCACGGGTCCTAAAAAGCCGCTGTAATAGCTGCGGTCATATCCTTCGTGATCCTGTATAAAACGCAAGGCTGGCTCTTTTGGCAGACCGCAAACGGCGGAGGTTGGGTGCAACAGGCGCAGCATATCGGTTCCGAGAGTGGGAAAGTCTACTTCCTTCAGATCCACCTTGAAATCGGTGCGCAGGTGCATCAGGTTACCAGCTATCACCGTGCGGGGGCCCACTTCGTTATATTCGCGCAGGCGCAGCTTTTTGAAACAGCTCAGAATGTAGCGTTCCACCATACCCTGCTCTTCAATTTCCTTTTGTCTCCAGATGGCGTTGGCCGTGGAGCCGTCTTCGCAGAGGGGCTGCGTACCGGCCAATGCCACCGTTTTGAACAGCTGATGCTGGTCCACGCTCACCAGTATCTCAGGAGAGGCGCCCAGCCAGGTGCCCACACCAGGTATAGCCACCAGCGACACAAAGGCATTGGGATAGGCCGAAGCCATTTTCTCAAAGGCCTTGTGCAGACTAAAAGCCTCAGGAAGGGGGGAAGAATTGCTTCTTGAGAGCACGACCTTCTCCATCGCCTCCGCCCGGATCACATCCACGGCCAGGCTCACGGCTGCTTTAAAGGTTTCTTCGTTGCGGTCGGAGTGACGGGGCGGACTGGCAGGTATAGGCCATTGCGCTGACTGCCCGTTTTCAGCCTGAGTCAGTGCTTCTTTAAATAAATTCACCTGCGCAGCGGGCGCATCAGGGGCCGTGCGGAGCTGCTTGGAGAGCGAGCTGTAACTGATGTCGGCTTTCAGGAATATGTGGCTATGCGCAACCTCTGTCACAAAGGGGCAGAACAGAAAGCCCGCCGGGCTAGGCTCCAGGTCAGGTATAGCAGAGGTAGTTTGCGTGCCAAAAGAGATGCAGGCCTGCACTTCGGTCTGCAAGGGGAGGCGCCAGACGGCAACGGCCTGCTGCTGTCGCAATGCAGCCGACAACACCTGTTCCAGGGTATAATGTTGCTTATTTTCCTCTCCCATACCAGCTGCCTGCTCCATCTTTTATTTCTTATCGATTATGGCTACGGTCATGCGGCTAAGGCATATCAGATCGCCAGCTTCGGAGGTGATTCTTATTTCCCATACCTGTGTGCTGCGGCCCTGGTGCAGGGCTTTGGCCTCGCCGTATACCCAACCTTCGCGCACGCTGCGGATGTGGTTGGCATTTATCTCCAGTCCCACACAGGCTTTCTGGCTAAGATCCACTGTAAGTGCTGCGCCAATACTGCCCAGCGTTTCGGCCAAAGCCACGGAAGCGCCGCCGTGCAGCAGACCCATCGGCTGGTGGGTGCGTTTGTCAACTGGCATCTTTGCGATCAGAACGCCATCCTTATAAGAGGTTAATTTGATGCCGAGGTGCTCCACCATCGTGTTTTTACTCCACTCTTGCAGCTTTTCTAACGTAGAATCCATTTTGTATAGGCTTTGAATGCTAACTTCGCATTCTCGTATCTGTAAAGAGGCAAAAGTAAGTCAATTTTGAGTATTAAGAAAATATACCTGATCCGCCACGGGCAGACCGATTTTAACCTGCAGGGCATTGTACAAGGCAGTGGCGTGGATGCGTCGCTCAACGAGCTGGGTCGCAGACAGGCAGCCGCATTTTTTGAAAAGTACCAGCACATTCCGTTCGACAAGGTATACACCTCCACGCTGCAGCGTGCCGTGCAGTCGGTGCAGGGCTTTATCGATAAAGGTATACCGCACGAGCGCCATGCCGGGCTGAACGAGATTAACTGGGGCACACGCGAAGGCACCCGCATCACCCCGGAGGAGGATGCCTACTACCACCGCATGCTGCAGACATGGACCGAAGGCGAGACCAGTCTGTGCATAGAAGGAGGGGAGAGCCCCGATCTGGTGGCCGCCCGGCAGAAGCCTGTGGTAGACCTGATCCTGAGCAGACCGGAAGAAGAAAATGTGCTGATCTGCATGCACGGCCGTGCTATGCGCATTTTGCTGAGTCAGCTGCTGCGTTATCCACTGCGCTGCATGGACCAGTTCGAGCACCAGAACCTGTGCCTCTACCAGCTCGACTTCACAGGTAGTATGTTCACTGTGAAGAAGTACTGTGACGTGGCCCATTTGCAGGATGTGCAGGTATAATTTCAGGTCCTGAACAAAATAGAGAGTATAGTTTGAATAAAATATTTTTAGGTCTAATTTTGGGACTTATTGATTAGACGAAATAGGCGAACAAACAAGACGATAAATTATGGCTGAAGTGATACGAATGCCTAAGATGAGCGACACGATGACGGAGGGGGTGATTGCATCTTGGCTTAAGAAAGTAGGTGACAAGGTAAGCGCCGGAGATATTCTGGCCGAAGTGGAAACCGACAAGGCGACCATGGAGCTGGAGTCCTACGAAGATGGCACCCTGTTGCACATTGGTCCGCAGAAGGGCGATTCTGTACCTGTTGATGCTGTAATAGCGATCATCGGCAAAGAGGGCGAAGATATCGCTGACCTGCTTAGCGGCGCCGGAAACGGTGAGAAGCCAGCAGCGAAGGATGAGCCTAAAGAAGAGCCGAAGGCCGAGAAGAAAGAAGAAAAGAAAGAGGCCGCCCCTGCCAAAGCCGAAGCACCAGCCGCTAAAACCTCCGTGGATACGTCCAACATCAAGGCCAATGTGATCCGCATGCCGAAGATGAGCGACACCATGACAGAAGGTGTGCTGGTATCGTGGCTGAAGAAAGTAGGCGACAAAGTGAGCGCAGGCGACGTACTGGCTGAAGTGGAAACCGACAAGGCAACCATGGAGCTGGAGTCTTACGAAGACGGTACGCTGCTTTACACAGGCGTAAACGAAGGTGACTCCGTGGCGATCGATGCGGTAATCGCGATCATTGGTGAGAAAGGTGCTGACTACCAGGCCCTGCTTGATGCAGAAGGTGGTACGGAAGAACGCTCACGCGAAGAAAACGCCAAGTCTGACGAAAACATAGAAGCTCGCACTGAAGAGACTACTGAAGATAAAGTACAAGATACGAAAGTACCTGCCGGTGAGACAGAACAAGTAGCCGCAGAAGGAAACGGCCGTATCAAGGCTTCTCCGCTTGCCAAGAAAGTAGCCAAAGAGAAAGGCTTTAACCTCAGCCAGATCAAAGGATCAGGCGAAGGTGGCCGTATCGTGCTACGCGACGTGGAGAACTTCAAGCCATCTGAAGCCGCTCCACAGAAAGAAGCCGCGAAGGCTCCTGCCGCTGCTCCAGCTGCACAGGCTATACCTGGTGCTCCGGCCGATTCATACGAAGAAGTGAACGTGTCGCAGATGCGCAAAGTGATTGCCCGTCGTCTGGCTGAAAGCAAGTTCTCTGCACCACACTTCTACCTGACCATGGAAATCGACATGGACAAGGCCATGGAGGCCCGTGTGTCGATCAACGAGGTGTCTCCGGTGAAAGTATCGTTCAACGACCTGGTGATCAAGGCGGCCGCTGCGGCGCTTCGTCAGCACCCTGCCGTGAACTCATCGTGGCTGGGCGACAAGATCCGTTACAACAAGCACATCAACATCGGTGTGGCTGTGGCTGTAGAAGAAGGCCTGCTGGTACCAGTGGTACGCAACGCCGACTACAAGTCGCTCTCAACCATCGCTGCTGAAGTGAAGGACCTGGGCGGTAAGGCGAAGAGCAAGAAGCTGCAGCCGTCAGACTGGGAAGGCAACACCTTCACAATCTCCAACCTGGGTATGTTCGGCATCGAAGAATTCACTGCCATCATTAACCCGCCGGATGCCTGCATCATGGCCGTGGGTGGCATTAAGCAGACTCCGGTTGTGCGCGACGGTCAGATCAAGATCGGCAACGTGATGAAAGTAACGCTTAGCTGTGACCACCGTGTAGTAGACGGCGCCGTTGGCTCTGCCTTCCTGCAGACCTTCAAGAACCTGCTCGAGAATCCGGTGAGAATACTGGTATAAGTAATTTTAAATAGACAAAGCAAAGGGCCTCTTCGGAAACGGAGAGGCCCTTTGTGATTATAGAGAAGCTATACCTGATTGGTTGCGCTATACCTCCTTCAGCTTTCTTATAACCCGGCACGGATTACCCGCCGCAAACACATCAGCGGGTATGTCTTTGGTCACCACACTGCCTGCCCCGATCACGCTGCGGTCTCCGATCGTCACGCCAGGGCATATCACAGCACTCCCGCCTATCCAGACGTCTTCGCCTATGGTAATGGGCTTAGCATATTCCAGGCCCGAGGCACGTTCCCGATGATCCATCGGGTGGGTGGCCGTGTATACCTGCACATTGGGACCGAACAGGGTGCGACTTCCAATGCGTACTTCTGCCACATCGAGCACCACACAGTTGAAATTGAAAAACACCCGTTCGCCCACGATCATGTTGTAGCCATAGTCGCAGTA
This sequence comes from uncultured Pontibacter sp., assembly GCF_947502515.1. Classification (NCBI taxonomy): domain Bacteria; kingdom Pseudomonadati; phylum Bacteroidota; class Cytophagia; order Cytophagales; family Hymenobacteraceae; genus Pontibacter; species uncultured Pontibacter sp. Next base: position 936,465 of record NZ_CANNAI010000002.1, on the reverse strand, counting down.
GAAGGGAGGTTGCAGCCAAAGTCCCTCACCTGCATGCGGGATCAGCGCTTTCAGGATACGGCTGCGCTCTTCTACCTGGTCCTCACGACTGTCGTTGAGTTCTTTCAGGAGCAGCCGCGCCTGCAGGCGCTCGTCCGAAATCTGCTTGTCCAGCGGGTCGTACAATTCCCCCGCCAGCATTTTCTCTTTCTCGGTTTTCATAGGCGGGTATACGTGAGCGGACTGGTTTAGCTATACCGCTGCGGCTCTAAACCACTCAGTCAGGAGTTCGCGATCGATATCCTGCACACTTTTGATTTTAATGTGGCGCATGTCTTTGCCGGTTCCTTCCAGCAAGCAGTTTGGGTCGTTGAGTTTATCGAACTGGAAAAAGCCGAGTGTGACATAGGCTTTGGCTGTTTTAAGGTAAGCAAAGTCTTTGTCGGAGCGGAAAACAGGGCGGCTCCACTTGAACTCCTCTGTTACGCCAGATACAGTGTCGTGTACCAGCTGACGTAGAGCCTCAAGGGTTTCCTTGTGCTTTTCGGATGAGTTGATGTAGTCGTTTACTTGTGGGTGCATGTAGTGGCTTTTAAATTTGCTTAACTGACCCTAAATTATATATAAATTTCCTATTCTTACTATATGCTTTCCACAGTTGTCTGATGGAGATAATATGGGCGGAATAAGCGATGGGCACTACTACAGCAGGCAGCCAGATAAAAGGAAAGAGCAGTACGGCTACATTGGGTTGCTCAAAGGCAAACTGCTGAAACGGGGAGGGGGCAGAGAGCACACCATGGCTTACCGTGAAGATCAGCAGGCCGAGTGCGATTATATTCCATCCTATCAGCAGTTTGGCTCGCCACTTGTTCCGCACGAAGGCCAGATAGTATACCAGCGGGGCCGTGATACCGGATACAATATCCAGGTTCCTTCCCTGAAAGGTCATAAGTTCGGGTGTGAGTTGGTGCAGGAAGAGCCAGAACAGGACCAGTTCAACAGGTATGCGCATGACCTGCAGGAGCGTAAGGGTTTTCAGGTCGAAAGCATCGAGCCAGGCCCTTGCCTTAGGTGAACAAAAAGCGGCAATAAGACCCAGGAGTGGGGGCACCACGGCAACCAGAAAGCGGGGCGGCAAGGTGTCTGTCACCTTAAAGAAGCCAGCCCAAGCCAATGCAGCTGTCAGTGCCATCCAACCGAGCAGGACATAAAAGAGCCAGCGGGTATGGGAGGCTTTCGAAAAAAAGTAAGCGGCAGCAAGTACCGTGGGTACAAAGGTGCCATAGATGTAAAGCGGTAATGTTTCCATAATGCCATGCGTTTAATGAATTACAATTCAAAGTAAACGCACAGGCACACTAATCCACTTGTCATTTGGCAAGAAGTGCTGCAGGCCACCAAAATTCTACTTGTGCTGCCTGCTGATCTCCCGCCGGATGCGGCTAAGCGAGCTGTCGGTGATGCCCAGGTAAGAGGCGATGTGTTTGAGAGGGGCCTGCCTGAATATTTCGGGGTTCGTCTGCAGCAGCATGGCATAGCGTGTTTCGGCCGTCTCCGTAATCATGGATTGCATACGCAGTTTAAGGGAAGCGTATCCTTTTACTAAAATTCCTCTGCCAACTTCTCTGAACTCAGGTATGCTATGAAAGAGCTTGTTCAGTTCTTCAAAAGAAATGACCCAGCCGCTACAGGGGGCCAGGGCCTGAATACTCTCTTTGGCAGGCGTGCGCATAAAAAAGGAAGCCACATCAAACACAGGTTGCCCCGCACCATAGAAGGCGGTGGTTACTTCGTTGCCTTCTGTATCGAGCGAATAGGCACGCATAAATCCACTTTCGAGCAGCAAGTATTCCTGACTGATCTTACCTTCGTTCAGGAGGTGGTCGTGTTTGTCAATCAGCTTCTCATGAAAGTGCTGGGCAATGATATCCAGTTTCTCAGATTGGGGAACCCCTACCTGGAAAAAATGCCTTACAAATGCCTTTTCGTTTTCCATGTGATTGACAAGGGTTGTTTTACAGTTTTATATTCTGATAACGTGCTTAACTAAGGCTTGGATAAGAGTGCTCTAAGTTTTTATCATGCCTTATACCCTTGCATAACCAAGTTCCTCTATTTCTTCAGTTGTACTTACCAAGTGGGTCTTACCATTCGTTAACAGGTATAAAGTATCACAAATATCTAAGACATGCCTAAACATGTGATCGGTTATGATGAGCCCTTTGTTTTGCTTTTCCTCGACTAGGAAGTCCTTTACCTTATCAATCTGTATCGGATTCAGATGCGTAAAAGGCTCATCAAGCATAGCAAACTGAGAGGCTGATTTCACAACTGAATAGATTTCCACTAACCTACGCTCACCACCTGACAGATTACCGATAGAAGACTTATACTTTTTCATGAATTCCGGAAATCGATGCGCAAATGATGAATAGTCCATTTCAAAGTCACTGAATATCCTTTTCAGACTTATATGTGGCGGTATAAAGTTGAACTGGGGAAGGTAAAGAAGTAAGTCGGGGCGCTTGAAAGCTTCAAACTGAATCTTATTATCGAACCTGATGGACTTGTCACACCTTAGACTGCCGTATATGATTTTCATCAGGCAGGATTTACCTTGCCCGTTCCTGCCTAGCAGACCAGTTATTCCCCCTGTTTCGCACTTCACATAGACGTCGGAAAGTATCCTTCTGCCATCAAACTCCAATTGAATACTGTCTGCTTCCAGTTTGTGGGTCATCTGATTTTGTAGGCAAGAACGGTGAGAAATATAAACAGGAAAAGGTCGAATCCCAAGGTAGCTGCCCAGAGCATAGCCCTTGACACGCCCAGGTTCTGATAGTAATAGTAGTGGTTGCTCTTATAGCTGTTAACAAAGTAAAATACGAGACCCAGGGTGGCCACTTTAAACCAAAACAGCATGCCGAATATCATGAAATCGTAATCCCAGAGTAGCTTGATACTGCAAATGGTAATCACCATCGAAACCAGCACAAAGCTCCTGTAGAAAGTCCATATAAGTCTTACTGTTTTGTATGGTTTCATATTGGCTGAATGCCTGTTATCGTTTCGTGCATGATGTGGGTGAGGCGTAGCCGAAGCTTAGCTTATGTGCAGGGTTAGCGGACATATTTTTTTCTGTTTTCTTGGCTGAATATAATATCAATATCCCGCCACCCAAAGACTTTTCCAAAATGTGTAAATACCTTCCAACATGGTACATTTCGTAACACCCTCAAAGCTTCTTTTTCAAATTCTTTGCTAACGCTGTGCCGAACTTTTGCCTGCACTAACTTTCCATCACTGTCCGTTTCAAAATCTATGGACACATCCTCTCTCTTATTCGGTAATTCTTCCCAATTTATGTTAGAGTAAATGAAGTTTTCTAATGTATCCCTATTGTTATATGAGCAGTTTGGTGAGGCGTAATGTTTGGTCCTTACCAAGGCTCCATTTTCAAACGTGAATTTTATTTCATTTTCAAAGGCATTCCAGTATCTCTCCCCGCTTCCTACCCAATAAACTCCGTTAACCCAGTCAGCCTTCATTTTTCCGTCAACGAACTTCTTGCTGATGGTCTTCTCAACCAATGAGTTGATTTCCTTGCCATCCTTGCAGTTTTTAACTTTTGTTAAGTACAACTGCCCGCCTTCTATAGTCCATTCTGCCGTAAAATTCCTCCAGCAACCGCTATCCATCCAATCCTTATTAACACTCTGCAACTTCTCTTTAAGTTGGGTAAAAGACTCAAGCGGGGAATCAACTGTGCTGCTATACAGATAATATTTACTCCCTTGGTAATACAAAACGTCAGGGTCTTGGTCGGTTGCCCAAGCATCAACAAAAAAGAAGACCAATATTATGCTGAAGATGATTTTCATTAATTTATATGAACGTCTCGTGTATACCTTGTGCGAGGCTATCAGCCGAAGCATTGGGTATAAACCTTGTTGGCAGAAGGCATTTTTATTTTTAATTGATTAGTTTTCGTTAAACAATTTTACTAAGAAGTCCTGAATTTCCTCTACAGTCCATTTTTTTGAAGTACCGGAAAAGTTGTAGGCAAATCCATCTTTTGAGCCAAATAGAAATATTGTATTTACATTTTTTTCTTCGCTCACAGCTTGCCATAATATGTAACCATTGTTTGATTGGTCAGCTAACGTTTTTGTGGAAATTCCTTGCTTAGCCCAGTATTCAGAATCCCACTTCACAAAATCTGCTACAAATTCTTTGTCTGTTTGTTCTGCTTTGAAAAATGGGTATTTCTGCTTAGGGTTCTTTGTTACTGCAACTGTAGTTGAGTCACCGTTTTTAAAGAAATGTTGCCTGCTTGCTTGAAGATATTCTGTTTTAGTCCACTTACCTGGTATTACAATGTTGCCATTTGGGATTAAAGACAATGTGGTTTGGTTTTTATTCTCGTCATAGCTATCAGCTATAATCATACTTGTCTGTGCTGTCTTACAGGAATAAAGAGTGAGGAGCAAAAGGCTTATGAGAACACCTATTTTGATTCTGTTCATTTTACGTTTGTATTCTTAGTTATACTTACTGCCAACGGCTCGTACATGAGGTGAGCAAGGCGTAGCAGCAGCTTTACACATGTGCTTTGTTGGCGTTTCGTTGTTTTTATTTTTTCTGCTCGTCCCACATTTCCTTTATACTATCCCACCATTGAGTAGCATATTGCTTCAGTTGGTCAAGTGTCAAAGGTTCGCCATTATCGTTAAAGATTCGGTAATCTGTTGCTGTCAAAGTCAATTCACCACCAGCAATTTCTTTAGAACTGTTGCAATGAAGCACGTAAGTATCAGGTGGAGTATAGGTATAGCTTTGAACTTCAAGCCCCAGTTTATTCATAGTCTGTGGGTCGCTGGTTACTCTTTTTTCTGTTTCTCGGAGTGCAAGAGGCTTTGATTTGTTAGCTTCATCGTCTTTGAACAGAAAGTATTCACACAGTAAATTCCTACACCCTGACAGCTCAATTTTTATTTGGTATTCCAAAACGACAGGATTCCATAACTGCCCCCAAGGAATCACAAAATCCAAGGTCAAAGCTTCCCCGTCTTTGCTCACACTCTTTATCTCAAAATCGTGAAACATTGAAAACAGTTCTTCTATCTCTTGTTGTCTATTCATGATTCCAATGTACGCCAACTACTAGATATATGGAAGTCTATTACGTTTATCTGCACTATGTGTAGAGTTTCTAGCTCCCAGCCAAAACTGTTTCAGTCTGCCAAGAACCGGAGTTTAAGTTTTTTTGAGCTTGTATATCTTACTTATTCAATATAAGAAATCTTACTGAAAACAACTCATCTCCCAGCTGGATTATTTCTAACAAGGTCTGTCGCGGTGACTCCAACCTGAATTTGGATATAGACTAGACTTAATTATTTCTAATTGTGTATTTAATTGTACATTCCTACTGTGCGTTTAAAAGAAATAAGCATATTATGTAGCGAAATGACCTTGTAAAAGTATAGAATTAAGCGGATATAACCGGGTAATACGGGTATACCCGTTTATGTACGCCTAATATGCCTGATTTATTGGTAGTTAGTTTTAGTTGTGGTATCAGGCGCACTAAGTGTTCGATCAAAAAGGATGTAAATTGTATTTATCCGCAACCACTTTTAAGCAAAAAAACAAAAAGCCGCTCCATAACGGAGCGGCTTTGCTGGTGCTATACCTGCAGGCTATACCTTACGGAATCCATTTGATGTCCGAGAAATCTGGCTTGCGCTTCTCCAGGAAGGCGTTGCGGCCTTCTTTGGCTTCGTCGGTCATGTAGGCGAGGCGGGTGGCTTCACCGGCAAACACCTGCTGGCCCACCATGCCGTCGTCGGTCAGGTTGAAGGCGAACTTGAGCATCTTGATGGAGGTAGGGGACTTGGCTAGGATCTCCTGCGCCCACTCATAAGCAGTGTCTTCCAATTCGGCATGCGGAATCACGGCGTTCACCATGCCCATGTCGTATGCATCCTGAGCAGAATAGTTACGACCCAGGAAGAAGATCTCGCGGGCGCGTTTTTGACCCACCATCTTCGCCAGGTAAGCGGAGCCATAGCCACCGTCAAAGCTGGTCACGTCGGCATCGGTCTGTTTAAAGATCGCGTGCTCTTTGCTGGCCAGCGTGAGGTCGCATACCACGTGCAGTGAGTGTCCGCCACCCACAGCCCAACCCGGCACCACGGCAATCACCACCTTCGGCATGAAGCGTATCAGGCGCTGTACTTCCAAGATGTTCAGGCGCGGCATACCTGCCTCGTCTACATAACCCTGGTGACCACGGGCGTTCTGGTCGCCGCCGCTGCAGAAGGAGTATACCCCGTCCTTGGTAGAAGGCCCCTCGGCTGAGAACAGCACCACCCCAATCGAAGTATCTTCACGGGCATCCAAAAAAGCCTCAAACAGTTCACCCACCGTTTTCGGGCGGAAGGCGTTGCGCACGTTCGGACGGTTGAAGGCGATGCGGGCCACGCCATTGCATTTCTTATAGGTGATGTCTTCGTATTCTTTTACGGTCACCCAATTTGCTTTGCTCATATCGTAAGTATTTAGAAGCTGAGTATCTGATTGCAGAAGCAAAGATAGCAAAAGACGGCATGATTTGGCAGAAGCTTGCAGCCGGCAGGGGACAGGTATAGCCCCGGACTGCTGAGAACAGACAATTTGTCGGCTACTATACCTTTGGCGTTTTGTTTGCTGAAGTCCTGCCTGTATCGAATGCTTTTTAAGGTATAGCCGTATACCTTTCACATAAACCAAAACACAGCAATGGCAAAAATAAGATCAACTACTGTAGTAGGTATATACCACAACGGTGAAGTTTGCGTAGGTGCCGACGGACAGGCCACCATGGACAAGCACGTAGCCAAGAGCAATGTCAAAAAGATTCGTAAGCTGCTCGACGGCAAGATTGTGACAGGTTTTGCAGGCTCCACTGCCGATGCCTTCACGCTGCTTGAGCGTTTCGAAGAGAAGCTGAACGCCTACCAGAGCAACATGAAGCGTGCCGCCATCGAACTTGCCAAAGACTGGCGCAAAGACCAGTACCTGCGCAAACTCGAGGCGATGATGGTGGTAGCCAACAAAGAAGAGCTACTGATCATCTCCGGCACAGGCGACGTACTGGAGCCAGACAACCAGATCGCCGCCATCGGCTCGGGCAGTATGTTTGCGCACGCAGCGGCCCTGGCTTTGAAGAAGCATGCCCCGCATTTGTCAGCAGAAGAAATGGTGCGCGAAAGCCTTAACATCGCCGCCGACATCTGCATCTACACGAACCATAACCTGGTCATAGAGAAACCAACCAAGTAACCTTCTTGCACAACGTAAATGGTGCAGACCATCGAACAGGCCATCCGGCAGTTATATCCTATTTCAGATAGATCCTTTGAGCAGCTCACGGCCCTGATGCAGCGGCAGGAGCTGCCCAAAGGGCATATCCTTTTCCGGGAAGGGCAGGTGAGCCACAAAGTGTTCTTTATTGAACGGGGCATTGCCCGTGCCTTCTGCTACCGCAACGACCAGGAGGTGACCTTCTGGTTTGGCGCTGAAAGCGATCTGGTGTTTTCCTACTACAGCTACGTAGCCAACAAGCCCGGCTACGAAACCGTGGAGCTACTCGAAAATTCGGTGGTGCAGGCCATGGACCTGGCCCAATTGCAGGACCTATACCTGACCAACATCGAACTGGCAAACTGGGGCCGCAAACTAGCCGAGTACGAACTCATCAAAACAGAGGAGCGGTTCATGGTCTTTCAGTTCCAGTCAGCCACCGAGCGCTACAAAGCCCTGCTGCAGCAGAATCCCGCCCTGATCCAACGTGTGCCGCTCAACCAGATCGCCTCCTACTTGGGCGTCACGCAGGTTACCCTCAGCCGTATCCGGGCAGAGGTCAGGTGATTTTTTAACATTTGTTAAATTTCTTCCGGTCCGGAGTCCCGACCTTTGTAAAAAAAGAAAATGGGCTGGATCTATCTTATCATGGCGGGGATGTTTGAGATCGGGTTTACCACTTGTCTCAAGCTATCGAACAACTTCAGTGTTACGAAGTGGTCTTTTGGGTTTTTCCTGTGCATTTCCGCAAGCTTCTTTCTGCTCAACAAAGCCATTCAGACTATTCCGATGGGCACCGCCTACGCCGTCTGGACAGGTATAGGCGCAGTGGGCACGGTCATCGTCGGTATGCTGCTTTATAAAGAGTCTGCTGACATCTGGCGACTGTTCTTCATCTTCCTGCTTATCGGCTCCATTATCGGGCTGAAGCTGGTTTCGAAGTAAGCGGACAGGTATACTATATTAAAACCTATATTTGCGGGAGAAGATCTTTTTTTAACTCATATCGGGTTACAGGAGTATAAACACGAATTAGTACAAAGTATAAACACAAGGAAAATGGAAGTATCTAATTTTTTAAAAAAGCACTACAAGCACTTCAACGCAGCCTCGCTCATCGACGCAGCCGAAGGATATAAGACACACCTCAACAACGGCGGTAAAATGCTGGTGACGCTGGCTGGTGCCATGTCTACGGCTGAGCTGGGTATCATTCTGGCTGAGATGATCCGCCAGGATAAAATCCACGCGATCTCCTGTACAGGTGCCAATTTGGAAGAAGATATCTTCAACCTAGTGGCGCACGATTTTTATGAGCGTGTACCGCATTACCGCGAACTGTCTGCCGCTGATGAGGAAGAACTGCTGAGCCGTCACCTTAACCGCGTTACGGATACCTGTATACCTGAGGAAGAAGCCATGCGTCGCCTGGAGCACGTGGTTCTGAAGTATTGGGAAAAAGCGGACAAGGCGGGCGAAGCTTATTTCCCACACGAGTTTTTCTACCAGATACTGTTAAGTGGCGAACTGGAGCAGTACTACCAGATCGATCCAAAGAACAGCTGGATGCTGGAAGCAGCCAAGAAAAACCTGCCGATCATTTGCCCGGGCTGGGAAGACTCTACGCTGGGCAACATCTACGCAGGCCACGTGATCAGCGGCGACATCAAGAATGTGCATACCATGAAAACAGGTATACAGTACATGATCGAGCTGGCTGACTGGTATACCAACACAGCCAAAGAAGAGTCTACCATCGGTTTCTTCCAGATCGGTGGCGGTATAGCCGGTGACTTCCCGATCTGCGTGGTGCCGATGCTGCACCAGGATTTGCAGCGCGACGGTGTGCCATTGTGGGGCTACTTCGCTCAGATCTCTGACTCTACTACCAGCTACGGCTCTTACTCAGGCGCTGTGCCAAACGAGAAGATCACCTGGGGTAAGCTCGGCAAAGACACACCGAAGTATATGATAGAGTCTGATGCCACCATCGTGGCGCCACTTATCTTCGCACTGGTGCTGGATATGTAATTATTGAATAGAAGGAATGTCGTACTTGATATTCCCTGAAATAAAGAAGCCCGCTGCGTAAGTAGCGGGCTTCTTGTTTTAACTCTCTAACTTATCTCGCCAGTTTCTCTGCCCTAAATACATGATCCGCAGCCTGCAGGATCTTGCCCTTCAGCTTTGGGTTGTAGTTCGGGTGGGCTGCCAGGAATTCGCGAATGGTGGCGGCGGCAGTTGGAGTTTGGTAGCTGCTGAAGGTTGACTGCAGCCAGTTAGTCGGGAAGAAGATGTCGCCGGTCAGTTGAATTTCCTCCACCAGCTCCAGGCTCTCGCGCAGGTACTTCTCTGACGAGGCGGCACGCAGCGGGTGGTGCAGGTAGGAGAGGGCCGAGCCAACCCAGGCTTCCTTGTCGCGGTTGCTGCGGGACTTGAGCGAGGCAAAGAAGGCATCGCGTACCTGCTCGTCTCCTGATAGGGCCGGCATCAGGAACTGCAGGCGCTTCTGACGGTCCGGGTTTTTGATGCGGGACAGCTGCTGGCGCAGTATACCCTCCGAGTTGGCATAGTCACGTACAGCCAGCGAGAGCGCCAGGGAGGTATAGTCGTCTTCGTTAAGCGTAACGCCTGCCGGTGCTTTCTGCGCTTCCCATACCTGGTGCAGTCGGTCCTGTGCTTCTTTGGATAGGGCAATATTCTGGTAAGTCTTGAACAGAAGCTTTTTTGCATTGCCGGATTTATGTTTCTCCATCGCGTCCCACAGGTTCTTTTCAAAGGCAGGAGCAATCTCAGCTCTTCTGGCTGGCGTGGTGAACTTCCAGTAAGTGTCGCTCAGGTAGCCTGTCAGTAGCTTCAGGTTGAGTTCATCTGTTTCCACGCCTGACTCGAGCAGCGTAATGGGCAGGAGCAGGTCAGGTGTTACTGTTCTGCCATTGAGCATGTTTTCGTAAAGGTTGATGTACACAGAAGCCCGCATGACTGGATTGATCTGGTTAATGCCGGCCCGAAAGCGCAGGTCCACCGGAAATACACCATAACCCTGCCCGGAGGAGTTGAAGAGGACGGTGAGCGGTGCGCGTTTCCCGATCGCTTCGGTCAGTTCCACAGCGGCTTTGTCCATGTTCACGGTCAGCTCCTGCACACTGTCTGCATACACCAGTGCCAGCTCAAATAGCTGCGGCCATAGTCGGTCTGATCCATCTTCTGCTTTCTGGTTGATCCTAAACGAGCTGATCTTGCCGTCTGCCACTTGCATGTCGTAGTCGAATATGGGGCGGCCGGGCTCGTTCACCCATACCTGGTTCCAGGCCTGCAGATCAACCGTCGTGCGGGCGTCCAGTATTTCGATCAGCTGTGGCCAGGTGGCGTTGCTGTTGGCATATGTTTTCAGGTATACCTGAAGGCCTTCCTGAAAAGCCTGCTCGCCCATCAGTCGCTCCAGCTGCCGCATCATAATAGGCGCTTTGTGATAGATGATATGCCCATAGAGTGTGCTGGCATCCTGCAGGTTATCCAGATTCTGGCGAATCGGGTTGGCGCCTGCTGTGCGGTCCACGCTGTAAGCTGCCGGGAAGTGATCGATCAGGAACTTGAGGTCGTAATTGCTGTCCTTAACCGTCGTCTTGGAAATCTTATCAGCCATGAAGTTGGCAAACACCTCTTTCATCCACACGTCGTTGAACCAGCGCATCGTTACCAGGTCGCCAAACCACATGTGAGCTGTTTCGTGCGCGATCAGGTTAGAGCGTGACACCAGTTGATCTTTCGTAGCGCCTTCGTCCAGGAAGAGGGTAGAGGCTTTGTAGTCGATCGCTCCCACATGTTCCATGCCACCATACTGAAAGTCAGGTATAGCTACGAAATCGAACTTCTGAAATGGGTAAGGAATCCGGGTATAATCCTCCATAAAAGCCAGCGCATCGCGGTGAATGCTGAAGATCGGGCCGATGCTCTCGAGCTTGTCCTGGTCGGTTTCACGGTGGTAAAAGTGCATGGTGAGGCCCCGGTCATTGTTGCTCACCTTCCTGAAATCACCTGCCACAAAAGAGAAGAGATAAGTCGGGATGGTATCGGAAGGCAGGTAGGTATAGGTCTTGGTAGCACCGGTCAGCACCGAGTCCTGCAGCGGGGCGTTGGCCAGGGCTTTCCAGTCCTGCGGCAATGTAAGGGTGAGTTTGAAAACCGCCTTCAGGTCCGGCTGATCGAAGCAGGGGAAAACGGTGCGGGCGCGATCTGGCACCAGCAAGGTATAGAGGTAGTCTTCGTTGCGGTTGAGCGATAGGTTGCCGGCCGTAAAGTCGATCTGCACCTGGTTCTGCCCTACCTTCAGGTAGCGCGGCCCGATCACGATGTGTTCGTTCTCAAACACGATCGGTATTTGCTTTCCATTTACCCGCACAGCGTGCAGGTGATCCTGCTGCTCCTTAAAGTCGATCTGCAGGGCCTGCTCCCTGTTAAGCAGGTTGAAGGATATGGTTTCAGAGGCAGGTATAGGTGCGTCTTTTCCAGTTGGGAGCTGCAGTTTTATGTCGTATTGCACGTTGCGCAGCGTATGGTTGCGGTGCTCGGCTAACGTTCTGGATACACCAGTTTCAACAGGTAAGGTATAGGCGCTGCTGGCGGGGCCTTTGCTGCAACCGCCGAGTAAAGCCAGTGACAAAGCCAGGGCGGTAGCTTTGAGGGTATAGCTGGGTGTTGACATGGTTTGTGTTAAGGTGTTTGTAAAGATAATGGAATTTGGGTATTGCTTGAGGTTGTTGTGTTGTGTCTTGCATGGCGCGAGCGTCCTCGCTCGTGTTGGATATGGTGGGGCCTCTGGCTTAGGTATAGGTATAGATAACTGCAGCTATTGCAGGTATAGCAACCTGCTTTGTAGCTTCGCCTGTGCGGCGGGCAGCTTTTGCCCTAGCCGGGCGGGCCTTACTTTTTGTCTTGACACAAAAAGTAAGCAAAAAAGTCAAGACTCCCCAAACTCGCTGAACGCTCAAACAGTGGGTAGTCATTTGGGCGCACCTGGCGCTGCTACTTGTTTCATAGCTACCGTGCGAGTTAGTTTTTCAATGCGTGTCAGCGAAATGTGTGGTCTTTAAACTGAAACTACGGAGCTTATACCTTCGAACTGGCAGTTACTTTAGTCCCCCACGAAGGTTGTAGGGCCGTTAAGTTCTGCGAAAACTATCCCCTTGAGGGGATTATAGGGGTGTAATTTTGGTGCTAAATTGCCGTTTGCGGACTTATTTACGATGCATCTGCAGCCCCAACACCCCTCTGAGAGCTTCGCTTGCAAGTTTCGACTCGCATCTCACTTGTCCTCAAGGGGAGAATTTCCTAGAATTTAATGGCCCTACCCTTGGGGGTAGGGACCCTCGACAAAGAAGGGGGCTGAGGAGTGACAATCGTTCACAAGAATCCTGTCAATCCGTGGGGTAGGGGCCCTCTTTAATCCTAAAAATCCTGATTCAGACAAGCTATACCTGCATCGCCAATAAACCCTGTAGTGCGCTCTGCTGACTTCACCAGTTCACAAAGCACTGCTTCTAAAAAGCAAAAGCCGCGAAATTCGCGGCCTTTGCTCCAAACAAACAATCAATAACAAACATTAAATGCTTAAGCTGGGGTCATCGATTTCTCGCGGTCCCAGTGGCGGTGCTTTTTAATGGCCTCAATAAACTTATCGGCGAAATCACCGGCGTCGGCGTCGGAGCCGGCAGTAACTACGCCGCTGTGTGACATTACTTTACCTGAATCTTTCTCAGCGAAATTAACGCCAACCACAAAGGCCTTCTCAAGCATATTAATGCCGAAGCCAGAGGTAGCGATCGGTTTGCAGTGTTTGAAGGCCTCGGCCACAAAGTGCAGCGCATCACCCAGGCCCATCATTTTGCGCACGCTCTTTTCGCCGTCCGGAATGTATACTGCGTCGAACATAACGGAGTCGGCTGACACATGGTGCTTGTCCACTTCTATTTCCTGGCCGGTGCTGGAAACGCGTTTTCCGAGCAACTTGGAGATAATCTTCGGATGCGCTCCGGCTGCCTCCAGGGCCTCCTTTACCTGCATCACTTCGTTGTAGTCGAAGCCGTCTTCGATCAGGATTGCCACTCTCCTGGACTTGGCTGTCTCGATCTTGTTCTTCTCCATGCTGATGGCCGGAGACTCTTTCACAGACTTGCCTTTTTTGATCTTCTCAGAGGCATCGTCCTTCACAAAATTGCCTGTAGGCTCTGAGTCCTGGTCAACAGGCATTTCAATGCCTATGCCGGCCGCTACCAGGGCAGCAAACTGTGGGTCTACTTTGTAGAAGTTAGCTACCTGTCGTCTGCGAATCTCTTTGCGTTCTACCTTGCCCAGTTCGAAGTGCGCCGCCGATACGAGGTGCTCCTTCTCAGGTTCAGTCAGGGAGTTCCAGAACAGGGTGGCCTGGCTGTAGTGGTCGTTAAAGCTTTCGCTGCGTGCCCTGATCTTGTGTCCATCCACTTTCTCCATGTAGTGTACATAGCCACCCATATTCTCGGGGGCCATCATCGGACACCCATTGCCAATCGAGTTTGGCCAGTAGTTTGCCTTGCCCTTGCCGATGGTCATGCGCATAAAGCCCGCGCCATGGTGGTTGTGCACCGGAGCCACCGGTCTGTTAATCGGCACTTCCGTAAAATTGGTGCTGTTAAAGCGGTTGAGCTGTGTATCCAGGTATGAGAAGAGACGGCCTTGCAGCAGCGGGTCATTTGTCACGTCGATGCCTGGCACCAAGTTGCCCGGGTGGAAAGCCACCTGCTCCGTTTCGGAGAAGAAATTGTCTGGGTTGCGGTTCAGCACCATTTTACCTACCGGTCTCAGGGGTACTAATTCTTCCGGAATCAGTTTGGTGGCATCTAGCAAATCGAAGTCATACTTAAACTCGTCTTCCTCCGGCACCAACTGCACCGCCAGCTCAAACTCCGGGTAATCACCCATTTCTATGGCATCCCACAGGTCGCGGCGCAGCCAGTCCGCGTCTTTACCGGCCAGTTTCTGTGCCTCGTCCCATACCAGGGAGTGCGTACCCAGTGTAGGTCGCCAGTGAAACTTCACAAAAGTGGCTTTGCCTTCTTCATTGATGAGCCGGAAAGTATGTACGCCAAAGCCCTGCATCATACGGAAGCTTCGTGGAATTGCCCGATCAGAAAGTACCCACATGAGCATGTGCGTTGACTCAGGCATGAGCGAAGCAAAGTCCCAGAAGGTGTCGTGTGCGGCAGATGCCTGTGGCATCTCGTTGTCCGGCATTGGCTTGATGGCGTGCACCAGGTCCGGGAACTTGTTGCCATCCTGTATAAAGAAAGGAGGCATGTTGTTTCCTACCAGGTCGTAATTGCCTTCCGCTGTGTAGAACTTGGTGGCAAAGCCGCGTACGTCCCGCACAGTGTCTGCTGAGCCGCGCGAACCCACTACTGTGGAAAAGCGCACAAATACAGGTGTCCGTGTGCCGGGTTCTGTCAGAAATCTGGCTTTCGTATATTTCTTGAGTGAGTCATCATAAGGCTGAAAGTAACCATGAACCCCTGAGCCGCGGGCATGCACTACCCGCTCAGGTATAGACTCATGGTCAAAGTGCGTCATTTTTTCACGGAAGTGAAAGTCCTCCATCAGGGTAGGGCCACGCTGTCCGGCTTTCAGGGAGTCATCGGTGTGGTTGATCCGGACCCCCTGGTCGGTGGTCATGTACTCGCCCTGGCCATCTTCCCGGAATTGCTCCAACTGCTTGTTTTTGCTGTCTTCGTTCACCTGGGTAGGCTTAGGCTGCTTATTGTCTTTCTCTTCCATGGTCATGTTTGTTTTTGAGATGTGTATAGGATATGCTTTTGACTTTGTGTGGTTAAATCAATTCAAGAATACGGGGATGAATTTTAAGGGGTTAAGAAAAAGTGAAACTAAACGTGATTAAAATTAAATTAAAATAATACTTTCCTTATGACAGCCAAGGGGGCATCAGCTGTGGTAAATCCACAGGCAGGTTTGAGAAAGGACTATGCTTGGAAAATTCTGGGATAGAGTGGCTGTGTAAAGAGGAGCAAACCTATAGCGTCAGCTCCTTACGCCCGAAGGTATACTCGTCTTCCTTCAGGTAATAATCACCGCACTTTTGCAGTATGGTCAGGTTGTCGATCCTGATCTCCCAGTTGAAATTGTAATTGAACAGAAAGGTGAGTACCGGTCCCAGTACTTCGGGGGAGGTGTCGCCGAGGGCCAGGGAAATGTGAGGGAGCCACATGTTAGGGTTGTAGTAAATGCCCATTTCGCTGCTCATCTCGGATATGTCGCGGTGCAGGCGGGCATGCAGCTGGTTGAGCGGCGCTGTGCGCAGCACCGGGATGTAGATCACCGGTTTCTCGCCAGGGAACACGCCCAGACCAGTAGTGCGGATGGTGAAGGGCTCCGTTTCACGGCTGGTTTCCGCCAGGTATTGCTGGATCTCTTCCATGTCCGGTATTTCGGCTGTGAGCAGAGTCAGGTGCGGGTATGGCGTCATCTTCACCTCATTGAGCCCAAATTTCTCATCAAGAAGCTCGGTCAGTTCAGATACACGCGCAGAATGAGAGGGGTCGAGCAGGGATGTTACTGCGATCATAAAAGGCTATATTTTATTGCTGTTCTCAACGTATCGCACACACATTTTTCAAAAGCATAAAGCTATAGAACGAGGTGCATGTGATAATGTTTACCTAGCCGGAGCTTTTTGCAGCAGGCATCTTTTATTTCTACGTATGAGGTGACTTTTGGTCTGTGGACCTTTGCACTGGGGATGTTTCCCAAAATAAGTACCTTTGTAGCTCAGCTTTCTGAATCTATGATCTCTATAAATAACCTTAGCTTTCATTTTGGCAGCCGCCCCATGTACGAGGATGCCAGCCTGCACATCAAACCCAAAGACAAGATAGGCCTGATCGGGCTCAACGGTACCGGCAAATCTACCCTGCTGCGCATCATCGTGGGCGAGTACAAGCCTGACGGAGGCAGCATACAGATGAGCAAGGAGACCACCATCGGTTTCCTGAACCAGGACCTGCTCAGCTACGAAACGCACGAGAGCATCCTGTCGGTGGCCATGCAGGCTTTTGAGGAGGCTATCTCGCTACAGCAGGAGATTGATCAGATACTGGTGGAGTTTGAGAACAACTTTCATGACAAACTGGTCGATAAGCTGGCTTCGCTGCAGGAGCGCTTTGAGGCGCTTGGTGGCTATACCATGCAGGCGGAGGCGGAGTCAATCTTGGAGGGGCTTGGCTTTACAACGGAGGAGCTGAAGCAACCACTGGCCTCTTTCTCGGGTGGCTGGCGCATGCGCGTGATGCTGGCCAAGATCCTGTTGCAGAAGCCTTCGCTGCTGCTGCTCGACGAACCGACCAACCACCTCGACTTACCTTCTATCAAGTGGCTGGAGTCCTACCTGGACCGCTTTGAGGGGGCCGTCGTGATTGTGTCGCACGACAGGGAGTTCTTAGACAAAACCACTAACATCACGGTGGAGGTGTCGGGGGCGAAGCTGAACCTATACCCGGGCAATTACAGCTTCTATGTGGAAGAGAAAGCCCTGCGAAACGAGATTCAGAAAGGCGCCTACGAAAACCAGCAGGCCCAGATCCGGCAGACGGAGCGTTTTATTGAGCGCTTCAAGGCCAAAGCGACCAAGGCTAAGCAGGCGCAGAGCCGCATGAAGCAGCTCGAGCGTATGGAGCGCATCGAGGAGGTGGCTCCGGAGGCGGCGAAGGTGAACTTTAGTTTCCGCTTCAATGTGCAGCCGGGACGTCACATATTCCGCCTCGAACACATGAGCAAGAGCTTCGGCAGCAAGATGATTTTCCGGGATACCAACGTCCACATTGAGCGGGGCGACAAGATCGCCCTCATCGGTGCCAACGGCAAAGGTAAGTCTACGCTGTTGCGCATCATCGCCGGTACGGAACCGATCCAGGGTAAGCGCGAAATGGGGCACAATGTGATCATGTCCTTCTATGCACAGCACCAGTTGGAGGCCCTGAACGTGGAAAACGAAATACTGCAGGAACTGCAGCAGGCCGGCTCCGGCAAAACGGAGGTAGAACTGCGCACGCTACTGGGATCCTTCCTGTTTACAGGCGACGATGTGTTTAAGAAGATCAAGGTACTGTCGGGAGGAGAGAAGAGCCGCGTGGCATTGGCCAAGACGCTCATCTCAGAGGCCAACTTCCTGATGCTCGACGAACCAACCAACCACCTGGACATGATGTCGGTGAATATCCTGATCCAGGCGCTCGAGCAGTACGAGGGTACCTTTATCGTGATCTCGCACGACCGCTACTTTGTGGAGAATGTTGCGACCAAGATCTGGTACATCGAAGACTACCAGCTGAAGGAGTACCCGGGCACGTACCACGAGTATGAGGCCTTCCAGGAGAAGCGCGAGAAAGAAACAAAACGCGATGCCGCTGCAGCGCCGGCTCCTAAAAAAGACGAGCCAAAGCCGAAGCGCGACAACAGCGAATTCAATGCGCTGAACAACCAGCTGAAGCAGATAAACCGCCAGATCAGCGAGGTTGAAAAACAGGTGCAGGTGCTGGAGCAGGAGCTAGCCAAATACGAAACCGAGCTGGCTGACCCAAAGGTATACGGTAACCCGAACGTACTCCAGGAGACTTCCCAGAAGTTTGAAATGGTGCAGAAAGAGCTGGATGCTGTCAACCAGAAGTGGGAGAGCCTGATGCTGGAAGCCGAAGAGCTGGAAGCGCAGCTGGGGAATTAGAAGGGTAAGTACGAGGACAGTAGTAAATTAAAGCATAAAAGAGAGTTGTCATGCTGGAAAAAGCCCGGTAGAAATGGGGAGCCCCTGCCCCCGGAAGATTAAGCAGATGCAGCTTGCTGGGGTAGGGTCCTCTTCATCAAGATCATTTCAGGATGACAAAACAGGGTAAATTAATGCTGTTCTTCTGCTTATAAGTATTAAGTGGGAAATTAGAAACGTTTGATCAGGGTCTTTTGATGTGATTTAAAATTGAAGCAGCAAGCCATGGGTTTGCTGCTTTTTTTGTGTTGATTCAGGTGTATTATGTTGAGAGTCAGTGGATGTGAAGTGTGGTGAATCTATACTTTAATGCAAAAATATGCGTATATAAAAATTGTACTTTGAGATAAAGTGACATTTTGCTATTTTGTTCCTGAATCTCACCTTATACCTATGAAAACATATTTACTAATGGTACTGCTTATTTTGAGCAGTATGTACAACCGCTCCCTGGCGCAGGGCGACGGTGAAATAATTGTACAGAAAAAAGGCCTTGGATTTGCTTACTACCAGCATGGCAGGCAAATCAGTAAAAAACAGCTTTTGCACATTTTGGATCAACACCCGGAGGCAAGGCAGGAGCTTCAGAAAGGCAACCGCAACTCACTTCCGGCTTCTTTGCTTTCCTATGCAGGTGGTATCCTGATCACCTACCCGATGAGCAAGCAGCTGGCCGGCAGCCAGCCCAACTGGCTGATCTCCGGTGCGGGAGCGAGTCTGCTGACCTTCAGTATACCTTTTACTGGTGCCAGAATGAAGCGGGAGCACCGGGCAATCTATGTTTATAACGAAGGCCTACGCTATGCCAGCAAGCCCCAGCCCGACATCCGCCTTGGCTATGCCTTTAACCGGGCTACTCTAATCTTTACCTTCTGAACAGAGCCAGCCTTCTAAACACTTTAAGGTTGTGCTTCCTGTCTGCGCCAGTCTATGGTATGAAACAGCCACACCACCAGGGTATGGTTACCGGTAAAGCGGCCCGGTGTGGCTGCCTGCACGTAGCGGTTCATGTAGCCGGCCTGCAGCATCAGCCCTTGGTACCGGGCGGCAGCCATCAGGGAGATGCGGTTCTGGTCAAAGGGAGCGGTGGCTTCCTCTCCCAGGTTCATCAGCAGTTCGTTGGATACAACCAGACTGGGCAGTACACCCCCAATCGTAAGGGCAGGGAAGTTGCGCCGCAGCACGGTTTGAAGGCGGGCGCGGTGGTTAAAGGTATAGCCTTCCGCCAGTTCACCGGCCGCCAGACGCTGACGGTAGCGCAAGTCCCAGCGTAGCCGGTGCTGCAGGGCAAAATTGCCGCCAAGTGGGGTCGGGATGACGAGCTGCGCCCAGGGGCGGTGCTCCCGTCGCCTGAGCTCTCCGCCCACCGGAAGCCACACATGCGCATAGCCTGCGGTTACATCAATGCGGTTTGGAAAGTGTGTAGTCAGGCCGGTGCGCACTACCCCAAAACCGTCCGGTATATAATGAAAGTCATTCCAGATGGAAAACCGCTCAGAAACACGGCTTGAAGTCATGTAGCCGAACCAGAGCTGCTCGTTTTGCTGCACCTCCTTCTGCTGCGCAGCCAGCTTTGCCGGGCAGCAGAATAGTAGCAGGAGCATGAGCAGATAAACCAGGGAGTAGCGCATCCTTTTTTGTGGCGTGGTGGCTGTGTGCTGACGTTGCATGGTACGAATATAACGTGTAAAGAGACACACCGTATGAATAGCGACGCCACTTACCGCCTTACACAATGGACAAACTCAGTACAATAGATCAGATCAGCCGACAGAGCAATAAAATTTTGTTTCAGTTTGATCTGGCACAGAATAAATTCAGTTTCCTTTCAAGTGCTTTTCGTGATTTATGGGAACCGGAGCATGAGCGGCTGCAGGAGCAACCTCAACTCCTGCTCGATACCGTGCCCGAAGAAGACCGCGCCGTCGTGGTTGACTGCTGGCATAAATTGCTGCGGGGCGAACCTGTTGAGAAAACCATACGCATGATGCGGAATGGCAGGCTGCGCCACATGCGCTGCAGCGTTTACCCCATTCGTGATGCAGCGCAGGAAATAGTGGCAGTGGCAGGTATGGCCGAGGATAATAGTCGTCAGCAGGAGTTTGTCAACTACCTCGCCGAGTTCGGGCACCGCAAGAACAGTGCGCTCGAAATGGTACTGCATGACCTGCACGGGCCATTGGCAATTGTACAGAGTGTAGCTGCCCTGCTTCGCAAAGACACGCAGGATAACCGGCTGGAGGAAGTGGCGCAATACACCTCCATTATCGAAAACGCCTGCATTCAGTGCACAGATCTGATTCGGGACCTGCTCAGTGAGGAGCATCTGGCGTCGCCCGAAATCTCAGTGACCAGAACGCGCGTCGACCTGAATAAGATGATCAGAAGCATGGCCGAGTTCTACCAGAAAGGGCAGATTGTACAGCAGGCGCTGGTGCTGGATCTGCCGCAGGAGCCACTTGTGCTGGACCTGGACCAGATCAAAATATCCCAGGTGCTGAACAACCTGATCTCTAATTCCATCAAGTTTACCCCGAGCACGGGCAACATCACGATCCATGCCTACCAGGAGGGGGATGAAGTCGTGATCGAGCACAGCGATACAGGCATCGGTATACCTGAGAACCTGCATGCGAATATATTTGAGCGAAAGGCAAAAGTCGGAAGGCCGGGACTGAACGGGGAGAAGTCACGCGGGCTGGGACTTTCCATTGTATATGAGCTGGTGCGGCTGCATGGTGGCCACATCAGTGTGCACAGCCGTGAGCATGAGGGCGCCCGCTTTGTGATCAGACTCCCGCTCTATGCCGATTAGGCACGGCTGTTGCGCGTCTGCTTCATGTAGTTCAGACTTTCTTCGTCGAGTGGCTTGTGCAGAAAGCCGCGTACAAGCGGATAATTGCGGGAAAGATCCTTATCGCTGGCAGCGATGGAAGAGGTGAGGATGAACACATCCAATCTTCCTTTGAGTTTATCTTCGTAGGGGCGCAGCACCTCCAGAAAATCCCAGCCGCTTTTGACAGGCATGTTCAGATCGAGCAGGATCACATCCGGCAGGGGAGCCGTGTCAGTAAAGGACAGATCAGCCAGGGCATCATCTGCAGAGCTATAGGTATAAATCTCGTCAGCAAAGCCTGCGTCCTCCAGTACCAGGGAGGTCAGGTATATGCTGATGTCATCATCATCAATTATGTAAACCTTGCGGGCCATAGGCTGGGAGCTCAAACTGTAATGTAAAAGTGGTGCCTACTTCTGGCTTACTTTCTACCTCTATCTTGCCTCCAATAGCGTTCATTTGCATTTTTACCAGGTATAGCCCGATGCCTTTTCCATCAGGTCCTGTATGGAAGCGCTTGTAGAGCTGGAACAGATGCGGCCGCACCAGGTCCAGGTCCATTCCGCTGCCATTGTCTGTTACACGTAATTGCAGGCTGTTATCTTTCCTTACGCTATTTACCTGTATAAGTAAGTCCCGGTGCGAAGATTTGTACTTAATCGCGTTTGAAATCAGGTTGTGCAGTATGCTGTAGACGAAAGCCCGGTTGGCCCAGAGCAGGTCATCCTCCTTCAGGTCCAGCATGATGCGGCCATTGGCCTGGGTCAGCAGATGCTGCAGGCTCTGCACCACTTCTGTCGCCACCTCGCTTAACAGGACGATCTCATGGGCTGCCTGCAGGTCAGAGGAACGCACAGCCAGTATTTTGTTCAGGTCACTGATCACATCATCAAGCCGGCGGGCGGAGATTTCCAGATTTTGCAGGCCCTTGGCAAAGCGGCTGCTGTTGCGGTCAAGCTTCTGTAGCACGGACGACAGCCCGACCAGGTTAGCGACAGGCGCACGCAGGTTGTGTGATACAATGTAGTTGAACTGCTGCAGGTCCTGATTCTGATGGTACAGGTGCTCGGTCGTTTTGAGTAACTGCTCCTGATCGAGCTTGCGTTCAGTAATATCGGTGTGGATGTAGATGTGCTTTATGACCTGGCCCTGCTCATTGGAAATAGGGGAGATGGTGACATCAGCCCAGATCAGGTCGCCGTTTTTTTTGTAGCTGCGCAGTTCCTTGCGCATCGGGATGCCCTTTGCCAGTTGTTCTCTTACCCACATGATCTCGCGCGGGTCCGTATCGGCAGACGTCAGGATGTCGCTCGGGCGCATGCCGGCTACTTCCTCCATGGTATAGCCGGTTACGTTGCAGAAAGCCTCATTGACCCACTCTATCTCCAGCTGGCCGTTGGTGATGATCACGCCGTTTGTCGTTTTACTGGCCACCAGCGAAAGCTTCCGCAGCTCTTCCTGCGCGATAACCTGTGCTGTGATGTTGGAAAACGCAATGAGGATACCGCCTTCGAAGGGGCTGATGGTGAACTGCAGAAAAGCACTCAGATCGCAGAATTGCTCCTTAAACTGTACTGCCTTTTTTGTTTCGGCCACCTCAAGGCATTTCTGCTTGAAAAGGGTGCTCTCCAGGATCGGGTATTCCTCCCAGATGCAGAGATCCATTAAGTCATCGAGATCCCGGTTGAGGAAATTTGCAAAGACAGTGTTGCCGAAGCTGTAGCGCCACTCTTTGTCCAAGGCAAAAAAGCCTTCCGACATCCCTTCCAAAATTTTATGCAGCTTCTTTGCCTGTGCATTTACAAGCAGGTTGGCCTCTTTTTCGCTGGTGCTGTCTTTGGCGATGCATTGTATGGCGAGCACCCGGCCCTCCAGCACCACAGGTACGAGTGCGGCCGACAAATAGCGCTTGCTGCCATCGCGGTGACGGATGCAGGTCTCAAAGTTGCAGGGCTGGCCTGTAAGCGCTGTGGAGAAGGCCTTGAATGTTTCTTCACGGTTATCCGGCAACACGAATTCGGCAAAATGGCTTTTCGGAAATTCTTCACGCGTATAGCCAGACAGCTTCACTACGGCATCGTTGCAGGCCTGCACTTCCCCGCTTGTGCTCATCGTAAATACCAGGTCGGGGTTGTTGAAGAAAAGCGCTTTGTAATAAGCCTGGCTTTCTTTGCGCTGTCGCGAGGCCTCCATCTGCGTGGTAATATCGCGCGAATTGGTCACGATACCCTGCACATGGGGGTTGTCCAGCATGTTGGTAGCGACACAGCTGAGCCAGCGCCAGCTGTCATTTTTGGCTTTGAAGCGAACAGGAGGAAGGTTTACTTGTTTGGTGCCGCCAGTGGTCAGGTTATAGAGCGCCTGCTCAAGAGAAGGTACGTCATCCGGATGTATCAGGTCAAACACATAGGTGCCCAGCAGGTCTTCCGGGGTATAGCCAAGTTCAGTGGCTATCGAATCCGAAATGTATTGATAGATCCCTTCACAGTTGAGTACCGTGATGAGCTCAGATGCGTGACGTACAATAGAACTATAGAAATCTGGTGTAAGGACCAGCTCTTCAGGTGGCGTAAAATTTACCTTCATAAAGGTGCAGTGGCTTAAAACTTCCTGAATGTAATTGTAATTAGGCAATATGGGTTCAATTGTATGGCGAAATTTATGAAAATGTTCTAAATGTTGAAAAAAGGCTTTCTAATATCCAAAACATGATTTTATGATGCGTAACTTATTACTTTATCTGGTGTTGTCAGTTAGGTTTTGATAATCAAACAAATAGGATAATAGGTGTAAATCGCTGTGTTAAAATTGGATTAAAATAGAATCAAGGAAATAAAAAAGCCGGACTGCTGAAAAGCAGTCCGGCTTTTGTTATGAGGGTTTGTCGTGCTTATTCGGTCACGGCACGGAAAGCGTTTACGCGGCCATATCCATAGTAAGGGTCACGACCAGGTTTGCCAAGATCGTCAGAAGTGGCGCGTAGTTTGGCCAGTACATGAGCCGGCTCCATACTGCCACCGTTACGGCCGATAAGAAGCGCTGCTACGCCCGCTGCGTGAGGGCCTGCCATACTCGTGCCAACTGACCAGTAGTAGGATGCTGTCCCTGGATTAAGGTTGCTGCCTGTGCTGAACACATAATCTAACACATAAGCGTATTGTGTCACACCTGCAATGGTAGCGATCTCATTACCTGGATACATATAGTCACCGCCTGGGGCTGCGAAGTGTACATCCGGGGTGCCGTAGTTAGAGTAAGAGGCGAAGTCATCCATAAAAGTGCCGAAAGGATTAAGTGCCCAACCGCGCGGAGCCGTCGCTGAGATAGAAATAACACCGGTAGAAGAAGAAGGTATGTGTACCAGCGACTTGTCTGCGTTTCCGTTGTTGGCGTCATTGCCAGCAGAGGCAATAACGGTTACACCATTTTTGGTGGCATAGCTGGTGGCGCGGTTAATGGCGATTAGCAACTCCTGCACAGCTTTAGTATCGCTTTCAATAAAGTCGTCAGACGGATCTTCTGGTGTGCCATTGTCGTTCAGGAACTTGCCATTGCGCGGCAGTGCAGCTCCAAGGCTCATGTTGATCACATTGGCGCCCTGTTGAGTCGCATGTATAATACCGTCGATCATCCAGCTAAAAGAGCCGGAGCCTGAGTCGCGGAGCACCTTTACCAGGATAAGTTCTGCCTCAGGAGCTACACCAATAATGCCAATGCCATTGTCAGCAGCGGCAATGGTGCCGGCTGTGTGGGTGCCATGGCTACCTACACCCGGTAGTGCGTAATCCAATCGTTCGCCCGGTACAAAGTTCCTGCTCGCAGCTAAATCGATGTTAGGGGCCAGGTCCGGGTGGTCCAAGTCAAAGCCGCTATCCAATACAGCTACACGCACGCCGCTTCCACGGTGGCCTGCATTCCAGGCTTGCGGTGCCTTGATGGCGGCATGCCCCCACTGCAGATCAAAGTAGCGATCATCGTCGCCGCTTGCCGGCGGTGTGCCCACGTCAGCCAGTTCCACAATCTTCATGTCGTCCGGGTTGTACCACTGCACTTCCAGGTCGCGCACAACAGAGCGCACACCTTTAATTTTAGAGGCTTTGGCGGCGAACTTCGGGTCTTCGGAATATACGGTAGCTACTCCTGCCTGCTCCATCAGACTTGTTACCTCGCCATTGGCAGCATTAAGCTCAGAGGCTATACCTGCCGGAAGTGTTTCGCTGCTCGACAATACCACATAATGGTTTTTGCGTAGCTTCACATTTGATTTTGCATGAACGCCCTGCGCCATAAGAGTGGCTTCCGCACTCATCTCAGTTGCCGGGTCCATGTCTTGTTCAGGGTTACAGCCAACCAGGGCCATAAACGCCAGCATGGCTGGGAAGATTAACTTCTTACTGGTAAAGGTTTTGTTAAGCATTTGTAGTTTGTTTAAAGTGATTTATAAAAATAAATTAGACAAAACATGTTTAAAACGAGGCATAACTATACCTGTAGCATAGCTGCCAGTGTAATTTTCAATAGTTTTTGTCTCTCCGGGCCTGTCCAAAGACAGTTAGAGAATAAGAGGTAATCGGAGCTTAACAGAAGGTATACTGTACCAGTAAGATGGTGAGTATACCTAAGACCATTGTATAGATGGTGTTATAGATATGTGAGTATTCGGTTACGTTGTATTTAAATAATAAGTTATAAATAATTAAGTTATTTTTAAAATACTATTTAATATTTATTTATTATTTTTTTTGAGAGGTGTCTTTTGGATGACCTACTGATACAGGCAGCGCAACTTTAGAATGTGCCCATGCCGCACGAATGGCACTATATTCAGAAGTTTTAATGTAAACTTACCCCGCTATTGCTTATCTTGCTTAGCCATAGCACACTTCACTTATGCAGCAAAACATCCTACGCCCCCGCCAGGCCCTGAATAAAGCGTATCTCCGGCTCAAGACCTCTCGCTCTGACATGGAGGCTTTCAAAGCGGCTCTCCGAACACTACTCGAGAGCATCAACCTGAACGAGAGCGAAGAGCATGTGAAGAACCACCTGCGTGACTTTTTGAAGTGTGCTTTTTATGATAAGTACGGCGTGAACACCAAGGGCAAGACGGACCTCGTGATCCACATCGGGCCGGATACCAAAAGCCAGGCGGGCGTGCTGCTGGAAGTGAAGCGGCCCACCAACAAGGCTGACATGCCGACGGGCGACAACCTGAACTACAAGGCCATGCACGAACTGGTGCTCTACTACCTGCGGGAGCGGGTGGAGCACAAGAACCACGACCTCAAGCAGCTCATCATCACCAATGTGCACGAGTGGTTTGTGTTCGATGCCCTGGAGTTCGACCGACTGTTTTACCGCAACGGACAACTCAAAAAGGACTTTGTGGAGTGGAGCCAGGGCAAGAAATCCGGCAACAGCACCGACTTTTTCTACAAGGAGATCGTGGCCCCCTTTATCGCCGGGCTGTCCGAAAGCATCACCTATACCTATGTAAACCTCAAAGAATTTGAGAAGCCGCTCAAAAACAAGGACCTCAAAGACGATGTGAAGCTGGTGGCCCTCTACAAGCTGCTCTCACCGGCGCATCTGCTCAAGGAGCCTTTTGCCAACGACGCCAACTCGCTGGACCCCGGCTTTTACCTGGAGCTGCTGCACATCATTGGACTGGAGGAAGTGAAGGAGGGAGGCCGCAAGCTGATTCGCCGCAAAGCCAGACCCGATGCAGGCTCGCTGCTAGAGGCCGCTTACCAAAAGCTCAAATCAGAGGACCTGGTATCTGGACTCGACAACCCCTATACCTACGGCAATACCCGCGAGGAGCAACTGTTCAATGTGGCGCTGGAGCTGTGCATCACCTGGATGAACCGCATCCTGTTCCTGAAGCTGCTGGAAGCCCAGCTGGCCAGTTACCACCAGGACGACAAGGTATACGCCTTCATGAACCCGGAGCAGCTGCGTGAGTTTGATGACCTGAACGAGCTCTTTTTTGATGTGCTGGCCGAGCGACCGCAGCATCGCAGCACCAACGTGCGCGACAAGTTCCGGCATATCCCATACCTGAACTCGTCGCTGTTTGAGACCACGGCCCTGGAAAAACGCACCCTGCGCATCTCCAACCTGAAAGACAACAGCCGCCTGGCGCTATACCCGCGCACAGTGCTGCGCGATGGGGCGGGCAAGGTGCTGAGCAAGTCGCAGGCCGACATGCGCACCATGGAGTACATGCTGCGCTTTCTGGGCAGCTACGACTTCGGGGCGGAGGGCAAGGAGGCGATACAGGAAGAAAATAAAACCCTGATCACGGCCTCAGTGCTGGGCCTGATCTTTGAGAAAATAAACGGCTACCGCGACGGCTCTTTCTATACGCCAGGCTTCATTACGATGTACATGAGCCGCGAAGCCATACGCCGTGCGGTGGTGCAGCGGTTTAACGAGTTCTATACCTGGGAACTGGCTGACTTCGACGCGCTGCGTTTCCGGCTGATGGCCAACCATACGCTTCAGGCGGCGCTGGAGGCGAATCAGCTTATCAACAACCTCCGCATCTGCGACCCGGCGGTGGGCTCGGGGCACTACCTGGTGAGCGCGCTCAACGAGCTGATCGTCATCAAATCGGAGCTGCGCATTTTGCTCAACCGGCAGGGCAAGCCGCTGCACTATGGCAGCATCGAGGTGCAGAACGACGAGCTGATCGTGACCGACTACTACGGCGAGCTCTTCAGCTATACCGTGCACCAGCACCCGGACGGGCATCACAGCATCAACCCACAGGTACAGGAACTGCAGGAAACGCTCTTCCACGAAAAGCAGACCATCATCGAGAACTGCCTGTTCGGCGTGGACATCAACCCGAATTCGGTCAAGATCTGCCGCCTGCGCCTCTGGATCGAGCTGCTTAAAAGTGCCTACTATCTGCAACAGGAGGGGGCTGGCTATACCGAACTGCAAACGCTCCCCAACATCGACATCAACATCAAGCAGGGCAACTCGCTGCTGAGCCGCTACCCGCTCACCGCCGACCTGCAGGATGCCTTTGGTAAGAAGGGCCACAGCCTGCAAGCTTACCGCGAGGCCGTGCTGGAGTACAAGCACACCAACTCCAAGGAAACGAAGAAGCAGCTGGTGCATTTTCTGGAGGAGATCAGGCAGGGCTTCCGGACTACACTGGCCAACAACGACCCGCTGCGCCAGCGTATGGCGAAGCTGCGGGGCACCATTGCCGCTGTGCAGGACCCCGACCTGTTCGGTGCTGTGAAGGTAGACAAGGCCAAACTCGCCGCCATGAAAAAGGAACTCCAGAAGCTGGAGGCCGAGCGGGAACAAATAGAATCGAACAAGGTATACGAGGGCGCTTTTGAGTGGCGTTTCGAGTTTCCGGAAGTGCTGGACGAGGCAGGCAATTACCTCGGTTTTGATGTGGTGATCGGCAACCCGCCCTACATCCGGCAGGAAGAGCTCGGCAACTTTAAGCTATACCTGAAAAAGCACTTTGCGACCTACGCCGGCACTGCCGACCTGTATGTTTACTTTGTGGAACGAGGTATAGACCTGCTGCGCGAAGGTGGTCAGTTCAGCTACATCGTGCCCAACAAATGGATGCGGGCCGGGTATGGGCAGGCGCTCCGTGGCTGGGTGCAAACCTATACCTTGCAGCAGCTGCTCGACTTCGGCGACTTGCCGGTGTTTGAAGAAGCCACGACCTACCCGCTGATTGTGTCTGTCACCAAAACGGCACCGCAGGATGAGGACTATACCTTGCAGGCCGCAGGTATAGACACCCTCGATTATGAACGGGGCTTGTCAGAATATCTGCAGAACAACGGCTATTGGGTGCAGGCGAACCTGCTCCCTGATTCGGGCTGGTCGCTTTCTGATAGTACTTCGCAGCAATTACTTGAAAAACTGAAAAACACAGGTATACCGTTGGGGGAGTATGTGGAGGGGAAAATATATTATGGCATTAAAACCGGGTATAACGAAGCCTTTGTGATTGATGAAGCGACGAAAGACAGACTGATCGCAGAAGACCCGAGAAGTGCCGAGGTGATCAAGCCGTTTTTGGCTGGGCGTGATGTGAAAAAATATATGCCTTTGCCTAAGAAGAGATTCTTAATTGGAATGCCAAAAGGTTGGACATCAAATCATATAGGGGAAAAAACGAATGAAACACATGCTTGGGATTGGCTTTTTCAGAACTTCCCTGCGGTAGCTAATCACTTACTCCCACATAAAGAAAAAGCTATTGCACGCAGTGATAAAGGCGATTATTGGTGGGAACTAAGAGCATGCGAATACTATGAAGAATTTGATAAACCTAAAATTATTTATCTAGTATTTCAGGTTAAGCCTGCATTTACATTTGATGAAGAAGGATTCCTTGGGAATAATGCCACTTGGATTATACCTACAGAGGACAAATCTCTTTTAGCTG
This sequence comes from uncultured Pontibacter sp., assembly GCF_947502515.1. Lineage (NCBI taxonomy): Bacteria > Pseudomonadati > Bacteroidota > Cytophagia > Cytophagales > Hymenobacteraceae > Pontibacter > uncultured Pontibacter sp. The sequence goes on along the minus strand of NZ_CANNAI010000002.1, from coordinate 907,065 downwards.
TTCTTAATTCTAAACTAGGCTGGTATCTCATTTCAACTTATTGTACTTCAATTCAGAATGGTTACCAGCTTATCTATAAGTATCTAAGACAAATCCCCATCGCCCAAGCCGACGAAGAAACAAAAGCAGGTATACGGGCCTTGGTAGAGCAAATATTAGCGGCGAAGCAAGCCGATGCGGGGGCGGATACCTCGGCGCAGGAAGCTGAGATCGATCTGCAGGTATACCGGCTTTATAACCTCACCTACGACGAAGTGCTGCTCGTGGAGCCGGGCTTTGCCATGCCGCGTGAAGCCTACGAAATGCAGCATATTATCAGTGCGAAGGTATAACAACCATTTTAACGCCCAACTGTGTGTTTATTATGATTGATTCATTAGCCAAATGAAAAATATAATCGGATAACCGCCGATTAATGCCGTATTTACACTATATGCCTAACTCAAAAACAAACCTAAAAACCTCCCAGGCGAACACCACCTCTTCTGAAGCCGAAATCCTGGCTTTGCGAAAAGAAATAGAGCAATTGCGTTTGGAGAAGGCGGCAGCTTTTGACAGACTTAATGTACAGGAAGCCATTCATAAAAACTTCGAAGAGAGCCAAAGCCGCTTCGAAGCTATATTTTACCAGTCTGTACTGGGGCAGAAGATCATTTCCGCGGACCTGAGAATTACGCAGGTGAATGAGTCCTTGCAACAGATGATGGGTTACAGCAAAGCCGAGCTGGTCGGTACCCGCATTACCGAGTTTGCCCACCCTGATTTTGTCTGGGACTGGCAGGCACTGCAGAAAAAGCTCTGGGAAGAGCAGATTCCTTCTTTTCAAATAGAAACCTGCCTTCTCAAAAAGGACGGCACCAGTTTCTGGTGTCGGGTGACCTCCATTCTTTTTCAGGACCAGGACGCTAGGCTGGGCTTTACGATAGTAGAAAACATAGATAAGCGAAAACTCCTTGAACTGGAGCTCAAGAAGCTTTACGATAACCAGGAAACGATCATGCACATGGTAGCGCACGATCTGAAATCTCCGCTTAATAATATTATGCTGGCTGCCCGCTTGCTGAAAGAGACCTTGGAAGAGCCTGATACAAAAAAGCAGGAAAAGGACGAGCAAATCTTTTCATACGTCAACCTTATTTCGGAAACTTCAGATAGAGCGCTCCACCTGATCAGTGAGCTGCTCCTCATAGGAGAGATCGAGTCCAGGTATGCTACCCTGGAACAAACAGACCTGAAAGACTATATTCAGTTCCACCTGAACAGCCTGCGAGTGGACGCGGAAAGAAAAGGTATTCGCCTGCTGTTCCATCATTCAGGAAAACCTGTTTTTGCTGCCATTGATAGAAGCAAGTTCAGATGGGTGCTGGAGAACCTGCTTTCCAATGCCGTAAAATTTAGCCAGGAAAATGGTCAGATAAGCCTCACACTGAAAGAGGAAGGTGACAAAAAGGTACTGCAGGTGCAGGATAACGGAATCGGAATTCCCGCTGAGCTGCATGCCACCGTATTCCAGAAATTCACCAAAGCGAGGAGGCAAGGGACAAAAGGGGAGCCCACGACAGGGCTGGGGCTATACATTGTCAAGCAGATAATAGACGAGCACAAGGGCAGGGTATGGATTGAAAGCCAGGCAGATGCAGGCACCTCCGTCTTTATAGAGTTGCCCTAAGCGTGGCAAAGACCAGGCACCCGCAAAGCTGCTGATAACATGACCTCCTACTACCCGAAAAATATTTTAAAAAAGATAACAACTTTCTAATATAGGCAGCCGTATATATAGGCAGCTTAGCGAAAGCTCATTTTGTGAATGATAGGAGCGGCTCCGGGGGTGAACGACCGGGGCCGCTTTTTTTATGTCTATACCTTAGGCTTTGAGCCAGATCAGGGCTTCTTCCGGAGTGGTAAAAGTAGCGACTTCATAATTTAAGATGCCTGCTTTGCGGGCGGCCTCAATGTTGCGCTGTGCGCGGGCTTCCTTTTCAGGGTCAGCAGGCTGTACCCGGGCTACTTTGGTCAGGCGCGTCTTCGACAGCATACCTGCCAGTTCCACCGTCAGCTGGCGGTTCTCCTCCTCCTCAATTTCTATAGCCGTGGTGCGGGCGTCGAGCAGGAGCTTGCGCACATCGTAGTTCCGGATCGTTTCCACCATGATCTGCAGGCTGTGCCTGATCTCTGACAAATGATAGCGTTGCAGGTCGGGGTAGCGCACCTGCAGTATGTCAGTGGCCGGGTTGTACTCCAGTCGCAGTATGCTGTTTTGTAAAAGAATCATGGGGCGTGCTGAATACTAAAGATAGTTCAGAGATGAATCGGCCCAAGATACAAAGCAGCCCCTGAACGGTCAAGTTAAACTAGAGAAAGGTCAATAATTTATACTAAAATTATGCAGTGGTTTTGATTTTAAAACTGGAAACTGTTTATTGCAAACCCTTGTCGAAATATATGGATAGGAGTACACTGATGATGTAAACACGGAAACGATTGTTTTACAGCTCTCTATGTCCCTATCAGTTATACAGACTGTATTGCAATGATAATATACAAAAAAAACTATATAAGCATTGCCTATTACGAGGCGGAGCAATTACTGGAGATCACCTGGTCGGCTTACGCGGCCAGCGCAGAGTACCGGGACGCGATGCTACAGTACATTCATATACTCAAGAACTACGAAGTGAAGCGCTGGCTTGATGACTACCGCCTGTCCCGTGTGGTGCGTCTGTCAGACCAGAAGTGGACGAAGGAGGAGTGGGCGCCGCTCTTTTACCCGCACGTGCAGCAGTTGGAGAAAATGGCCCGTGTCCGCTCTAATGACATTTCAGCCCGGATCAGTTGCGAAAACATGTTCAAGACAGTGGATAATAGTACGCTGCCTTACAGTTTCAGAGAATTTGAGCAGTACGGAGAGGCCCGAAACTGGATACTTGGATGATCATCCAAATGCATTACTTTTGCCCTGTGAAGCGTATAAATAGCGCTTCGTCCAAAAAACTTACATGATCATTCCAAATAAATTCCTGAAGCTGGACTATAACCCCACCAAAGATATCCTTTTGGTGGAGTGGCCGAATATGCACAACTATACCTTACCGGAGGTAACGTATATCATCAACGAGGTGGTAGAAACAGTACGCAGCTACGATATCAAGCGCATCCTCACCGATACGCGCCAGTCGAAGGTGACAGTGCCGATGGAGGAGTATGCCGGGATCATTAACAACCTGGCCCTGCAGTTAGCCACTACGCGGCTGCAAAAGTTTGCCAAGCTCAAGACCGCTGACCCTGACCGCGAAACCATTTCCAGCAACGCCGCAGCCCTGGTTGTCGGCTCCATCACGTATCGCAGCTTCGAAAGCATGGATGACGCGATCGAATGGCTTGTTGAAATTTAAACCCAAACTCCCCATGCGTCCTTACATACTTGCCGAAACGAACTGGAAAGCGATCAAAGACCAGCAGGTTGAAGTAGCCATACTGCCCTGGGGTGCCACAGAGGCCCACAACTATCACATGCCCTACGGCACTGATAACTACGAAGCGGAGGCTGTGGCAGCTGAGGCTGCCCGTCTGGCTTGGGAAGCAGGGGCGAAGGTGATGGTGCTGCCGGTGTTACCTTTTGGCGTAAACACTGGTCAGGCCGACATCACACTCGACATCAACCTGAACCCGAGTACCCAACTGGCAATCCTGCGCGACATCGTCACGGTGCTCAACCGGCAGGGTATACAGAAGCTCCTGCTGCTCAACAGCCACGGAGGCAACGATTTCAAACCCATCTTGCGTGAGCTGGGCCTGCAGTTTCCGGACATGTTCCTGCTCACCTGCAACTGGTTTCTGGCCGCTGACCGCAAGGCCTTCTTCGACAGTCCCGGTGACCACGCCGACGAGATGGAGACCAGCATCATGCAGCACCTGCGCCCCGACCTGGTGCTGCCGCTCAGCGAAGCGGGGGAGGGCAAAGAGTACAAGTCCCGCCTCACAGGTATACGCGAAGGCTGGGCCTGGTCAGAGCGCCTGTGGTCGCAGGTGAGCGACGACACCGGCATCGGCAACCCGGCCGCCGCCACACCCGCCAAAGGCAAGGCCTTCTTCGAAGCTACTACACAAAACATAGCCCAGCTGCTGATCGAACTCAGCCAGGTGAACCCAAAGGACAGGTATAGCAGAGTTTAGGAATTATAGGGTTTGGGAGATTGAGAGTTTAAATCCTGATCCGGGCAATTATTAGAAAAAAAAGCCCTGCTGCACTGGCGTATTCGCTTAAGTGCAGCAGGGCTTTTTAGGTATGGGTAGCGCTTACTTGGCTGCGATGGTGCGCAGGGCGTCGCGCATTTCGGTAAGCAGCACTTCTTCTTTGGTAGGAGCAGGCGGCACTGCCGGAGCGGCGGCTTTTTTACGCATCATGCGGTTCATGCCTTTCACGATCATAAAGATGATGAAGGCCAGGATCAGGAAGTTGATCAATACCGTAATAAAATTACCCCAGGCAAAAACAGCGCCCAGTTTACGGGCCTCTTCCAGCGCCAGACCCTGCGGTACGGCATCAGAGAGTGGTACATACAGGTTGGAGAAGTCCATATCACCGATCGCCTTACCGACCAGCGGCATGATGAGGTCGTTGACAACGGAATTAACCAAGCCACTGAAAGCGGCGCCAATGATGATACCAATGGCCAGGTCCATCACGTTGCCGCGCATGGCAAACTCTTTAAACTCTTTCATCATACCCATATGCTTTGATTTTTGAAGGTGAGAAGATTTTTGATTTTTATGATATGTAAATATATTCATTTGAAAGTATAAAGCAAGCAACCTATACCTAGGTATTAAAGCGGATAGCCTGCCTTAACAACGCAGCCCTGTGCTATACCTCGAACAGGTATAGCACAGGGCTGCTCACTCTTCCAACAAAATATAGTGCCTGCGGCACAAAAAAACCATGCAAATCAGGGCTGTTTGCCCGATCGGCTAATTATTCCTTCACTTTGTAGCTACAGTTCTGACCTGCGCTGTATTCTATTTTCTCCTCAGACATGAGCCCTTCAATGAGCTCGTCTGTGTACTCCTTGCTGAATCCAAGGCTCTCACCCAGGGCTCTTTCGTCAAGCTTTCCGTTGTTTTTACGCAAAGCTTCGAGGTACTTCTTTTTATCTTCTTCCATTGTTTTCAGTTTAAGTTCAGTTGCACCATGCCGCCATTCCTCTATCAGCTATACTTCAGGTTGGTTTGTTGGTTTGGCTGCGCCTGTCGTTTATTTTTCTTCCCGGCCCGAATCAGTTCCACAAGCTCCGGAAGCTCTACTTTCAGGTTCTCGTGCTGGCCTTGTCCGGCGTCTTTCACCAGGCTGTTGCTCTTGCAGATGATGTAGCTGTAGTCCATGCCCATTTTGGTGGCAATGTCATAGAAGGGTTCTACTACAAAACCCTCGTGAAACAGCTCAATCACCTGCGTGCCCGGTTTGCAGAACATCATGCTGACCAAACCCGCTCCCGTAGCCGACACCACCGAGCTGGCCTTTGAGAACAGCTTGATCCGCTCCAGCACAGACAATTGGCTCAGCACCACGGAGCGGTAGCCGTAGGGTTTCAGGGCCTCCACCAGCTCCGCTTCGTTCTCGACCTGTCGCAGTTTGGAGTCGCTGCGGCTGATGTATAGTTTTACGTCCTGCTGGTCTGCTTCGGTTTCCTGGGTGGCAAGGGGTACAAATGCGCCCTGTATGTATTTACAGAGCCAGTGCGGTACCAGCGTGTGATTGCCACGGGGCGCAGTGGAGGCGATGATGCAGTCGGCCATGATGTGCGGGTGCTCGTCACCGGCAATCAGTTTTGCGTCCGGTATACCCAGCAGTCGCATTGTTTCGAGCTGGAAGCCATAGCGCAGGCTGGGCACCAGGAACCAGTCCACTTTGTCGTACAGTCCGCTCTCTTTGAGCAGGTGCAGGCGTGGCAGCACATCCACAAACCAGTGGCTGATGTTGTTAAGCCCCGCGCCGCCTGTCAGCAAAGAAAAGACAGTGCCCTCAAACCTGGTAGGCGTCGAAAAATAGCGCTGTTCAAAAATATTGTTATACCCGTTTTCCGTCACTTTCCCCTCTTTCATGCTCAGGGACACATTCTCGATCAGGCGGTTGTATTTGCTGATGATCGCTACGGTGCTGTCGTTGTCGGTGTAGATGCGGCCATTGGGGGCTTCTACCACCTCATAGTCGGTGGTGACTTCCCGCTGCGGCTTCCAGTAGGCTGAGCAGGCTTCATAAAGAGCCTCCGGGATATCCAGGGTGGTACGCAGGGCCGGATAAACAGGGTATAGCCTTGCTTCGCGCTGTGCTTGTGCATCGTCGGCATGCAGGCAGAATATACTTTGCGGCCTGTAGCGGATGTTGTGCGACACAAAGCGTCCTGTAATCTTTTTAAGCCGGTTTATGATCTTTTTATAAAGTAATTTCATGGTATTCCAGGGTAGGCAGCATTGGTTTATAGGAGACAACAAAGGCTGCCATTTATGGAGGAGTAGGAGTCGAGTTAAGTCGGGCGTAATCTATCATCAGTAATTAAAATCAATCTGATTCTATATACTGATTAACTTATGGGATTGTTCTTACTAAATTGTCCTAATTTAAGCTAGTTTACGCTGAGCAAAGAACTTGTCAAGGCCTATTTGTTCTATTTTGATGTTCTTATAAGCTGCCGTGGCTTTAAATTCTTCGATGATCTCGAGCACGTCGTCGTCTATGTTTACAGAACGGGAAGCATCGATCACCACCGTGGAATTAGGCGCCACGTGGTCCAGCGTGAGCATGACACTCGCTTTGTTCAGGAAAGTAACCTCCTCTGAAAGAACCAGTTCCACACGTTCGCCTTCGTAGTGCGCTTTCTTGTCAATGAAGAACGGCGTACGGTAGTTGTCGCGCAGGATCATGAATACCGACACAGCACCACCGATCATGATACCTGTGATCAGGTCGGTCAGCATCACGGCTACGATGGTCACAAAGAATGGCACGAACTGGCGCTTGCCAGCTTTCCACATACGGCGGAACAGGGCAACTGAAGTCAGCTTATAACCCACCACAAAGAGCACCGCCGACAGCGAAGCCAGCGGAATCATGTTGAGGATGTGGGGTATGACCATCACGCAGATCAGCATCACGGTACCGTGTGTGATCGTGGAGAGCGGCGTGCGCCCACCTGACGACACGTTGGCTGAGGTACGTACGATCACGGCCGTCACCGGCAAACCACCGATAAAGCCTGATACCATGTTGCCTATACCCTGTGCTTTGAGTTCGCGGTTGGTGGAGGACTTGCGCTTGTATGGGTCCAGCTTATCGCCCGCTTCGGTGCTCAGCAGCGACTCCAGCGATGCGATAAAGGCAATACTCAGGGCCACGGTATAGAGCTCCGGATTCGTGAGTTGGGAGAAATCCGGGAAAGTGAAGAATGAGAAAAACTCACCGATGCCATCCGCTGCCGGCAGCTCCACGAGTCGATTTCCGCTTAGAGCCAACTGCGGAAAATAAGCCACAAAAAGCTGGTTTACGAGTACGCTAACCACTACTGCGATAAGGGCAGAGGGCACAAACTTAAAGAAGGTATAGCGCTTGAGCGCAGGCTGGTCCCAGGCAAAAATGATGATGAGCGAGAGCACCGTGATGATGGTGGCACCCAGGCTGATCTGGTCCAGCACGCCGGCAAACAGGTTGGCGCTGAGGCCATCTTCCATGCTGCCGAAGAGCTCCTTGCCTGCATACCCGAAGGCGTGCGGAATCTGGTTAATGATGAGGATAAGGCCGATAGAAGCCAGGATACCCTTGATCATGGAGCTTGGGAAGAAGTAGGCAATGGTGCCCGCCCGCAGGAAGCCCAGGATGATCTGCAGCACACCCGCTATTATTGTGGCCGCCAGCACCGCCTGAAACGAGCCCAGCGACTGAATGGCCATCAGCACCACCAGCGCCACAGAAGCAGCCGGTCCACTAACGTTTACTTTGGAGCCACTCAGAAAGCCCACCACAATACCGCCCACTATACCGGCAATGATGCCCGAGAAAAGGGGCGCACCGGAGGCAAGCGATATACCAAGGCAAAGCGGAAGCGCAATCAGGAATACGACAAGACCGGCAGGCAGGTCAGTTTTGACATGAGAGAAAAACCCGTCGTTGATTCGTTTCTGATCGGGTAATGAATGTTGATTCATAAATGTGTTTTTTGTAATGAAATAGGATAAGGTGTATGAGGTGGTATTCTGCTAATGGTTGCTGTGCTTCGTAAAATTCAATCTTTCATAGCTTGCTTTTATTTTCAGGTTGATGTTTTCTTAATATGATCACTCGGTTATTGTCTGTATAAACTATTTCAAAACCATAGTGCCTGGCTATCCAGTCGAAGGTATGGCGGTGATAAAAGGCCACATGCGTCGGATCTCTGGCATAGTACCAGGCTGGCAGGTCGCCGGGCTGCTGCCAATGCGCTGTCATCACGGTCAGGGTGCCATTCGGTTTGAGCAGTTGCCTGATTCGCTGCACTTCGGTAGCAGGCGCAAAAAAATGCTCAAAACATTCCGTCGCGAATATGAAATCGTAGGCCTGCGCTGTCTTCAGCTCCGGGAAAAAGAACGGATCATAGTCATCCATGACAAAACCTCTGTTCCGTAACAGCACCGACAGCGTGGGACCGGGGCCGCAGCCAAAATCCAACCCGCGCATACCTGCACGCAGATAGGGGAGGGTTGGCAGGATGGCTTTGTTTAAAAACTCCACATAGCCTTTGTTGCCGATCTTATTCTCGTGTAGCAGGTAATGGGCTTTTTCCAGTTCTGCTGAAGGCAAATCTTTTCTGGCAGAAAATATAAGCTGGCATTGCGGGCACAGGTATAGCGTGCGATCTTTTGGGCCCTGTAACTTTTCTGGTTCTTGCCAGTCGGCGCACAAGGGACAAATCGGTTCGCTTCTATTTCCTGAGCTCCTGAGCATATCGCAGATCTTTTATCCCTGCCTTGCCGCCTCAAATTTGAAGTCGGAAGTAAAGTGGAAGTTCAGTTTCGGATAATGCTCCTGCACCGAGCGCAGCACCCACGACGTATCGGCAAAAAACACGGGGTTATCGTCCTTGTCGTAGGCAATGTGACTGCCTTTGATGGCGATAAATCGGGCCAGTGCCTCTTTGTCATCCGAAGTGATCCAGCAGGCTTTATAATAGTTGAGAGGGTACAGATCGCAAGTGGCACCGTACTCTTGCTTCAGGCGGAACTTGATCACGTCGAACTGCAGTTCACCTACCGTCCCGACGATCTTGCGGCTACCAGGCTGTTGCATGAACAGCTGTGCTACACCCTCGTCCGTGAGCTGACGTATACCTTTCTCCAGCTGCTTTGTCTTGAAAGGGTCCTTGTTGACTACTTCCTTGAAGATCTCAGGGGAGAAGCTCGGTATACCTTTGTATTGCAGCAGCTCGCCTTCCGTGAGCGTGTCGCCAATTTTGAAAGAGCCCGTGTCATACAAACCCACTACGTCGCCTGGCCAGGCTTCTTCGAGTAGACTCTTTTCGTTGGCCATAAAGCTGGTGGGGCTGGAGAAGCGGATGCGCTTGTCGAGGCGGGTATGGTAGTAGAGCTTGTTACGCTCAAATTTGCCGGAGCAGATTCTGCAAAAGGCAATACGGTCACGGTGGTTCGGGTCGAGGTTGGCGTGTATCTTGAAGATGAAGCCTGTGAAGGCATTCTCCTCTGGCCGCACTTCCCGCTGTGAGGCTTGCACTGCTTGTGGAGATGGAGCTATCTTAACGAAGGTATCGAGCAGTTCGCCCACGCCAAAGTTAAAAATAGCGCTGCCGAAGAACACGGGTGCCAGATATCCCTCCTTGTACAGGTCCAGGTCGAAGTTTTCGTAAAACTCGTTCAGGAAATCAGTGTCGGACCGGAGCGTGTCAGCCGATTGCTTTCCAATGATCTCGTCCAGTTCCGAACTTTTGATGTCCTCGATCGCGATAACATCCTTAGTGAGTTGTTGTTTGTTGGCCGTGAAAAGTCGGAGGTCCTTGTCGAACAGGTTATACACGCCTTTGAAAGTGGAGCCCATACCGATGGGCCAGCTCAGCGGACGCACGTGGATGTTGAGCTCACGCTCCAGCTCGTCGAGCAGTTCATAAGGGTCGCGGCCCTCGCGGTCCATCTTGTTGATGAAGACGATCACAGGCGTGTTGCGCATGCGGCATACCTGCATCAGGTTGCGGGTCTGTTCCTCCACACCTTTCACGCAGTCCACTACCAGGATCACACTATCCACGGCCGAGAGCGTACGGTAAGTGTCCTCGGCGAAGTCCTTGTGACCGGGCGTGTCGAGAATGTTGATCTTGTGACCGGCATAGTCGAAACCCATCACCGAAGTGGCAACGGAGATACCACGCTGTTTCTCTATCTCCAAGAAGTCAGAAGTGGCGGATTTTGTGATTTTGTTGCTCTTGACAGCGCCTGCCGTATTGATGGCACCGCCGAACAAAAGCAACTTTTCGGTAAGTGTGGTTTTACCGGCATCGGGGTGGCTGATAATGGCAAACGTACGTCTGCGCAGGATTTCTTCTGAAACCATGAAGCTTAGAATAAGGCCGATCCTTGCGAATCAGCTATTTATGAAATAAAAGGTATAAGTATACTTGTTTTGTCTAAGACAGACAAAATGTAAATCAGGGGGGAGTAGGGACGCTATGTAAAAGTAAGGCGCACATTTGAGGATGCAAAAGTAGTGCTTATTTCGTTGAATCGCAAACCCTTGAGAAATTCTATCGCAGCAGAGGTGTTTGCCAGAAGCTGCATGTCAGCTAAACGTCTTTAAGTGCCAAAGGGTAAAAAGCAGTTTGTATTGTAAAATCTTACACCCATGTAGGTGACTACCCCAGCGGTTTTAGAGTATACCTATAATATGGATATGCCAACCCGACAATTAAAAATTTTATACACACTCATAAATTAACCTACAAGACTATGGCGAAGATAAAAGTAGCAATCAATGGCTTCGGCCGTATCGGCAGGCTCACCTTCAGAGCCCTTCTCCGAAAGGAAAATGTTGAGGTGGTGGCCATTAATGACCTGACCGATACCAAAACACTGGCTCACCTGCTGAAGTATGATTCTGTGCATGGCCGCTTTAATGGTATCATAGAATCAACTGAGAAAAGTCTGATCGTGGATGGACAGGAAATCGGCGTGACAGCTGAACGGGAGCCCAGAAACCTGCCTTGGGAGAAATTAGGTATAGACGTAGTGCTCGAATCTACCGGGCGCTTTGTCGACGAAGCGGGGGCCTCCCAGCACCTGGAAGCCGGTGCAAGAAAGGTCGTGATCTCGGCACCAGCCAAGGGAAACATACCAACAGTGGTACTGGGCGTAAATGAAAATATCCTGACAGGCGACGAAAGAATCATTTCGAACGCATCCTGCACCTCCAACTGCCTGGCACCCATGGCGAAAGTACTCGACGATGCCTTTGGAATTGAGAAAGGCTACATGACTACCGTACATGCTTACACGGCTGACCAGAACCTGCAGGACGCTCCCCACAAGGATCTGCGCAGAGCCCGTGCCGCAGCCTATTCCATTATACCTACTACCACCGGGGCAGCCAAAGCGATTGGTCTGGTCATGCCGCACCTCAAAGGCAAACTGGATGGCGTGGCCATCAGGGTGCCTATACCTGCCGGCTCTCTCACCGATCTTACCTGTGTGCTGCAAAAGCCCGCTACCAAAGAGGAAGTAAACGCAGCCATGAAAAATGCGGCTGAAAGCTCAATGAGAGGAATCCTGGAGTATACGGAAGACCCGATCGTATCCATTGATATAGTCGGCAACAAACATTCCTGCATCCTTGACGGTGAGATGACCTCGGCAAACGGTACGCTCGTGAAAGTGGTCGGCTGGTACGACAACGAGGTAGGTTACTCCAATAGGTCTGCCGACCTAATCTCTAAAATTGGTTAATTTTTTCCGGTACAGGAAGCACTCAGCTTCTTGCACCGGCTTGTTTGCGCATGCCGATCACTTTTTGGAGGCACTTCTGTGGAAGATACGCCTTTTCCCTTGCTTTCGGATAAGTGGGTAAGGTATAGCTACCAGCAAAAAGGAGGCCCAATAGCCTCCTTTTTTATTTCCAGACAGTTTCAGGTCTATACCTCAAACAGAAAGAAAGGTTTCTCATAATCCGACTTCTGAAGCACCGGCTTCGACACGTTGAATACCTTCACGCCGGTCGATGTTTCACCTTCCAGGGTGCCCACGTGCGCATGGCCATGAAAGGCGGCAAGCACGTTTCGACGGTTAAGCGGCTCCTCGAGGCGGGAGCAGCCCAGGAATGGATGTATGGCCTCAGGCTCGCCTTCGATGGTTGCCTGAATAGGAGAGTAGTGCAGAAGCGCAATCTTTTTCAGATCGCCATGTTCACTGTCGATCTGCGACAGGGCGGCATCCAGCTTCAAGGCCTCCGTTACGGCCTCCTGCACAAAGTCTTTATTGAGTTGCTCACCAAACATACCAAGCATATACCTGTCAAATCCGCCACCAAATCCTTTCACACCGGCAAAGCCCACATGCTCAATCACAGTAAAGTCGCCGTCGAGCAGTTTCAGGTTAGTCGGAGCAAATACCTTTCGCAATTTCTTCACCTGGTCATGGTCATAATCATGGTTTCCCAACACGGCCAGTACAGGTATAGAGCAGGCCTTCAGCTCCTCTGCTAGTACTTCGGCTTCGCTTTCGCGGCCGGTGTCAGTCAGGTCGCCGCACAGCAGGAGCACATCCGCTTCTTCCGATACCTGCCTGAAAAAATCCGTCCATTTACCAGCGTCCTGCTCCTGCACATGTATGTCTCCCACAGCTGCTATTCTTAGTTTTTTATGTTCTGTGTTCTCTTCTTGCATGTTCCCTTTTTTGATTGATTGTATAACTACGTGCAAGGGCGGCATCAGGATAGGGCAGTGGTATAGCCGGTGAAAAATAAACAGCCCCCACACTTATATGTGCAGGGGCTGAGTAAGCTAACTAATACTATTTATCTAGTTTCCAGTGCGGTTGATCTCATCCAGGTTGATGTTGCGTTTCTTCGCTTCGAATGCCTTTCCCTTTGCAAAGTTGTAGCGCAAGTTCACGCGTATGCTCTGGGCACCCTGGTATTGGTCAATGGCATTCAGGTTGCCGTCGAGCAGGGTTTTTACGCGTAGCTCACGGGTTCTGAAGATGTCAGTGGCGTTAACAGACAGTGTCAGGCGATCGTCCATGAAGGTGCGCTTCAGACCGGCATCCAGCCACCACTGGCTCTTGATCTCGTACAGACCGTACACCGCAGGACCCTGGAAGCCGGCGTTCAGCTCCATGCGCAGATTCTTCGGCAGCTGGATGTTCTGATTGGACTGCAGGAAGAACAGCACCTGGTCATTCACAACGTTTTGTGCATTCACGTCTTTGGTATAGCGCTGGTAGGCCAGTGTAGCAGTGTTGTTCATCTCCCACTTGCCGGATAGCTGCACCGGCGCTACCAGCGTACCATACACGTTCTTATAATTCTCAATATTACGCTGCCCAAACACGGTGGTGTTGTCTTCGCTGTTGTAGGTTGGAATCTCACCGATAAAGTCAGTTGTAACCGAGTAGCCGAGCATCAGGTTGTAGCGCTGCTTCAGTGTCTGGGTCACCTCAAACGAGTTGGTGTATTGCGGCTTCAGGTTCGGGTAGCCCTGTGACCAGGTATAAGGATCGAGGTAGAAAATGAAGGGGTTAAGCTGGCCATAGTACGGACGGTTGATGCGGCGGCTGTACTTGTAGCTCACCTGATAGTCGTCACTCACTTTCTGCTGCAGGAACAGGCTCGGGAACAGGTCGAGGTAGTCGCGCTTGGTAATATCATTCAGTGTGATGGAGTTGCCTTCAGAAACAGTCTGCTCAGCACGAAGGCCTGCCATGATCTTCCAGTTCTCGCTCAGCTTGCCGGAGTAGTTGGCATAGCCTGCAAAGATGTTCTCAGTATAGACAAAGTGGCTGGTGCGGCGAGTGTCCAGCACCTGGCGACCGTCAGTTATTTCATAAAACAGCAGTTCATTGTCTGATACCACATGGCTGGCTTTAACACCAAGTTCCAACTTACCGTCCTTACCCAGTTTTTTGCCGAAGTCTACTTTTCCTGACAGGATATCGTAGCCGGTTGGGTTGTAGCTGGTCAGGTGTTCCTGGCTTACCAGCTCATTGCCGTCCAGGGTGCGCTGTGTGTTCTTGAACACGAAGTCTGTCTCGTCGGTGATGCGGGCATAGTCGATGTCGGCTGACAGCGTAGTGCCCAGGGTATCGAGTTTGCCATTGTAGTGCAGGTTGAAAGTACCGTTGCGGTAGGTGCTGGCATGCTCGTTTGTAGCAGATATCTGACGGCTGTTGGCGGCAACTGGGCGGCGCAGGATAGACTCTGTGTTAAAGATACCCTCGTTGCTATTGTAGAACAGGTTGCTCATGAAACCCACACTGTGGCGGTCGTTGATATCGTAGTCGGTGCCAAGGCGCAGGGTAGGGGCGATGCGCTCGCGCTCTTCATAGCCTTCCTGGTCAAAAAAGCTGCTGCCGGCCGGGTCGTTGAAGATGCGCTCCATCTCCATGTCGCGGTAGTTCATACGGCGGGCAAAGTCCAGTCCGGCTGTGGTGTTCCACTTGCCTGCTTTGTGGCTTAGGTCAAAGCCTGTGTTGTACGAGTGCAGGCGGTTGTACTGGTAGCCGGCATACACGTTGCCGTTCATACCAAAAGACTCGTTTTTCTTCAGGTTGATGTTGATGATGCCGGAGGCACCTTCCGCATCGTAGCGGGATGAAGGGTTGGTGATGATCTCCACATCCTTCAGGTTCTCCGCCGACATGCCCTGCAACAGGTTCTGTAGTTGCTTGCCAGACAGGTAGGACTGCTTGCCATTGATCATGACCTGCACGCCGGGCTTGCCGTTCAGGGTGATATTGCCATCCTGGTCCACCCATACGCCGGGAGATTTCTCGAGTACCTCGTAGGCTGTGCTGCCCTGTGCCAGCGCAGTACCCTCTACGCTCACTACCATCTTCTCAGCGTCGTTGGTAATGGTAGGACGCATGGTCTGGATCGTTACTTCCTTCAGCGTCTTCACATCAGGCTTCACCTGCAGTTTGCCGAAGTCACGGCTAAAGTCAGGCCCTGTTACTTCAAACACCTCGGTGGTCAGGGGCAGATAGCCCAGGCCGCTCAATTTCAGCTTATAGCTTCCCTTTGCAGGTGTTTTGATGCGGAAGCTGCCATCCATTTCTGCTATGGCACCAGTCACGACTGCATCAGTAGAAGAAGAGAGTACGGCGACGTTCACGAATCCCAGGCCTTCGCCTTTCTCGTCCAGCACGGTACCTGTTAGCCAGCCTTCATTCTGAGCTAATGCACTGTGCGCCAATGCTGTGAGGATAAGCAGGAAGAAAAATTGTAATGACTTTTTCATAGTAGTATTTTGTTAGCGTGTATGGTAATAGGATGATGTAAAGCTAGTCTATAGTACTTTGTTATGCAAGGTACTGTTTGATATATTATATGAATCACCTGAAATTATCCGTTAACAGCTCAAAAATTCCGACGAACGAAATTCAAATCCGGGAAATTTCGATGAAGGAGGGGAGGGGTTGGTCCGCCTGATGATTTTGCTAATAGAGGCTTATTGGAGGGCAGGGGTTGCTCTGGTGCACCACATTTTTTTGACAAAGCAAAAAAATACCTGGTTACCCTTACGGATAGCCAGGTGATGTTAGCCGGGCAAATGAATGTGTAACTGTACTTTACGCTAATTCGCTAACGGACAGAGGCGATCATATTGTTTTGGGTGCTTTCTTTTGATCAGGCGCAGCATATAGCGGAATACGAAATAGTTTTCCCGCTTACGCTCCTCCTGGCCAAGTGATTTTCGGTAGTCCAGCGTTTCCAAGAGACTGGCAGTATCCTGGTAGAGGAGGTAACTATAGACTTTAAAAAAGCACTTTCGCACGCTTTTCTGCTGTATTTCTGTACCCGTAACTTCGACCAGGGCTCTTCTCAAATTGTCCATTTTCAACGCCTCTATATTATAATTATCTATTATTTACTGCATATTCTCATGTTTAAAGCTCAAAGCTACCAGTTGATGTGCAGAGATAAAATGACATTTATCACTTTAATAACCAATGTATTATGGAATTGTAGATGCTACTATTGAAAGGCATAACAGGCACAATGGGTTCCGTTTACATTAAAATAGAGTGGGTTAGATAACAGAATTGTCATTTTTACACAATAGTAACAACAGCCTAAGTATTTTCACGTTATATGAATATATC
Source organism: uncultured Pontibacter sp. (assembly GCF_947502515.1). Taxonomy (NCBI): domain Bacteria; kingdom Pseudomonadati; phylum Bacteroidota; class Cytophagia; order Cytophagales; family Hymenobacteraceae; genus Pontibacter; species uncultured Pontibacter sp. The sequence continues at coordinate 890,724 of NZ_CANNAI010000002.1, read as the reverse complement.
AGTAAATAATAGACTGTTATATAGATATGAAATCACCACCATACCTTCAAGTGCATTATGATCCGGAGCAGAGCTTGATTTCGAGCCATTGGCTGCGGGTCGTAGACAGTGCCGAGTACCGGCAGGCGCTGGTAAACATCTGTCAGCAGCTGTATAAATCTAATGCCCTGACCTGGCTGGTGGACTTCAGCCGTATGACAAGTCCTACTATACGCGATCAGAACTGGACCATTGAACTGCTAAGTCACAGTTTACCCCACACCAAACTCCGCAAACTGGCACTTGTTCTTCCTGACGATCTTTTCCTGGAGGTCGTGGTAGAGAAAGTAAGCTACGGTTTGATGAGCATGTCTAATAACAAAGTGCAGATAGGCCACTTTACCGACCCGCAAACAGCTCAACAGTGGCTGGCAGCCTCAGGCGATCCGTGTGAGGGCCTCTTCCGTTACGCTTCCTAGCTAAATCTGCTGATCACCTGAAATAATGGTAAATACACCACAACGCAGGGTGTGAGGAAGAATTTAGTGGGTAAAAGGGAGATTACAGGTAAAATTTCTGAATTAAATTGAAAAAATTGAGGATTATCATGAAATATTCATGAACTTTTTAAGAAGAGTTCATGTAATGAAATTGCTATTAACTTATAATCCTTTGCACATACATTACTATGAAAGAGCTTGAGAGAATCCAAAAGGCACTACGGCACAGCAACACCCTTGTACTGAAAGACCGTGAAAAGAAGGTAGAGTGTTCTTTTATAAAGGAAGGACTGGTTTACGACAATTTCCAGATTGAGAACAACGTACTGGCGACAGCCCTGCAGGAAGCAAGTCTGAACGGTATCGTGGAGGGCTTCCATTTTGAGCGTCTCAAAAACACCTACGAGTGGTTTGCGCTGCGTGTGAAATCCAGGATGCTTTTAGATACTCTGAAATAGTTAATTCCCATAGCTATAGAAAAGGCCCTTTGCTAGACGCTGGCAAGGGGCTTTTTTATGCGCCTTGATAAAGGTAACCTATACAGTGCTCATGTAGTACTGTGCTGTATGACCTTATCCATTTCCTTTGTCATTCACATGTTCCTGCACCTGGCTGTGCCGCTGGCATTTGCAGCTTTATTTTACAGAGAGCAGTTCACCAGGGCTTCTCTGATCATGCTGGCAGGTCTGGCCATTGACGCTGACCATCTGCTTGTCAGACCAATTCTCGACCCCTGGCGCTGCAGCGTGGGCTTCCATTTATTGCATCAATACTGGCTTATACCTCTTTATGTAGTCCTGGCCCTTATACCCAAAACCCGGCTGATCGGGCTCGGACTTGTCATCCACATCTTCCTCGATTGGATTGATTGTTATATGTGATGGAGTGATTTTATGGATGGAGAAATTTATAAAAGCAAAAGGGCTGATCAGTTCCTGATCAGCCCTTTTGAAGTAGATGGGATTATGGTAAGTGCTCCTGGAATTTAGAATGCATTCTACCTGCGTGTTTCCTGCAGATTTTCAGTCACGCAATCCTCCACTCACACAACCCAGCATTCATTTATTAATTGAACACTTCCTCGTTACTGCCGCACTTGAGCATGCTGCTGCCGAAGTATGGGTTGCGGATTTCTGGTTTGGTGCTCACCCAGTAGGCACCCTGGTTGTTGTTTACCATCGGGCAATGCTGGTAGTATACTTTCTGGTCGGTGGCGCCAAAGGCTTTGGTCAGGGAGAACACAGCTTCTGACAGGTCTTCCAGCTGGTTGCGCTGCTCGCCCAGGTCGTTGGTGCCGGCAATGGCAGCGGCGGCATTGCGTACTTTTTCAATCTGCTCTTCAGCAAATTCTTTCTGCTCAGGTACCTGCAGTGTGGCAACCGGCATGGCGTTCGCTGAGGTCAGCACGGCATTGGCAGCTTCTTTGGCCGCCTCCGGGTCAGACTCCACCATGGCGTCTTTCAGCACGATGTACTCGTCCAGCATCTGTGACAGATTACGTGTCATAGGCTCGGCTACTGAATCAAAAGTAGGTGTTTCTACTACCACAGTACCTGTGGCAGGCATATTATCGCCGTGCGCCATGCCATCATGGTGCTCGTGGTCATGCTCTTCAGTAGCATCAGCCTGCTGCTGGTTGTTGTCCGATGAACAGGAAGCGAAGGCAAACATAGCTACCAGCGCTGCGAAGAATGTTGTCTTTTTCATAATGGTTTATTAGGAAATAGAAAGGTTGGTTACTAAAGTGAAATAAAACGGATGCCCCGGTCGGGCTCTCTTTTTTGCAAAGTTAAGCTTTTTGGCGAAATGAAGGTAAAGGGGCTGCTTTAGCCTTGTAGTTGCTTTTACGTATCTTTGAACAAATCAAGTTTTAGAGATGGTTACGATCTATCATAACAACAGATGCAGCAAGAGCCGCCAGACGCTGGAGCTGCTGCGCGAAAAAGGAGAGGAGCTCCAGGTGGTGGAATACCTGAAGGACACACCTTCCGCACAGGAACTGAAAGCAGTGCTGCAGAAGCTGGGCCTGAAGCCAGAACAGGTGCTGCGCAAAGGCGAACAGGTATACAAGGACCAGTACGCTGGTAAGAGTTATACCGACGATGAGTGGCTACAAATTATGGCTGAAAATCCGATCCTGATCGAGCGCCCTATCGTGGTGAAAGGTGACAAAGCAGCTATCGGGCGCCCACCAGAAAAGGTGCTTGAGATTCTTTAACAGCTAGTTGACAGGTATAAGGTATAGCGGCTATACCTCATACCTGCTGCTATACCTGCTTGCCTTAGAAAGGATAGCCGATGGCGATGTTCAGCACGACACCGTGTTCGCCGGGGCCGGGGTTGAAACCGAACTTGAAATCATCGAGGACGAAACGCTCGCCCTGCGGCAGGTAGGGCACGCGTACCGGTATACCCAGATCAAAGCGGATCACAAAGAACTCGATGTCAATTCGCAGGCCGAAGCCGGTGCCCACCGCGAGCTCCTGGATAAGATTGCCTGCCTGGAACTTGGGTTTGTCCAGATTCCCATCCTGGTCGTAGGTCTCGTTGATCAGCCAGATGTTACCGGCGTCCACAAACACAGCCCCTCTGAAAAAGCCGAAGATCGGAAAGCGGTACTCAGCATTGGCTTCCAGCTTGATATCCCCCACCTGATCAAAAAAGGAGAAGGCTTGCTCGTCCGGTACGTTGTAAGTGCCCGGCCCAATACTACGTGCCCGGAAGGCCCTGATGCTGTTCGGCCCGCCGATCGAAAACTGCTTCACATACGGCATGGTGCGGGAGTTGCCATAAGGGTAGCCCACACCGGCTATCAGTCGGGTAGCCAGCTGACTCTGCTCGCTAAAGTTGAGGTAGTAGCGGAAGTCATTGTCGATGCGGGTATACTGCGAGTAAGGCTGGTTAAATATCGTGCGGGGAGGCACCGGCGGGTCCACCTCGTCGTCGCGTTTCTCATTGCCCAGCAGCGACTGCACACCACTTACCAGGTTGCCCGATACATCCAGTGTAGTGGCGTTGAAGAACTGGTGCGTTTTCCGCTCAAGAGCCAGGGTGCTAAAGGTATGCTGGTAAATGGAGCCGATGATAAACTGCTCCTCAAAGCTGCTGCGCAGAAAAGGGTTGCGGGTAAGCAATGAGTCAAACTCAGGTGTTTGTTTTCCCAGGCGCACATACTGCAGATTGATCGGGGTGAAGTCGTGCGTGATCGTCTGCTTCGGACGCCAGTTATACCCGTAGGAGGCGTTGAAGGAGTTCATCTGGAAAAACTGCACCCTGTTCAGGAAATTGTAGCCCAGCGTAATGCGCGTCTTGGGCACAAAGGCTGATCGCAGGTTGGGCAGGTTGAAAGGCGCCACCAGCCGGGGGAAGGTAAGGGAGGCCTGCGCCCCAAGTTCGTAAGAGTTCAATCCGGCCGGATTCTCAGGGTTTTCTTCGGAACCGCTGACCACCCGCCGGCCGCCTACCTGGTTTTCAAAGCGGCCTGTCAGGTCCAGCGTGAGCGTCTCAGACCCTCTGAACGCATTCCGGTTACGGAAAGAGACCGTGACGCCCGGTCCGGCCAGGTTGTTGGATTTGCTGACCATTTGCGCCTCTGCCCGCAGCGACTTTTTCAGTGCCGGCGTCATGAAAACAAATGCATCCAGGCGGTCTTCTTTCAGCGTGTCGAGCTCGTACCGCAGGTTGACAAACTTATAGGCACTCAGGCCAGAGAGTCTGCTCACGGTAAGCAGGTGGTTGCGGCGGCTGTATACACTGTCCTTCTCCAGAAACAGGCCCGGCACCACATGCTTCGCCCGCACGTAGTTTTCGTTCGGGATGTAATTGTAGGCGTCGAAACGGAGGGTGTCGCTCACCGACAGGCTGTCATTGATGGTAAAGTTGGAGTTGATGAAAATGTCATCGATCCGGTATGGACGAAGCGCCTGGGAAGGGCTATCCTGCTTCAGGCGCAGGAGCACATCCACCTCCTTGTTGCCTACCGTGGTGTCGGCACTGAAGATGAGCATATTGGGAGCGAAGAAGTAGTAGCCCCTGTTCTTCAGGGCCTGGTCGATGCGGGCACGCTCCGCTATCATTTTATCCAGGTCGTAAGGCTCTCCTTTTTTGAGCACGGAGTTTTCCTGCATCCGCCTGATCTCAGCATGTATGGGCAGCGAGTCGCTGGCGGTATACGAAATGTTGCGGATGCGGTAAGGCTCGTGCACGGTGGCGGTCCAGGTGATGGAGGCTTTTTTCTTTTTGATGGTGGTGTCGCTCTGTACGGAGTTGTGGAAATAGCCCCGGTTGTGCAGGCGGGCCTGCATCACATCATTGATGCTGGAGGTGTCCACCTCCGAAAGCAGCACAGGCGGTTCGCCGATCTTGTTCTGGATCCAGTTTTTCAGGCCCTTCTCTTTCTCGGTATAGAAGGCATTGTAGATCCACAGTTTAGGACGCATGCCAAGTATAGAAGCATTGGGCTGCGGGCGTACCGTGGCACTCAGTTCAGTCTCCAGTTCGCCGCTGCGGTTACTGCTATCCTGCTCATCATTTATCTTAACATCAAAACCTGCAAATAGGGCGTCTCCGTCTGGTACTGTCTTCGTGCTGCTACAACCGGGCAATACCCAGCTCAACGCCAGACATAAAGCAAACAGGGTATAGCGTAAAGCTGCTGTCATATAGGGTTTGTTTCTATTCTTCTTTGATGACTTCTTCTACTTTTTCTTCGGCTTCCTGCTCTTCCTTGCGCTTCTCCCGCTCATTGAACTTGATGGCTTCCTCCATACGGCGCTCCTCTTTGCGGGCTTCGCGACTCTCCAGGCTGCGGAACAGGTCGGAGAAGTTGTCGTAGTCGCGCACAAAGATCAGCGCCAGGCCGGTTGCCCGCACATCGCCTTCCAAAAAGCCCTCGTACTGGTTGCGCTGGAAGCCGCGCACCCGCAGCCTGCCGTCTTTGGTGATGGAGTACTCTACGGACACGTCGCCACCGAAGCCGCTCATGTTGCGCTGCTGTGGCTCACGCTGTCCCTCCAGTCCTATGTCGGTACCTACGCGCACGGTCAGGCGGTCGTCGAGGAACTGCTGGCGCATAGCCACATTCAGGTCGGTGCGTCCTTCGGCAGAGCCGGACGAATAGTCTTCATACGAGCTCACGCCCAGCTCCAGACCAAGACCGCCGGCATAGCGGTTGGAAAGCTGGTTCAGCTGATCCGACATCACCTGGCTCAGGGAGTTGCGGGCAGTCGCTGCCAGGCCGCCGCCAGAGCTGGCCAATGGATCAGGGGCCAGGAAGCGCCCCAGCACCAACAGCGCAAACACCTGCTTATTCATCTCCGACTCATCCTGGCGCAGCGTGCCGAGCATACTTTCTACGCTGCCGTCCATGGCGCCGCGTTCTTCTTCTTCCAGCTGAATGTCAAAGCCGATTTCCGGCTGCAGCATCTCACCTGTCAGGTTCACATACACCTCAAAAGGCAACTGGTTTCGGAAGCGGCTATCTGCCTGCTCCATACTTCCTGTCTGGGCTGCAAGAAGCTCCATGGGGGCAGTCTGCACCCGGTAGATCGCCGTGATCTGCATGTCGGCCATCATCGGGTCGCCGGTCCAGTTGATGTAACTGCCTTGGGTAATGTCCAGTTGCCGGGATACCAGGTCATAGAAGTCCATGCTATACCTGCCCTCTGTGATCTCGTAGCGGCCGCTCATGCTGATCTGTCCGCTTGGCGTAATGCCGATGTAGAGCGGGGAGGCACTGCCACGCACGACCAGGTTGTCGCCCGTGGTCGGGTCTATCACAATCGTGATGGTCGTGGCATCTGTCACCGTGATCTGCGCATCGACGTTGGCACCCACAAAACCCGCACTGGTGGTATTATCCTCTTCTTCACGGCTAAGTATGGCGGTAAGGGAATCGTTCAGAGCAACAAACTCTACTACACCCTCCCGCTCCGCTGCGGCCACATCATCGGCGGGTATTACGGTGGTAAAAGTAGAGTTGTCCAGTACTGTGACAAATACCTCGATATTCGGCTCCATCATGCTGCCGGTGATATTGGCCTTCAAAGCCATTTGCACATTGCCATAGAACAGGTCGTTGTCATTGGCGGTGGAATTCATGGCCAGGAAGCGATCTGTCTGCGCACGCAGGTCGAAGGTATAGTCAGTATAGTTCTGCGTCAGGATGCGGCCGTTGATGTCGAGGGTGTTGCCCAGCGAATCGGTGAGGGTAAAGTCACGCATGCTGATGCCCTGCTCCGTAAACTCCAGTCGCTCGTTTTGAAGGGTATAGGGCGTGTTGAGCATCGTCAGGTTGAACTGTGCCTGGTTAAAGTCGAGCGCCCCGCGAATGTTTGGTTGCTCCAATGTACCGGTAATGCGCATTTTGCCGGAGGCACTGCCGTCCAGATCGTCTACCATACCTTGCGTGAAGCCCCCGAACGAGGCCAGGTTCAGATTGGCCACATTGGCATCCAGGTTGAGCAGGCTAGCATCGGGCTGCATCTCATAGAAGCCAGTCACCAACACCTGGTTGCCGTTGCCGGTAAGTGCTATGTCCAGGTTGTAGCGGTTTTCTCCGGCCGTGTTTGCTTTCAGGGCAATATCTCCTACCGGTATACCTGTATAGGCGAAGTTGGACAGGGTCATGTCGGCCGTGAAGCCCGGGTTGCCGGCCATCAGATCAGTGACGGTGGCGGTACCGTTCAGCACACCGGTCATCACGCTGTCCTGCTGTTGGAAAGACTCCATGATATAGCCGATCTCAAAATTGCCAAACTCCACCTGCAAAGGGGCATTCGGACCAACAGGACCCGTGCTATTGAGGAGCACGTAATTGCCGTTGCGCTCCAGCCGAACGTTTTGGGCGTAAAGCAGATCGGTGTCGAACTGCAGGTAATTGTCCTGCGGTACAGACCAGGGGTCCCCATTGATCACCAGTTGCTCCGGGTTAATGGCAAAACGGTAGCCCGGGCCCAGGCTGTTGAGCACACCGCCGATCACAAACTGCTCCACGCTGTCGAGGTCAGCCATGGCCAGTCGCAGGGTCATGTCATTGTCGCGGGCAGCTCCGTCCAGGCTGACATTGTTGATCAGCAGCGAAGGCGACCGGATCTCGCGCACGCCGAGGCTGTAGCCCATCTGCTCCCGGTTACCCCGTACCTGCAGGGCTATATCGTGTATGTTGTAGTCGGTATAGACTACCTGTCCAACGTTGGCATCCATAGCGAATTCCTGCGTTTCCCCGTTGTAGGAGGCTGTGATTGGACCATCGACCTGCAATTGCTCCAGGTCAGGTACAAAAGAGGCAATGATATCCGGACGGCGCAATTGTACTTCAGCCTCAAAGTCGCCCAGGTTCAGGTTAGCAGGGAAAGGCGGGTCGGGTTGGAGATCAAAGTAGGCAGAAAAGTGCTTGGCGAGTGCAGTGGGCAGCTCAGCCAGATCGTTGGTAAAGCGCATATCGGCATCCGCTATGCTGGAGTTAAGTGCAATGGCTGTACCTGGCATATTCTGCTGCAGGGTTAATTGGAGCGAATCGATTGGGTAGGAGACACCCTCCAGGCGCACCCGCACGTTATCGCCTTCCAATGTGCCGCTGATGTCACTGGCATCGTTACCGGCAAAGCGACCGCGCAGCTGGCCCCTGATGCCCAGGTCATCTTCATAAAAATTGAGGGCTTTCAGGTCTACGCCTTTCAGGTCCAGGTCAAAGACATACTCACCCCGCTCTTCATTGCGCAGGTTAAAGTCGCCTTTCAGGTCAAAGTTCAGGTTTTCGTCTCGGGCGCGGGCTGCGACATGGTACAGGTTGCGGTCGATGCGGGCATCCACATCCACATTGTTGTAGGCGTAGTTGTTGTAGTTTGCTTCTTTGATGCGGGCCTGTACATCGGCGCGCATGGTTTCTGGAGTTAATCCAGTTCCTCTCGCGGTAGCCTCAAAAGCCACACGCCCCACGCCGTAGTCTTCCGTAAAGAGCTGCCCCAGGTCAAAACCTGACGTTCTGACCGTCGCCCGGAATGGCTCAGCTCCGGCCGGTCCCTGGTCCATGTCCACCACGGCGTTCAGGTTGCCAAAAGAGCTGTTGATGGCTGCATTCAGATCAAAGTTGGTGAGGGTGCCGCTATACCTGCCCGTCATGCTCAGGTTGTTCGGGATTCTGATCTCAGGCGGAATCGTGCCCGGAGGAGCGAGGGCCAGGATGTCGGTGCGGGTAGTCGCCATGCGGTTGATGTCGAGGTCCATGGCCAGCCGGTCCGGGTCCATCGCATTGCGCACATTGCCGCTCACATTTACGGCAGTGCCCTGCAGACCCGCCACCTGCAGCTGCTGTATGTTGATGTTGTCCAGACGCCCTTGCGCACGACCGTCAAGGCGTATCGTAGTATTCGCAATTTTGCGGAACGATGGGTTATCGGCAAGGTCAGGTGCAAAGTACAGGGCATCCTGCATACCGATGCGTGAGTTGTCGATGTCCAAATCCAGTCGAACAGCGTCCAGGTTATCGGTCAGATCGTCCCAGGAGGTATAGCGCAGGGCCAGGTCCTTGCTGATGCGGCTGTGTCCGGTCTGCAGGTCGAGGTTAGCCAGCCGGGCATGAGTGGAGTCGAGCGTGATATCCGATTGGAAATTATTGACCCGGAAGCCGCTCTGTTCTTCAAGCTTGAGCTGGTTGAGCTGCATGCCCATCTGGTTCAGGCTATACCTGATCTCCTCCGCATCCATTTCGATGTTGGAGAAGCGCAGGTGGTTGTAGTCCATACCACGGGCCTGTCGTGGCGCATCGGCATTGTCCATACCTGCCTCCAGGCCGCTTACGTTCAGCTTGCCCAGGTTCACCACCCAATTCACGGGCTGTCCCTGTGTTTTCTCTACCGACTCGTCCAGTTTACGCACTGTTTCTGCCGGGTTCACCGCCAGTGAGTCAGTTGGCTTCAACTTTTCCTGCACATAGAGCACCTTTGAGTCGTGCAGGTCGAAGCTGCGCAGGTCAATGCGGGCATTGGGCAGGTCAATATTGTCTACTGCCAGTTCTGATTTTCCCAGCTTGAGCTCAATGCGTTGGTCGGCGGGTATACTTGCATAGTTCAGCGCAAAGTTCTCAACTTCCACACCGTTCAGACCAAAGTCAAAGGTGATGGGCTCTGAGGGTTCGTCAGGCGGAAGCTTGGTTTGCACATAATTTATACCTGTGTTTCGCAACTCAATATTATCGAGACGGTAGATCTCCTCTTCCAGCTTGAGCTCTTCCATAGTGGTGGTGAGCTGGCCTACTCTGGCCCTGATGTGATTGCCGCCTGCCTCGTCGTTGAAATTGACATATACATTCTCCAGGTTAATCAGACCCAGGTCTATTTGCATTCCTCCAGTTGTGTCGGCGGGTTGAGCTGCGGTGGTGTCGGTCGCGAAGGCCTCCGCCAGAAAATCGAAATTGGAAGTTGAGTCGGGCCGGATGTGCAGGTTGAGGGTAGCCTGCTGCAGGTCTATTTTGCTGATATTCAGCTCACCGCTCAGCAGTGACCAAAGTTTGATGTCCACCCCAAGGCGCTGGCTGTACCAGAGCGTGTCCTGCTGCTGGTCTTCCAGGTATACATCCTCCAGCACAACGGCATTGCGCCAGTCTGTTTTAAAACGCCCGATTTCTACGCGGGTGTCCAGCATGCCGGCCAGGTATGAGGCCCCTTTCTGAGCTGCGAAATTCTGCACTTTCGGGATTTGCAAAGCGATGATGATGAGCAATAGCAGGCCCACTACAATGGCAAGGAACCAGAGTATCACCTTGGCAATGGTTTTTCCGATATGTTTAGCTGATGCGATATGGAGTTAGTTTTACTGTTTGACTTTACGAAAGATTGCTAACAAGGATAGAATTTTTTACTAATGACTATGGCACATGCCTTGGTACGCCATAGTAGGGTTACAAGAATGCGGCAGCTATTGTTTTGGCCCTTGGCAGGAAGAAGGTAGGTATATTTAGTAAGTGGTGTGATGTAAGTAGTTAAAAATCAACTAACTGAATGAGGTTTGAGTACAATAAAACGTTGGTTTTTTTGTGTATGGCCATGGATGAGTCTGCTATACCTCCGGGTTTTAAGGATATGTTGGGTTTTGGGTTGGTAGAGGCTTTACTGGGCCGTCGCTCCCGTCGTTTTTTTATGGGGGCGGAAATCCCTGATGGCGTGTTTGCCTACAAATCGGAAAAGGAGCCGATGCCCCTCTCTGAACTGGAGAAACTGCTCGTGGTGACGGCCTGTGCCGGCAACACGGGTTGGCACAACATGATCTACCGAGCGCAGCGTTATGCGCCGCATCTCTCCAACTATGCGGCTGCAGCAGGAGGGCGTACTTTTCCCTCAGCTGCCGGCTTCCATACCTCCATGACTTTCTTCACTGACGACTCCGGTGTGTATGTCGTAGACAACCGGGATGCGCCGGCCTCAGCAGACAGGGCGGCGGACGGATCCCTGGATCTGGATGAAGTGGTGCAGGCACTGCGAAGTCGCATCAAAAAGCTGCAGAATAGCCGCCTGAAACTGCCCTCCGAAGTGCCTTTTGTGGAAGCGCATAACACCTGGGTCACCAATAAGCCCGGTACGCTCCTGGTGATACCCGTAGCCGACCTGGCCCAGCACGTGCTGCTAGCAATCTGCTATATGCTGCAAAACGGACTCGTACTTTACGATGACATCCACAAGCAGGCAGTACCAGGTATAGCGCAATTCAAAAACCTGGTGAATGTGAACAATGTGTGGCCCATCACTTTTGTAGAGCAGCTATCACTTGCCGAGGTATGCGCGGAAATGGCTACTTCCTGCTATGCAGGGACGTTGCTGCTGCAAGCTATGGGGCTGGGTGGCTGGATGTATGATGGCATAGACCCCTTAAGTGTGCTGGGGGCAAGCGGTGTGGCCGGTGTGGAAGGGCTCGGCTTTCGCTACGATACAGATGAACGCTGGCCATACCCCAATCCGACCGGGCTGTCAGGTATAATGGAAGGCTATTGTCCGCCTCACTATCCGGATATGCGGGCTGCCGTGGAGGCCGTGTGTGAGCGAAAATTTGGAAGGGAGGGACCTTTTGATCCGGCAACACCTGGACCCTGGCGGGAGAGTGCTAAGGTTAGGGGAGCGGCCCAGGTACACGATGAGTCATTCCGGGAGTGCGTGGCGCTGCAGGCACAGTATGTGTTCGACACCTTCGGCAAGTTTCCGGGTACGGTGCCTTCTATGTTTATCTGCACCTACCTACAGGCGCATCACCTGGATCTGGCTTTTTATGACAAGTTCTATCAACCCGGCGCCTACCTGCACACCCATGCCCGGCACATGGCGCAGTGGCATCCAGTTATGCCATCATAACATTGTAGCGGCTATACACCCCCATCAGTTCGCCCAAAGCGAGTACATGCGGACCTATCACACGGAGTAGTGCCTGCCTGCCGGTGCCTTCTTTGATGTTCAGCATCACATCCAGGGCGTAAATTCTGTAATAGTAGTGGTGCAGTCCCTGTGGCGGGCAGGGACCGCCATAATGCAGCTTCCCAAAATCGTTGGTCCCCTGTATACCAGGCACAACCCCTTCCTCGATCAGGTTTGTAGGAGGCACATTCCATACCAGCCAGTGTGTCCAGATGCCCCGTGGTGCGTCGGGGTCCTCCACGATGATTACCAGGCTTTCCGTGTACTTTGGCAAGTTCCTGATCTCGAGCTGCGGACTGATGTTCTCACCGTCGCAGGTATAGCGGATCGGTATTCGCTCCCCCTGCGAAAAGGCAGGACTTGTGAGGTATAGCTTTCCTTGGGTTCTCGACTGCATAAAGTTTCAGTTACTGTATAGTATGAATGAGATTGCTGTCCGGGAGGCAGGGTGAACATGGCAGGAGCGTATAATCGGTATTTATATTTATATTGTAACTTAGTTTTTTTATAAAGGTTGAGTTTTTAAATAAATAAAAGTATAGTTTTACTAATAATCTTCTTAAATAGGCATAATTGTTACCTGAATAAGGCTAAACAAGGGTGGTTAGATAAATTTTACCAGGATTTTTCTTTAAACTATTGAGAATTAGCCAGAACCTATTAACTTTCGTATATAAGGCAACTCGGATAAAAAAAGCATGCGGTTATGGAGAAATTCATCATCTTAACAGTACTGGCGATTTATGCAGTGGGGTATTTGTTGTACTACATGTATGGCAAGGAAGACCGAAAAACCCGGAAGTATGATCGCTACCAGCTATAAATAAATTACTGTTTTTGTTTTCAGTTGAGGGTTTTGTGCGGAACTGTTACAGCATAAAAAAAGGTGCAGGATAAAGTCCTGCACCTTTTTGGCATGTATCAAATGGGAAATTCTTTTAACTAACTCGCTCTTCTTAGCTGCAGGTAGTTCACCAGATCATCAATCGAATACACCGGTACTTCATCCGGGATCACGACATCAAACTTTTTCTCTACTGCCAGTATAATATCTACCACGTCAACTATATCCATTCCATTTTCCCAAAGTCCTTTGGGGCCGGAAAGTTTATGTGGGGCGATTGCTTTTAATCTGCTTACCAGATTGATTACCTCTTTGTATAAGGTAGTTCTAGGATCTGCCATATGTTTATAAATAAAGGGTAATTTATTTCACGCTTTCCACCAGGCTCCTCCTGCCTTATATCGGGCAGGAGGAGGGGGAATATCTTAGTGCGCAAACTCGTGCGCCATCTTTCTTTCTTCGAGCTCTTTGGTTTCGTGCTCCAGCTCTTCCAGTGACTTCTCTTCCAGATGGATTACCGTCTTCTTGTCCATACCAAGCTTAGCCAGGATGCGGTCGAAGCCATAGTAGATGATCGGCACCACAATCAGGGTCAGGAACATGGAAGAACTCAAACCACCGATCAAAGCCCATGCCAGACCATTTTTGGTCGCGGCTACCGAACCACCCGCCAACGCGATCGGCAACATACCGATCACCATCGCCAGGGTTGTCATCAGAATCGGACGGAAACGGATTCTTACCGCTTCGATCAGGGCTTCTTTCACTTCCACGCCCTCGTCTTTGAGTTTGTTGGTAAAGTCGACCACCATAATCGCGTTCTTGGCTACCAGACCGATCATCATGATAATACCCAGGATGGAGAAGATACTCAGTGCCTGTTGTGCCAGTGCCAGGGCCAGCAAGGCACCGATGATCGCCAAAGGTATAGAGAACAGTACCACCAGCGGGTATACATACGAGTCGTACAGGGCCACCATGATCAGGTACACGAAGATGATCGAGGCCAGCAAGGCTACGCCCAGCGTACCGAAACCTTCGCTCTGGTTTTTCATGTCACCGCCAAACTCGTAGCTTACGCCTTTCGGCGCTTCCACTTCGGCTAGTTTCTCCTGAATCTCGGCACCGATCGAACCAGACGGACGACCAATTACCTGCGAGTTCACGTTCACGGAAGTTACACGGTTGTAACGCTCCAGCTGCGACGGACCGGTAGACTGACGGATGTCGGCAAACTGACCCAGGCGCACCAGCTGCCCCATGTTGTTCACGAATGACAGGTTGGCGATGTCGGTTACGCTGCGGCGGTCGAACTCGTCGAGGCGGATGTTGATGTCGTAGTCTTCGGTACCAGAGCGGAAGGTTACGTCGGAGTTACCGCTGAAGGCCAACTGCATGCTGGCACCCACGTTCTCCAGCGACAGGCCTACGTTGGCCATCTTGTCGCGGTCCACCACTACTTCAATCTCCGGGTTACCGCCTTCTACTGACATTTCCACGTCGGCCGTACCAGACACACTTTCTACCACACCCATTACACGCTGCGAGAAAGCCATCACACTGTCCAGGTTAGAACCTGAGATGATCAGCTGGATCGGGGCCTGTGAGTTACCTACCAGACCTACCGGCACTGGCGTCACTTCCACGTTTGGCAGTTTGCTCTCAATGTCTGCCTTGGCCTGGCGGCTAAACTGGTCGGTGCTGAAGGTACGCTCTTTCACGTCTACCAGCGTTACCGATACCTCTGCTTTGTAGGCCGTGTTCTGGCCCTGCTGTGCCGAAGAGGTAGTACCTACGGTAGTAAATACTTTCGATACCTCCGGGAAGCCCTCCAGGTATTGCTCTACCTGGCGTGTAGCAAAGTTGGTCTGCTCTACCGTCGCGTTCTTTGGCAACTCCAGCTGCAAGCTTACTTCACCACGGTCACCGGCAGGTATAAAGGCCGACCCGATAAAGCCGAGTGGCACCAGTGCAAAGGAGGCAACCAGCAAGATCATGGTCACGCCCAGTGTAATCAGCTTGTGGTTAAAGGCCCACTTCAAAGCGGCAGTAAAGCCATCGATAATGCGGTCCAGAACGCGCTCGAATGCCAGAATGAAGCGTCCGAAGATGTTCTTATCCGAAATGTGCTCCAAGCGTGAGAAACGGCTCGCTAAAAGTGGAATCAGCGTGAAGGCTACGAAAAGCGAGATCATCGTTGACACGGCCACTACCACCGCAAACTGGCGCAGAATGTCCGATACCAGACCCTCTGAAAGGGCAATCGGTATAAACACCACCGAAATTACGAGTGTGATGGACGTAACCGTCGCCATAATCTCGCGGATACCGTCGTAAGCGGCCTGCGCCGGCTTTTTGCCCATCTCCATGTGGCGGTGAATGTTTTCAATTACCACAATGGCGTCATCCACCAGAATACCCACCACGAGCGAGAGTGCCAGCAGCGACATCAGGTTAAGCGAGTAACCGAACAGGTACATGAAAATAAAGGTCGCCACCAAAGAGGCAGGTATAGAGATCATGACGATCACCGCATTTCGGAACGAGTGCAGGAAAAGCAACATCACTACGGCCACCAGAATTACGGCAATCATTAAGTCATGCAGTACCGAGTCGGCTGCCTCCAGTGTAAAGTCGGAGGAGTCGTTGGCAATGTTGAAGTTCAGGCCCACGTCGGCATAGTCTGTTTCCAACTGAGCCAGGGCTTCTTTTGTCAGACGGCTCACCTCCACGGCGTTCGCATCCGACTGCTTCTGAATGGTGATACCCACAGACGGGCTGCTGTTTACACGGGTCAGTACTTCAATGTCTTTCTGCGTGTCCTGTACTTCGGCTACGTCAGCAAGGCGTACAATGCCGTTGGCATCTTCACGCACAATCAGGTTGCGCAGTTGGTCCAGCGACGAAAACTTACCAGCCAAACGAATCTGTGTCTGACCGCTTTCCTGCTTGATCTTACCTGTAGGGAAGTCGAGGTTGGAGTTGCGGATCTTCTGCTGTACCTGTAGGATAGAGAGGTTATAGGCCTCCAGTTTGTTGGCGTCGATGTTTACCTTGATCTCACGCTCCTGGCCACCCAGAATTTTGATGGCGGCCATACCGGGTATGCGCGACAGCTCCGGCTTGATCTTCTTGTCGATCAGGTCGTAGAACTCGGTTGGCGACATGTTGGCCGTGGCCCCCATCTTAATGATCGGGAGGTCATCGAGGTCAAACTTGTTCAGCGTCGGCGACTCCGCATCATCTGGCAGATTGGCCAGGATGGTGTTGATCTTTCGCTGGGCGTCCTGCAGGGCCAGGTCCACGTTGGTTCCCTGGTTCAACTCCACCACAATAATGGAGAAACTCTCCAGGGAGGTGCCACGCATGGTTTTCACGTTCTCAAGTGCCGACAAGGCTTCCTCAATCTCTTTTGTCACTGAGTTCTCTACCTCGTTAGGCGAGGCACCCGGGTAGATGGTAGAGATGGTCAGCACCGGCGGGTTGAACTTCGGAAGAAGCTCATAGTTTAGTGCGCTATAACTCGCAACACCCAGTAGTGTGAGGACCGTGAAGACCACTACCACCAAGGTTGAGCGCTGTATAGATATTTTGGTTATGTTCATTTCTAAATGTTCTTAATGCTTTAATAGCGCGAGCGTCTTCGCTCGTTTTTGGTATCGTGCGGCCTTTGGCCGCTTGTAACTATCGGCTGGGCCAGAGGCCCCACTATAGTTAGTCACGAGCGAAGACGCCCGCGCCATATTTCATTACTTCAGCACCGTTACTTTCATGCCTTCACGCAGGTTGATCTGTCCGCTGCGAACGATCTGCTCGCCAGGCTGCACACCTTCCAGGATCTCTACCTGGTCTTGCGTTACCACGCCTACACGTACCGGACGCTGACTGGCCTGGCCATCCTTCACCACATACACCAGTGGGTTCTGGATGCTACCTACGATCGCCTCACGCGGCAACAGCATGGCGTCGCGCTGGTCTGCTACGTCAAAGAAAGCAGTACCATACATACCGGCACGCAGGTTGTTGTTAGCAGCATTTTTCACTTCCACTTCCACGTCGAATTTCAAGGTTGCATCAGCCTGGGCAGCGATCGCCGTCACAGTACCTTCATATTCCTGGCCTGAACCGGCATCAGCTTTCACTTTTACCTTGTCACCTTTGTTGATCAGAAGGACTTCGCTTTCAGAGGCTTTTACTTTCAGTTTCAGCTTGTCCACATTCACGATGTCGTACAGTTTTGTACCTGGGTTCAGGTATGATCCAACTTCCACATGAATCTCGTTAATCTCGCCACCGATGGGGGCGGTGATGCGCGTCTTGGTCAGGCGCTGACGGGCAGCTACCAGTTGCGCTTCCGTTGACTTGGCATTCAGACGGGCATCTTCCAACTGACGCTTTGTGATGGCATCACCGGCAGCCAGGTTTTCGAAACGCTCCAGGTCACGCTTGGCCTTTTCAGCGTTTGTCTGGGCAGTGGCCAGGTCGGCAGCCATGGTATTGCTCTCAACCTGTGCCAGCAGTTCGCCAGCTTTTACTTTGTCGCCTTTGCGCTTAAGCACGCTCTTGATCTGGCCTTGTGTTTCAGACAGCAATGTCAGACTCTGGATCGGGGCGAAATTACCCTGTGCCGTAAAGGACTTGTCTAGTTTAGCAGAAGCTACTTCGGTAATGGTAACAGGTATGGCTTCGCTTTTGATGGAGGCTACGGCGGCGTTTGCGGCCATTTGCTCTTTGTTGCTCATCAGCTTAAAGCCAATGGCGCCCAAAATCACGATAACGACTACGATATAAATCAGCTTTTTCATTTTGTTCTTTGTGATGCTTATTTAATTAATGTGTTTAGGTCGCCGGTAGCTTTCAGGTAGCCAAGTTGGGCCAGCTGGTACTTCAGCATTTCGTTGTTCAGATTTGTTTTGGCTTCGCGCAGACTTACCTCAGCTTCGAGCAGGTCGGTCAGCGGGGAGATGCCTTCTTTATAGAGATCATTGGTGGTGTCGTATACCTCCTGTGCCAGCGCTACATTCTGCTCCTGTGCCGCGATGGAGGCGGAGCTGTTCTGCAACTGACTGATAGAGTTCTCAAGCGCCACTTCCAGGTTCTTGGTCAGTTTCTGGCGGTCAGCTTCCAGCGACTTCAGCGTATACTCCGTCTGCTTGATCTGGGAGTGCTTGCGCATACCATCGAAGATCGGGATGTTGAGCTGCAAGCCAACAATGCCAGTGCTGAACCAAGGCTGACTTGAGTCGAAGAAGTTAAACTCCTTGCGCATGGCATTGTACTGAAATGTACCTGTAGCAGAGAGGGTAGGGTAGTAGCCCGCCCTGATGTTCTGCTTTTGAAGTTCCGTTAGTTCGGTCTGCTTGTTGAGCAACTGCAGCTGCGTCTGTCCCTGCACCAGGTCTTTGCTGCTGTTGAAGGCCGCGGCTCCGGTATCAAGTGCAATCGCGGCATCAGTCAGAGCGATGCCTTCTTCCAGCGGCATACCCATGAAGAACTTCAGGATATTCATTTGCTGGTCAAGCGCACTGGTCAGCGTTTGCAGCTGTGTCTCCAGGTTGGTTTTGTTCACCTTGATGCGGTTCACATCCACTTTGCGGGCCAGGTCGTTTTCGTACTGTAGCTGCAGGATCTTGCCCAGCTGATCCAGTCGGGCCAGGTTGGCATTGATGATCTGGAACTGCTCTTTTGTCTGCAGGATCTGGAAGTAAGAAGAGCTCACGTTATACATTACTTCCTCTTCTGTCATGGCCTTGCGCAGACGGTACAGGTCCTCGCTGCTCTTAGCTGCCTTCAGTCCTACAAAGTAAGACTGGTTAAACAGCAGTTGCGACAGCTGTATACCTGCCGATGCATTGTATTTGGTACCAAACTGCACCGGAATCATTTCATTAGGCTTGCCTTCAAACACGTTTGGGATTACCTGTACCGGGATAGCCGGATACATGTTAAAGTTACCTGTGGCATTTAACTGTGGCAGGCCACTACTCTTCGCCTCTTTCACCATGTATTTGGCGCTCAGCTGGTCGTAGGACGCCTTTTGCATATCCTCGTTATGCTCCAGCGCATACGTGATGGCCTCCTGCAGACTCAGCGTCTGTACATCAGGCTTCTCCTGCGCCACAACCGGCTTCACGAAAAGCATGGCCAATCCGACTACTAAATATTTGATTTTCACGTTTCTGTTTATTATGTTTAGATATAAGTAGTTAGTTCTGAAAATTATGAACTTAAAAACTAAAAAAATTATGCTCTACTCTTTTCCCACTCGTCGATCAGGCGGGGCATTTGCGCTTTCATATAATCCAAAAAGCTGATGAAGTCATTTAGTTTCGTGTCATAAATTGGGTTATCACGTTTTCTGACTTCCAGTACCCGTTTTAAAAGAGAGTTGAGGTGACTTAGATCTTCCATCTTCTTAGCAAACAACTCACGCCAATTGGACGATTTGATGCGGAAATAACGCTTCCGGTCACCTGAAAAAGTAGTATATTCAATATGTCCGGTGTTCAGGAGCATATTAAGCGCATTGCTGGTAGCGCTTTTGCTAATATTGAGCCCTTCGCTGATCTCCTCAAAAGTAAGTTCAGGTTTATCGCACACTAAAAGCAGGCCTACCACCCGGGCAACTGCCGGTTGAAAGCCATTGTTTTCGTGATAAATCCCGATTTGTTCGATCAGTTCGCGCTGTTTTTCGCTAAGAGTCATATCTTTGCCTTTGTTATTCTTTAGCTATAACGGTACAAAGGTATAACTTAGTTTCATTAGTTCATAATTTACAGAACTAAAATTTCTGAATTTATTATCCCTTCCAGTACATGCCTATTCCAGAATGCGTCGCAGGTAGTTAATCTGGCCGAGATGATAGTTTAAATGCCCGTAGAGGTGTATCAGAAAGTAGCTGACGGTCATTTCGTAGCCAAGCACCTGCTGTGGATATGGCTTTTGCAGATCATCTGCGGAGAGGCGTTCCAACGTAGAAGCGACGGTGCGCTTCACCTCTTCAATCTGTTCCAGAAGTTTTTCTTTGGGTATATTCCGTAGACTGAATTCTGCGTCCCTATCCCGCACATAGCCGCTTCCGCCCAATATAGCTCCGATATAAGTATTCAGGTTGCCGACCAGGTGCAGACAGAGATTTCCAGCTGAGTTGGATGTGTGGCCTTTTGTTTTCCAAAGGTTCTCCTCCTGCTCGAATAACCGGATCTCTGCTGCGAGTTTATCCAGATCGCGCAGTAATACGGCGCTGAACTCACTTACTAGATGCTGCATTTTTGGAAACGATTCTATTAATGTATTTCTGTTACTACTCGTTGTCAAATTAAGATGTGGCAGATGCTATTGGTCTTTTCGATGCTTTAACCTGATCACCATCCCTTCGTCGCCACTCAGGCTTACCCGGTCTTTCACCTCAGTTCCTTCCCTTTCTGGCAGCGTGTCTATTTCGATGGATCCCTCGAACTGGAAGTGCTCCGGGTGGAAATGACAGGTTTTGTGGCTCAGGTTCAGCAGTATCAGAAAGCGGGTGTCGGAGGTATAGCGCATATAGGCCAGCAGCGGTTTCTGGGCCTCCATCGGCTTGTAATGTCCGATGCGCAGGGCGTCTTCTTTCTGACGGAGGTTCAACAATCGCTGGTGCAGCGCTAACATGGAGTCGTGGTCGTCGGCCTGTGCCTTTACATTCACCCGACGGTGGTTTGCTGGCAATGGCAACCAAGGCTTAGATGAGCTGAAACCGGCATTTTCGCTGTCGTCCCATTGCATGGGCGTACGCTGCGGGTCTCGGCTCAGGTTGAGCCCGGGCATGTTGAGGCCCTGTGGGTCCTGCACCTCCTCTTCGAGTATAGGTACGTCGCGCATGCCGATCTCATCTCCGTAGTAGATCGTAGGTGTGCCGCGCAGCGTGAGCAGGAGCATCGCCGCTACCCGTGCCTGGTCCTGACCAACCCTGCTGGAGATGCGTGACTGGTCGTGGTTGCCGAGTACCCAGTTTGGCCAGCCGCCTTCCGGCAGTGCAGCCTCGTACTGGTTGATGTTAGAGGCGATTTCTCCTGCATCCCAGTCAGTAGAAAGCAGTAGAAAGTTGAAGGGCAGGTGCGCTCCGTTTTTGTCAGTGCCGTAATAGGTCATGAGCTTGTGGATGGGCAGGTAGATTTCGCCGATCATCATGCGTTCGTCGTAGCTGTCGAGCACTTTGCGCATCATGTGTACAATGTCGTGTACTTCCGGCTGGTCAGTAGAGTAGGCCGGAATGAGCTTTTCGTAAGTAGCCTGGTGCGATTTGTAGTTCGGATTGGTGGGGTTGTCGCGTAGCTGGTCATCTTTGATCATGTGCCACATTACGTCCACCCGGAAGCCGTCTACTCCCTTGTCGAGCCAGAAGCGCATCACGTCCATCATTGCCTCCTGCACCTCCGGATTGCGCCAGTTCAGGTCGGGCTGCTCTTTCAGGAAGGCATGGTAGTAGTACTGTTGCGTCTTTTCGTCCCACTCCCAGGCACTGCCACCAAACACACTGAGCCAGTTGTTCGGCTCAGAACCGTCTTCGTTGGCGTTCTCCCAAATGTACCAGTCGCGCTTCGGATTGTCTTTGGAGGAGCGGGACTCCTTGAACCAGGGGTGTTCGTTGGAAGTATGGTTGGGCACCAGGTCGAGGATCAACTTCATACCCCGGTCGTGTACGGCCTGCAGCAGCTCGTCAAAATCCTCCATGGTCCCGAACAGCGGATGTATGCCACAGTAGTCAGAAATGTCGTAGCCAAAGTCAGCCATAGGGGAGGAGAAGATGGGAGAGATCCAGATAGCTGTCATGCCCAGTGACTTGATGTGGTCCAGTCGCCGGATGATGCCTTGCAAGTCACCTACGCCATCGCCGTCACTGTCCTGGTAAGAGCGTGGGTAGATCTGATATATTACGCCTTCCTGCCACCACAGGTATTTCTGATTCTCGTCTTTCATTCTTGTCGGTTTGTTCTGCAATTCGACCTGATGCCGGTCCTATTATATTAATGATTCATGTACGGGAGAATGCGCCGGGAGATATAGATGTACCTCAACCAGAGGATAAAGCCTGCGTTATAATGATTTGATGCAGGCAATTATGGAGTACAGTTTTTCATCATTCTTCACAGGCTTGGGTTTGATCGGTATCCTGATCGGTATCGTGCTATTGGTATTTGTGTTGTGGAGTGTGATCTGGTCTTACAACGATGCCCGCCGAAGAGGGAAATCCCCCTGGTTGGTGGCCCTGATGGTCCTGTTCATGGTTTGGCCAATAGGGCTGATCGTTTGGTTATTGCTTCGGCCGCAAAATAAAGAGCAGCAGGTATAAGCTACTCCCAACACACAATGTCGTTGTATTCTTTGTGGCGCTTCACATAGGCTTCGACAACAGGGCAGGAGGGTACAACCTGGCACTTGCACTCCCTGGCATGTTCTAGTCCTTCCTTTACCAGTTTGTCGGCTATACCTTGCCCGCGATGGGTTTCGGGCACATAGGTATGGTCGAAGTCCATACGTCCCTGATCGGTGATGGAATAAGTAAGCTCAGCCTCACCTCCTTCGAGGATAATATAAAAGCGGGTGTCTTCTTCGTCGTGAATGATTTTCATGGGAATATAGTAGTATTTGGAACAGGTATACGGCTTGTGAGAGAAGGTGTTAGTAAGCCCGCCTCGCGATAAAGCGATTTTTAATGTAATTTGCATGCATCATCCATAACCTGTAAGAGGCTGCGGGAGTACAATCAGCGGTTTCTACATAACATGTTTCATTTTCTACACTATGCAACAAAACGCTAACATGATAGGGCGCATCTCACAGCGGCTGTCACTTTTCCTTTTCCTGTTCCTGATCACCGTGCTGGTGCAGGCGCAAACGATCACCTCTCCGGACAAAAACCTGAGCATGACCTTTGAACTGGCCGCCAACGGAGTGCCTACCTACCAGCTGACTTACAAAAAGAAGCCTGTCATCAAGCAAAGCAGAATGGGCTTTGAGATGAAAGATGTGCCTTCTATGATGAACGGTTTTACGGTTGCCAAGACAGAGCAAAACAGTGTGAACGACACCTGGGAGCCGGTATGGGGTGAACAGAAAACCATCCGCAACAACTACAATGAGTTGTTGGTGACGCTCAACCAGAAAGAGCACAAGGACCGCCACATCCGCATCCGCTTCCGCCTGTTCGACGACGGGCTGGGCTTCCGCTACGAGTTTCCCCAGCAGCCGGAGCTCAAGTACTTTATCATCAAGGAAGAGCATACTGAATTTAACCTGACCGGAGATCACAAAATCTTCTGGATTCCGGGTGACTACGACACGAACGAGTATGCCTATACTACCTCGCAGATTTCGCAGATTCCAGGCCTGATGGAAAAAGCGACCATCGACGTGCATGCACAGCACCCGATCAAAACCCTGGCCGTGCAGACGCCCTCTATGATGAAATCTTCGGACGGACTCTACATCAACATACACGAAGCGGCTTTGCTCAACTACCCGGCTATGAACCTGAACGTGGATCCGAAGACTTTTAAGTTCAGTACACACCTGACACCTGACGCGGTAGGTAACAAAGGCTACCTGCAAACCGATGCGCAGACGCCCTGGAGAACCATTGTCGTAAGCGACAAGGCAACGGACATTCTGGCTTCTAAACTGATTTTGAACCTGAACGAACCGACTGCCTATGAAGACGTGTCCTGGATCAAGCCAGTGAAGTACATTGGTATTTGGTGGGAATACTTTGTGGCGGGTAAGAGCACCTGGGCTTATGGCAAAGAAACCAATGTGAAGTTGACTGACGACTATACCAAATTAACTCCAAGTGGCCGCCACGGTGCGACCACTGAGAATGCCAAAAAGCACATCGACTTTGCTGCCGAGCATGGTTTTGACGCTGTGCTGATCGAAGGCTGGAACATTGGCTGGGAAGACTGGTTTGGCAACTGGAAAGAGGAAGTATTTGACTTCGTGACGGCCTATCCTGATTTTGATGTGAAGGAAGTTCAGAAATACGCGGAGTCGAAAGGTGTGCGTGTGATGATGCACCACGAAACTTCTGGCTCAGCCACCAACTACGAGCGTCGTCTGCATGAGGCCTTCCAGTTCATGCAGGACCATGGTTACAATTCTGTGAAGACAGGTTATGTAGGCAAGATCATTCCGCGCGGTGAGCATCACGACGGACAGTGGATGGTGAACCACTACAACTACGTAGCTAATACAGCTGCCAAGTATAAGATCATGATCAACAGTCACGAGGCGGTTCGCCCGACTGGTTTGCACCGTACCTTCCCGAACTGGCTGGCGCAGGAATCTGCCCGCGGCACTGAGTTTGAGGCAATGGGCGGTCTGGCCCCAGACCACGCGACTATCCTGCCGTTTACCCGCCTGATGGGCGGTCCGATGGATTATACGCCGGGTATTTTCCAGACGGACCTGTCGTACTACCACGGCGGTGAGCAGCGTGTGAACACCACGCTGGTGAAGCAGCTGGCCTACTACGTGACCATGTACAGCCCGCTGCAAATGGCCGCTGACATTCCGGACAATTATACCCGCTTCCCGGATGCGTTTCAGTTCATCAAAGACGTAGCCTTAGATTGGGACGATACCTGGGTGCTGGAAGCCGAGCCGGGTGACTATGTGACGATTGCCCGTAAAGCGAAAGGCAAGAACGAGTGGTACATCGGGGGTGTAACCGACGAAAACACCCGTACTGCCAACATCCGTTTCGACTATCTGCCAAAAGGCAAAAACTACATCGCGACTATTTATGCAGATGCGAAGGATGCCAGCTGGAACAAGAATCCGCAAAAGTATACCGTACGCAAAGTACTTGTAAATTCGAAAAGCGTACTGAAGCAGCACCTGGCCTCTGGTGGCGGTGTGGCTGTGAGCGTGAAGGAGGGAAGCAAGCAGGAGCAGAAGGGTTTGAAAAAACTGTAAGCTCCTTCAGCTGATACTAAAAAAAGCGCCGTGCAGGAATGTGCGGCGCTTTTTTTGGCTGTAATCGAATTATTTTAAGGTATAGTTTGTATCTTATTGATATGTAAACTTTTAGCCTTTTTACTTATGAACCCAGACGAATTTGAAGAAAGTTATACCAAAATCCTTCATACGCTTTTAAAAGCTTTCGCTAACAGCTCCGTAGTCGAACCCGAAAAGTTCTATAATCTGGCCGACTCCATAGAAAAGCTGCGCGATAACAGCGCTGCACTTTACGACGCTATCAAATCTTTAGAAGACGAACAACGCGAGGCCGCCTAGAATTTAAAACAAGCTGACAGTGCTATAGTATCCTGAAAGGTACAAGGACATTACAGCACCGTCAGTTTCTTGGTGACTAAACCACGTTCCGTCTGTATCTGCAGGAAGTAGAGCCCGGCTTTGGCAGTAGGCAGGCTGACCTCCACCGCTTCTGGCCTTGGTCCGGTGATGCGGGTCTGGTGCAGGCGCTTGCCGACGGCATCGTATACCTCCAACAGCTGCACGTCAAAGTCGGCGTGGCGGAGGCTGACCGTGAAGCGGCCCGAGTTCGGGTTCGGGTACACCTGGATGGCCTCGGCCGGCGTGAGCTCCTCCACCACGAAGTCAGCGCTGCTCTGGGCCTGTCCGCCGTAGCCGGTGATGGTCACCCTACCGGTGGTGGCCCCGCGCGGTACTCTTACCTTATACCTGTCGCCGGAGGCCTCCAGCACCAGCGCCTCCCGTCCGTTGAAGGTGATCTTGTCCTGCTGGCCCATGATGCCGAAGTGCGCGCCGGTGATCTCCACCACCGTGCCCACTGCGCCTTTGGCCGGCTGCATGGCCGTGAACCTCGGGCCCGGAATCACCTCGAAGGCGGTAGCGGCCGTGGCCTTTCCGCCGGGCGTCTCCACGGTGATGAAGCCAGAGGCAGCCTGCTCGGGCACGCGCACCGTCAGCCGCTGCGGGCTGGCCTCCAGCACCTGGGCCTGGGCCTGTCCGAAGCGCACGATGTTGCGCGCTTTGTCTGCGGCGAAGTTATCGCCCGTGATTGTCAAGCTCGCTCCCACGATGTCGGTCTCTTTGCTCAGGGCCGCGATCACCGGCGCGTACCACACGGTGTAGGCCGCCCCGCTCACCGCCTCGCCGCCCTTGGTGCTGATGCGGAAACTGCCTGTCGCGGCGTTCTCAGGCACCCGCACCGATACCGCGTTGCCGTCATGCCCAATGATCTCGCAACGCAGCTCACCCAGCGTGATGGATTCGATCATTTCCAATTGCAGGTGTTCGCCCGAGAGCGTCACCCTCTGGCCCACCATGCCCTCAACTGGGCTGAAGGAGGCGAGCACCGGCGGCTGGTAGACCTGGAATTTAGCAGTGGAGGTCACGCCCCCGTCTGGTGTGATGACTTTTATTTCGCCCGTGGTGGCGCCCGTCGGCACGCGCACTTTGAGCTCAGTGGCCGTGGCGCTTACTATGGTGGCGGCCCTGCCGTTCAGGTATACCTTGTTGTCGTTGGGCCTTTCGGCGAAGCGCTGGCCCGTGATGGTGACCTCCGAGCCGAGCTTTCCGGCCGCGGGCTCAAAGCCTTCGATGCCCGGCGTGGCCAGCACGTCCTCCAGCCTCACCCGCACCGACTCGCTGATCACCGGCGGCATGTCGAAGATGCGGTTCTGGGTGAGGTTCGTGCGGATGGGGGAGTTGAAGTCAAAGAAGATGTCTGCCAGGTTCTCCACCAGCGTCTTCTCCGGCAAATCGGCCTTTGGTTTGATGCTGAAGAGGACGTAGCCGTGGCTGCCGGGCTCGTCTGCCGTGGAGTCGGGCAGCAGGATGTTGTCGAAGCTCCAGGTGAGCACCGGCTGCCCCTTGCCCGACACCTCCACGCGGGCCGGGTGGGAGGTGGCCCCCAGCTGCAGGGTGGAGAGGTCCAGGTGCTCGGAGAGCGTGTCCACGACCACCACGCGGTAGGCCACGTCGGTGCCCGTGTTCTGGAAGCGGATCTTGTATTTGAGGGCGGTATTGGTCGGGGTGTAGAACTCCCCGGTGCGGCCCACGGGCGTGACCAGCTTGTCATTGGGGTCGTAGGAGTCGGTGATGGGCATGCACTCGACGGACTTCTCGGCCTCCTCGTCGTCTGCGGGCAGCAGGTTCACCTTGCCCGTGCTCACAGAGCTGACCTCGCCGCCCGGGCAGCCCTCCACGGTGACGCTCACCGAGGTGTTGTCGCCGTTACCAGTAGGCTGGTCGGCCTCTATTCTCCAGGTGTAGCCCATGGCCGGCACCCACAGCACCAGGCTGTCGCCGGCGGCCAGGCGGAACTGCTCCACCGAGGCCAGCTGGCCGTCGGCATACTTGCGGAAGAGGCTAGGGTCGGCCATGTCGGCCGCGCCCGTGTTGCGCACCACAAAGCGGATCATGCCCGTGGCGGCGCTGCAGCGGCCGGTGATGGAGACGGTTGGGGTGGGCTCGGCGGGCGTGTTGTTGGAGGGGGTGATCCAGGCGCGGGTGCACACGGTCAGGCCCCGCACCGACTCGTCGCCGCAGGTGACGATGTCCTCGACAGTGATGGTGCCCGACTGGCCGGCCGCCAGGTCACCCACGGAGAACTCGTAGGTGCCGTCCGCCAGCAGGGTGTGGGGCTTGTCTGCCGAGAGCAGCCCCACCTCTTGGGGCAGCTGCAGGTATACTTTGGCGTCGGGGGCCGGGGCGAAGCCGGAATTGGTGTAATGCACAGTCGTCGTGCTCTCGAAGCAGCGCCGCCGCCGGGTAGAGGAAACGCTTACGGAAAGGTAGGGGGAGAGGACAGCGCGGTTGCCGAAGTTGATGGCATCGATGATTTCGCCTGCTCTGGTGATAGCAACATTCTTAAGTTCACCAGGCTGCGGACAGGTAGCACTTATTTTTCTGCCAATCTGATCTGGCAGGATCGTCTGAAGTGAGTAATTGCCCGGATCAACTTTAAGTTGGTAGCTGCCATCCGCACGCGTTACTGCATAAACCGGGCCTGGCATGGCCTGCACCACAATACCAGCAAGCGTCTGATCAGACGTATCCAGGGTACAATTACTGTTTGTGTCATGATACACAAATCCTCTAATAATGCTTTGAGGTTCCTGGTAAGTAGAAGATTGATAAATAGAAAAAGTGTTGGCATAACGACCTCCCAAAATCAGCCGGGAACCACTTCTGTTAGCCGAAACATAATCCAAACTTCTTTTCTCCTCATGCAGAAGCTCCCCTTTAGCATTAAAAATTTGAAAAAGCCCTGCAATGTTCGAGGCTACGTAGATGTTACCTTTGCCATCCAGTGCAAGATCACTGTCCACATCCCATGATATATAGCTGGAACTGTACTTACCAAACTCACGGATGAATTTACCGTTGGCATCAAATTGCTGAATGCGTGTTCCCTTGTAATCGAGTACATGAATAATTCCAAGCAGGTCGACAGCGACAGCCTGGGGTACCCAAAGTTGTCCTGGATTTGGACCCCAACTGCCAATTTTTGTGATGAAATTTCCCTGGGAGCTTATTTTACGTATCACCCCGCCGTAATAGTCCGTCACATACATATTCCCTGCAGCGTCATGCGCAAGGTCAGTAAAATAGTTATCCGAAACATCATCACCAAAATCAGTGAAGCGCTGCTGAAATTGTCCTTTACTATTAAACTTGAAGATGGCATTGCCAGAGTACGAGTTTTTAGAACTATTGAGGACATAGATATTTCCAAAAATGTCAACGGATATGGCACTGGGAGCTAAGATGCTCATACCCGACCCTGTGTATCCAAATTCCATGACAACGTCACCCTCATGATCGAATTTAGTTATCTTACCGGAAGAGTTCAGAATGTAAATGTTGTCATCTTCATCCAGTGTAATCTCCTTTGGTGACCATTTTCTCCCCCAAGCATCAAGGTATTGCCCATTTTTGTCATAAAGAAATATTTGACTGTTGCCGATTTGGTGACTTTGATCAACTATCAGGATATTGCCTTCTTGGTTTATGGCTATCAAATGACTTGATCCCATTAAGCGTCCAGGTCCTGAATCCAGAATAGATTTACTTTCATAGATTCCGTTCGCGTCAAATACAATGAATCCTTTGTAAGCATAACCATTTATTTGATTGTCAAATACATACACTTGCCCGGTTTTCTTGTCTACGTCAAGCTGAACCGGACCATTCAGCCTGGTACCGGCATCCCCGCTGTTACCAAATACAAGTAATTGCTCACCTTTGGGAGAGTACTTGATAATTCTTTTATTTGGAACGTCAAGCGCGAATAAATTGTCATGTGCATCCAGGCTAATGCTGCCGGTACCAATAGGAATTTCTTGCAGGAAGTTTCCCTCTTTGTCAAACTTTTGAATTCGTCTGTTTCCGCTATCCGCTACGAAAATTTCTTCCTTTGAATTTACTTTAATAGCATTCGGATAGCTGAACTGCCCGGGACCGCTCCCCCTTGTTCCGATCTCAAAAAGCAGCTTCCCTTCTTTGTTGTATTTAGAAAGTTTTGAGACGGAATAGCTGAGTGCATATAGATTGTCTTTTGTATCAAAAGTAATTTTATAGCCATTATAGCCCCTAAAATCTATCTCGCATAAGGGATCCTTATGAATAACCTTGCCTTTAGGTGTAAACTTTTGCAACTTTTGATGAGGTAGGTAAATGTTTCCCTCGGAGTCTACTGCAATGTCCTCCTCCAGGCCTACGGTTACCCCTACTTTTTGATAAAGATCAAAGTTGGCAATCTGGGCTCGGGAATAGGTGTTGGCGACAAGTAAAATGACTAACAATAGTAAAGTTGTTCTCATAGGCGCTCGATAACAATTTTTAAATTGAGGTATAAGTCTGTAAGACTAGCAATTAGAATATAAACATAGCTTTATATTGGCTTATTTACCAGAGTAAGTTTTAAAAAACAACCTGTGTTATACCTGCATGCCTTAACTTTA
Source organism: uncultured Pontibacter sp. (assembly GCF_947502515.1). Classification (NCBI taxonomy): domain Bacteria; kingdom Pseudomonadati; phylum Bacteroidota; class Cytophagia; order Cytophagales; family Hymenobacteraceae; genus Pontibacter; species uncultured Pontibacter sp. The sequence goes on along the minus strand of NZ_CANNAI010000002.1, from coordinate 861,074 downwards.
CAGTCTTACCATCGTTATCATTTCGATTTCATAATTAAACACCCATGCCTCATACCTATACCAACAAAGTAATGTGGTCGCACCTGGATGCGAACATGCACATGCGCCACTCTGCCTATGCTGATTTTGCGGCACAGGCCCGTATCGAAGCTCTGGAAGAGTTGGGAATGGATTTGAAAACTTTTCAGCGCCTTCACATCGGACCGATCCTGTTCAGGGAAGAAACCACGTACCTGCGGGAGTTGGGCATAAACGAGGAGGTTACCATCAAGACCGAACTGACAGCTAGCCGCAAAGACGGCTCCCGCTGGGCATTGCGCCACGAACTGTACAAGGAGGACGGCGTGAAAGCGGCGGTGATCAAAGTGGAAGGCGCCTGGATGGATGTGCTGAAGCGCAAGCTAACTGTGTTGCCGGAAGAGCTGGCACAGCATTTCATGGAGCTGCCGCGCAGTGCCGACTATGTTGAGTTAGAAGGATAAGGCTACACACATATCTGACAACTATAGAAGGCTCAAGTGTAGACTTAGCGCCAAAGCTAAACTGCTTACTGCTCCATTTTACCTTTCGCCTCTATACACCAGAGTAGTTCCTGCAAAAAGTGGTCTGCACGTTTGTCAGTAGCTTCTGTATCATGGGCTTTGCCTTCTTCATCATAATTGTCCTGCACCTTAGGTACCGGGAACATGGCGGGTACGGTCCAGGCACGCATTTTCCAGAGCGAAAACTGCAGTGAGGTAATCACCTGCGTACCACCAAAAGCACCGCCGGACACCGTTGAGATGGCCACCGGTTTGCGATGCCACTCATCGTAGAGTAAATCCACCACGTTTTTAAGACTGGCCGGATAGCCGCCATTATACTCGGGCGTTACGATGATGACGCCATCCGCACCCAGAATCTTTTCCCTGAATTCCTGCATGCCGATCGTGGGCTCTTACTGCCGGCTGTAGCGTTCGTGAAAAACCGGGAAGTCGTAGGCTTTCAGATCTATGATCTCTGTAGTGGCGAGCTGGTGTTCTTCCAGATACTTTTTCAGGTATAGCACGACGCGGTGACTTTTGCGGCCGGTGCGTACGCTCGAAGAAATAATGGCGATGTGGGGCATGGGTGCTATGGTTATAGGTTGTGGTTTGTATTTGAGTTGTTATCGTTTTTTCAGGAGAGTTATCATTTTTCAAGCTCACCGAGCAGGTCCTGTAGGTCGAGGGGTTGGGTATACATGGTGATGGAGCCCTCTTCGTCGCGAGGCCAGTTTTCCTGAGGTCTGTCCCAGTAGAGTTCTACTCCGTTGCCATCGGGGTCCGACAGGTATAGCGCTTCCGAAACGCCGTGGTCCGAGGCACCGTCAAGACGGTAGCCGGCATCCCTGATTCGCTTTAGAATAGCAGCCAGATCTTTGCGGGTAGGGTAGAGGATGGCAGTATGGAAAAGGCCGGTGCTGCGAGCCGGAGGAGGAGTGCCGCCTTTGCTGTACCAGGTGTTCAGGCCAATGTGATGGTGGTAACCACCCGCCGAAATAAAAGCCGCATCCGGTCCGTACATCATCATCAGCTCAAAGCCCAGCAGGTCGCGGTAAAAAGCCAGGGCCCGATCGAGATCTGCAACCTTGAGGTGCACATGCCCGATGCGAGTCTGCGCAGGTACGGTATACTTGTTTGAAGCCATGGTCTTCTGCCTTTTAGTCTTAAATACTAGCCCATACGCGCATCACAATTTTTTGTGTTGATCAAACCCTGAACGCTTAGCTTACAAACCACTCTGCGCTAGCTCCAGCAGCACATCGTAATAAGGGCGTCGTAGCATTTTCGCTTTGAGCCAGGCGTAGAAGCTCATCGCCTGAATGTCCGTATTCTCAAATGACTCAAACTCGAGGCTCTGTTCTACCTGATGAAAAAAGGCTTCGCTGGCAACAAGCTCCGGTTGGTCTACCATGTGCTTGATTAGTTGCAGGTATTGCTTCACGTTGTAGTATGCCGGCTCTTGTAGCAGGTCTTTGAAGGTACGCTCAAAGGACCGGATCTTGTTCAGCACCAGGTCTTCGTTACCCAGTTCATATTGCAGAATCAGTTCACCCATCTTCTTCTTCAAAACCCACTCACGGCCCATGGTCTGCTCCAGCCATTTGTCTGATCGTTTGATGCCCAGCAGCACCCGGTTGGCTTTGCCAAAAGCTCCCTGCGCAAAGTAGTTAAAGCTTAACCCAAGAAGGGCAGTCAATTGGTCACGCTGGCTTAGGTGTACCTTGCTTTTGTAGAGCAGTTTCTCCATCAGACCGATGGCCTCCTCGTTGTTCCGCAGAAAGACCAGGTTAGCTACCATCAAAAAAATGTAACGCGGGTAAAAGGTGGCATAATGGTTCTTCCCATCTCCACTCATGCTGTTGTGTAGGAGAGCCAGGTAGTGGATCGACTCTACAAATTTCTTGTTCCGGTATAGCACGTGCGCGATCATGTAGAGCAGGCTAAGCTTGTAGTACTGGTGCGCTTTGATAAATCCGTATTTCTGTTCTGTCTCCTGATACTGGCTGATGATGTAAGGCTCAAACGTGAGAAAATCCTTCCGGGCCAGAACGGCACTCCGGGCAATGGACATCAGCTTATAAAGCAACAGCGGGCGTTTGCTCACGGCCTCGGTCAGGTTGTAGCTGGCAAGCACTTCCTGTATGATCCGGTTGAAGTGCAGGTCGCGGCCCTGCCTGCGGACAGCCTGCAATCGCTGATTGATGATGCTGCTGGCGATGTTGGCTCTCTCCACTTCATCTGCTGCCAGTTTGTTCTGATTGCGCCTGGCTATGATCTGTTCCAGGTCTTCGGCAAACTCACTGTCCGCTTTCTCGATCTGCAGGTTATAGATCGTGTTAAGCAGGTCGTATTGTTCGTTAGCGGTGGCCATTTTCTCAGCTTTGAGCAGGTAGTGCCAGGCCAGCCGTTCCACTCGCGCATCGAACAGGTAGCGGGCCAGGGAGAGCAAACCCATGATCGTGGAAGCCGCCGTACTGTCCTCTTCCATCCGCTTGAGCATGATAAAGTCCGTGAGGTGGCGGGTGAGCCTTTTGCGGAGCGCATAATAAGCCACCGGATTCGGATCTTCCGGGTATAGCCGGGCGATCAGCTGCTCCGGTGTGTACTGCTTTTCCTGCAGCAATAATTTATAAAGTGCCAGGTCTTTGCGGCTCTTCTTCTTTTTCTGTCGCTGAATAAAAATGCCAAGTTCCCGACGGTCTTCTTCCCCCAGTGTTTCCAATGTTATTTTGAGATCGTCCATCTTGCTTTAGGTATAGCGGTTGTTTTTGTACGGCATGGAGGTATGGTCTCTAGAGGCTCACTCAGCTGTTAGGTGAATTTTGATTAATGAAACCCACTTAAATCTAAATTTTAAAAGTCTTATGATGTGAATATAAGTATTTGTAAGTTAGTAATATACGATTGGTTAAATTAAAATTTAAAAGTCTGTAAAATGAATTTGCTGGCTTTCTATACCTGTGGTAGTGTTGTAGGTTTGATCTATCAAAAGCAAAAGAAAAAACCACTATAACACACATCGACCATGAAAAATCTACTGTTCACAATCATTGCCTGCCTTGTTTATTTTACCGGTCAGGCGCAGGACATTCTCATCAAGCGCAACGGCGACGAGCTGGAGGTAAAGGTGCTTGAGATCGACTTGGAGGCTGTTAAATACAAGCGCTTCGATAATCTGGAAGGCCCCATTATCTCGATAGCCAAAGCGGATGTATTTATGATCAAGTATGAAAACGGGACCAAGGTGACCATGAACGAGATGCGCCCAACTGTGCAGCAACCGGTTTACGCCCAGCGCACCGGTTATCCGCAGGAAAACCTGAAGCTAGGTGGACCGCGCCTGGGTTTTACTGTCCTCAGCCAGAAGTACATCGACCACATCAGCAACGATTACGACACCAACGTCAATGCCTTCATGACGCAGTTTGGCTGGCAGTTTGAGACGCGGGTATTTACGCTGGAAAACGGTACTTCAGGTTTGTTTGAGTTCGTGCCTTTGATAGGTGGCCTGGAGCAGGGCAAGTTCTTGCCGAGTCTGAGTGCGCTGGTAGGTATAAGAGGGGCGAAGGGGTTGGAGTTTGGCCTGGGACCGAATGTGTCGCTTGGCGGTGCGGGGATAGTGCTGGCGGTCGGCACCAATTTCCAGAGCCAAGGGGTAAACTTCCCGGTCAACTTTGCGGTGGCACCTTCTAAGGATGGCGCACGATTCAGTCTGCTCTTCGGTTTCAACTCACGCAAATACTAAGCAGCACAGCTATGAAAAATGTTCTACTATTCATCCTGTTACTGGGTATACAGCAAGCGCTGTTGGCACAGGATATTATCGTGAAAGTATCGGGTGAGGAAATACCTGCCCGGGTACAGGAGATCACGCTGTATGATGTGCTTTACCAGCATCCTGATTCATCACAGGGCATGATCTGGCGCTTGCCGAAGACAGAGGTGTTTATGGTGAAGTTTGAAAACGGAACGAAAGAGGTTTTTGAACAGCACTTAGCTGACAGTCTGACAAGCATGGCACAGGGAATGACACCAGAGCAGCTCTTTGAACTGGGCAAAGCGGATGCGAAGCAGTACTACAAAGGTAATGGCGCCATGTGGGGTTCAGCTGCCAGTTCCATGGTCATGTTCCCAATTGGATTGGCTGGCAGTATAGCTATTGGGGCTACTGCCCCTAAAGTGAAGCCGGAGCGCGTATCTGATATTAGCTTGCTGGAGGAACAGGATTACCTGAGAGGGTATAAGGAGCAGGCAGCCCGCAAGAAGAGAGGAAAGGCCCTGGCCGGTGTAGGAATTGGAGCAGGTATACAGCTCGGTCTGCTCATTTTGATACTGACCAGTATGCCTGTGATGCCGTAAGCCCTGCCCGCGTAAAAGACAGATCGGGTGTGGTCAGCTATCAGCGCTAACCACACCCGATCTGTTTTGTGTTTCTCCAAATACTTAGCAGCAGCCGCTGCCCGGTGCGCAGGCCAGGTTTTCGATGGGTTTGCTGCCGTATACCGTAATGCTGTAGATGCCGGTGTTGCTCTCTCTGAAGGCCTGTATACCTGCGGCATCCAGGTAGTCCTGCAGAATCTCGTCCGGCACGTGGATCGCTTTCTCTTTCTGTACCGTGATGTTCTCGAAGCCAACTTCACGGATGATCTGCAGGTACTCCTCTTTTTGGATCGCACCTGACACGCAGCCGGCATACATTTCGCTGGCCTGCACAATACCCTCCGGCAAATCGCCTACCAGTACCACATCCGAAATACTGAAGTGACCACCCGGCTTTAGCACACGGAAAGTCTCGGCAAATGCCTGTCGCTTGTCCGGTACCAGGTTGAGCACGCAGTTGCTGATCACCACATCGGCACGGTTGGCTGCGATTGGAAGCGCTTCAATCTCACCTTGTCTGAACTCCACGTTGTTGAAGCCGAGTTTGTCAGCATTTTCGCGGGCCTTGGCGATCATGGCCTCTGTCATGTCCACGCCGATCACCTTGCCGCCTTCGCCTACCAGCGCACGGGCAACAAAGCAGTCGTTGCCGGCACCGGAGCCGAGGTCAACAACTGTCTGGCCTTTGCTGATCTGGGCAAACTCGGTCGGCACACCGCAACCAAGCCCCAGGTCTGCATCCGGGTTGTAACCTTCCAGTTCGGTATAGTTATCTGCAAAAATAGCATAGTCCACGGTACCGCAACCGGTAGCCCCGCAGCACGAAGCTTCGTTCTGCTCTTTGCTTTGTAACGCGATCTCGCTGTACTTGTCGCGCACTATTTTTTTGAGTTCTTCTGCCTTGTTCATAGTTCTTAATTTAAGTTTATCGGTAAATTACGATCAATTAAAACAAATTTTTTTAACAGCAACTGCTGCCACAAGCCGTGTAGCTTTGGAAAAACACGCCTAAAGTTTCCTGGGCTTGCTTCCATACCTGCTCGTTGATGCAGTAGCACACTTTTTTGCCGTCAATATCGCCTTGTATCAGGCCGGCTTCTTTCAGCTCTTTCAAGTGCTGCGAAACCGTGGACTGCGACAGCGGCAACTCGTCTACAATATCACCGCAGATACAAGCCTTACGCTCCAGCAGCACACGCAAAATAGCAATGCGGGCCGGATGACCCAGTGCTTTGGCAAAACGTGCTATCAGGATTTCCTCTTCTGTAAATTGCTCTGTTTTAGAAAGTCCCATAGTTTAATTTATGATCGTAAAAATACGATTAAATGAAATGACTTCAAAATAATTAATAAGTTTTTTTAATGATGCGTTTAAACCGGGTCAGGCCGATAAATGTCTTTCCAGCTCCAGCCATCCTGGTAGAGAAGATAAGTGAGTGTTTCGCGGCGCTCCTTGAAAATTTCAGGAGATTGAAATTCTCTTAAGCGATCCATCCGCAAGGGTATGCCCGCTTCGATCAAGGCATCCCAGTTCATAACCGGGAATGTGTAGGGTTTCTGTTCTTCGTTTTTGTGGTGGCGGTTGAGCACCTGTAAGTAAAAGTCTTGTGCGCCCCTAACCGTGAGCAAGTCTGCATCCGACGGCCTTGCTTCTTCCTGTACGCCATATTTCAGAAAGTTAATCGTCTCATCAAAAATGCTGAGATTAAGGATAACTGCCTGCCGTTGCTCTATGCTGTGGAAGTAGTGAATGATGGGGTAGGCCTTGTGGTTTTGACTGTGCTGGATGATCATGTCGGCCAGGTCGGCATCGTGCTGCAGCAGTCGGTCAAAGTTTTTGCCGTTCCAGCAGTTCAGCAGCATCTGTTGTGGCGAGTTGCCAAGGCTGCTCAGAAACACACTGAGCTTCACTTGCAGTATAACGGCTGAAAGCACAGGCATGATGTATGTGATGGAGATGGTGATAAAGGCTAGACCACTAAAGGCTAGTAGGTTAGCAACGATATCCCAAACGTAGCTACCCGGTTTGTAGTCGCCATTGCCCATCGTGGACAAGGTATAGCCGGCAAAATAGAGCTTCTCCCAGGCAGTGGTGATTTCTTCCGTATTGCTATCCAACACAGAGCCCGGATCGGAGAGGAGCAGCAGAAATGAACCGAACCACATGCCTGCCACCCAGGTCAGGATGATAAAGACCAACAGCATCTGGCCGACCCGCTCCAACATTTTCTTTTTGCCGTCATTGCCTGCCATTTTCAGGCACAGGCGCCATGTTTTTTCGGACAGGAAATTTGTCATGCGACCGCCACCCTGAAATGAGAGGGTGGTTGTAATCAGGTCACTTAACACAAAGAATATGAGGGTTATACCTGCTATCGCGTAGAGTAGCTGCATGGGATGATGGGAATTGAAATACACATGAATGGAAGCTGCCTTGGTGGAAGGCTCTCATCAGCGGTTCATACGCTGGCGCATCCGGTTTACGTGGCTGGAGTCGACCATTCCCTGTCTTTGCATACGCTGCATCATGCTGCTCATCATACCCGGGTGCTGTAGCATCAGGCGGCTCATTTCGTTGCAGGCCGCTGTGTCAGCGTCGCACAGGGTCATCATCTGTTTCATGTGCTGCTGCATTTGCTGACGGTGCAGCGAAACCATACCGCTAGTGTCGCCGATCATGCCGCCCTGCATCATGTCACCCCGCATCATACCGGCACCCATGTTTCGGTCCCGCATGTAGGCCATCATTTCAGCGCGCATCTGCTCATCTTCCAGTATGGCGTCGTATACCTGGTGTCGATCATCTTCATCGCGCAGCATTTCCTGCACACTGTCTGATTGCTGGCAACTTCCTGTGCCAATCAGCAGGATCGCCAGCAGGAGAAAGGTTGCGTACTTCATCGTTTTCATCTCGGATGGATGGTTTAGGTTGGTTTTTTTGTCTGTCTAAGCTCTTAGCTTCTGTGCCATTTCGGGCGTAATTGCTTCTGCATAAGCACCGTAAGCGTCTACCAGCACGCCTTTTACACCGCGTGAGGAAGAGATGGCGTACACCACGGAGTTGTCATCCGGATTGCTCATGCCCTCGAAGCGGTGCACCTCATCTACTTCAAACTCCTCGGGTTTCAGCTCCATCGGTTTGGTGGTACAGACGATGCAGTTTTCTTTTAAGTTAAAGTCTTCGGTATAGCCTCGCTGCTTAAGTCCGTTCAGTGCCTGGGATAGGGTATCGTAGCTGTTATCGTTCATGGTGTCTTTTAAAATTAGCGTAAATGAATGCTGCCTTTTGCTGCGTTTTCTTATACTCTTTGAGCTGTCTTTTCGTTCCGAAAGTGGCATCTGGCGTCTTATTGAGATTTAATTTGTAGCTTCAGCGAACCAAATTCGTAATTTCTATAAACGATACATCTACCACTATGACAAAACGCTATACCCAACTTGCCCTTGGCGTGCTACTGGCCACGTCACTAACATACTGCAACCAGCCTGAGCAAAACCAGGAAGAAACTGCTGCCCAGGAAAGCCACGCCGGCCATAACATGCAGGCCAGCGAAGGATCCACCACCATCGGGGCACAGGCAGAGCCGGACACATTAAAAGGCAGCCTGAAAGCCGAGGCCCACGGCATGATCGGCGATGCCCACCTGACCATTGCTTACCATTCCCCGGCCGTGCGCGGACGCCAGATCTGGGGAGGACTGGTAGCCTACAACCAGGTATGGGTTACGGGAGCGCATACGGCCACCAGCCTGATGACGGACAAAGACATCACCATAGGAGGGAAGCCATTGCCAGCCGGTAAGTATGCCTTGTTTACCATACCTGGTGAGCAGGAGTGGACCATCATCATCAACAAAAACTGGGACCAGCACCTGGCCGATGACTATGCCGAATCGGAGGATGTGCTGCGTTTCACCGTACAGCCCGAAATTGCGCCTGTGAAACAGGAAAGACTTCGCTACGAAATCGTTTCCGGAGCTGGTGGAAACGGCACGATCCAGATAACCTGGGACATGCTGAAAGTGTCGCTGCCGGTTACCCAGCAGTAGGGCTATACCTACTAAGCAGCAACAAAAAAGGACAGGTCTAAACCTGTCCTTTTTTGTCTTATGTCCTGTTGTGACTTACCTTGGTGTGATCTTCCACAGCTCACCGTTCTCCTGGTCGGTAACCAGATATAGTGCACCGTCCGGTCCCTGGCGCACGTCGCGTATACGCTGACTCCGGTCGCCGAGCAGATGCTCCTCACCAGTTACGCGGTTGTTCTCGATGCGCAGGCGTACCAGCACCTGTGAGCGAAGCCCCCCTACAAACAGGTTGCCCTTCCACTCCGGAAACGCACTGCCGGTATAGAACTGTGCTCCCGAAGGCGCAATCACCGGATCCCAGTAGTAGACCGGGTCCACGTAACCTTCCTTGGTCGTGACGGCGTTAGGGATAGGCGCACCAGAGTATTCCTCTCCAAACGTCACCACCGGCCAGCCGTAGTTTTTGCCTTTCTCGATCAGGTTAAGTTCGTCGCCACCCTGCGGACCCATGTCCACGATCCAGTACTGGCCCTGCTCGTTGAATGCCGCTGCCTGCACGTTGCGATGACCGGCTGTCCAGATCTCGGGCAGTGTGTTGTTCTGGTTTACAAAAGGGTTGTCGCTGGGCACCTTACCATCAGGGGCAATGCGGATAATCTTGCCCATGTGGCTGTTCATCTGCTGCGCCTGAGGACGGATCTGCTTATCGGATCGCTCACCCAGAGTAATGTACAGCATGCCATCCGGTCCGAAAGCCAGGCGGGAGCCGTAGTGCATGGTGCCGTCAAAAGTAGGCTGGGCCTGGAAGATCACCTCCACGTTTTCGAGGCGACTGCGGTCATCGTTTAGTCTGCCCCTGGCAACGCTGGTGGCATTGCCCCCTTTACGAGGTTCTGAAAAGCTCCAGTAGATCATGCGATCCGAGCCGAAGTCGGGGCTGAGGGCTACGTCCAGCAAACCGCCTTGTCCGCGGGCATCTACTTTGGGCACACCCGCTATCGGATTTCCAATCTGTCCGGATGCCGATACAATGCGCATGTTGCCGGGCTTCTCTGTAATGAGCAGATTCCCATCCGGAAGTGGTTCCACAGCCCATGGCTTTTGGAGATTTTTGGTGATTACCTGCACATCAAACTGAGTTTCAGATTTCATTTCGCAGGCGCGGGTCTGCCCCTCGAAAGTAGGTTTCTGCTCAGGGGAGTTAGGCGTGCCCATGTCAATCGGCTGACACTCTTCCTGGGTGGCAACAGGCTCTTGCGGGTCATTGTTCTGCTGGGTGGTCGTGTCATCGCTGCAGGATGCGCCCATGGTCGCCATACCTAGCGCAGAAAGAACGAGGAGTCTGGATAGTTTCATAGTGTTATCTATTATGTGGTCGGTATTAACAGTATAATCATTCTAGTACTGGATTGTTTTGAATAGGTTCGCTTCGCCTCTTAACAACAAGGCCGCACTCTGTTATAAGGCGGCCTTGCAGGTATAGCAGTTACATAGCTTCGTGTTCTAGGAGTCCAGGGCTCTTTTCTTGAGCAGAATGAACTCCTCTTCGGTAATGGAGCCCCTTTCGCGCAGTTCTTCCAGGCGCTCGATGGTGTTGATGGATTCTTCGACGGGCTTGATGCGCGGCTCCCGGCTTGTGGTATCCGTGTATTCTGTAGCAGGTGTATCTCTGCGGTTCAGATCCTGGGTCGATACGTTGGATGCGTAAAAGCGGTCTTCGCTGAATGACTCGTCGTTGTAGAAGTCATCACTGATGCGACGCGTGCCGGATGGCTGCTCATGAACGGCCTCGTCAAACTCGGCTTTGTAGTCCGAACGCTCGTCTATGGTATCGCGGTGGGCCCGCCGGAAGTTATCCCGCACAGCATACTCATAGTCAGTCGAGATCGGCCCGCCCGGGTATACCGGATAGCGGCTGATGCTGCCGGAGTCTACAGAAGAGAGAAAGATGTTTTTGCCCTTGCGGTCGAGCGCGGCTGCTCCGATGGGCACCAGCAGAAAAGTGTCGCGGTCGCGGTCGAAAAAGCGGTGCTCGCCCAGCACGGAGAGGTAGCGCACTTTCATGGCCTGCATGTCCACGATCAGGTCTTTTACATCGCCTATTTTTTCGCCGTCGGCACCCACTACGCGCCAGCCCCTGACGTCGGTATTGTCTTTGGCTACCTGGTAATCCTTGAGCTCGCCCAAAGGCACCAGTCTTTCATTTCTTAAATCATTGTCATTCATTTCGGTCAGATTAAGTTCTTTTGGATATCAGGAATCAGGTCAGTTGCTGGTATGTGCGCCAGCGGGAAGACAGCGGCCAATGCCTGCGTTTGTCCGTCTTTGAGAACCAGTTCATAAATGGCCCATCCCAGCAGGAGCAGGATCACGACCAGCAGGATCCAGGGCCACACAGGTTTTTTCTTTTTTTCAATTCGTATTTCAGCCATGTTGCTTTTTTATTTTTTCATAGTTTTAGCTCGGTCACCTGGGCCAGCCACCAAAGCGGCGGGAGGTGCTGTGCTTAATACGGTGTTACAGAGATGATTGTTGAAAGGATGAAACGGTAGTCGGGAGAGGGGGCGATCAGGTCAGTTTCTTTTGATTGAGCCACTCCATGGCGTCCATGAGATGTACGAAATATTTGATCTCCAGCGAGTCGGTACGCTGCCTCTCCGGCTGTGGTACCGGGGCATCAACGGGCAGTACATTGGCAATGCAGCGTACCTCCGAAGTTTCTTTTACTTTCGTGTCCCACTCGCTCCAGCTCAGGTAGGCCAGGTAGGCGGCGGGTGCCTGAAAAAAGTCCTGCACATCGTTCAGGATAGAACGACAGGGAAATTGCCGGATCATTTTCAGAATGCCTTTTTCCACTTCCTCAATGCTCTCTTCCGTCGCAGTTCCTTTCCAGATGATGTGGAGCATCTTGCGGTCGGCCAGGTAGCGCAGGGTACAGTAGCGCTGTCCCAAACTGTTCCGGTAATGTTTGTATGGTCTTCTCATAGCTTTTATTAATGGTACAGCTCTAAGTTGATATCGGTTGTGGCGGGTTGTATGTTGCATGGGGCATGGCGGGAGGTATGGCTATAGGGTGATTTTTGCTGATAGGGCTTTGCAGGCGGGGGCGGCACTGCAAATTATTTGGGGACAGTATACTTATGTGTTGAATTTAAACGTAATTTGCATCGTGCCTTACGCCGTCAAAAACATATTGCTCTCGTTCACATTCCTGTTTGCATTCTTCAGTCTGCAACACGGGGCGGCTGTGGAGTTGCAGGCTGCAGCTACGCAGCAGGTGGCTACGCAGGGTGAGCTGAGGGAGTTCGACAGGTTACAAGCCCCGTACATGGCGGTGTTACAGGCCGAGGATCATGCCGGGACCTGGCAGTTCAGGCCTACGCAATCCTCTAAACAGGCCTCGTACAGTTCGCCAGCGCTTGCCGCTAAGCTACAGGAGTTCAGGCTGCAACTGCTGATCGCGCACTACCTGCAGCGGATCAGGCATATCAGTCCTGGCCTTGCCGTCAGCGACATCATCTTTCCATTCCATTATTTCTGGTAAATCCTTTTCCTTTTGGTGAGGGTGTCCTGGCACGCCCTCCTTTCGGAAACAGGTATAGGTACCGGTATGCATCCAAGGGCTATACCTGCCTTATGTATTATCAGATTTTAATGGATTAAATAAAATGGATTTAGAAGCAATCGTATTAGGTATTTTGGCAACAGCAGTATTTCTGGTGCCTATTTTTTTCATTCAACGCAAACAAAAAGGGGAGGCCAACAAAGCAAAGAAAGCTTTCCTGGAAGCTGCCTCCGCACAGGGGCTCAACATCGGGCAGCATGATTTCTGGAACGAGCGCTACGGCATCGGACTGGACGAAGCACAAGGGCAGATCTTTTACTGGCACAACGATGAAGCAGACCTGCAGGAGATCATTATTGACCTGGGCACGGTGCGCAGAACCTCTATCGACAACATGCACCGCGACGTGAACGGGAACCGCATCATCGACATGATCGTGCTGCGCGTAGCCCTGCACGGACCTAAAGCGCCGGAGCTATACCTGCCGTTCTATAACCGCGAGGGTAGTATGATGCTGAGCGGCGAGCTGCAGCTGGCTGAGAAATGGAGCAATATCATTCAGCAAAATATGGCGAAGATGCAGGCTGTGCAGGTATAAACCTGAAGCAGCAAGCAGGCCGCAAACAGGAGGGCCAGTTGGTGAAGGTATAAACCGTAAATCGGTTATGCTTCAGCCAACTGGCCCTTTGCTGTTTTATATGGCCTATCTAAACGGATGTTTACCAGCTATAGGTCAGCTTCGTGTCAAAGCGGCCGTCGGTAATGTGCATGATTTTGGAAGCGTCGGTATAGTGGTTTAGTTTTCCCTCGAACTGGCCGGATACGATGTGGCTGACCGTGTCGAGGCGGGTGAGGTGCAGGGTAAGGCTTGCGTCATTTACGAGGTGGTAAAAGTCGTTTTGGTTCATGTCGACCTCCATGGCCGCCATGTCCTCTTGCTCCGGCGTGAGGGTATAGGTTCCGGGGCCGCTCACATCGTAGGCGCCAAAGGAGAAGCTCTGCGAGATGTATTTTTTCTCGTCTTTGAATTTGTAATTGTACTCGGCCCGCACGATTAAGGTATAGGTGCCGTCGGTGTTCTTGTGCAGGCGCCCTTCCACAAAGTTGTCGACACAGTCGAAGAAGTTGCAAATCTGGCCGTAGTTGACCCATACCTTGCCATTGGCCTTGAAACCTAATGTATTGCTGCCGTTTTGCGTAACAGGCGGCAGGTTGAACTCTGGCTCCTTGTCACAGGAACTTATACCTGCGCACAGGGCTATACCTGTCAGTAGGAGCGCAATGGTCCGCATGCGGCGAGACCTTAATTTGGGAGTGTTCATTTGAAGCGAATTAGGGATGCAAGGTATGTAAAAGTCGCTACATTCAGACATAGTCACTATGCCCTAACAACTGCTGTACGTCTGACCAGTTATATCCGCTGTATAGCTTACTGCTACAGTCGTATGTGTCAATTGAGAGTTTGCAAGGGGTATTCGATGTACGGATGGTATGGTAAGTGCCTGTTTAAGCTGTAACTTAGACTGAAATTCACCTGATTATCATGAAGAAATTACTTTATGTCGCCATAGCTTTAAGCTTTACGGCCTGCTCTATTGAAAACGACCTGGAAGACACGCTTTACCGTGTGGCCGAATCCGGTGCGAACATGGTGCTGGACTCCTTGCACCATACCGCCAACAAAGAGCTGGATCGCTACACTGGCATCGACTCGCTTTCCAGCAAGATCGGGGCGATGGATACGCTGAACGTGGAGCGTGAGATAGAGCGCGGCGTGAAGCGCAGGCTCATCGAAGAACTCTCCAAATAGCAATGCTCCGTAGCAGCTGTTTTATACTGCCGACGCCTACGGGGGTAAAGGTTTTAGCTGGCTTGTTGCGCTGGCAACGGATGCCGGAAAAGTGTGAGGCCGTACCAGGCAGCCAGACCGGCATATACGGCGCACAGAGCCCACACTGCGAACGGCTGCTCCGGATATCGGAACAAGAACTTGAGCATGGCCATGGCTCCTATGAAGAAGTGGGCGAAGTTGGCTAGGCAGATAGGGCGGTTATAAATGCCCCCGATTCGACTGCCTTTTGCCATCCAGTTGAGCATGGCAAAGCCCAGGTATAGGGCACCCAGCAGCTGCAGCACAACCACCTCCAACGGATTCGATTCTGTGCCCAGGTAGAGGGCTAACTCTTCGGGTAAAAACGTGAAGGCTATACCCAGGGCAGCCAGCACGGCGGCACTCAAAACCATCATCAGTTTAGTTTGCATCGGTATTGATTCAAATTTAAGGTATAGCTATACCTGTTAGCCAGGTATAGGGCTTCTACTTCACATATTGCTCCTGTTCAGTTTTGCGCAGTAGGCCCAGGCCATGGAGCGTTTGCAGCAGACTGTCGATTTGCTGGAGGCGCTGCGTTTGCTGGGGCTTGGCGACGGGCTTGAACTGGCGCACCAGGTCCTCGGCAGAGGCGGGGCGCTCGTGCAGCTGCAGGGCGCGTTGCACGGCTTGTGCCTGCTCGGCCAACGTTTTCGGCCAGGCCAGCACTTCTTTGGCGGTGGCTTTGGCGGCTTTGGTTTTGGTGGTCAGGCCGATGTCGGTTTGCTGGGCTCCCTGCGGATTCTGGTACTCGGGGCGCAGCCAGCGTACGAGGCCGCGAGCCTCTTCGGCGGCGCGTTCCTTGTTGAGAGCCACCAGGCGTTCGAGTATTTCTTCTTCGGGCAGATTGGCGGGCCAACCATAAGCGGCGGCCACGGCTGCATCGAGCTCGGTGTGCAGTTGCAACAAGATACTCACCAGCCCCTGCTCGTGGGTTTTCTGCTCTTTGGCCGAAAGCGCCTCGCCCGACCGCAGTTTCTCCAGCACATTATACATATCGGTGATGGTGAGCGTTGGGTGCTGCGCCTGCCGCTGCTTGCGGTGCGCGTCCAATGCCTCGGCTATACCTCGGATTTTTTCTTTTTGATCTTCGGTTGGGGTGGGGAAAGGGAAAGTGTCGAAGCAACGGGATTTGTCATAGACGGAATCATTCCCAACCCCTAATCTACTGCCAGTTGCTAAAGAGTAAACTACATGTAATTTTGATTGTAATATACCTAGGTAGTATGAATCATCAAGTGCAATAGCTATTAATTTATCATCTGGCATTATATCAATTTGCAAGAACTGGAAAATACGATGCTTAGCTGTTTGAGGAGTTGCTATATATCTCTCTAGACCACTTAATGCTTTTCTAATTGTCTTACGAGGTTCTGCAAAAATCCACCATTTATCACGTATAGCAGCTCTCTTATTTTCATCTCTATGTGGTTTAACATTTAGAAGTATGTGCTGATATAATACCGAATATTGTGAACGAACTTCATCAATAGTTAACCCTAATAAGTCTATAACCATTAGACCTCTTGGTCTTGTTGTAAAGTCTTTACCGTTCCAGTAGTTTCTGATATGTTTTTCAATTCCAGGTATACTGCCTAATCCAAGTTTGGTAGCTTCTTCTGGTGCTACAATTAGACCTGCACCATGCGGAATTACTCCCCTTGAACTCATGTTATCTGTAGCTTTAAGTGCTTTCACATCTGCTACATTTGCACCAACCTTTAAATCAGAGTGTATAGTGCCTATTTTTTCTCCAAGTATTACTTCACGACCTAATTCTCCTGTATCTTTTTCTTGGAGTGATAAGTTTAGTCTTCCAACTTGACTGCCTTTTTCCGCTACAGTCATTGCAATTCGAACTTGTGCACCATCACCACTATCGACCCATGGGTGGTCAGGTATAGCATAGGTGATTGAGATAGGTTCTTTGGCTTCCATGAAAGCCTGCAACACGCGTCGGTTGAAAGACTGCGTTATACTGTTCGTCGTAATAAAACCGAATCGTTCAGTTCTTTCATCTGCTAAAATTTCAGCCGCTTTATACCACCAGTACATCACAAAATCTGCACTATCAGGTACAGCACCTTTGTAAGCTTTTCGCAATGCTTCGGTATACCCATCACCCAAAGCATCGCGCATTCTTTTATTCCCTACAAACGGCGGGTTGCCCACTATAAAATCTGCTTCGGGCCAGGAAGCGGGTTTGGGGTCGAGGTAATCGTAGACGATGGTGCGGGCGGTTTCGTCGGGCACTTCCTGTCCTGTAACGGGGTGGGTTTTGGTGCTATGGCCGTCCCAGCGGGTAACGGGCTGTCCGTTGGCGTCGAGGTGGGGCACTTTGTCTGTGTAGCTGAGCACGGCATCCTGCTGTTTGATGTTGCCGTACTCACGCAAAATCGGGTTGCTGAGGCGGGTGGCCGAGCCGTGCGCCTTGAAGTGCCACTGCAGGTAGCCAATCCAGAGCACCACGTCGGCAATGGCCGCTGCCCGTGGGCTCACCTCCAGACCGAGCAACTGCGCGGGCGTCACGGTATAGGCGCCCGTCATGTCGAGGGTTTGCTGCCCCGGGAAGTGGTCGAGGTGCTCTTTTACCTCGCCCTCCAGTCGCTTGAGGTGCTCCAGCGTCACGTACAAGAAATTGCCGCTTCCGCAGGCAGGGTCGAGCACGCGCACCGAGCACAGGCGGCGGTGGAAGTTCTCAATCTCTTTTCGAGCTCCCGCCTCGTCGCCGTTGTCTTCGAGTATGGCCGAAGCTGTGCGGGCCGCTTCCCACTCTTCGCGCAGCGGCTCGATCACGGTCGGCATCACGAGGCGCTCCACATAGGCGCGGGGCGTGTAGTGGGCACCCAGTTTGTGGCGCTCGCGCGGCTGCAAGGCACGCTCCAGCAACGTACCAAAAATGGCAGGCTCCACCTCCGACCAGTCAGCTTCGGCAGCCAGGATCAGCAGGTCGAGTTGCGCCTCGGTAACTGGCAGCGCCTCCGGGTTTTTGAAGAGGTAGCCGTTAAACTGGGGTATAGACGTGCGCAGGGCCGGGTCGAAACCGCCTTTGTCCATGCTCTGCCACAGCGCCCGCAGCGCATCCGGAAAATGCTGGATGTTGTGGCGGTAGTCCTGCAGCAGTTTGGTGAAGGAATTGTCGGGCAACAGCTGCACATCTTCGGCGAACATGGTAAAGAGGCAGCGCATCAGAAATCCCGCCACTTGCTCCGGCGTATGGCCGGCCAGTTCGAGCGAAGCCGCCAGCTTCGCCAACCGCTCTGCCAACTCCCGTGTAACACGGGCTGCACGACGACTCGGGTCCAATTCCAACGGCTCGGTAAAGAGCAGGCGCAGGCGCTCGCGCACCTCGGTGCGGTGCAGTTCGTCGAGCGTAATTCTATAGTTTAGCGGGTCGGGGAAAGGCACGTATGTCTTGCCCTGCCGCGCAAAGTCAGCGTACAAATCAATGCAATAGCCCACATCGACCACCGCCAGAAAAGGCGGCCAGCCCTCGGTCGTGGGCAGGGAACGGGCATAGCGCAGAGCCTGTTCTTTGGCCTTTTTCATTTCGCGCTCCCAGGTACGGGTGTCGCGGGTGGCAGTGCCCGTCTTCGTTTTTACACGCTCGCCGCCCAGCTGTTCGGCCTCTGTTATACCTGCCTTGTCGGAGCCCTGCTTGGCCTCCAGCACAAAGCAGTCCTTTTTGTAGAGGTCGATGAAGTTGGTGCTCGTCTTGCCCTCCCCATCGTCAAACACCACCGGCCGCTCAAAGGTATAGGTTGCCTCGTGCACCTTATCCGAAGCCGGCCGCGGCTTCTCCACCCCCAGCAGTTCGCACAGTTCGGTCAGAAACAACTGGTAATTAGCACGTTCCGAAGCGCCGGAAGCTTTCCAGCGGGTGATAAAGTCTGTTACGGAAGGGGTAGGGGTGTGGGGCATGGTATTGTGTGTATGCAGGTATAGCAGTATTTACAGAAGCAATATATAAATATTTAGCTATATTTGTTTGAACATTTACATCCACATTCATTTAAATCTCTTATGAAAGCAAGTTTACTTGGTATACTAATAGCCATTCTGTTTATAGGCACAGGCTGTTCGTTCAACGACAAAGACCCAGAGCCTGAGAAGACGTACCTATTGCAGCGGAAATATTCAGAAATTGTTTCTCATGACTTAAAGGGATCAATCGATCTTACCTATACCTACAATGACAATGACCAACTTGTGAACATTAGTGGAGTTACTGATTGGAAAGGTGAGATTAAAACTGCTTTTACTACTATCAAATACGATAACCAAGGTAGAGCAGAACGCATCAACACGTTGTCTGGCACAGAATGGGTTCTTTTTTATAATGATAAAGACCAACTGGTAAAAGTGACAAGAGCTTATTTGGGTTCAATGATTGCCATTTATATGCACTATTATGATGATAAGGGTCGTCTCTCAGAAATGAAATATTACTCAGGCACTGTTAGTGAAGAAAGTTTGTCGGGTTATCGATTGTTTTCTTATCCTAGCTCAAACCAGGTTAAAATATCGATATATACTGGCACAAGAAAGACTACTGAATATACGCTGCTAACTGATAACAAAAAGAGAAACCTTCCTGTGCTTCCACATCAAATTTCAAGTGATTTCTTCTCTGAGGAACTGATGTCCGAAAGACTAATTACAGAGAATAATATTCTGAGTTTTGAGCAACTAACTTTTAATAGCACAACTAATACGAGTAAAAAATCTGGAAACAGTTATCTAACAGAGTTTACTTACAATGAAGGAGGTTACCCAGCAACATGTGTTAGAACTTTTCATGAAGGTTCGGTACAAAAAGTTACCTATACCTACAGCGTCAAATAATCCTTTACAGGTATAGCTTAAGCCCTCTTCCATAACCGGAAGAGGGCTTTTGTTTATATAATCGACGCTGCACTACACTTATTTGTTTTACAAGTGCCTACGAATGTCTTTCCAACTTACCGACCTGTTCCTCGTTAGGGGGTATAGCCTGCGGGCTTTACCCAAATTTTTGCATGAAATCAACCTTCTTTAAAGAGCGTATCGCCTCCAATTTTATCGCCCAGGTAAAAGAGTACGCTATTTTTGCCATGGACGTGAACGGGGTGGTTGAGACCTGGAACGAGGGCGCTGAGCGACTGAAGGGCTACAAAGAGGATGAGGTTGTCGGGAAGTATTACGGGATGTTGCTCACGGAAGAAGACCAGCGCAATGGTGCCCCTGAACGTGAGCTGGAGGCGGCCAAGCAGCAGGAGTACTATGTGGGTGAGGGCTGGCGACGAAAAAAGGACGACACACACTTCTGGCCAACGTCACGCTCACGCCCATCTACAACGACAACGACGAACTGATTGGCCTGACCAAAGTGACCCGCGACCTCAGCGACCGGCGGCAGTCAGAAGAGGCGCTGCGTAAAAAGCACGACGAGCTGGATGCGACCAACCGCGACCTCGACAATTTCATTTATGGTGAAGTCCATTCGTTTTTCGCGAAAGAATTTCCGAAGCATTTTATACAACCTAATCAGCAATGCCATCAAATACCGCTCACATGATTCTGACTGCCAGATAAAAGCAGAAACTCACCAGGAGCTGATCCGGCTGAGTCACAAACAGCCTGGAAGGCACAATTAGACGCTAATTGGGTTGAGCATGAGAGGATTGTGATTTACAGATAACTAGAACTAAAAGTATAATTTGTTATGTTTGCCAGGATATGTTTTTTATTCAATCCAAAATTTTAATCCCATGAAAACAACAAAACTGCTCTACACCCTAGCTGTGTTGTTTTTGTTGGTGTCCTGCTCCGAAAAAGACAGCCCACGCCCGGAGCCTGAGCCAATAAAAAAATACCTGCTCTACAAAAAGACTTCGGATATAAGTCTGGCCGATGGTACCACAAAGACCATTAACTGGGACTATATCTATGACAAGGATAATAAGCTGAGCAGAATCGACGCCCTTTCTAAGAAAGGGGCTGAGTCGACCAATCTTGGTTCTATAATGGAACACGACGATAGAGGCAGACTGACACTGGTACGAGATCAGACAGGCAGAGACGTGCGATTGTCATATGAAGGCAGCAGCAACCTCCCGTCCATGGTGCGGGTGCTTGTTGATGGTGAAACTCCTATCGTGCACCTTAACAAATTTAACACGCTCGGCAGACTGACAGAGCAGAAAATCTATGCCGGAGAGGTGCTGGAAGAGAATTTGCAGGAAATCCTGACCCTTTCTTACGGAAAAGCCAACCAGGTGAGCCTGCGACGTACTTCAGCTTCAGGCCAGGTATACCAGGAAGCCAGCATAACAACAGACGACCGAAACAGACCAACGCCTGTCTACCCGGATCATGTTTCCATGAATTCCATCAGCTCGGAGATCTCCATCGAAAGCCTGATCACGGAGCACAACGTCACCGCTTACGAGATTATAACATTTTATTCAGGTGCCGTGGACAACAGCTTTACAAGCACTTATACCTATAACCAGGACGGCTATCCTACGGCTTCCACCAGAACCTACAAATCAGGAGATGTAGAACGAATCACGTATGATTACCTGGTAAAGTAAATTCACTTAAATGCAGGTATACAAAAGGCCCTCCTCCATAATCGGAAGAGGGCCTTTTCTTTTCACAGCTCAGGCTATACCTTACTCCTGGCTAACCAGTAAGCCCAGGTAAGCCAGGTATAACAGCAGGAAAATAACACCTTCCCAGCGGGCGAGTTGACGGCCACGGCCTGTGAAGATGAAGATGAACAGCAGCAGTCCGGCACCGATGTTGAAGATAATGTCGGTGAAGGAAGCGGCACTCACCTGCAATGGTGTAACGACCGTGGACACACCCAGGATCAGGAAAATGTTAAAGATGTTGGAGCCCACTACGTTGCCGATGGCGATGTCTACATTCTTCTTGCGAACCGCTACCACCGAGGTGGCCAGCTCTGGCAGGGAGGTGCCCACCGACACAATCGTCAGGCCGATGATGCGCTCTGACAGACCAAAGGCCTGTGCTATACCTACTGCACTGGTTACGATCAGTCTGCCGCCCAGTATCAGGCCGCCCAATCCGAGTGCAATAAAGAAGATCGCCTTCAGGTAGGTATAGTCCTTCGTTTCGCTTTCCTCATCGTCCTCATTGCCGCCTTTCGCGATCATCAGGTTGTAGACCAGAAAAATACAGAAGAAAAGCAACAGCAGGAGTCCGTCGGACCGGGAGATCAGGTTGGCCTCGGCACTGTCGAGGAACACGTCGTTGGCTACAAAAAGAACCGCGACCGCAGCCAGCAAGCTCAGTGGTATTTCGAGCCAGGTGGTGTTGCGCTTTACCGTCAGCGGGTAGATGACCGAGGAAATGCCCAGGATGGCCAGCACGTTAAAAATGTTACTTCCCAGCACGTTGCCGAGCACCATTTCGGTGTTGTTGTTGATGGACGCAAATACGTTCACTACCAGTTCCGGTGCCGATGTACCGAAGGCCACAATGGTGAGGCCGATCACAATGTTAGGTATACCCAGTTTTTTTGCCAGACTGGAGGCGGCGTCTACAAGCTTGTCAGCTCCAAAGATCAGGGCGACGAAACCTGCCAGTAAAAGAAGTATGTTCAGCATTTGATTTTAAAAAGTTCTTCCCTTTTGTGTGATGGTTTAAGGATACGAAGGTAAAGCAATTTATGGAAAAGACTTCAGTCCCATACTACCCAGGTAGGACCCGGCAGCCATGATCAGGCAGGAAATGAACACCCCGATACTCACAGACAAGAGTGCTTTGTTACGCTCGATCTTTAGAAAGTAAGCTGCCAGTGTGCCCATGTAGGCACCTGTGCCAGGCAACGGGATCATCACAAAAACCATCAGCCCCCAGAAACCATACTTTTGTATATCAGCACCAACGCCCTTTTTGGCTCTTCTGCCTAGCTTGATGACTCCTTTTTTGTAAGTCCTGTTTGGCCAGAGTTTCCGGCTAAAGGTCTCGATGAGCCAGGCGAGTAGAGGGAAAATAAGCAGATTGGCGACCAGACCAACTACAAAAGCCCAGAGGAGAGGCATGTCGTTGAGCACCGCATAAGGTATACCGGCCCGCGCCTCCCCAAAAGGGGAGATGCTAAGCAGGAAGGTATAAATAAGTATTTCAAGCATATGTGATTCACTAATAATAAATGAGCGGCGGCTTATTTAAAGAAAAAATCCAGGAGTTCCTGCTGCATCACCGGATTGATGGCTACTGCCAGAATCACGGAGATAATTAACCCGATGGTAACGGACAGGACATCTTTGCCGATCAGTTTGAATGTTTTACCGATTGCCGCCCTGGAGTCCTGTGCCCGGATGCGCATACCCAGTTCACGACCTGCCAGCAAGCCCACAAATACCCAGGTGGTACTCATCGGCATGTTGTTCAGCTCCTTGAAATAGTAGAGAATCAAGGCGTACACCAGGTCAATGATCGTAGCACTCCGCACATCCCGCACTTCTGATTTTTCGTTGATGATGTGCTGGATTTTGTCGCCTTTCATATAAAAAAGGAAACCAAGCCCCAAGAAGATAAAGCCAGAGAAAGCCAGAAATTCCAGGCCGCCCAGCTGACGCGGCAGGTATACGGCAATGTTGGCCAGGTCCTGCACGAGCCAAATATACCACAAAAAGCCGCTGATCAGCCATTGTGCCACCGTCCAGAGCACGTGCGCTTCACCTTTGATAAAGCGCTTGATCACCTTCGAAAGCAAAAGGTAAATAACCAGGGCCGAAATAAAGGCCAGCACGTAGCCCGCCAGACTTTTGTTGATCATGCCAAGCACTGTGGCACTCGTGGCGGTGAACACGCTGAGCAGCATGAAAGTAGTCGATACCGGGATCCGGAACCTGGTCAGAAGCAGCAGTACGATAGGAGAGGCCAACTGCAGGTATACGAAGCTTTCGGGAGCCTTTTCGAGTCCCGGTGTAGTCAGGCGCTGGTAGGTCACGTCACCGTCAAAAGCATACCAGCTGTAAGTCACCGTGCCCAGGAAGATAAGGCCCATGAACAGCCACTGCCAGTACCACTTTTTGTCTTCGTTGGATACGATAAACGTACCGATGGTCTGGATGCTGTCGTTGGCGATGGCAGAGTAACCGGCGAAGGCAAAGCCCACCCACATGGCAATGTGTGGGTAAGGGTATACCATGCCTGCCATCATAAGCGAGAAAGCGATGAAGTAGAGGAACTTCTTCTCTTTCTGGAAGATGATGTCAAACTGATTGTAACGCTTCCTGAATTTATAAGGTTGAACAGGGGCCAGGTGCGGCCTCTTTTTTTGCGTCTTTGTCATCTAAAGAACTGTGAATTTTAAAAAATAAGGATGTGACTTTTCTGAATGAAGACGCTATGCAGGTACTTCTTCCTGCTTTCTTTCCAAAAGCTCCGGATTGCTCGTTTCCACCAGACCCACTTCCGGCTGCAAGTCGAACTCACCTTCCCAGCGGGCAACTACGGCGGTGGCCAGGCAGTTACCGGTCACGTTAATGGAAGTGCGGGCCATGTCCATGAGTTCGTCTATACCCAGGATGGCAAACAGGGGCCACACAGGCAGGTTGAAGGAAGCGACCGTACCAAGCAGGATCACAAGTGAGGCACGGGGCACACCGGCCACGCCCTTGCTGGTGAGCATCAGCGTGAATACCATCAGCAGCTGCTGTTCCCAGGTCAAATCTATACCTGCTGCCTGCGCCACAAACACAGCGGCCAGGGCCAGGTATAGCGTGGTGCCGTCGAGGTTAAAACTGTAGCCGGTCGGCATCACGAAAGCCACAATGCGGCGTGGTACGCCTAGCTTCTCCATCTCTTCCATGGCCCTTGGCAAAGCCGCCTCCGAACTGGTAGTGGCAAAGGCAATCGATACCGGCCCCGAAATCGCTTTCAGGAAACGCACGATCGGGATGCGGGCAATGAGGGCAACGGGCAGGAGCACCAACAGCACAAAGGCCAGCAGCGCCACATACAGAGTCGCCAATAGCTGGAACAGGTTCACCAGAATGCCGAAGCCCATGTGCCCCACCGTATAGGCAATCGCAGCACCCACCCCAATCGGGGCGAAGTACATGATGATGTTGGTGAACTTGAACATCGTTTCAGAGAGGCTCTCGCAGAAGTCGAGCATAGGCTTGCGCTTGTGCTCCGATACCATGGCCAGACCAATGGCAAAGATCACGCTGAACACCACGATCTGCAGCACCTGCCCCTCAGCAACCGACTTGGCAATGTTCTCCGGAAACACATGCAGGATGATATCGGACCAGGTCTGTTTGGCCGGGGCCTGAATTTCTTCCGTCTCGGCTATACCTGCCATGTTGATGCCTTCGCCAGCTTTGCTGATGTTAATGGCAGCCAGGCCGATGAACAAGGCCAGTGTGGTCACGATTTCAAAATACAGGATCGCTTTCCAACCCATACTACCGATCTGCTTCAGGTTGGCGTGGCCGGCTATACCTACCACCAGTGTGGCGAAGATCAGTGGCGCGATGATCGTCTTGATGAGTTTCAGGAATACCTTGCTCAGCACGTTCAGGTGCTGGGCTACCTGCGGAAAGTCATAGCCGATCTGAGCGCCGACCACCATGCTGATCAGGATCCAGGTAGTAAGGTTACGCTTTTGCAAACCGTAGAGCAGCAGCACAGCCGTGCCGGTCCAGCGGATGGCCGTGAGGGCTTCGGCAGGCAGTGCGATAACTTCATACTGCTGCAGCAAGGTGAGGATGGCGGCTATGGTGATGCACAGTAGCGTAGCCAGGGGCAAATAGGCCTTGTTCATAAATTTAATTGGTCTAAAGCTTGATTGATTTAAATCTGCGGGGAACTACTTTTCATGAGCCGGTTTTTGAGGGCGGCAACTAGGGGAGGAGCCATGGATAGCACGATGATGGCCAGAATAAGCAGCGAAAAATGCCGCTTGACGGCCGGCAGATTACCAAACAGGTAGCCTGCTATCATAAAAAATACCACCCATACGATGGCCCCAACCACGTTGAAGCTAAAGAAGCGCCTGTAATGCATGTTGGCGATGCCTGCCACAAAAGGAGCGAATGTGCGAACGATGGGCACAAAGCGCGCATAAATGATGGTGCGCCCGCCGTACTTTTCAAAGAACCGCTGTGTCTGGTCCAGGTGAGACCGGCGCATAAACCAGAAGTCGCGCAGGTAGATGCGACTTCCGATCTTGCTTCCTGCAAAATAATTGAAAGAGTCACCCAGTATGGCCGCCACGATCAGCAGCCCCATCAACAGCAACAGGTTAAGGCCTGAAGCAGGTATGGCAGCCAATGCGCCAAGCGCAAACAGCAGTGAGTCGCCCGGTAAGAAAGGGGTAACCACCAGGCCTGTTTCGCAAAACACAATGAGAAATAGGATCAGGTAGATCCACTGCTGGTACTCCTGCACCAACTGCACCAGGTGCTGGTCAATGTGCAGAATAAAATCTGCCACGTAATACATGATATCCATCCGAAAAGGAGCTATGCGTGCCGGACTGTTATTACTTTTGGTCCTTGTCGTTTACAGACTTGTCGATCTCGCTCTTGATCTCGTTTGTCGCGTCTTTAAACTCCCGAATGCCACGACCGAGTCCGCGTGCCAGTTCAGGTATGCGTTTGGCGCCAAACAGGAGTAGAATGGCGAATATAATGATGGTCACTTCAGCGCCTCCCAGGCTTCCTATGAAGGCAAAAATTGCGATGCTGTTCATTTGTGAGGTATAAAAATTTTGTTTTGATGATAATAGGATCAATCGCTCCCTGACGGCTATTAAGACAGCGACAAAAAGCATCAGCCGCTTTACAGCGTGTAAAGGGCACCAAGCGCTGCGTAGCCAATGCGAGCAGCTGGATTATAGGATGTTGTTAGATGTAAGTAAGGCTGAGTGACAGCAGGGGCTATACCGGCAGCCGCTTGGGCCAGGTATGCGAGCTGTTTCGGAGCAGGCTCACTCAAAAAGAATGGGAATGGGGTAGCAGCCTAGGGAGCCTGGGGCTGACTGGAAGTGTAGAAAAATTGGCAGAAGAAGTTGTCGCCGGGCGCCCGCGCAGCGTAGGGCGGGATTGCCTTTTGACCTGTAAACCAGATACCAGGTGCTTTGGAAGCCGTGGCTGCTGGCTGTAAACTGATCGTCAGGGTGGAGGCTGTTCCTTCCTCGGCCAGGTATAGCACACCCTGCTGCAGACCAGTGCTGTTGAGTTCACTGCTTAGGGATTCGTCCTGGGCGGTGCTGGCAGGGCTGGGCTGAGGTACCGCCGCGTCATAGGCATAGCTTGCAGTGCCATGGAGCAGAACGGCCCAGAGCAGAGCAAGCGACATAATTAAATGTCTCAGGAAGCGGTATTTAAGCTGAACCAGGGCCATAAGCAACCGCAAATATACTACTATTTGTGAGGCAACTAGCGAAGCTGAAATTTTAATTTACAGCCATTTATCGTTCACCCGTTTTTACACAGAATCAGCCCAAAAACCGACGGGCAGAGATTTTGCAACAGGCCCGGAATTTACATAAAAACACTTTGCAGCACATCGCCTACAAAATAAGCCAGCATAGCAGCTAAACCACCAAGCAGCAGTGTTTCGGCTATACCTGCCATGATGTTCCGCTCGGTTACAATGCTTTTAAGAGCACCTACGATCGTCATGGCAATACCCGTCAGGATGCTGGAGTAAAGGAATAGTTCGGCTCCTGCTATACCTGAATCGAGTCCGGCAAAGATGTAGGCCAAAAGGGGAATGGAGCCCACCACGATGAAGCTGATAAAGGTGACTGAAGCCGTTTTAATGGGGGTTTTGTCGTCTTGGGTCATCTCCAGCTCTTCTTTCATCATGGTATCCACCCACACGTCTTTGTCAGAAGTAATGACCTCGACTACCTGGTTCAGCAGCTCGCCCTTAAAGCCCTTGGCTTCGTAAATCTCCCGGACTTCTTGTTTTTCTATATCGCCCAGGTTATCAACTTCCCAATACTCGCGGGCTTTGTGACGGTCAAAATTGTCGCGGGCTGCCTTGGTGGAAAAGAAGTTGCCGACTGACATGGAGAAGCCGTCCGCAATCAGGTTGGCCAGCCCGAGGATGATCACAACCGCTATACCTAGGTTAGCACCTTCAGCTCCTGCCACCACGGCAAAGGTGGTGATGGCCCCGTCTATACCCCCGTACACAAACTCTGAGATATATTCTTTTTTGAAGAATAGAATTTTGTCTTCCGTCTGAACTTCGTGGTGCAACATAGGGGAGTGTTGGAGTTTGAGGATTAGAAAGTTAACAAAAAACTGGAATATTACACCGCTCGTTTGGACAGGTCGCCTCCTGTGCGAATCATTCATGTCGTGTGAGGCCTGTTACAGATGGGCCCAATGATTAACCACCAGCAAGCGTTTCGCTCAAACTGATGGAATACTTTATACCTTAATCCTGCGAAACGGCTTCTTCAGCAGGTATAAGTTTGAACTCTGTATGTGATACTGCTTCCATAGGTGTAGCTACCCGCTCTTTGAAAGGATATACCTGTTGCTCTATAAAGGACTTCGGGTATTGCTCAACCTCCTCAAAACCGAGCTCAATATCACGCCCGTCTTCCGGCATGTAAGCCGTGCCGAACAGGTAATCCCACACACTCAGGCTGATGCCATAGTTAGCGCCATACCTGTGGGGCATGTGCCGGGCGTGGTGCCAGATGTGCATTTGGGGGTTGTTGAAGAGGTAGCGCAGCGGACCCAGTGGAAGGTGCAGGTTGGAGTGGTTGAAGTGACCGATGGCCGTGGCGAAAATATGCACCAGGAAAAAATCCTGAATGCCGAAGCCGATCATAGCCAGCGGAATGTACTCCAAGGTGCGGTAAACCACGGTTTCGCCCCAATGGAAACGCAGGTGCGCCGCAAAGCCCATCTGCTGTACCGAGTGGTGTACCTTGTGGAAGCGCCACAGAAAGTCGGAGCGGTGGAGGAGACGGTGCACGTTCCACTGAATGAAATCGCGCAGAACAAAAAGTGTGAGCAGTTGCGCCCACACCGGCCAGGACTGTATCTCAAAGGCCACTAAATTCCGGATTCCGAACAAGCCCAGAAAATCGTTGAAGGCTTCCACACCAATGTTCGAAATGGCATTGAAACCAATCAGCGAGAACAGGAAAAAGTTGAAGAACATATAGAAGCCGTCAAGCCAGAAATCCTGCCGGATAACCGGTTGTCCCTTGCGCCACGGCAGCACGACTTCCAGCAGCCAGAAAAACAGCGACAAGCCCACCAGCCAGTAGAAATAGTTGCCCCAGCTTGGGTACAGCATTTCACGCCACAGGTAATTACCGTAGTCTGAAAAAGAGCTTGTGAAGATGTTCCAGTATTTTTCCATGCAGCTTTACTTGCAATGAATTGTCCAGAGAATTTGTTCCCGGGGATTTGATCTTGTAAGTATAAAAAAATAGCCGGCAATATGTTTGGAACCGGCTATTTTCAGTGTATTTATTTCGAGAGCCCCTGTAAAAACTCGCGTACTTCTTTGGTGTCATATTCGGCCATACCTTCCTGCTTGGCTACGATCTTACCTTCCGGTGAGATGATGAACGTAGTAGGTATAGCGGTGCTGTAAAACTCCTGCGGGAATTGGCTGGCTGGCATGTATACGGGGAAGGTATAGCCCTTCTTGTCGATGAATTTTTTCACCTTGTCCATACCCCCTTCATCTACCGACAGCATCACAAAAGCGACTTTATTCGGGTCCATTTTCTTATACAGGCTGTGGATGTTTGGCATCTCGGCAATACAAGGCGGACACCAGGTTGCCCAGATGTTCAGGAAGATCACCTTGCCCTTCAGACTTTCGAATGCTACGGTTTTACCATCAAGGCCTACCATCTTGAAGCCGGCACCTGCCATGGGTGCCCCTGCAGATGCATCGACTGTAGTTTCGGTTGAGGTTTTCGCAACCTCATCTATGGCCGGCACATCCGCATTTTTTATACCTGTTGCCAACAGGATGCGCTGCACCTGGCCGATAGCTTCGGTATGCAGACCTGTCAGGTACAGGATGCCGAAAATGCCGAGCGTGATCGCCCAGCCAGGTATGTTCTTGATTGAAAATTTATTCTTATTCATGATATTGTCTTTTAATAGAAGTCAGTTTGTGCGAATCAGATCAATTTTACTGAGTCGCATATAAATCTACACTTTCTTGCTCTAAGCTTATAACTCTACAGTGGTATAGCCTTGTTCCTGCAGGTCGAACATATAGGTCAGGCCGTTCGGAATCACTTCTACACCGTCTACCAGTGAACCCGCGTCGATGTTGAACTGCTTAAGCGACATCCCGCAGACGCGGTAAGTGATGCCAGCCGCTTTGCCTTTTTCAAATTCACCGGCCAGGTTACTGCCTTTCACAAATGCCTCCACAGACTTACCACAGGCCATCACTACAAAACTTTTCCGCTGGTAGCGACTCTCCTTTGTGATAGTTTCAGCTGTATTTACAGCAGCTTTTAGATGGTTGGGCTGACTTATCAGCACAGCGTATTTTTTGCCGTTAGTCTCTGCTGCTGCGGAGGCTGTTGTACTTTGGGCAGTTGTCGTGCCGGTGGCGCAGGAGCCGAGGAACACTAGCATACACAGTGCCAGCATGGCAACATAATTACTGTTTATTTTATTCTTTTGAATTGATTTCATCTGATTGTTTTGAAAAAATGTCTGGTCCAGCCCATAGTGGACGGCGCCATTCACAATGAAAAACAGGAGCATTCCGATCAGGGCAATGTTCTTGAACAATGGTCCGGATCCTTCGGCACCCACCTGCACGGTAAGCGTGATCGGAATCAGGATAGCCAGTAGTAAAGCGGCCGCCAGTCTGGTCTTAAAACCAGCCAACAGCATAGAGCCTCCTATGAGCAAACCCACACCCGATAAAATAATCAGGGTTTCGGCGGGTGCTATCCAGGTAGCCAAACTGGCAAAAGGTGCCTTTTCAAGTCGGGCGGCTGCACCCGCAGTTTGAAGAATGTGATTGAAACCAGCCAGGATAAAGATCAGGCTACCCATGATGCGGAGCACCAGGAATGATATTTTTTGCAAAGGTGTATTTTCCATAATAGCGTTTATTTTCTTAAAATAATCGTCGCAGCAGAATAGGGAATGCCTATCGCCTTGACTTGTCGAATAAGACACAGCCCGGCAGGTATAGCAACAGGGGCATACCTGGTATCTGCTTGACTGTATCATCACAAAGCATTTGATATATTAAGAAAATCGCGGTGGGTCTGGATCAGCACCCAGACTAGGAGCCAGAAGTTTAGGAGGGGAGAGGAGTCTAAACTGCTGCCTGACTGAGGAAGTAGAAAATAAGTCTGACTGTGTGTCATGCACCAGAGCGAAGAGTTGCTGGCCACAATCGATCGTGACATTGGCTGCGTTCTTTTGCTCTGAATGTGTCTGGTGCTTCAGGCATTTCTTCGCACAGGGGCGCTTAAGTTTTTTATGACTATCCGCTGCTTTCAGTTCGCTTTTAAGGGCACAGGCCATTCCGTTCGCAGGCTTATTTGGCTGGGCCAGCGTAAAAAGGAAAAGCATAGTGCTTAAAAGAAGTAGCAGATAGTTGTTCATAGTTCGTGTTTTGCCAGCAGGTATAACTGGCCGGTACTCACGTAAATTTACAAATTTAAGCTTTGGCCACCAAGCTAGTCCCGCACTCGGAACTGTGCCACAGGAGCCTTTTGGTGCAGCACATCCGTATCTCGGAAAGTATACCTGCCCCAACGGTCAGGATGGCCGTGCCCAATAGTACAAATTCCACGCCAAAGAGATCGCTGAAAACACCCGCCGCCACGGCTCCGGCTACATAGCCAAAGTCACGCCAGAAACGGAAGATGCCCAGGCTCTGCGGACGCTGCTCGGGGTGCGTATTTTCAGCAACGACTGACAAAAAGTTAGGGTATACCAGTGCCGTACCAACTCCCAAAAGTACCAAAGCTGCGATGACAATTGCATAGGCCTGGCTGAAGAATAACACGCCGATGGCCACGCCCTGTAGCATCATGCCAATGCTCAACAACTGTTTCTTGCAAAGCACATCACCCAATTTGCCCGTCACCAATTGCCCGATACCCCACACAGCCGGATATATACCTGCCAACAGACCGACCTGCTGCAAGGTATAGCCTTTGCTCATGAGCAGCACCGGCAGCAAGCCCCACAGAATACCGTCATTCATGTTGTTTACAAAGCCACTTAGTGTCACAGATCCCAGGTTGGCATGGCGCCAGGTCGTGTCTTTCCAAACGTTGCGAAGCAGCGGTATGCTGGTCTGCGCTGTCTCGGTTTTAACATGTGCATGCGTATCGCGCACCAGGAACCAGGTGAGCAACAGACCGATGATCGAGAAAGCAATACCCGGTATAAAAGCGTAAGTCACTTCCCCTGTTGAGGAGGCAATGTAGCCGGCCAAAAATGCGACAAGCCCAACGGCTAAATAACCGGCAAATTCGTTTATACCCATCGCTAATCCGCGGTTTTTCTCACCCACGAGGTCAATCTTCATGACCACGGTAGCCGACCAGGCTAGGCCTTGGTTGATACCCAGCAGCAGATTAGCAAAGATCACCCACCACCAGTTGTCCGCATAGAGCAGGAGCCACGGCACCGGCAAGGCAAAGAGCCATCCAATCAGCAGCAGTTGCTTGCGGGTGAAGCGTACGGTCAGCCTGCCCATCATCATGTTGGCAATAGATTTAGCCAGACCGAAGGCCACGATAAACGACAGAAGCGCCGTGTGCCCGCTGATACCGAAAACCGTTTCGGCAAATTCAGGGATTACAGACCGCTCCAGTCCGACCATAGCACCCACAAAACCATTGATCAGCACCAGCAGCCAGAACTGCGTTGCGTTTTCTCTCAATCCTAGTTTTGTATCTGTAGTCGACATGGTCAGTATATTTTTCTAAACATGCGTGAAAGCCTCTGCTTCAGGCAGAAAGCTTCCAACGCATTTTTAACTATTAGCCAAATTTCTTCTTAATGCGGCAATTTGTCTTTGATGGCACCGTACAGATACGTACCTGCCAGAGCACCGCCGATAGCGATAAAGATCGCCCAGTAGCTAAAGCCCACGTTCACGAACATCGGACCCGGACAAGCGCCTGTCAGCGCCCAACCCAGACCGAAAATGGTACCGCCGATGATGTAGCGCGGAATAGACATTTCCTTCGGTGTAAATACGATCGGGTTGCCCTGGAAGTCACGCAAGTTGAACTTCTTGATCACCAGCGTGGCAATGGTGCCCAGCACGACAGCCGTACCGATGATGCCATACATGTGAAAGTCCTGGAAGCGGAACATCTCCTGAATGCGGTACCAGGAAATCGCCTCCGACTTACTCATCACGATGCCGAACAAAATGCCGGCTATTATAAACTTTATACTTTTCACGGGTTATAATTAATAATGACGAATGATTAATGAATAATTGATGAAAATGGACAGGTAATGAATAATGCTGGATACTTATTAATCATTATTCATTACTCACTATTCATTAAAAGATTAAAGGTAGCAGCACGTAGGTGGTGATCAGTCCGCCGATGAAGAAGCCGATCACGGCGATAAGCGACGGCAGCTGCAGGTTGGAGATACCACTGATGGCGTGACCAGAAGTACAGCCACCTGCGTAGCGAGCACCGAATCCGATTGCAAATCCGCCTAGCAGCAGGATCAGGAATCCCTTGAGGGTGAAGGCGGCGCTCAATCCAAAGATTTCCTCTGGCTGCATACCGTCAGGGGCTGAGATACCCAATTGCTGCAGGTCCTGGATGGTGGCCTGGGAGATCTGTACCGGCTCGCCAGATGATAGAAACTCAGCAGAGATAAAACCGCCTATGATGGCACCTACCAGGAACAGCAGGTTCCAGGACTGGGAGCGCCAGTCGAAATCAAAAAACTTAACCGATTTGCCGGCGCCGCAGGCCGAGCAGATGGTGCGCAGGTTAGCCGAGAAACCAAACGACTTGCCGAAAAACAACAGCAGCACCATGACAAAAGCGATCACGATACCCGAGGTATACCATGGCCATGGTTGGCTTATAAACTCTAACATATTTTTAATCTATTTAGTAATTGGTGATTTAGAGAGAAAGCAGGGAAGGAGCGAGGTCGCGTGCCCCTTCCATAGCTGCTTTTAAATTTTTATTAGTTGTTTGGCCAGGCACCGATGCCTCCTGCGAGGTTATAGCACTTGAAGCCCTGTGCACTCATAAGATCGCAGGCAGATCCGCTGCGGTTGCCGCTGCGGCAGAATACGAAGTACTCTTTGTCTTTGTCTAGTGAGCCTAGTGCATTCTGGAACTGACCTGTGGTTACGTCCAAATTCTTCGCGCCTTTGATTGTGCCAGAGGCAAACTCACCGGCCGTACGCACGTCAAGCAACTCGGCTTTAGGAGCGCTCTGGAATTTAGTTTTGAATGTTTTTCCGTCCAGGTTTTCGTAGTTCTTGGGAGCGGATTTAAAGATATTGAACATGGCTTTATGCGTTTAATGTTTGTCTTATTTCAATTTACTATACAAAGGTACAGGTATCATAAAACAGGTTCAGTGACTTTGGTCACGCAGCATGGTTGGGCCTTAAAATAATCAGGGCCAGCTTTTGACTGGCCCCGATCAAACTAAACTAAACCAAAATTACTTCAGTGTAGAAGGGCAAACGTATGCCGTTCTAGGTATAGCTGTCTCAGCAATGGCCTTAAATCCACCCTCAACGTTCACCACATTGTCGAAGCCTCTTGCCTTCAGGATAGACGCTGCAATCATAGAGCGATAGCCACCGGCACAGTGCAGGTACATGTCCTCGTTTTTCGGCAACTCAGCCAGGTGGTCGTTAAGGTAGTCCAGTGGCGCATGCTGGGCTGCTTCTACGTGCTCGGCCTGGTACTCGCCTGGCTTGCGCACGTCTACTACTTTTATGTTGTTGTTTTGGGCGTAGTCAGCAGCAAACTCAGCCGCAGAGATAGACTTGATCGTGTCCACTTCTTTGCCAGCTGCTGCCCAGGTTTCGAAGCCGCCTTGCAGATAGCCCAGCGTATTGTCGTAGCCTACACGGGCCAGTCGGGTCACCACTTCTTCTTCACGGCCTTCGTCGGCGACGAACAGGATGGGCTGTTGTACATCCGGAATCAGGGCGCCTACCCAAGGGGCAAAGCTGCCGTCGATGCCGATATTGATCGAGTTCGGGATAAAACCAGCTGCAAAAGTTTCCGGCTTGCGTGTGTCAAGTACCAGCGCACCTGTCTCGTTCACAGCAGCCTCAAAAGCCTCCGGCGACAGTGCCTGCTGGCCTTGCGTCAGCACTTCCTCGATGTTGGCATAGCCTTCCTTGTTCATCTTCACATTCATCGGGAAGTAGCCCGGAGGAGGCAGCAAACCGTCTGTTACTTCTTTCACAAACTCTTCTTTCGTCATGTCGGCACGCAAGGCATAGTTTGACTTCTTCTGGTTACCCAGCAGGTCAGTTGTTTCCTTGCTCATGTTTTTGCCACAGGCAGAACCAGCACCGTGCGCAGGGTATACCACCACGTCATCAGGCAAAGTCATGATCTTGTTGCGCAGCGAGTCGAACAGGTGTGCGGCCAGTTGCTCTTCTGTCAGATCAGATTTTACGGCCAGATCAGGACGCCCTACGTCACCGATGAACAGTGTGTCACCAGAAAAGATCGCTGTTTCCTTACCGTTCTCGTCGAGCAGCAGGTAAGTCGTAGACTCCATGGTGTGACCCGGTGTGTGCAGCACCTTGATGATCACATTGCCCAGTTTCAGTTCCTCACCGTCGGTGGCAATATGCGCTTCAAAAGTAGGTTGTGCGTTAGGACCGAAAACGATCTGGGCACCACTGGCTTTTGCCAGGTCCACGTGACCTGACACGAAGTCGGCGTGGAAGTGCGTCTCCAGTACATATTTAATTTTTGCGTTTGCCTTTTCAGCTTTCTCCAGGTATGGCTTGATCTCGCGCAGTGGGTCTACAATGGCTACTTCGCCATTGCTCTCGATGTAGTAAGCACCCTGTGCCAAACATCCGGTATAGATCTGTTCTACTTTCATGGGTATTGAATTTTTGAATGCTGTTTTTTTCAGGTTGAATGGTCACCTGCTTATCCGATGACCATACAAATATCTGAATATAATCAGCGTGACACAGTGACATTGGTCACGCAAGTGATTTTTTTAGAAGAAAAGCTCTTTTCCGATGATATACACCCCCATCACCAGGACGAACCAACCAAAAGCGGTTTTAAGTTTGTCGGCGTGGATCTTAGCTGAAAGAAAAGTGCCTACGAAGATGCCAGCAATCGAAATGGCTGAGAAAATACCCAGGAACATCCAGTCGATTTCGTAGTTGAAAATATCGCCAATGAATCCAAAAAGCGACTTGGCAGCAATAATTAACAGGGAAGTACCCACCGCCATTTTCATATCAAGTTTACTGAAAAGCACCAGTGCCGGAATGATCAAAAATCCACCGCCAGCACCTACCAGACCGGTGAGTGTACCTACAACCAGACCTTCGGCCAGAATGCCGCCATAGTTGAATTTTGGCTGAGGGTGTGGCGTACCATTACCCTCCACATCAATTTCCGTGTCGATGTTCTCGTCTACTGTATCCACAGGGTCGGTGGGTGCTGTGGCAGGTGCTTTCTTCTTCCTGATCATGCTGATGGAGGCAAACACCATAAGCCCGGCAAACAGTAGCATGAGCATGATACCCTTGGTGACCATGAAGTCGCCAACCGAGAAGATCTCCTCAGGTATGGCCGGC
This sequence comes from uncultured Pontibacter sp., assembly GCF_947502515.1. Lineage (NCBI taxonomy): Bacteria > Pseudomonadati > Bacteroidota > Cytophagia > Cytophagales > Hymenobacteraceae > Pontibacter > uncultured Pontibacter sp. The sequence continues at coordinate 824,912 of NZ_CANNAI010000002.1, read as the reverse complement.
ACCAGGTAGCGGCGCGTCAGGTATACCGCCACAATGGAAGGTAAACCAAACACGATGGCTGTCTTCATGCTGACAAGCCCGTTTTTGTAGAATTTATAAGAACCCACCAGGCTGGTAAGGCCTACGATAAAGAGGGAGTAGGCAGTTGAGATAACGGGACTCAGCCCGATCAGGTATACCAGTACCGGCACCGTCAGAATAGAGCCTCCGCCCCCAATTAGTCCAAGAGAAAGCCCAATTAAGAGGGCTGCTATATAACCTAGTATTTCCATTGATTATGTCGTTTGTTTTGTAATCTAATGCAAAGGTATGGCGGTTGTAATCGGACTTCAGTGACTAGTATCACAGAGGGAAGGAAGTTTTAAAGTTTAGGAGTATATGTTTGTAGGGATGGGTCGCGACCTGTCCGAATCGTGCACCGAACTCCATTCTGCAGGTAAGGCTGTTTCATCCTTGTAAACGAGTTAAAACAATAATGTCATTGTGTAAAGAAACTAGGTTGAAATAGAGGGCCCTTACCCCCGGGAGGTTAAGCTTAAACTAAATGCTACCAAGATCCTTTCTGGTTGACAAAAGAAACTGATTGTTATGGTCTTTCTATTAAGAAGCGGTAGAGTAGGTTATTTATGCGCAGACAATCACATGCAGGAATTATATCTTTTAAGTGATTCAGAACTTATACCTTCCCGTTGCATAGATCAGCTTTTCGCACGGACAGGTCGCGACCTGTCCCTACAGTTTAAACAACCTCCAGGTCATGTACTTCAATGTAATTTCGATGCAGCGTAATAGCACCAGTCTGTTCCAGTTTTTTGAGCAGGCGGGAGATTACCTCGCGGGAGCTGTTGAGTTCGAGGGCGATCTGCTGGTGGGAGAGGCGGATCTCTTTGCCGCTTACTTTTACATGGCGCTTGAGATAGAACAGGAGGCGTTCATCTAGGCCTTTGAAGGCAATGCTGTCGAGTGTTTGCAGCAGTTCCTCGAAACGTTGGCGGTAGGAGGCGATCACAAAGTTGTGCCAGCTCTTGTACTTGGCAAGCCACTGCTCGGAGAGGTGCGAGGGAATCAGGATGACTTCTGCTTCGGTTACAGCTTTGGCCATAATCTGGCTCTGCTCGTCACGGGCGGTGCACATCATGGACATCGCGCAGGCACTGCCAGGCTCGAGGTAGTACATCAGGAACTCATTGCCTTCATCGTCTTCGCGGTATACCTTGAGCAATCCACTCAAAAGCAAAACCGTAGAGCGGATGTACTGGCCGGTGCGCATCACCTCTTCTCCTTCCTCCACTTCGCGGATGGCGCTGTGTGCGAGTATGTCATCGAGTAGCAACTGTTCAAACTGCGGGAATTGCTTGATGATGTCTTCTTTCTGCGGTATTTCCATAGTTTAGTATACGTATCGTAAAGGATTGAATAGATTTTAAGGTATAGCAAGTATAAAGCAAAAAACCAGTGCAAGCACTACATGTGCCCGCACTGGTAATTATTAATTTATAAGACGCTTATTTGAAGTCGTTTACGGCTTCGCTCAGGTCAAGTACTTTGGTGTCTGGCAGCGCTGCCTCCACAATGCTGCTGCCTGCCGCAGAGCGGTAACCACCTGCACAGTGTACAACTATTGGCTTGTCAGATGGTATCTCCTCTGCACGCTCGCGCAGCTCTGGAAGAGGAATGTTAATGGCCTTATCGAAGAACTTGCCACCTTTCACTTCCGATGCGTTGCGGATGTCTACGATCGTATACTGATCCTGATTTTCCTTGAACTCGGCCACGTCAATCACAGGTGATTTCTCCTCGGCAGCCTCGGTCTGCACAAACGCACCCTCGATCAGCAATTCGTATCCGATCTTAGAGGCCTTTTGGATCAGGTCGTTCAGCTCTTCTTCTGTTTCAGCGATCAGGTAGTAACGCTCGTCCGGACCAACAATACTGCCCAGCCAGGTTTCAAACTTACCGCCGTTCTGGATATTGATCGCCCCTTCGAGGTGACCTTTTTTGAAGACCTTCTCGCTGCGACCGTCTACAATCACAGTACCTTTCCCAGGCTTGAAGTTTTTCTCCAGTTTCTTCACCTTGTCCAGACTTGGCTGATAAGCAGGAGCGCCTTGCTTGTTCAGTCCCACATCGTAGCCGAAATATTTAGGTATAAATGGCTGGTCTTCGGTAAGCACTTTCACAAACTGGTCTTCGCTCATTTCCTGCAGGGCGTAATTGCTCATTTTCTCAGCACCAATGGTGCTGCTGTTGGCTTCGCTCAGCCCTTTACCGCAAAGTGTTCCGGCTCCGTGCGCAGGGTATACCAGCACATCGTCGTCCAGCTTCATCAGTTTCTCACGCGTACTGTGATACATCTGGCGGGCCAGCTCTTCACGCTTGGCCGTGATGTTACCGGCACTCTCGCGCAGGTCTGGGCGGCCTACGTCACCAATGAACAGCGTATCTCCTGTGAACACTGCCTTGTCCTTGCCTTCGTGCTCCAGCACAATGCTGATGCCATCAGGTGAGTGGCCAGGGGTATGGATAGACTTCAACCTTACGTCACCAATCTCAAGCACATCGCCTTCGTCAAAAGTTTTGTGTGGGTAGTCTGCACCCACCATGCTGTGGGCATAGATAGTCGCACCTGTTTTTTCATGAATTTCCAAATGTGAACTCACAAAATCAGCATGCGGATGTGTTTCGATCACACCCACGATTTTCGCATTGTTTTTCTCAGCGTAATCGTAGTAGGGCTGCGGGTTGCGAGCCGGGTCTACCAACACTATTTCAGCGGTTTTTTCACTCAGTATAGCATAAGCGTAATGTGCTAAGCCTTTGTCTTCAAACTGTTCTATTTTCATGGGTTTTGGGTTTTTATATTTTATGTTTTCAGAAACCAGTAATGGATTTCTAATTACTGATACAAAATTAAGGTATACGTTGGCCCCGTACAGTGATGTAAGTCACATAGCGTTAATCTCGGGTAGATTGTTGTTTTTTTTAGTTCTCTATACCTAGAAAGTGATCTGAGTGACAAAATTAATGTTGTGAAAATTGGTGTTGTAGTACATATCCTTTAGCGGAATGTCCATGTCCGGAGAGGTCCTGCCAATGTAAAGTAAGCGGAAACTGAGCCCATCCAGTACAGGCTTCGATGGACGGTAGTTCAGGTCAGCGACCCAGCCCCAATAGGACATCGCACCGTATTTATTATACCTGTAATCATCCGGTGCCGGGAGCCACGACCTGGCCAATGCTAACTCTGACGTAAAGTTTCCTGACCATTTTTTGCGGGCCTTGGCCACGAACAAATCTGATTTGCCAACACCCTCCAATCGTCCTCTTGAAATAGTCGCAAAAAACTGCTCTCGTCCCCATTCCCTTGGAAACAGGAAGCGACCGTCCCCGTCAATGTGCAGGTAGTTGAGCGACAGATGCAGATCCTCTGGTTCGTAGGCCAGCATACCACCAGCCAGCCATTGCTTCTGGTCAGGGAAGTATACCTGCGTGCTTTCAGGGTTGCCGCCGTCACCGATCTGGAACTGGTAAAGTCCCTCTATACCTGCCTTTACCTGTGGCGCTACTTCTACTACCGCTCTGCCATAACTGTTGTTGGATACATTTTCAATCCAGTAGTTCCATGCTTCGGCCTGGAGTTGCTTGCTTGGATTAAGCTGCAAACCAGTCACAGCCACACCTTTGGTATGCGTTTGGTGTGTGTAGGCAGATGGGTTGCCAAATTCATCTACTCCCAGTGAGAATATTCCGATTGTTTCGCCTGCCTTAAACCACTCCACAGTACTTCGGGGAGAGAAATGATCAAACCAGGCCAAAGTGAAAAGTCCTTTTCCCTGAAGCGGCAGCTGCACTTTTATACCCTGAAATGAATAGGGCTTCATGCGTGTGTCCTGTGGGTTCATCAGGGGGGAAGCAAAGCAGAAGCGACCCACCTTCGCCCGAAGCTTTGCGGAGTTATACTCCAGGTATAGCTCGTCCAAACGGTCCAGATCCGCTTTGTTGTGGGGATCTTCTATATCGAAAAGCTCCAGCTCTAATTTCGGGTGTTTTTCAGAGATGAAGTCCCTTTCCCAGATATTGGAGGAGAACAGGTTATAAGTAAATAATCCGGCAAAACCGAAGCGGAAGCCATGCAAAGAGGCGGTTTTGTACCCGATCTCTGCTCCGATGGCATTGGCGTAATTGTCGGAGAGGGAGCCGTGGTTGAACGTGGCCATAAAGTAGTTGCGCACGTGTCCCTCTACTTCTCCTTTTGTGAACAACTCTTTTACACTCTTTATTTGCACAGTGTCTGCTTCCAGTCCAGAGCCATGCGTTTTTTCAGCGGCATGATGTACTTGAGCGGCAGCGCTGTTCCACCACAAAGCGCTTAACAAAGCGGTTGCAAGCGCAAGTTTTATTTGCATAATGTGATAATCGTATGGTCACGGGAGAGTTATAGCTCTCCCGGTTTAGGTAAGTGAAATTGTTTTAGTTGAGGTGATAGGTAAGGAACGGCCGGATGCAGTGGTTCACAAGCGTCTCAGCGATGCTGCCGTAGAAGATGTGGCTGAAACCCTTGCGGCCATGTGTGCCGATCAGTACCAGGTCTATCTCTGACTCCTGGTTAAAGTTGCGCACGCCTGCCGGCACTTTATCGTCACTCTTAAAATGAAGCTCGTAGTTCTGCAGTCCCAGCTCCTCCGCAAAGCGCTGCATGCTGGCTTTGATCGAGTCCAGTTTCGGTGCATCCCCCTTGTCAATGATCTGCAGGAGGTGCAACTGGGCACCAAACAGCTGCTGCAGTGTCTTGATGGTGTTGACAGACTGCTCAGGCTGTTTCTCGGCCGAGAAATCTGCTACCCACAGGATGTTTTGAATCGGTGTGATGGAGGCATCCTTCTGGATCGTGATGACAGGTATATGCGTATGGCGCACCACGTGCTGCGCTTCTGAACCGGAGAGGCGCTCGAACCAGCCATCAGCTCCCTCGGTGCCCATGATGATCAGGTCAATCTGCTGCTGCTCAGCATACCTGGTCAGGCTGGTGGTCAGGCCGCCGTATATCACTGCGCTGGTGAAGTCCATATCAGCCTGCTTCCTAAGCTCGTCAAACTGCTGCTTCACCTTTTGTTCCTGAGCATACATCTTATCTCTGTCGATACTTTCAGAGGAGTCCGTGGTGCCGGCCCACTCGGCGGCATTCACCTGAATCACATGTACAAGGTGGAGGTTGAGAGGAGTTTTCTCCAACAGGAGGTTCAAAAACTGCAGTGCCTTGAAAGATACCGGTGTGAAGTCTACGGGCACCATGATGTTGAGTGTCTTTTCCATTGTCTGTTGCTTGCTTATCGTTTGTGTCGCTTTATAATAACTTGTATGATTTTATGTCAATTGACAGTACAAAGATCCTCAGCAGATAGGCGGCGTTCAGTGACTATGGTTACATAAGCCCGGATTTTTGAGATAATGCTACATGGAGGGCAAACAAGAGAAGGGAGGAGGGTCTATAAAGCAACTAAAGTATTATAAGGTAGGTATATGCATGCAGAAAACCGATTTGATTTTAACAGGTATAGTGCATGATGAAGACTCCTGGCTTACTCGCTCACCTGACCTTATTATTTCTGTTTATACTGCTGAGTAGCGCAACAGCCCTTGCCTGCACCACCTGCAACCGGCCTCTGCAGGCGGCCATCTTCGACGAAAGCTTTCTGAAACTTTTCTTTTACATGCTGCTACCTTTCCTGGTCATCGGTGCGGCGGTGTATCGGCTGAACAAACTCAAATAACAAGCTATGAAAAGACAAATACCCATCGAAGAAGTGCAACCTCTTCGTACTGGTCCGTTGATCGCAGCAGCTACCCTGATCGGTATTGGGATGGGCGGCTTTGTGGACGGTATCGTCCTGCACCAGATCCTGCAGTGGCATCAGATGATCTCAGCTAAATTACCTCCTGACACGCTGCTGAATAAAGAGACCAACATGTTCTGGGACGGGATATTCCATGCCTTTACATGGCTCACGACGGCGCTAGGCATTTACTTGCTCTGGCGGGTGGTATACGAACGCAAATCAGTCCTTTCTAACCGGATATTTGGTGGCAGTCTGTTGCTTGGTTTTGGCATTTTCAACATCGTGGAGGGCATCATCGACCACCACATCCTGGTGCTGCACAACGTGCGTGAGATCAGTACGAATCAGTCAGCCTGGAACTTCGGATTTCTGGGAATATCTGTGGTCATATTGATTGCCGGTTGGATGCTTATACAGCAGGGCAGGCGAGAGGTGCAGGCAAGCACTTAGCGTAAGCTATTGAATGCAAACCTTCCTGGTATGGAATGAGCCGCTGGCCCTGTATGAGCTGTGGTAAAATGTGTAAGTGTCTTAGCTAAGCTGCAGCAAAGCCTTTCGGCAGGTTTCACGTCCCAGTTCGATCTGGCTTTTGGCTTTGTAAAACTCAAATATCGAGCAGGAGTTCGCTGGTATTTCTACCAGTACATCCGGCGGGTAGGCCTGCAGCATTAACCTAGTGAGCCGGTCCTGGGTCATGTGGTAGGTCAGCAGCAAAAGCTCTCTGAGAGAGTAATCTGAAAGGGGCGAAGCTTCACCGGAAGTGCTCTCCGTGTCTTGGCCCGTCCGGTGCAGCCATTTCCAGAGGGCTGATACCGCCTCCGGGCTTTCATTCACTTTTTGCGTTGGTTTTTCTTCGAGTGGCGGGCCATTCAGGTTAACCGCCAGTACTATTTCATCGGTGTTTTTTTGCACCAGGTTGAGTGGGAGCGGATTGAGTACGCCGCCGTCCACCAGAAACTGCCCGTTTTCGAGCACGGGCGTAAAAACACCGGGTATTGCAATGGAGGCCCGCAAGCCTTTGTAGAGGTCACCGGAAGTATAGTGTACCTCTTCGTTTTGGAGCATGTCGGTGGCCACCGCTGTAAAGGGTACTTTCAGTTTTTCAATCTCCTGCGGACCGGTCACTTCCCGCAGCAGGTTAAACACCTTTTCGCCCTTGATGAATCCCTGGCGGGTAAAGGTGAAGTCGAGCAATTGAAAGACCATGCTTCTGGTCAGGGTAAGTACCCAGTCCCTGTAGGCCTTGTTGAACCCGGCCGCATATAAGCCGCCTACCACAGCTCCCATTGAACAACCCACTACGCTGACAATTTCAAAGCCCTCTTCTTCAAGCACTTCTATAACGCCAATATGGGCAAGTCCGCGGGCGCCGCCGCTCCCGAGCACCAGGTGTACCTTCTTCTGTTCCATGTTGGGCCAAGATAATGTTTTTTGCCCGAAGTGCTCTTTTCTGACTCCTCTTTGGTCCAAAAATGGTCCCTTTGAGACTTGCTCTACACAAGAAATAACTGACAACTGACCCTGCTTGCAACGAGTATCACTATATATTCTGGTCCAATTACTCAACCTGTCAAAAAGTTTTTCGTTTAGCTCTCTGAACTTGCATAACATCGGCTCTGCAAGGTGCTCAATTACGTTTCTTTTAATTTCTATGGATAAAATCTACTCGTTCAGTTATAGAGAACAGGCCAGACTTATACTTTTTACAGTACTTCTTATAGCAGCGGCACTTACAGGATCCAAAAGTATAGCTGCTCCAAACGTATTTTTTGCCACAGCCCCTGCTGCTGTCAAAGCACAGCCCTCCCTTGTTGGCGCCATCACCGTTCAGTGGAATGCCGTGACGGGTGCAAGCAGCTACGTGGTGGAGCGGTCGCTGTTTGCAGGAGCTGGATTTCAGGAGCATGCCACGGTGCCTGTTACAAACGGAAAAAACATCTATACCTACCGCGACACGGGTCTGGGCTACGGCGAAACCTATTACTACCGCGTAAAGGCTGTGACCAGTTCAGGTGATTCTCCCTGGAGTAGTCCGGTCAGCGCCACCACGCATGCGCAAACCAAGAATTTCAACATCATGCCGCTCGGCGACTCCAATACACACGGCACCGTGTCAAGTGACGAACGACCTGATTCGCAGCGCATATCGTACCGCAAGCAATTATATGATCTGCTGATGGGCATAAACGCCCGCTTTACCTATGTGGGGAGTGAGCGCTCCGGCAGCGAGTTTTTAGCCAATGACCAAAATGCAGGTTTCTCCGCTGCCCGCACAAACGACATCCTGGACCTGCTGCGTACAAGCAGCTACCGCAACCAGATGGGAGAGCAGGTGTCGCGCGGAACAGGCACCTACCTGGACAAGTATAACCCCGACGTAATCCTGCTGCACCTGGGCACCAACGGTGGCTTTTACGGCCTTTCTGATGATGACCGAACCATCGGGGAAATGGCATCCATACTGGATGAAGTAGATGCCTATGAGGCACGGGCAGGTAAGGAAGTTACGGTTGTGCTGGCCCTGATCATCAATCGTATTGAAGATGCCAACTCGCCCGGCACCTCCGAGCTGACAAGCCGATTCAACCAACGCCTGAAAACAATGGCTGAGAACCGCATCCGCACACGCAGCGACCGTGTGATTGTTGTGGACATGGAGCGGGAAGCCGGGCTAAAGTATGCATACTGGTGGACGGAAGCCCAGGGCGACATGCACGATCTGGTGCACCCCCATACAACGGGTTTTCAGAAAATGGCGAATCAATGGTTCAAAGTTTTGAATCCGCTCATGAAACCGGCCAGTACGGCTTCCAATAACCCTGAGACCTCCATCACCAAAAAGCCAAACGAGATATCGAACAGCAGGTCTGCCTCTTTTGAGTTTGCCAGCAACAAGAGCCCGGTGTTCTTCGAGGTGAGTCTGAACGGCGGCGACTATGAAGCTGTGAGCAATCCCTATACCTTAAACAATCTGGCCGACGGGCGCTATACCTTGTCGGTGCGGGCCGTAGATGCAGCCGGCCGGAAAGACGCCACACCGGCAACCCATACCTGGACCATCATTACAGAACCTCCGACACCACCTACTTTTACAGCAGTCACAGAAGACCGCGGTCCGGTTAGTAATGACCGGGTGACCTCCGACAACACCATTCGTCTGTCAGGTAAGGCGCAGAGCGGCGTGGAGGTAACTGTGCGTGAAGTAGAGCGGGGTGAATTGGGCAAAGTGAAAGCAAATGAAGCCGGCGATTGGTCCTTCAACTACGAGGGGACCACACTGCCAGCCGGCGTATATCGCTTCACAGCCATCGCCACTGATATTGCGGGCAATGTGAGCAAGGTGAGCAATACCTTTACGGTGACCATCGACCTGACCCGGCCGGATATTGTGATCAGTACGGAAGCCAAAGCTCCCGTGCGGGAGGCTTTTCAGGTACAGCTTAAGTTTACGGAGGAGGTATACGGACTGGCTGCCGGCGATATCACCGTCACAGGTGGAACTGTGAGTGATCTGAAAGAAGTAAATAAATCCACGTATACTGCTACTATTACGCCACCCGCCAATGGCCAGGGTACGACAGCTCTTAGTTTGGCGGCCAACAAAGCAACTGACCTGGCTGGTAATGGCAACACGGCTTCTAATAAGCTGGAGATCGCCTATGACCTGAAGCGGCCGAAAGTCACGCTGAGCGCAGATGCCCCACAAATTGTGAAGGCACCTTTCACTGTTAAATTTACATTTGATGAAGCGGTAACAGGCTTTGTGGCGGCTGACATCAGTGTGCAGAATGGCTCGGCGGGCAACCTGAAATCCGAGAGCGCCACGATTTATACCGCGACGATCAGCCCTGCAGCTGACGGGGAAGTCGTGGTCAGCCTGGCAGCCAACAAAGTGACTGACGAAGCCGGCAACGGCAACGAAGCTTCTGCCGAACTGAAGCGGCTCTATGACGTGGCGCCGCCAACAGTAACATTGTCCACCACAGCAGGCAACCTCAGCAATGCGGCTATACCTGTTACAATCACTTTCAATGAGCCTGTTACGGGACTTGCCTTAAACTCCTTCAGCGTAACGAACGGCAAACTGAGCAGTTTGCAGAAACAGGATAACACGACCTACACCGTGCAGCTGACACCCGATAAAGACGGGGAAACAAGTTTGCAACTTGCCGCTGACAAGGTGGAAGACCAAGCCGGCAATGGCAATACGGCATCAAACGTTCTTAAACGCCAGTACGATGCCACACCACCAACTGTAGCCCTTAGTACAGATGCCTCCGAACTCACCAACGAGCCTTTCACTGTCAACTTCCGCTTCAGTGAAGTGGTAGAAGGCTTTGCGGTAGGCGACATCACAGTGGCGAATGGCACAGCCAGTGAGTTCAGCAAAACAGGCGATCAGACGTACAGCGCCGTGATCAAACCAGCAGCCGATGGCCAGGTAACGGTGCGTGTAACGGCGGGCATGGCGCAGGATGCGGCGGGTAATCCAAACACTGCTTCCAATACCCTGGGTATACAGTATGACAGTACGCCACCGGCTGGCTATGCTGTGGCTTTCTCTACAGACAAGGTGGAGCATAACAACCAGCAGAATATTTCTTTCAGTGTAAAAGGAGCAGAGCAGGGGGCCACATACTTCTATACCATCAGCAGCGACAAGGGCGGCACGGATGTGACGGGCACCGCCAGTACGACGGCAACCTCCTTCAATGTACAAAACCTGGATCTGAGTGGTCTGCACGATGGTACGCTAACACTTACTTTTTACCAGGTGGATGCCGCCGGTAACCGAGGTGCAAACGCCGTGGCTGAGGTAGTGAAGATGACGAAGAACATTGTGATGGTGAGTAGCATAGATGCGATCTCCGTCCCGTTCCGAACTGCATTTGAGGACCTGCAACTGCCTGCGCAGGTACAGGTGCGCTATACCAATGGCGAAGAAGAAGACCTGGAAGTGGAGTGGCAGCCCGGCAATTACAATGGAATGGAAGCCGGCTCCTATACCTTAAGCGGGGAACTGGTGCTCAAGCCGAACACTACCAATCAGGACAACCGCAAGGCCAGTATCACAGTCACGGTGGAGCCAAACCAACCGCCAACGGCTATCGCTATCAGCCACAACTCCTTTCAGCCTAATGCTAAGCCGGAAGATGTGCTGCTGACGTTCAGCACCACCGACCCCGACGATGATACGCATACCTATGCCCTGGTGAACGGAGAAGGAGACAGCCACAACACCTACTTTGAGCTCCGAGATGATCAGCTATACCTGAAGTCTAACGAGGGGCTGTCGGGCATACGCAACTTCAACATTCGGGTGCGCACGACTGATCCTTACCGAAACAGCTTTGAACAAACTTTCACCTTGAACAAGGAGGTATACCAGCCAGCCAATCCGATCAAACTGGTGAACGCTTTCTCGCCGGACAACGACGGCATCAACGATACCTGGACCGTACCGGAACTCAAATTCTACGACGAGATCAGCATACAGGTATTTGACCGGGCAGGCAGGAGACTGTTCCATACCACCAATCCCGAGCAGGGTTGGGACGGTCGTAGCCAGGACGGACAGGTGAAAGAGGGTTCCTATTTCTATATCATCGAGGTGAAGGATATCAACCTGGTGCAGAAGGGTGTATTAACAGTACTTAAGTAAGTTTTCATGAACAGATTATTCGTAACAGCTATATTATTACTCACCATCACAGGCCTGCAGGCGCAGAACCGGAAGTACATCAGCAATTTTTCAGCTTACCAGCACTTCTACAACCCTGCACTGACAGGTAGTGAAGGCTCCATGCTTCGCACCTATTACCGCAACCAGTGGACAGGATTTGAGGATGCCCCCAAGACGCTATTCTTCTCAGGTGAGCTGGACATGGCGGATATGAACAAAACCACGGATCGTACCCGTCACTATCAGTACCGCGACTCGCGCAGCAATTACATGGGTGCCCGCCATGCCTTTGGCCTCATCGCACTGCAGGAGCGCTTCGGCCCGACAAGAGAGACGCAGCTCGGTCTTAACTATGGTACCGGAGTGCTGCTTTCACAATCACTTAGTCTGCGCTTTGGTACATCGCTCACCTTCAATAATTTCCGGCTCGACGGCAACAGCCTGGTGGTGGACAACACAGGTGACCCGCGATACCAGCATGTACTGGGCGACCAGAACAGCATGAGTAAATTTGACCTGAACCTGGGTTTTGCGCTGGCATCCGCAAATTATTACCTGGGTTACGGGATGCAGGATATTACCAGGGGCCACTTTATGAAAAGTAGCGACAATTTTATGAAAGATGTCTATACCCGCAAACATATTGCGCAGGCCGGGTTCCGCACCGCCATGTCAGATCGTTTCGGGCTGATTGTGAATGGCCTGTACCAGTATGATGAACAACTTAAAAGCACAGTCGAAGGACAGGTGAAAGCAGTGTATAACGATATGCTATGGGCAGGAGCGGGCTACCGCAACGACCAGGCTTTCCATGTGGGGGCTGGTCTGCACTACCGCCAGTTCCGCATCACCTACGCCTACGAAAGCCCGGTACAGGAAGCACGCTCGATCAGCCGCTCCACCAACGAGATCGGCCTGGCCTATACCTTCCGTCAGGCGAATCCAAATCAGCAGAGCGGGCTTACTTTCTGGTAATGCCCGATTGCCTACAGTGGCCGGGGAATCGGAATTTTAATGTCGAAGGCGGTGCCTTCTCCGGGTGAGGAAACCACAGTCATGCTTCCATGCAAGCCATCGAGCAGGTGCTTCACCAGTTGCAATCCCAATCCATAACCCTGCTCCCCTTTGGTGCCGGTCGTGGAAGAGGATTTGCCTTGCATCACACCTCTTACCTGTTCTTCCGTCAGGCCTATACCTGTGTCACTTACCCGGATATGAAGCAGGGATTTATTTTCGAGGTCTTCCAGCCTTAGCTGCACCGTCACGCTTCCCAACGGTGGTGTAAACTTGAATGCATTCGAAATCAGATTCCCGGTGATCTGCATCAGCCTTTTCTTAGGGAAAGGCCTGTCTGCCTGCATCGTATCGATCTCCACATCAAAAGTGATCCCTTTATCAGTAGCCTGTGGCTGATAGAGCTCCAGCAGACGCTCGCGCAGCGTGTTCAGGTTCAGTTCATTTTCACCCAGACCGGAAGTCTCTTGTGCAGTTTCCTCCTCGTTCGCTGTCAGGATCTCATCAGACAACTTAAGAATGGACTGGCCGCTCTTGTAGATCAGATTCATGAAAGTCAGAACTTCCGGCAGTTTGTTTTTTTCTCCCTTTTTCAGGATAAGGTCTGCCAGTCCCACGATACCGCCCACAGGCCCTCTGATGTCGTGCGCCACCCTTCGGTTCAGCTGTCCGGCTTCTTCCAGTTTCTGGTGCATCGAATGTATAACCTGGTGCACCACCAGGCGGTGCACGATCTCGCCTGCAATGATCTTTAGCAATTCTATTTTTTCAGGAGAGAGCTCCTTTATATTCCGGTCCAGTACGCAGAGTGTGCCGATATTGTAACCCCGCTTCGTACGGAGAGGCAATCCGAAATAGTACTTGAGATCAGGATTACTTTTTAGACTCCGCAGATTCATGAACCGCTCATCCTGCATCAGGTCTTTGACCTCTAAAGGATCGGGTTGTGTGATGGCATACTGGCAGACAGATTCTTTTCGGGGTATATTGCCAGTCGGGAAACCATACCCTGCCACCGTCCATTGGGTGTAGGCGTCAAGCAGGTTTACAAGCGATATCTCCGTGCCGGCCACATGCGCGGCCAGCCGCACAAGGTCCTTGAAGCTATCGCTTAGATCGCCATAGTCAAGGTCGAGTTCTGAGAGATCAATAAGACGCTGAAACTCCTCGTGCTGTACAGTTTCCTGATCCGGCATAGGCTCAAGTATTTGAAGGTTGTCCATCTCTTAGTATTTACGCAGTACACCAGCTGGTTCTGCCATTTTTCTTCTTTCCGGCATAATTGCTTCTACTTTGTGCTGCAACTGATGTGCCACAAACAGCGCCGCCATAAACAGAATCGCCGCCACGACCTGGTGCAGCACACCCAGACTGATGGGAACCACCAGTACCAGGGTCGCTATGCCCAGGCCAACCTGCAGTATCGTGACAAGTAGCAGAAACCTCACCGCTGTCCGAGTGGTGCCTGGCAAGTCCTGCTTGCTTAAGTAGCTATAAAACAGCACTACAAAGATCAGTACAACAAATGCGAACCAACGATGCATGAACTGCACTGCTACGCCATTATCAAAGTATTGCACGATCGATAAGCCATTCAGGAAGCCAGGAAAGAACTCTCCCTGCATGAGTGGCCAGGTGTTATAAGAAAAGCCCGACTTCAGTCCTGCCACAAAGGCCCCCAGCACAATCTGGATCAGTATAGCGAACACCAATAACCAGGAGAGGGAGCTGTAGGCCCGAAGTGCAGGGGACTTCTGTCTCACCGGTGCCACCAGGTCAGCAATGGTCCAGAGAATGACACCGATCAGCAGCAGGGCCAGTGTCAGGTGCGCGGCTAGTCGGTAATGGCTCACGTGCGGCATTTCACTCAGGCCGCTCATCACCATCACCCAACCCATCACGCCCTGGGCCATACCGAGCAGCAGGATGAAAACAAGGCGCTTCACCAACCAGGGTGCCAGCATTTTGCGGTACAGGAAATACAGGAAAGGTACAATGAAAACGATCCCGATGATGCGGCCCAGCAGGCGATGCAGGTATTCCCACATAAAGATCTGCTTGAAGCCCGAGAGTGTCATGCCGAAGTTCAGCTTCTGGTACTCCGGAAACTGCTTGTACTTCTCAAACATAACGAGCCACTCGTTTTCAGAGAGCGGCGGCAGCGTGCCTGAGATCAGGTTCCACTCGGTAATGGAAAGGCCGGAGCCGGTGAGGCGGGTGATGCCACCGATGACCACCATGGCCAATACGAGCACAATGCCGCTGATAAGCCAGAGAACGACAGGTATAGAAGCAGGTTTTTGATGCATAACATGGAAAAGAACAAATATCCAAGTTTTTGACCTGCCAGAAGATGATAAATATCACTTTTTAATAAAAAATACCACTCAGATGCCTCGCACAGTATCTAATATTTTTGCGGGAGAACTTTTAGGAGAGATGTCGTCAAAATCACCCCGAAGAGCTTTCAGGGCATACCTCTCTTCATCAATTTCTCTGCGGCTGCGGATGCCCAGCGCCCGCATGATGGGCAGGGGAGGGCACCAGCCCTGTATGCCATGCTGCAGCAGGAAAGTAGTGACAATACCCGGCAGGATGAACCAGCGCTTGTTTACAAAAGCTCCCAGCAGGGTGCCGGACAGTGCCAGCGTGGAAGCGTTGACCTCCAAAGTACGTTCGATGCTCCATTCCTGGTCGAGTTCGCGGATGCGCTCTGAAATCTCCTCGTGACTGCGGCCTTTGTAGCGAGCTATACT
Source organism: uncultured Pontibacter sp. (assembly GCF_947502515.1). Classification (NCBI taxonomy): domain Bacteria; kingdom Pseudomonadati; phylum Bacteroidota; class Cytophagia; order Cytophagales; family Hymenobacteraceae; genus Pontibacter; species uncultured Pontibacter sp. The sequence continues at coordinate 809,622 of NZ_CANNAI010000002.1, read as the reverse complement.
TTGACGTATGTGATGATCCACCCGTTCGTTGGTTTCATCAAAAGAGCTTTCCCGCACACGCCCCTGTTCTTCCTGTTCTGTATTATTCATTATCTTCTTCCAGTTTGTGTATCTTACTATAATGCTATACGCGGTTGTATGAATATTTAGTTGTGCCAGAACAGAATCATGTCTGCAGGAAGATGCCTTTTGGCATAAATCTTCGGCTTTCTATCGTTTTTTGTAAGATTTACTACGAAATCTGTAAGTTCATCTTAGGTTTGCTGCCTACCTTTGCAAAAGAAACTGTATCTTCGTCTGAACGAGCGTACCTGAATTTGAAGCTGATTCGCACCATACTGACCCTGACACTGGCCCTGCTGGTTGTTTTCTCATCTGTGGGGATGACGATCACGCAGCATTTGTGCGCAGGTGAGGTCATGGCAACAGCTTTCTTCTCGCACAGCGCCGCCTGCGAAATGGAGAAACAGCGTGAAAGTCTGCCGGATTGCCACAAGCCAGCCATGGACGATGACTGCTGCCAGGACCAGACGATTGTGCTGGAAGTAGAGGACGAGCAAGCGCTTAGTCCGACTTTCAAGCTATCCGTTCCGGACATGACCTTCATCGCTGCTTTCACAGCCGCATGGTCTGCTCTTTTTGAAATTTACGAACCGGCCTATACCCATGTGCCGGATTATTCCCCTCCTTTGCTTGCGCAGGACATCCCTGTGTTTGTGCAGTCCTTCCTCATATAAACCTGCTTTTTCGATGATGCCCGGCCTTTTTGGTCAGGTATAGCTATTGGCTTTCCCTATCGGGAGGCGCCATTCCTTTTTGCATTCAATCGAATAGAGCATGTTAAACAGCATTATTAAATTCTTTCTGGAACAGAAGCTGGTGACAACCCTGCTGCTGCTCCTTATCGTGGCCTGGGGTATTATGGTAGCGCCGTTCAACTGGAACGTCACCTTCCTGCCCCGCGACCCGGTGCCGGTAGACGCCATTCCGGACATTGGCGAAAACCAGCAGATCATCTTCACCGAGTGGATGGGCCGCTCTCCGCAGGACGTAGAGGATCAGATCACGTATCCGCTCACGACTTCCCTGCTGGGTATGCCCGGCGTGAAGACCATTCGCTCCACATCCATGTTCGGTTTCTCGAGCATCTATGTCATTTTTGAGGATGACGTGGAGTACTACTGGAGCCGCTCCCGCATTCTCGAAAAACTAAATTCCCTTCCCGCCGACCTGCTGCCAGCCGAGACGACACCAAAGCTCGGCCCTGACGCCACGGCACTCGGCCAGGTATACTGGTATACCCTGGAAGGCCGCGACGAAGAGGGTAACCCCGCTGGGGGCTGGGACCTTCACGAACTGCGCAGTATTCAGGATTTCTATGTGAAGTATGCGCTGGCGGGAGCACAGGGCGTGGCCGAAGTGGCCTCTGTGGGCGGTTATATCAAAGAGTACCAGGTAGACCTCGACCCGGTAGCCATGAAGGCGAACAACGTCTCCATGATGGAAGTGATGAACGCCCTGAAAGCCAGTAATCAGGAGGTGGGTGCCAGCACCGTGGAGATCAACCAGGTGGAGTACTTGGTACGTGGACTGGGCTATGTGAAGGAAATCAGCGACATTGAAGAGGCGACCGTGCGGGTGGCCAACAACGTACCTATTCGTATCCGGGACATCGGGCGGGTGAACATTGGTCCGGCTGACCGTTCTATGCTGGGAGTGCTCGACAAGAGTGGCGCCGAGGCTGTGGGCGGTGTGGTGATCGCCCGTTACGGTGACAATCCACTGGCGGTGATCAACAACGTGAAGGCTAAGCTGGACGATATCGCAGCCGGTCTGCCCTCCAAAAAACTAGCCGACGGACGCACTTCCAAAGTGACGGTGGTACCTTTCTATGATCGCACACAGCTCATCAATGAGACACTCGGCACACTCAACACAGCGATTATTTTGCAGATCCTGATCACCATCATTGTGATCATCGTGATGGTTTACAATCTGCGGGCCTCGCTGTTGATCTCAGCGCTCCTGCCGCTGGCCGTGCTGATGACTTTCATTCTGATGAAATATTTCGGAGTAGACGCCAACATCGTGGCGCTGTCAGGTATAGCCATAGCCATCGGTACCATGGTCGACTTGGGAATCATTCTGAACGAGAACATCCTGCGGCACATGGAGGAAGCTCCGCCGGGGCAGTCACTGGTGAAGACGGTATACAATGCCACCACGGAGGTGGCCACTGCGATTCTGACGGCTGTTTCCACGACCATTATTTCGTTTCTGCCGGTGTTTACGCTGGAGGCGGCGGAGGGCAAGCTGTTCGGTCCGCTGGCCTATACCAAGACCTTTGCGCTGGTGGCGTCGCTCATCTTTACGATCCTGATCATGCCCGCTTTTGCGCATACCATTTTCGGGTTGAAGTCGCGCAACGTGGCCTGGAGTAAGATCCTGAACTGGATATTGGTAGGCCTGGGTATAGTAGCTTTATTTATTGTGCCGCTGGCAGGTATCACATTATTATTGATCGCAGCCAACAACCTGCTCAATTACTACCAGCCGGAGCGCTTCGGGCGTCACCATACACTGATCATGGTAGGTATAGCGGTACTAGCCGTTTCGTGGCTGCTGGCTACGGAGTGGGTGCCGCTGGGGGTATCGGTGAGTTATTTTGTGAACTTCATTTTTATCCTGCTGATCATCGGCTTGGTGCTGGGACTCTTTTCTTTCTTCATCAGGGTATACCCGCGTGTGCTGGGCTGGTGTCTGGCGAATAAAGGTACTTTCCTGCTGATCCCGGCTTTCATTATGCTGCTGGGGCTTAACATCTGGATCGGTTTTAACGGCGTGTTTGGCTGGGTGGCGACGGGCTTCGATAAAGTGGGGGTGAACGTTCGCACATCTGCTCCCTGGAGCGGACTGGTGCATACCTTCCCGGGCATGGGCAAGGAGTTCATGCCATCCCTGGACGAAGGCGCTTTCCTGCTGATGCCGACATCCATGCCGCATACGGGTGTGGAGGCGAACAAGCGCTATGTGCAGCAACTCGACATGCTCATCACGGCTATACCTGAAGTGGAGATGGTCGTGGGTAAAGCCGGCCGTGCCGAAACGGCGCTGGATCCTGCTCCCATGTCGATGTACGAGAATGTGATCCAATACAAATCAGAATACATCACAGATGAAAACGGGTATAAAATCCGCTTTAAAGTAGATGATGACGGCAACTTTGTACGTGACGAGAAAGGCAATCTGGTGGAAGACAAGCGCGGCGAGTACTTCCGCCAGTGGCGCGACCACATTCGGACGCCGGATGATATCTGGAACGAGATTGTGGAGGTGGCCGAACTGCCGGGCGTGACTTCGGCCCCGAAACTGCAACCAATCGAAACGCGACTGGTAATGCTGCAGACAGGTATGCGCGCCCCGATGGGAGTGAAGGTATACGGACCGAATCTGCAGACTATCGAGGACTTCAGCATGCAAATGGAACGGCTCCTGAAAGAGGTGCCATCCGTAAAACCGGAAGCCGTGTACGCAGACCGCTCACTTGGTAAGCCCTATATGGAGATCGATCTGGACCGCCGCGCCATGGGCCGCTACGGTTTGAACGTGGCCGACGTGCAGGAATACATTGAAGTAGCAATGGGCGGTATGGCTTTGACTACGACCGTGGAAGGGCGCGAGCGCTACTCCATCCGGGCACGCTACGCCCGCGAATACAGAAACGATCCGGAGTCAGTCAGCCGCATCATGATCTCGACTACCAATGGGGCGCAGATTCCGTTGACCGCGATTGCCAACGTCGAGTTCCGTCCCGGGCCGATGATGATCCGCGGCGAAGACTCCTTCCTGACGGGTTATGTGCTACTCGACAAGCGGGAAGGTTTTGCTGAAGTTACGGTGGTGGAAGATGCGCAACGCTACCTACAGGAGAAAATTGCTAGTGGTGAATTGGTGGTGCCGGCGGGTGTGAGCTACAAGTTTTCCGGCAACTACGAAAACCAGATACGAGCCGAAGAAAGGTTATCGTTTATCGTGCCACTCAGCTTACTGATCATCTTCTTGATCCTGTATTTCCAGTTCAGGTCGGTGAGTACGTCGCTGTTCATTTTCACATCTATTGCAATGGCTTTTGCCGGCGGCTTTATGATGCTGTGGCTTTATAGCCAGGGCTGGTTCATGAACTTCTCTTTTGGAGATACCAACATTCGGGAGTTGTTCCAGATGCGCACCTTCAACCTGAGCGTAGCCGTGTGGGTTGGCTTTATCGCCCTGTTTGGCATCGCGACGGATGATGGTGTGGTAATGGGCACCTACCTGAAGCAGAGCTTCGAGCGCAACACACCGCAAACCAGAGCCGAAGTACACGAAGCGGTGATGGAGGCAGGTATACGCCGCGTGCGTCCTTGTCTGATGACCACTGCCACTACTTTGCTGGCGCTTTTGCCGGTGCTTACGTCTTCCGGCCGCGGCTCCGATATCATGATCCCAATGGCAATCCCTTCATTCGGGGGTATGTTCGTGGCCCTGATCACCCTGCTGATCGTGCCGGTGCTGTACAGCTGGCGTGAAGAACTTAAAATCAAAAAAGAAACCGTATGAAAAAGATACTGGCAATTATAGTGCTGTTGCTGGGGGTAATGCCCTTGGTACAGGCGCAAACGCTGGAAGAATATCTGGTAGAGGCAGGCGAAAACAGCCCCACGCTGAAAGCACGATACGCCGAGTACCAGGCGGCGCTGCAGCGTGCTCCACAGGTGGGTGCACTGCCAGACCCGGAGGCTTCCTTTAACTTTTTTCTGCGACCGATGGAGCGCTTCATGGGCAATCAGGTAGGCGATATCTCGGTGATGCAGATGTTCCCCTGGTTCGGTTCCCAAAAGGCGGCCCGCGACGAAGCGAATTACATGGCGCAGATGAAATTCGCCTCCTTCATCGAAGCGAAGATCAACCTGTATCATGAAGTGCGCACTATCTGGTACCAGCTATACCTGAACGATCAGGAATCGATCCTGATGGAGAAGGAGGTGGAGATTATGAAGACGCTGGAAAGACTGGCGCTGGCCAAGTATAAATCAGCCACGGCAGGTGGTTCTTCTGGAGCCGCCACGCCAGCCCGAGGTACGACGGGCGGTTCGACTGGCTCTTCTGGTGCTGCAGGGAGTGGTGGCTCTGGTATGGCAGGTATGGGGGGCTCCGGCGGCGCAGCTGCCGGCTCGGCCAGTGGGAGCAACATGGCGGCTGGCGGCAGTAGTATGTCCAGTATGGGTAGTTCTGGCGGGTCTTCTATGGTTGATGTCATGCTGATCAGGTTACAAGTGAAAGAACTGGAAAACCAGGTCCTGATTCACCATGAGGCACGCAGGCCTTTGCAGGTAGCTTTTAACCAGTTGTTGCGCCGCCGTCCAAGTATGACGGTCATTTCTGCAGACACGCTCCTGCCTGCTGCACTGCCGGCTACCTTGTCGCTGATCGAAGACTCGATTCGCAGCAACCACCCGATGCTTAAAATGTACGAGTGGGACGAGAAGGCCCGGGAGTCACAGCTGCGGATGGCGCAACTGATGGGCCGACCAATGATTGGGGTGGGGCTAAATTACATGATCTTTAAACCGCGCATGGATGATATGACCCAAATGAATATGGGCGGCGAGAACATGGTGATGCCGATGGTGACCCTGACGCTGCCGATCTATCGTAAAAAATACAATGCGGCTCAAAAGGAAGCAGAGTTCTCCCAGCAGGCGGCTGTGTACCAGAAGGAGGCAACGGAGCGGGAACTGTTCACGGAACTGGAAAATCTGCTATACCAGTACCAGAGTTCAGTCAGCCGGATCAACCTGCTCAAAGATCAGGTAACGCTTACTGAACAGACCATCCGGCTGCTCACCACAAACTACTCCGTGACGGGCACAGGTATAGAAGACATCATCCGCCAGCGGCAGAGTCTGCTCAGCTACCGGTTACAGCAACTGCAGGCCATAACGGATCAGAATATCGCCGTGTCAGCCATCAACCGCATGATGCAGGGGGATAATTAGGATTACTCTCAATAGTATCGGGGAAACGACAATCGTGCACAAGAAAAAAACATCAGTCATTAGCATAAAGAAACATGACATCAAGAAATAAAAGAATCGGAACCTACCTACTTGTGGCCTTGGGCGGACTGCTGCTGGGCTGGTTGCTGTTTGGCGGCCGGGGTTCAGAACAGGCACACGAACACGCCGGAGAGGTGGCGGGTGCCACCGAGTATACCTGCTCCATGCACCCACAGATCAGGCAGGACGGACCGGGTAAATGTCCGCTTTGTGGCATGGATTTGATTCCGGTGAGCAATGGCGGAAGCGGCGGCAAAACCAGCCGCTATGTGCTGGAAATGACGCCTGAAGCGATCGCCCTTTCTAACATCCAGACCACCAGGCTGGAAATGGTTGATCCGGAGAACGAACTCGTGCTTTCAGGCAGGGTGGCCCTGAACGAGCAGCAAGTGTCTTCGATCACGGCAAAGTTTCCGGGGCGCATTGAGCGACTCTATGTGAACTTTACGGGGCAGGAAGTACGCCGTGGGGAGCGGCTGGCTTCGCTCTATTCACCGGAGTTGATCACCGCCCAACGCGAACTACAGGAAGCTGCCCGCGCCAAGGACCTGATGCCTGAACTCTACGAAGCCGCCCGGGCCAAACTCAAGCTCTGGAAGTTGACTGATGCACAGATCAAGCGAATTGAGAATGCATCGGACATCATTACCAATTTCGATATTTATTCTGATGCCGCCGGCGTAGTGACGGAGCGTTTAGTAAGTGCCGGCGACTACGTGACAACAGGTTCTGCCCTTTTTGAGGTAGCGAACCTGTCCTCGGTGTGGGTGGTGCTGGATGCCTACGAAGCTGACCTGTCCTGGATCAAGCAGGGTGGTAACATCACCTTTACGGTACCGGGTATACCTGGCAAAGAATTTACGGCCAAGGTAGCCTTTATCACCCCTGTACTGGATGCCACGACCCGTGCGATTGAAGTGCGTGCCGAGGTGCAAAACCCCGGCAACCAACTGAAGCCGGGCATGTTCGCGGATGCTCGCATCAAGACATCTACAGGTGCCAAAGAGCAGTCGCTGTCGGTACCAAGCAGCGCGGTGTTGTGGACCGGTAAACGCTCAGTCGTGTACGTGAAAGTACCGGGGCAGGAGATGCCGGCTTTCGAGATGCGTGAGGTGACACTGGGGCCACGCATGGGCGAACGCTATGTAGTGGAATCCGGTTTGCAGCCAGGTGAGGAAGTGGTAACCAATGGTGTGTTTGCCGTGGATGGGGCTGCACAGCTGCGAGGCAACTACAGCATGATGTCGCCACCACCAGCGGGCGGGCCTAAAGCACCGGAAGCTTTCCAGCAACAGCTCACCCAGCTCATTGACCAATACTATACCCTGAAAAATGCCCTGGTAGCATCCGATGTGCCCGCTGCGCGTCAGGCGGCAGGTACCTTTGTCGTGACATTGGGGCAAGTGAATATGGGCGAGCTCGATGGCAAAATGCACGATCAGTGGATGGCGTTGCTACCAACACTGAAGTCAAATGCCGAGGCAATTCAGAAAAGCCGTGATCTGGAAAAACAGCGTGCTGCCTTTTCACCGCTCTCAGAACATGTGATTGAAGCAATGAAGGTATTTGGTATACAGCACGAGGTAGCTTATATCCAATCCTGCCCAATGGCTTTGGGTGACCAGGGTGCTTTCTGGCTGAGTGAGATCAAGGATATCCGTAACCCATATTTCGGGGAAGCGATGCTAGCCTGCGGAGAAACGGAAGAAACATATAGGCGAGGGCAGAGTGGAGCGGCTACTACAGACCAAACTAAGACAGCGCCACAGGGACATCAGCATTAATATCTATTGTCATTTTGAGCAAAACGAGAAAGCTGGGGACATTATATCTTCAGCTTTTTTGCTTTGCTCGAAATGACATTTGACCTTATATAAATCAACTATACTTAATCTCCACCACTTCAACTTCCTCTTCCACACGCCCCAATTTCAGATGTAGCTTCTGACCGACTTTGGCACCCGTTACCGCTTGCGCAATAGGGGCTACAAATCCTATCAGGCCTTGCGTGACATCCGCTTCGTCTACGCCCACGATGGTGAACTGCCGGATGGTGCCTGGTTTGCCACCACTAAGGGTGCGTAGCTTGACAGTGGCACCAAAGCGCACTTCGTCCGGGATTTGCTCCAGTGGGTCAATGACTCTGGCGCTGGCAATTCGTCCGTTCAGGGCGCTGAGTTTGCCGTTGAGGATAGTGAGTTGACGGGTGCGGTCCGCATCGTTTTCGCGGTTGGCTTCTACGATAGTGCGCTCCGATTCCAGCTCTTCTAGTTCAGTTCTTAGTTTCTCCAGTCCCTGCGGACGAACATAATTGGGCACGCCTGCAGGCAGGGCCGCCCGTGGTGGAATGATGGGTGCTTCGCCTGCGTCGTCTTCTTTTACAAATGCTCTGCTCATGCCCCATTATACAGCAAGGGAGTGCCGGATGTTTCCGACACTCCCTTGTTGGTCAATTAGCTATAAGAGCTGGTGCTATACCTTACTAAATCTTTTCTGACTATTGATGGGTGTAGAAGTATCTGTCTTTGTCAAAAATTCTATTGTCCGTTGACATTACATCGGCATTTGCAGCACATACTCTTTGCCAGCTGGTACGGTTAGTTTATAACCTCTGATCCAAGGGTTGTAGAGGCGCAGTGTTTTGTAATTCGTACCCTGTTCGTGCGCAAAGTCGATCAGGTCAGGTATGGTGTTCTCCACGGTCACGGCTTTGGCAGGCAGTGGATTGTAGCCATGTGTTTCCGGTACGTCAAATCCATACTTTTGCGGATTGCCCAGAATCTCTTTCAGGGCCAGAATGCGGAAGATGTAGCGGGAGGTCTCGTCGTTCAGGTAGAGATCATAGAATGAATTTACCTTCTGGTGCTTCATGGCTTTGTCCAGACCGGCCATGCCGCGGTTGTAGGAGGCGGCAGCATCGGTCCAGGTACCAAACTTGTTCTTGGCAGTCTTGAGGTAGCGACAGGCCGCCACAGTCGATTTCTGCACATGGAAGCGCTCGTCCACCTCCCCATTCACGACCATGCCATAGCCGCGAGCCGTGTCTGGCATGAGCTGCCAGAAGCCAGAGGCACCGGCATGGGAGGTTACCTGTCCGAAAAGACTCTCGGCAAGGGCCAGGTAAATGAAATCTTCGTGCATATCATTCTCCTTCAGGATCTGCCGGATTTCTGGCAGGTAGCGCTGCATACGTTTCAGGGCCAGCAGCGTGCTGGTGTGCAGGTAGGTGTTGGCCAACAGTTCGCGATCGAGACGCTCTGCTACGTCCGGCAGGTGCAGCGGCACGGGCTCCCCTGCAAACGTGATCGCGTCAGGCAGGGCAGGTGAAGTGAAAATTTGTCTGTTTGCCTCAAAGGCTCTGTCGTTGCGCTCGTTTGGCGTAGCACTCAGTTTGAGGCTGTTCTCACCGCTCAACTGTAAAATCAGTAGCGGTGCTACCAAAATCCAACCATACTTTAAAAATTGCTGTCCCATAGCGTGCTCCTTTCTTGTACCTGTATTTATAACCTGAAATCTGAAGATGAATTGTGTTTCAAGGTAAGGAAAAATGCAACAGGATGCCAGGTTATACCTGCGATTTTTGAGATTGGAAGAGGTATATTATCTGATTTATTAGGTGATAAATCTCCCTTTAAAGCCAGTTGAGAGACAATGTGGGCAAAAGAACTGCTTTCAGATAGACCTGATTTTAGAATATGTAATATATAGGTTTTACAATATTTAGCTGTCTACAGTATCAGCTTTGTCATTAGCTTACTTTCCCAATAAAAAGGTCAGGGCTGTCGGCATGCGTTTGGCCCAGGCCGCTTCGTTATGCTGTGCCTTCTTGTCCAGAACCCAGATATAGTCTTTGCCTTCTCGGTAGCCTTGCACCTGCAGGGCTGCTAACATTTCGTCTATACCTGGCTGCAGACGGGCTTCCAGGTCGATCCCACCATTGTCAATATAGAGTTTCAGCTTTTTCTTCTTGCCCTTATAGGCTTGCACGTCTTTCACGTAGTCGATGTGCATGATCTTGAAAGCGGGGGACATGCAGATGGCCTTGCTGAACACCTGCGGATATTCCCAGGCCAGCATGAACGCCATTATACCTCCTGCTGAAGAACCGCCTGTCAGGGTATGTTTGGCGCCCGATTTGGTGCGGTAGTTCTGATCAATAAGAGGCTTCACCCTGTTCACTACAAAATCCATATAGGCGCTGCCTTTTAGCCCCGGCACATACTCTTCCATGCGCTCGGATGTGTTGTAAATACCCACCATGATGACAGGCTCCATTTGCCGGTTGCGGATCAGGCTATCTGCCGTTTCGTCTATCCGCCAGTCCACGCCGAAGGAGCTCGTAGCCGGATCGAATACGTTTTGCCCATCGTGCATGTAAAGAACAGGGTAGCGTTTGTTATTTTCTTCGTAGCCCGGCGGCAACCACACAATCAGGTCGCGGGACTGCAGGCTGTCTGCTGTTAAGTTGCGGTGATACGCTACTGTGCCGGTGATGCCTCCTGAAATTGGCTTGTTGGCTTTCTCCAGCCAATAGTCAAGTTGATGCTGCACGGTGGTGTCACCTTTTAGTTCCAGACTGAAATTCGGCAGCGGAATGCCTTTCTCATCGGTAGCCTCGGTGTTCCAGGAGCCAAGGGTGAATTTGTATTGTACTGACTGCTCTTTCAGGTATACCGTCTTTTCCCATACCTGAGCCACAGTACGCTGCATGGTGATGCGGTTGGGCTGCCAGTTTCCGAGTTCAGGTGTGCTGCCACTCAGGTATACCTGCTGCGAATCTGATAGGGTAGGAGCGTACACACGGAAGGTGATGCGGGTACTGTCCGGTTGTTGCTGCCCTATGGCAGTGTGGTAAAAGCTAAGCAGTAAAAGCAAAGACAACAGAAGGGTTTTCATAGGGCTTGCAACATGTGATCTGCCGACAAAGATACAGGAAATGTCACAGGCAGCGGACGTCAAGCGTAAGCGACTCGTCTGCCTTCAGTTCCATGCTACTTACCACATAGTGACTAAAGGCATTGAGGGCACTTTTTTGCAGTGCATGGTATACAGCGTCATTGGGCTGACAGCAAATCTGCATGTAGTTGATGCCTCGCTGGTACAATTCAAGCGACACCTCTGGCAAGGTATGTATGTTGTCCTGGGTAAGATTGTAAATGGTAGTCGTTTTCAACAGAGATCCCACCAGCGGCACATATTTATTTGTTCGGATAAAACGGTTCCCGAGCCAGAGTCCTCCGCTCAAAACCGGGTTCACAGACTTTACTTTGAGTTGATACAATTTATGTGTGTGCCACAAACCCATACCGCTTTCGTTTACTTCGTAGTAATCACTTAGTTTACTGTCCTCAGTGAAAAGGGATGTATTAAATAAGGTCTCACCGATAGCGGCATTCTCGACCCGCAAGGTACGAGCTGTCGGGAAAGTCAGGTATAGAAACTCGTACAGGAAAGTGTTGCGGTAAGATTTGGAAAGCAGATGCAGCATGGTCAGGTTGCCGGCCCGCAGGGTGGTAAACTGGCGTTTTAATCCTTTCGGGTCGAAGTATCGTTTTCGCACGCAGGTAGCCAGGTCCCTCCCAATACCCATGTTACGGGCAGAGGGATCAACCAGCACATCGAAACCGAAGCCAGTCTGTTGCAGCTTTCCGTTGATGCACATGGGTGTCTGTGCGCCTATGCCGCCTGCCAGTACCTTCTCTTCCGACCCAAGTGCGACAAAAGCAGCATAGTCCTCGAACAGCTCTGCCCGGGACAAGAAATGATCTCGCATGACTTCCAGCTTGACCATAAAGCCCTGCGGCGACATGCGCTCAATTTCCAATAGCGCCTGTTCATGTTCCGGCCTATAAGGCACTATCCGGAATTTTGCTTTTTTCCTGGCAATCATATCATCATTTTAGCTGCCTTTTATCGCTTATCAGTTATGCATATGAGGTGGCAAATGGTACACATACTGACTTAGTCCGAACAAGTCTCCTGTAGATGAATTGCAGGGGCCATAAGTTAAATTTCTAATCAAACCGCCTGCAGCCAGTCTGAGTATATCGCCAGCAAGTGCATTGCAGCCTGAGGCGCTATTCTCCCGGATACGGAGCATATAAATTCCCCTGACCGGATAGATCAATGAACGAAAAGAACCACAGCACAAATAGTACAGCCTTAGCCAGCCATGATTCATGTCTTTATATAAAAGCAAACAAGCGTATAGGCACTTTTTAAATACGATATATTTTGGGAATAAGTAAATATTTATTTTGATTATTTTTAGTGTGAAATAAGGGGTTTATTTGTGTCAAGTTCCTGCTATTAATTAGAGTCAGGTAAGGGCTTTACTGAAGTTGGGAATACATTATAGGATACTAAGTTTACCCTGATTTTTACAGTGTAAAGGTGTATTTAAACCAAAAAAGCCCTTCTGTGAGAAGGGCTTCTAAAGGACAACACATTGTTGGTTAAGGAGCCGCTGTTGCAATCAACCCCTGAATTACCTGCAGTAGTCCTGATGGATACACGCCAATATACACCAGCAGTAAGGCCAGTAAGGTAAGTGTACCCACACTGGCCACATAGATAGAAGGGCGCAGCTTGCCACGTGGATCTGCCTCAGCCTCTGCTTCCGGTTGCTGGAACATGACGGCCACAATGCGTATGTAGTAGAACAAGCCGATCACACTGTTAAGCGCCAGCATGACCACGAGCAGCCATAACTGTGTATTTACCCCCGCAGCCAGAATATAAAACTTGCCGACAAAGCCCGCCGTGAGCGGTATACCTGCCAGCGAGAGCAGCATGGCTGTGAAAACTGCCGCGGTCCATGGTCTCCGCCAAAGCAGCGCACGGTAATCCTCGAGCTGCTCCGCGTCACGCTCCTTATCCGATAGCATGGCCACGACACCGAAGGCTCCGACAGTTGTAATGAAGTAGGCTACGAGATAAAAGGTCACTGCTTCCACGCCCATTTGGTTGCCCGCCAGAAATGCTACCAGCAGATAGCCGAGGTGCGCGATAGAAGAGTAGGCAAGGATTCTTTTGACGTTGCGCTGCAGCAGGGCCAGCAGGTTGCCCGCCAGCATAGAGGCAATGGCCACAATGGTAAAGATCAGCACAAGGGTCGGGTAGCGGAAGCCGTCTACTTCCATAAAGAAACGGATCAATACGCCCAGTACACCGCCTTTTGATACGGTGGCGATAAAAGCTGTTACAGGAGCAGGAGCGCCTTCATATACATCCGGAGCCCACATATGGAAAGGGACCACACTCAGCTTAAAGCCAATGCCGACGATCATCAATCCGAAGCCGGTCAGGAGCAGCAATGGCAATTCGGTGAAGCCTGAAATGGCAGTAGCTATACCTGCAAACTCCATGGTGCCCGTACTGGCGTAAACCAGTGCCATCCCGAAGAGTAGGAAAGCAGAGGAGAAGGCCGCCAGAATCAAATATTTTATACCCGCTTCGTCAGACCGCTCCCGTTTGCGCAGGTAGGCTATCAAAGCATAAAGCGACACACTCAGGATTTCCAAGCCCAGGAAAAGCGAAGCAAAATGCTTACTGATGACTAGCACACAGGCCCCTATGGTCGCCAGCAGAAGCAGGATGTAATACTCTTCCTTGCGCTCCTCCCGTTGCTCAAAATAGGCATAGGAGAGCATGCTGATGAGCAACGCCGTAAGCAGGATCATGCCAATGTAAAACACGCCGAAACCATCTACTACCAGCAACGGCTCGATGGTATAGCGCCCTACATTGCGCAGCTCAAAGAGAGAGGCAAAAGCAGCCAGAAAAGAGACTGCCGTAATCACATACATGATCTTATGATTGCGGCCCACGGCAATCACCAGCATGGCCACCAGCACCGCAACGGTGAGAATGAGCAGGGGCATGAGGTGTTGGAAATCTGTCAATGTCATGGCGTATCAATTTGATGTTTTGGAAATCTGGAGATCTGAAGATGGCTTCGCTTTTTCAGACTTTTCCAGCATAGTTGTCTTTTCAGGTATAGCCACTGTTTCATTTTCATCCACGCGTGCAATGGGTGTCTTTTTTGTGACCGGTTCGGTATAGGCCTGCAGTTGCTCCTGAATGCTGGGTCGGGCGGTATCGAGCACTGGCTGAGGGTATAGGCCCAACCAGAGAATCATCACGACCATAGGTATAGCGATGAGCATTTCACGGGCATTCATGTCGGGGAGCGGTTGCTCGAGCTTATACTCTTGGAAGAAGATCTTCTGCATGATGCGCAGCGAGTAAATCGTGGCCATTACCAGGCCAATAGTGGCGAAAACCGTCAGCCAGTTGTTGGCCTGCCAGGAGCCGACCAAGGTCAGGAACTCTGCGATAAAGTTGCCGAGTCCGGGCAAGCCGAGCGAGGCCATGACGAAGATGAGCCCAATCACGCCCATCTTGGGAGCCGTAGACCAAAATCCGCCCATTTGCCGGATGTCGCGGGTATGGAGACGCTCGTAGAGGAAGCCGGCAATGATGAAGAGTGCCCCGGTACTGAGTCCGTGCGTGATCATCTGCATGACCACGCCCTGCAGGGCCCACTCGTTAAAGGCAAACACGCCCAGTATAACAAAGCCCATGTGGCTCACGCTTGTATAGGCCACCAGTCGCTTGAGGTCGGTTTGGGAGAAAGCCAGAATCGCCCCGTAGATAATCCCAATTACACCAAGAAGCATGGCCCAGGGCGCGAACTCCACGGTAGCTGTCGGAAAGAGAGGCAGTACGAAGCGCAGCAGTCCGTAAGCACCTGTCTTGAGCAGCAGACCCGCCAGAATCACACTGCCTGCCGTAGGGGCTTCAGAGTGTGCGTCGGGGAGCCAGGAGTGGAAGGGTACGACTGGTAGCTTGACCAGGAATGCAGCCAGGAAACCGAACATCAGCAGGCGTGCCGCTTCGGGGGCCAGTGTGGTGTTCAGCAATTCAAAATAGCTGAAGGTATAGATACCTGTCTGGCTACCGTGAATGAAATAAAGTCCGAGAATGGCCAGCAGCATGAGCAAGCCCGATGCCTGCGTGAAGATAAAGAATTTGTAGGCGGCGTAGCGACGGTTTTCATGTCCCCAGATGCCGATTAGGAAGTACATCGGAATGAGCATTACTTCCCAGAAAAAGTAGAACAGGAAGAGGTCCATGGTGAGAAACACGCCCGTTATACCTGCCAGCACCCACAGCAAATTGAAATGGAAGAAAGCTACTTTAGTTTGAATCTCCCGCCACGAAATAAGAACGGCCAGCAAGCCAATAAAAAAGGTGAGCAGCAGCATGAGCAAACTTAACCCATCCAACGCCAGACTAAAGCTGATGCCCCACTGCGGAATCCATGGTTGTGCGAATTGTATCAACCAAGCCGAACCCAGCACAGGTACGGGGTTACTCAGCCACAAGTATAGCGTCATCCCGAAGACAGTAGCCACCGAGCCAAGTGCCACCCAGCGGGGCAGTGTGCGGTTTACTTTCCCGGAAATCCAGGCCAGCACCCCGCCAACCATGAGTATCACAATTAACCAGACCAGTATCATAGCAGTAGACTTATGGTTAGAATCATAATCGCCCCAACTACTATTCCCGCCACGTAATTACGCATAATGCCGGTTTGCGTAGTGGAAAAGAGCTGATGCATCCCTTGGGTTGCATTGGCGACGAAAGTGTAGAAGGAATCGATAAAGTCACTCTTATTGACCTTCGACAGGTATACATAAGGCCGCACAAACAGCGTGTCGTACAGTTTGTCGAAGCCCCAACCCGAATGCCAGAAGCGGTGTATCGCCATGGCCGTTTCAGAGCGATGTATGTTCTCGATCAGCTCCGGCTTTTTGTAGTAGAAGAGGTAGGCGATGAAAATACCCCCCAACGAAATCACTGCTGCCAGCAACTGCAACATCCATTCAAACTGGGTGAAATCCGGCACCACGTTTACTGCCGGCAGGATAGGAGCGAGGAAGTCAGAGAAGAGCACCACATGACCGAAGTTGTGCGGGAGCTCGATGAAGCCGCCGGCAAAAGACAGCACAGCCAGTATAATGAGCGGTACCGTGATGGCCATGGTTGGTTTGTGACCGACGTGCGTTCGTTCTTCGCCAAAGAAGGTGAGGAAGACCATCCGGAAGGTATAGATGGAGGTGATGAAAGCACCCAGCAGACCGGCCAGGTATAGCCAGATGTTGCCGTTTTCTCCGGCCAGCTGCAGCCACAGAATCTGGTCTTTGCTATAGAAGCCCGCTGACACCAATGGGAAGGCCGCCAGTGAGGCAGCGCCAATTAGGAAGGTATAGAACACGACGGGAAGTTTCTTGCTCAGGCCGCCCATTTTGCGCATGTCCTGTTCGTGATGCAACGCCAGAATAATAGCTCCCGCACAAAGGAAAAGCAACGCCTTGAAGAAACCGTGAATCATGAAGTGGAACACACCCGCTGACCAGGCACCAACACCCAGGGCTAAAAACATGTAGCCGACCTGACTGATGGTTGAGTAGGCCAGTACCCGTTTGATATCATACTGCGTGAGCGCCGCAAAGCCAGCTATTAGCAGCGTGACGGCGCCGATCACGGCTACGGCCATCATGGCTACCGGAGAAAGTGCGAAGATGACGTGCATGCGTGCCACCAGGTATACACCGGCGGTTACCATTGTAGCGGCGTGTATGAGCGCACTCACCGGCGTCGGACCCGCCATCGCGTCGGGTAACCACGTCTGCAGCGGCAACTGACCAGATTTGCCGACCGCACCGCCCAGCAGGAGCAGTGCGATGATCAGCGCCGTCTCGTTTCCGACACTCCATACCTGTGCCGCTTCCGTGGAAATGCTTTGGATGTGTAGTGTCCCGAAGTGTTGGAAGAGCATGAAGAGACCAATGGCCATGGCCGTGTCACCTACTCGTGTAATGATAAAGGCTTTCCGGGCGGCATAGCCGTTGGCGGGTTCCTTGTACCAAAAGCCGATGAGCAGGTAGGAGCAGAGGCCCACGCCTTCCCAGCCCAGGTATAGCAGGAGCAGATTATCTGCCATCACGAGCATGAGCATGGAGCCCACGAAGAGGTTCATGCAGGCGAAGAAGCGGGAATAATCCTTGTCTTCGGCCATGTATTCGGTGGAGTAGATGTGAATCAGAAACCCGACGAAGGTGATAACGAAAATGAAGACCATCGAGAGGGCGTCGAGGTGGAAAGCGATGGAGGGGCTGAAGCCCGCCACATCAAACCATTGCCACACTTCCTGTCGGATAAAAGCCGGTCGCGAAGTCAGGTACTCAAAGCCCAGCACCAGCGTGATGGCGGCCGAAATACCGACGCTCCCGACTCCGATGGCCGAGACCAGTGCACGGGAAATGCGGTTGCCGAACAGCACCAGCAACAGGGCGCCGGCGAAGGGCAGGGCGGGGATTAACCAAAGTAATTCTCCCATAGTTTTATCCTTTCATAAAATTAGCCGCGTCGCTGTTGAGCGTTTTCAGCTGGTGATAAATCTGCAGTATCAGGGCCAGTCCAACCGATACTTCGGCGGCGGCCATCGTGAGAATGAAGATGAACATGATTTGTCCGTCCGGCTGCGCCCAGTGACTGCCCGCCACAATAAAAGCGAGCCCGGCAGCATTCAGCATTATCTCCACCGAAATTAGCATGAAAATGATGTTGCGGCGAATCATCACGCTGATAAGGCCGAGCATGAACAGCATACCCGCCAGCAACAAACCGGTTTCCATAGGTATAGACGTCATAACGCTGCGCTCCTTTCTTTTTGCGGTTCCTTTTCCTGCAGGAAGCGATGAATGACTTTCTTCTTCTGACGGCCCAGGTGGTAGGCCCCGACTATACCTGCCATCAGCAGAATACCGGAGAGCTGCACACCCAGCACATACGGCCCATACAAAGCCAGCCCGACGGCTTTGGCGTCGACGAAACTACCGGCAACAGGAGCAGCAGGCATTTCGGCGATTACTAGCAGGTATACCAGCTCGGCGAGCAAGACGAAAGAGAGCAGGGCAGGGCCCATCCAGAGCTTGGGCTGGAGCCATGCCTTTTCCTGTTCCACATCTTCGCGGGTGAGGCTGAGCATCATAATCACGAAGATGATGAGCACCACAATGGCCCCGGCGTACACGATGACTTCGAGCGCCGCCATAAAGGGGGCGCCCATGGTTAGGAACACCACCGCGACGGCCAGAAAAGACACCACGAGGTAGAGCAGGGCATGAATCATGTTGTAGCGCGTGATGACCATGATGGTGGCCAGCACGGCGACGGTTGCGGCTATATAAAATGCGGTTTCCATAGGCTAGGGGATTAAGCTTTTGATGTCTACCGGTGGCGCTTCGTTCTCGGCTTCGCCCTTGCCTTTTCCGCCAATGGCAAGGCCCGCTACCTTGTAGTAGTTGTAGCCGTGGTACTTGCCCTGCCCGTTGATAAGCAGGTCTTTTTTCTCATACACGAGGTTCTGACGGTTGTACTCGCCCATTTCGAAATCAGGTATAAGCTGGATGGCGTAGGTCGGGCAGGCGTCTTCGCAGAAGCCGCAGAAAATGCAACGCGAAAAGTTAATGCGGAAGAACTCGGGATAGCGACGGCCTGTCTCGTCTTCGGTGGCTTGCAGCGCGATACAGTCCACGGGGCAGGCGGCGGCACAGAGGTTGCAGGCGACGCAGCGCTCCCCACCGTCCGGGTCGCGGGACAACACAATGCGGCCCCGCCAGCGTGTCGGCAGTATGGCTTTTTGCTCTGGATACTGAATGGTTTCCCGCTTGTGAAACGCATGCAGCAACGTGAGCCACATACTGCGCAATAAACTAAACATAAGTACTCCTTTCGTTTATTTTTTTTCTTAATAGCAGCGAAACTATATCCTTGAAGGTATAGTCGTTTCATTCTGTATAGCTATCCCCTTGAGGGGATTATAGGGGTGTTAATCATGCACAATTGTCATCCCACTGCCCCTCAGAAGACTTTTTTGAGCCCATACTTCCGGGAGGCTAAGCATTTAGAAACGTTCTTTCCCACTGGCTTTACACCCCTATAGTCCCCTCAAGGGGACAGTCTCGTGTTACTAGTTTCTCAACTCTCTAATTCCTAAACTCTCAAACTCCCCAACTCTTAAACTCCCTCAAACCCATCATTCATCCAAAGCAACACCCCCGCCGTCACTACCAGATTTAGCAAGGTCAGCGGCAGCAAATACTTCCAGCCATACTCCATCAATTGATCATAGCGTGGTCTCGGCATGGAAGCTCTTAACAGGATGAAGACCATCAGGAAGAAAGCCGTTTTCAGGATGAACCACACGATGGGTGGCAGGAAGTCCGGACCGAGCCAGCCACCGAAAAACAGGACCACCATCATGCAGGAGATAAGCGTGATGCCCATGTACTCGCCGATGAAGAACATGCCGAATTTCATACCCGAATACTCGGAGTGGAAACCGGCTACGAGTTCACTTTCCGCTTCCGGCACATCGAAGGGGAGGCGGTGCGTTTCGGCTATACCCGCAATGAAGAAGATGACGAATCCGACGATCTGCGGCACCACGAACCACAAGCCCCGCTGCGCTTCCACAATGGTACTCAGGTTGAAAGAGCCTGCCATCAGCACCACACCCATCAGCGAAAGGCCCATGAATACTTCGTAAGAAATCATTTGCGCCGCGCCACGCATCGCGCCCAGCAAACTGTACTTGTTGTTCGAGGCCCAGCCACCCAGGATGATACTGTAGGCACCCATCGAGGACATTGCCAGAAAGAACAGCAAACCGATGTTCAGGTCGGCCACGACTATGCCCGGCGCAAAGGGAATGACTACAAAGGACATCAGCACCGTGACCACCACAATGGCCGGGGCCAGAATGAACACAGGCTTGTCGGCAAAAGGCGGAATCCAGTCCTGTTTGAAGAACAGCTTGATGGAGTCGGCCGCCACAATCAGCAAGCCGAAGGGGCCGGCGCGGTTTGGGCCATAGCGGTCCTGCAACAGAGCCAGACCGCGTCGCTCTACCCAGATAAGCAGCGCCGCCACGTTGAGCATGACGAACAACACGCCGCCGATGATTAGTAAGTAGTTTGGGGTTGCTGTTTCCATTTGAGTTCTCGGTTAAGTATGGCCCACGCAGGCAATTCAGCATAAGGTATACCCGGCAGTCCCGCCGGCAGGCCCGCTGTGCCGCTGCGTATGTGCGGACTGATTTTCACAGGCACTTGATAGACTTGTCCTTCGATGGTAAAGCTCAGATTCTCGCTCACCTGCAGTTTCATCAAAATGGCGTCTTCTTCGTTGAGCAAGACATAAGGCTCCGGTGCCCGCTCCACAATAGGTGGGGAGTGCATGCTGAGTTCTTCGGAGCCGAAAATGTGGTGGAGCGGCAACATGTACAGGTGGCCTTCCAGCGGCTGGAATCTCTGCGGAACCGTCTGGGTATAAGGCTCCGTTTTGGCCGTATCCGGTTTGATTAAGCGCAGACCCGGGTCGCCGCCTTTCAGGTTTCCGCCTACTTCCTGTTGGTACTTATTCGTAGCCTGTGACGAGTTCCAACCCGGTGCCCAGAAGAATGGGATGATGGACGATGGCGGCTGTCCGCGATAGCCTTCCATGGTATAGGAAAGCGGCGCGTCGGGGTCTACGGGTGGTTTGGGCTCGTTCACGTTGATGTTGGCCAGCATAGCGGTGCGGCCGCTGAAGCGGTGCGGTGCCCGCGGTATTTTCTGTCCGGCAATGCGGAAGTCGGTGCCCGGCGCGACGGCTTCCAAGCCTTTCAGTTCCGGCTGTTCCTTCACCATGGCCTGCAGGATGTCGTCGTAGCCGTGCCAGTGACTGATGCGGTCATGGGCCAACAAAGTGCCCAGTTCACCGAGCCAGCGCCAGCTTTCCTGCAGATCTTCGCCAGTCGGGTATACCTGAAAGAAGCGCTGCGCACGTCCTTCGTTGTTAATGAGCGTGCCGTCCGCTTCGGCAAAAGTGCCGGCTGCCAGTAAGATGTTCGCTTCTTCGCTGGTGGCGTTGTGCAGGTGATCGAGCACGATGACGTGCTTGGCGGTCTTCAGGAAATTGGTCACCATACCTGCGTTGGCCCTTCGGTAGAGGTCGTTTTCTAGGATGATTACCGTATCGGCATAGCCGTTCAGAATCGCTTCAAACGCCGACTCCAGTCTGTGACCGCCCAGCATGGCGAGGCCCATGCTGTTGCATTCCGGCAGGGTGAGCACAATGCCCGCATCTTTTTCTTTTGCCACCAGCGCATTAGCGATGTTGGCGGTAGCCATCAATACCCGTTCGCTGCCGCAGTGCGTGCCGGAAATTACCAGTGGCTTTTTCGCGGCCATTAAGGAATCTGCAATCTGGCGCGCCAGTTGCAGTTCATCTTCGTTCAACCCTTGTACTTCCGGGAAATCAGCATGAATAAAGTTAGCTACCGCGAATCCCAGTCGCGCGATGGCATCCGGGGAGTCGTGGTTAGTATGGGAGGCGATTTCGTCGAGCTTGGTGTCGTGGATGGTGGCAATGAAAAGCGGCCCCATTTCGTCCTGCATTAATTCGCGCACCGCAGCGTCCTGCCATACCGGAATATTGGCTTTGGAGATGTGTTCGAGGGCTGGTTGCTTACGTACCGACTGCCGCACGGCCAAGGCCAACATAGGGGCGGTGTTGAGTAGGTCTTCACCAAGTATAAACACGGCGTCGGCCTGTTCCACTTCCCGCAAGGAGGGGGTGGGGGCAGCGCCTTCCTTTAGGATTTTTAATGCCAAGTCCACCAAATCGTGCTCTGTATCGGATACACCGTGGTGGAAGTTGTCGTCACCGACCAATGTCTTGAGCATGAAGTTCGATTCCAGCGAGGCCCGAGGCGAGCCGATGCCTATCACGCTGCCGGTTCGGAAAGCCGCAGCGGCAGCCTGCAGGGCGGTCAATTTATCGGTGGCTTCAGGCAGTTGCGCACGTACCAGCGGCTTACGGATTCGGCCGACATGGTTCACATGCTCGTAGCCGAAGCGGCCGCGGTCGCAGAGGAAATAGCCATTCACTTCGCCGTTATACCGGTTGGTGATGTTGCGCAAAGTACCGTAGCGCTCGCCTGCCGAAATGTTGCAACCGAGGCTGCAGTGGTGGCAAACCGAAGGGGCCATCGTAAGGTCCCATTTGCGGGTATAGTGTTGTTCCAGGGTCTTATCGGTGAACACACCCGTCGGGCAGACCTCCACTAAGTTGCCGCTGAACTCACTCTCCAGTACGCCATCTTCGTGGCGACCAAAGTAGAGGTGATTGTGGGCCGCGAACACATCGAGGTCCTTTCCGCCGGCATAGTCTTTATAGTAGCGCACACAGCGGTAGCACTGGATGCAGCGGTTCATTTCGTGGTTAATGAACGGGCCGAGATACTGGTTGATGTAGGTGCGTTTGTCGAAACGGTAAGCCCGGTAATTGTGGCCCGTCATCACGGTCATATCCTGCAGGTGGCAGGAGCCGCCTTCGTCGCACACGGCGCAGTCGTGCGGATGGTTGGTCATCAGCCAACCGATGACGTGCGCGCGAAATTCTTTGGCTTCCATATCGGCAATGGAAAGGCGCATGCCGTCGCGCACCTGTTCCATACACGACATAAAGAGCTTGCCCTTAGTGTCGTTTTCATCCTTGTATACTTTTACAGCGCACTGGCGACAAGCGCCGATGGAGCCCATGGCCGGGTGCCAGCAAAAGTAGGGGAGGTCCTTGCCGAGGGTGAGGACGGCCTCCAGCAAATTCTTGCCGGTGGGTACTTCGTAGGGTTTGTCGTCTATATAGATGGTTGCCATACTTTCGCTTTGCTCCAGGGACAGTGGTGTTCGTGAATGTGCCGTTCAAAATCCTCTCTGAAGTATTTCAGGGCGCTCTGCAGAGGTTCCATGGCGCCGGGTGCGAGTGCGCAAAACGTGTTGCCGGGGCCGAGGTATTTGGTATGGAAGTCGAGTGTGAGGAGGTGTTCGGGTTTGCCCTCGCCTTTGTCGATGGCGAGCAATATCTTCTCAACCCAAGGCAGTCCCTCGCGACAAGGCGTACAGAATCCGCAGGACTCCTGCGCAAAGAAATGTTGCAGGTTGTGCACGAAACCAACAGGGCAGGTCTGGTCGTCGAGAATGATCATGGTGCCCGTACCCATGCGGCTGCCGGCTGCCTGGATGGCGGTATAATCCATGGGCAGATCGAGGTGCTCTTCCACCAGAAAATCCGTAGAAGCACCGCCCGGCAAAAGTCCTTTAAAGAGATACCCATCCTGCATACCGCCGCCGTGCTCTTCAATCAGTTCGCGGATGGTAGTACCCAACGGCAGCTCCCAGCAACCGGGCGTTTTCACACGGCCGCTAATGCCGTAGAGCTTGGTACCTGCGTCCTGCGTCTTGCTCAAGCCCTTGAACCACTCCGCGCCGTTATTGATGATGTGCGGCAGACAGCAAAGCGTCTCCACGTTGTTCACGATGGTCGGCTTGCCAAACAAACCGCTCACCTGCGGGAAAGGCGGCTTGGCACGTGGGTTGGCCCGTTTGCCTTCCAATGCATTGAGCAAAGCCGTTTCCTCACCGCACATATACCTGCCCACGCCGGTGTGTAGGTGCATATCCAGACTAAAGCCCGAGCCCAGAATATTCTCTCCCAGATAACCCGCTTCGTAGGCTTCAGCAAGGGCCTTGATGATTTCCCGGGCCGCCACTTTGTAAGCCCAGCGCATGAAGATGTAGGAAATGCTGGCGTCGATGGCGTAGGCCGCCACAATCATTCCTTCTATCAGCTGGTGCGGATTTCCTTCCAAAAGCACGCGGTCCTTGAAGGTGCCGGGCTCCATCTCATCGGCGTTGGCCACGAGGTATTTTGGCTTGGCCGCTTCGGGGCCCATCGGTACGAAACTCCATTTCAGGCCGGTGTTAAAGCCTGCACCGCCACGTCCGCGCAGGTCAGAGTCTTTCACCAAAGTCTGCACGTCGGCAGGGGCCATCTCTTTGAGAATCTTGCGCACAGACTGGTAGCCGCCCACTTGCTCGTACTCTTTGAGCGAGAGTGGTGCGCGTCCGGGGACAATGTGTTGGGTCAGGGGCTTCTCCATAGGTATGCCCGCTTGGGTTTTAGGTATACTTTTCCAGAATCTCGTCCAGTTGTTCCACCGTTAAATCACGGTACAGGTCGTTGTCAATCATAAGGGCAGGGGCACGGTCGCAGGTGCCGAGGCAACAATTTGGCAGTATAGTAAAGCGGCCGTCTTCGGTGGTCTGGCCGTATTTGATGTTGAGTTTTTGGTAGAGTTGGTCACGTATACTTTCATAGCCCATTACCCAGCAACTGATGCTATCGCACACCAAAATCACGTGCCGTCCCACCGGTCTGCGGAAAATCAGATTGTAGAAAGTGGCCACACTATCGAGTTCCGCAGGCGACATCCCTACATAGTCCGCCACATCCTGCAGGCTCTCGTCCGACACCCAGCCATGGCTTTGTTGCACGATTTTCAGCGCTTCGATACACGCATTCTTCGGCGAAGGTACCAGACTGATTTCGTGGTCGATTTTGTGTTTTTCTTCGGCTGTGAGCATTTTGGTTGAATGGTTAAAAGGTTACATTGTCTGAATCAGGATTTACAGGAAAGATTTTCAGGATTAATCTTCTGAATAATTAATGTTGAGAATCCTGTCAATCCTTTAATCCTGTAAATCCTGATTCTGACAAATAAATTCGTGCACGATTCGGACAGGTCGCGACCTGTCCCTACAGATATATTTCAATCACTCCATCACTCCATCACTCAATCAAAAATCACCTGTCAATATCTGCCAGTACATAGTCCATCGCTCCGAGTATCGAGAGCAAGTCTGCTACAGTATATCCTCTGGTAATGTAGGGGAGCATCTGCATGTGTGGGAACGAGGGAGTGCGGATTCGAACCCGGTAAGGGGAAGTATTCCCGTCACTGGTCAAATAGTAGCCGTTGGCTCCCTTGGTCGCCTCTATGCAGCTCATCGCTTCTCCGGGTGGAATAACGGGTCCCCAGGTCACGCCTAAAAAGTGGGTAATCAGCGTCTCGATATCGTGCATGGTGTTTTGCTTGATAGGGGGCGTTGTTATGGCGTGGTCGGACTTGTACGGACCCGCCGGCATGTTCTTCACGCACTGCTCGATGATGCGCAGACTCTGACGCATTTCGGCTACCCGCACCACGGCTCTGTCGTAACAGTCGCCGTTGCTGGCAGTGGGTACTTCGAAGTCGAACAGTTCGTAGCCGGAGTAAGGGCGCATTTTGCGGAAATCCCACTCAAAGCCGCAGGCACGCAGGTTTGGTCCGGTCACGCCCCATTCTATCGCTTCTTCTTTGGTGAAGATGCCTATACCTACCGTACGGGCTTTGAAGAGGCTGTTCTTCATGACCATGTTATCGTATTCCTTGATGCGCTTTGGGAAGTAATCGAGGAATCGCTGCACCAGCTGTTCCCAGCCTTTGGGCAGATCCTGTGCTACACCGCCAATGCGGAACCAATTCGGGTGCATGCGGCCGCCACAAATGCCTTCGATGATGTCAAATATCTTTTCGCGGTCGGTGAACATGTAGAACACGGGCGAGAGCTGCCCCACGTCCTGCGCAAAGGTGCCATACCATACGAGGTGACTCGCAATCCGGAAGAGTTCGCAGAGCATCACCCGGATATACTTCACGCGCTCCGGCACTTCTATACCTGCCAATTGCTCCACTGCCTGCAGATAGGCCAGGTTGTTCATTACGCCGCCGAGGTAATCGACCCGGTCGGTATAGGGGATGTAGGTATGCCAGGACTGGCGCTCGCCCATTTTCTCTGCCCCACGGTGATGGAAGCCGATATCCGGTATAGCATCCACGATGTCCTCACCGTCAAGTTGCAGGATGATGCGCAGCACACCATGCGTGCCTGGGTGTTGCGGACCGATATTGAGGAACATGAAATCGCTGTCGTCGCTCTGGCGTTGCAGTCCCCACTCTTCAGGCTTGAACTGCAGGGCTGATTGCTCGAGGTCTATCTTGTCGTCATACAGCTGGAAAGGACCCATCTCGGTAGCTCGTGCCGGGTGCTCTTTACGGAGCGGGTGTCCGACCCAGGTGCGCGGCATCAGGATGCGGGAGAGGTGCGGGTGACCTTCGAAGCGGATGCCGAACATGTCGTATACCTCGCGCTCGTACCAATTGGCGTTTTGCCAGAGTCCGCTTATGCTGGGTGCTTTCGGAAAGTCTTCCCGGAGGCCGGCTTTTAGTCTGATAAAGGTGTTGCGCTCAAAAGAGAAGAGGTGGTAGATGAGCGTAAAGCTGTAGGGTATATGGCCGTTTTCAGGTTTGCGGGTGCGTTCGTCAATGGCCGTCAGGTCGAAGAGGAGGAGGAAGGGCTGAGGCAGGTCGTGCTTCAGGAATTTGAGCACTTCCGGCACGTGGTCCACAGGAAGCCAGAGGGTGAGGATTTCATCCCGGGTGGTCTGGACTTTGAACGTATCTTCGCCGTACCGCGACTTGAGTTGCTCCAGTATGCCGCTGTTGTTGTTCATGGGAGGAGGCTGTTTAGAGGTTATATTTCATCCGGAGACCTAAACTCATTCATTTGACTCCAGCGTTCTTTTTTCCTTTCTTTCACCTCTATTTTCTCCGGCCGGATCACGCCTTGTTCGCCAATGGTCCAGCTGAGTGGCCGGCGTTCCTGGCCTACCCGTTCTGCCAAAAGCATCAGGCCTTCCATAAAGGCGTCCGGTCGGGGAGGGCAGCCGGGGACGTATACATCCACGGGCAGGAATTTGTCAACGCCCTGGACCACGCTGTAGATATCGTACATGCCGCCGGAGTTGGCACAGGAGCCCATGGAGATGACCCATTTCGGTTCCATCATCTGCTCGTGCAGTCGCTTGATGATGGGGGCCATTTTGATGAAGACGGTGCCTGCGATGATCATCACATCAGCTTCTCTTGGGGTGCCTCGGATTACCTCGGCACCAAAACGGGCCACATCGTATTTAGGCGTCATGCTGGTGGCCATCTCCACGAAGCAGCAGCTCAACCCGAAGTGGAAAGGCCACATCGAGTTCTTGCGGCCCCAGGCGATCAGGTCCTGAAGCGTGGTGAGCATGATGCTCTGCTGCACGGTCTCTTCGTAGGAGCTTGTGCCTGTCACAGCATTGGCAGGTTCATCCGGTTTGCTTAGCCACCATTTCATATTGTAGGGTGTTAGTTACAACATTGGTCAAAAGCTCAAGATAAAGTATCAATTTAGGTATAGGTACCCCATACAAAGCTTCCGGCAAGATTACTCTATCAATTCAAACTCGGCTCCCGTAGCATACGCTTATAGGCAGCCAGTATCTTCTTGCCATCCGGACCGAAATCCAGGGCGCCGTTTCGCCACTCGTATACCAGCACCACTACCAGCATCCCAATAAAGACGAGTACGCCGAAATAGCCATACCAGCCCAGCTCAGGGAAAGCAATGGCCCAGGAAAAAATAAAGATGGTTTCCACATCGAAAATCACGAACATCATGGCCACCATGTAAAACTGAGAGGAGAATCGGATGCGGGCACCTCCGGCACTGACGATACCGCCCTCATAGGGCTCACCAACGGCACGACCATGTCCGCGCTGCCCGAGCACATACGACAAGCCCAGTATCAGCAATACCAGACTTAGCACGATGGCACCATAGACCACCAGTGGCCACAGTAATGTGGTTGTTTCGGCTGTTTCCTGCATGGTTTCTCCTAATAAATGATATCCGGGCTACCTACTCGTGGTGCCCGGTTATATAGTGTTCGAGGTCCTCGATAATGCACTTTTGTTCATCCATCATACATTTTACAATGTCACCGATCGACACCAATCCGACCAGTTCCTGATTTTCAAACACGGGCAGGTGACGTATGTATTTCTGGGTCATGAGTACCATACACTGCTCCAGTGTTGTGTCTGGAGTGACAGTGACGGGATGCTCGCTCATAATTTCCTGAACAAGCGTATCGCGGGAGGCTTTTCCTTTGAGGATGACTTTTCGGGCATAGTCGCGCTCAGTAAACATGCCGGCAAACTTACCATTGTCCATCACGATGAGTGCACCCACGTTTTGCTCCACCATGGTTTCAAGGGCACTGTAGACGGTGCTGGTAGGGGCAACAGAAATCACCTTGTTGCCTTTTTTTTGGAGAATATGTCTGACTGTTCCCATAAAACCTCCTGTATTATTGTAATATATGCTTGAATGTTAGGATGTTATACGAGTGGTTTAGAATTAAGGCAATGAATTATTTAAAAATTACTTAAAAATATTATAAATATATCTTTTTTTGTTACTAGTAGGGGTTTCCTTGAACTGATGTTATGACTTAAAGCGGCTTACCCAACACATTGTTATCTCTGGTACTTAGGATAGATTGGTTTGTATATAAGTTAAAACCAACTATTTAGCCTTCCGTTATCACTAATGTATATCGTGGCATTACCGCCTTTTGCCATCAAATCTATTCCCAAATCAGCGAGCCATGGAACCATTTATCAAGCACTTCAAAGACATTAGCTACAAAGACCTGAGCAGTGTGGGTGGCAAAAACGCCTCACTCGGAGAAATGTATAACCAACTCAATCCGGAAGGTATACGGGTGCCTGATGGCTATGCGACTACCTCAGCGGCTTATTGGCATTTTCTGGAGCAGAATGAACTGAAGCAGCGACTGACCGATATACTGGCGAAACTGGACACGAATGATTTTCATAATCTGTCGGCAGTAGGGGAGCAGGCGCGGGAGCTTATTTTAAACGCTCAATTTCCGGAGGACATTCGGGAAGCGATCGAAGAAGGCTATACCTATCTGAAGTCGGAATACGGAGAGGATATATCGTTGGCCGTGCGCAGCAGCGCTACCGCCGAAGACCTGCCTACTGCCAGTTTTGCCGGTCAATTAGAAACCTATCTCAATGTGAGGGGGATCCAGAACCTTTTCAAAGCATGCCACCACAGCTACGCTTCCCTGTTCACTGATCGAGCCATTAAATACAGGATTGACAATGGTTTTGAGCACATGCAGGTGGCACTGTCGGTAGGTATACAAACTATGGTACGGTCCGACAAAGCCTGCTCCGGCGTTATGTTCACGCTCGATCCGGATACCGGGTTTGAAAATGCCGTGGTCATTTCCGGTTCCTGGGGGCTGGGGGAGAACGTAGTGCAGGGTGCTGTGAACACCGATGAGTTTGTGGTCTTTAAACCAACGCTCGGCAAAGCCAAACAGCCGATCATTTCGCGCAAACTGGGCAGTAAAGCTAAAACCATGGTATACGCCGAAAAATCCGAAAATGAATTGCTGAGTCCAACTGATGCCATCGTAAACAAGGATACGCCAGCGGACCGACAGGAGCAGTTTGTACTTAAGGACGAAGAGGTGGTGCAGCTGGCGAAATGGGGCAAGCGCATTGAGGAACATTATGGTCAGCCCATGGACATTGAGTGGGCAAAAGATGGTCTGAACGGTGAGCTTTACATTGTACAGGCCAGACCTGAAACAGTGCAGAGTCAGCACAAGGATGAAGCCTTTTTCACGGAGTATACCTTAAAAGAGGAGGGCAAGGTGCTCTGCTCGGGTATAGGCCTGAGCAACCGCATTGTGTCAGGTACAGCCCGCGTGCTGCACACACCTGCTGAGAGTGGCAAATTGCAGGAAGGTGAAGTGCTCGTCACCCGAAAAACAGACCCGGACTGGGATCCTATCCTGAAAAAAGCGAGTGCCATTATCACAGAACAAGGAGGCCGAACCAGCCATGCTGCCATTGTAGCAAGAGAGGTAGGTGCTGTTGCTGTGCTTGGCACTGATGATGCTACCAAAACAATTCGGGATGGGCAGGAGGTAACGGTATCGACAGCGGGAGGAGAAACTGGGTATGTATATGAAGGCAAGTTGGACTGGGACGAGAAGAAGACGGACATGAGCAAACTCGGCAAGCCCGAGACCAAGGCTATGCTGATACTCGGTGATCCGGAGCAAGCCTTTAAGTATTCTTTTCTTCCAAATGATGGGGTAGGGCTAATGCGCATGGAGTTCATTATCAATAATTCCATCCAGATTCACCCAATGGCACTGAAGCATTTTGATAAAGTGGAGAGCGAAGAAGCTCGTGAGAAAATAGAGCAACTCACGCACCACTACCCAAACAAAGCGGACTATTTTGTAGACAAGCTGGCTGAAGCCACCGGCATTATCGCTGCGGCGTTTTACCCGAAAGATGTGATCGTGCGAATGAGTGATTTTAAGTCCAATGAGTATGCCAACCTGATTGGTGGACGGCAGTTTGAGCCCGACGAAGCCAACCCGATGATCGGGCTGCGGGGAGCATCCCGCTATTATCATAAGCTATACCAGGAAGGATTCGAACTGGAATGCCGCGCCATGAAAAAGGTGCGTGAAGAGATGGGGCTGACCAATGTAAAACTGATGATCCCTTTTTGCCGCACCGTTGAAGAGGGAAAGAAAGTGATCGACTTGTTGGCTGACAATGGTCTGAAAAGAGGAGAAAACGAACTGGAGGTATACGTGATGGTTGAGATACCGAGCAACGCTTTGCTGGCTGAGGAATTTGCCGAACATTTCGACGGCTTTTCCATAGGCTCCAACGACCTGACGCAACTGACACTCGGTGCCGACCGAGATTCCGGTCTGCTCAGCGATATCTTCTCTCCATTTGACCAGGCAGTGCAGCAGCTGATTGTCATGACCCTGCAGAAAGCTAAAAAGACGGGCACGAAAGTCGGTTTATGCGGGCAGGCTCCGAGTGATTATCCTAAATTTGCGGCCTTTTTAGTGGAGCACGGCATCGACAGCATTTCCTTTAACCCGGACGCATTTTTCAAGGGACTGGAGAATATGCTGGAGGCAGAGAAGCAGAAGCGTTAGAAGCTTACTCTTTGTCGTTCTATACCTGTGGACACTACAGATAAAGTGTTGCTAAGTGCCAGGTTTTACTTTCTATACATGCCGTTGCAGAGATTCTCTACTTCCTTGAGCACACGTTTGGCTCGATCGTCTCGCAGTCCTATACTTTGCAGCAGTTCTTCCTCGTGCAGCAGTTCACTGCAGAGCACGATCTTCTGGTCGAGCAGGCGCTGTTTTTCAGAATTGGTAAGGGTCGTGAGGCAGGTGAGGGGGTAGAGATGAAATGAATCCACCAAATCTTTCAGGCTACCTTTGGCAGGATAGTCCCAACCAATCAGGCGCATTTGCATGCAGCTGGCGAAGCGGATAGCGTCTTCTGTGAAACGGGTGTTCGTCATCACCCAGACCTCATGAAAGCGGATCTCGTACTCGTGTTCCGATGGCCATACCTTCTCCACGTCCTTGAAGCGGGACTGGATATACATCGGAACCTTCACGTCCGATTTGTTGCGGTGCATGTTGTGGTACTTGCACTCGATCATGGCTCGTTTTCCGTCCTTTAACGCAATCACATCTATTTCGTGTCGCACGCAGTGGCCGTCTACAAATACCCCAATCTCGGTAGTATAGCCCTGTGCCCGCAGTATCTCCGCTACGAACTTCTCGAAAGGAAAACCTGAGGGACCCAATTGCATAATACCCTGTTTCAGGCTGTAGCGTGCGGCTGCAGTGTTGGAAAGACGCCTGAGGATCCCGAAGGCTTTGCGGTAGATCTTACGGGTTGAAATACCGGAGGTAAGTTCTGGGGCCAATTGGCGAAGAACTTCATCTGCCTGACGCTCGTCGGCACCGGATTTGCGAAGCGAGTGCCGGAGTTTGCCGACCGAGAAAAGTACTTTTTCGCCTGACGCTTTTGTCACGACCAGTTGCTCCAGGGTATCTTCCATAGTATGCTTAGATATCTGGCAGTCAAGTTCAGGAAAGCATGGCAGATATACAATACATACTTGCCATACCTGACCGGATTAATCTTTGGAGATGCGGGACCAGACCTCGTTGATTGGGTTGCCGGTACTGCTTTGGCCGGAGTGGTGCCAGTTACCGTCTTTCACCTCAAAGTTAAAGGAGAGTGACATGCCTACACGGCTGCTGTCGCGTGAAAAGAACTCGATGTTTTCGGTATACTTCCCATTTTCGGCAGTGTATGTGCCGCCACCTGTACCGGAGAACTGGCCTGTTTCGGAGTTGAAGGCGATCCACTGGAAGCGGGTGCCGGAGAGTACTTTCAGTGTTTTGCGCGGACCGGGGCGCATGGTTTGCATTTCTCCATCCCGTTCCCGGCCTGTGATGCGCCAGGTACCTGCCAGTGGAGAATTACTATTGCTTTCATTGATGCGGTTCCAGGTGTCGGTTAACCCATCTTTGCTCATCGTCCACTGGTCGTTCTCGAGTTTGTAGTCCGCTGAAGCTGTGGTGC
Organism: uncultured Pontibacter sp.; assembly: GCF_947502515.1. Taxonomy (NCBI): domain Bacteria; kingdom Pseudomonadati; phylum Bacteroidota; class Cytophagia; order Cytophagales; family Hymenobacteraceae; genus Pontibacter; species uncultured Pontibacter sp. The sequence continues at coordinate 777,183 of NZ_CANNAI010000002.1, read as the reverse complement.
CTACTTGGGTGGAGTCGAGGGTATTAAACTCTTGCCGGATGCTAAACTTACCGTTTGAAACAGTGTAAGTGCCGCCGGTCGTGCCCAGGAATTGTTTGTTCTGTTGGTTGAATCGCGCGATTGTAAAGAAGCCATCCTGCACGAGCATCACTACCTCATTGCCCTGTCCGTCGGTTGTTCGCCAGGCACCTTCCAGCTGTGTGGCTTGCTGCGCATCATTTTGAGAAGCACTAGTGGTTTGCGTTGTTCCACCTTCACTAGCCGTAGCAGTGGCTGTTGAACTGGATGTAGCGGTAGCGGTGGCTGACTGATCAGATGGCGCAGTAGTGGAAGTGCCGGCGCAGCCGAGTAGGAGCATAATAGCCCATCCGGCTATTGACGTGTTTTTCAGTAGTTTTATCATGGTCGTATCGGTATGTGTTTGACATAAAAAAAGCCGCAGATACAAGGTATAGGCGGCTTTTCTATTTTAGTTACTTTATCTTGACTGGCAGCTCCAGCTTCTCCCAACGCATCAAAATGCCGTTGCGGACAACATGGTAGGAGAGGCGCTCGTGCATGGCCATTGTGTTGCGTGGCTTCACATTCACCCGCAGCGCATCCTGCCTTTCATCGTACTCCGTACCCCACTGACCTGTGGCTTTGTTGAAGATCACGGTCCACTGGTTTTCGCCAGGTATGGTATAGAGACTGTATTTGCCCTTCGCCAGGTGACGACCCTCCACCAGTACATCCCTGCTAAACTCGATCGTGGTAGCCTCGTTGGCACCGGCACGCCATACCTTGCCGTAAGGTACCAGCTCACCCCATACCTTGCGGTTCTTCACGGCAGGGCTGCTGTAATCGATGGTCACCAGGGCGTCGCCTATTTTACCGGAAGCTGTCGCGGGTGGACTAGGCCGGTTATTTCTGTTGCCGTTTTGCGCCATTACCAGCATCGGACCTAACAAAAGGACCCAAACCAGCATGTGTTTTACAAAATGGAAGCTAATCTTCATAGATACTGAAACGAAATTATGATACTTAAATGCTTGGCTAAGATAGTTAAAAATATAGACTGCATTGCAAAAAAATGGTTTAATGCTTGTGGTTGAAATATTATGATAAGCAGCATGGTGCCTACTGAACGAAACCGGGTTAAGCTGCTGTTTTAGCTATACCTTAACAAATTCAGTACTAACGATTCATGAAATACTTTCTTAACACCAGGGGCAGCGTTTTCTTAACGGCCTGTTTGCTGCTCGCCTGTTTTTACCTGGGTGTAGCAAGTATAGCTGCGTCACCTGCGGCTGTCAATACAGAGCCAATCGTGCTGCGCACTGAAAAGCTGCCTTTTACGCCGCGTGAGTTTTACATCGCCAATGTGATCGACGAGCGCACTGACAAAAAAGCCGTTGCCTACCTGCTACCATTGACCGGCGCGGGCAAGGCGCAACCTGTCGATCTGCAGGGTGGGGGCTACATTGCTTTGCGTGAGTTCATCAACAAAGGTATACCCGCCAATAAATCGCTGCGACCCGTAGTGATCCGTTTGAAAGAAATGCAGGTTAAAGAAGCGCAATCGTCAGCTGGTCGTGTGGCCGGTACCATATCGGTGGTCATGGCTTTCGAAATGGAGCAGGAAGGAGAGACCGTGCAACTGCTGCAGTACAAAGGCGGTGGACGCTACGAGCGCCCAGTGGGCCGAAACGAAGTAACGGAACCTGCGCTGCGGCAGTCTATTAAGGAGGCTTTGCGTTACCTCAACACCTGGATGGACCTGGAGGCAAACACCAACCCGAAACTTGCCAAAGGTATAAAAGTGACATTTACAGACTATACCGCTCCTGCTGATCAGGACACGGTGTTTTATAACCCAAGCAGACCGCTGAACTGGAATGACTTTAAAGCAGATGTGAACCGCACCAGCCGTTACGCTGCCACAGTGTTTCCGAGCTTTGCCTATGAAGGTGAGACTGAAGTAAAAGACGGCATCATCCATCTCAACCTCAACATGAAGGTATACGTACTGAAGAGCTCATCCTGGGTAAAGGATAACGCCCGAAACTCTTACGGCCTAAACCACGAGCAAAGGCATTTTGATATTGTGAAGCTGGTGTCGGAGCGCTTCAAGCAAAAGATAAAACCGGAAAACTTATCGCTGGCCGACTACAACAGCAACATTCAGTACCTCTTCATAGAGTTCTACCGCGAGATGAACCAGCTGCAAGATCAGTATGATTCTGAAACCCGCCACGGCCTCGACACAGCAGCCCAGGAACGCTGGAACCAACGCTTGGAGCAGGAGCTCAAAGCAATGGGAGTGAAGTGAGTTTAGTAGTTTGAAAGTTTAAGAGTGAGGATTAGTAGGGGACCGGATTTAACAAATATTTATACTTTTTAGATTTCGCGCCAGATAAGTCAGAGCAATATATAGCTATAGCCGTTAAGTAGAAATTACTGTCCTAAAAGAGAAGGGCTGCCAGAATTTTCTGGCAGCCCTTCTCTTTTAAATTTGACAATCTTCTTAAACTTCCAAACTTCTTAAACTCCCTTCCCTTCCTGCACATAGAAGTTTGGGTCGATGGTCAGTTTGGTGCCGGTTTTCACTTTCTTGATTTCTTTCCAGTCTGTGGTTGGCTCTAGCCAGGTTTCTTCTCCGTTCAGGTATACCTTTACCGGCATGTCGAAACCTTCTACTGCATTGGCCCAGCGGTAAGTTAGTTTTTTCTTTTCCAATCGATACTCCAGCGTCGGTATACGGGTGTCGCGCAGGTACTGGTCGAAGAAGCGGCTCAGGTCACGTCCTGCGTGTTTGCTCATGTAATTCTCAATCTGCTCAGTGGTTACGGTCTGGTGATAGAAATCCTTGTTAAGACCGCGCAGGATGTCGCGCCATTTCTCGTCGTCGTTTACCACCTGGCGCAAGGTATGCAGCATGTTGGCCCCTTTCGGATACATGTCGCCGGAGCCGCTCTTGTTCACGTTGTAGTGGCCAATAATTGGGCGGTCGTTGCGGATGTTCTGGCGAATACCTATCACGTATTCGCTGCCGGCCTGCTTGCCATAGTGGTATTCTACGAACAGCGGTTCAGAATAAGTCGTGAAGCTCTCGTGTATCCACATGTCCGCTACATCTTTGTAAGTGATGTTGTTGGCGAACCACTCGTGGCCTGTTTCATGGATGATGATGTAGTCGAATTTCAGCCCCCAACCTGATCCACTGAGGTCGCGACCGCGGTAGCCATTTGCATAGCCATTGCCGTAGGTCACAGAACTCTGATGCTCCATGCCCAGGTAGGGCGCCTCCACGAGTTTGTAGCTATCCTCGTAAAAAGGGTAGGGGCCGAACCAGTGCTCAAAGGCGTCCAGCGTACGGCGCACATCCTTAAACTGCACTTTGGCCTTCTCCAGGTTGTCCCGAAGTACCCAGTAATCGCAGTCCAGCACGCCTTTCTCGCCCTGGTACTTCTCCCCGAAATGCACATAGTCGCCTATATTGATGTTCACGCCGTAGTTATTGATCGGGTTGGTCACCGCCCAATGGAAAGTGCGGGTGCCATCCGGATTTTCATCCACGCCACGCAAGCGACCGTTTGAGACGTCCGTCAGGTTTTTGGGAACTGTCACACTCATCAGCATACTGTCCGGCTCGTCGTACATGTGGTCTTTGCAGGGCCACCACAGACTGGCGCCGGCCCCTTGGTTCGAGCTTGCCACAAAGGGATTGCCCCGATCATCGCGTTTCCAGGTGATGCCACCGCTCCAGGGTGGATTTTTGCTCACCTGCGGCTTGCCACCATAGTATACCTCTACCTCTTGCTGTGCTCCTTCCTTTTGCGCCTCCACCAACTGCACAAAGTAAGCGTTACCTTCCTGCCGCACATTCAGCTGCTGCCCATTTTGCAGTACCTTTTCCATACGCATCGGTGGCTGCAGGTCGATCTGCATGATCTGGTATGGCTCCAGCACCTTATAGCGGATGGTGTTTTTACCGTGGATGCTGCTGTCAGCCGGATTCACGCTGATGTCGAGGTGGTAGTGGGTAAGATCCCACCAGACACGCTCGGGTGTGATGGTGCCGCGCAGCGTATCTTGCCGGGTGAAGGTAAGCGTCTGCTGGGTCTGTGCCTGTGCTGGTTCTATACCCAGTGTTAGCAGAGCCATCGCAGCCGGCAGCGTGACTTTAAGGGGCAGGGTGAGATTTTTCATAGTGTTCACTTTTTAACTGATCATTAAAGATAGCTAATTTTTGCAATTCTGGGCACTATTTCAACAGCTGGTAACTGGCCTGATGGTAACGGTCCGGTGAAAAAGCATCGCTCAGCACGCTCTCCTTCCGGTGCATCAACTGCTCAGCCAGTACCTTGCCAGTTGCCGGCGCCAAACTGACGCCCATCATGCTGTGTCCGGTGCCAAAGAGCACATTATTCCAGCGCTGGGTATAGCCAATGTAAGGCAAACCATCTGGCGAACAGGGGCGAAGTCCGCTCCAAATGTCCTCTTTCTTGGGCAGTGGGCATTTGAAATTGGTATAGTAACGTGCTATGGAAGCGTGTATTCCCTGTACCCGTTTCATGTTGATGTGCCTGTTGGCCGGTGTGATTTCCATCGTGCCGCCGAACCGGACTTTATCTCCGTAAGGCGTCACCGCGACACGCTCTTCGGTCAGGATGGTTGGCCGCAGAATGGCTGGATTGTTATTTACTACAAAGCTATACCCTTTGCCACCCAGCATTGGCAGGTTAAGCTGCAACTTGCGGGCCACTTCACCCGACCATGATCCGGCACATACGATGAGGTGATCTGTAGCAACATCGCCTTTGTCAGTTACCACTGCTGTGACGCGTCTTCCGGCAGTGGCGAAATCGAGCACCTCCAGGTTAGACACCATGGATACTCCTTTGTCAAGGAGGAGTCTGTGCAAACAAGCCGAGAGCGCTGCAGGATTCAGGTGAGCATCGCCTGGAAAGAACACGGCCCCCAGCACATCCAGCTCAAGATTTGGCTCCAGCACCTTCACTTCCTGCGGCGTCAACACCTCTGCCTCCAGGCCATGCTGACGGGCCAATAAGGCAAATTCCTTTTCTTCATGTGCACCTTCTGCTGTTTTGTAGAGCATCAGCAGACCGTCCTGTTTTAGTTCGATCTCCGGATGTGCTGCAGCAAACTCCAGGTATAGCTGTTTACTCAGCAGACTCAGGTTTTTGAGATAGGGGATGCTGTTGGCTACATGCTGCGGCGTAGCGGCTCTGTAAAAGTGCATACACCACTGCAGCAGCCTGCGGTCCAGGCGCGGGTGGATGTAGAATGGGCTAGTGGAGGAGAGCATCCAGCGGAGTCCTTTGCTGATGATGCCCGGTGAGGCCAGTGGAATAATGTGACTCGGCACCAGCATTCCGGCATTGCCGATGCTGCAGTTGTCGCGCAGGTCTCCTTTGTCGATGATGGTGACACTGAAACCCTCCTCGGTCAGATACCAGGCGGTGAACATTCCGATGATGCCGCCGCCAACGATGACTACTTTGCTCATATCAGATTACCTGAAAACCGTGTACATAAGGATCGTCGTCATCCAGGAAGATCGTGTTCAGGCCGGTGACCATGGCCCAGCCCTCTATACCTGGTAGAATGGCCGGCTTGCCGGCTACGGTCGTTTCCCCCTCTATGGTGCCTTTAAAGATGGAGCCGATGTAACTTTCATGAATGAAATTCTGTCCAGGCTTCAGTAGGCCTTTTGCGTACCACTGGGCCATGCGTGCTGAAGTACCCGTGCCGCAGGGAGAGCGGTCAATGGCCTTGTCACCGTAAAACACCGCATTGCGGGCCGTGGAAGTAGCAGCAAGGGGCTTACCTGCCCAAAGGATATGGGATAGGCCGCGGATGGTGTCGTTTTCAGGGTGCACAAAGGTATAGCGCTCGTTCATGCGCCTGCGTATTTCTCTGCTCCAGGAGATCAGTTTGTCGGCTGTATAGTGCTGTATACCTGCGAAGTTTTCCTGCGGGTCGATGATGCCGTAGAAATTGCCTCCGTAGGCCACGTCCAGGGTGAGCTCGCCCAGCTCCGGACATTCCACCGTCAGGTTCTCTGCTTCCAGGTATGAGGCCACGTTTGTGAGCTTTACCGTCTTCACCTTTTTGCCTTCCTGGGTATAACTGACCTTTACCAGTCCGGCAGGTGTCTCAAGCCGCAGTTGTCCGGGTGTTTTGGGTGTAATCAGACCTTCCTCCAGGGCAATGGTGACGATGCCTATGGTGCCGTGTCCGCACATGGGCAAACAGCCGCTGGTTTCAATGTAAAGTACGCCAATGTCATTTTCCGGGTCGTGCGGAGGGTAGAGGATGCTCCCCGACATCATGTCGTGGCCGCGGGGCTCGAACATCAGCCCCTTGCGAATCCAATCGTAGTCACGCAGAAAGTGCTGGCGCTTTTCACTCATATTGCTGCCCTGCAGGATGGGACCACCGCCTGCCACCAGCCGAACCGGATTACCGCAGGTATGAGCGTCGATGCAAAAGAAGGTTTTACGTGCCATGACCTAGATGCTGTCCTGTGTGAGCTGCCCGTTTACTGTGCGCCATAGCTTGTGCGGATTTTCATCCTTCAGCTCTTCTGGAAGCAGTTCTTGCGGTGCCGATTGAAAGGTAACCGGTCGTGCGAAACGTTTGATAGCGTAGGTGCCAACAGAGGTGGAGCGGCTGTCTGTAGTAGCCGGAAAAGGTCCGCCGTGCGTCATGGCATGCGAAACTTCCACACCTGTCGGAACACCTGCGAAAAGCAGACGGCCGCATTTCTCACGCAATGTATCTACTAGGTTTTCCGCTTTCGTCAGTTCCTCTTCTGTTCCCCAGAGCGTGCACGTGAGCTGCCCTTGTAATTTGCCGGCCACCTGCATCAGTTCTTTTTCATCCTGGTAGGTTACCACCATGGCATACGGACCAAAGATCTCTTCCTGCAGAGAGGGGTTCTGCAGCCACTGCTGTGCCGTTGTTTTGGCCAGGGCAGCACCGCCTGTTTGTAGGTCTTCGGCAGGTGCTAGGATCATCTCTACGCCTTCGTGCGTGTGCAGGCCCTTTAGGTGCTGGTAGTAATTGCTGCAGATGGTCTCGTGTAGCATTTTTTCGGCCGGAGCGTCCCGCAGTTTTTCTGCGAAGGTCTCCAGGAAGGTATGGGTTGTTTCCGAAGCAGGGTAGAAGATAAGACCCGGACAGGTGCAGAACTGCCCCACGCCGAGCAGTACAGACTGCGCTGCCTGTGCTGCCAGCTGCTCACCATTTCCAGCGGCTTTTTCCGGAAGCACGAAGATCGGGTTCACGCTACCCATTTCGGCAAAAACAGGTATAGGTACCTCACGCTGACAGGCCAGGTCAAAGATGGCTTTGCCTCCTTTAAAAGAGCCCGTGAAAGCAACGGCCTTCGCCTGTGGGTGCTGTACCAACTGCTGCCCCACATCTGTTCCGCCACTCACATGCTGGAAGATACCTTCAGGCAGTTCACAACGCTGCAAGGCTTTTTGAATAGCGCCATATACCAGTTGCGATGTTTTAGGATGCGCGGGATGCTCTTTATAAATGACCGGACAACCGGCTGCGAGGGCAGAGGCTGTGTCGCCGCCAGCCGTGGAGAAAGCCAGCGGAAAATTGCTCGCCCCGAACACTACCACCGGCCCCAGCGGAATAAGCATGCGCCGCAGGTCCGGACGAGGTAAAGGCATGCGGTCAGGTATAGCCGTGTCGATGGTGGCTTCCAGCCAGGAGCCTTCTTCTAGCAGTGAGGCGAATAGCCGCAGCTGGCCTACTGTGCGGCCACGTTCTCCGGTTAGCCTTGCCAGCGGCAGGTTTGATTCCTGGTGCGCCGTCTCCAGCAGCTCATCACCTAGTTGTTCGATTTCTTCGGCAATGGTGCGCAGCAGCTCTGCTTTAGCGGCGGCAGGCAGCTTTTTATACCTGCCGAAAGCCATGTCGGCTTTCGTGAAAATAGCATCAAAGGACATGGTTGATCACTTTAAAGTTAGGCAATGTCGGACGGGTGCGTATACCTGCCTCAATGATAGCCGATACGCGCTGTCGCTCCTCGCCGATCAGCGGGAGTCGCGGGGCACGTACGTGTTCGGTACCCAGGCCAACCTGCTGCTCGGCTAGTTTGATATACTGTACCAGTTTCGGATGAATGTCCAGCTCCAGCAGTGGCAGAAACCAGCGGTAGATGTCGCGGGCCTCCTGTATTCGTCCAGCCTGCACCAGTCGGTAAATGGCTACCGTCTCGCTAGGAAAAGCGCAGACCAAACCGGCTACCCAGCCGTGGGCGCCCATCAGCAGACTCTCCAAAGCGAGCGTATCCACGCCGCAGAGGATTTTGATCCGGTCGCCGTAGCGGCTAGTCATGCGGGTGACGTTCGAGATATCTCGGGTCGATTCTTTCACCGCCTGTATATTTTCATGCTGCAGCAGTTCGTCAAACATCTCCAACGTGACCAGTGTCTTGTAGTCAGTTGGGTTGTTGTAGATCATAATTGGGAGCGAAGTGCTGTCGGCCACGGCCCTGAAGTAGGCGATTACTTCCCGGGCATCGGCTGCATAGCGCATGGGTGGGAGCAGCATCAGGCCTTTCGCGCCGATTTCTTCTGCCTCACGTGCACGTTGTATGGCTTCTTTTGTAGCGCCTTCTGCTATGTTGAGGATGACCGGCACGTTACCTGCCACATGCGCAATGGTGCGTGCCGTTAGTTCCTGTTTTTCAGGTATAGTGAGCACGCTCGCCTCACCCAGAGTGCCACCCAGGATGATGCCGTCTACACCTGCCTCCAACTGTGCATCCACGTTGTGCAGGAATGTATCATAGTCAATTGTCCCGTCCGCGTCAAACTTGGTGGTGAGGGCCGGATATACGCCATTCCAGTTCATAAGCTTTTTTTATCAAAAGTAGCTCAAGCAAAGGGGCTTATCTTCCACAGGATTAGTAAATACTGGTACTATATTGATGAAATACTAGTGAATATTCACTGAAATGATTAATATGGTATTATGAAGAAGGTGATCCCTTTTAAGATTCCAAAGTCAAGCAAAGAATTTGTGCGCTTTCAGGAGGACAGGCTACCTTACTTTTACGACAAATTGCACCAGCATCCTGAAATTCAGTTGAGCTGCATCCTGCAAGGGGAGGGAAAACTCATCGTGGGAGATTATCTGGGGCGCTTTAAGCCGGGCGATATCTTTCTGCTGGGTCGTGACGTGCCGCATGTTTTCCGCAGCGACAAGGTATACTACGAAGCAGACAGTAAGCTGGAATGCCACGACCTGATCGTGTTCTTCGACACCGAGGCTTTGGGACGGGCTTTCTGGGAGGCAGAGGAGTTGCAGGAAGTCAGAAACTTTCTCGACAAATTGAAAGGCTGCTATCAGGTGCAGGGTATAAACGAGCCGACATTCAGGCGGCAGGTAGAAGTGCTGAAAGAGAAATCGGGTCTTGACAAGATGCTGGCTGGTTTAGCTTTGCTGCGGGTGCTCCTGCAGGATGCCCGACTGGAGCGACTGAACCTGGATGACCGGGTGCAGGACCTCTCGGAGCGGGAGGGGAGACGTATGGACCAGGTGCTGCATTTTCTGATGGAGCAAAGCCACCGGGCGATAGCGTTGGAAGAAGCGGCTGCCGTAGCCAATCTGAGCAGGGAGGCCTTCTGCCGGTTTTTCAAAGAGAGGACCCGCAAAACGTTCACAGCTTTCCTGAACGAGATCCGGATCGGTAATGCCTGTCAAATGCTCAAGAAGGAAGATGCTACCATTGCGAGCGTAGCTTTTGGCGCGGGCTTCTCCAATCTCTCGCACTTCAACCGGGTATTCAAGAACGTGATGGGCTGCTCGCCTAAGGTATACCGTCAGTCAGGCCGGGAAAAATTGAAACACGATTAAAAGCAAACTATAATTAACGACAAAGGGCCCCGCATGCTGCGGAGCCCTTTGTTTGATTTACGCTTTATATATAACCAGACTATGCCAGTTTCACATTTACCGCGTTTAGTCCTTTTTTACCTTCTTTTACTTCGAATGTTACTTCGTCGTTTTCTCTGATCTCGTCGATCAAACCTGTTACGTGTACGAAGTACTCTTCGTTTGTTTCACTGTCTTTGATAAAACCGAAACCTTTGGTTTCATTAAAGAATTTTACTTTTCCGTTACTCATGATGTTTTGTTGTTAATACATGTTAGACACTGCAGAACGGTAAATCGTTCACACTAGGTTACAACTTTTTGCAAAAATTTTAAAATTATGCCTCCCTGTAGTCCCAGGGCCTATTATTTTTTTCAAGCGTGCTTTCCTCAAACTTAGTCTTTCCGAAGCAGACATAAAAAAAATGCGGCAGCCAGTAGGGCTGCCGCATTTCGTCAGGTATACGCTATCTGTTGCTTAACCGTAGATCTGGTTGAGCAAACCTGCCAGACGAACACCGGCCTGCAGAATGCGCTGCTCTACTGTGCTGAAGTTATCGTAGCTGTAGCGGTAGCTCAAGCGGCCATCTTCCGGTATGTTGTATACCTGCTCTCTGAGCTGAACAGATTCATAAGCCCAGTCGCGTATGCCAGTAGACTGCCAGCTTTTCACCTGATCTTTTGAAGGAGTACCCACAAAGCGGGCCAGCTCGGTAAAGCTCAGGTTTTTGCCGTCGATCATGTCGCTGTCCCAAACGCGGTGCAGGTTAGATGGCTGACCGAACCACTGCAGTTTTACCGCATTGCCGCCCATATCGCCTTCTTTGCCTACGTGTAGCGGCTGGTGCAGGTCACCTACCAGGTGCACTAGGTACTTGAGGTACTCCTCTTCCTGCTGCGCTGTCAGGTTTCCGGCTTTCAGCACGGTTACCAGCTCCTCGATCTTCATGATGATGTCACCATTCGGGTTCTTCTCGGTCTGCTCGTACTTCATGCCACCCGGTACGGTTACCCAGTGCCAATCGTGGGTATGGTTGTAAGCTGCGTCAGACTTAATATCGTCCATCCACACCGACACTTCCGCCAGTGAGTTATCGGCCAGAACTTTGGTAATCTTCTTCTTCGCTTTTTTGCTCAGGTGCTGCTCTGCTATCAGACCCACGGCACGGTGTCCGTTCTGCCCCCAGGCCATAGCCTGTGACACAAAGAGGGGGATAAATAGCAGAATACAAACTATTTTTTTCATCGATAAAATTATTGGATTTTAGATGCTGCAAAACAAAGGCTTTTTTGCGTAATTGTGTAGATCAAAGCCTATTTCTTTTAAAGAATAGCTTTTCAGGCATTAAAGTTCAGTGGCATGCGGCGGCTGTTACAGCGCTCTTTTCCAGATACAGATCTCCGGTATGAAAATACTCTTTACAGGCTTACTCATGATGGCAGTGATACTAAATGCAGGCGCACAGGATCGCAAGCGTGCCCGCGACTTGGGCATCCGGATCGGGGTGCTCCAAAACGGTATGCACAACGCCATTACGGATGTGGCTGGTCTACGGGTAGGGCACACCACCCTGGTGCAGGGGGAAGAAGTTCGAACTGGTGTAACGGCTATTGTACCGCATGGCGGCAACCTGTTTCAACGCAAAGTACCGGCGGCGGTCTATGTGGGCAATGGCTTTGGCAAACTGGCCGGCAGCACGCAGGTACAGGAACTCGGCAATCTGGAGTCGCCGATCATCCTGACCAATACCCTGGGAGTTGGCACAGCCATGAACGCAGTGGTAGGCTATACCTTGCAACTGCCCGGAAACGAAACCGTGCAGTCGGTGAATGCGCTGGTTGGTGAAACGAACGACGGCTACCTGAATGACATTCGCGGACGCCATGTGCAAGAGGAGCATGTGTTACAGGCGATCAAAGAGGCGGCTGACGGACCTGTGGCCGAAGGCAATGTAGGGGCGGGAACCGGTACGGTTTGCTTCGGGTATAAAGGTGGCATAGGCACGGCATCCCGCAAATTGCCTGCTAGCCTCGGTGGCTATACCGTGGGTGTATTGGTGCAGAGTAATTTTGGCGGTGTGCTGCAGATAAACGGTGCGCCTGTGGGAGAGGAGCTGGGAAGGTTTTCGTTTAGCAAACAGGTGCTGGAAAGTGCCGACGGCTCCTGTATGATCGTGGTGGCAACAGATGCGCCCGTGGATGCCCGCAATCTGGAGCGAATCGCAAAGCGGGCCATGATGGGTCTTGCTAAAACAGGGGGTATTGCCTCCAATGGCAGCGGCGATTATGTAATCGCGTTCTCCACCAACGAAGGTTTGCGTATACCTTACCAGTCAGATGAAAAAACACAGACCTTTACGCTGCTCCGTAATGATGAAATGTCCCCGCTGTTCATGGCTACTATCGAGGCGACCGAAGAGGCGATTATCAACTCCCTTTTCAAAGCAGAAACCATGAAAGGCCGTCAAGGCCATACCATAGAAGCACTTCCAGTTCAACCAGTCATTCAAATACTCAAGAAACACAATGCCATCAAACGATAAGCTTTTCGCCTATAACCTGGGTCAGATCGTGCCGCTGAAAGAGGCTACGTTACACATCAGTGACCTCTCCGTGCAGCGCGGTTACGGCGTGTTCGACTTTGTGAAAGTGCAGCAGGGCTGTCCGCTGTTCCTCGACGCTTACCTGGACCGTTTTTACCAGTCAGCAGAACTGATGCACCTGGCCGTACCACTTTCCCGGGAAGAGATAAAAGTGGTGATTGCCAAGCTGACAGAGCTGAACAAGCTGCCAGTGGCAGGTATGAAAATGATTCTGACCGGCGGCTACTCCGAGGATGGCTTTACACCAATGAGTCCCAATTTGCTTATCACGCAGCTTCCGCTCACACTGCCATCGGCCGATAAAGTGGCGAAAGGTATACCGATCATGACGCACGACTACGTGCGCGAAGTGCCGGAGGTGAAAACAATCAATTACTCCATGGGCATACGCCTGCTACACGAGCAGAAGGCCAGTGGGGCAGAAGAGGTGCTGTATGCTAAAAACGGAATCGTGTCGGAGTTCCCGCGCTGTAACTTCTTTATCGTCACACATGATGGCACCGTCGTAACACCTGCCAGCAACATCTTAAAAGGAATCACCCGCAAAAATGTGCTCTCACTAGCCGGACGCAGGTATAAGACCGAAGTACGTGACATCCGCTTAGAGGAAGTGCTGCAGGCCAGGGAAGCTTTCCTGACGAGCACCACAAAGCGTATCCTGCCCATTGTACGGATTGATGACGTCATGATCGGGTCAGGCAAACCGGGAGAATTCAGTATGCAGCTGTTGCAAGACTTGATTAGCTTGGAGGAAGAACAGGTGGCAGCCGCAAAAGGCTAGGTAACTGCTATTACGCTATTTTTAGAACCGTTTTCTGGCAAACAGGAAGCGGTTTTTTTATAAATACAGAATTTCTTCAAAATCAGCTCGTACATAGTAACAAAAAGGGTTGTGCTATGAAGAAATACATTTACTGCTTACTCCTGCACTGGCTTGTACTCCCAGCATGGGCAAATCAGCCAGCAGATTTATACCTTCACATTCCAGACACTGCTGTAGTCAGCGAGCTGGCCGATACAACAGAAACAGCTCAGGTAACAGAAAGAAGTAAACTAAGCGTGCTGGCCAGAAAAATGGCCGTTCCCACTTTGCTAATCACGCTGGGAATCACCCACATGGACGATGAAGGCCTGTTTGAAGGCAGCCATGGTTTGCGCAGGGTTGTGCGCAGCAATTACCAGGATTTTAGTACTCAGATCGACAATTACACCTATCATGTTCCGGTCGCCATGGCTGTTGGGCTCAACCTTGCCGGTGTGCGGGGAGAGCACCATTTTACAGAACAGGCTATTTTGCTGGGAATGACGCACCTGCTTACCCGCACCCTGACCAACAACCTGAAAACCTTGACAGCTATCGATCGCCCTGACAATTCTTCTGACGATGCTTTTCCCTCTGCCCATACCAGCAGGGCTTTTGCCTACGCCACTTTTTTCCATAAAGAGTACGGCAGCCGAAGTGTGTGGTACAGCGTAGCCGGCTATTCCTTCGCTACCGCCACGGGAGCGCTACGCATTCTTAATGACAAACACTGGCTCTCGGACGTGCTGGTGGGAGCAGGTATAGGTATATTGTCTGCGGAAGTGGTGTATATGGTATACCCTTATATTCAGCGGAAAATTGCCCAGAGCCACCACAAAAAAAATCAGCAGCTGGGCATTATGCCGTTTCACAGCGGCGGAGCGACCGGCATTGCACTGATTTACCGGATTCCCTGATTCTGAACAAAAGCAAAAGCCCGGAGCAGGAGCACCAGGCTTTCACTTTTAGGGAAATCAAAGACTGTTGTTATATCGGTGGATCACCCCTTTCCCTTTTTTACTGCCTTCGCTGGCTATGTACAGCGCGCCGTCCTGACCAAAGGTCAGGCCCTCTGCCTGTCTGAGCATCTTTTTATCCAGGTCAACTGTTTTGGAAATCTGACCTTCTCTGTTAAGCACATACAGCCTGTCGTTCACGGCATCCAGCATGTAAAATTCGCCGCTTGTCGGGTGCAGTTCCAGTGAGGAGGGTTGCAACACGTCATAGCCTGATTTCTGTTTTTTGCCTTTTTTAGGTGTCTGCACCTGATCCAGGGAAATGCTGGTGACAGGCTCAGGCAGGAATTTCTTAGAGTCCAGTGAAAAAGCATAGATACCTTTCTGCGCTTTCAGCTTCGGATCGTAACCCTTGGGAGCCAGCAGCAGCTGGTTGTGCTTCTGGTCATAGGCGAGCCCTTCGATGTTGATAGTAGCCGGGAAGGAGGCTTTGTATACCTGCACGGCCGGCTTAGTGTTTCTGAACCTGACCACTTCAAACAGGGTGCCGTCACTCCGCACGATGTAGGCGTTCTCACCGGCCACTGCTATACCTTCATAGTCGCCGGGACCAGCAAATGGAATCTCCTGACTGATCGCTTTCTGCTCCAGGTTATAAATAAAGATTGTCCCTACTTCATCCTGCACACAGGCCATACTACCATCCGGGAGCATGCCGATGCCAGACACTTCGCGCAGCACCGGCGGTAAGTCCCAGCGCAGCTCCGGCATACCCAGGTCATCTGTCGTCATTCCGCTGCTGCTTATAGGTAGGAGTGATGCCGACTGCTTCCTGATCGGAGTAGCGGCATTAGTAGACCTATCCAGCAGTTCGCCCTTATCATTGAAGCGCAGCCAAATGTCCCGGGTTCCTTTTTCCAGTTCGATCACAAAGCTTGTCAGACTGCCTTCCTGCACCCGGTGTACCTCGTCTATTTTATAGCTCTTAAACTCCTGCTGCAACTGGGCTGCTATTCTTTTCGGGAGGTATTGTTCTTCAATCTCTTCGGTGTAACTGAGCAAAGTGCCGTCTTCCCCAAATAGTGCCTTCCGCTCCCGGCCGCTGATCTTGAACTCAGCCTCGTACAGACTATCCACTCTGTCCCAGTCCACTCGTTTGATGGTAGGGTAGCTTTCCACAAATTTGACCTTAACGGCATCCGGTACGTTTCGGTCAGACCAGGTCTGATCGCAGCTACTCAAGGTGGTGCCTGTTATGAGCGCCATCGCCCATAAATGTATATGTTTCATAGTATGGTTCTTAATTCTTCTTGTATCTGTTAGAGTATACTGCGGGAATTTGAAGCAATTCTGAAGAATGGGGACATCAGGCGATTTTTTTCTGAAAATTTAGCTTGAGCACGTGCAGGCCCTCTTCATAGGTATAGGAAGGTTGTAATTGATAGAGTTCGCTGATCTTGCTGACAAGGGCCAGTCCAATACCTAGTGATCCGGAAAACTTGCCGCCGCTTCTGAAGCGCTCAAACAAGCTCACCGGCTCCTCTTGCAGGGCTTCGCCTGAGTTTTTTATACAAAGCTCGTCTGCCTGCAGGTTTATCCGGATGATGCCGCCCGTACTGTTATGCCGGATGGCATTGAGCAGCAGGTTGGATATCAGTATCTCGCAAAGGCCAGTGTTCATCTCCACAAAAACAGGTTGCATTGCTTCGATCTCCACCTGGATGCCGTGCATCTGCATCATTTCCTGCAACTGATCGAGTTGCTCTTGCAGCAACTCATGCAAAGGGATGACTTCGTTTTCTGAAAACTCCCTGTTCTCAATGCGGGTCAGCAGAATAAGCGAACGGTTGAGCCGTGACAGGCGGTTGATGGAGGCGTGCATCTCGTCCAGCATGGCTGCCTGCTGCATGGTCAGGTTATCGGACTGCATGAAAAGCTCCAGTTTGTTGCTCACAATCGCCAGGGGCGTCTGTATTTCGTGAGAGGCGTTTTCAGTGAACTCTTTCAGGTTGAGGTAGTCATTGTGGATCTTGCCGGTCATGGCCTGCAGTACTTCATTCAGCTCCTGAAACTCCTGGGTGTTGGATGGCTTCAGTACAAGCGGTTTTCGCCGTGTCAGGCTGTAGCGCTTGGCTCGTTCCAGTGTATCATAGAAGTTGCGCCAGTTGTATTTGTTAATGAAGTAGTTTACCCCGGCCAGCCCGACGAGCAACAGCACAAATATCCAGGCCATAGCCAGCATGGTGCTCTCAAACAGGTCCTCGAAGTCCATAAGCGACTTGAGGATGGTGTACTCAAAGGGTTTGCCGTCCTGGTAAGTCGTGAATGTGAGTTTGCGGAAGGGCACATATTCTTCATCGTACGTGCTGAAGATCAGCGTATCCGACAGCGCTTCGAGGGCTCCGGCGTTTGCACTGGTTTCCCTGACAATGATGGCCTCTGATATACCTGAGGTCACGCTGGGCAGTTCGTTGTGCCGCCTAATGTATTCGATGATGTTCTCTTTGTCTGTAAAGAGCTGATCATCCACTTCGTCGTAAATCTCTGTCTGCAGGATCTTGTAAAAGCTCGTGCCCCCCAGCAGGAACACGATGACCGAAACCAGGAGGTAGTAGAGACTCGTCTTGGTGAGAATTCGCATCAGAAGCTGAATTTATAGCCCATGCCATACACGGTTGTGATGGGGTCCTCGCCACCTGCCTCCACCAGCTTGCGTCGCAGATTTTTGATGTGCGTGTACACAAAGTCAAGCGAGTCGAGCGTTTCGATGTGGTCGCCCCACAGGTGCTCGGCGATGGAGTCTTTGGTGAGCACCCTGTTTTTGTTTGTGACAAAGTAAAGTAGCAGGTCATACTCTTTTTTTGTCAGGGTGAGTTTGCGTCCCTGCACCAGTGCCTCAGCCGAATCCGGGTGTACCTCCAGATTTCCGATCTGGATCACTTTCTGCCCGTTGAAATTCCGGCGTCTGATCACGGAACGCAGCCTGGCGTTGAGTTCTGACAGATGGAATGGTTTAGTGAGGTAGTCGTCAGCCCCGAGCTCAAGCCCTGTGATTTTATCGTCGAGCGCATTCTTTGCCGATATGATGATGATGCCCGTGTCGGGGCTGTTTTTCTTGAGCAGCCTCACCAGGTCAAGCCCACTGCCACCCGGCAGGGTCAGGTCAACCAGCACACAGGTATAGTGCTGATCTGCCAGCATGCGGGCCCCGTCGCGGTAGTTGAGTGCAGCGTCGCAGGTATAGCCGCCCTGCTGCAGGTAGGACACCATGGAAGCATTCAGGGCTTGCTCGTCTTCAATTATCAGCAGTTTCATCCAATCGTCTTATTTCCCGAAGTATACGGAAAGAACCCGAAGTATAGGAAATGAATCTGTAGACAATCTGTATTTGATCAGCCTAAGCAGACATTATCCAAATACTGTTGGCTTAAGGTATAATGAAACGATACAAAATACAGCTCGGGTCATAGTGCTATACCTGACTTAAAACCAGCGGATGCGCTTTTCTTTTTTCTCTTGCTGCTTTCGCTTTCTTTCTTCTCTTTTTCGTTCGCGATTGCTCTTCGCCTGGTTTTTCCAGTCTTCGTAGGTTTTCACAACCCGGTCAGCTATCCGGTCAAATATATTCTCTGGTTCAGGTGGTGCGTCGCGGTAAGAAGCGCAGCTCAGCATACCCTGCAGGTGAGAGGGCAGCGGTGCAAAACGACCTGTGCGCAGACTGGCGAACTCTTTGTCCTGGGCTACCCGTCGCATGTATTCGCCCCACACTGGCATGGCCGTGCGTGATCCCTGGCCTTCGCTGATCGTTCTGAACCTGACCTTCGGACTTTCTGCCCCAACCCAAACACCGGTTACCAACTCTGGTGTGATACCGATAAACCAGCCATCTGCGTGCTCCTGTGAGGTACCGGTTTTGCCGGCAATATCCATGCGCAGGCCATACTCAGTACGCAGGCGGGCAGCGCTGCCTTCTTCCACCACACCCTGCAGCAGGTGCAGCATGATGGCCGCATTGTCACGCGACAACACCCGCTGAGTTCCGCTCCCGCTGCGATGCTGGTGGATCACCCGGCCCTGCGGATCTTCAATGCGCTCTATATAAACAGGCGCTGTTTTATACCCGCCGTTCGCAAAAGCCGAATAAGCGCTCACCATTTCCAGCAGCGAAAGATCCGCCGTGCCCAGTGCCAGTGAAGGCACCCGTGGCAGGTCCTGCTGTATACCCATGCGCTTGGCCAATGCGACGGTACGGTCAACGCCCGTCTCCAGGATCAGATGCGCAGAGATTGTGTTCACAGACTGTGCCAGTGCACCCCGCATGGTATACTCGCCGCCGTACTGCCCGTTGGAGTTTCGTGGCGACCAGTCATCATATTCGGGGTAAGTCGTCAGTTCATTCGGAAAATAATTGCAGGGATCTATGCCTTTCTCAAGTGCGGCTGCATACACAAATGGCTTGAAAGTGGAGCCGACCTGGCGGCGGGAGCGCACGTGGTCATATTTAAAAGCGTGGTGGTTGATGCCGCCCACCCAGGCACGCACATAGCCGGTAGCGGGCTCCATCGACAGCAGTCCTGTGTTCAGAAAGCGCTGGTAGTAAGCGAGGGAGTCCATCGGGGTCATGGACTTGTTGCTGTTGCCTTTCCAGCTGAAGACCTGCATGTTTACCGGCTGCCGGAAATTCTCCAGCACTTCTTCATCGGAGGCTCCGTTTGCCTTTAGTTTCTTAAAGCGATCAGAGCGCTGCATGGCCAGCTGCATCACCGAGGCATCCGAACCCCAGGGGGTTCGGCCTTTCCAGTGTGTATCAAATTGCTGCTGCAGTTGTGCCATTTTCTTGCGTACAGCCTGTTCGGCATGCCGCTGCATACGGGAGTCGATCGTGGTGTAGATTTTCAGCCCGTCTGTATACAGGTTGTAGGGTTGTCCGTTCTGCTTGCGCTGTGCTGCAGCCCATTGCACGAGTTCCTGTCGCAACTGTTCACGGAAGTAAGGGGCCATGCCGTCGTTGTGCGTGACATAGCGGTAGTTCAGTTTGAGTGGCAGTTGTTTCAGCGAGTCAGCCTGCTGGGGTGTGAGGTAGTCATACCGGGCCATTTGGTTGAGTACCACATTCCGGCGCTTCAGCGAGCGTTCCGGGTACAGCCGCGGGTTGTAGCTGGTCGTGGCTTTCAGCATACCAATGAGCACGGCTGCCTGCTCGGTCCTGAGAGAGTCGGCAGTTGTGTTGAAGAACCGGCGGGAAGCCCGCTCAATGCCGTAGAGGTTTCCGCCCATCGGCACGGTGTTCAGGTATAGCTCGAGCAGTTCCTGTTTCGAGTAAATGCTCTCCAGCTTGCGGGCAATGATGATCTCGCGCATCTTGTTGACGGGCATATCCCAAAGGCGGTAACCTTTTCGCGGAAAGAGATTCTTGGCCAGTTGCTGGCTGAGGGTACTACCTCCACCAGAGCTTTCCTGGCCCATCATCAGCGTTTTCACAAACACACGCGCCAGGCTTCGGGTGTCTACGCCACCGTGCTCATAAAAGCGCACGTCCTCTGTCGCTATCAGGGCATTGATGGCTACAGGTGCAATATCGTCGTAGCGGATGTTGGTGCGGTCCTGGATGTAGTAGCGCCCGAGCAACACCCTGTCAGCTGAGTATACCTCAGAGGCGGTGTTGTTCTGGATTGCCTTCAACTGGGCGCGTGAAGGAACGGCACCACCTACTATACCTGTAAATACCGCCAGGTAAAAGATGGTAAATGCAAGCAGCAGAAAGAGCGCTCCTTTCAGGGCAAAGCGCAAAATAGAACGCAGCTCTGACAGGCGGGGCTTCAAAGGGTTAAACTGACGTATCGCCTGCCATTTCTGCTGCCAGTAAGCAGCTGTTAACTTTGGCTTCTGACTTTGGAAGAACAGTCGGAACTGCGTGCCCAGAAATGTGAGCACGGGCACTAAAATGCCGTATGTGATTAATTTTATTAACTTTACGAGCAAACGCTTCATATAAGGTAAGTTTTGCGCAACTGTTGTGGCAGTTGCCGCCAGGAAGCAGGCAATAACCACGCCATACCTTCCCTGGTTTTTTCAGAGGCCTTACGGGTAAAAACACTTTCAGGACACCTGAATTTGTTACTGGGCCACGGCTGACAACGCAATTAACCTGCATTTTATTCAATTTGTCCCTAACGTGCAACGACTCCTGTGTTCAGTACCATATATCCTTAAACCTGTACCTGTAAAAGGCAGTATGTGATTTCGGAAGCACGATTCTGCCCGTCATTTTTTTTATCTGAGGCAGCAAACACCTGGATGTGTAAATTAGTTATAGCCTGATATTATAGGTAGTTTTGTACAAGCGGCTTTATGCAATAGAAGCAATTTATACCTACAGCCGTTCACCCAATGCCCTATCACATGAACTTAGATCAGATCTTGCAGCTGGTAAACCAGACGACACAAACCGTCATTCAAGATGAGGCTCCCCGTGTAGACCAGGAGGCACAGTGGCCCGAAGAAAGCATCAGGGCCCTGCAGCGCAATGGTTTGGCCGGATTGGTTGTGCCCCGCGAAGAAGGCGGTATGGGGCAGGGGCTCTACGCACTGGCACGTGCCTGCGAATCCATTGGCACTGTGTCGGCCTCTACGGCGCTTTGCTATGGGATGCACTGCGTTGGGACGGCGGTGATTGCGGCGAAGGCAACTAACCAGCAGCGGAAAGAGTTTTTGCAGCCGATCGCGGCCGGTGAGCACCTGACCACACTGGCCTTGAGTGAGCCCGGCACCGGGTCTCACTTTTATTTCCCGCAGACGCAGCTCCTGCTACAAGCTGATGATGAGTACCTGATTCGCGGCAGCAAAACCTTCGTGACAAACGGAGGCAAAGCGGACTCCTATGTGGTGTCTACAATGGGTATAGAACCTGATGCCACTTTGCATGAGTTTTCCTGCGTGGTGGTTGAAAAGGACCGGAGTGGCCTGGAGTGGGGCGCTGAATGGAAAGGGCTGGGCATGCGTGGCAATTCTTCCCGCAGTCTGACGCTGAATGATGTGCGGGTGCCGTTACAAAACCTGCTGGGGGAGCGGGGTGATCAGCTCTGGTACGTATTTCAGGTGGTGGCTCCTTTTTTCCTGACAGCCATGTCGGGCACTTACCTGGGTATAGCACAGGCAGCCTTTGACAATGTGCGTCAGCACCTGATGGACCGGACGCATCGCCACAGTGGCATGTCCCTGTCACAGCTGGCCCTGCTGCAGCACCGTGTAGGTATGCTGTGGGCCAAGATCGAACGCACCCGCCGCCTGATCTATCATGCCACCGAACTGGCCGACCAGGGTGACCCTGCGGCTGTACTGCCTATATTATCAGCCAAAGCAGAGGTAGCACACTGCGCCGTAGATGTGGTGAACGAAGCCATGACACTAGCCGGTGGCATAGCCTACCGCGACAACTCCCGCCTCGATGTGCTGCTGCGCGATGCACGGGCCGCCCACGTAATGGCACCGACCACCGACCTACTTTATACCTGGCTCGGAAGGGCGCTGCTCGATCAACCTATTCTGGATGGCTAAACCTGGCGGCTAAGATGAAATGTGTCTATTACATAGGACTGCACGAAGATACCCTGCACCTCTTTCAGGAAGAGCTGGAGGAAATCACCTTGCAGGCAGTCAGGGAAGAAGATATACTGCGAGACAGTGCCAGCCTGGCGTCCTGTGACACGCTGCTGGTAGGTGAGCAGGTCCTGAACCCGGTCCGTATCGCACAGGAGTCATACTCCAGAGACAAGGCCATTTCTATCCTGCTGATCAATGATAAAGCAAACCACCAGAAAGTAAAGAACGCCCTTCAGTTTGCGCCCTTTGTGGGACCGACCATACAAGCCGTTACAAATGAACTCGGTACCGGCTTAGTTCCGATCGTGGAGGATGCTGTGCAACGTACCGAACAGCGTCGCAGTTATGTGCGCATTCGATCCGCCAGCTCTTCCATTACGGCCTTTACGCCTAACTACATGGAGAAAGTCCGGGTTAACTACATGGCCCGTGTACTGGATGAGGCACCGATCGGAGCAGCGCTACTGGCAAAGGATGGCACGGTGCTCAACGTGAATAATTACATTGTGCGCCTGCTGGGCCGCACCGACCGGGAAATACTAGGCATTGCCTTTGCCGACCATTTTCCTATAAATGAACGGACCGCTCTGCAGGATTTTATTTCCGACGGTTACCATAGCAAGCAGAAGCGCATTTTTGAGCTGGTAAAAGGTGATACCCACAAGTTCTTGGAGATATCGATTGGTGATATTGATGCCGAAAGCTCCTCTCCTTACAAGATCGTGATCGTTAATGATGTGACAGAGGCCACACAGGCCCGGCAACGCACCTTGGCGCATGTGGATGAACTGCAGAAGCTCAACGAAGAACTCCGGGTAGTGAACGAAGACCTGGACACCTTTGTATACACAGCCTCGCATGATCTCAAATCACCTATCCTGAACATAGAAGGCCTGGTTAACCTTTTGGAGGAAAGCCTTAGTCAGCAACTGGGAGAGGTGCCCGAACTGGAACACATCCGGCGCTCGGTAGAGCGCTTCAAGGCCACGATCGAGGACCTCACAGAAGTAGCCCGCATTCAGCGCAGCTTTGGACAGGAGGCGAGCGAGCTTAGGGTAGCCGACATGGTAGCCGATGTACAACAGCTGCTAAAGCCCGAAATAGACAAAACCGGTGCCGTGATTGAAGTAGACATCCAGCAGGCTCCCCACATTTTATTTTCCCGCAAAAACTTTAAAAGCATACTGCTCAACCTGATGAGCAATGCAATCAAGTACTACGCTCCGCAACGTCAACTTCACATTAAGGTCCGGACTGCTATAGAGCAGGACCGCTTTCTGCTGAGCGTGCAGGACAATGGCCTGGGCATCCCTGCTGGCAGACAGGACAGAGTTTTCCAGTTATTCAAACGGATGCATATGCACGTGCAGGGTAGCGGCATTGGCCTCTACATAGTGAAGCGTATTGTAAGCAACAGCGGTGGCACGGTAACTGTAACAAGTAAGGAAGGGGAGGGCACCACGTTTACAGTTTCATTGCCTGTGCAAATCAAGCGCCTTTAGTCCACCCTCAGCCATTCCAGGGCATCCTCCTCCGCCAGGAAGTAGTGAGCCTGATGGTTCAGGGCAGCCTGCTTTAGCTTCTTGCCTATATTTTCGCTGCTCATTTGCTGCAGGGCATCCGCAGAGGTTATCACCGCCAGTTTTCGCAGGTTCAGTTTAGGGAGCATTTGCTGTGCCGTTGAAATCAGCCAGCCCTGATCTTCGAGCGTGAGCACCCCCAGCCGCTGGTTATTGAGCAGCAGTCGCTCTAAGCGGTGCTCCATCAAGGCGCGGGCTGCCTTGAGCATGCCATACCGGTACTGTCTGCTCTGCGGCGTTTTTTTCCAGCGGATGTTCATGATGCTTTTCGCCTTGTCCAGCATGATCGATACAAAGTCTGTTTCAATGCTGATCAAATCCGGAAGCGGCTCGGGCACGCTGGTCGGGTTACCGCTCTGAGCAGGAGCAACCGCTACAGTGGCCTGGCCTCTGGCCTTCAGTCCCGAGCGTATCATTTTCAAATTGAAGTGAAGTGGAATCCGGATGAAGTCTTCACCCGAAACTGCCTGGTAGTCATCGCCCATCAACCAGCGCAAAGCCACTTCCCGGTCTTCAAACATCCTGGCTTCATAGGGCATTTCTCCCAGTTTCAGTATCGCTTCGCGCACCAGATTACTTTGCTCCTGTGTCGGCACTAAACGGGCTACCTGCCTGATTGAGGTATACTGTAGCGCATCGGTCATGAATTTTTGAGCCCACTGCCGGTCTTCGTTAGACACGTGGTATTGCACCGGTATCTCGACTAATATAAGTTCTGCCTTCAGGATGGCAACTGCACGGGCTAACAGGCGAACAGATTGCCTTAGTTCAGCTGAGGTCGTGATACGTTCCCATTTGCAGCACAGCAGTTTGAACTTCGGACAAAAGCGTACAGAGAGAATATCGGCTTGCTGCTGGTCAGCAGTTGGGTAGAGTGATCTGGAACCAGCATACTGAGGTATTGGGAAATTCAAGAAGGAGATACTCATATTTAACATTTGTTTCATAAGACAGCTGTGCTGTCAGTAGGTTTTGGTAGCGTAATGGTTGTGTGGGATGATTTACCAACCGCAATATAAGTATTTGAGTTCAAGGTGCTTATAAAATATTGTAAACTGCTCGTCCGAAGAAAGAAGCACCAGCCATTCACCATCAGATTCTTGCCGTTCACCCGCTGGAATTCTACTTTGGCCAGTAGTCCGGAACTTGAAAAAATTAGAATGATTTTCGGATAGCATACCAAAAACAGGTAACTACGTAGTATAGCTACTGAACAACAAGCTTGAATTTTTATGAAAACTGGACAAGGACTGCCTGATGTTTCGGAGGCGGATGTAGTACTGATAGGAGCGGGGATTATGAGCGCCACGCTGGGTATGATGCTAAAAGAGCTGCAGCCTGATCTGCGGATCACGGTGCTCGAAAGGCTGGATGAAGCGGCCGCTGAAAGCTCGGACGCCTGGAACAATGCCGGTACCGGCCATGCCGCCTTCTGTGAACTGAATTATACCCCTGAAAAAGCGGATGGTACAACCGATACTTCCAAAGCTGTCAGTATCGCCGAGTCCTTTGAAATATCACGGCAGTTCTGGGCATACCTGATTCAGGAAGACCACATAAAGATACCCGAAAACTTTATCCGGAGTATTCCCCACATGAGTTTTGTGTGGGGCGATGCCAATGTGGAGTTCCTTCGTAAGCGTCATGCTGCCCTTACCAAATGCCACCTGTTTGAGGGGATGGAGTATACAGAGGACTGCGAACAGCTGAAGTCCTGGATTCCGCTGGTAATGGAGGGACGTGACCTGCTGGAGAAAGTAGCGGCTACGCGTATGGACCTCGGCACTGACGTTAATTTCGGCGCGCTCACCCGCTGCATGTTTGAGCAGTTGTGCAAAATGGAGGGTGTGCAACTACACTTCGGCTATGACGTGCGCAGGCTGAAGCAGCGGCCAGACAACCGCTGGAGCGTGCGTGTGAGGCATCGTGAGACACGGGTGAAGCATAAGGTAAGAGCAAACTTTGTCTTTATCGGGGCTGGTGGTGGAGCCCTGCCACTGCTGCTTAAGTCAGGTATACCAGAGGGCAAGGGTTTTGGCGGTTTTCCGGTGAGCGGCCAGTGGCTCAAGTGCACCAATCCGGACGTGGTCGAGCAGCACCATGCCAAAGTGTACGGAAAGGCCTCCGTCGGCTCTCCGCCTATGTCGGTACCCCACCTCGATACCCGTTTTATCAATGGTAAGCGGGAACTGCTTTTTGGCCCTTATGCCGGCTTTACAACCAAGTTCCTGAAGAATGGCTCTTTCTTTGATCTGCCACTCTCACTCAAAGTAAACAACCTGCACCCGATGCTGTCAGCAGGCGTGAAGAACATGCCGCTGACGCAGTACCTGATCAACCAGGTGCGGCAGTCACCCGACGAGCGGGTAGAAGCCTTACGACAGTATTACCCCGAGGCCCGCGGTGAAGACTGGAAACTGGAAGTAGCCGGACAGCGGGTACAGGTCATCAAGAAAGGTCCGAAAGGGGGCGGTGTGCTGGAGTTTGGCACCGAAATAGTCGCTGGTGCGGATGGTTCGCTGGCAGCCCTGTTGGGGGCATCTCCGGGTGCCTCTACGGCTGTTTCCATTATGATCAGCCTGCTCGACCGCTGCTTTCCGGAGAAAATGCAGAGCGAAGCATGGCAGAAGAAGTTGAAAGAGATGATCCCCTCTTATGGCGAGTCCTTGGCCCAGGATGCTGAACTGCTGCGTAAAGTACGCAGTTGGACCAGTGAGGTGCTAGGTCTGCAGAATACAGTTAAAAACGAAGTATAGATAGAAGTCAGATATCGTTATGACTTATTGTTTAGGATCTTATCCGGGGTGATGGGCAGGTCGCGCATGCGTTTGCCTGTCGCGCGGTAGATGGCGTTGGCGATGGCAGCAGCGGTCGGTCCCTGTGCTGTTTCTCCGGCTCCTAGCGGAGGAAGCTCCGGCCGGTCCAGCACCAGTACTTCCACTTCTGGCACCTGCCTGAACCGCAGGATGGGGTAGGTGTCCCAGTTACGGCTCGTTACGCGGCTGTTGTCGTAGGTGACCTGCTCCAGCAGTGTCCAGCTGGCAGATTGTATCATGCCACCCTCTGTCTGGTTTTTAAGTCCGTCGGGGTTGATGGTCTGCCCGGCATCAATAGCACCTACCAGTCGGATCAGCTGTAGTTCCTGCGCCTTCCTGTCATAGGCTACTTCTGCCGCTACCGCAAAGTAGGCCGCCTCGTTCTTGTATTGCGCAAAGGCTATACCTAATCCATGATCGGTTTTAGAGCGCATATCCCAGCCAATTCCTTTTGCAGCAGCTTCGAGTACCGCTTGTCCACGTTCGTCACGGAGGTGCTTCATTCTAAATGTAAGCGGGTCCTGCTTGGCCAGCACAGCCATTTCGTCCATGAATGACTCCAGCGCAAAGATGTTGGCGTAGGCACCCAGTGCACGAAGTGCCGAGGTACGTAGCGGACCAGTAAAAGGGTGGGATACAATCCGCACATCCGGGAAATCATACAGCGGGCTCGCATTGCGGTGGTTGCCGCCTGAGTAGCCTCCGCTTGGCTTCTCAAAAGGGTCTTCCAGGTATTGGGCTGCCAGTAGGTGGCCGGCTTCACCGCCCGGACGGGTGCTGTGGGAGTCTGACCAGATCTGGGTATCCCAACCGACAATTTTCCCCTGCTTGTCCAGGCCGGCCCGTAACTGCAGGACCATGGCAGAACCATAAGGCTCCCAACTGTGCTCATCCTCGCGCATCCACTGTACCCTTACTGGGTAGCCGGACAGACTGCGAGCCAGCAAGGCGGCATCGGCTGCCACGTCGTCAGCGCCGTTATGCCCATAGCAACCTGCACCGGGCACCCCGATCACGTCTATTTGCTCTTTGTCAAGCTGCAGCATGTCTGCGATGGAGTTTCGGAGCGGGTACACGCCCTGGCTGTGTGTCCAGATAGTGAGTCGATTTTCTTCCCACAGGGCCAGGGCGCAGGAAGGACCCATGGAGGCATGCATGTGATAGGGTCGGGTATAAGTGGCTTCGTGCTGGAGGGCGGCTGTTTGGAGGGTGTCTTGTATGCTGTCACTTTCTTCCACGGCCTGCCCTTCGCGCACCTTTTGCATGGCCTGGAACAGCTCTTCCTGTGGAGGCAATGCAGGTCCAGACTCCCACGTGGCTTCAGCCTTCAATGCCTCCAAAGCCTGTATTGCCTGATACTCTTTTGAGGCAATAACGGCAGCAAAACTGCCATTCCGCACCACTCTCAGCACGCCCGGCATTTTTGAGACCCGCTGTTCAGGTATAGCCTGCAGGGTAGCGCCATAGCCAGGCGGGCGAAGAACGCGGGCGTGCACCATCCCCGGTAAGCGCATATTGTGTACAAACACTTCCCCGCCGGTGGCCATTTGAATGATTTCCTGCCTGGGTAAAGGCTGACCGACCAGTTGATAATCGGCAGGGTTTTTTAGGGGGGCGTTGCCACTAATCTTGCCGCTGATCTTTTTGCCGCTGAGCAGTTCCCAGTAGCTGATGCTTTGCTGGCTGTTGCCTTTTGCCTGTACTACTCCATCCCTTACTACCAGTTGGTCAGCCTTCACATTAAGCTTTTCTTCCGCTAATTGTAGCAGGCGCATACGGGCTTCTGCTGCTGCCTGTCTGATGGCCCGGCCACTGCTTTCAATCGAGCGACTGCCCGCTGTGTAGCGTTCGTCAGGCGTCTGCCTGGTATCCGCTGTGATGATGCTCACCCTATCCATGCGCACGTCCAGCTCTTCTGCCGCCATTTGCATCAGGGCGGTGCGTATACCTTGCCCGAGCTCCTGTTTGCCGGTGATGACGGTCACGGTGCCGTTTTCCCGCAGCCTGATCCAGGAGTCAATGTCGTCCGCACCTGCCCGTCCGGGCTGTTCCTCAACTTTAGTCTGGTCGCCATCCTTGTTGTCGGGGCTGCACATGACCATCGGGAAAAGGCTGAATCCGATCAGCAACTGACCGGATTGTTTCAGGAAGGAGCGTCGGTTAACAGGGGGGAGTTGGAAGGAGTCTTTCATGGGGAGGCTTATCCTTTGTTGCTGGTTCCGGCTGCGCGTTGCACTGTCTTCAGTATGCGGGAGTAGGTGCCACACCGGCAAAGCACCTTATTCATTCCTTCTTTTATATCATCCGGCCCTGGCGATGTCTGCCGGTCGAGCAGGGCTTTGGCGGTGACCACCATACCGTTCAGGCAGTAGCCACACTGGGCAGCCTGCTCTTCCTGAAAAGCCAGCTGCAGTGGATGGGGTTTTTCGGCAGTGCCTATGCCTTCGATTGTTGTGATCTTCGCATTTCCGACAGCAGATACAGGCATTACACAAGAAGTTCGCGCCTCCCCGTTTACGAGCACCATACAGGAGCCGCATTGGGCAATGCCGCAGCCGTATTTAGGCCCGTTAAGCTGCAGGTCATCCCGAAGGATATACAGGAGAGGGGTGTCCTTGTCAGCCGTGACAGAAACCTGACGACCATTAATGTTCAATCTGAATTGCTGCGACATGGCGGTGTACTTGCGGTTGGAAGCTTGCTGCTTGCTATAAGCTTATCCTTTTGGGTTACGCTCGGGTATCACTTTGGTTACCAGCTCTGTCCGCCTCTGATAGGTATAGGTATAGGTATAGGTATAGGTATAGGTATAGGTATAGGTATAGGTATAGGTATAGGTATAGGTAGGCGACTCAGAGTAATAAACTACTTAAAACAGCAAAGCCCTCCCGACAGCATTGTCGGGAGGGCTTTGTAAAATAAGCTTAGCGCTGATTACCAGATTCTGATTCTGTTCTCTGGCGCAATGTATAGCTTATCACCTGGCTTCACATTGAAGGCCTTGTACCAGGCATCCATGTTCACTGGTGCACCGATAGTACGGTATTTGCCCGGTGAGTGCGTGTCTGTAAGGATAAGCTGTGCTTCTGTTTCAGGAAGGATGTTGGTTCTCCATACCTGTGCCCACGAAAGGAAGAAGCGCTGATCCGGTGTAAAGCCATCGATCTTCTTGTTCGACTTGCCCTGCTTGGTCATTTTGAAGGCTTCGTAAGCAGCGCTCAGGCCGCCCAGGTCACCAATGTTCTCACCAAGAGTTAGCTTGCCATTCACATGGATCGTGTCCTGTACGGTGTAGTCGTTGAACTGCTTCACCAACTGGTCAGCCTTCTCCTGGAAACGGGCACGGTCAGTGTCCGTCCACCAGTTGCGCAGGTTACCGTCTTTGTCGTATTGGCTACCGGAATCATCGAAACCGTGGGAGATCTCGTGACCGATCACAGCACCGATACCACCGTAGTTTACAGCATCATCCGCGTTTGGATCGAAGAACGGGAACTGCAGAATACCTGCCGGGAACACGATCTCGTTCATCACCGGGCTGTAGTAAGCGTTTACAGTCGGAGGTGTCATACCCCACTTGGTTCTGTCTACTGGCTTGCCCAACTGGCTGATCATGTCATTGTAACCCCACTGGCCGGCGTTACGCACGTTCTGGAAGAAGGCGTTGCGGTTCACTTCCAGACCTTCGTACGTTTTCCATTTCTCTGGGTAACCAACTTTCGGACGGAAGGTATAGAGTTTGGCCAGGGCTTTTTCTTTTGTCTCAGGTGACATCCAGTCCAGACCTTTGATGCGGATCTCGTAGGCTTTGATCAGGTTAGCGATCATTTCATCCATACGAGCCTTTGCTTCAGGCTTAAAGTGTTTCTGTACGTACAGCTGTCCAAGTAGCTCACCTATAGTGCCATCTGTCAGTTGAGACATGCGCTGCCAGCGTGGCGTCTGTACCTTCTGCCCAGACAATGTCTGGGTGAATGCGAAGTTGGCATCTACAAAGTCAGAGCTCAGGTATGGCGCTGCAGACTTCAATACGTTGAACTGCAGGTAAGTCTGCCAGTCAGCAACCGGAGTAGACGTAAGCATGGTGTTCAGCTCTGTGAAGAACTTCGGATTGTTCACCAGGATCGTGTCTTCACCCGTCACTTTCAGCTTAGTCATTAGCTGCTTCCAGTCCATGTTTGGCGTGGTCTTGCTGAAGTCGGCTACGGCAAATTTGTTATAAGTCTTGTGCGGGTCGCGCATCTCAACACGGGCCATCTGCGCCTCAGCCATTTTCTTCTCGATGTTGAAGATGGTCTCAGCATTTTTCTGCGCAGTCGCCTGGTCTGTGCCGGTCAGCGTGAAGAGTTTTGTGATGTAGGTTTTGTAGGCATCCTGAATACGGGTGCTGCGGGCATCATTCTTCAGGTAGTAATCGCGGTCAGGCAGGGTCGTGCCGCCCTGGCTAAGCTGTGGAATCATTACCTCTACGTTCTTGCGGTCCTGGCCCACGTAGAAGCCAAACATAGGAGCTGCGGCACCTGTGCTACGCAGGTAAGCTACCTCGTTCAGTACAGCGTTGATGTCCTGCAAACCTTTGATGCGGTCCAGGTCAGCTTTGATCGGAGTATAGCCCAGCTTGTCGATGGCAGCGCTGTCCATGGCGGCGGCATAGAAGTCACCTACGCGCTTCTCTACTGAACCGGCAGGGGCATTGGTTTTGGCAGCAGATTCGTTCAGAATCGTGCGAACGGCAATGATGTTGAAATCGCGGAGCTGGTTAAAGCTTCCCCAGCGGGTTTCCTTGGCCGGAACCGGGTTGTTACGCAGCCATACGCCATTGGCGTAGGTATAGAAGTCGTCACCAGGCTTCACTTTCGTGTCCATGTTCGACTTGTCGATGAACTTGGCCTGACCGGCAGGGTTACCACCATTCTGTGCGGAAACCTCTACTGCGCAAAAAGTTGCTGCTCCGAAAAGCAACAGTCTCAGGCGGTTTTTCCAGACAGACGACTCTTTCACAGTCTGTGACAGATTAGCAGTATCTTTTGTGTTTTTCATGTTAGATTGATTGTTTTAAAATGCTCAAACAGATGCCCTTTGGACAGGCCTCGTTTGAATGCCCTAAAATAAGGCTAATTAGCGAAATAATGCTGTTTATTTTTTCTTGCCGCTGTGAGCTTACTACCCTTTGGGCGATTCAGGTACCATAACATAGAAATACTGTTTATAGTTTGCTGGCCGGCCATTGCACCTTTAAAATGCTTTGCATGGTAGCATGTCTTTGAAGTGCTCGATCAACTTTGGTCGGGGCCTGATAGTATATTAAAGGTATGTAGCTAACTGCCTTGCATACCCTGTTATTTAGCCTTGCTATACTCATAATGGCTTTCCAGCCTGTGTCTGAAGCCTTACAGCAAAAATCACGCTTAGCTTTGCCGGAAAGCAGGATTACCTATACCTTAAAGCATGCTTTGCATACGGTGAACGGGGAAAGTGCACAGGTTAACAGCCAATTGTTAATGGTTGATGGCAAAGGCATTCAGCAGGTTGAAGTATCGGTGCCAGTGCGCTCTTTTGATAGCGGCAACCGTGCCCGGGACCGTGATATGCTGGAGGTTACTGAAGCAGACAAATACCCAACAGTTTCCTTCGTCAGTTCAAACATCAGTGAGCACAACGGCAACCTGACCGTAACAGGGGAGCTTACTTTTCATGGTATAACCCGGGAGATTCAGTTCGTGGCACAACAGCAAAGGCAGCAGCAACGGCTGCTTGTGACCGGTGGATTTGAGATCAGCTTGGAAGAGTTCAGGATTAAACGACCCTCCATATTAATGATGAAGGTAAAGGACAACCTGCAGGTGGATTTTAACATGCTATATCCGGTTGAGTAGAAATTCGCCTGCTCATCAAGAGTCGCGGACTGTTGTCCAGGTAATAGTCTGCCTCTTCCTGCTCCTCGGCAAAGCCTAGCCGGGTATAGATGCTGATGCCGGCTGCATTGTCAGGATGTACGGTCAGGTATAGGATGGAAGCACCCTGTTTTTCCATCGAGGCCATAGTAGCCGCCATCAGCTTCTCACCAATGCGCTTGCCCCGGTGCGCAGGAAGCACGCCGAGAGAGAGCAGCCAGCCTTTCCTGTTTCCTTTGTCAAGATGTGCCAGCATGTAGCCCACCACTTCTCCTCCGGTTTCAGCCACCAGCAGGTATTCTCCCGTGATATCATAGAACTGTCGCAGCACAAAAAGCGGGTAGCTGTCAGCTCCGAACAACAACTGGTCGATGGCTTTCACTGCCTTTAGATCAGCGAGTTCTGCTTTGCGGATAGTGAGCATTGGAGTAAGCTTAGTCTTGAATGCCCTTCAGCAAATTGATGCTGATCGTAGCCAGGTCAGAGTCCGGGAAGCGACGGAAGGCACCTTTGTCTGGATGCAAACCAGCTTCTCCTGCCACTTTATGAAATACTTCCACCTCTACGATGTATTGATCTGAGAATCCATGGGTTGCATCATAGGCAGTGGCGGCCGTTTTGCCCAGGTTGGCAGCTGCCAGGGCAGGGGGTATGGTGTGCAGTTCCATAGTCAATAGGCCGAACTTATCCACATAAGGCGTCCACTTTTTGAGGTGCTCCAGCAGGTTGTCCTCCACCTCATTGTTGCTTATCCGCTTGCCTCTGAAAGCAAAGGCTCCGGTAGACTGACTCAGGCGGTTCGGATCGCGTTGCGCCGGACGCTCCCAGATCCTGTTATGATCCAGGAAGGTGCGCACGTTAAGGAGCTCGCGCAGGTCAATGTTGTAGTTCTCGCGCAGGTCATCTGCCAGCAGGTCCGGACGACCGATGTCACCCCAGATCACTTTAGCCCAGATATCCGCCTTGATCAGGTTGGCCCGCGTTACTTTGAGAGCAGCCTGGTTATAGTCAGCTCCCACCAGAAAGAGGGGGTGTTGGTCCAGTACTTTACCGCGTTCGGTCTGTCGTTCGATCACATCAAACATGTGCTGCAGAAAGGCGCCGTTACCGCAACCCATGTCCAGTATGCCTTTCGGCTGCTCATGGATAGGCCGGTTGAAAAGCTCGATGATGATCTCGTCGATCACGTTGAAGTAGGTAGCATGCGCGCCGCCGCTGCCCCATACATTCATTTCGCGGTCCACATGCAGTTCAGGTGCTCCCTCCGGTTTGTCCCAGAGCACGTTGGGGTTGCCGAAGATCAGGTCGTCGAGATGGCGGAAGGTAGGAATGTACGATACAGTCACACCATACGCGCTGCCCCGTTTGGCAAAAAACACGCCCTCTTCCGTGTATTCGTACTGGTCGCGCACTTTGCGGAACCAGCCCAGGTGAGCGAACAGATCCAGTATCTTGCGGAAGTCTTCATGATTTTCATGAAATTCCTCCGGGCTGAAGCGGCTTTCCATAAAGTATTTGTGAAACATCCCATTCATACCCAATAACACAATGGTAGGCCCCATCAACAGTCCTTCAATGTGCTTCAGTACCTGTACCTGCACACTTCGCTCTTCTTCGTTGGCAGGTTCTGTCAGTCCGTAGCCCGCCTTATACCTATCTGCTACTTTTGCCCAGAATTGGTAAGGCTCTTTCTCAAACTTGCGGGCGTGATACTGGCCAGAGAGCTGCATCAGCTCCACCACATCTTTATACAGGTGTACCAATGGGAAAGCCATTCGGCCTCTTTCGGTCACACGGTAAGAGATCCGGTCAGCGGCATTGTCGAGGTCCTGTGACAGCCAGCCCTGTGAGCATAGCACTCGCAGCGCCACATTCAGGTAGCCGTCGTTCGCTTTAAACTTAGTCACCAGCTCCTCCAGAGTTGCTTCCTGCTCTTGCAGCAGATAATCTAACACACTGTGTTTGTGTAAGGTATAGGCCGTAGGGGCTGTTACAATACCATCCAGGTGACGGAAGATGGTTTCCCGAAGTTCGCTTTTACTTCTCATATCAAATAGTAACGAATATCATCTTTTTAACTAATCGCAGTCATCCTTCAAGGATAGAAATTTACGGAATATTACACCATCAAACTAAACCACTCAAATAAAATGAAAAGTTTACATGTAACCTTGATAGCAATTGCTTTTGGTCTGGTGACCTCTTGCAACTCTGCCAACGAGCAAGACACGGCGGTGGCGGCCACTGAAACTAATACAGATCATGCAGCGATGGATCATGGAGCTGGCCAATCCGCTGTAGCCGATGACCAGTCGCAGCAGAACGTAGTGCAGGTAGCGGCCGGGTCAAAAGACCACACCACCCTGGTAGCTGCCGTAAAAGCCGCCGGGCTCGTGGATGCCCTGACCAATGCCGGTCCTTTCACTGTGTTTGCCCCGACAAACGCTGCTTTCGATAAACTACCTGCCGGCACAGTAGACGGCCTTATGAAACCAGAGAGCCGCAAGGACCTGCGCAACATTCTGCAATACCATGTATACGTAGGCGTGATCCCTGCTGAGCGTTTTGACAACGACATGAGCCTGGGTCAGGTGAACGGAGGTCGTGTAAACCTTGGCCTGGAAGGTGATCAGCCTACCGTAAACGGTGTGAAGATTCTAGCCTCTATACCTACATCCAACGGCATTATTCACGTAATAGACCAGGTATTGTTGCCGCAGTAAAGAGGCCCTAGCCATAACTTATTGGTTAGCAGGCCTGAGTACCTTGTCTAGGTACTCAGGCCTTTTTTTATATAGACAAACCTGTATTTTAAAATTTAACATATTTTTTAGCATATATTTTAGTTTGTTTTCGTAATAAGTTCTGGATTAAGGATTAACATATCTTCAACCTTAAAAGCAGTGCATTATGAACCACACACCTTTGCAAAACTATGTTAAATGGGGTGCTCTGGCACTGGTACTCAGCCTGAGTGCCTGCGGTCAGCGGACAACCACCCAAACCCCCGAAGCAGCTACAACCACAGCTGAGAACGTCAACACAGTTACGGAGAATACCTCTCCAGCTTCAGCCTACCAGATTCCGGTTGACTACTATACCCTGGACAATGGCCTGAAAGTGGTGCTGTCACAGGACAAGACGGCACCCCTAGCCACTATTGCGGTCTACTATAATATTGGTTTCCGGATCGAGCCTAAGGACCGCACAGGTTTTGCCCACCTGTTCGAGCACATGATGTTCCAGGGCTCCGAAAACCTGGGCAAGATGGAGTTTATTCAGCTGGTGCAGAAAAACGGCGGCATCCTGAACGGCTCTACCCGTTTTGACTTCACCAACTATTTTGAGATCGTGCCGGCCCATAAGTTGGAAACCATGCTTTGGGCGGAAGCTGACCGTATGAAAGGGCTCAACATCACCCAGGAAAACCTGACCAACCAGCAGGGTGTGGTGAAGAACGAAGTGAAGGTGAACGTGTTGAACCAGCCCTATGGTGGTTTTCCGTGGCTTGACATGCCACAGTACGCCAATAAGAACTGGTACAATGCACACAACTTCTACGGCGACCTCGAGGATCTGGACGCTGCCAGTCTGGAGGACGTGCAGTCTTTTTTTGATACGTATTACTCGCCAAACAATGCGGTACTGGTTGTTGTAGGCGACTTCGAAACGAGCGAAGCCAAGCGCTGGATACAGCAGTACTTCGCCGGTATACCTTCCGGGGATGTTCCTTCGCTGCCTGACCTGAGTGAGCCGCGCCAGGAAAAAGAGCAGCGCTTCACCAAAGACGATAAGCTGGCTAACCGTCCGGCTTTGGCCTTCGCCTACCACATGCCTGAGCGCAACTCTCCTGAGTATTATGCGATGGGCCTGCTTGACCAGATCCTGCTGCAGGGCAATGACAGCCGCCTGTACCAGGCACTGGTGCAGGAGCGGGGCTATGCCAGTTCTGTGGATGGCGGCATCAACGCTTTCCTGGGCAACATGTTCAACTACAATGGCCCGATGCTCTGGATGGGCAGCCTGATCCATGACCAGAACGTAAATGCTGACGAAATCGTGAAAGTGGTCGATGCAGAGATACAGAAGTTGCAGCAGGAAGGTATAGACCAGGAGCTGATTGACCTGGCGATCGTGAAAATGCGTTCCTCCCTCTATGATCAGGTAAGTGCTTCCTCCGGTTTTGGAAAAGCAGACCTGCTGGCCACTTTCGCCCTTTTCGACGATGACCCGTCCCGCATCAACCGCTTGGAATCTGAGTTCAAAAAGGTGACACCTGAGCTCCTTCGCAAAACGATAGAGGAGTACCTGCGCCCAACCAATCGTACTGTTTTAGTTGTTAACCCACTTGCAAAAAGCTAAGCGCCATGTATAGAAAGATATTCACCATAACACTGAGCGCCATCCTGACCCTGTCGGCAGGTATGGCCATGGCTCAGAAACAAACGCCGCCGGAAGGGGGCCAGCCGCGTGATTTTAAACTGCCCGCCAAACAGGAATTCGAACTGGATAATGGGCTGTCTGCCGTGATGGTCCCTTACGGCGACGTGCCTAAGGTAGTCGTGAGCATGGTGGTCCAGGTCGGGAACGTGCATGAAACGGAGAAGCAGAACGGCTTGGCCGACATCGTGGGAAACCTGATGCAGGAAGGCACCGCGACACGAAACGCACGGCAGCTGGCTGAAGAAGTAGCCCGCCTGGGCGGCTCAGTATACGTAAGCGTCGGGCCGAATGAAACCTGGATTTCCGGTTCTGCTCTGTCAGAATTTGGCCCGCAACTAGTCGATATCATGGCTGACCTGCTCAAAAATCCGGCATTTCCGGAAGCTGAAATGGCCCGTATAAAAAATGACTTCAAGCGCCAGAATAACCTGTTGCGTCAGCAGCCGGGTGCTACTGCCCAATCCAAATTCAGAGGGGCGCTCTACCCGAACCATCCTTATGGACGTGATTTCCCGACGGATGAAATGATTGATGGGTTCACGAGAGAGCAGGTACAGCAGTTTTACGAGCAGCAGTTTGGAGCCGACCGCACTACCGTATACGTTGCCGGCAAGTTTGACCAGGGGGCCATGAAAGAGGCTGTTACCAATCAGCTGAGCGATTGGCGAAAAGGAGCTGCACCACAAATCACGGTTGCCAAGCCAGTTACGAAGAGCGATATGATCGTCATAGACAGACCGGGGGCTCCACAGTCCACCATTGTGTTTGGTTTGCCGGTTGTGGATCCTTCGCACCCTGATTACATGGCCTTGCGTGTTACCAATTCGCTGTTAGGTGGCTCGTTTGGCTCGCGTATTACCCGTAACATCCGCGAAGACAAAGGCTATACCTACTCACCCTCCAGCTCACTGTCTGCCCGCTACCGGGTAGGAGACTGGGCCCAGGTGGCGGATGTAACCACGGAGCACACAGGCAATTCGCTGCGTGAAATTCTATACGAAATCAACCGACTTGCTACAGAGGCGCCTGCGCCGGAAGAGTTGGAGGGCATCAAAAACTATGAAGCTGGTTTGTTTGTGTTGCGCAATTCCTCTCCATGGGGCATTGTGTCGCAGCTTAATTTCCTGAAGCTCCACGACTTGCCGGATTCATTCCTGGAGAACCAGGTGCAGAACATCCATGCCATTACCCCACAGCAGGTACAGCAGACGGCCCAAAAGTACATGCGGCCTAAAAACATGACCCTGGTGGTAGTCGGCGATAAAAAAGCAATTGATCCGCAGTTGAAGAAATTCCAGGCGGAGCTGAAGAAGAACCCGCTTTAGGCAGCTAGTGCTTATAACTGAAAAAGGGAGCCCTGAACAGTCAGGGCTCCCTTTTTATTTCTTGGGGTAGGTATAAAACAAGAACAGACCCCTTTATCAGGAGTCTGTTCTCTATTGAAAAGATTAGTCTGTAACAATTAACTTTTCAACTTTTAGCCATTCTTTTATACGGCAGCAGTTGCAGGGAGGTTACAGAGTATTTGAAAATATTTTTTATTTGGTGATGACTGCCTTCAGGTTAGCTCCCCAATAAGCATGGTAACCATACACGGTGAGGTACCATTCTCCGGATGAAGGATTGTTAAAAATACATACTTCATCGTCATAATTCGGGTTTACACTGGCACAGTCTGCTGTCCAGCTGTAGCCATTAGAGCGGTTGATAACAGGGGCCTGTCCGCGGCGTACAAATAGGTCCGACAAAGGGCGGCCTCCAGTTTCAAGTCCACTTAGTACTACTTCCAGCTTTTTGGTGCCAGAAGGCACAGTGATCTTATAAGTTTTTGTGCTGTTAAGGGCACCTTCAATATTTTTAACATCTAGCAAGGTGATATTGCCGCCTGTCGGTGTACCCGTACTCGGTGTGCCTGTACTTGGGGTGCTACCTCCTGTGGATGGCCTGGTATTGGTTCTGGCCCAGTTTCTAAGTGCCAATGGGCCATGGTAAACATAAATGCTGTTGCCGTCATAGCTAAAACCATGCTCTTCTGCCTCGCCTTGGCTGGTATACGTGATAGCACTCCAGTCTTCGCTGGACTTTCGGTACTTTACACCGACCATAAAAGGATTGCCAACCCGTAAAGTCGTTTTACCAAGTTGTGTTGTTTTGCCAACTTTCAGGATGTAGGCATTATCACCGATCGCTTCAATCACCATGCCGTCAGGTGATTCAAAAATGCCTTCAAAATCAAGTGCTTCTTCAAAGGCGTCATTAATTAGTTCGCAACTATTCAGGCCAAAGCCGATCAGCAATAGCAACAGCAATTGTACATGTTTCTTCATGGGTATAAGGTGTGTAGAGGTTATTGGTTTGGCAAAGGCAGGAAACGCCCCAAAGTGTTATTTGAGATAAAAGTGATGTTTAATGATGTATAAGAAAATGCAAATATAGCACTGTAAAGTACCTGTGTCAGTACCCAAAGTTGGGTATTTTAAGTT
Organism: uncultured Pontibacter sp.; assembly: GCF_947502515.1. Classification (NCBI taxonomy): domain Bacteria; kingdom Pseudomonadati; phylum Bacteroidota; class Cytophagia; order Cytophagales; family Hymenobacteraceae; genus Pontibacter; species uncultured Pontibacter sp. The sequence goes on along the minus strand of NZ_CANNAI010000002.1, from coordinate 738,098 downwards.
CAATGGAAGAGTAAATTACTGCAGGTTGTGCTTAGAGGGGCACACTGATTTGTCATTTAGATAATTGGGAAGCGCTCAACCGGCAGGATGAAGGGATACTAATCAGAATGGGCAAAAAAAAGAACAGCACCTTCGTAAAGGTGCTGTTCTCTATTTGAAAAGATTAGTCTGTAACAATTAACTTTTCAACTTTTAGCCGTTCTTTTATACGGCGTCAATTGTAGCCGGGTTACGTTTAACCAAAAAATAATTTATTTTTTATCTGTTATCCGGATTATTCTCACGGTCTATATCCACCGTTCTGGTATTAGTTGTGGTATCGCGTTCAACTACAGTTTCAGTTACTTCATATTCGGTAGCGACAGAATCTTTATGTACAACAGTACCATCACTTTCTGTAGCCCCGGTTCCACTGTTATCACAGGCCACTAAGCCCATCATACCAAACATTAAACCGAAACCTGCATATAATATCTTTTTCATGGTCTTATTTTTTTAAATCTGATTATGATACAATATCTGCTTTTAAGTAAGGCAGAATTGATTTTCATAAATTTGTACGTTGTCTGTGTTCTAAAAGGTTGTGAATCAGTTTGTTTTAATTTTTATATTCTTGATAATGTTATATTTTAAACATGCTGGTGTATGTTCAGCCTGTAATTAGGCTGCCATTAAGTGCTGCTCAACTACCTCTCCGTTTGGTGCTTCGGGTAGGTATAGCCGTCAGTGGATCCTCAGGCCAATGGTGCTTGGGATAGCGTCCACGGAGGTCTTTTCGCACCTCAAAGTAGCCTGCGTTCCAGAAGCTGCGCAGGTCCCGGGTTACCTGCACCGGTCTTGATGCAGGAGAGAGCAAGTGCATGAGCAGCGGGACCTTGCCAGCGGCAATGCGTGGGGTGTCGAGCAGGCCAAATACCTCCTGCAGGCGGACTGCCAGCACCGGTGTAGTGGGATCTGTATAGTCAAGTGCTATACGGGAACCGCTGGGTACCGGGAGATGCGTAGGTGCCAGTTGATCGAGCTCCTGCTGCTGCTCCCAGCTAAGCATAGCTAGCAGGATTCCATTAAAGTCCAGCCGGTTGACCTGCTCCATGCTGCGCAAGCCGGCCAGGTGCGGTAGCAGCCAATCTTCCATCGTCGCTTCCAGGGCAGTGTCTGATACATCAGGCCATTTGTCAGGTGCCAGCTGCTGCAGAAAAGTGATGCGCTGGCGGGTGCGAAGCGCTTCCTCTGACCAGGGCAACCGTGCTACGCCTTTATCCTGCAGTGCCTGTAGCAGTGCCTGGGCAATCTGCTCCGGGTCAGGTTGCGTGAGTTGTTTTTCTTCCAGCACCAAAGCGCCGAGCTTTACAATCCGTCGTGCTACTACACGGTTAGTCGCATTGTCCCAGCGCACTTCTTCGGTTTGCATAAGCTGCGTTTCAAAATGCTGAAGGACTTCTTCTTTGCTGAGCGGTGCTGCCAACAGGATGCGCGGATGCTGCCCGGCATCGAGGTGGGCGATGCCATAGTAATCTGCTTCAGAGAATAACTCAGTGGGAAGCGAAGCGCGCTGGCCTGTGATAAGCCGTACCTTGCCAGTGCTTTCACGTTGTGCCAGCCTGTCTGGATAGGCCAGTGCTGTGAGTATGCCTGAGGCGTGGGCTTCGATCGTTCCTTTGGAAGCACGGAGACGCTGTCTCAAATGCTGCGCCTGTTCCTGCACGCGCCTGATGGCATTTTCATCACGCTGGTAGCCAGGCATAGGCGGGCGCTTACCGGTTAGTAGTTCGAGCCGCAAGGGCAGATCAGGCTGGGGTGTGCTATGGGGATGTTGTGACCGGATGATGTCACGCTCCGCGAGCAAGGCAGCCAGGGTGCAGGCCGTTTCGGTCAGACCCATTTCATGTCCCCTGATCACCAGGTGTCCCAGACGGGGTGTCAGACCCATGGAAGCAATGGCCTTGCCATGTGCTGTGGCATGACCTGCTGCATCCAGTGCTTCCAGGCGCAGGAGTAAGTCACGTGCCAGGGACAGGGCTGCTGCAGGCGGCGCGTCCAGCCACTGCAGCGCAGCAGCATCCTTTATACCCCACAGGGCTAATTCCAGTGCCAGACCCGCCAGGTCAGCTTCGCATATTTCCGGATCCTGCCGTTCGGGCAGTTGCAGCTGATCAGCCGTAGACCAGAGCCGGTAGCAGACTCCCGGTCCCAATCGTCCGGCACGGCCGCGGCGCTGGTCAGCAGCTGCTTTTGATACCGGCGTGGTAACCAGCGTGGTCAGACCGGTTCGGGGCATAAAACGTGGCACACGGGCATATCCGCCGTCCACCACGATCTTCACACCCTCGATGGTCAAACTGGTTTCGGCAATGCTGGTAGCGAGTACTATTTTTCGATTGCCGGAAGGGGAGGGCTGGATGGCTGCCATCTGCCGGCTTAGCGCCAGGTCGCCGTGCAAAAGGTGCAGCTCTGTATCTGCTGGTATTCTGTTTTCGAGCTGCTCGGCCACCCGACGCATTTCGCCCATACCTGGCAGGAACACCAGGATATCGCCGGAAGGCTCTTCCCGTAACGCTTTCATGATCGCCCTTGGAACCAGCTGTTGCAAACGCTCCGCGGGACGGGTGCCGGCAGTGGCCACTTCGGCAGGCGTGAGGTAGTGCGTTTCGATAGGGTAGAGGCGGCCATCACTCCGAATAACCGGCGCCTGCAGCCACTTGCCTATACCTGTCGCATCGAGGGTGGCGCTCATGATCACGATGCGCAGATCGGGTCGGAGGACTGCCTGTGCATCCAGCGCCAGGGCCAGACCCAGGTCGGCCTGCAGGCTGCGTTCATGAAATTCATCAAACAGGATAGCGGCTACACCTTCCAGGGCGGGATCTTCCTGCAGCATGCGCGTCAGGATGCCTTCTGTCACTACTTCTACACGCGTACGTGCTGACACAACATGCTCCATGCGTACCCAGTAGCCTACCGTCTGGCCCAGCGGCTCCTGCATCAGGTCGGCCATGCGTTGCGCTGCCGCACGGGTAGCCAGGCGCCGTGGTTCCAGTACCAGTATTTTGCCTCCCTGTAGCCAGTCAGCCTGCAGTAAGGCAAGCGGCACCAGGGTCGTTTTGCCTGCTCCCGGGGGAGCTTCCAATACAGCTCGGTTAGTTTGAGAGAGCGCTTGTAGCAGGCTGGGGAGCGCTTCTTTTACAGGCAGCTCCGGCAATTCAGGTATGGAAAGGGCGTACGACATGTCGCCGCAATTTCAGAAAAATAAGCCAGAAATAATCAGGTGGTGCTTTCTGTGGAGGTTTCGAATAGCTTGAGGGCTTCTTCATTGCCCACCTGTGCAGCCATCTGTTGTGCTGTCAGGCCACGTGCATCACGAAGTTCGCGGTTCGCACCCTGATCAAGCATGAACTTGACCATGTTGTTGCGGCCGTACATGGTGGCAAACATCAGGGCAGTGCCGCCGCTACCGTTCTGCACATCAAGGTCGGCGCCATACTCCAGCAGCAGCTCAGCTATACCTTCGTAGCCATTGAAGCACTGCCCCATCAGGGCAGTATTTCCAGCCTGGTCCTGGGCGTTTACATCTGCTCCCGCTTCCAGGAGCATACGGGCTGCTTCCGGTTGGTTGTTATAGGTGGCTATGATCAACGGTGTGAATCCGCGAGGGCCCGGTTCGTTCACGTCAACCCCTTCATCAATGAGTTGTTTCAGGAGGGTGAGGTCGCCGCGGCGTGCAGCATCAAACAGCACATCAACAGGTCTTGTAGAGTGGAAGGTCATAGGTATAAGGGTTTGGTTCTGGCCTTACCTACGATAAAAATTTTTTTTAGTCACTCACCAGGTCAAAAAAACGCACTTTCAGGCTACCCGGTACCAGCTTCAAGCCCTTCGGTATACCCTGGTGCGACTCCTTCATGTGCTCTTTGTACCATTCCTTGTAGCTGATCTCGTCGGTCCAGGTGGTCATCACCCAGAACTCATTTTCGTTCTCCTGTGGTGTAAACACCTTCATGCCCAGAAAACCCTTCTCGTGATCCACCATGTGCGGTCGGTTCACGAATGCTTCCTTCACATCGGCTGCCATATCGTTGGCGACCTCAAACTGGCTCATGGCTATATACATAATCTGTTTTTAATTTTTAGGGCGTATTCTTCTGTTACTGCGGAAATGTCAGTGTGAACGTTGTCCCTTTGTCTGTTTCACTTTTCACCTGCACCTGTCCGCCAAAATTATCCATGATCCGCTTTACAATGTAAAGGCCCATGCCAGTGCCGTCTACGTGGGAGTGGAATCGCTTGAAGAGCGTAAACATTTTGTTCTGGCTGTCCTTGCTGATACCAAGTCCGTTGTCCTCGATGCTCAACACAAGCTTTTTGCCTTTGCGGCTGCTTTTGATCCTGACATGCGGCCTGCGCTCAGGAGAGCTATACTTGAGTGCGTTGCTAAGTAGGTTGTATAGGATGCTGTGCAGGTTCTTTTTGGAGAAACTGATATCGGGTGCCTCAGAGAAGTCAGTTTCAATGATAGCCTGCTTTCGCTCTGCCTCTTCTCTCAGCCCGTCAAAGATCGTATTATACACGGTTTCAATCTCCAGGGCTTCTGACTCACCGTCCACATCCCGCTGCACTTTGGCGATATCGGTCAGGTCGCGGATCACATTCTTGAAGCGCCTGATGGAGTCTTTGATCATGGCAAACAGAGGGTCTGTGGGCTCGCCGGGGAGTGGCTCCGCTTCCTTTATCTGCTCTTCCAGGACGAGCATCAGGCCCTCTATATTCGCAATCGGTGACTTCAGGTCATGAGAGGCCGTGTACACAAAGGTGTCCAGATCGTCGATCACACGCATCAGGTGGTCGTTCGTGTGCTGCAACTTCTCCTGTGCCTGTTTCAGGTCCGAAAGGTCAATGAATGAGCCGATCATCCGGTAAGGCATGTTGTACTCGTTGTACAGAATGTAGGCCCTGTTCGAAACGTAGGTATAATTTCCTTCCTTGTGCTGGATACGGTACTCCGCATTCCACTGCCTCTTGCCATTGTTGATGGCATCGTTGACACTGCGCTCCACTTCCAGGCGGTCGTCAGGATGCAGTTTGGAGAACCAACCTTCCATGCCGTCAGACATTTCCTGTTCGTCGAAGCCCAGCATTTTATACAAACCGTCACTCCACCAGATCTCGTTAGAGGCCAGGTTCCAGTCCCATACCACGTCGTTGGTGGCCATGGATACCAGGCGGAAGCGCTCTTCGCTGTTGGCCAGCTCATGGGTGCGTTCCTCTACCAGGCGCTCGAGTTTGTTGTTGAGCACTGTCAGGTTTTCTTCTGCTCTTTTAAGCTCTTCGTATGCTGCCAGCGTCTGCTCTTCACTGTTCTTTTTGTCTGTGATATCAGCCATGGTCAGTGCAATGCCATTCCCCATTTTCACGGCGGCTATCTCGAACCAGGCTTTTTGCTCGTTCAGGCTCAGCAGCTGCTCTATGTGCAGCGGCTTGGCCGTTTCCACCACATGGCAGAGTTTTCTGAACAGGCCGGTATCGCGCAGGCCGGATATGGTGGCTGTCACACTTGTGTGCAGCAGGTCTGCGCTCGATTCGCCCAGCATTTCTTCTGCTTTTTTGTTGAGCAGGGTCCAGGTGAAGTCTGTGATCTGGTTCTTGTTGTCGCGGATGGTCTCCATGGCCATGATGCTGTTGATCGAGCTGTCGAGCACCCCCTGCACCACACTGCTCAGGGTCTTGAGGGTAGTCACATCCACAAAGCTGACCACAACGCCGTCTTTGTTCCCATCACGCTTCAGGTAGGGGAGTATTCGCATCAGGAAATAACGGCCATTCTCCGTCTCCACTTCCTGTTCAATCTCCCGTGAGGTATTGTTCACATCCCGGATATCGTCGAAGAGTCGGGCATACTTCAGGTTGTGTGACAGGTGATAAACCGGCCTTCCAATGTCGCCCCCGATGATGTTGACGATCTGTTCCACCGATGGGGTATACTTGCGGATTTCCAGGTTATGGTCCACGAAGATCTGCCCCACATTGGAGCTTCGGAAATAATTGTCCAGGTCCTCATTCAGTTCCTGCAGCTCTTTAATCTTCAGCTGATGTTCTGAATTGACGGTGTGCAACTCTTCGTTGAGTGACTGCATTTCCTCGTTGGAGCTCTGCAGCTCCTCATTGCTCGACATCAGCTCCTCGTTGCTCGACTGCAGCTCCTCATTGGTGGTACTCAGATCCTGCACGGTCATCTGCAAGCTTTCGCGGGTTTCGCGCAGTTCCGTTTCCAGGGTAGTGAGTTGCTGGTAGTAGTCTGCGTCCGATATATGCGGAGAATCCGTTAACTTAGGTTGCGGACTTACTTCGCCCATTTCCTGCAACAGCACGAGTATGAGTGGCGGCTGGCCTTTCTCGAGCGTCACGGGGCGCACGGAAGTATGGATCAGACGCTCTTTCTTGCCGAACTTCACAGCCACCTGCCGGCCTACCACACTCTTTTTAGTTTTGATCGCTTTGCGTATGCTGACGCTGAGCACAACTGCCAGCTCTTCCGGCACCATCTTGATCAGGTTGAAATGCAGGCGCTTATCCGGAAACTTAAGAAAGCGGTTGATGTCACCAATGCCGTGCAGCAGCTGGTAGTTTGCGTCAACATAAAGGGCGGTAACTTTAAAGTCTTCTGCCAGGGCATCCATAAATGCCTCATTATAGCGGTTAAGCTGTGTCGTCTTAAACTGGCTGGCCTGGCTTTGCTGCATGCTGGAAGTATGGTATTCGGTGACGCCGTAGCTGCGCTGCAGGCTGCTGCGGTCTTTTACTTTTCGGAAAATTTTCCATTTGCGGTCTTCTTCCTCAAAGTACTCCTGCATGTCTCCGATGTGCTCGCTCGGCCCCAATAGCAGGTAGCCGCCCATGTTGAGGGCGTATGGAAACAGGGAAAGTACTTTATGCTGCAGGCTGGGGTTGAGGTAGATGAGCATGTTGCGGCAGGTGATCAGGTCGATCTTGCTGAAGGGAGGGTCCTTCTGCAGGTCGTGCTGTGCAAAGATCACCATCTTGCGGATCTCATCACTTACAGTGTATTTATTGCCCTTCAACTGAAAGAAACGCTGCAGACGCTCTTCTGACACGTGCTTCTGGATGGCGCTGGCAGGGTATGTGCCTTTGGACGCTTTTTGCAGGGCCTGCTGGTCTATATCGGTGGCAAAGAGCTTTACATCGGGTTGGCGGCCCAGTTTATGAAAGGCCTCGTGAAAGAGGATGGCCAGCGAATAGGCCTCTTCGCCTGTGCTGCAGGCCGCAATCCATACTTTGGTGAGTTCGCCTTCCTCTTTCGACGCCAGTATTTTCGGGATCACCTTTTCCTCCAGGAGCTGAAAGGCATCCGGATCGCGGAAAAAGCTGGTGACATTGATGAAAAAATCCTGGCAAAGGACTTTGATTTCGGCCGGGTTGGCGTGCAGGTAATTGAGGTACTCCTGCAGTGTTTTAAGCTTCAGGGTCTGTATCCGCTTTTGAATGCGCCGGTTTAGCGTGGGTTTCTTATAGTGGCTGAAGTTGACCTGCGTATGGGTGCATACCAGGTCCAGTATTTCGTTGAGTATTTCTTCCTCTCTGCCCGGATCATCCTGCTGCTTTCCGCTCTGGATAATATTCCGGACCAGGGGGGTGCGGCGGGTATATTCCATGATCTCGTGCGGAATCTGATCGGGTGGTAATACGAAGTCCACACTTCCTGTATCAATGGCGCTGCGGGGCATGCCATCGAACTTGGCGCTCTCGGGATCCTGCACTACCACCAGACCGCCGGCCTGCTTGATGGCCCGAACCCCCTTGCTGCCGTCCGTCCCGGTACCGGACAGCACAACGCCAATCGCGTACGGACCCCGGTCGATGGCCAGTGATTCAAAAAATGCATCCACGGCAAAGTTGGGCTCCCGGTTGCGGGGCTTTTCAGTCAGGCGCAGGCGCCCGTTCTGCAGACTCAGCTGCTTGCCACTGGGCAGTACGTAAACGCAGTTCGGGCGTGTAAACGCATGATCTTCCGCTTCCTGCACCTGCATGCTGGTATGCTTGGACAGCAGCTCCGCCATCAGACTTTTATGGTCTGGCGACAGGTGCTGTATGATGACGAATGAGAAGCTGGAATTGCCAGGGAAATGGTCGAAGACCTTGTGAATAGCCTCAAGTCCTCCCGCTGATGCACCGATTCCTACCAGGTAATGATCGGCAGGCTTTGGGCTTATTTTCTGCTCCTGCTTATTGTTTGCTTGCTGCAACATGCTGTCTTAGCCGAAATAATGGTAATAGATTCTCTTAGTACTTCTCTCGGATGATCTTGCTAAGTACAGCACTACGCAGTGCCTCTGCAGCCTCCAGTTCTTCCTGTTGCCAGGGGAGGGAAGTGAGCTGCACCGTCTGCTGGTAAAGCGCAAACGAGTTACGGGGGTGGTAGCTTTTGCCGTCCGGTTCCATCCGGATGGCCTGATCAGGATTACCGCTCCAGTTGACAGTTTGCAGTACCTCTCCCCGAAAGCAGAGAATATACTCGCCCTGGTTAGGATTAATGGCCAAAGCCAGCAATCCGCTTGCCGTGTCCTTATAATCTTTGCTATTGGGATAGACCTGGGGGAGCGAATTGGTTACGTATGTTTTATCGGAGCTGTTGCGTCGCAACCAGGAAGCCAGCTCTTTTATTTTCTGCACAGGAGGGGTTTGCCCCATGGTGTGTACATTGCCTTCATACAGTATAGCTGCGCCATCAAGTGATAACAGCTCCAGCAGGTTTGGCTGACCCTGTAGCAGGGCATCTGTAAAAAAGTCACTCTTAAAGAGCTGCTCCAGCATACCGGCATACTGTCCGCGCATGTGTGACTGTACGGACGCGCGCTGCTCTTTCTCATAGGCACCCAGGCGTACTGCCGCTATGGTCGACAACAGCTCCATGGCCGTGCGCTCCTGGTAGCTTGGGTATTTCGGGGTTTTGTGATGGCAGGAGATCAGGCCCCACAGTTTGCCCTCCATAATAAGCGGTACTGACATGGAGGCCGAAATGCCCATATTGCCCATATACTCCAGGTGCACGCCCGCCACACTGCGCAGGTTGCAGCTTGTCAGATCCGTAAAGCGTCTGGTAATATGGTTAAGGATAGGATGGAGGCGAACAGGTGTATAGGCGCGGGCAGGTATAAGCCGGTAGGGGTTACGGAAGTAGAGGTCACGTGCCTGCTTGGGCACATCGGAAGCCGGAAACCGGAGCCCCAGCAAATCACTCATGTCTTCTGTTTTGGCCTGCCCGATCACGGTGCCATTCCACATGTGGTCGAAGCGGTAGACCAGTACCCGGTCAAAGCCCGTAAAGTGCTTAAACTCGTCTGCCACAGCCTGCGCGATCGCTTCGGTCGTATCAGCCTGCTTGATACGCGATGTGATGTATTTGATTTGCTGGAAAAAGGCCAGAAAAGATTTGTCTTCTTCACTTTGCGCCGGCTCCATCTCCAGCAGAATCTGTTCTGCTTCCGGATGGGCGGTGACGGTGAAAACTTTGCTTTGTCCTGCTGTATTGAAAGTGAGGGACGAAGGTATGTCGACCTGCTCATGTTGAGAGGCCTGCTCACGTGTCAGTTTCAGTTGCAGGTCTTCGAGCTCTTTTTCCTGTACAAAGTCTGCCAGCGGCTTTTCAAGGATCGCATCGGGTGCAATTCCAAGCAGTTCTGTGCAGTTTTCGCTTACTTGCCTGATCCGGAGGGTCTTGTCCAGAACAAGCAGCAGTCCGTGTGGTTGTATCAGGTTGATCTGGTGAAGCGGAATGCTGCCGCAGAAGTCAGAATCATAATTTTTTTCACTGCCGGGTTGCAGCACAGGTGCTTTATTTTCCATAGTATGCGAGGACTCTGCCAGGGGTAAAAAAGGGATACAGTACAATAAAAAAAGGTGAGCTGTATGTTTTTGGCAAAGTATATCAGGCTGTAATTTAAGTGTTTTTACCCTAAAAGCATGAAATGAAATACTTTATTGGTGTGCAACAGGTGACCTTTCAGATTGTTTTGATGAGAATCGGTGCTCGTAAATCATCCTAACCGTTTCAGTATAAATACTGGTGCGGCCATAAAGGCTATTTTTTCTTTTCCAGAAGCAGGCGCACTGCTTTGTCCGGGCTTTTGACGCTGAAGGTCTGGGTAGCATAGCCTGCACTACTCACGAGCAAGGTATAGCTGCCGGCATCCAGCGGAAGCCTGAAAAACCCTTGTTCGTCGCTGCTGGTCTGCCAGGGGCTGCCCTGCACCTGCACGGTTGCCTGCCCTATACCCTGGCCTCCTGTATCCAGTACCTGCCCTTGGAGACTGTACTCCGCCTGCGCTCTGCTACTCTCCAGGTGGCTGCTGGCAGGAGGTGCCGGAATGTCCAGCACAAGCGCAGCGTCTATTGTGCGGGCCAGCAATTCCTCCGGACTAGGCGGCAGGATTTCGGCTGCCTGCATGGCTGCTTTCTCCTGAGCGGCTGTGCGGGTGTAATGGTAGAATAGGATAAGGCCAAGTGAACAGAACATCATCAGCAGACCCAGGGCTACACGCCAGTCCGCGAGGCCGTGCAGGGCACGCGGGCGGTGCTTGCGTCGCAAGCGGGTGCGGACCCGCTGCCAGATGCGGTAGCGGGACTGGCGGGTACGGTCCCGGTCTGAAAGCGACATGCCTGTCAGTATGTCTTCGCACATCTCACAATCGAGCAGGTGCTTCTCCAGTTCATAGTTGGTAGCCGGCGGCAGCGTGCCTTCCTGGTATTGCCGCAGCAGCTCAGTGGAGGGGTGTTCCTCCAGTCCCCTTTCGCTTGTTTGTATTTTATCGTTGCGCATGGTTTTTCTCAATGTAAATTCTAAGGTTACGGCGGCCGTTCTGTATGTAACTTTTTACCTGCTTGAGGTCACAGCCCGTGATTTCCTCTATCTCGCGATAGCTCTTCTGTTGCAGGTAAAACAACTCGATGCAGGTGCGCTGCTCAGCAGGCAAGTGTACCAGCCCGTGTTCGAGCGCCTGCCAGTCCAGCTCTGCCTGTGTGGCTTCGTCTTGAGGCAGGGTGTGTTGCTCGCGTGGCAGGGCCTGGCTTACTCTATCTTTCAGTCGGCCTGTTCGCAGCAGTTGAAGGCAGTGGTTTTTGGTGAGCGAGTGCAGCCACGATTTGAAGTTACTTACCTCATGCCGTTTCAGTGCCACAATCAGTTGCTCGAACACCTGCATCGTGGCGTCTTTGCTTTCTTCTTCATCCTCCAGGTAACGCAGGCAGATCAGGTATACCATCTCGGTGTGCCGCTCAAAAAGTTTCCCGATCACGTCCAGGTCACCGGAACGGCGATACTGCCGCACCAGCTCCAGGTCATCAGTGGAACGCGATATTGAGAAGAACTTTAAAAACATAAGCGATGCTGTGTTAAAGTATATTCAATAAAATAAATATAGTTGAATGTACCATGCTTCCATTGAAATGAATTTATAAAATCCCTGCTGCCCAATGGAGCAGCAGGGATTTTGCTTATCGGGAGGCCAGCAATGCCTTGTCTTCTTCCTGAAGCTCTACCAAGGCATATTTGCGGGTGTCGGTTATTTTGAGCTCGTCCAGCACATCCACCATATTTTTAAAGCGGGAGCTTTCCGTTGCTTTCACCAGCACCACCATGTTGGGGTTACTTTTTACCTGCTCGGCCAGCAGCACCTGCCGGATTCCGGTAGCTGAAAAGTCTGTCTGCTTTACCTCTGGCTCATCACCCGGGAAGCCAAAGAAATAGTATACCTTGTCTGCTTCATCGAGCACAATGTTCAGTGCGTTTTTGCCAGGTATAGGTGTGTTGGGGCCAGTTGCGACAGGCATGTTGATCTCCATGGTCTGGAGCCTGGCAAATGAGGTCGTGAGCATAAAGAATGTCAGCAGCAGAAAGGCCAGGTCCACCATGGGAGTCATATCCAGGTGAAAGCCATTGTTGCGTGCACGTTTTCTGTTGCCTTTTGCCGGGTTTTGTTTTTCCTGTACCTGTGCCATGATCTTGTCCTTTCCGTTTGTGGTTGTGGATGCGGGCAGGCCTTCTGCCGCATTTGTATAGTAGATGAACCGAGGCCCCGGATTCCACACGGAGACTCAATTTATTTCACAAAAAAATTCACAGCAGCTGCCTTCTGACGTAAGCAGTGGTAAACATAAATCAGCGCTATGATCGATCGACAGGTATACCGCATGTCGCGGGCTGGCTCCATCCGCAACCTCGAGCTACGCCATGAGTCGCTTGAGTCGCCTGCCCACGATGAGGTATGCGTGCAGGTGCGTGCTATTGGACTCAATTTTGCCGATGTCTTTGCCATGCAGGGCCTTTACAGTGCCACCCCCAGCGGTTCGTTTATACCTGGGCTGGAGTTTGCGGGCGAAATTGTAGCTGTGGGCGAGGAGGCGGGCGACTGGCAGATCGGGGACAGGGTCATGGGCGCCACAAAATTTGGTGGCTACGTCTCGCACATCAACAGCCACCACCGCTATGTGCTGCCCTTGCCCGAAAGCTGGAGTTTTGAGGAGGGAGCCGGTTTTCTGGTACAGGGACTTACGGCCTATTATGCCCTTACCGAACTTGGCAACCTGAAGCCGGGTATGAACGTGCTGATTCATAGTGCAGCGGGCGGGGTAGGTATACTGGCTAACCGCATCTGTCAGAAAATTGGCGCCTATACCATTGGTACGGTGGGGCAGCCAGGCAAAGTGGAGTTTTTGCGCAAGCACGAGCACTACGGGGATGTGATCCTGCGCGACAGGGAATTCTATGACAAGCTGATGCACAGTCTCAATGGTCGCCCCCTGCACCTGATCATGGAATGCATCGGCGGACATATACTGGAGTTAGGCTGGAAGGCGCTGGCACCGATGGGGCGCATGGTGGTGTATGGCAACGCCTCGTTCAGCAGTCATGGCAGCAAGCCTAACTATCCGCGCCTGATCTGGAAGTACCTGCGCCGTCCTAAAATAGATCCCCTCAAGCTGCCAACCGAAAATAAATCCCTTATGGGTTTTAACCTGATCTACCTCTACGAGCAGACGGATATGATGCATGAATTACTGCAGGGGCTGCAGCAACTCCGGCTTGCGCCCCAGCACGTGGGTCATGTGTATGCCTTCGACGAAATGCACGAGGCCATCCGGCTGTTTCAGCAGGGCAGGTCAGTAGGCAAAGTAGTCGTGGCGGTGTGAGGGTGAAAATACCCACTTTTGGGTATTGGGTGACTGGAAATTAATGTGTTACCTTTGAAGCATACCTGTCAGAAAGAGTGAATCTTTAACCATCAAAGGGCCTCCTGTATGAATATCCCTGAAGCCATCAAAATGACACTTCGCTTTCAGCAGGTGCCCATGACCGCGCATCAAATCGCCTATTTTATTTGCTTCAACCATTTACTGCAGTCTGCTTCCAGCCTGGAGGCCATGGTGCATGCCGTAGAGGAGGCCGTGTTTCAGAACCCTGCTTATTTTTACGTAACGGATGACCTGGTGCACATGAGCAAGTGGCAGGAGCCGGAACAGCAGGTAGTGGAGCATGTCTTTGGTACCGTGCAGCAGGCGATTCACCTTTTGAACGAGCTAAGTCATACCTCTGAAAGCGGCAGTAACATTGTACTGGCGCTCCTGCTGTATAAGCGCCTGTCAGACATCAGACGCAGCCAGCAATTGGGTGCACCCATCGTACCGGATCTCTGGAAATTTGACCGCGTAGCCGCTGATACCATCCTGCCGGAGCTTTCAGCTAGGGTATACGAGGTAATGGACTACATCGAGCGCACCGACGACCGGCTGGACAACGCCTTCCTTTTTGGAAAAGAAGAGCTCAATCACATGAACGAGCCAGGGCAGCTGAAGAAACTGCAGGAAGTCATGCGACTGCTGGCGACATTACAGCTCGACGAAGAGCATGTTCCCACACCTCTTTTCCAGGCCATTTTCAGCCACTTGTTCTGGCGCAATATCAAACACACCTCCAAAGAACTGCTCGGATAAGCCTATTGTTCTATGTTGCTGCGTGATCTGTACAGTTTGCGGGCTGCGACCTTTCTGCGCTTGTAATAGCTGCTGATCTGGCTCAGTCTGCCTGTATGCAATTGTTCCGCTCGCTTCGGTGGGTGCGGGATATGGCAAACAGGGCAGACAGGCTCCTCGAGTTGTCCCTGCAATTCTTCTATGGCGTCTTCTACCTGGCGCAAATAGGCTACAATGGCCAGTGTGCCCAAGAGGCCAACCAGCGTAAGGATGGTACTGATGATCATGGTAATCGAAACTTTGGCTAAAAGTTGAAATTAGAAGCAATCAAAGTGCTGGATAACGCAGTCAGATTTGATTATGAATGCGCTATATCCGAAAATTTGATTTCTTTAATTAAGGCGATTCATTCAAGAAATTAAAGCCTCCTGCTATATAATCTTAAACTTCCATAAAGAATCATCGATAGATGCCATAAGCATACCGCTTTTGGTGAAGGCAACTACAAGCTATTCTGGTTTTGGTTCTAAATGAATTTATCGTAATATTGCGATGTGAATAACAGATACTAAATCGGCTGTACCATGGCGCAAGCAACAAAACAACCCAAAAAGCAGATTGCCTTTTTTGAGAAATACCTTACCATCTGGGTGATACTCTGTATCGTAGGAGGGACGTTGATCGGCTACCTGGCCGGTGACCAGATGGAGGTGCTTAGTCGCATTGAGGTATACCAGGTGAACATTCCGATTGCCATCCTGATCTGGCTGATGATCTACCCGATGATGCTGCAGATCGATTTTACGAGCCTCAAGCGCATCGGGCGCAAACCAACAGGCATTGTGCTCACTGTAGTCATGAACTGGCTGATCAAACCTTTTACCATGGCCTTCTTTGCCTGGCTTTTCTTTTCCAACCTATACTCCGCCTTCATTACTCCTGAGTTGGCCGGGGAGTACATTGCAGGGGCCATCATTCTGGGTGCTGCACCCTGCACGGCCATGGTGTTTGTGTGGTCCTACCTGAGCGATGGCGACCCGAACTATACCCTGATGCAGGTATCGGTCAACGACCTGATCATCCTGGTAGCTTTCGTGCCGATCGTGGGGCTGCTGCTGGGCATCACCAACGTTACAGTGCCTTACGACACATTGTTTCTGAGTATCATCATTTATGTAGTTGTGCCGTTGGTCGCAGGTTTTCTAACGAGCCGCGCCCTGATCAAATCGAAAGGGGAAGCCTGGTTTACGCGGGAGTTTCTGCCCCGCCTCAAGCCCATGAGTGTGCTCGCACTGTTGCTCACGCTGATCCTGCTTTTTGCTTTTCAGGGAGTCAACCTCCTTAGCAATCCGCTCATCATTGTTTTCATCGCCATCCCGCTGATCCTGCAGACCTATTTCGTGTTTTTCCTGACCTGGTACAGCGGCCGCAAACTAAAGCTGGGCCATGCCGTGTGCGCACCGGCAGCCATGATCGGAGCCAGCAATTTTTTTGAATTAGCCGTAGCGGTAGCCATCGCCCTCTTCGGACTGGATAGTCCGGCTGCGCTTGTGTGCGTGGTAGGGGTGCTGGTAGAGGTGCCGGTGATGCTCTCGTTGGTTGCTTTTGCGAACAAGAACAAGTACTAGCAGTCCTGTCTACCAAGTTTCGTGCACCGATTGAGAAGCTTTGTGGGGAGGGGTGTTATAAGGTTTGGTTCACAGGCAGAATTGAAAGCGCGAATCCCCAAAAAAATTGTATTGGAAATCTTCCATTCAGCGTGCAATAAGTTGTGTTAGATGCTATATATTAGCACCTTCACTCAAGCACTATTTATGAAACAACTTTACACCCTGCTTCTTGCCGGGCTATCATTGACGAGCTGTGTCAGCACAAGCAAATATGCCCAGTTTGTAGAACAAAAGCCAAAAACTGAGAACCCGGAACAAGTGCAGCAAAGCGACTGGCTGATCGTACAGGCTCCTCCCGCTGCCCAGAAAAGCAATTATTTAAAACTGGAAAATTCATTTATACCTGCCATAGTCTACTGGGGCTGGAATTCCACTATATCCTGCGAGCTGGACCCAGGCAGCACAGCTGTTCATGTACAAAGGGGTATGCACCAGGCAGCCCAAAAACTTAACCTGCAGCAAGTCCTTGGAAATCGTCAGCTGGTGGTGGAGCTACAACAGCTACCTGGACAGTTCCTGTACGAGAACAAGGGCAGTACGGTGTTTCTGCTTTTCATGCACATGACCAGCGCACAGGAAGTGATCACACCTCGTCCGACTAATCTGATCGTGCGTTATTATCTGAAGGAGCATGGAGAAGTGATTGCCTCTGGTGAGAGCATAGTGCCAAACGAGGAGCAGCCCATACGCAATCTATGGAAATCAACTAAAAAGTTTACCTGGATGCACCTGGACCTGCTGGAGTCTGAATCAGAGCGGATGGGCATAGCAGCACTCACCTCCATTGCAAAAGAGCTGGAAGCCTTCCCGTATCAGACTGCAGCGGAATAGGCACACAAGCGGTGTCTGAATAGGGAGCAGTAGTTTGCCTGCCCGGGGCTTAAACCCGGCTATTGGAGTCGTGATGCTGGAGCAGCCATTCTGTTGCACTTTCTGCATCCAGAAATATCTCCACCCGAGTATTGGCTTCTACTATCTTTTGCTCATCTTCGATCTTGTCCTTGATACGTTGCATGTCCAGCATCGACAAGCCCTCTTCTGTCATGACGCGGGCAAAGCGGGCGACGTAGGGATTTATTTTTGGAATCATGGTGCTCACCAGCCAGTTCTGGTCTGCGAGTTCCATGTAATAAAGCTTTCGCGCATCACTGAGCCAGTATCGGCACTCCAGATCACAGATATAGTCAGAAGCCAGTGTAAGCGAGCGCCTGAACTCTTCGCTGGAGGGATGCCGTAGCCAGCGGGTGAAGAGGAGGTTCAGCTTGCGATCGACCTCAATGCTTAGGGACTCGTCCTGGTGTAATTTCTCTGTTTGTAAACTGTTGATCATAGGCAGAGCTGTTAGTTATGCTACGCGTTCAGGAGCCTGTGGTTCCTATTGATTACTAAGTATATGCTGCATGGTAAGAGGATGCAATATTTGCTATAAGGTAAGTTAGTGCAATATTTAGAATTAATGCCAGAGCTCACAGCTAAATCTGGTTTATCTGTATTATTTGTTCCGCTGACAGTGTTATAATGGCTTCTCCTTCGCATCTCCCATACCTGTGCCATCCTGACTTACCAGCAGTTGCTGCACAGGCAGAGCGAAGCCTTTGCCTTTGGTATTCACGGCATCCATCATACTCAGAAGCAAGCCTTCCTTGATCTCAAGCTGCTCATTGAAATCGCTGGTCAGGACGTAGGAGAAGACCTCGACCTTGAGTGCATCTGAGGTGATCTCGGTGAGACGGACGCGGGCGCTGGCCTTGTCTATTTTGGGATGGGCCGTGAGTGTTTCCCGGAGGGCTCGTAACACGGCCTGTATCTGGGCCGGCGTGGTATCGTAACGCAGGCGCAGCACCGGGGCAAAGAGGAAGCGGTCGCGGTGGGCGAAGTTCTCAATCTTCTGTGAAGAAAAGTCTCCGTTCGGAATAGTCACGACGGTGCGTTCCGTCGTGCGCAGGCGGGTGGAGCGCATGCCGATCTGCTCTACCGTGCCTGTCGTGTCACCTACTTTGCAGAAGTCGCCTACACGGATGGGCTGGTCAGCGATCAGGGTCACGCTCCCGACAAAGTTCTCTACCGTTTTCTGAGCACCCAATGCCAGGGCGATACCACCTATACCGAGTGCTGCCAGACCAGTGGTCACGTCAAATCCCAGCGTGTCGAGGATGAAGATAATGCCGAACACCAGCAGCGCGATCTTGGCACCGCGGCGCAGGAACAGCACGATCGAAATCCCGGACATGTTGTTCTTCTGCACAAGCCGCCGTTGGCTGAAATTGGTGATCGCGTCGACCAGTCGCCAGAGCAGCAGGATCACAGCCACCAGCCCCACGATGATGGTAAACTCACTGAAGCGCTGCCGCACCACAAACGAAATACCCAGCCGCTGGCTCAACACCACCAGGATCAGGGCAGCCAGGTATAGCCTGACCGGTAAAGAGAAGGCCCGGATGAAACCGTAGGTGGGCTCATCCTTCGTTTTGCGCCAGACATAGTTGATGACAAAAGTGAGCGAGGCCGTAATGCCCCAGGCAATCAGGTAGGCTATGACCGCAATCAGGAGCATGGCCAGCCAGTGTCCGGCAGGTACCCCGCCCCATCTGGTTTCAGTGAGGTATTCGGGCAACACACTTTCCACAACAGCAGTTTTAGGCGCTTCGATCTGCAGGGGTACTTTGCTGATGGTCTCGGAGGCGACCAGCCAGATGGGGCCGCCAGCCGGTCCCTGTGTTTTTTCGAGGAGCAGGTCGAAGGTTTCATTAGCTACCTCGGCAGTGCCGACTCTTTCCTTGTCGGGTGGCAGGTTGTCTTCCAGATCGCCTTCGGGTGTGTCACTGATCCAGGAGCGGGGGAGGGTTTTGCTGCGCTGGTCCAGCAGGCGTTGCAGGGCCTGTGCTGTGGCAGCGCCATCCTTGATCGTGCCTTCAGGTGTGTTGAGGTTCAGGTAGAGTGCAGCTTTGGAATAGTCCTCATCTGCCACCGCCCGGATAAAGCCCACCACAGTACCCCGCGGCGTGCGTCTTCCCAGCGAATCTTCCGGCCACTCAGGTACTACCGCCTCCACCGTATCCTGTGCAGTTTCCTGTGCATGCGAGGTGGCAGGTATGGCAAGTGTCAGGCTCAGGACAAGCCATAGCGCGAAAGGGTGCCGCAAGAGTAGGTGAGATAGCGCGTAACTGTAAATTGCAGAAAACATGGTTGTTAACGTATGTGGCTCCTGAAGGTAGTCTTATGGGACACGTCTTTGCGACTAACTTCTGTTACTCCCTGCAATAACGGCTAAGCTTTTCAGGAGTTGTATGAAGTGCAATTTGTGTCTGGCTTGATGGTGCCAGGTATGCGCTATACCTGCACTTTCTTCCAGGTGCCACGGCGGAAGAGCCACCAGCTCACCAGGGCATGGAACGAATGGCAAAAAGCAATGGCGAAGAAAACACCGGTTGCACCAAATCCCAAGGTGATGGCCAGGAGGTAGGCGAGCGGAATCTCCAGCAGCCAGAGCACCACCACGTTGATGATGGAGGGGGTGCGGGTATCGCCGGCACCGTTGAAGGCCTGTACCATCACCATACCCAAGCCAAAAAAGACATAGCCTAGCGTGATGATGCGGAGTGCTTCTGAGGCCACACTAACCACTTCTTCGTCATGCGCAAAGATGCCCGCGATGGACTCCCCGAAGAGCAGAAAGAATACGGTGACAGCTGCCATGAAAATGACATTGTACCGGGCTGTGAGCCAGACAGACAGCTCAGCCCGCATAGCTTTCTGCGCCCCCAGGTTCTGGCCGACCAGGGTGGCTGCCGCCGAGGACAGGCCCCAGGCAGGCAGCAGTGCAAACATGATGATGCGGAAGGCAACGGTATAGCCGGCCAGGGTATTGCTCCCGAACTCAGCAATGATGCGGGTCAGGAAGATCCAGCTGGCGGAGTCGATCAGGTACTGGCCCATACCGCCCGAGGACACTTTGAGGATGCGCCAGATCATGGCCAGGCTGATGACCAGGTTCCGGCGACCGAGCCTGAGCAGGTGCCGCCCATTGAGCAGGTGGTAGAACTGGTAGACCACCCCCACACTACGTCCGATGGTCGTGGCCCAGGCAGCCCCCTCCAGCCCCCAGCCCTCAAAGCTGCCGATGCCGAAGATCAGGAGCGGGTCCAGCACGATGTTAATGCCGTTCGCGATCCAGAGGGAGCGCATAGCCAGGTGTGGCAGACCGGCTCCGCGAAAGACACCATTAATCAGAAAAAGCAGGATGATCGCCAGGTTACCGGCAAAAACGATCTGGGCATAGCGCAGGCCGTACTCGATAACGTCAGCCTCGGCACCCAGCAGGGCCAGCAGGTCGGCTGCATACCAGGTAGCCAGAAATCCCATGGCCAGCGCCAGCACCGTGCCTGTCACGAGCAGCTGAAAGGTTACGTTGGCGGCTTCCTGGTAGTTCTTCTCACCGATGCGCCGGGACACCATTGCTGTGGCAGCAATGCTCACCCCCATACCAATCGAGTAGATGATCATCAGCACCGTTTCGCTTAGCCCTACCGTAGCCAGGGCTTTGGATCCCAGTCTGCCCACAAAGAAGATGTCGACCACCGCAAAAAGCGACTCCATCACCATTTCCAGGATCATGGGCACGGCCAGCAGCACGATACTCGTCCGGATACCCAGCGTGGTATAGTCATGCTCCGTGCCTTTTATGGCAGACCAGACAAGTCGCAAAAAGTCTTTGGTGTTTTGCATGGAGGTAGGAGCAGGTATGGGACGCTCCGCAAGTTACGTAGGAAGGTACCATGCAAGTTTAGCCCTACGTCATTTTTCTACCCGCTTTTGCTTTCAGTCTGCTTATGTACTTCAATGAGTTTAATGCTGTGCTGCTGATGGGAAAGGCAGCGCAGCATAAGACAAGCCATGGTCACAAGTCTGCTAAGCTTTGGGAAGCATGTTGCCAACAATGAATGCAAGTTCTTTTTTTATTGGAAATTTAGTGCAATTAATGGCGTAAAACCGAACTAATCCACCAGGCTAAGTTGCTAAATTAGTTGTATTTATATATATTGTTTTAACTTTAATCCAATAAAAATTGGTGCAATTGCATATGGCTGAATTTTAGAAAGATAAGGCTCCATGCTATTGTTTACTTCCCACTGGCAGCTGCTAGCTGTTGCTTTATCTATAGAATGTTATGAACGAAGCCGACTTTAATGAAAAACTTGTCAGGTACTCGCATGATTTACTTTGTGTCATTGATTCAAGTGGTGTTTTTATCAAAGTAAGTGAAGCCTGCAAACGAATTCTGGGCTACGATCAGCATGAGATAGAGGGAAAGTCTTTTACCTCCTTAGTACACTCCGAGGATCTGGAAGTCACCGTTCAGGCATCCAGTCAACTCAAACTCAATTCCAACATTCTCCATTTTGAAAACCGATACCTGCATCAGGATGGCCACGCAGTTCCTCTGCTCTGGACAGCTACGCTTTCTGAGGAAGATGGTCTCATTTACTGCACTGCCACCGATATCTCAGTGGAGTACAATCTTCGCCGGAAAGTGGAGGAAAAGGAAACCTTCTACAGAACGCTCATAGAACACGGTTCTGACATGCTGGCCCTCCTCGATGAGGAAGGAAATTTCCTGTTTGCCAATAATGCCTTCAAACGCATACTGGGCTACGAAGTGGGGGACCTCCTGTGCGGCAATTCCTGTAGCTACATTCACCCCGATGATCTGCCTGCTGTACGAAGATCCTGGAAGCTGGCGGCTAACCTCGAGTTGCTGCGCATGCAGGACTTCCGGGTACGTGACGGCACGGGTAACTGGCGCTGGGTGGAGGCCATCGTCAGTAACCAGGTCAGCAACAGTGCCATGGGGGGCTTTGTAGTCAGCTCCCGCGATATTACCGAGCGTAAACACGGCAGACTGCGACTGGAAGAAAGTGAGCAGCGTTACAAAGCCCTGTTTGAAAATAATCCGGACATCGTGCTATTCGAGAACAGACACGGTGTCGTGACTGAGGTGAATCGGGCATTTCGTGAAGCATTTGGCGCAGCGGCCGACTCGGTGGTCGGCAGGTCGCTCACGGAGCTGCTCCCTCCGGATATGGCCGCCGTCAATGCGCGGTCGCTGCAGGAGGCACTGCTGGGCAGCACCCTGCGCTACGACCTGGAGCTGAAGGCCAGGGGAGCGCAGACCATCGTCCTGGATACGGTGAAGTTTCCGGTGCCGGCAGGTGACCAGGTGATCGGAGCCCAGACCATCGCCAAAGACATCACCCCGATAGTCCGCTCTTTTGAAACCATCGAGCGGCAAGCCAAAAAACTGAATACCATTTTCGAAAGCATCACGGATGCCTTTTTCACCCTGGACAAGGAGTGGCACTTAACATCTGTGAACAGCGAGTTTGAGCGGATTATCGGCATCACAGAGCAGGAAATTTTGAGAACGAAACTACAGGAGTATTCTGAGTTTGACACCGAAGGACACTTTTACAGGCAGTACCGGCATGCCATGGAAACCGGTGAGAGTGTGCATTTCGAAGCTTACTCAGAGCGACCAGGGAAGTGGCTGGAGGTAAAGGCATTCCCTTCAGATGAAGGCCTGGCCATTTACTTCTCTGACGTTACTGACAAAGTACTGGCCTTAAAGGAAGTAGAAAAGCTGTCGCTGGTAGCCAGCCATACGGACAACGGCGTCGTGATCACAGATGCCACCGGACGGACTGAGTGGGTGAATGAAGGCTTTACCCGCATCACAGGCTATACCCTGGATGAAATGCAGGGTAAGAAGCCGGGAGAGATACTGCAAGGTCCCGACACCGATCCGGATGCCGTGCAGGAAATCAGGAAGGGACTCCAGGAAGCGTCACACTTCAGCGCCAGACTCATCAACTACCGGAAGTCGGGAGACAGGTTCTGGGTTTCGATGGATATCACTCCAATCCAGGATGATGCCGGTACCGTCACGCGGTTTATCGCCGTACAGCGGGACATCACACTACAAAAAGAAGCGGAGGCGAACCTGCTGCAACTTTCACAGCACCTTTACCAGCAGAACAAGGACCTGCAGGAGTTTACCTACATTGTATCTCACAATCTGAGGGCACCGGTCGCAAATGCGCTCGGGCTGGTGCACTTGCTTCATGCAACTGACACATCTTCTGGCAATTTTGCTGCGATCAGGACGCACCTGCAAACCAGCATAGAACAGATCGACACAGTGCTGCGTGATGTCAACACCGTGCTTTCGGTAAGAGAGCGGGACGATGTACTGGAGTTGGACCAGGTCAACCTGGTCTGGCTATTTAGGCAGGTACAGGAAAAATATGAAGAGATTCTGCAGCAAATAGGCGCTGAAGTCGTGCTGGAGGTGGACCCGGCTATCAAGGTGCGGGCAGTCAGGACTTATTTGTTCAGCATATACTACGGATTGCTTTCCAATGCCATCAAGTTCCGCTCATTAGACCGGAACTTACAAATCACGCTGTCAGCTGATAAAACCCCTACCGGCGAGCTGGAGCTTACATTTGCTGATAACGGCCAGGGCTTTGACACCCGCAAAGCAGCAGACAAAGTGTTTAAGCTTTATGAACGTTTCCACAAGAATATCAAGGGTCGCGGAGTTGGTCTGTTCCTGCTCAAAGCGCATACAGAGGCTATGGGCTGGAAGGTAACTGTGGAAAGCCAAGTGCAGGTGGGCACTACTTTCCGGTTCATCATTCCGGCTGAAGCACTGCTTTCATAAGGCTGCTTTAAAAGCCCGTTACTTAATGAAATTATTGTACAGGCTATTGAGTACTTCAGCCAGCGCCAGGTTATACTCATTCACTTCAGGGGCGCTGGTTCCGTTGGTGATCACCACAAAGCCAAATTGCTCTTTTGGCTGAAAGAACATGGCGCTGTAGAGTCCGTAGGCATTGCCGGTGTGGCCCACCATGGCCTGGCCTGGTATCAGCTTGCTTTCTGTTTTCAGCGCCAGCCCGTAGCCATTGTCGGCAATCTTCGCCTGCATTTGTCTGGCACTCTTCTTAGAGATGATGCGGGTACCCTTGTAACTGCCCTGGTTCATGTGCATAGTCATATACCTGGCCAGGTCGGGAGCCGACATTTTCATGCCACCGGTAGGTGAGAAGATGGGGGTGGTATAGCCCATTCTGTATTTGTTTATTTCCTCCCGACGTGGGGCATAGGCCGACGGAGACGGAGAAAAGCTATTGGAGTCAGGCTTGTATTCATAAAGCGTCACGAAGCGGCTGGCGTCAAGGGAGTCTACCTGATAGCCGCCGTACAGCCCAAGTGGGTTCAGAATGTGCCGTTTCACGTACTGGTCAAATCGCTCGCCGGACAGTTTTTCCAGTATGGTACCGGCCATGTTGAAACCCAGGTTGCAGTACTCATAGCGCGTACCAGGCTCATAGTCGTTGTAGCAGGCAGCCCAGTTCGGGTTTTTGGCAGGGTCTATGGTGTCGAGGGTAAAGTAACCCTCGCTATCGTTTATGCTGGAGGTATGCGATAACATCATCCGCATGGTAATGACCTTCTCCGGGTACTTCGGATTTCGCACCTTAAAACCGACCAGCTTACTCACATCATCATCCAGCGAGAGCTTTCCCGCTTCTACCAATTGCATCAGAGCCGTGACGGTAAAGGACTTGGAGATGGAAGCGATCCTGAAAATGTCATTGTTCGTGAGTGGTGTCTGGCTTTCAATATCCTTCAGGCCGAAGGATTTGGTGTAGATGATCTCCCCCTTTTTTACGACGGCAACCGACAACCCTACCATGTCATGCTGCTGCATGATAGCCTGTATGTCCGATTCGGTTTTTCCTTCCTGTGCCTGGCCGGACAGGGTGAAGGCAACAACAGCAAGGGTTGTGAGCGTGGCTTTCTTCCAAAGGTTTTTCAGCATAGTCTTCATGGTATGTGTCTTTTAAGAAGTCTAAGATAAGCATCTATCCCGGAATATAGTATTTGTCTGTTAGATTCAGGAAGAAAGGGGGACAACTCTTGTATATTTACAGCAGTATGAAGGCAGAATTGAGAACTTAGAAATAGCAAGGTATGGAGTACAGAAGATTTGGCCGCACAGGCTGGCAAGTGAGTGAAATAGGATACGGCATGTGGGGTATGGCCGGCTGGACCGGTTCGGATGATCAGCAGTCAGACCGCTCGCTGGACCTGGCCGTGGAAGGCGGCTGCAACTTTTTTGATACAGCCTGGGGCTACGGCAAAGGCAAAAGCGAAGAGATCCTGGGTCGTCTGCTCAAACGCAATTCCGATAAGCGGCTGTACGTGGCGACCAAGATTCCGCCTAAGAACATGAAGTGGCCGTCGAAAGCATCCTATAAACTGGAAGACTGTTTCCCTGCCGACCACATCATTTCCTATACCGAAAAAAGCCTGCAGAACCTGGGGGTGGAGACGATCGACCTGCAGCAGTTTCATGTATGGGAAGACAGCTGGGCGGACAACGAAGAATGGCAGCGGGCCGTGGAGAAGCTGAAGGCAGACGGCAAAATTCAGCACATGGGCGTGAGCGTAAACCGCTGGGAGCCGGACAATGTGCTTCAGACCCTGCGCACCGGCCATATCAGCAGCGTGCAGGTCATCTACAACATTTTCGATCAGGCGCCCGAAGACGAACTCTTCCCGCTTTGCCGCGAACTGGATATCGCCACTATCGCCCGCGTGCCCTTCGACGAAGGTACCCTCACCGGCACTTTCACAACGGAGACCACTTTTCCCGCAGACGACTGGCGCAGCAGCTACTTTGTGCCCGAAAACCTGAAAGCCAGTGTAGACCATGCCGACCGTCTGAAGCCGCTTATACCTGCCGGTATGACCATGGCGGAGATGGCGCTGCGCTTTATCCTGAGCAACCCGGACGTGAGCACCACTATACCCGGTATGCGCAAAGCCCACCACGTGCAGGCCAACCTGCAGGCCAGCGACGGCAAAGGCTTGCCGGACAATTTGCTGGAGCAGCTCCAATCACACCGCTGGGACCGCAAGCCTACGGAGTGGTCGCAGTAGGGGTGAAGGGACAAATTTGACTTGTGTTTTTTGTCATCCTGTAAGGATCTTGGTTAGAGGGGCGATAGGCCTATGCTACGATCTACCAAGATCCTTACAGGATGACAAAAAAAGCAGAATGCAACCGACACCGTAGTATACAATGAAAAACCATAACTACTTTGTCTATATCACTACTAACCCTGGTAAGACTGTGTTATATGTGGGGGTGACAAATGACTTGGTGTATCGGCTTGAGCAGCATAAGGAAAATAGAGGTAAACCTGAATCGTTTGCAGGTCGCTACTTCTGTTACAAGCTTCTCTACTATGAACGCTATACCTATGTACAGCATGCCATAGACAGAGAAAAGGAGCTAAAAAGCTGGAGTCGTGAAAAGAAAATGGAGTTAATCAAAAGTGAGAATCCATACCTGCGATTTCTAAAAGCAGATCCTTGAATAGCAGCCTTATGCCTTAATTACCAAGATCCTTACAGGATGACAAAAAGAAGGTATAAAACAGCCTTAACAGCATATTAGCGTCGTTGCATTCTAGTAATATTTGCCTTTAACACGCTGTCATTCTGTTAAGAAACTTGGTTAGAGGGGCGATAAGCCTATGCTATCCGCTACTAGGATCCTTACAGGATGACAAAGAAGTGTAGAAGAAAGCTACACTGTATTAAAGTAGCCCGACGGCATAGATAGGCAACAGCGCACGATCAGTGTCTTCACATTAATCTTAACCTCTTACACCTGCCATAGGCTGATGTTCTACTCATTTTGTACTATATTTCAGCTTAGATCGACACGCCTGATTTTTTAGTGAATATGAAAAAGTACCTGGCAGCAGTTATATGCGCCTTCTTTGCCCTTTTGTATGTGCCTTCCTTTGCGCAGGAAATTAAAAGCCAATTTGACCCGAAGAAGCTTCAGCTAAGCTATGAAGTAACAGACGGAAAGTACCAGGACAAGCCACAGACGCTGGCCGTCCTCACCCTCACCAATACCGGAAATCTCCCTTTGCCGGCAAGCGGCTGGACCATGTATTTCCACTCTTTTCCTGCCCTCAAACCTAAAGAAGAAAACGCGCCTGTCAAGGTAGAGCATGTGAATGGCGACCTGTGCTACCTGATACCGACGGCAGCTTTTAAAGAGCTGGCGCCGGGGGCTTCGCAGCGTATCGAACTGGTTTCTGGCGGACAGGTCGTGAACGACTCCAGGACACCACATGGCTTTTACCTGGTTTGGGATCAGGACAAGTCGAAGGGCTTTGCTACGGCTCCAATCAGCGTCAAAAAGCCCGACCAGTCTTGGGTAAACTGGCTGCAGGCGAAAGATGTCTATGCGCAGAACAAGGTGATCACCGACATTCCGGAAGAAAAGCTGACCAAGGTATTTTCGACACCGGCTGTCTACCACGAAACTGGTCAGCCTTTTATTATGACTACTACAGTGCCTATCGTAACAGATGCTGCTTTCTTGCAGGAGGCTGACTTGCTGGCAGACCACTTCGGGACTGTCTTCGGCAAGAAGCCGGTGATCAGTATGCTGGGTACAGGCAAAGCAATCCGGTTGCAGCAGAAGAAAGGGCTGGGACCGGAAGCCTACGAACTGCGGGTAAGTCCGCAGGAAGTGGTGATCTCCGCGACTACACCGGCTGGTGCTTTCTACGGAATCCAATCGCTGAAGACGCTGATCCCGGCGGCGGCACTGGCTAAAAATCAGCATGCTGTTTCACTGCCTGGCGTGCGTGTGTCGGATGCACCGCGATTCGGGCACCGGGCCTTTATGATGGATGTGTCCCGCAACTTTCAGTCAAAAGAACAGGTGCTGAAAGTGCTCGACCTGATGGCGCTCTACAAGCTGAATGTGCTGCACTTTCACCTGAACGACGACGAAGGCTGGCGCCTGGAAATTCCCGGTTTGCCGGAACTGACCGAAGTGGGCGGCAGACGCGGCCATACCCTGGACGAAAAGAATCATCTGCAGCCATCGCTGGGCTCGGGTCCGGATGCAAATAAAACCAGCGGCAGCGGGCACTATACCAAAGCCGACTTTATCCAGATTCTGAAGTATGCCACTGCCCGCCACATCAAAGTAATCCCTGAAATAGAAACACCGGGCCATGCCCGCGCCGCGATTAAGTCGATGGACTCCCGCTATGCCCGCCTGATGCAGGACGGGAAACCGGAGGAAGCAAAACGCTACCTGCTCCGCGACCTGGAAGACCAGTCGGTGTACCGCTCGGTGCAGAACTGGAACGACAACGTGATCAATGTGGCGCTACCTTCTACCTATGCCTTCCTTGAAAAAGTGGTGGACGAGATCCTGGCCATGTACCAGGAAGCCGGCGCTCCGATCCAGACCATCCACATGGGTGGCGACGAAGTGCCTAACGGCGTGTGGGAAAAGTCTCCTGCCGTTAAGGCTTTCATGGCGGCCAATCCAGGTGTGAAAGGCAAATATGATCTGTGGGACTACTACTTCGGCAAAGTAAACGACATGCTGAATGCCCGTAAGCTATACCTGTCGGGTTGGGAAGAAATCGGTTTGACAAGGGTGCAGCAGAACGGAAAGAATGTGTATGTGCCCAACCAGGATTTCAAGAGTAAGAACTTTCATGTGGATGTCTGGAACAACCTGTGGGGCGCTGAGGACCTGGCCTATCGCATGGCGAATGCTGGCTACAAAGTCGTGCTCACCAATGCCTCCAACCTATACCTGGACCTGACTTACCAGAAAGCCTACGAAGAGCCCGGCTTGTATTGGGCCGGCTACCTCGATCTGGACAAGCCCTTCTATTTCATCCCCTTTGACTACATGAAGAACCAGAAGGTGGATACCAATAATGATCCGATCAACCCTGCGGTAGTCTTTAAAGGAAAAGAACGACTGACTGCCTTTGGCCGAACGAATATTGTGGGTCTGCAGGCACCGCTTTGGTCGGAGATGATCAAAACCCCGGAACGACTGGAGTATATGCTGCTGCCGAAACTACTGGGTCTGGCCGAGAGAGCCTGGGCACCTGATCCCGCCTGGGCCACCGAGCCGAATGCTGCCAAAGCCGAAGCCGCCTACAACCAGGCATGGTCAGCTTTTGTGAATGTGCTGGGCAAGCGGGAGCTTCCGCGTTTGAGCCATTACGCCGGCGGCTTCCAGTACCGTATACCTACAGCCGGTGCGGTGGTCGAAAACGGCAAAGTACTGGCTAATGTGCAGCTGCCTGGCTTCACCATCCGCTATACCACCGACGGCTCAGAGCCAAGCGAAAAGAGCCCGGTATACAACGGCCCGATCAGCGAAAAAGGGGAAATCAAACTCAAAGTATTTTCACCTTCCGGACGATCCGGCCGCGTAGTGACAGTGGTGAACAAGGCAAGCTGATCGTATAGTCGGTTTCGCTAAGAGAGAAGATCACGTACAAGGTCTGTCAGGTATACCTGGCAGACCTTTTTTTGTGGGCCTACATCCAAGAGCAGCTGCCCTCCGTTTAACTGTTTTCATATAGGTATACATTTTCAGTGTAAAGGCTGAAAATGAGCTTCACCTGGAATTATTCACTTTATGAAAAACAGATACTATGAAATGGCAAGGCAGAAGAAAAAGCACCAATGTAGAAGACCGTAGAGGTCAGTCAGGAGGTGGCTTTGGGGGTGGCCGGGGCATCAGTCCGATGCTGCTGATCCCTTTGTTCCGGCTCCTGTTTTCGAAAGCGGGACTGGTGATTGTAGCAGTCGTAGCGCTGATCCTTTTTCTGACAGGCACTAACCCGCTCACGCTCCTGCAGCAGTTTGTGGGAGGCGAACCACAGTATGCCCAGACAAGCGACTACCAGCCAGGCCCGGAAGAGCAGGAGCTGGCCGAACAAACAAAAGTTGTGTTGGCAGATACCGAAGATGTCTGGAACAACATTGTGCAAGGGTATAGAGAGCCTACGCTGGTGCTGTTTTCGGGGCAGGTAAACTCAGCCTGTGGTACAGCTTCCTCTGCTTCAGGGCCGTTTTACTGCCCCGGCGATGAAAAACTGTACATCGACTTAAGTTTTTTCAGTGAAATGGAGCGCAAACTGGGTGCTGGCGGTGACTTTGCGCAGGCCTATGTAGTGGGCCATGAAGTAGGGCACCATGTCCAGAAACTCACGGGTGTGATGGACAAAGTGAATGCCATGCGGGGTCAACTTTCCCATACCGAATTTAACCAACTTATGGTCCGGGTAGAGCTGCAGGCCGATTTCTATGCCGGGGTGTGGGCGCACCATACCCAACGCTCCACAGGCTTTCTGGAGCCCGGTGACCTGGAAGAAGCCCTGAACGCAGCCAGCGCCATCGGCGATGACCGCCTTCAGAAGCAGGCCACCGGCCGGGTGGTACCCGACTCCTTCACGCACGGCACTTCCGCTCAAAGAGTCCGCTGGTTCAGGAAAGGCTTCGAGACAGGGGATGTGCGGCAAGGCGATACTTTCAATGCGGCAGAGTTGTAGCAGGATACTAAGAATCCAGTAGCAAAACAGAAAAGCCTCTCCGGCAAGGGAGAGGCTTTTCTGTTGATCGTTTAAGCAGGTGCTATACCTGTTCTGACGCATTAGTTCTGCGCCTTGATGATCTCGTACTGGATGGGTTTGAAACTGTAGTTGTTGGACTGCTCAGCGGAACAGGCCGTCAGAGCGACGATCAAATCCATTTTGGCTTCCAGCAATACATAGTCACCCGCCTTGCTCGTAGGAGGGGCGACTGTCAACTTACCGTCTGCTGCAAACTGCACATTCATAAAAATATTGAATGCCGTTGGCACATCATCGGGCTCCAAGCCAAACTGAGCCAGGTTGGTGTAGAGGTTCTCGAAACAACTGGGGTGGTACTCCGGGTTTTGGTACATGATCTGAAACGTTTCAGGACTGCAAGGGGCCAGCAGGAAATCATTGCGGCCGTTCGTGTCTTCGAGTATTTCCATCATCTTGCGGCTTCGGTTGCTCCACAGGTGGTGTCCCTTTGTGATCAGAATGGTTTCCTCAAAGTCCAGTGTTTTCCCGGATGACAGTTTCTCGCGCTTGTCTTCAGCGTTGAAGAGCACCATGTCGCTCACCTGCTCCCCCTGCGGGTCGATCACTTTCAGTTTGTCTCCTTTGTTCAGTTTAAAGGCAGCGCCAGTTTGTTTGGCAATCGTTTCTATCATGTTGTTCGTCTTTTGTTAGGTCACGTCCTTATAATTTACCCGCCAGGAAAGGGCACTTCCAGCTGTCATCCACCTGGCGGCCACTGTACTGCGGTGCTTCCAGTCCTTCGCCAAAGTCATTCAGCATCGGGTTGATACTTCCGTCGTAGGCAGCATCCCGGTCGCGGATCACCTTTTTCATGTTTTCATACACGCCTTTGTCGCGTAATTGCTCAAACTGCCGGTGCAGGTTAAAAGCCAGGGCGGTGTAGCCCAGTGTCCTGGCTTTGCGACTGGCGTTGGGGTGCAGGCCCACCACAAAGAAAGCGGTGCCGTTGTAGCTGAAGCTGAAATTCGTATCCGTTGGGTTGCTGCTCACCTCAGGGTCCCAGGGAGCGGGACTGTCGTCGCTGTCGTGCAGGCGCTGCAGCTGTGCCCATAAGTTGTTTTCAAATGCAAGCTCGTCAGCAGGTTCCTCTTCCCTGAAAAAGGCGACCATGGTCATGTACTCGCTTTCGGTTGCCAGGGTCTCGGTTATGTACTGTTTCAGGTCATGGCCTAACTGCCTGGTGGTTTCGTCTGTGGCCATCCGATCATACACCCCGATGCGGAGCTGTTTTGAGTTCAGGGCGGCCTTGGCACCTACGCAAGGATATTCCGTTTCGCCTACTTTATCAGAAATGCTACTGTATATGTCTTGGAGTGGTGCGCTATCTGTGGTTTCCAGGTCTTCTGGTGTATAATATGTTTTGGTAAGCATGTGTATCAAATAAAAGTGATAAAAAGAGACAACTCCATTTGCAGGAGTATAAGCCTCTAATCCAAACAGCTGTAGTGGCTGGAGGTTTGGGAAAAGCCTGATTATAAGGTAATAAAGCCGTTTCCAGCCCGTATGAGCACCCGCAGCTTCCATTCTGAGCGTAAGCTACGTTGGCATCATCCCGACAGGTATGATAGGTGTTTATACTCCGATGGGCTTAAAAGGGTGCTATTTTGGAGGCTTAAATTTGGGGGAGGGGATGAGTTTAGTGCTTCAGATAACAGATGCTATACCTGCTGCAGATCGTAAAGTCGCCTGTCTCAAAGCCAGCGGCCAGGGCAGCTGCCTGCACCTGTTGGCTATACCTGTCCGGGCAACTGACATGCAGATTTCCGTCGTCACATAGATTTACAGCAACAGGGATTTCACCAGCGGCAGCGACCAGAAAAATAACGGGCACATCCCACTTCCTCGCATGAAAGAAGAGGGGCAGATCACTTGTGTCGAGCAGGAAATTGTAGTCTTCGCTTTGCCTGCCAACCATTCGCCTGAACAGGTTCTTTTTCCTGAAATTTTCGAAGGGAAACTCATTCAGATCCGAGCGCAGGAAGTCCATCAGGTATAGCTGCGCCACACCGAGTGAGTTGAAGAACTGTAGCGGCCGTAACGGCATTTGCGTCACGTAGTCCGGCCGATCAGCAGCATCGTAAGCCATCACCAGATCCGACATGATGGGCGTGTCATCCGGCTGCAAAGCTTCCCGGTGATCATAGTACTGGCGGAGCACCTTCGCTTCTTCCGGTATAGTCGCATCAAACATAGCGGCATAGCTGCGCTGATAAGAGGCGATCAGGTTGTCGGCAAAAGGAGAGAAGCGGAAGATGGTGGTGCGGCGGATGGCTTGGATCATGGGGCAGGTATACCTGAACTCAGGGCTTAAGCTGAATGGAGTTAAAGAATGTGTCTTTATCCTCTTCACTGGCGGCATTGCCTTCTTCAAGGTACCAGCAGTCGAACAGGTAAAGAGTACGGTCCAGCACGAACATGCGCTTGAAGCAGGTCATGGGTTTGCCGGTTTCGGGATGTGGGGCGGTATAGGTGATTTCCTTGGCGGGGGAGTCGCCAAATGTATAATTCCTCTCGTTCAGCAGTGTGCCCTTTGCCGTATTCAAAGTTCCCTGCACGGCTCCCATCAACACTCCTTGTATGTCGCCTTTGGTTAGCTTCTCCTGGTGTGGCATCTGGCTGGCCATGGCCATGAAATAAGTTCTAGTGTTGCTGGTCGCCCATATCTGCTGCCGGGCATCTTCATGTGTCTGTGGTTCGAGCGGGAAAGAAACGGACAAAACCGGGCTTACTTTCTTTTCTACCCAGTCGGTTTTGAGGAATGTGAAGGAAGAAGCAAGGTATAGGGTGAGGAGGAGTATGGTTGTTTTCATTTATGAAAGGCTTTAGTGTATAGCAGGTAAGATAGTAGCAATTTCTATAATTCCCTACGCCACACTCATCCCAAACTCCTTATACCTGGCTTCGGCCTGCTCCATGATCTCGTCAAGTATTTCCTGCAGTTCAGTTTTTACCTTAAAGCGCAGCACCTTTTTCACGGCTAGTTGTAACTGGGCTTTGGTGTCGTCTTTCTTGTACCAGTCGGGTTGCTGGGAGCTTTTCTTTACTTCGGCCAGGATCTTTTGCACCAGTTCTTTGATCACATCGAAGTCTTGCACCGCATTGGGGTGATTGGCCAGGATCTCATAAAAGGCTTCCTCTTCGTCGGTGAGGCCGAGCTGGTTGCGGCGCTGGTCTTCTTCCTGCATCTGGCGGGCTACTTCGCGAAGTTTTTCCATGGCTACCAGGCTGTCGAAAAAGTGATTGTGGTAGTCGGCGATGATGCGCTCTACTTCGTCTTTCAGTTTGCGGTATTTCACCAGGTTTCTGGACGAGCGCACTTTTATCTCGTCGTTCATGATCTGACGTAGCAGCTCCAGTTTCAATTCGTTGCCGGTCTTTTGTTCTTTGGCCGTGGCCAGGAAATCGTCGTTGATGATGGAGATGTCGAAGCGTTCTATACCTGCCATCTGAAACACGTCTACCACGTCTTCGCTTTCGATGGAGCGGTGAATAAGGTCTTTAACCTGCGTTGCTGCTTTGCGGATGTTGCGGTCGGGGTTCTTCGCCTTGCGTAAGGCTGCGCCTACATGCTGCAGGTATACGATGTCGGCTGCCAGTTCATTTATACCTGTGTGGCTCTTGATGATAGGGGCGAGGTGGCTGAGTTTCTTTTCGTTCAGCAAGAAAACTTTGCTTAGCTCATCTTCGGTTACGAGGTGGTTCACGGCATGCTGTACCAGCTTGAACTTTTCGGTCTTAGGTATAGCCGAGAAGTAAGGTATAGCCGCGTGCACCGAAGCAAAACCCAAACTGTCCCCTTGAGGGGACCATAGGGGTGTCGAAGGCTGCTGATCTACCGCAAGCTTTCCTGCAACGGCAACAGGTCCACCTGGTAACATCTCCCGCAATTGCGAAATCGTTTCCTTCGCCAGCTCAAAAGCCTCCTCTATATCCAGCGCTACCTGTCCTTCACCACCAGCTGAGGTATACTTCTTCGTCGCATCACGCAGTCGGTCGCCAATGCCGATGTAGTCCACGATCAGGCCGCTGGGCTTGTCGCGGAATACGGTGGCGACGCGGTTGACGGCTTGTATCAGGTTGTGGCCACTCATCACTTTGTCGACATATAAGGTATGCATGGCGGGGTTGTCGAAGCCGGTGAGCCACATATCACGCACGATCACGAGTTTAAGCGGATCGTCCGGGTCTTTGAAGCGGGCTTTTACACCTTCCATCTCTTCTTTGGAGCGCACGTGCGGATGCCAGGCCGGCGGGTCTTTGGCAATGTTGGTGGTCATGATCACGGCTACTTCGGGACAGCCTTCCAGAGCAGTTAAGGCATCGTAGAGCTTCACGCAGTTGCGGCGGCTCATGCACACGATCATGGCTTTGCCTTTTAAGTTGGAAGAGCGGGAGGTATAGTGCTGCAGGATATCTTTGGCGATGGCTTCCACTCGTCCGGCAGATCCGGCAGCGTCTTCCATTGCCGCCCACAATATGCGGTTCTTTTCGTTCTCTTCCAGACCGCCGGTTATCTCTTCGGCTTCTTCTTCGAGTTGCTCGTTGCCGAGGTGCAGTTTGGCCAGGCGCGGCTCGTAGTAGATCGGCACTACGGCTTTGTCTTCGGTGGCCTGGCGGATGTCGTAGGTATGGATGATGTCGCCGAAAACGGCTACGGTGTCGGCGTCTTTGCTGTCGACGGGCGTGCCGGTGAAGCCGATGAAGGAGGCCTGCGGCAGGGCACGGCGCAGGTTGTTGGCAAAGCCCTGCACCAGGCCGTACTGCGTGCGGTGGCATTCGTCGGCGATCACGATGATGTTGTCGCGGGTGCTCAGTACGGGGTGCTCCAGCTCGCGGCCGTTGGCATTGTCTTTTAGGTTGAACTTCTGCACGGTGCTGAACACCACGCCGCCGCTATCGCCGCTGAGCAGGCTACGCAGCTCGTCGGTGGTGTTGGCTATACTTACATCGCCTACCAGGTCCTTGGCGGCCACGAAATCGTCGAAGAGCTGGCGATTAAGGTCGAAGCGGTCTACCTGCACCACAATGGTCGGGTTCTTCAGTTCCTTTAACTGACGCAGGATGCCGGTGTAAATGGCCATGGTAATGCTTTTGCCGGAGCGGGTAGTGTGCCATACCACGCCAATGCGGCCGTCGCCATAGGGCTTCACCGACTTGAGCGTTTCCTGCAGGGCGTACTGTATGCCGAAGAACTGGTGGTACTTGGCGCCTTTCTTGATCAGCTGGCCCTTGTCGGGCTCGTGGAAGATGTAGTGGCGCACGTATTGCAACAGGCGCTCGGGTACGAGCAGACCTTTGATAAGTGTTTCCAGCGCGAAGCCGTTGCCGACTACCTCGCGGCCGTCTATACTTTTCCAGGCAGCGAACCACTCCAGGCCGCTGCTGTACATGCCGTGCAGGGTGGTCTGGCCGTCGCTAACTATCGTGAGAGCATTATACTCAAAGAGCTGCGGAATCTGGTAGGTATAGTGCTGCACCTGG
The DNA here is from genome assembly GCF_947502515.1 of uncultured Pontibacter sp. NCBI lineage: Bacteria > Pseudomonadati > Bacteroidota > Cytophagia > Cytophagales > Hymenobacteraceae > Pontibacter > uncultured Pontibacter sp. The sequence continues at coordinate 702,439 of NZ_CANNAI010000002.1, read as the reverse complement.
TTGTAGGCGGCTTCTACGGTGGCGTCCTGGTTGAATAGGTTTTTGAATTCGAAGAGCACCAGCGGCAGGCCGTTCACGAAAATGATCAGATCGGGGATGCGCTTGCTTTTGCCGATGATGGTGAACTGGTTGACCACCCGGAATTCGTTCTGCGAAATGTCGTCGTAGTCGATAGGGTAGAAGTGGCCGAAGAGCTGTTTGCCGCTGTCGTCTTTCCAGGTTTTGCTGATGCCTTTGCTGAGCTTGAGGTGGAAGGCGTGGTTGCGCTGGTGAAGGTCTGCGCCAGAGTTGTAGAGAAACTCCTGCTTCAGCTCGGCCAGCACCTTGGGCGGAACCTGCGGGTAGCGGCGCAGTAGAAATTGCTCGAACACGTCTTCGAGTACGGCTTTGCTCAGGTCGCGCTTTATCTCGGAGCCGTGTTGGTAGGTATAGGGCTCCTGCTCGCGCAGCCATTCAATGGCCGCTTGCTCAATGGCTTCTTCAGCTAAGTACTGGCTCATGCTGTTCTGAAAGTTTGCTTTGCATTACATCAATTTCTCCAGACATGAGTTTGGGAAGGAGGGTGTCGCGGAGTTGGGTAAGCGTGATAATTTCTAACTGATTTGCATGTTCCTTTTCGTAAAGCTCTTTTACTTGCTCTTCAAACTTTAACAAAGCTTCCGAGTCAGGTATAATGCATTTATATTCAAGTATTCTAGAAGGTGAAGTATGTTTTACTGTACTTCCACTTGCGCTTCCTAAAACAGTAGCTCTGTATGAATCAGAGCGCATAAGCCAATACAAGTAGAACTTCAAAGGCAAGTCTGATTTATAGATTACCTTTCCAATTCTTTGATTATGTAGAAGAAGCTTATTAGGAATAGTTGGTACAAGTGCAGAGTAACCTAGCGTGTCACCATCCTTACTTAAATCAGTCATTGTGACTACTAAATCATCCTTGGCTAAAATGTAGTCTTCAGGTATAGAACCTTTATAGAATTTATACTTTTTGGTATTGAAGCCTCCACCAATTCTGAAGTTACCGGGTGTAACAAGTATATTTTCTGTAGGATCATCGCTAAAGAACTCTCCTTTGAAAGCATAGCCATGCTTGATATCGATTACATCTTCAAGTGTACCTTGTTGCCATCCCTCGGGCAGATTCTTTTCATCAATACCATCCACGAAATACTGCCGGAAGAGCGTTTGCGCCATTTGCTCCAGCGTTTGGTTCATGCGGCGGTTCAGCTCTATTTTGTCATCACAACATCTAGCAATATCAGCTACTTTTCTTTGGATACTTAAAGGAGGTAAATTGATTTCTAATTCTCTAAGTATATTGATGTCAAACTTTCCAGCGCCTATACCAGTTGCCTCTAGTTTGGTGTTTAATAAGGCTTTGTTGCCTTTGATCCAATATAGCAAATACCATGGATCAAGTTTAGCCTTATCAACTTCAATAGCTTTAACATCCTGATTAAAAGCAACAGGCTTAGATACAATTCCAACAGGAATATCATTAAACAATCCACTACCTCTGACCAAAAGTAAAATTGAATTTTCGTTTGCTAGTCTGGAGCCCTTCTCTAACCCTGCTTGAGTTATGAATACATCGGAAGTTGAGATAGCATAGGAGGTTAAGTTCTTAGCGCTAATCCAAGGTATAGTACCGCCCCAATACTTTTTATCAAGCTTAGGAGGCGTACCACCAGATTTCCAAGTTGTTAATTCGCCAAGTTTATATGTTTTCAATTTAGCCATTAGGAGAAATTCATTTTTGAACCAATAGGCGCAATATAAATAGATACTATCTCATCATCTTCTAAAGATGTGTCTGAATAAGTACCAGTTTTAGAGTCAAAAGCTCTAAGGTTTTTTAAGGTATTAGGATCGCAATAAAATGATATTATGGCTTCTTCTGTCGTTTTTTTTGACGATGAAAAGTTCTTTAGGTAGCGGCTAAAAGTAGCACCACTTTCAGGTCTAACCAAAAGAAGTGGCGGGCAAGTAGGAATTTCATAAGTATTACCATCATACATGCCAATATTAATATCTTCTTCGAAAAGAGGGATCGGAAACTGAAAAATAGAACTCTGGAAGTATAGCGCGAAAATGTGCGAGATTATTTTCTCAGTTTTATCTTTCTTTTTAAACAAGAAGCACACAGGAGTGTCAACTTTATGTTCTAGTGGTAATTCATAAACGATTACGTTTGCGAAAGCTGCGAGCCTATCGTCATTATCTGCTAATGCTTGATAAGCTCTTTTGTAATCATCTACATATTTGGCAGGTATAATGGATAGAGCAGTTTTGAGTAGTGCCTTATAGACATTGAATGGAACATAAGGCTGCTTTGAAAACTGGATTTCTGACTTACCTGTTTCAGTATTGATTTTAATGCCAAGTATACTCGGATCATTGAAATCAATTTTCACTCCATCATTTATACCATGTAGCTCTGTACTTCGTGCAACCAGTAAATCGCCGGGAGACTTAAAGGTCGGAATCTTCTTGTTTTTGCTGTTAACTCCATGTATTGTTCTTATTATACCAAGAAAGTAGGCTAGATCATTTTCATATTTTCCAAAAGCTGAATTACAAGGATCGCATTCGAAGTCTGAAACCATGTACTTATTACCTAATAAATGAGGTATAATATGTGGCTCATTCTTAAAAGTTGTTTCTGGGAGACCTCGACCGCAAAACCTACAAATTCTCTCGTGTTTTGGTTTTAAACCCTTAACCTTTTCTGTTGGACATACAATCAAACTTTCAGGCTCATATTTATCTAAGAACGCTGTAAGTTCATCCATAAGCTCAGCAAAAGTTGTAACTGGTATGTTCACATTCTGAATTGTTTGTTGTTAGTAAAGGCTTTTCAGAAGTGTTTAATCTTCTGGATACTCTGAATCGCTACCCGAAAACATTTGGGTATCTTTAAAAAATGGTAGCTTCTGATGTAACTCTATAATATGTTCTCTTTCTCCTTCTTCCCAATTATTTGTATCATATGTTAGCACATCGAATGAGTTTATTTTATCTATTCCTCCACTTTCTGAAGCGATTCCTACAATCATTTTGCGATTGCCCAAATACTTTAATTTAACAATTTTGCTTATTGACTCAAGAAAGCTTTTGCGCATATTTCGATAAGTAGCATAGTCAGGAGACACAGATAAGTCAAGGAGAAAGAACACATAGCAGATGTTGCGATTTGTATCTGATAGAAGAACTCTTGTGAAATATGGAGCAGATATTTGTTTTGACTTGACAGCTAAACCAAATAGTGAGTCTGCCAAAATTCTTCTACCTAACCTAGACTCTTGAGCTAACAATCTAAGTTGTAACTCATTTGTTTTAAATGAAGGATCTGTTGAGAAATACATAGTATTTCTAGTGAAATGACCTGTCACAAATTCTATTAATCTATCCCAGGCATAGCTCTTCTCGTCTTCTTCTTGTTGTCTTATATATTGTCTACTGTTGGAAAATTCATTCCACAGTCCTTCTCGTACTTGAAAAGTATCAATACCTTTAGGTAAAACAAATTCATGTTTTTCTTCTTCATCGATATCTTTTAAATAATAAGCTAGAAGATCCTCCTCTCCAGCTGCTACTACTCTAATACCACGATGAAGAACTAACTTTTCCTTTCTTTCAAGGTACTGTATGAAATCTGTAATGGTGTCTAGGTTCTTTAGTAAAACTTCAAGAGTAACATCATCCAATACATGAACATATCCTCTAGTTTGATCAATCATACCTATGACACAGGATTGAACTTCAAGCCCATTTTGCTCCTCAGTATGTGCTTTGCCAATAATTGAAGTATCAATTCTTAGACTGCCAGAGCCTTTGTGAACTCGCTTACATTCATCTGAAATATTATGAGCTACAACTATTCTATGAACCTTAATTCTGTCTGCTGGTGGCACTTCGAAAGGCAATCTATGCTGACATTTATTATCTACAAAAAGTCTATCAGGATGCGTTTTTATCCAACGTTCCGCTCCCCATACTTGCTCAGCACTTTTCAAAATGGCCTTTTTATACCACCTTTTCCAATTTAATAAAGGGTCACCGTAGTCAATAAATTGACAGTCCTTATCAGAGAAGATAATCACGTGATCACCAAATATCACAATGGAGTCCGTTACTTCTTTTCCGTCACTAGAACTATCATTCCCGCTCTTACCTTGATCTCTGAAAATAGAGGGATAACTCCATAATGAAAGAAAAGACTTTTCGCATAAATTAGCCAAATACCTTTCCGATGTAGTAAAACCCTTTCCTTTATTAAGTTTGCTCATTATTAAGAAATATCATCTAATACCAAACCCAATCCCTTCCAGATTCTCCCGAATCCGCTTCTTCAGCAGGGCACTTTCTTCAAACTGAGCGGCCAGTTCGGTGGTCAGCAGTTTCATTTTCTCTTCAAACGGAACCCCGTCATCTTCCTCGGCTTCGGAGCCCACGTAGCGGCCAGGCGAGAGCACATAGTTGTTGGCGGCCACTTCGGCTAAGGTAGCGGCCTTGCAGAAGCCTTCGGTGTCGGAGTAGCTGCCACCGATGTTGCGCCAGGTATGGTAGGTGTCGGCAATGCGGGCCACGTCGGCGTCTTCGAAAACGCGCAGGCGGCGGCTGGCCATGGTGCCTAGTTTGCGGGCATCGATAAACAAGATCTCGTTTTTGCGCTCGCGGTGCTCGCCGTCGCGTCCGTCGCGGTTCTTGCTCAAAATAAAGATACAAGCCGGTATACCGGTTGTCAGGAACAGTTTGTCGGGCATCTGCACAATGCAGTCTACCATGCCTTGCTGTATCATGTGCTCGCGCACGTTCTTTTCGCCGGCGCTTCCGGTGGTCATGGCGCCGTTGGCCATCACCACGCCTGCTGTGCCACGCTCCGAGAGGTGGTGCCACAGCGTTTGGAACCACATGTAGTTGGCGTTGCCGGGCGTGGTAAAAGTATCTTTAGAACCGAAGAGGCGCGGGTCGTTATCGGGCAGCAGTTCGGGGTGCCAGTTGCTGATGTTGAACGGCGGGTTCATGAGGGCGTAGTCGGCCTTCAGGTCGGGGAAGCGGTCCTGCAGCAGCGAGTCGCCCAGCTTCACGTCGAAGGAGAGGTTGCGCAGCAGCAGGTTCATTTTGCAGAGGCGCAGCGTGCCTTCGTAGCGCTCCTGCCCGTAAATGGAAATGTCGTTTTTGTCGCCGCCGTGCGCCTGCAAAAACTTGAGGCTCTGCACGAACATACCACCCGATCCGCAGGCCAGGTCCATGATGCGACCCTTAAGCGGCTCCAGCATTTCCACGAGCAAACGCACTACCGAGCCTGGGGTAAAAAATTGCCCCGCACCGGAGCCTTCGGCCATGGCAAACTTGCCGATGTAGTATTCATATACGCGGCCATAGATGTCGGACTCGGGGTTGTTGATCTCGGAGAATTTCTCTTTGGAGAACAGGTTGATGAGCCCGGCCACCTGCGTAGGGGAGAGCTGGCTCTTCACGAAGATCGGCTCCAGCACGCCTTTGTAGTCGGGGTTGCGCTTGCTCAGGATCTCGTCGATCAGCACAAAGGCCTGGTCCACCTTCACCTTGATGTCGTCCTGTTCCGCGTTCTCCCGCAGGTAGGTCCAGGTAGCTTCAAGGGGCAGGCGGTATACGTTCTTAACCTGATACTCCAGTTCGTCTTCCAGCACTTCGGTCTGCTCGTGCTGTTCTATATTATAATAGTCGCTTTGCGGGTCGAAGAATGAAAGCTGCAGCTCCTGCTTGCGTATCTCAAAGCGCTCGGAAAGGTGCTTCAGAAACAGTAGCGAGAGCACGTAGTCTTTGTACTGGTTCTCAGCTACCGCGCCACGCAGTTCGTTGGCGGCATTCCAGAGTTCGTTTTCAAAATCTATATCCGCTTTTGCTTTAGCGGCAGGGGTATTATTCTTGGCCATGTAAGGGTGTACTCGGTGTTAAAACAAAGGCTCAAGATAGGGAAAAGCGTAGAATGTTAGGAGGAAAAATATAGATTATTTAAAATATTTAAGCCGCTTATTCCTATCTTTTCCGACAGGATAGCTATAATGCGCTTTTAATCTTCTGTTTGACTTAAGGAAGGTACTTAGCTAGTTGAATTGTATAGGGATTATACTTAGTCTTCACTTTCATTTTATAACCTTAAACCACACGATATGCGCAAGCAAACACACAGCTTCCCAGCCTTAATCTCTTTCTTCATTCCGGGCTTGGGCCAGCTCATCAAAGGCCATGTGCTGAAGGGCATCTTCATCTGGATCTTCGGCGGGATACTGACTTTCTTTTTCTGGTGGACCTTCATTATCCCGTTCATTCTGTGGGCCTGGAACGTATACGATGCCTATAATTCGTGATTTATAATGATTGCAGAACACCTTCAGATTTCTCCTTTCGTCGAAATGACAGAATAAAGGTGACAATGCTGATGATCCAATATTGATTCTGAGATGATAACCTATCCTACAGGTATGAAAACACTCCTGCTGATGCTGATGTGCTTCACCTCGTTCGTGGCTTTTGCGCAGTCACCCGAAGAAAAGTTAGCGCAACTGAATATCCAGTTGCCGGAAGTGCCGCCCGCCGGAGGCAGTTTTGTAGACGCCGTAAAAGTTGGAAATCTGATTTACCTGTCGGGCAAAGGTCCCCGTAACAGCAATGGGGAGTACATCAAGGGCAAGCTGGGCCAGGACCTGACCGTGGAGCAGGGCTATGAAGCGGCAAGGTTGGTTGCCCTGCTGCAACTGGCGGTACTGAAAAGAGAATTGGGTGACTTGAAGCGGGTAAAGCGTATCGTGAAAGTGAACGGGTATGTGAATTCGGCTGCAACCTTTTACGACCAACCGAAAGTGATCAACGGCTATTCCGATGTGATGATCGCAGTTTTTGGAGACATGGGCAAACATGCGCGGACTGCGATTGGTACCAATGCGCTTCCGTTTAATATGGCAGTAGAAGTAGAGATGATCGTGGAAGTAGAAGAATAGCTGTCCGTATCATACCCGCGTATAACTTGTAAATCACAGTTACCGATCACGTTGCGTGCGGACAGGTCGCGACCTGTCCCTACGAGTGGGAATGACCGTATACCTGTTCTATGGCTTTACCGGATCGGAAACGGAACAGGATGATGGGGTATAATTACAGCAAAGAAGGGCTGTATTTTGTTACTTCCTGTGTGCATGAGCAGGCCTGTGTTTTTGGGGTTGTTATGGATGGGGAAATGCAACTGAATGCATATGGCCGTATTGCTGAAAAACAATGGCATTGGCTGTCAGAACAGTATCCGTATACCTATGTACACGCCTTCGTGGTAATGCCGAATCATGTGCATGCCATTATCGAAATAGAACAGGCGTTCGTAGGGACAGGTCGCGACCTGTCCGCACATACCGCGAAACTGTCCCCACATTCCACAAGTCCTTCCGCACATTTCCCCGGCGACTCATATACCACGAACCAATCTGCACAAGAACGTTTATCCATGCACGATCTGGACAGGTCTGGGAACGATTCGAACAGGTCGCGACCTGTCCCTACGAGGGTAAAATCAATATCGGAATTGATGGGTGCTTACAAGACGACGACATCCAAAATGATACGGCTGGCTGGTCTTCAGGACTTTGCCTGGCAGCGTTCTTTTCATGATCATATTATCCGGCACGAAAAGGCTTATCAGCAGATTGAACAATACATTCACAACAATCCCGCCCTCTGGGACAACGATGTGTTTTACCAGTAACCTAACCCATCAACCTCGTAGGGACAGGTCGCGACCTGTCCGCACGCATTGTGACCGGCTAATCGCTCAACCTAAGTAGTTTTATAGTCCCCTCAGTTGCAATGGCTTACATATTGTACTGAGAAACCTTCTGTAAACTAGTTGGTTATCCTTATAAATCCAAGGGGTTTCGACTCCATATTTTCCACCTAAAGACCATCATTATGACTCCTAAAACTGCTCTCGCTTTGTTATTGGCAGGCTCGCTCGCCTACTTGCTTGTCGAGTTGGTCGCTGATTAAGGTAGCCCTTCGCTATACCTGCTGCCGCACCGCTTTTCCATACCTGAAAAACACGAGCACAACCACCAGGGCCACTACTGCCAGGCTGATCCAGGCGGTTGTGATGATCTGCGGGCTCTCCGCTGCACTTAGTTCGCGGTGTTTGAGGATGATGCCGTAGAGCGCCCATATACCGACCAGGCCCACAAAGGGATTGGTTCGGCTGAAGACCACAAACACGACGATCAGGGTCGCTGCTACGATCATGATCATCGCCCAAATTCCTTCGCTCACCCCAAAGCCATCCCACCCTAAACCCACCAAAGCGGAGCTGATGTTGGCGACCGTCGCGATGATGATCCAGCCAAAGTATAGGCTCAGCGGTACCTGCGTAAACCAGCGGGAAGCTGCCGAACGGCTTGTGTCAAATATGTTCAGTCGTATGTGAATGGCCAACAGCGTGACCAGTTGGATCAGAATCAGTCCCACCGAGAGCAACAGCCGCTCGTTTACCCAGGCAATGGTCCAGGCACCGGTGGCCAGGTTGTTGAGCATGAAGTAGTAGCTGAGCCGCTTCAGGTCCACGTTGGCCTCGTGCAGGGCAGGCTCCTTAAAAGCTTTGACGATGTGGTAAATGCAAAAGGCGGAGAGGGCCAGGTAGATGACGCCCCAGATCGAAAAGGTGATCCCCGCCGGGGTGAAAAGCGCAGGATATTTCGCCGACACCTCGCCAATGGTCTGGCTATTGAAAAGCTCCAACTGCGTGAGTTGCGAGGGCACCAGGTGCAGCAGAAAAAACACGGTGTTTAGGATGGCAAGTGTCTTGACGTTTTTCATGGGGTGAAATGCCTTTTTATTCTTTTTCTCTCTCTACGCATGTAGTCCTCTTTCAGCCAAAAAGCCTCTTTTTTCGTTATGCTTAGCTGATAGCTATTTCTATACCTGGATAGGTATATTGCAAAACGAAACTATGACACAAGACCTCAACGGCAAGACCATCATCATCACAGGCGGAAGCTCCGGCATTGGCGCAGCTGCAGCCCGGATCCTGCGCCAAAGGGGAGCGCAGGTGGTGATCACAGGGCGCTCCGACGAAACCAAAAGATTGGCAGAAGAGATCGGGTGCGACTATTACCTGGTGGACTTTACCCGCTTTGCAGAAGTGCGTGCGTTTGCGCAAAAGCTGCTGGAGCAGTATCCCCGCATCGATGTGCTGGTCAATAACGTGGGCGGGATCATAGCCGACAGACGGGTGACGACCGATGGCCATGAAATGACGCTGCAGGTAAATCACCTGTCCGGCTTCCTGCTGACGCATCTTCTACAAGAGCGACTTGAAGCATCCAAGGCGATCGTGATCAATACCTCCAGTGCGGCCAATCTGATGGGTCGTATCAACTTCGATGACCTCGAAAGCGAAAAGAACTACAAAAGCTTCCGGGCCTACGGCGCAGCCAAGCTGATGAACATACTGCATGCTGCCGAGATCAGCAGACGTTTCAAAGGCGTGTGGGCCGCTTCTTTTCACCCGGGTGTAGTGGAGACTGGTTTTGCACGGGAAGGAGGGAGCACGGTCAAGTGGCTGTATGAGTCTACTGTCAAGCGCTTTTTCATGATCACTCCCGAACAGGGAGCCGATACACTGATCTGGTTCATCAGCACGACGCCGGGCAAAGACTGGCAAGATGGACAGTACTATTGCAAACGCCGACCCGGCCGCAAGAATCCGCAGGTAGCCGCAGGTATAGCCAGTAAATTATGGGAGGTATCGGAGCAACTGACCGGCGCAAATAAGCCCGAACAGGTATAGCATTTTACACGAACAGAAAAAACGAACCAAGATATGAAAACAGCACTCGTAATAGGCGCCACCGGTCTGGTGGGAAAACAACTGGTACAGCAGTTATTGGCAGATGAGCGATTTAACAATGTGATCGTATTCGGTCGCCGCTCCTTAGGTATAGCCAACAATAAACTGCAAGAGCACCTGATCGATTTTGACAAGCCCGAAGAATGGCAGCAACTGGTGAAGGGCGATGTTTTTTTCTCGACGCTGGGCACCACGCTTAAGCAGGCTGGCGGACAGAACGAGCAGTACAAAGTGGACTACCACTACCAGTACAAATTCGCCGAAGCCGCTGCTCAAAACGGAGTGCTCGCCTATGTGCTGGTTTCTTCCTCCGGTGCCGATCCGGGTTCCTTGATCTTCTACTCCCGCATGAAAGGAGCCCTGGAGGAAGCCGTGAAAAAGCTCGACTTCAAAAGCATCAACATCATCCAGCCCGGTCTGCTGCACGGCGACCGCCAGGAGAGCCGTACCGGCGAAGAGATAGGCTATAAAGTGATGCACTTCCTCGACAAACTAGGTATAGCCGGCAAGTACAAACCCTACGAAGACAGGGTAGTCGCGCAAGCCATGGTCAACGCAGGTATAGCCGCCCAGCCCGGTGTGTATACCTATACCTTAGGAGAGGTGTTTAAGCTGGCCGAACGGGAGCACCTGAGCCGGTAGTTTTTTTTCATGGCGCGAGCGTCCACGCTCGTGTCTACTATGGGGAGGCCTCTGGCCTCGTACCAACCACGCATAACTTATGTGTCATTTCGACATGCTGGAGAAATCAGAAATCGGGTATCTACCCTCACATACTCCAGATCTCTCCAGCTTGTCGAAATGACAATACGAATACGTTAGTGTTAAAACATTATCACAAGGTCAAGTTTTTTAAGAACTTCTCCTGATTCCTTAACCTTTATATAGCCTTTCCTTAATATTGGGGTAACCTGCTCAAAATAGCTTTGCGGTAGTTAAACAAACACTATCGCTATGCTATTAAAAACTTCTACACTTTTGAAACGGCACCTGCCGGCTTTGCTGCTTTTGCTGCTTTGCTGTCAGCTGGCTGTAGCACAGTCCCTGTCGGTACAGGGCAAGGTAACGGATGAACAGGGCACAGGCCTGCCCGGAGCCAGCGTGGCCGTGAAGGGCACGACAAACGGCACCATCACCGACGGCAACGGCAATTACAAACTGGCTGTCCGCAACGAAGCGGATGTACTTGTGGTGTCTTTTATCGGTTATTTGCCACAAGAAAGATTAATCGGTAACCAGGAGTTCATCAACATCCAGCTACAGCCAAATCAGAATCAGTTGAGTGAGGTCGTAGTAACCGCCTTAGGTATAGCTCGTGATCAGAAAGCCTTGGGCTATGCGGTGTCGAAAGTGGAAGGTGAGGAGCTCATGAACGCCCGCTCCAATAACTTTGCGAGTGCACTCTCCGGCAAGGTGGCCGGTCTTAACCTGACATCGCCGGGCTCTGGCCCTGTGAACTCAGTGCGCATCTCCTTGCGCGGTGACAACTCCATGGACCCGAACAAGAACAATGCACTGATCGTGCTGGACGGGGTGCCCATGAATAGCGGCATGACCAGTTCGGGCGTGGGCAATGCCTACGGTGCTGGTTCCGGCAACGACGTGCCGATCGACTTTGGCAACGGTATCTCCGACATCAACCCAGATGATATTGAAAACATCACCGTGCTGAAAGGCCCTGCTGCCGCTGCCCTTTATGGAAGCCGTGCGGCCAGTGGCGCTTTGATCATTACCACCAAGTCGGGTGCACGCAATAAGAAAGGTCTGGGCCTGACGGTGAACTCCAACCTGAGTTTTAACGACGTTTTGCGCTGGCCGGATTACCAGTACGAGTACGGTCAGGGAACAGGCCGTGCCTTCAACAAAGAGGGTGATCTGTACTACTCCTATGGTGCCTCCGAAGACGGCGCCAACACGGGTGGTACCAGCAGCGCCTTCGGTCCCCGATTCGACGGGCAGTCTTACTACCAGTATGACCCGACCCTGGAAGGGCAGTCAGCAGAGCGTCAATTGTGGCGTCCTTACAAAGATAACATCAAAGGTTTTTGGCGCACGGGCTCTACTATTACCAATAGCGTGGCGCTGGAAGGCGGCAACGACAAAGGTGGGGCAAGAGCTTCTATCACGCACTCCAAAAACGAATGGATTATGCCGAACACCGGCTTTGAGCGCATTACGGCTGCCCTTAGCCTGAACTACCAGCTGGCCGACCGTCTGAAGCTGAGCTCCAAGGTCAACTTCACGAACAAGCAGAGCGACAACCTCCCCGCCACCGGCTATAATAACCAGTCTATCGCTTATTTCATGATCTTCCAGAACCCGAACGTGGACCTGGACTGGTATGCGCCGATCTGGAAAAAAGGGCAGGAGCAGATCGACCAGGTACACCCTTTCAGCTCGTTCATAGACAACCCATACCTGATTGCCTACGAGATGACCAACGCGCAGCAAAGCTACGGTACGGTAGGTAATATCGCCGCTACTTACGAGATCTCGCCTAAGTTTGAACTGATGGTTCGCTCTGGCGTGGATATGCGCAACGAGGACCGCCAGCAGCGCCGTCCTTACAGCACGCAAAACTTCCAGCGGGGCTATTACAAAGAGCAAAACATCTTTAATTACGAGGTGAACACCGACGGTCTCTTTACATTCCGCGATAAGCTGTCGGACCGCATCGATCTGCGTGCTTCGGTGGGCGGCAACCTGATGGCCCGCAAGTACAAGCGGGTAGAAGGCTACGTGGACCAGCTCAACATTCCGGGCGTGTACAAGCTGACCAATGGCGTGAGCAACCCAATGATGAACACGGTGAGCAGCAACAAACACGTGAACAGCGTGTACGCCTTTACCTCGCTTTCTTTTGAGGACAAGATCTTTCTGGACCTGACCGGCCGCAACGATTGGTCGAGCACACTGCCTACGCAGAACAACTCTTTCTTCTACCCATCGGTGAGTTCCAGCTTTATCTTGAGTGACCTGCTCACCTTGCCACGCCAGGTATCTTACGCCAAGTTGCGACTATCCGTAGCGCAGGTAGGCAACGACACGGACCCTTACCAGACCCAGAAGTACTATGGCCGCAGCGAGTTCCCGGGTTCTGCCACGGTGCCCACCATACTACACAACGATCACTTCAAGCCGGAGATCACGACCAGCTACGAAGCCGGTTTGGAGTACATGCTCTTCGGTGGACGTGTCGGCATGGATGTGGCCGTGTATCGCAATCTGACCCGCAACCAGATTCTGGAAGTGCCGCTGGACCCTACCACCGGCTATAGCCGCGCCGTACTGAACGGGGGAGTGGTGCGCAACGAAGGGATTGAACTAGCCCTGAACCTGCGCCCGATTGACATGGGTGATCTGAAGTGGAAGAGCACCATCACCTGGGCCCGAAACCGCAACAAGGTGATTGAACTGGCCGAAGGCCTGACAGACCAGCAGGTGATCGGGATAGGAGGTAACGCGTCGATCATCGCAAAAGTTGGCGGCACGACGGGTGACATCTACGGTTTCGGCTTTATGCGTGCCCCGGACGGTCAGATCATTTACAATAGCAACGGTCTGCCTGCGCGACCATCTGAGATCCAGTACATCGGCAATGCCTACGCCGACTGGCGAGGTGGCTTCATGAACGAAGTGAGCTATAAGAACTTCCGGTTGAATGTATTGCTGGACGGTCAGTATGGTGGTATCATCTACTCCCAGACACACCACAAAATGAGTGAACAAGGCAAGCTGAAGCATACACTTAAAGGTCGCGAAGATGGCTTTATTATCGGGGAGGGCGTGGTAGATAATGGAGACGGTACTTTCTCACCGAACACCACCAAGGCTAGTTTGCCGGACTACTACGGCGACTACTACCGCCGTGCCAACGTGGAGTCCAATTCGTTCGACGCCTCATACCTGAAACTGCGTGAGCTGCGCCTGGAGTATAGCCTGCCGAAAGCCCTAACGGCCCGCACCAAAGTGCTGCAGGGTGCCAGCATAGCCCTCTACGGTCGTGACCTGGCTATGATCACCAAGTTCCCGATTTTCGATCCGGAAACAGCCGCCCTGAACGGTTCGACCATCCTGCCGGGCGTGGAAATGGGCCAGTTGCCTACACCGCGCACCTACGGCATGAACCTGACCCTGAAGCTGTAGTCTTTCCCCACCAATTTTGAAGAGCTTAACAAGATGACAACCATAAAGAAAAAGTTTTTAGTAATTGCCCTGGCCCTGAGCTGTGTCAGCGTATCCTGCACCGACGAGTTTGAAGAACTGAACATTGACCCAAACCGCATTGAACGCATCAACCCGGGCACCTTGCTCAACCCGATCGTGTACGAAATGTCCAGTTTCAATGCTTCGCGCAGCAATGGCTTTTCATTCGATCTGATGCAGGTGTCGCTGCCTTTTCCGAGCGCCTCTGGTGGCATTCACCGCTACAACCTGACGGAGAGTTCGGGCAACAGCACCTGGAACACCTATTACCGCTGGATCACCAACCTGAAGGAGATGCAGCTGGCGGCGGAGACGGCAAACGAACCGAACTACCAGGCCGTGGCCCTGACGCTGAATGCCTGGGTATACTCGCTCCTGACCGACAGCTTTGGCGACGTGCCGATGGAAGAAGCCGCCCGAGGCGACGAAGGCATCTTCTATCCGAAGTTCAACACGCAGCAGGAAGTATACACGAAAATCCTGGCCGACCTGGAGAAGGCCAACAACCTGTATGACACCGGCAGACCGATGATATACGGCGCGGATCTGCTCTACAACAATAACATCGCAAACTGGCGACGCTTCACCAACTCGCTGCGACTGCGCCTGTTGTTGCGCGTGTCGAAGCGGGGAGAGATGAACTCCTTTGCCAAGATGACCGAGATGCTGAATGATCCGGCTAAATACCCGGTGTTCACCCGCAATGAAGAAGCTGCCATTCTGAACATCACAGGCGTGACGCCTAACCTGTCGCCCTGGGGGCGTGCCATTGACTTTACGACTTTCCGGGCTGCGTCGAAATTCTTCATCGACAACCTGGTCGCTTTCAATGATCCGCGTCTGCCGAAGTTTGCCACACAGGCCCGCTCCAAGGACGGCAGCACCACCATCGGTTACAAAGGTATACCGAGCGGCTACGGCGGCAGCGATTCCCAGTTCGATTACCAGCCTTCTAACCTGAATATCGCTCTGGCTACCGCCCCAATGAAGACCCTGATCATGACCTATGCAGAGGTGGAGTTCATCAAAGCCGAACTGGCCCAGCGTGGCATTACGGGTGGCGATGCGAAGACGCACTACGAGAACGGGGTGAAAGCTGCTATCACACAGTGGGGCGCTACGGTGCCAGCAAACTATTTTGAAAACGAGGCGGCCGCATACGATGGCACCCTGGAGCGCATCATGCTGCAGAAGTATTACGCCCTATTCTTTAACGACAATCAGCAGTGGTTTGAGTACCGCCGCACTGGTTTGCCGGAACTGCCAAAAGGAAGCGACATGCTCAATAACCAGATTGTGCCGGTGCGTTTCCGCTATCCAACCACCCTGCAAACCAACAACCTCGAAAACTACCGCAAGGCAGTTGAGTCAATGGGCGGCGATGACATCAACACCAAAGTTTGGTGGGAAAAATAAGCAACAACCAGCTATGAAAACGGGAGTCGGCGCTGCACAGGTGCTGGCTCCTTTTCATGCACATCAAAACATATCTTATGTCTCAGAAAAGAAGAACCTTCCTAAAATCACTCGGCCTGACAGGTATAGGCCTGACACTGGCACCCAACATCCTGCAAGCTAAGCCTGCTATACCTGCCCGCGGCAAAGACCTGAGCACCGTTAACCTGAGCGGCAAGGTGTCCGCGAATGGCAAAGGTATAGCGGGCGTAGCCGTGACCGATGGCATCAACGTGGTGACCACCGACTCGACTGGTCGCTATGAACTGCTCAGCAATGCCACCGCTGACTTTGTATACCTGTCTATCCCGCGTGGCTATGAGTTCGAAAACGAAAAAAGCATCACCCGCTTTTATAAAAGGATCGTGCCGCAGCGTGGCCGTTTTAAGGCAGACTTTGAGCTGAAGCGCCTGGCGCAGGACGATACCCAACACAACTTTGTGGTATGGGCCGACCCGCAGATCATCTCGAAAGTTGACGCCGAGCAACTCAAGCGTGAGTCGGCACCCGACCTGAAAGCACTGGTAGCAAGCTACCCACAGGACACCCTCTTTCACGGCATTGGCTGCGGCGACCTGGTATGGGACAAGTTCGAGCTTTTTGATGATTACCAGGAGGCGCTGGCCATTGCTGGTATTCCTTTTTTCCAGGTGATTGGCAACCACGATATGAACCTGGAGGCCCGTACCGACGAGGGTTCCGCCGAGAAATTCAAAGAGTTGTTTGGCCCGACTTATTACTCTTTCAATAGGGGGGAGGTGCATTACGTTGTGCTCGATGATGTGTTCTTTATCGGCACTGCCAAGAAGTACATTGGCTACCTGACTGAGCGACAACTGGCCTGGCTGGAGCAGGACCTGGCTAATGTTAAACCCGGTGCAACCGTGGTCGTGAGCTTGCATATTCCGGTCTATACCCGACAGCATGAGCGCAATAAGGAGAAAGAGCCATCGATTGGTGGGGTAGTGTCAAACCGCAAGGAGCTCTACCGTTTGCTGCAGCCTTTTAAAACGCATATCATGTCGGGCCATACCCACTTTAATGAAAAGGTGTTTGAAGGCGACAATATCATCGAGCATGTGCACGGCACGGTGTGTGGCGCCTGGTGGACCGGCCCGATCTGCTACGACGGCACGCCGAGCGGCTATGGTGTGTATGAAGTAAAGGGCAGTGACGTGCAGTGGTATTACAAATCGACGGGTCTGCCGAAAGAGCAACAGTTACGAATATACCCGGTGGGCGCTGTAGCTGCAAAGCCGGAGCATGTGGCCGTGAACGTCTGGAACTGGGACCCGAACTGGAAAGTGGAGTGGCTGGAGGATGGCAAGCGCATGGGCGAGATGGCTCGCGAAACCAGCCTGGATCCACTCTCAGTAGAGCTGCACGAGGGAGCAGCCAAACCTGCTAAGCATAAGTGGGTGGAGCCTTTGCCAACGGATCATATGTTCTTTGCGAAGCCGTCTGGTGGAGCTTCCACTTTTGCTGTGCAGGCAACGGACCGCTTCGGGAATGTCTACCGCGAGGAACTGAAGATTAACAAACTGGAAAGCGCTGTTCGTTAGGTATAGCTTGTTGTCAGGTATAGCATCAGCAGGTATAGCCTGTTTGCATGCTACTGCCAAGCTATATGTCTACTGCAACAAAAGCTTGCGGTCTACATGACCTTTCTCCGTGATCAACCTGAGCAGGTAAATGCCTTTGGGCTGCTTGCTCAGGTCGAGTTTTTCTTTCAGTATACCTGACAGGCTATGCACCTGCTGGCTGAAGATCAATTTGCCGGTCGGGTCATATACCTGCAGGCTAGCCTCGGAGGTGCCTGTTAGCTGTGCCTCGAGCTGGACGATGGTGCTGGCGGGATTGGGGAACAGCTGTATACCTGTTGCCACTTCAGCCTCGTTTGTGTTGGTGCACACGCTCACCGTGATCTCTTTCTCGACCGTGATGGAGCAGACGTTTGCATAGGTATAGGTGATGCGGTGTGTACCCGGTCTAGCCTCAGTTGCATTGAACACGCCGTTCTGCACATGGTTTCCGCCATAGGTTCCGCCCGCCGGAGATCCGCCTGTCAGCTGGAAGTTGGTGGTGGAGGAGCATACCTGCTGGAAGTCAGCCAGGCTGACGGTTGTGAACTCCCAGACGGTGATCGATTTGGTGGCGCTGACACTGCAACCGTTTTCGGAATAGGTATAGGTCAGCTGATGTGTGCCGAGACCTGCCAAAGCGGGATCAAAAATGCCATTCGGCTTTATTCCAATACCCGACCAGACGCCCCCCGCCGGGCTAAAGCCACTTAACTCTATAAGTCCCTGCTTCAGGCAGGCGTTTTCATTCTGACCGGCCTTCACCTCCGGCATGGCTTGCGCCTGTATGTCCAGGTAGGTGCTTGCGGATTGCCCGTTGAAGTTTTGCGCTGCCACCCCAATCTGTCCATTCCTCGGGCCGATGCGCACGTTGATCGTGATGGTGCCTTGCCCTTGTATGATCTCATAGCCTTCGGGCACGGTCCAGGTATAGGCACCCGCGCCGCTCACCGGACTGATGCTGTAGGTTACGGCATCCTGCTGGGCACATACCTTGGTTGGGCCGCTGATCTTGCCCGGCTTGTCCGGTATGGTCACCTGGTTCATCAGGCTGGCGATTCGCTTCGTGATCGTGTCGTTGCAGACCAGGCAGAAATGAATGACTTCGCTTGCCGTGGAAAGGTAACGCATGCTGCAGCGCTGGTGCGGCCGGTGCCAGGTAGGGGACTCTTCATAGGGGTAAATGCCCACACCTGTATTATTCAGCCATTGCTTCCACTTCACGGTTTCAGGAGAGGAAACCTGCGTCATGTTCGGACGCTCACGCGCGTACTGCGGGCCGGCCCAGTATTCATCGGCGAGGTTGGCAAAGGAATGGCCAATCTCGTGAATGGCAATCTCTTTGGAATGAACATTGGTAGAACTGGTGGCATAAGCACCGCCTGATCCGCCGTAGTAGGGACTGTTGACGAGCACGAACACCTGATCGTACTCCGGGAAATTGCTGGCGAGTACAGACGATATGGCCATGTGATTGGTCGGCACGAGCAGCCGGTGTATGCCACCGTAGTCAAAAGTGGAGCCGAAGTAATTGTCTACTTTGGTGATTGGAATAGCTGATTGGTTGCTCTCATCATTGGCAGTGCCCGGGTGACTGGCACCGCTTTGTTTTGAAGGTACTTTGATGGCGAAAACGTTGAAGAAAACTTTGTTCTCCCTGAAAGGCGGTTTGGCAAAGATTCCATCCACGGTGCCCTTCACATCCTCTATGTATTTGCCGAGTTCGTTTGCCTGGTAGCCGTCCGCGAGAAACACAAAGTTGATATACTTGTCCGATGGTCCGTGGTAGAGGATCGTATCGACTTCAAATTTCTGTGCCTGGGCAAGCAGTACACTGCAAAGCACCAGCCATACCGTGATCAATAGCCTTTTCATAGCGTCAGTCTTGCGATTTCTTTAAGTTGTTTGTCTTCCTGTAGCTGTTCGATGAGCAGAATTTCTGTGCCTGGATAATAAGGGGCCCGGAGGGTGAAAGTAGCCTGTTGCAGTTGAAAAGTTTTCTTCTGGAGCTCGCCCGATTCAGCGGCATATTCGAGGGTGTTGGCCAGCGGGTCAGGTATAGCGGTGCTGTAGAGTACCTGCCCGGCTGAGCTTAGCAGAGAACATTGCAGGTCACCGGAACCGTTTTCATGTCCCTGGCGTGCGAGGTTTTTCATCCGGCCATCCGTCACCGTTTTGTTCAGCAATTTCACCGTGCTCTCCTTTGTCAGGCTGTCCCGGCTCAGCTCCAAGTCCAGGAAGATAATCTGGGAAGCGGGGCTTGTCATAGCTTGTCCTCCGGCCTCTGCTGTACTAGCTGTCGTGCTGGAAGTGTGGCTTGTCTGGCAGGCTGCTAAAACCATGAACAGCAAGGGGGTATACAGGTATAGGCGCATCGTATTTCTGATTCATGCATGGTAACTTAGCCAATTCGCCAGGTGATCGTCACGGTTTCGGCTACATCGATATCGTCGGGCTCGAAGTCGGGGGCAGGGGCGGAGGCCTCCATCAACACCTGGCTGTCATACACCGGGTAGTCGTGCTGCTGTGAGCGAATGGTAAGCTCGCGATAGGAGTAGTCAATGTCGAGAATCTCGCGCAACTCCACTTCGGTGGCTTCGGCGATGAGGGCGGCATTCTCTTTGGCTTTGGCGATGGCCTGCAGGATCAACTGCTGCTGGTGACCGCTGGCATCTTTCACACCGAAAGAGATGCTGAAGTCCAGGCTGTCCAGCTTTTTGGCGATCTGGCTGAGCAGTTTGTTGATGAGTTCCTTGTCAAGGGGCAGCTCCAGTTCAAGGCGGTGGGTGGCGCTGTAGCCAAGAAAGTCAGACTTCTCGGTCTTGCGGTTCCACTGGGTTTCTTTGCGGATACCGAAGTCCTTGGTCTTGAGGCTGCTGCGGCTTATACCCTGTGCTTCAATGATGCTGCGCAGTTCCTCTACTTTGGTGTTGAGGGCATCTACTGTTTTATCGTATTCCCACTCCTGTGCCACAGCACTGAAGGATAAGATCATGATATCAGGCGTAACGGAGAGTTTTCCGCGCCCCGTGATCTGTAGTTTGCGTTTCATAGCACTGGTATGTATAAGGTGAATTATTCTCCAATATATAGATTAAATTGAATAATTTGAAAAATTCAACCTTATATACTGTAAAGTTACATACGGGGGAAGGCTATACCTCAAAAGAGTGGGTGAATGCTAGTCCTGAGCTCCGGTAGATGACTATATTTACACTGCTATACCGGAAACTATGGACTTTTTTAATTCAATTCTACCCTTCCTGCTCTGCTTGGTGCTGCTGACAGCCTGTGTGTCAAAATCACCGCAGGGGATGGGGAATGAACAAGGCAAAAAGGTAGTATCGCAGCTGCGTGTCATGAGCTACAACATCCACCATGCAAATCCACCTGCTAGAAAAGGCATGATCGACCTGGAGGCAATTGCCGGGGTGATCCGGAGCGAAGAGCCGGACCTGGTGGCCCTGCAGGAAGTAGACGTGCATATTCCACGATCAGGAAGCGTGCACCAGGCGAAAGCACTGGCAGCGATGCTGGGGATGCATTTCTATTTTGCGAAAGCGATTGATTTTGGGGGAGGGGAGTATGGCGTTGCGATCCTGTCACGCTACCCGCTGTCGGATACCCGGAAGGTGGAGTTGCCTAAAGAGGATAGCCCAAAAGCCGAAGGCCGCGTGCTGGCAGTCGCCACGGTGCAATTGCCCGGCGGGCAGCGCATCCGCTTCGGCAGCACCCACCTCGACATACAGAGCAGTGCCAACCGCCAGCAGCAGGTACAGACCATCAATGCCGTGGCCGCATCTAACAAACTGCCTTTTATCCTGGCTGGTGACCTTAACGACTACCCGGACAGTCC
This sequence comes from uncultured Pontibacter sp., assembly GCF_947502515.1. NCBI lineage: Bacteria > Pseudomonadati > Bacteroidota > Cytophagia > Cytophagales > Hymenobacteraceae > Pontibacter > uncultured Pontibacter sp. The sequence continues at coordinate 681,471 of NZ_CANNAI010000002.1, read as the reverse complement.
CGCCATCGCTGCGCTGGACGAGACGTTTCAACGTACCTGCCTGGTGGCGTGCGAAGCCACCTTCCCCCAGGACAAGCCGGACCGCATCATCGATTATATTGCCTTCACGCGCTCCGCCAACTTTAAGGTGCTAGCGCATCGGGTGGTGCCTGAGCGCTACGCCTCCGATCACCGACCGGTTGTCGCGGTGCTGGGCCTCTCTGCTTCATCTGGTACCCTTACTCGTTAGAGGCCAGCTGCTCTGTTCCGTTTGGCCAGCTTTCCATGGACAGGATCTTCAGCTTTAGCGCATCGGTTACTTCGTCTGCGATCTGGTTAGGTGACCGATTATAGCGGGTGTTGGCCAGCACCACAAAGCTATACTCGTCGTTGACCCTGGAGAGTACGGCCGTAGTGCCAGGCAGAGAGCCGTAATGGGTCCAGGTATCGCCGCCAAAATAAGTACTCTGCAGCAGGTTGCTACTGATCAGATCAGGTACAGCCGGGTTACGGTCGATCAAAGCCATGAAGCGCATCAGGTCGCCTGTGCTTGAGAGCCAGCCGCCATGGGAGTCCATGCGGGTCATGTTGTAAGCGTAGGGACTGTGTTCTCGCTGATAGTATTTTACTTCCTTAGGTGCTTTTTCCGCTTCCGTATCACCTGCAATGCGCATCCCGACAACCTTGGCCGGCTGCAGAATGTCTTCCTGTATGTATTCCTGGTAGGTCTTGCCTGTCACTTTTTCGATCACCCTGCCCAGGATGCTATAGCCCAGGTTGGAGTAAGCGTTTGTCAGGCCGGGATGGTGATCCAACGCCCGGTGCAGCAACTGCTCGGTTATGATCTCTCGGGCCGTGGTAGCATACTCAACCAGCATGGGGTCGCCTGCGCTGTTGGTCCAGCCAGCAGTATGCGTGAGCAGGTGGTAGACAGTGATTAACCCGATATTCGGGTCGGCCGCAGGGGCCGGAAACTCGTCAGCCAATATGCCCTCCGGACCAAACACCTTGTCTGCCAGCGTCAGCTTGCCATCCTGTATCAGTTTGAGAATGCCTGCGCTGGTAATGGGTTTAGATAAACTGGCAATCCGGAAAAGGCTCTGGTCGCTCACGAGTTCTTCATTTTCCTTGTCTGCGTAGCCATAACTCCGGACAAACACCGGCTCCCCGTTTCGGGTGATCGAGACAGAAATTCCCGGTACGTCATAGCGCTGCATGATCGCATGAAGTGTCTCGTCGAAATCTATGAAAGCAGAGCCAGGCAGCGCTTCCTGCTGCACCACGCTTCCATCCGCTGCCACTACATTGTAGAAAATGCTCTGCTGTTCCACAGCATCTGCGTAGTTGCCTGTAGTAGTTGAGGGTGTGTTGGGAGTTAAAAAGGGAACCACGCCACCTGTGGTAGACCCGCTGGAGATTCCCTGTGCGGCAGTGTTTTTGGGAAGTGAAAGGGAAGGAAACAGACCCGCCTCCAGTTGCTGGATTTGAGAATGCTCTGGTTTTCTGAACTCGCCCTGGCAAGCAAACATGCTACACAGAAGCAGTGCGACAGTCAGCCTTCTGTACATACTGTAAAAGGTAATAGGTACTAAAAATCGTAAAAAGGCGGCGACAACAGGTATAGTTTATACCCTGGCCGTTTTTTCATAGTGTAGGTGTAGAGGGCATTTGAATCTGATCCGCCCGGAGCCTGATTCTGATGCTAATATAATTTGTGCAGGCTTCTGAAACAAAATAAATTTAAAATCGTATTTGCATTATTTTTATTATTTAGGCCTCTTTTTAATCTTAAAAGTGTATTAATTCTATAGGACTTGCTGACATTGCTCTTAATAATTATGATTATTTCTAATGATTAATTGCGAATTTTTAAGAGGTCTTTTGAATGATATGACGTGCTTTTCTATTTCATCGAATTAGGTGAAAAGGGTAGCTGTTGATTATGAGTATCTTATGTTATGAAGAAAGGTATAATTTTGACTATATAGAAAATTAAACGAATTGATTGGATTTTATAAATAATGCCCGAAACGAGAGGCAATCAATTTTTAACAGGATTTACTGCTCGCAAGTTTGGATGTAACAGTTGGGTGAAAAGTAAAAGCCCCGTACCTGTTATGGTTACGGGGCTCTGAAAAGGCAATAATAAAATGAATTGAGCAGTCTACTGTGCCGGGGTGCTCACCTTCTTCTCTTTCGGGTTACGATTCAGGAGTGGCAGTAGCGACACACCCACATAGGCATTGGCACCATAGGGCTTGCCCAGGTTAAAGGCACCACCAATGTTGTCGGAACCGATGTAGAAATTCATGAAACGAACCATCGCGCCCACAGTCAGCACCGAGTAATTGTTTTGCAGGGCAACCGGCATAGCCACTTCAAACTTCCTGAACTCCGCACGTGGCGTAATGGCAAACAACGAATTCTGGCGCATTCCGATCGCATTCTTGCCGCGCACGCCCTGGATCAGGGTAGCATTCGCGTATAGGTTGCGTGTCAGGCGATAGTCCACGTTGATGTGCAGGGCAGTAGGGAGGGCTGCGCGGAAAGAAGTTGTCTTTTCGTTTTCGCTCACGCCCAGTTGCTCGTTCAAGTAGTCCAGCATTTCCTCCGTCGTCTCTGCATCACCGAACTCAGTCAGATTGACTTCCTTGTTTGTGCGCTTCACGTCATAGGCCCACACCAGGTCCGGGTTGTTGTAATTGATGCTACCGACATCCATCAGGGACACGGCCACGCGGTACTTGTATTTGTTCTGCTCCACGTCGGTCAGCACCTGCCCGTTGCGGGTGATCTGGTAATCAGGGTTGTTGGTGCGGTACTCGTAGGTAAAGCCCAGGTCAGCACCCCAGCCATTGCCGGCGCTTTTGCTGCCGAATAACAGGCCCAGCAGGTCGCCGCTTTCGGCTGCGTCAAAATCCGGCATAGCGGCATAGCCATAGCGGGCGTGTACTTTGTCCAGATTCACCACGTAGTCGGCATCACCAGTAACTTCATTTGTTCTCTCCTCAGCCTGCAAATCAGTGTCTTCCAGGTTCAGGTAGGCAGAGGAGCCACCATTCAACCGCTTTACTGTTATACCTGCTTTCACAAAGTGCGGTCCCTGGTCCAGCACGACGCGTGCATAACTGAGGCCAAACTCTGAAAAGGCATTCACATTGAGGTTCATGTTGTTGCCAGTATAGCGCTTGTACAGGTAGCTGTCGTCTTCGCCGTCTGCTACTTTATACAGACGAGCAACTTCCTCTGACAGGTTGTTGGCCTGCGCTGCGGCACGTACACGGGTTGTTACGGCGATGCTGTGCAGGGGGCTCAACTGTACCATCAGGGCAGGACCTCTGAAGTCTGCGCCTGCCATCACGAGCTTCTGCTTGCCATTGAGGTTCTCCTGAATGTACTCGCTCTTGAACTCCTCACCCGTTCGTGCCAGCTTGAACAGCGACATCGGTGCATCGTAGCGCAAGTAGTTATTGGTAGCGCCAAACTCTGCCGAGAACAGGCTCAGGAAGAATTTGTGGCGTGAATCAGCGATGGCTGATGGGTTGGTATAGAGGCTGTTGGTGCCTGCATAGTTGCTGTTGGCTATACCTAATTGTTGTGCCTGTGCTGATTGTGATAAAAAAGGTGATGCCAGCAGGCCAAGGCATAGCCCCATTTTTAAAGCGTAAACTTTTCGATTCATGCAAAGTGAATAAGAGTGAGTAAATAGAATAAGGATAAGTTGTAGATCATAGCCTGGAAAGGCGTGCGTAAGTATGGCATTCAATAAAGGCAGTGTCAGGCTGCACAGAAAATCATCAAAAAAACAATATTTTGCATTCAGAGGCGGCAAAGGTAGTGTTATGGATTGGTTGCGCCAATACCTACATGTGGGTATTTAGTGAAAAAAAAGCCCCTTCGAATGGAAGGGGCTTTGTCGTTGATGGTATGGCAGCTATACCTTACCAGGCAATGCCGTAGTCTTCGCCGTGGTTGCTGGAGCCTCCCCAGAAGCTGCCATGTTTCCAGTCGAAGAAGACGGTATTGATCGGTCCGCTGGTACGGTCGCCAAAGCTCAAGGTATAGCCCATCTTCTTCAGTTCATTGCGGACTGCCTCCGGCGTGTTTTCATTCAGCAAGATGTGGCCGGGCTTGGGTTTGCGGTCATCGATCTTGGTACCGCCCAGCGAAAGCCAGAGCTGGTTAGTATTGAAGTTGGCCGCCTCGGCTGCCTGCTGTACATTCATGCCGAACTCGACCACATTAAGGAAAAACTGCAGCAGGTTCTGGTCCTGCGTGTCGCCTCCCTGTACGGCAAAGGACAGGTATGGCTTGCCGTCCTTTAGCGCCATGGAAGGGGTGAGGGTCACCCTCGGACGCTTGCCCGGCTCCACTACGTTGAAAGGATTGAGCTCTGCATCGAGCACGAAGCTCTGCATGCGCTGGCTCATACCGATGCCGGTGTTACCTGCAATAACAGCCGGTAGCCAGCCACCACTCGGTGTGATCGACACTACCCAGCCTTCTTTGTCAGCTGCTTCGATGGTAGTGGTACCGCGCCACAGTCTGTCCTGGTATTCGGCATCCTCCATAGAAGAACCGCTACGCTGGTCATGGGTAGGGGCAAAGTTGCGGCGCACCGTATCTGGCTCGTAGCCTCTCTTTTTCAGCATTTTCAGGTAAGGATTCTTGCGTCCTTCAAAAGGGTAGGGGTCGCCCGGGCCGATGTTCGCGTCGTTCTTATTATATTGGATCAGACTGGCACGCTGCTTGGCGTATTCCTTACTGAGCAGACCCTTCATTGGCTCTTCCGGCTTGAAGTAAGGATCGCCATAGTAGAAGTCGCGGTCTGCGAAAGACAGGTTCATGGCCTGGTACAAGGTATGGATGTAGCGGGTGCTGTTGTAGCCCATGTCTTTCAGGTCGAAGTTTTCGAGGATGTTGAGCGCCTGCAGCATGGTTGGTCCCTGCGTCCACTGCTGCAGTTTGTATACCTCCACGCCTTTGTAGTTCACCATCATGGGCTCTTCTTCGATCGGCTTCCATCTGGCCAGGTCCTGCATCGTGATCAGACCGCCCTGCTCTTTGGAACCGCGCACAAACTCTTCGGCAATATCTCCTTTGTAGAAGCGGTCGTAAGCTGCCATGATGGCCTCCTTGCGGCTTTTACCTTGTTTTAGGGCTGCTCTCTCGGCTTCTACCAGTTTGGTGAGCGTCTGTAGCAGGTCCTTTTGCACAAAGATCTCTCCGGCATTTGGTGCCTCACGTTCCTCGCCTAAATGCGTCAGGAATACCTTTTTGCTGTAAGGCCATTGCTTGATCAGTTCTTTGTTCTTCTCCATGCTGTTGGCCGTCTGCGCTTCGATCGGGTAGCCTGCTGCCATTTCCATGGCGGGTGCCAGCACCTCTTCCAGGCTCAGGGTGCCGTAATTGGCAAGCATGTGCATCAGTCCTCCTGCTGTCCCGGGTGTGGTAGCGGCCAGCGGACCGTTTTCTGGTGGGAAGTTATAGCCTTTGTCCTTGAAGTACTTGGGTGTAGCACCGGTAGGCGCAACCCCTAAGGCGTTAATGGCAATCACTTTTTTTGTTTTGGGATTGTAGATGAGGGCCTGCGTTTCACCGCCCCAGCTCAGCACGTCCCACATGGTGCAGGTGGCCGCCAGCATGGTACAGGCCGCATCTACAGCATTGCCGCCCTTCTGGAAAGTCATGGCACCGGCAGTGGCCGCAAGTGGTTTGCCGGTGATGGCCATCCAGTTCTTGCCGTGCAGCACCGGCTTCTGGGTCTGCTGCGCCGCTGCCGGGAAGAGGGGCAAGGCCAGCAGGCAAAGTGATATAAGTCGTTTCATTTGTTAAAGTTTAGGGTATCAATTTAGCTAAAAACAGAGTGCTTCACAACTGAGCTGGAATTTGATCGCTTACCGGCTATAATCAATTAACTAATTTAGCTAACAACAGTATACATCAAGCACTGCGATCTAATCCCTTGAAAAAAATCAGCCATAATTTTTTGATTGTAAGGATTATATCAGATATTAGCCAGCAGAAATGAACACAGCAAATAACCATATCACCTATTATAGCTATTACTATTTTACTTTATGTAAATAAGGGTGGCGATGCTATAGGTTGATAAACAGCTATAAATCAGAGGCCTCCCGATCGGAGGCTTTTTTTATGTAATAACATGACGCTATACCTGAACAACTATTTTACTTTTTACTATTACTACTTCTATCGCAGGAAGCAGGCGGGATTTCTATGGTAAAAAGCAAGCTGTTGTTTTGCACTTACAAAGAGTCCCCATTCGGTGGACTCTTTTTTTATTTAAAGCAATTTATTAGCACCTAAAAAAGCAGATGGTGAACATAGCAGACAGATACGGCGATGTGCAGGAGTACTACTTCTCACAAAAACTACGGGAGGTCGCACAACTTAATGCAGCCGGCAAAAACATTATTAATCTGGGTATAGGCAGCCCAGATATGGCCCCGCCGCGGCAGGCGATGGAGGCGCTTTGCGCTGCCGCCAATAATGTCAACGCACATGGCTACCAGGGTTACAAGGGGACACCGGCCCTCCGGCAGGCCTTCAGCGACTGGTACGCTACTTACTATGCCGTTGCCCCGGACCCGGAAACAGAAGTGCTGCCGCTGATGGGCTCGAAGGAAGGCATTACCTATATCTCCAACGCCTACCTGAATGCCGGTGATGAAGTGTTGGTGCCCAACCCAGGGTATCCGGCCTACTGCGCCGCGACCAAAGCGGCCGGTGGGGTTGTGCGATATTATAACCTGCGGGAAGAGACAGGTTGGCTGCCAGACCTGGAGGAATTGCAGCAGCAGGATCTCACCAAAGTAAAGCTTATGTGGGTGAACTACCCGCACATGCCTACCGGAGCGAAGGCGAGCAAAGCAGCGCTGGCTCAACTTGTGGAATTTGCCGAGCTTAATAATATCCTGCTCTGCCACGATAACCCCTACAGCTTAATCCTCAACGACAAACCCGAAAGCATCCTGTCGATCAAGGGTATTACAGCGCATGTGCTGGAACTGAACTCGCTGAGCAAATCGCATAACATGGCTGGCTGGCGGGTGGGTGTACTAGTTGGTCACCGGCAGCATATTGCTAATGTCCTGATCGCGAAAAGCAATGTCGATTCAGGTATGTTCCTGGGTATACAGCAGGCCGCCATCGAGGCTTTGAAACAGCCCCAGGCCTGGTTTGATGAGTTGAACGCACAGTATGCGGAGCGGCGGAAGCTTGTATGGCAAATCATGGACGCCCTGGATTGCAGGTATAGCACTGAGCAAGCAGGTCTCTTTGTATGGGGACGTGCACCGGAAGAAGTGAAAGTGGAGCAGCTGGTGGATCAGCTCCTCTTCGAAGCAGGGGTCTTTATCACGCCCGGTTTCATTTTCGGATCGAATGGGCAGCGCTATATCCGTGTGTCGCTGTGCGCTGACACCGGGCAGCTGCAAAGAGCATTTGAAAGAATCAAAGCATTTAAAAATACTAAAATCAAAACAACATGATCGTAGGCGTAGTAGGTATCGGACTGATTGGAGGCTCCATGGCCATGGACCTCCGGCAACGTGGTTTTGCCAGCAAAATAATCGGCACAGACAACAACCCGGAGCACCTCCGGATCGCAAAAAGTGCAGGCTTTATACAAGAAGAGGGCAGTCTGGCAGATCTGGCCAGTAGCTGTGATCTGATTATTGTGGCTATACCGGTGGATGTCTCCCCGGGCATTGTGCTTACGCTTTTAGACCAGGTAAAAGACGGAGCTGTTGTGCTGGATGTAGGGTCAACAAAAGAGCAGATTTGCCTGGCCGTCGCGAACCATCCGCGCAGAGAGCAGTTTGTCGCCTGCCACCCGATTGCCGGCACCGAAAATACCGGTCCGGGAGCGGCGCACCACAAGCTCTTCGATAACAAAGTGAACATTATTTGCAACGCAAAAGCCTCCGGTAGAGCGGCTGTCCAAAAAGTAGAGGAAGTGTTTGGTGCCCTGAAAATGGAAACGGTGCACATGGAGGCCCGAGAACATGACCGCCATATTGCCTTTGTTTCGCACTTGTCCCACATCACCTCCTTTGCCCTTGGCCTGACGGTGCTCAAGATTGAGAAAGACGAGAAGAGCATTTTCAACATGGCCGGCAGTGGTTTTGCCTCCACCGTGCGACTGGCCAAAAGCTCTCCGGATATGTGGGCGCCCATCTTCAGCCAGAACGCAGGACATGTATCGGCGGCATTGGATGCGTACATCGATCAGCTGCTGCTTTTCAAAGAAACGATTGACGAAGGACTGAGCACCGAAACCTACGACATGATCTCCAATGCCAACCAGATCAGCCGCATATTGGATGGCATCGAGCTTAAGAACCGGCAGAAACCCTTTGCTCCACCGCTCACCGGAAAAGACAAATTGGAGATTGCCCCGATCAACACCTGGCTGCCAGATCTGCAGCGGCCTTTGGTGATCAGCGGTCCCTGTAGCGCGGAGACAGAAGAGCAGGTGATGGAAACCTGCCAGCAACTTGCTGCCACAGGAAAGGTGGATGTGCTGCGAGCTGGCATCTGGAAACCACGCACACGACCCAATAACTTTGAAGGAATCGGCACAGTCGGTCTGGAGTGGCTGCGTAAAGCAAAGGAGGCGACAGGTATGAAAATAGCCGTTGAGGTGGCCAACAGGCAGCATGTGGAGGAAGCGCTGAAGTATGGTGTGGACATTCTCTGGATCGGGGCACGTACGACGGTCAACCCTTTCTCGGTGCAGGAAATTGCGGATGTGCTGCAAGGTATAGACGTGCCGGTGTTGGTCAAGAACCCGATCAATGCTGACCTGGAGCTGTGGATCGGGGCGCTGGAACGTTTGAGTGGAGCCGGTATTACCAAGCTGGGAGCCATTCATCGAGGCTTTGCTAAGTATGGCGAAACAAAGTTTCGTAATGCGCCGCAGTGGCAGCTGCCCATTGAGCTGAAACGTAGAATGCCTGACCTGCCTTTGATCTGTGATCCGAGCCATATCTGCGGCAACCGGGAGTTACTGGCAGAAATTTCGCAGCAGGCGATGGACCTGAACTATACCGGTCTGATGCTGGAAAGTCACATTGACCCAGACAAGGCCTGGAGCGATGCCAAACAGCAGGTGACGCCTGAGCGGCTGGCGGAGATCATTGATGGACTAGTGCTGCGGAACGGCTATGGCGGTAAAGTGGAGGTGGATGACACCTTGCAGGAGCTGCGCAGTCAGGTAGACCAGTTCGACAGTGAGTTGTTCACGCTACTGTCACAACGGATGCAGGTGGTGGAGAATATTGGTAGGTATAAAAAAGAAAACAAGCTGACTATTCTGCAGGCTTCCCGCTGGAACGACGTGTTGGAGAGATCATTTGAGCGGGGAGAGAAGTTGGGCCTGAGCCGGGACTTTATCCAGAAGTATCTCAAAGCCGTGCACCAGGAGTCGATCAATCACCAGAGCGCCATTATGAATGCGCAGTAAGACAAAGGACTGCTACATACTTGCTCTTTTGTCATCCTGTAAGGTTCCTGGTAAAGAGTGCCCTCATCCTCGCTATTAACTTTGGCGTAATTCTGTGATAAAGGAATGTAGAGCAAATCTTATGTAGCTAATTAAATGTAAGAAGTGATTTCAGGTCGCCTCAATCACTTCTTACATTTAAATAAAATACTACTTAATCAGGCCAACTCCCACCGTCGAATTTGTCTGCTCGTCGATGAGGATAAAAGCACCATTGGCTCTGTTTTCAGTGAAGGAATCGTAAAAGATTTCTTTTGCTGTTTTCAGCTGCACATCGGCAATCTCGTTTAGCTTCAGCTCACTTACAGCGCTATCAGCAACCAGCGTCACCACGTCTATCAGGTTGGAGAGTGCGCTGACTTTGGCTCTGGATGTATTCACGCCGTGTTGTAGCAGGTATGAACCGCCCACGCGCAGTGGCTTTTTGTCCATCCAGCAGATGGTGGCTGCGAGCTGCCTGCTTTGCTGTGGCAACTGGCTGATCGGCACGATCATATCGCCCCGGCTGATGTCCACGTCATCCTGCAGCAGTAAGCTGATCGATTCTTTGGCCTGTGCCGCCTCTATCTCACGTCCAAACTTCTCGATTTTGGCAATAGTAGTCTCCTGTCCGCTTGGCAGTACGACCACCCGTTCGCCTTTGCGCAGCAGGCCACTGGCTACCTTGCCAGCGTAGGCTCTGTAGTCATGGAACTCTTCTGACTTCGGTCGCACTACATACTGTACCGGGAAACGGCTTGCTTCCTCTGACAGGTGCTGTTCCAAAGGTATAGCCTCCAGCAAACTAAGTAGTGATATCCCCTCGTACCAAGACATGTGCGCTGACTGACGCACGAGGTTTTCGCCGTAGAGCGATGAGACAGGTATAAAGCTGATCTCCTGTCCCGGAAAGCGTACCTTTTCAGCAAAGGCCATAAAAGCTGCTTTTATTTCCTCAAACTTTGTCTGGTCATAACCTACCAGGTCCATCTTGTTCACGCAAACCACCACGTTCGGAATGCGCAGCAGGCAGGAGATGTAAAAGTGGCGGAAGGTCTGTTCCACCACGCCATTGCGGGCGTCTACCAGGATCATGGAAACATTGGCGTTGGATGCACCTGTCACCATGTTGCGGGTATACTCAAAGTGCCCCGGTGTGTCGGCTATGATAAACTTACGGGTAGGCGTGGAGAAATAAATGTGCGCCACGTCAATTGTGATACCCTGCTCGCGCTCGGCTATCAGGCCGTCTGTCAGTAGCGAAAGATCCACATAGTCGAGGCCTTTCTTTTTGCTGCTTGCCATGATGGCCTCCAGCTTATCGGTGGTGATTGAATTGGTCTCGAACAGGAGTCGCCCGATCAGGGTGCTTTTTCCATCGTCCACACTTCCGGCGGTTGCAATTTTTAGAACGTCCATACCTTAAAAATATCCTGATTGCTTTCTTTTTTCCATCGCCGCCTCGGAGCGCTTGTCGTCTATGCGGGCACCTCTTTCTGATACTGTGGCGCTCAGTATTTCTGCAATAATGTCCTCGATCGCAACGGCAGTAGATTCCACCGCTGCAGTACAGGTCATGTCGCCCACCGTTCTGAATCGGACCATGCGGGTGCTTACCGACTCGTCTTCTGACATGTTCATGAAAGGGGAGTAGGGAAGGATTTGTCCGTCACGCTCAAAGGTTTCGCGCTCGTGGGAGTAGTAAATGGAAGGTATGGCCAGTTGCTCTTCTCTGATGTAGTTCCACACATCCAGCTCTGTCCAGTTGCTGATCGGGAAAACGCGCACATTCTCGCCCAGGTTGATTTTGCCGTTCAGCATATCGAACAGCTCCGGGCGCTGCTTTTTGGCGTCCCATTCGCCGAAGTCGTTTCTGACCGAGAAGATACGCTCCTTGGCACGGGCTTTTTCTTCGTCGCGGCGGGCACCTCCGATGCAGGCGTCAAAGCCAAACTCCTCGATGGCGTCCAGCAATGTGACCGTTTGCAGCACATTGCGGCTGGCGTATTTCCCTGTTTCTTCCACCACTTTCTGCTGATCGATGCTGTCCTGCACATAGCGCACGATCAGCTCCAGGTCCAGTTCTTCCACCAGCTCGTCCCGGAATTGGATGGTTTCTTCAAAGTTGTGCCCCGTGTCGACGTGCAGCAGGGGGAAGGGTATTTTGCCTGGATAGAAAGCTTTATAGGCAAGTCTTACCAGTGTGATCGAGTCTTTTCCGCCGGAGAACAGGAGCACAGGTTTTTCAAACTGTGCGGCGACCTCTCTGATGATATAGATCGCCTCGTCTTCCAGTTCTCTGGGGAATACAGCGTTGTGAGTAGCCATATTAGTTTTATTTATTTGAATAATTTGCATGCAGACCGCATTCCTTCTGGGTCTGTTCCCACCACCATCTACCGGCACGCGGTTCTTCCCCTGGCAGTATGGCCCGGGTGCAGGGTGCGCAGCCTATGCTGACATAGCCCTGGTCATGAAGCTTATTGTAGGGTACCGCGTTATCCTGCAGGTATGCGATCATCTCATCATAAGACCAGTTGATGATCGGGTTGAATTTGATGACCTGGAAAGTCTCGTCCCATTCCAGTAAACTGAAGCTGCTGCGGTTGGCACTCTGGCCGGAGCGCAGTCCGGTTACCCAAACGTCCACTCCCTGCAATGCTCTTGTCAGCGGCAGTACCTTACGGACCTGGCAGCAGGCTTTGCGGTTATCAACTGAGTCGTAAAATCCATTTATACCTTGTCTAGCGACCAGCGACTCCACATCAGAAGCTTGCGGAAAAAAGGGTTCTATTTTGCGTTTATACTTGTATTCGGTGTCTGCCCATAAGGTATAGGTTTCCTGAAACAGGCGGCCTGTGTCGAGCGAGAAGATTCTGATCGGAAGCTGGTCGGAGAAGATGGCATGCGTGATGACCTGATCCTCCTGGCCAAGCGCTGTCGAAAAAGCAACTTTGCCGGGAAATCGGTTGGCTACCCAGGCCAGTGCTTCTGAAAGGGACAGGTCTGCCAGTTCCTCAAGCAGCGACGGGATTTGATTTTTCAAGTTCATGAGCCTCTTTTTTTACTGTGAATCGTTCCCAAATCCGTTCGTGGACATAGTAGAGCAGGATCTTGCTAAAGACCTCAATCGAGCCGATCGAGAAAGCCATTTTAAGCTCACCCGTGATCAGGTAAGAAATAACAATGGTATCAAAAGTGCCCAGGACACGCCATGAAATGGCCTTGGCAACACTTTTGAATTTGCTGTCCTTTTTCTGCGGACGTTGCTTTTTACTAAAAGCTTTTTGGAGATATCGGTCTAGTAGCATAGCGCTGCATTGAGTGCCAAAACTACACAAAACCTACAAACTTAGTAGGGTAGTAAGTCAAAAAAAACTAAAATCAGCTATGTTTAATATTTAAGAGGCTGTTTTTCAGTTGCTTGAGGTGATCAGGTCGGAGAGGGTCTTGTTTTCTACTACGGCCAGAGTCTGGTCTCTTACCTGGCACATGATGATGTGCATGTTGCAAGTCGCTTCATCTGGGCAGTCGGAGCATTTCTCGTAATAGTTGAGGCTCACGCAGGGGAGCCAGGCGATGGGACCATTGAGCAGGCGGATGATTTTGGCCAGTGTGATCTCTTCCGGTTTCCTGATGAGGTAATAGCCGCCGCCTTTGCCCTTTTTGCTACCCAGTATACCTGCTTTTTTCAGCTCGAGCAGGATGTTCTCGAGAAACTTGTGCGAGATGTTCTTACTGGATGCGATTTCCTGGATAAGCACAGCACCCTTGTCCTGGTTTTCGGCCAGGTAGGTGAGGGCATGGAAAGCATACTTGGTCTTTTTGGATAACATAAAAGAGATCGGTATCAGCAGGGCCGGCCTTTTAAAACAGGCTGTGTTATCACAAAATTAAGAAGCTTCCAGCAGAAAACTATCATAGGCACACAAGATTGCAGGTATAGCGGAGCGAAGTTGCGGCCTTGGCCGTTGCTGCGACGTCCTGTAGCTACAGGTTGTAAATAATTGTACCAGCCTGGCACCTAGTTGTTTATACCTGCTGCTGTCTGCTGAACTATACCTGCCAAACAGGCGTAGATGCTCAGAGCCGGAACTGGTGCTGCTGCCGACCCTGAAGCACACGAACTTGTAGCTGCGCTCTGGTTACCAGTGCCAAACTGATCGTAAACGCTTATCCACCAGGTATAAGAATATGTTCAAATTTCTACTCTTGGCTTGTGTGCTTAGCTTTCTCTTTGTTCATGCTGCCACTAGCCAAAGCACACTATACGGCACCGTGAAGGATGAAAATGCTGTTGCCATTCCGGGCGCTTCTGTGCACCTGCTGAACACTACCTTGGGCGCTACATCCGACAGCAGGGGCAGCTACTCGATTACAGGTATACCTGCAGGTACTTACCAGGTGAGGACCAGTGCGCTGGGTTACGCAACGCTAATCAGCTTGGTGACAATAAGTGAGGCAACGCAGCAGCTGGATGTGCAACTCAGGGAGGAGAGCAGGCAGCTGGGGCAGGTGACTGTAACGGCGCAGAAGCGGGAAGAGGACCTGCAGTGGGTGCCGTTCAGTGTCTCAACGCTCAGTGGCAGGCAAGTGCAGGAGTATAGGCTCTGGAATGTGCGTGACATCTCGGCTATCATACCTAACCTCTATGCGGCAGACCCGGGCGATAACCGGCCAGTAATTTCCATCCGGGGCATTACCACCACTTCCTATGATCCGGCTGTAGCTACTTACATCGACGGTGTGAATCAGTTTAGCCTCGACACCTACATGGCCGACCTGCTGGATATTGAGCGCATCGAAGTGCTGCGTGGTCCGCAGGGGACGCTCTATGGAAGAAACGCCATGGGAGGTGTCATGCACTTCATCACCCGGGAGCCTGACAATAAACTCGGAGGATCTGCTGAGGTCAGTGCCGGCAACTTTGGGCAGCAGCGCTACAGCGGCTCCCTGCAGACTCCGGTTGTAAAAGACCAACTTTTGCTAGGTATAGCCAGCTTGCACCGGAGGCAGAACGGCTTCTATACCAACCGCTTCGACAACAGCAATTATGACCGGCAACAGGTATGGATGGGCAACTATTACCTGAAGTACCTGGCAAGTCCCAACCTGAACCTTACACTCAATGTGAAGCACAGCGCCAACCGGAACAGCGGAGCATTTCCCTTGGTAATGGGAGTGGAAGAAGCACTGGAAAAACCATTTGAACTGAATCAGAATGCGGTGAGTGAGATGGTGGATAATACCTTCAATGCCTCCTTGTCACTGCACTATACCTCCCGTCATTTTCAACTATCCTCGCACACCGCCTACCAACGCAACTACAGATACTACGACCAGCCCTTGGATGGTGACTTCTTACCGATAGACGGTATTTCTATTGTAAATGACTTTGGCCGGGACTGGAATAAGGTACAGGTGCGCACACAGGAGCTCCGCTTTACGTCACCGGCTGCCAGCACCTCTCCCTTGCGGTGGACCGCAGGCTTCTATGGCTTCCACAGCGATAGTCCGGTAAAGCAGGGGGTATACTTCGGTGAGGATGCAGCAATGGTTGGTGCTCCTTTCTCTGATTTTAGCAGTGTGAGCATCAACAGGGGTGAAAGCTATGGAGCTGCGCTATACAGCCAGGCAACATACCGGATCAGCCCAAGGTGGGAAGTAACGACAGGGCTGCGCTATGACTACGAGCGCAAATCGCTGCAGGTAAGAGGGGAGCTTTGGATGAGCGAAGCGGAGCCGATAATCACACAGGCAGACACAGCTGCGAAAGCCAGCTTCCGGGCTTTTTCACCTAAACTCAGCCTCTCATTCCTACTGGCAGAGAATCACCAACTGTACGGCACTTACAGCCGTGGCTTCCGGGCAGGAGGCATTACCCAGCTTTCCTCTGACCCTGCGCAGCCGCCGCTTTATGCCTACGACCCCGAAAAGAGTGATAATTTCGAAGCAGGGGTAAAAAGCTTATTTCTGGAGAATCGGCTGAGACTGAACATCGCCGCATATTACGTGCAGGTGAGCGATGCGCAGGTGCCTGTGCTGGTGATGCCCGAGGCGCTTGTTATTACCCGCAACGCCGGCAGACTTAAAAGCAAGGGAATAGAGGCGGAACTGGCCAGTGTACTGCTGCAGGGGCTGGAGGCAGCCTATACCTTTGGGTATACCCATGCTGTTTATACCCACTTGAGCGGAGTTTCGGAAGGAGAGGAGGTAAGGCTGGATGGGAACAGGCAGATCTTTACACCTGATATTACCTCCATGCTGGCACTTCAATACAGCTATCGTCTATACCCTGAGAAGAATGTTAGAATGCTGGCAAGAGGGGAGTGGCATTACCTGGGCACCCAGTATTTTGATCTGGCCAACCAACTGGAGCAGCAGGGCTACCACCTTTTGAATGCCAGGGCAGGCTTTTCATATAAAGGCTATGAACTGATGTTGTGGGGCAGAAATCTGACAAACAAGCGGTATATCGCCTACGCTTACGACTTCGGTGCCGTTCGCCTCGGAAATCCTCGTACCTATGGTATAACCGGGAGCTACCGGTTCTAGACTATACCTATACCTATACCTATACCTATACCTATACCTATACCTGCCGCTGATGCAGGATTTTTATCTGGACACCAGATTCTCATCCAGAGGCTTGTTCTTTTTCATGACCTTGATGTAGCGGACCAGCGCCTCCAGGTCTTCATCCGGAATTTCATGCTCTTTGAAGGAGGGCATTCTTCCCAGGCCGAGCAGGAAAGCTTTGCTTCTTACCCTGAACTTGATCAGGCCTCCTGGAAGGGGCACATTGTTGATCGGCGGTCCCACACCAGCCTCTCCTCCCGGATGGCATTTCTGGCAATGTTGCATAAAGACCAGTTGTCCGCGTTCCAGCTGCTCGGTCTGCAGTGGCAGGGGGCCGCTGACTGGTTCGCCTCTTTTTGCTGTTCCGCATGCTGCTGTTATGATCAGGAGGATAATAAACAGGCAGTAGCTGAGCCAACCTGTAATTGTTTGTATGCTTCTGATGTGCTTCATTTCAATTGCCTCCTTCACTCGTTATTTTCCAAAGTACACCTGTCGCCTGTCTGGGAGCAGGACCCTTTTCTGTCATCGGCATGATGCCAAAATCCACCACGTACAAAGCCTGTCCGCTCGGATCGAATTCCGTGTCAATGGGCCGCTCTATACCGCCGCCACCGATCTGTGAGGCAGGCCCGTTCGTTTTGCCTTTGTTTACGGCAAAATCCGTGATCACCCCGGTTTTTACATCTACCCGCACCACTTTATAGCCAACCGGACCATAAATGCGGCCCACTTCCGGAGCCATGTCACCGAACTGTGCTATAAAGGCCTGCCCTTCGTACCCAAAAGCTGGGCTGGAAGAGAATGAGAAACCGTTTGAAGAAGAGTGAACCCCCAAGGTAGCGACAGGACGGGGAGGTTTGGCAGGATGTTTTGCCAATATGAATTTTGGATCCTCCTTGTTTGTCTGGTAGTCATCTGTATTGAGGGCATCGCCACCAGAGTAGTCCGGCCAGCCATACCAGGTACCACTGTTAACTGCCCAAAGCCAGTCGCCGTTGCCGTAGCCCGGCCGACTGCCGCGGGTATCATAGGCATTGTCTGTCACAAACAACCTGCCCTCCGGCGAGAAAGCCAGGCCGAATGGGTTACGGAAGCCCCAGGCAACCAACTCCATTTCACCCCCGGTAGCAGGTATACGAAAAACAGCACCTGAGCAAGGTATACGCCCTTTGATAATCTGTCCTGCCTGAGAGGCCTGACCGAAGGGGAGGAAAGCCCCCGTCGTAGCCTTGTCTTTGCTGTCGGGTGTGAGCGGGTTGTCCGATTCAAAATTTTGACCGGCCAGTACAATGTCTTCGCAGGGGATATCGTGAAATTCCGGTTTTCGGGAGAGCCAACCATAGTCATAATTGTCGGGTCCCACTACACCAGAATTAGTGGCCGTTCCCTGGCCAAAGTATATATACCCATCATTCCCAACAGCCGGTCCGTTGGTATGGTGGTCACCAAAGCTGGGCAGGTTCTCAACCAGTCTGGTCATTTCTCCATCCGGTGTAATTCTAAGAATTCTGCCACCTTCTATGGTGCCACCCTCTGCAACAAAAAATGCCCCGTCATGGTAGGCAACACCGAGCCAGGGTCCGTTTTTTTCGCCGGCTGCCACCTGGGTTGTTTGTCCATTCGGTTCAATCTTTAGCAGTCGTGGGGTGGTCCATATTTCACCGTAAGAATAGCCTGCTTCTACGACATACACATTGCCTGCATCATCAAAAGTTACACCAGTGGGGTAGGTCAAACCAGTAGCTACAGCTTCCATTTTATACCCTTTTGGCAGAGCCACATCGGTTGGCTGCACAGGTCGTTGTGTGGCCTCAAAACTCTGCTCGCCTCCATAGTGCCCCCTGAGCTTGTAGCAACTCTGGAAAAGCAGCAGGGCCAGCATACAAAAAATGAAAAATGATGAGTGACTGTAAAGTTTTTTCATAGGTAAGAAGCGTCAGGTTAAATGTAACATTCACAATAAGTTACAATTGTAATGTTACGTAATTCACCTTACCAGAGTAGCGTATTACCTCGAAATAATCTGATCGCTGCAGATAATGCAGTGTGCTGCAAAGTATAGGGTCGGATTTTGCTTTTAAAGAAAGACTCTCTGCTCTCAGAATAAAGGCAGACGGGTTAAAGCAATGAACATATTAAAAAGCCTCTACAGCTTAATTTGAAGCGGCTTTTAGAGATTGTGTTAGGAGCTACTTAATAATTCAGCCTAGGTCAATCCTCTTAATTTCTTGTAAAAGCTGTCGCTATAGGTTTCACTTATCGGGATGATCTGATCTGCAATGCTGATCCGGTTCTTTTCGATGTGGACGATCTTATCAATGGCAACCATATAAGAACGGTGTACACGGGCAAAGTCCTGATCTGGCAGCAGTTCTTCCATTCTGGCAAAACTCAGCAGGGTCATGATCTTTTCTTTGGCTGTGTGTATCCTCAGATAGTCTTTCATACCCTCTATGAATAGAATGTCGCGGGTTGCAATTTTTTGAATACGATGCCCGACTTTCAGAAAAATGTACTCCTGCTCATGTTTCGGCTCAGCTGTAATTTCCTTTTTATCCGGCACCTGCCGGTTACCCTGTTCCTGATACAAGCGAAATACCCCTTTGTAGAATCGCTCAAAGGAAAATGGTTTGACCAGGTAATCCTTCACTTCCAGTTCAAAGGCTTTCAGAGCATACTGATCGTAGGCAGTCGTTAGGATGATCATGGGTTTTGGGTTCAGCATAGGTATAAAACTGAGTCCATCCAGGTCAGGCATGTTGATGTCCAGGAACAGCAGGTCGGGCTTATCTTCATCTATCTGAGCGGCTGCTTCCAAGGGACTCATGAAGGTGCCTTTCAGCTCCAGGAAAGGGACTTTCGCTATATACTCTTCCAGTATTTCCTGGGCCAGGTGCTCGTCATCAATTATATAGCAGGTGAGCTTCTCTTTCATGAACCTGTGAATCTAGATTGTGAATTTTCAATGTAACTGTAAACTTTTCGCCCGTACTAATGATCTCCAGATGATGTTGGTCCGGATACAGTAAAGACAGTCTTTTCCGAACATTTGGTAGTCCGATGCCACCCGGTTCTTCCAGCTTATTTCCCTCGTTCCTTCCTTTCGGGTTCTGAATATGGAAGGTAAGGGTATTTTCTTTTATCTCCACCCGCACTTTTATATCACCTGGTTCCAGTCGGGCCGGGCTGTGTTTGTAGGCGTTTTCCATGAGGTGAATGAACAGCAGCGGGGCAATGTGACATGAATCGGTATCTCCTTCTATCTGCAGGTCCACAACCGGGCTCTTTTTATACCGGAGCTGCTGCAGACTCACATAATCTTGTAGGTAGTTCATTTCCCTTGAAAGCGGCACTGTCGGGGCATTGGATTCATAGATCATGTAGCGCATGAGAGAAGACAGGCGCATCACTGCTTCCGGTGCTGCCGGAGCCTGTTTATATACCAGCGTATGAATGTTATTGAGCGTATTGAACAGAAAGTGCGGATTGATCTGTGACTTCAGATAGTATAGCTCTGCCTCCACGGCCTGTTTCTCCAGCTGTTCTTTCCTGATCGTATTAAGCACAAGATTTTCTGTGACCCTGGCCAACCAACTGAGGAAGGTAAAGATGGGTACAATGGAGACCAGTGTCATGGCATATAACTGAAGGAAAATTGGCCAGGCATCCAATGTTTTAGGATGCAACATTAAAAAAGGTAAAGGGCCGGTTAGCATGATTCCTGCTAGCCGGAAGAAATAAGCCTCCCTTTTTCTTTTACCTAAATAGCGGGTGAGGAGAAAGAAATGACTGTAGAAAACATACAAACATGTCAGGATGAAGCCCACGGTCAAGGTAAGCCAGTGGATATCATCCTGGCTCAGTTGCAAGGCTACCAGCAAACTAAACAGGACCCAGAGAACAATGTGGATCAGCGTGAATACCTTTTTAATTCTATTCATAAAACAAAGATATTTTTTCCTGCCATTTCCTTATCACCCATTCGACCGTTGCCTTGTCTCGATCTACGAAATGGAGAGCTGAGGCTGCAAGTACTTTGGCGGAAGCAAAGCAGTCTTTGGTCGATCCATTAGTAGCATCAGCATATTGCTTTTTGCTTTTCAGTGCTACACTATTTCCTTTATTCTGAAAATGAGCGGGATAGATTTCATTCTGTCCCCTTGAGGGTATAGGCTTCTCTGTCATTTCGCTTCTTTCCTGTTAATAATGAAAGCGTGAAAGTATGGGCCAGCTTGATATTTAACGCTCTTATTTTCATCAACAACAAGATTCATATTAATGAACATAACTATGGGAAATCAAATCAGCCTGTCCATCCAAAATGTCTCTAAAACCTACGCCAATGGCGTCCAGGCATTGAACAATATTAACCTGAACATTCCTTCAGGCATGTACGGCTTGCTTGGTCCAAACGGTGCGGGAAAATCTACGCTGATGCGTATACTGGCTACACTGCAGGAACCTGACGAAGGCACCATCACCTTGGGTGAACTAGACGTGCTGCGCCAGAAGGAGGAGGTGCGTCAGACGCTCGGTTACCTGCCGCAGGAGTTCGGTGTTTATCCGAAGACGAGTGCAGAGGACCTGCTGGATTACTTTGCAGTTCTGAAAGGCATCACGAACCGTACAACCCGCAAAGAAGTGGTGGAGCGTTTACTCCGGCAGACGAACCTTTGGGACATGCGCCGGCAGAAACTAGGCGGCTATTCGGGGGGGATGCGGCAGCGCTTTGGTGTGGCAGTAGCATTGCTGGGCAATCCGAAGTTACTCATCGTGGATGAGCCTACCGCTGGTCTGGACCCGGCTGAACGGGTACGTTTTCTTAACCTGTTGAGTGAGTTGGGTGAAAATAGTGTGGTCATCCTGTCCACCCACATCGTGGAAGACGTGTCGGAGCTGTGCACGCACATGGCCATCATCAACAAAGGTCACATACTACTGGAAGCGGCGCCACAGCAGGCTGTTGCCGCACTGGAAGGCAGAATCTGGCGCAAGCTGATCAGTAAAAGCGAATTACCGATCCTGGAGCAGGACTGTAAAATCGTTTCAGTAAAGCTTCTCGGGGGGCACAAACTGGTCCACCTATACAGCGAGGAAAGTCCGGGCAATGGCTTTGAACTGATAGCGCCGGATCTGGAAGATGTTTATTTCAGCACCATGGCCGGATTTCACAAGAGCAATCAGCAAGTAGAGGAGGTAAGCATATGAAATTCCGGAAGATATTTCACCTGGAGTTCGCCTACCAGCTACGCAATGTCTCTACCTGGCTTTACTTTTTGGTGGTGGCGGGGCTCGCATTTTTATGGTTCATAGGCAATTACCTCCCTGATGCACGGGATGGTTATTTCTTACTCAATGCACCCATTGTTATAGCGGCTGTGGCTGTTTTGTGCTTCCAATTATGGTTGTTGGTAGGTGCATCTGTAGCGGGCGACGCAGCGGCCCGGGATGTGCATACGCGTATGTACTCACTTACCTACACGGCACCGGCCAGCAAGGCCGAATATTTGGGAGGACGATTCCTTGCCGCTTTCTTACTCAATGGCATAATCCTTCTCTCCATACTGCTTGGTACTCTTTTCGCCCTGTACTTTTCTGGCGTAGAGGCTGAGGTGCTGGGTCCGTTCCGTCCGGCAGCCTACCTGACGACCTTCTTCTATATCATATTACCCAATACTTTTATTGTAACGGCCATCCAGTTCTCGCTCGCTGCCCTCACACGGCAGGCTATGGTGAGCTACCTGGGTGGGGCGCTCCTTTTCGTGGCTGCGTTCATTTTGGGACAGGTTTTGCAAGACGAGGGCGAATGGGGGAATTTAATTGACCCCATCAGTTTCACCCCAATCATGAGCCAGCTGTCGAATGAATGGAGTCCATTGGAAAAAAATAACCGTCTGCTTGTGCTGGAAGGCTCACTGCTTCTGAATCGCCTTATATGGCTGGGGATTGCGCTGGTCATGTTGACTTATACCTATTTTCGTTTTCAATTCACATATCCTATCTCAGGCGATAAAAAACAGCAAAAGCCTCAGCAAGCTGCCCTGGAGTGGCTGAAATGGAGAACATCAGAATCCCTTCCGCAAGTAAGGGGAGCGTTTGGTTTCTCCACACACCTTCGCCAGTTGCGACTCATCTCCATGAAATCCTTTTTGCAGTTGGCCAAAGGTATAACAGGAATCCCTCTTCTGGCAGCACTGGCCATCCTGATGGGATTTGCCTTGCCTGGAAACCTTAAAGCTAAAGGGGTGCCATTGCTGCCCAGAACAGACTTTGTGCTGGATACGCTCATAGCACCCGTAGCGAGTCTGGATTTCTTCTGGATCATCATCGCCCTGCTTATTATTTACTATGCCGGGGAACTGGTATGGCGGGAAAGGGAAAGTGGCCTGAGCGAGATTGCGAACGCGGCACCGGTGCCGGAATGGGTTCTTTTCCTGAGCAGATTCCTGGCGCTTAGTCTCGTACTTGTGGTATGGCTGGTGTTCCTGATGCTGACTGGCATGGTGGCACAGACAATGATGGGTGCTTTTACCATTGAGATCGGATTATACCTGCAAGTTCTATTTGGGCTACAGTTGATGGATTGCCTCCTTTTTGCCATCCTTGCCCTCTTTGTACATGTGCTGGTCAATCATAAATTCCTGGGACATTTGGTAGCGCTTCTGGTCTTCGGGGGCATCATTTTCGCGACAAACCTGGGCGTTGAGCACAAACTCCTCATTTTTGGAGCCAGTCCAGGTTGGTCCTATACAGATATGATTGGTTTCGGTGCTTCCCTCGCACCCTGGCTGTGGTTCAAATTATACTGGCTTGCATGGGCACTGCTACTGGCAGTGGTAGCGAGACTGCTCTGGGTACGGGGTCGGGAGGGGAGTCTGATTTCACGAATCCATCTGGCCAAGAGCCACTTCACTCGTTCCACTGTGTTGGTTGCTGCCGCTTCAGTTGGGAGCATTCTGCTATTAGGTAGTTTCATTTTTTACAATACCAATGTGCTGAATGACTATATGTCCACGTCTGACACAATGGAGCAGCGGGCTGAATATGAAAAGCGCTACCGACAATACAACGACCGGCCACAACCCCGGTTAACAAGAACTACCCTACACGTTGAGATTTATCCAGAGCAGCGGGAGGCAGAAATACGCGGCACCTATCAATTAGTGAATTATAGTACAGTAGCCATCGACTCTATCCATCTGTCCACTGCTGCCGGAGTCCGAACAAGCAAGATTGCCTTTGACCGGCCAGCTTCACAGGTACTTGCTGACAATGAGCTAGGTCACCAGATTTATGTGCTTTCAGAATTACTTCAGCCCGGTGACTCACTCCAACTCAGTTTTAAAGTAAAAGCTAAAGCTCGCGGCTTTTCAAACAGCGGAGCAGATGCTTCTGTGATGGCCAACGGCAGCAACTTCCGGAATTATGAATTGATGCCAGCTATTGGGTACCAGGATTATCGTGAGCTGGATGATGTTGGATCCAGAAACAAGTATGGCCTTTCTCCTCGGCCCGCTACTCCTTCTCTCTATGATGAGGCCGCGCACAAAGACTCACCCTTTAGCGAGCGTATCTCATTTGAAGCAGTGGTAGGAACAGCTGGTGATCAGACCGTGGTGGCGCCGGGAACGTTGCGCCGTAGCTGGATCACTGGCGGCCGCCGATACTTTCACTATGTTACGGATTCTCCCATTCGAAATGAATATAATTTCTTTTCGGCCAACTATGCGGTGCATGAGGGGAAGTGGCGTGATGTAGCCATTCAAATTTACTATGACCCGGGCCAAACCGAGAATCTGGAGCGCATGGTGCGGAGTATACAGGCATCACTTGATTATTACACCCAACAGTTTGGTCCCTACCCACACCGGCAGATTCGATTCGTCACATATTCCGGATACAGCTTCGGAAACCACGCCGCCCCCATCAATATCACAGCCGGGGAGGGGTTCTTTCTCCTGAATCCGAAGGATGACCCGCGGGGCTTTGATCTGGTGACGGCAGTAGTGGCACACGAAGTGGCGCACCAGTGGTGGGGCAACCAGTTAGACCCGGCCCATGTAGAGGGGGCGGGGCTGCTTTCAGAAAGCCTCGCCTGGTATGCTGCCATGGGTGTGCTGGAAGATAAATATGGACCAGAACAGCTTCAACGACTCCAGAGCTTCTTGCGGGAGGAATATAAAAACCCGCGTACACGTGCTGCTGTACCGTTGCTTCAGGCCAATGACTGGTACCAAAACTACCGTAAAGGCCCCTTCGCGCTTTATGCACTGAGCCAGTACATCGGCAAGGAAAGAATGAATAATGCACTCCGGCGTCTTATCGATAAAAAAGGATCAGGAAAATCACCGCAGCCGACTTCTCTTGATCTTTATCGGGAGTTAAAGTCTGTCACCCCTGACTCGCTTCAGTATCTGCTACAAGATCTATTCGAAAAGAATACATTCTGGGAATTGGGTACGAAGCAAGTTGTGGCGAAGCAAATCCAACCAAACAACTGGCAGGTGATGCTTGAAATTCAGGCTCGGAAGTTTATGGTTGACAGTATAGGTGTAGAGACTAAGGTGCCGATGAATGATTGGGTAGAAGTTGTCGTATTTGCTCCTGCCAAAGCAAATCAGAGTCAAGGCGAAGTGCTTTACCAGAAGAAACATTTCATTAATTCAGATAAGCAGACGATTTCGGTGATGGTACAACGTAAACCTGCCCGTGCTGGCATAGATCCTGACAACCTGCTTATTGACTGGGAGTTAAAGGACAACATCGTAGAGGTGCAGTTGGAAAAGAGCGCCCATTGAGCATCGTAAATTGACAGCCCTACTTTCAAATGTGACGTATTTATAAGCTGCTTAAAGCTGGGTAGTCATTTAGATAAGTTTATAGAAAATGGAAGCGAACTCGTATCAGCGGCAACCTAATTTCCTGCTTATTGTAGTGGATGACATGGGCTATTCCGATTGTCAGCCTTTTGGCGGCGAGATCAGGACGCCCTACATGCAACAGTTGGCGGATAATGGCGTGTGTTTCCGGCATTTTCACACCTCAGCCCTCTGCGCACCCACGCGGGCTATGCTGCTGTCGGGCTGCGACAACCATGATGCCGGACTGGGGAACATGCCGACCGCGCATGCCACCAACCAATACATGCAGCCAGGCTATGAAGGCTACCTAAATGGCGATGTACTGACTCTGCCGGAAATACTGAAGGGAGCCGGTTACCATACCTATATGGCGGGCAAGTGGCACTTAGGTGAACAGGAAGCCTGGCGGCCGCATGCCCGTGGCTTTGAGCGTACGTTTTCTTTTCTGGGAGGTGGTGTCAGCCATTTTTACGACCAGCGAGCCCTGAGCGCCTACGAGCAGCCGCACACCAAGTATACAGAGGACGGTAAAACAGTCGAAAATCTATCTGAAGATTTCTACTCCTCCGAATACTACACGGATAAGATGATGCAGTATCTATCGGAGCAACAAGACGACAGTCCATTCTTCGCTTACCTGGCCTTTACCGCTCCCCACGACCCGTTACAGGTACCCGATAAATGGTTGGATAATTACAAAGGCACCTACGATGACGGGTATGATGCCATCCGGGAACAACGCCTGCAGCGGATGAAGGAACTAGGGCTGATACCTGACGAGCTAAGCCAGAACGAAGGCAGTGGCCTTTTTAATAGTTGGGATGAACTTACCGGTGAAGAACGCAGGGAAGAGGCACGGAAAATGGAAGTCTATGCTGCCATGCTAGAAAACCTGGACTGGAACCTGGGGCGCTTGTTTGATCGTCTGAAAGAGATGAACAAATACGACGACACCATCATTTTCTTTCTTTCCGATAATGGTGCTAATCCCAAAGAGCCCCATTTTTATGCGCCCAACACCGAAGAGCTGATTGAGCAGGAGTATGATAATCGTCTGGAGAATTTTGGGAAAATCAATTCCTTTATCTCTATTGGCGGGTCTTGGGCGGAAGTAGCCAACACCCCTTTGTCCTACTTCAAGTTAACTACCTACGAAGGCGGCACACAGACGCCTCTTATTGTTTCCGGAAGACGAATGCACAAACGCGGCGTGGTTACAGATCAAATGTTGCATGTTACTGACATTTT
Organism: uncultured Pontibacter sp.; assembly: GCF_947502515.1. NCBI lineage: Bacteria > Pseudomonadati > Bacteroidota > Cytophagia > Cytophagales > Hymenobacteraceae > Pontibacter > uncultured Pontibacter sp. The sequence continues at coordinate 655,293 of NZ_CANNAI010000002.1, read as the reverse complement.
GCCTACTATTTTAGACTATGCTAATGTTTCTTTCCCGCGCACAAATGAGGATCTGAAGCCACTTTATGGCACCTCGCTGAAGCCTTACCTGCAGGAAGAAACAAAGCAGCCGATCCGAAACAATTTTGACGTGTTGTGTTTCGAAATAGCAGAATGCAAAGCCGTGCTGAAAGGCGATTGGAAGCTCATCTTCATGCCGCCACCTTATGGCAAAGGCGACGAATGGCATTTGTACAACCTGAAAGAAGACATCAAGGAAGAGAATAACTTGGCCGGGCAGTTTCCAGAAAAGTTCAAAGAACTGAAAGCGAACTGGGAAGCATACGCGTGCTCAGTCGGCTACATCCAATCCAATGGTGAGCCTGCTGTACAAAAATTAGGATATGAAGAGTTTTACCGTTTCGATCCAAAGCATCGGCTTCAAGAACATCCGAAGGAGAATAATGCATCATCCAAAGGTGATTCTCCGGCAGACCTGGTCGATTAAACGCGAATGAAACTGAATATTAATGAAGATATCAGGTTTGCTGCTAGCAAACCTGATAATTGTACTTCTTCTTGATATCTGTCTGGTGCGGCTAAGCTTTATGCCCTGCTTTACTTTACTTGTGATGCAATAATTGGCTGAAACGGGCCGTATTTATGCTGCTCTTCTGAAAATCCATCAGAAAAGGGTCCGAATGGGTGGTCATACGGCTTCTTCGAAATATCAGGCCAGTCTTTGCTGATGTCTTTCTTTGGTCTTGGGAGCGAGTTAACATAAGCGGCTACATCCCATGCTTCTTCATCGGTTAGTTGAGGTTTGTCATAGGTTGCTCCCAAAGGCATATTAGCCTTTACATACTTGGCAAAATTTGAAATACGGTATAAGCCCGCTCCGTCGTTGTAGCTGTTTTGTCCCCATAGCGGAGGGTAAACGTATACGGTATTTCCTTCAGGTTTCACTCCTTCGCCATCCTCGCCGTGGCATACCTGATATTTAAGTATGTATAATGCTTTCCCTAATTCCGGACTGGCCGCACGGTCCAGCATCTCTATATCCATCAAACCGGAGCCTTTTATACTTTCTCCTTTCTTAACATCTTTTCCAACCCATTGTATGTAAGCAACCATTGCTTTCATTTCTTTAGAGTCTTTATCAGGTGCTGTTCCATTCAAACTGCGTTCAAAGCAATCGGCTACACGCTTCGTCACATCCTCTTCCACACCTGACCGCGCCCGAACCTTCGGATACGTAGAGGCTACTAAAGCGTAGTTGTTGCCATACGGTTTTGTGCCTGCATCCAAGTGGCAGTTCTGGCAATTCATTCCATTGGATATATGTAGTACACTTCCTTCAGGGCCAAGGTATTGAGCGGTGTTTTTTACTAATTCATGGCCGTATCTGATCAGTTCGCCCTCTGGAGTTGCAGGCAGTGTTGCCAGATCAGGCGCCTTCCAGATTTCTTTGTCAGCTACAGGTAAAACAGGTGCGTCCGCAGTGCTATCTGAGAAAACCTGTGTCAGATCTGGTAGTAAAGTATGTACCGCAGTAAAACGTAAGGCCACTACTATAAATACCAGCAATATTGTGGCGATGGTGCTTAAACCTATCAAACTGGTAAACCTTACCAATAGGTTTCCAAAGTCTTGCTCCTGATCTTTTTTCATGATGAGTTACATAAGGTGAATATCAGTACAAGCTATTGTATAACCATGTCATAGACTGTGATAAATGTCACAGAGGCAGTAATTTTTAATGGTTTTCCTTAAAAATAAAAGAGCAGGAAGTATAAACTCCCTGCTCTTTCGGATACACTAAACTATGCTCTTATCTGAAAACGTAATCAATGTTTGGCAGCTGTGAAAGCACCGGTGACTCCAGGTCCAGTACTTTGGCTCTTCCATCAATCTTAGGAGAAACAGTGCCATTTTTCTTCAGATATTCTTCCATTACGTCATGTACCGTATAGTCCAGTACTTTAGGGTCTTTGGCATTTGGCATACGGCACAGCACATGGTCAGGCTCACCGGTTCTGCGGCAGGCAGCCATGGTATATTCTTTCTTCAGGTCGAGTGGCTTCCCACCAACCGTGATGGATTGCACACGCTCGCCTTTAGGAGCATTTGCTTTGAAGGTCAGTTCCATACCTGAAAAACGGATTACCCAGCCGCCAAAGCGCTCTAGAGGCTTCTCTGCGAACACATTGTGGAGTTCCTGTTCCATCCAGTTTTTAATCTGCTGGCCAGTGGCTTTTCCTGTTTTCACATTCTCGTTCACAGGCAGCATGTTCCAAATGTCGCTGTATGTAATGGGTGCTTTACCCGAAGCATCCGGCACGATCGGGGTTCCGAAACGGAAGCCATTTGAGATGGCAATGTCAGCACCTGTCTTCCAGCGAACGGCGTCGGTGATCATATTATCCAGTGCATTCTCCACTACCAGGTAGCGGTAGAGCGGTTCTGTGGTATAGCCCAGCACACGGTCCATTTGTGTTTTGTAAGGTGCCATCTGCTCATCTACAATTTTCTGCACTACTGGGTCAGCCGGATATTTCTCAGGGTCTACATCCATCAGCTCGTAGCGCTGGTCCACTATTTTTCCATCTTTTATATCCAGGTCCAGACGACCAACAAAGGAACCGAAGCCACCCGGCTCTACCACCTGTGCGTACTTGCGCTTGAGTGGTTTTCTGATTCTTTCGTGCGTATCATTTCCCAATACAAAGTCCACGCCTTCAATCTCAGGCTGATCTGCCAGGTAGATTTGCTTTGAGATACCCAGGTGCGTTACAAGGAACAGGATGTCCACCCCTTTTTCTTCTTTCAGTTCTTTGATAAGTGGCTGGAGGTTATCATCTAGCCCTTTGAAAATAAGCCCTTTGCTGAATACCGGATTTTGGCGTACCGGCACTTCCGGATCGTTATAAGAGATGAAGCCCAGCTTAACGCCTTTTATTTCCTTGATGATATAAGGAGGGTAAAGCAGCTCAGAGCTGGCTTCGTCATAGATATTGGCACATACCACTGGCTTGCCATACGACTCCAGTATACTGCGCATTTTCTGGCTGCCAAAGATCACTTCCCAGTTACCGGGAATCAGGAAATCGTAGTCCATCGCCTTGATGACCGGGGCTATGGCATCTCCTTCCGACATAGCTGCTACGGCGCTTCCCTGTATTAGGTCACCACCGTCCACAATCACAGTGCCTTCAGGATTTTCTGCCTTTACCTGCTTGAAGAGCGTCTGAATGTTGGCTACACCGCCACGTTCTTTGAATACAAATTCTCCGTTCTCCACGAACATTTCCTGGTGAGGCATTAACTGTCCGTGGATGTCGGCTGTCTGCAAGATGGTGATGGTTTCGATGCCGTCTTGGTTGGCTGTTGTTTCTCCCTGCTCTGATGTTTGGCAAGAGCTTAATGCAGCTAAGCCAATAAAGGGTAGGGCAGAAAGTAATGTCTTTTTAAATAGGTTAATCATTTTTGTGTTGTTAAGGTTGGATAACAAGGTATTGCGCCATATACCATTTGTTTTTAGCTGTAGCGGTCGTTCCAGAAGTCTTTCATAGTCTTACTTTATTATTTGATCAACACAAAGATGAGGTACTGCTTGCCGTGGTTCAGTGACATTGGTTACATAAGTCATTTGTATTTTGAATAACAGGCAGACAGGTAAATAAAAAGGCCGCACTTTTCAGCACAGCCTTCATTCTAGTAGTTTACAGTTAAGTCACGGCTAGAGCTTATTGATACTACTTCCACTTCGCCTTTTTCATGTTTCTGCAGCCTACTGCAAGGCAACATTACACCAGGTGGCAACTTCAAAAAACCCTTTTTTCTAACGCAATTGGTAACTCATAGCTTTCAGGTTTTGATGCAGGTTATCAACGATTGTTTGTTCAAAAACGCAGGGTTTACAAGAGTGTTTGAATACTCACAAGCATACCTACAAGGCATAAGTGTCAGTATAAAACTAAGAGTCTTTAAACAGTTGTAATGAGGGGTTTGCTAGACAGAATCCGGAATCTGTTAAACCTTTGTTTAGTGGGGAATAACAAAAAACCCGCTTCAGGTAAAACTGAAGCGGGTTTTGTAGTCCGTAGGGGAATCGAACCCCTGTTGCCAGAATGAAAATCTGGAGTCCTAACCCCTAGACGAACGGACCATTCTGTCGTATTGTGATGCAAATATAGCGGGTAGCTTTTATTTTGCAAAGTCTCCGGTCTTCTTTTTGATAAAAAAACAGCGCATACAGCGTAATTGCCTCACTTTTAGAGAGAAATTTTTTGCTTCATCCTGCACAGTATCACTCTGCTTTTAAAGAAAGAACCGGATTGGCGATAGCTGCCCGTACTGCCTGCGTGCTCATGGTGATCAGTGCAATGATAAGAGTGGCGGCCCCTGCCATCAGGAAAGGGATATACCCGATGCTGATACGGTAGGTAAAGTCCTGCAACCACTCACTCATCAGGTACCAGGCGATAGGGGCTGCCAGCACAAAGGCGATCAGCACCAGTTTAACAAATTCCCTGGAGAAGAGCACTATGATCTGGAACACTGAGGCCCCCATAACTTTGCGTATACCGATCTCTTTGGTACGCTGGGTGGCCATAAAGGCAATCAGCCCATATAAGCCCAGGCAGCCTATGAATATGGCAATGAAAGAGAAAATCTTGAAAAGGGTGCTCTGCCGTGACTCATCTCTGTAGAAGCGATCAAGCGTATCGTCTATAAATTCGTAATGAAATACCGCTTCCGGATAGGCCTTCTGCCATACCTGTTCAAGATGGGCCAGGGCATCCTCTGCCTGTCGCATGTCTATTTTCGCCATCATAAAGAAGTTATCACCTCCACTGGAATAAAAGATGACCGGGTCGATCGGGAAACGGAGTGAATTTTGGTGAAAGTCTTCCACTACACCTACAATAGTTGCCTTCTGTCTGCCTCCATTCAGGTATATACTCTTGCCAATTGCCTCCTCAGGCTGCTGTATGTCCAGTTTTCGGCGCATCGTCTCGTTGATGAGCACTTGCATGACAGAGTCTTTTTCAAAGCCGTCAGCCCTGAACATGCGACCCGTAATGAGCTTGATGTCAAACAACTCCAGGTAATGCTCGTCTGCGGACTTCATGTGTGCCTGGAAAGGTATGATATTTTCTGGGTTGCCAAAGCGAAACGCACTTAAGCGTGTAATTTCAGAAGAAGGGGGCGCAGAGCCGAAAGTAAGTCCATTAAGTGCTGGGTTTTTCAAGATCTCATCCCGAAGCGCTTCTATTTTGTCGCTGTTTTCGCGAGGCAAGGGTACCGTAACGACAGCATCTTTATCGAAGCCCAAATCTTTGTTGCGCAGGTATTGCATCTGCTCATTGACAATAAGTGTACAAATGATGAGAACCTGGCAAATGGTGAACTGTAATACCACCAGACTTCGTCGCAGCGAGAGTCCCCCGACCTCCTGTACCGACATGCGGCTGCGCAGCGCGGCGATCGGTTGGAAGCGCGCTAGCAGAAAAGCAGGGTATAGGCCAGCGAAGAGTGAGACCAGCAGCACCTGCAGCGTCACAAAGAGTAACAGTTGCGGGTTTTGAATAAAACTGAAAGCTATTTTCAAGCCTAGCAGCTGGTTCAGGTATGGTAAAGCCAGCTCTATTAGTATTATAGACACGAGTGTGGCAGCCAGTGTGATCAGCAGCGTTTCACCCAGGAACTGCAGCATAAGTTGCAGTTGGTTGCTGCCCATCACCTTACGTATACCGATCTCTTTCGCCCTGCGCACAGCCAGCGCCGTAGCCAGGTTGACAAAATTGATGCAGGCAGTCACTAGGAGGAGCAAGCCGATCAGGGCCATCGACCAGATCACTTCTTTGGAAATGGTGCGTTGAGAGTAGTTGCCGTATGCCGGATTGAAATGAATATCCTGGAGCGGCTGAAGGTTGATTAGTTCTCTAGCTGTTCGCTTGTCAGGTATAAGACTCTGTATGATATCGTTTGCCTGTTTTTCTGTTGCCTCCACAGCTGCCTTGTCAGGCAGTAAAGCAAATGCTGTATGGTTACTCAGGAGTGTATGCCAGGAGCTGAGATCAAAATTTATAAAGCTCTGCAGGGTAGGATAGGAGACAAGCATCGCGAACGGAAAATCGGTCGTGACCGGAAGGTCAGGTATAACGGCTGCTACCTTAAGCGTTAGTTTGTTGTTGTAGCTGATCACCTTGCCAATCACCTCGTCATCTTCCGGGAAGAATAACTCTGCCATGCTGTTTGTGAGCACCACGTTGTTTGGTTCGCGCATGTAGGGGCGAAGGTCCTGCCCACCTGTGCTGAAACTGAAAATCTCAAAAAATTCCGGTTCCACAAAGGCTAGCTGGCCCGGATTCCGGAAGTGGCGGGGCACCGAGTTGCCATTGCCCGGGATCGTAATCTGGCCATCTGCTTCTGAATATATCTGGGTTATGTTTTCAAAGCCCGGATTATTGTTGCGCAATGCATTGGTAGCCGGAAAGTGAATGGATGTAGTTTGAAAAACGCCATCGGCATAATGCGCATCAATATTCAGCCGGTAAATACGATCACCTTTGCTGTGGAAGGCATCGTAGCTGAGTTCATACTGAATAACCAGAAAGAGCAGGATGCTGCAGGTAATGCCTAGCCCCAGCCCCAGTACATTGAGCAGGCTGTAGCCTCTGCTGCGTAGCAGTGATCGGAAGGCCGTTAGAAAATAGAGCTTTAACATGTCGTGTACAGTTTTAGGAGTGGAACTGTTAGCCTCGTTAAATCCATTGTTGTGCCAGTCCTGCAAAAGGGGCTTTGCCGCCTTTATTAGGTATAGGCGTATTGTTCAACTGACCAGTTGTGGACACTTATTGTCCGTGGCTGGACAGGTATAAGCTATATTTTTCCTAAATTTATCTTAAATTAAGCATTAAACCCGACTGGCATAATTTTCTATCCTCTTTTTCTAAAACCTATACCTGTCATGGAACAAAACCTGGGAAGAATACTAGTTATCGACGACAACGAAGATGTGTTGTTTTCGGCCAAGATGCTGCTGCGCAAATATGCCAAAGAAGTAGTAATGGAAAAGAATCCGAAGAAGATTCCCTTCCTGGTTTCCAATGAAGAGTTCGATATTATTCTCCTGGACATGAACTTTAGCCAGGACATCACGAGCGGTCAGGAGGGTTTTTTCTGGCTAAAGGAAATTCTGAAATATGACCCCTCGGCCGTGGTAGTCATGATCACTGCCTTCGGGGATGTGGAGATGGCCGTGCGGGCTCTCAAAGAGGGAGCAACTGATTTTGTGCTGAAGCCCTGGCAGAACGAGAAGCTGCTGGCCACCCTGACTGCCGCCTCCAAACTGCGCCACTCCTACAAAGAGGTAAATCAGCTCCGGCAGGTAAACCGCACCCTCACCGCCGAGTTACAGAACCAGCAACCGGTCATCACAGGTGAGAGCCAGGCTATGCGCAGTCTGTTCTCCATCATCGACAAAGTTGCCCGCACCGATGCCGACATTCTGCTGCTCGGCGAGAATGGTACCGGAAAAGAAGTCATCGCCCGCACCATCCACCAACGCTCCTCCAGGGCAGATAAGGTGTTCGTGACGGTAGACATGGGGGCCATCACTGAAACCCTGTTTGAGAGTGAGCTCTTCGGGCACAAAAAAGGTGCCTTTACGGATGCGAAAGAGGACCGGGTGGGGCGCTTTGAAGCTGCAAATGGAGGGACGCTTTTTCTGGATGAGATCGGGAATCTATCGCCGGCACTGCAAAGCAAGCTGCTGACTGTACTGCAGCGTAGAGAGATTATCCGGGTAGGCACGAACAAACCCATTCCCATTGATGTGCGCCTGATCTGCGCTACCAATATGCCCTTGAAAGAAATGGTGCAGCGTCACGAATTCAGGCAAGACCTCCTCTACCGCATCAACACGGTGGAGCTGAACCTGCCGCCACTTCGTGAGCGTCTGGAGGACATTCCCTTATTTGCGGATCATTACCTGCAAACGTATGCCACCAAGTATAAGCAGCCACTCAAGCGACTCTCTGACGCCGCGCTGGCTAAGCTGCGTCGCTATACCTGGCCAGGCAATGTGCGGGAGCTGCAGCATGTGCTGGAGCGTGCCTCGATCATGAGCGATAACCGGGAGCTGCAACCCGATGATTTCTTCTTTATACCGGACGAACCAACCTTGTCTGCAAACGCCCCGGCAGCAGTGCCTAATTCCCAAAATCTGGAGGACCTGGAGCGACAGGCAGTGCAGCGGGCCATGCAGCTACATGAGGGCAATGTGTCAAAAGCAGCCAAAGAACTGGGCCTGTCCCGCGGTGCCTTGTACCGAAGACTAGAGAAATATGCGCTTTAACAACTACCGGCTACAGTTGGTGCTGCGGCTCATCATGCTGGCACTTACTGTTTTTGTGCTGGCAAAGGTAGGGCTGGATCCTGCCTACCGGGGCACATTCATTGGTCTTGTGCTCTTCCTGCTGCTACAGGTATTCCTGCTGGTGCGCTTCCATGAGCGTACAAACCGGCAATTCCTTAGCTTCCTGAACTCCATCCGGCACGACGATTTTACAGAGCTTATACCTGTATCGACAGGTGGCAGATTGCACCGGGAACTGGCAGCGGGTCTGAATGAAGTGATGAAAAAATTCAGGGCAGTAAGAGCCGAAAAAGAGGCTCACCTGCATTATTTTGAGGCTATTGTGCAGCACGTTGGTACAGGCATCATCACTTATAAAAACGATGGCAGCATCCTGCTGCTCAACCACGCTGCCCGCAAGCTACTACAGGTCGGCGCACTGCATCAGATACAGGAACTGGCTGATTTATACCCTGACTTAGCCGTTCGCCTTTCTGGACTGGACCATGGCGAGAAGGCCGTAGTTCCGCTGCGACAGGGAGGCTCGGTTATAAACCTGTCGGTGCAGGTGATCGAATTGGTGATGCTGGGGGATAAGGTCAAGCTGGCATCGGTGCAGAACATACAGCGCGAACTGGAGGACAAGGAGATGGAAGCGTGGCAGAACCTAATCAAGGTGTTGACGCATGAAATTATGAACTCTGTGACGCCGATTGCCTCACTCTCAGCTAGTGCCGGTGAGGAGATAAGTGGCTATGTTGATGATACAAATGCTGAAGAGATCACTGTTCTTCGGGATGAATTACTGGATATACGCCAGTGTCTGCATACCATCAGCCGCCGAAGCGACGGCTTGATTCACTTTGTGAATGACTTCCGCAACCTGACCCGCATTACTGTTCCGGAACTGACGTTGATCGATGTGGGGGAGCTGCTCTCAGAAATAAAGACCTTGTTGCGTGAGCAGCTGATGCAGCAGGACATTGACTTTAAGATTGAGTTGCGGTCAGGCAGCAGTCTGTTGCTATCGGCCGACAGAGGTATGGTGGAGCAGGTAATCATCAACCTGGTTAAAAATGCGATGGAAGCAGTTCAGGAAAGAGCCCACAAGCTGATAACTGTACGTGCCTACCTGGACGAGCGAAGCCGCGTGTGCCTGGAGGTGGAGGATAACGGGCAGGGTATGACGGCAGAGGCTACGACCAAGATTTTCATTCCTTTCTTCACTACAAAGAAGAGCGGATCAGGTATAGGGCTCAGCCTGTCCCGTCAGATCATGCGTCTTCATAAAGGCTCTATTTCTGTGCAGTCGGAGTTAGATAGAGGAACTACTTTCATACTGAGGTTTTGATTGGCTCATGAGCTTAGCTGTGGTTCCAGTTCAAAATAGGCCTCCAGCGTACATTGCCCAACTACAGGGGCGACGCAATCTACTTTGCTCACAGCTGTCATAAAAGCCAGTTTGTCGTAGAGGCTACGGCTGAGAAGCCGCACAAAAGGGAGAAGCGTATCCACATAATCGAAGGGAATTTCGGCTACACGTCCATTGTAACCAGCTGCTTCACATACAAGCTGAGCGAGTTCCTGCCGGGTATAGGAGGTAGGGCCGCCAAGCTCCAGGGACTGACTAGGCTTTCCAATGCAGTCGATCGCAATGCGGGCCACATCGCCATCATAAATGGGGTTTGTGAGTTTGTCTCCCTGCCCAAGCTGCCCAATGTGCCCTTTTCTGGCCATAGCTGCCATTTCTTCAAATACTGAAAACAAGGCAACCGGCTTTAGAATGGTATAGGTGAGTGAACTGTGTCGTAAGGCTTTCTCGAAAGAGGCATGTGCCTTAAAATATGCCAACTGCGGATAACGTCCTGCCCCGAATGCCGACACATAAATAAACTGCCGAACACCAGCCTGCTCCGCTTCTTTTAATAAATTGAGATTTGCCTTATAATTGATATCGTGAAACGAACCGCCGCCCTGGTGACGGAGGCTTAGATTTTTGCCCAGAGCTGAGATCACCACATCCACTCCCGTACAGCAGCCTTCCAGCGAAAAAGGTTTTGTTGCGTCGGCAAGTACGAGCTCTTCCGGATCCGGGAAAAGGGACTGTGCCTTTTTCAGATTGCGCGCCAATACACGCACTGCAAATCCATGCTGCTTTAGCTCCCGGAAAATATGCCTCCCCAGGTGCCCGGTAGCGCCGGCCAGTAGAACTTTTTTCATAGTGAAGGGCTGTTTGTTTCGCGTTAATTCCTATACGTGATAAACGATTGATACGCAGTGTATTAAAGGAAAAATACAATGCTCCACTACGCAGTTACTTCAGCTTTGTTCAAAAATTCCTATCTTCGGATATAATTGCGTGGGCTGTGTTTTTTGTAAGCCCACCAGCAGCTGATAGAATTATATGATGTTCTGGAATAAGTTTAGCAACGCCTTTGCGGTAGCTTCTATTTGTCTGGGCCTGGCAGCCTGTGTTCCGCTAGAGCAGCAGGGATATGCCACTTCAGGTAGTACGGCACAGCAGTCTGTACGCTATGAAGACTATGTGTACGATAACAGTATACGCTCTGTGCAGTGTTACCGCGGCACCGGTGGTCCAGAAGCAGTACTGGAGCCTGCCGTTATTTCCATAGGCCAGGAGCAGCCCATTCTGCTAGAGTTCGATCGTCTCAATGCCGGTCCGCAGCGTCTCGTGGCCAAGCTGGTGCACTGCAACGCCGACTGGACCCCTTCCGGACTTAATGACGCACAGTACCTCAACGACTTTAACGAGTTCTTCATTACAGATGTACAGAACTCCATCAACACCCGCGTGCCCTATGTTCATTACCGCTTTCGGGTGCCGCGCGTGAAACTGAGTGGAAATTATGTGCTGCAGGTAAGTGAGGAGGGAGGCAATCTGCTGCTGACCAGGCGAATACTGGTATACCAGAACCTGGTAGCCGTGACAGCCAAACTCGGCATGCCAACCGGTCCGGAGGGCAGAGCAGCCCGCCAGCCCGTAGAGTTCAACGTGTTTTATAAAGACTACGCCTTGGTAAATCCGGCGCAGGAGGTAAAAGCTGTCATGCGTCAGAATCACCGCTGGGATAATGCCAAGGTATACCCAAGGCCGGCTTTTGTACGCGATGATCAGCGGCGACTGGAGTATGTGTTTTTCGAGGCCAAAGATCACTTTCTGGGATTAAGCGAATTCCGTTCCTTTGATTCACGCAGTATCCGCTTTAAGGGCTTAGGTATAGAGCAGATCAACCTAGAAGCTTCGCCCGTGCATATATTGCTGCAACCTGAACGCAGCCGGGCTGGTGCAGCGTATAGCCAGGACCCCGACGCTGACGGTAAAATGTTGTTTGGGAACAGGGAGTATGGTAACTCGATCGTAAATGCTGACTATACCTGGGTGGATTTTGAACTAAAGACAGGAGAGGAGCAAGGCGAAGTATACATACAGGGTGGCTTGACTGACTGGCTGTTAAACGATGAAAGCCGAATGCGCTACGACCAGGAACAGCAGGCTTACAAAGGAAGGCTATTGCTGAAGCAGGGTTATTATAATTACTACTATGCGCTAAAGCGCGCTAATGGACAGGCAGCGGATGCCAGCTACTTTGAGGGGAGCCACTTTGCCACAGGAAACACTTATGACATCCTGATCTATTATCGCCCGCCAGGTTCCCGCGCCGACCTGCTGATCGGGTATGAGGAGATTTTGTTTAATAACAGGTAACAAGACTGCATAAATACCTAGTTGTGGGTATTTCGCTAGATGGGCAGTCGTTTTATATTTGAGTATGACAATAGACTGGTAGGATCTGATATATTTGCTATAAACCTGTCTTCCCTATTACCAACATCGGTGACTATCAGCTTAGAGTTTAGCAGTAAAGTCCATTGTTTACAAAAAAAGGCGGGATTTACCCCGCCTTTTTTATTATTTGAAACTGTGTAGTTTACACATTGAAACGGAAGTGCATGATATCACCGTCCTGCACTACATAGTCTTTGCCTTCGACAGCCATCTTACCGGCTTCTTTGATCTTGGCTTCAGTCTTGTATTCCTGATAGTCCTTGAGTTTGATCACCTCCGCACGAATGAAGCCTTTCTCGAAGTCAGAGTGTATAACACCTGCAGCCTGAGGAGCTTTCCAGCCTTTCTCGATTGTCCAGGCGCGTACCTCTTTCACACCAGCGGTGAAGTATGTGATCAGATTGAGCAACTCGTAAGAAGCACGGATCAACTTGTTCAGGCCAGACTCCTTTAAGCCATACTCCGCCAGGAACATTTCTTTTTCCTCCGGATCAGTCAGCTCTGCGATTTGCGCTTCGATGGAGGCGGATATGAGAACAACCTGCGCGTTTTCGTTTTTCACGTGCTCTTCCAGTGCCTTCGAGTATTCATTGCCGTCGTTCATGGAGTTTTCGTCCACGTTGGCAGCGTAAATCACAGGCTTGTCTGTTAGCAGGTTCAGCTCACTGATCGTTTCTTTATCGTCTTCGGTAGCGTCGAGGCTACGGGCGTTCAGGCCCTGCTCCAAATGATTTTTGTATTTCTCGAGCGAAGCCAGTTCTTTTTTGGCTTTTGCATCACCCGCCTTGGCAGAACGTTGTACCTTGATCATCATTTTCTCGATGGACTCCAGGTCTTTCAGTTGCAGCTCTGTGTCAATGATCTCTTTATCAGAAATAGGGTCTACTTTGCCAGCTACGTGTACGATGTTCGGATCCTCGAAGCAACGCACCACATGGATGATGGCATCTACCTCACGGATGTTGGCCAGAAACTTGTTACCCAGACCTTCGCCTTTGCTGGCACCTTTCACTAGACCGGCAATGTCCACAAATTCGATCACGGTAGGCAATACACGCTGCGGCGTAACCAGTTCTTCCAGGATCTGGAGGCGCTCGTCAGGCACGGTGATCACGCCCACGTTCGGTTCGATGGTACAGAAAGGGTAATTGGCAGATTCTGCCTTAGCATTCGAAATAGCGTTGAACAAAGTGGACTTGCCCACGTTTGGCAGTCCCACGATTCCGCATCTTAGTCCCATTTATCTTTATCTTGTTTTATATCAGGGCGCAAAGATACGAAATTTCAGTCAGTATAGGGCAGGGGCTGGGGGTATAAAAAAAGCCCGTGCTGGAAACACGGGCTCTCGGTCGCTAAACTAAAAACGGGGAGTCTATTCCCACTTCAGTTCTTCATCAAAAGACACCTCGGCATTGGCCACCGGTACCGGAGTTGCCTCGGTTTCGGCTGGTCTTTCGAGGGCGGCGAGGGCCTCTTCAGTCAAAAGTTCGGATTTAACGTGATCGATTGTGCCCTGCAAGGCTTCCATGAACTTCACGAAGTCTTCTTTATAAAGGAAGATCTTGTGCTTCTCGTACGAGAACTCGTCATCCTTGAACTTGCGCTTGCTCTCTGTGATGGTCACATAGAAGTCGTTTGAGCGAGTTGATTTCACATCAAAGAAATACGTTCTCTTCCCTGCTCTTACTCTTTGGGAATAAATTTCTGCTTTGTCGTTGTTCTCTTCCACCGTGTTATAGACGTTAAATTCAACTTTCTGAACCTAAAGCTAACATATTGTTCTGATATATAAAAATTTTTGAATTTAAAATTTAGCCATTTTGCAGCGCTGCAGAGATTTAATTCTATATTTGTCACCGGACCAAATATAGTATAGTATGAATTTGCTTTCACTTATACTAGTATTTCTCTTTTCTTTCAATTCCGGCACGGCCCTTTATTCTGCTGACGGCAAGGCTTCTTACTACGCCGACCGCATGCACGGACACCGAACCGCTAACGGAGAGCGCTATGACAAAACACAGCTTACGGCCGCTCACGCTACTTTGCCGTTCAACACCTATGTGCAGGTAACTAATGTGCGCAACGGTAAATCGGTGATCGTGCGCATCAACGACCGCATGGCACACAGCCGGCATCGCATCATCGACCTATCCAAGGCGGCCGCTCAGCAGATCGAGTTGATCCGGGAGGGAATCGCCTCTGTGCAATTGCACGAAGTTCCCGACGATGGACAACCCGAAATGAAAACCGTCGTTTCTGAGATAAAGCCGTCAGGAAAGAAATAAGCCTATACCTGTATGAAAAAGCCGCTCACCCTAGCCGATATTCAGAAATTTGAGAACATGGAATTTCTGGCCAAGCAGCTGGTAGAGGGTTTTATTACGGGGCTGCATCAGTCGCCTTATCATGGTTTTTCGGTAGAGTTCTCAGAACACCGGCTCTATAACAGCGGCGAAAGTACCCGCCACATTGACTGGAAAGTATTCGCGCGAACCGATAAACTATTTGTAAAACGTTTCGAGGAAGAGACCAATCTGCGCTGCCATATTCTGCTGGATGTTTCGCCTTCTATGTACTATCCGGTAGAAAGTCGTGGTAAACTCACCTTCAGTGTACTGTGTGCTGCTGCCCTGGCCACTCTGCTTCGCAAGCAGCGTGATGCCGTAGGTTTGGTGACTTTTGCAGAAGCCATACGTCAGCAAACGCCTGTTCGCTCCACAGCCTCTCACCTCCATACCTTGTTACTGCTCCTGCAAAAGCAGCTGGAGGAGGCACCATCCCGCGCCCAGACGGATGTCGCTTCTGTCATCCATCAGATAGCCCAGCAAATACCGAAACGATCGCTTGTCGTTATCTTTAGCGACATGCTTGGGCAACACGAAAACAGTGATGCCGTTTTTGCCGCCCTGCAACACCTGAAGCACCAGAAGCACGAAGTGCTGATCTTCCATGTGATGGACCGCCGTACCGAAGAGGAGTTTGACTTTGCCGAGCGGCCCTATGTATTCGTGGATGTGGAGACAGGGCAGGAACTGAAATTACAACCCTCCCAAGTGAAAGCCCATTACCAGCAGGCCGTAAGCAATTACAAGCGCGAACTTGAGCTGAAATGCGGGCAGTACAAGATTGACTTTGTGCCGGTTGATATCAGTGAACCGTTTGACAAAGTGCTCTACAGTTACTTGGTGAAGCGGGCGAAGGTGAAGTAGAATATGTTTATCAAAATTTTATCATTTTAAATTAATCAGCATTACAAAAATCTGTTGAGTTTAAGCAGGATGATATATCGTCAGCAGCTTGTTGAAGTGTTGCATTCCGTGCAGTGCCTCTCAAATCATAGATTGTAACTCCATTTGGATAGTTTTCTTCCAAATAAGTTTCAATAGTGGCTAGTGCTGCGAGAGCCCCAAAGCATTCCGTTCCTAACTGACCTTCAAGCTGCGGATTAGAGTCTAAGTTAAGTTGTAGTGCTGCAGCTTGTAAAAAAGCTTGTCTTAATGAAGACTTTCCTCCTTTTATGTAGAATACTTCACGGAGGAATGATCTGGTATAGGTTTCTCCACCAAGTTCGACTGTTCCGCATGTATATGGCCTTTGTGGTTCTTCACCACATTCACCATTCGGCCATACACTGTTAGGTTTAGCAAACCAATAACCTTGTGTGAAAAGGCAGTGATCCCCATTGCCACCATTTTCGCATACTTCATATTCGAAATAACGTTCAAATGGATATTTGCTATTATCAACTAGAGTTCCAACCCAACTTTGGCCACCTTCTACACCATCACCACCTGAGAGTTGTACATCTGTGGCAATGACAATTCTATTGCCCCTTAAATCATCCACGCTTTCATAACCTAGAGCCGTTGCTATATCTTCAAGTTTGATACATATGGGATCATCATAATTGCTACTAATTTGATGTTGGTAGTTGGTATTCGATTCAAAATGTTTAGGAGATGGGTTTACATTATCGTCATAGATATCTTCTAAGCTTATCCAAAATCCGATTCTTACATTTCCAATTGTACCCGCAGATGCTGTATAATAAAAACATAATTCTCCATTTTCTTCACATACCTCAAAACCGCCAAGTGTTGTCTCTCTCGGATTGAGTACGGGTCCTGTAGTTTTGATAATCTCGAGTTCTCCAGAGCAATTATCACACACTTCTTCTCCATCATCACCAGTATTTTGAGTAATATTTCTTGGACCAATGTTATCAGCCTCATTGTCTGGAGTACAAGCATACATAAAACAACCTACTGCGATGAACAACAGCAAGTGAATTGTTGAATAAATAGATTTTGCTTTCATAAGAATAATTTGTTTAAGGTTTATAATTTGATTTGTAAAGACAATAATATCCCTTCCAGTGCAATTTTGCATTGGTGGTTTATTAGGATTAACTCTTAATTATGAAGGGTTACTTAGCTTGAGTTGAGGAATCGAAAGAATGTACTTATTGATTTCATACAGAATAGGTGAGTAATGAAAAAGTACACGTGAATTCAAAAGTAAACAGCATCGCTTTGATACACAGATATATCAATAGGGGAATTTACAGCAATAAACTACTATCAGAACCTGAGCTTTGGCAGGCTTAGTAATTGTGGGGTAGTTATGAAATTTATACAGACGTGATTAAGATTATACCTATTTAAATCAGGATTTAAAAGTTTGTTGACTTATTAGAATGGTAAGCAGACGAAAATAAAAGGTAAACAAATATTAGTAAATTCTATTTTAAGTTATAAAATTACGAATAAAACTTATATTTAAAATAGTTAATCCTTTCATTTGTTTAACGTTAGCACTTAGCTTGGGGTATTGTTTAGCGACTGCCACAAGTGCTTACATGCAATGGTCCGATATGGGCGCCACTTCTCAGCAATCTCCAACATGCGTGCCTTAAGTTCTTTGCCTGTTTCGTTTAAATTGTATTGCCGTTTCATCGCATTCTGTATACCCAGGTCATCTACTGGCATCACGTCCGGTCTTTCCAGCGCAAACATCAGCAGCATCTCCACCGTCCAGCGGCCTATACCTTTTATTTGGGTCAGGTGCTGTATCAGGGCATCGTCCTCCATGGCATCTATAAGCGCATGCTCTAAGTTTCCACCTTGCGCAAAAGACGCCACATTGCGCACATAGCCAATTTTTTGAAAGGAAAGACCGGCTCCTCGGAGGGTCTCATCCGGCGTTTCGAGCACCAGGTGAGGGTGCGGGTAGTTGTCAGGGAAAAGTTCTTTGAAGCGCCCAAAGATGGTAGCGGCTGCTTTGGTGCTGAGCTGCTGCGATACTATAGCGCTGAGCAACCTGAAGTATATATCCTCTGATCTGGATGATTCAATTGACCGGCCCTGCTCCACGATCTGAGCCATGACCGGATCTTGTCTGAGTATCGTCAGAACTTCAGGTGAAAGGTGGTGCGTGTTTTCAGTGGCCATGGCTGCAGTGATGTAATAAGTTAGAAGAAGGTATAACAGGTGACGGACTAAACCGCCACCTGCTTTTTGTTGAGACTGTGCAGCACCTGCAGCACATGCTGCAGCATTTCTTCGCTCACATCCAGATGCGTCACAAAACGGATCATCTGCGGACCAAAACTGCTGGCACGTATTTGCTGCTCTGCCAGTGCGGCAACAAAATCTACATCCTTGTACCTGTCGTTAAGCTTGAAGATGACAATGTTAGTTTGCACGGGAAGCACATACTCCACGTAATCCGCTTCGTTTAAAACTGCCTCCAGCTGCTTCGCCTTCTGATGATCTTCAGCCAGTCGCTCGACATGGTGGTCTAGCGCATAAATGCCGGCTGCTGCCAAATAACCGCCCTGTCGGATACCGCCACCCAGCACTTTGCGGATGCGGCGTGATTTTTTGATGAATTCTTTCGTGCCCAGCAGGAGAGAGCCTACCGGCGCACCTAGTCCCTTTGAGAGACAGATTGAAATACTGTCGAAGTAAGTACCGTATTCCTGAGGGTTCTCACCAGATGCGACCAGGGCATTGAACACACGGGCACCATCCAGATGCAAGGCGATGCCATGGCGCTTGCACACCCCAGAGATAGCGGCTATCTCAGGTAAGGTATAATAGGAGCCACCTCCTTTGTTGCAGGTGTTCTCTAGCGCTACCAGGCGGGTAGGAGGGTAGTGGATGTTATCCGGACGGATATGGGCCTCTACCTGCTCCGGAGTCATTTTGCCGCGTTCGCCATGCACGAGTGCCACTGAGGCACCAGAGTTGAACATGATACCGCCACCTTCATACTGGTAAATGTGCGCCGTAATATCACAGATCACTTCCGTCATCGGCTCGGTATGGGCCTTGATGGCAATCTGGTTGGTCATGGTGCCAGAGGGGCAGAAAAGGCCGGCTTCCATTCCAAAAAGCGCTGCAGCTTTCCGTTCGAGGGCGTTTATGGTTGGGTCTTCTTCGTACACGTCGTCGCCTACCTGGGCGGCAAACATAGCTTGCAGCATGGCAGGAGTGGGCTTTGTGACGGTGTCGGAGCGGAGATCTGTTATGTTCATATCGAATTTGATGCTAGAAATACTTTACTTTGTAAAAATAATAACTTACTTTTGCCCTTCAAATTTAAATTTTGCAACGATGGGAGTTACTAGACTTAAAAGAAAAGACCGTAAGAATAAGGCAAGAGCAAACAACAAGGTTGCCAGAATTAAGCAATTGCTTTTGACGCCAGTTATTAAGAACGTGGACATGGACGAGCTGCGTGCTCAGTTCGGTGAAGCGCCTAAGAACAAGAAGGAAGAAGAAGCTTCTGCTGAGTAGTCTTTTACGGCAAAGTAAAACCATCTGCCTGCCAACGCTGTGAAAGCTTCGGTTGGCGGGTTTTCGAAAGACTTCAAAGTGTGCTTGCACCAGCAGGCACGCTTTTTTTATGCCCTCTTGCCAAGCTCAATCACCTGCAGATCGCGCACCTGTCCATTGTCGATGGCAAAGCGCACCATCGTGCGCACCTTATGAAAGCCGTGCCTGCCAGCCGCACCCGGATTGATGTGCAGCAGGTTGTTCAGACTTTTGTCGGTCATGATCTTGAGGATGTGTGAGTGTCCGGTGATGTAGAGGCTCGGAGGGTTCGCCATGATTTCCTGCCTTATATCCGGATGGTATTTTCCCGGATAACCCCCAATGTGCGTCATCAGCACATCCAGTCCATTGGCATTGAACCGCAGTACCTTTGGGTAAAGTGAGCGTATGTCTTGTCCGTCAATGTTGCCATACACGCCCCGAAGGGGTGCCACCTCGCTGAGACGCTCCGCTACCATGGCAGTGCCAAAGTCACCGGCATGCCAGATCTCGTCCCGATCGGCGAGGTGCCGTAGGATCTGATCATCCATATAGTCGTGCGTGTCAGAAAGGAGGCCTATTTTCATGCTATACCTTGTGTGTTTATACCTTCCAGGTTTCAGGGGATTGACGCCACTCAGCCAGTGTAGGCATGGCTGACTCCGGGATGTAGCCGTTCTGCATGGCGGCTTCGGTCAGCGCCTGGTAATCGCTGAGACAGTGCAACGGTATACCTGCTTCCCTGAAGTTATCTTCAGCCAAAGCAAACCCATAGGTGAAGATCGCTGCCATACCTACTACATTGCCGCCTGCCGATCGCACTGCTTCTGCTGCTTTCAGCGAGCTGCCTCCTGTCGATATCAGGTCTTCCACCATCACTACTTTCTGGCCGGAGATCAGTTTCCCCTCTATCTGGTTGGCCATACCGTGACTCTTTGGCTGCGGGCGCACGTACAAGAAAGGCATTTCCAGTAGATCGGCGACCAGTGCTCCCTGGGCAATACCTGCCGTGGCAACTCCTGCAATGGCTTCAGCTTCCGGAAAGTTCTGTTTGATCATTTCGGCTAATTGCTGCTTGATGTAGCTTCGGATGTGCGGAAAGGATAAGGTCACGCGGTTATCGCAGTAGATGGGCGAATTCCAACCGGAGCTCCATTTAAAGGGCTGTTCTGGTCTCAATTTCACGGCCTCGGTTTCCAGCAGGAAAGAGGCTACCTGATGTGCTGTCGTCTGATTATCCATGGCCGAATTTAAGAAATATTTCCCCTTTTTAGCGACCTGTATTTTCTTTACAGCGAAATATTGATTGATTTGTGTAAATTTCAAGCCTGATATACGAGCACTTGACCCTATGAACGTTTTTATTAACGATATTCCGCTTATCCTCAAAAAGTCAAACGAGAAGGTACACCGTCATCACTACGACCTGGTGCTCGCTGCTGACAACCACTTCACCTCTAAAGATCTGGTAGGGGACGTGCTGATTAAAGGGGCTGACCCGCAGTTAATAGATCGTATTGTGCGGCTTATGGAAGTGAAAAAGCTAAAAAAGCTAAATTCGCTTACACTGGTCGCCAACAAGAAAAAGCAATTGATCGAGCATCTCAAAGATCAGTTCAAGATCGTGAAAGCCGGAGGCGGGCTGGTGCTGAAAGATGGAAAAATCCTGATGATCTACCGTCTGGGGGTTTGGGACCTGCCTAAAGGCAAGCTGAACAAGGGCGAGAAGACGCAGGATGGTGCTGTGCGCGAAGTAGAGGAGGAGTGCAATATCTCGGTAGAAGTGTTAAATAAACTTCCAAAGACCTGGCATTCTTATGCTTTTAAAGGCAAGAAGATCCTCAAGAAGACAAGCTGGTACCTGATGGGCTGCACGGATGACAGTCTGATGAAGCCGCAAGCGGAGGAGTTTATAGAAGAAGTGCGCTGGATGACACCGGAAGAGGCCATGGAAGTACTGCCCAAAGCCTATACCTCGATTGCCTTTATTGTACGGGAATATCTCCAATCGCTGAAATCTGGAAAGGTATAAATTCATCTACATTGCCACCAAAGCGATGAATTTCGCGGATGATCGTAGAGCTGATGGCCGCCAATGCTGGTGAGGTGATCAGGAACACGGTCTCCAGGTCTTTGTTGATGTGACGGTTAGCCTGGGCTATCGTGTTTTCATATTCGAAGTCGGTGGTGTTGCGTAGCCCGCGCAGCAAAAAAGTAGCATTCACTTCACGGGCAAATTCTGCTGTAAGTCCTTTATAAGAGCGTGCCGTAATATTGGGCTTATCTTTGAAAACCTCTCCGATAATATCCACCATCTTCTCTACTGGAATGTAGCGTTGTTTGCTGCTGTTGTTGCCAATGGCGATAATGATCTCATCAAACATTTTGGAGCCCCGCAGCACCACATCCAGGTGGCCATTGGTAAAGGGATCAAACGAACCTGGGAAAATGGCGACTTTTTTCATTTTATTCACAAAAGTGTAAGCTGAACAGTTCGAAATAGCGATGTTCGAAGAGGTCATCGAACTTGTAGCTGTAGCCCACATCAGCAGGGCGTTTGCCGAAGCGTACCTGCCGGATGTATTTTTTGAGCATATTGAAGAGGCTGGAATCCGGCGTGATATCGCCCCAGGCGGTGATCGTCTCCTGCTCGGGATTCATTTTCTGCTCCTGCATCACAAAGATGACGAAATAAATGAAGTCTTCCGGGCTCAGGTAATGGAATACGTTACAGAACTGCAGCCCGTTTTCATCCACTACCAGCACGGTGACATAATTCCGCTCCACAAACAGGTGCATGATGCGGCCTGCATTACGGTCAGTCTGGTGCAGCACACTCTTGATCAGCGAGCTGGTCTGGTGGGTAAACTGTACGTTGCGCTCC
Source organism: uncultured Pontibacter sp. (assembly GCF_947502515.1). NCBI lineage: Bacteria > Pseudomonadati > Bacteroidota > Cytophagia > Cytophagales > Hymenobacteraceae > Pontibacter > uncultured Pontibacter sp. The sequence continues at coordinate 633,436 of NZ_CANNAI010000002.1, read as the reverse complement.
GGGAAAATGCTTTGAGCCATTCGGTAAATCACTCCATCGATCGCAAAAATGTTAACTGCATCCAGTCCCAGGGTACGGTTGTAAAGAATGACATGCTGCTGAGGGTCAAGGTTGCTGTGCAGGCGCAGGTAGTCTTCCTGGTGAGCCGGGTCAAAAAGTGTTTCCGGTACCAGGGTGAAGAACTGATTGCTCACGCTGATGCGGACATCCAGCCAGCGCTGCTCCTGCAGGATGGGACTTTGGTCGGCGATCAAACGCAGCTGCTCTGCTATTTGAAGCGGCGTGAATACCGTTATGAGCTCATAATCTTCCAGCGCGACAAACTTGTTGCGCTCCACGTCAGCAACGGCCAGTCGCATGGCTCTGGAGCTGATGGCAATGTATAGGTTGCAATTGCCTGCCTGCGAAAGCTTAAAAGCCTCATCCTGTATCTGGTAGGACAGCCGAAAGTGCGTGTTGATGGTGTTCAAGGTATATGAGCTCCAGGTAATACTATATTGTGCTATGCAAGTATACTAAAAATATAGTAAAATGATCATGCCTGTACAAAGCGATGTGGCATCCCGAACAGATCATCCAGTGAAAACAGGTAATGCAGCACACGGTGTTTGTCTGCCAACGGAATCTGCCGGATCTCGGCCAGGCTTAGAAAAGCCACCTCTTCGATCAGCTGCTGTTCGGGGCTTGCTTCCGGATCTATACCTCTTACCAGTTCACCGCCTATCAGTTCCAACTCAAAGAACAGCTCAACAGCCTGGAGCGGCTCCTGGAGGAATTCATTCACGAAAAGGAAACGCTTTACTTTCGTCTGCAATCCTGTTTCCTCCAGCACTTCACGCACCAGACAGGCCTCTACAGTTTCGCCATATTGCAGTCCACCTCCAGGCGGAGCCCAGAAAGCTTCATTGTTGAGTGTTGACTGATGGCGCACGAGTAGAAGTTTGTCGTCTTGCAGGCAAATGCCGCACACGCGGAGCCTTACTTTGCCGGCATAAGCAGCGGCATTGGGGTTTAGTGTGTTCATGTTTGCGATAGCGGGGTATAGGTGGTAAATTTACAAAATGATTCAGACCTATAACCCCGATTTTCGGGCAGATATAAAAGAAAAGCTGCAGCGCCAGGAGTTTATGAAGCTCATGGGCTTTGAAGTAACTAAAATAGAAGTAGGCAGGGTAGAAGGGGAACTTGTGCTGGAGCAGAAGCATAAGCAACACAAGGGCTTCGCGCATGGTGGCGTTATCGCGACGCTGGCTGACATTGTAGCAGGTTTTGCCGCCGTGAGTCTGGTGCCCAAGGGTCATCACGTGGTCACAGCCGAGATCAAAGTATCCTATTTCCATCCGGGTGTGGGAGACAAACTGATTGCCAAAGGCTTTGTGCTGAAGCAGGGGCGTAAGCTAAATTTCTGTGAGGCGGAAGTATATGTTGTGAAAGGTGCGCAGGAGCCCCTACTGATCGCCAAAGCAAGTGCTTCCATGGCGAACATTGCACCAGAAGAGTTGAGGAGTTAAATGATGCGTCCAGTAGAGGCACTTAGAACAAGTTTCCCGTTTGAGCCTACCCAGGACCAGGCGCGGCTCTTCGCCAAGCTTGATGAATTTATAATGGACTCCGACTCCGAGAAATCGGTGTTTTTGCTCAAAGGCTATGCCGGTACGGGTAAGACTACGGTCGTAACGTCGCTGGTGAAGATACTCCGCACCTTTGGGTACAAGTATGTGCTGCTGGCTCCAACCGGTCGTGCTGCCAAGGTGATGGCTTCTTACAGTGGCCGCAAGGCTTTTACCATCCATAAAAAGATCTACCGGCAGACAGCAAATCCATACTCCGAGGGATTGTCTTTTACCCGCATGCCAAACAAATCGGACAAGACCTTCTATATCGTGGACGAGTCTTCGATGATCTCGGATGACAGCGGCTTTGGGCAGAACGGCCTGCTGCAGGATTTGCTCGGTTATGTTTTTGAGAACAAGAACAACAAACTGCTGCTGATCGGCGATACAGCCCAGTTGCCTCCGGTGAACCAAACGCTGAGCCCGGCCCTTAATGCGGATTACCTGAAGCATAACTTCCGCTGCAAGGTGCACGAACTGGAGCTGCGCCAGGTAATGCGACAGGCCGAAGCCTCCGGTATACTCATGAATGCCACGCAGCTGCGCAACCAGCTGCAGGGTGACAAGCCCGACATCAAACTGCACACCAAAGGCTGGCGCGATATCTATCGCATGACAGGCGAGAAGCTGGAAGACGGTCTGCGCTATGCTTATGATAAATTTGGCATCGAGAACTCCATCGTGATCTGCCGTTCCAACAAATCAGCTAACCTTTACAACCAGCATATCCGTCGCCAGATCTTTTTCTCTGAAGATGAGATAGGGGTAGGGGATTTTCTGATGATCGTGCGTAACAACTACTTCTGGTTGCCAAAGGAATCTAATATCGGCTTTATGGCCAATGGCGACTTTGTGGAAATCACGAAGATCATCCGCTACGAGGACATGTATGACCTTCGGTTTGCGGATGTGCGTGTGCGCTTTGTCGATTATCCGGAGGAAGAAGAGTTGGAGGTGAAGATCATGCTTGATACGCTGTACACTGATGCGCCGGCCCTGCCCGCCGACCAGAACAAAAAGCTCTACGATGCGGTGCTGCAGGACTACCTGGACATCAAAAACAAACGGGATCGGGCAAAAGAAATGAAGCAAAATCCTTACCTGAATGCGTTGCAGGTCAAATTTGCCTATGCCCTGACCTGCCACAAGGCGCAGGGTGGTCAGTGGAAGGCGGTGTTCGTAGACCAAGGCTTTTTGAAGGACGAGATGGTGAACGAGGAGTTTGCCCGCTGGCTCTATACAGCCCTTACCCGTTCGTCAGAAGAGCTGTACCTGCTGAACTTTAGTAAGCAACTATTGGTTGACTGATATATTTGGAAGGTTTACCAAAACGTTAGAACTTAACAACGGACGAATCGTAACAGCATTAGCTAAACCCTTTATACGTATGAAAAAATTAATCCTTTCTTTTGCAATGGCCGCACTGGTAGCCGGTGGTGCCGTAGCGCAGCAAGGTCCTGCCAAACAAACGGCAGCTCCGCAAGCGCAAGCTAAATCAGGTCCTGCCATCACGTTTGAGGCAACTGAGCACAACTTCGGTGATATCGCGCAAGGAGATGTGGTGGAGCATACCTTTACCTTCACAAACACAGGTACACAGCCAGTAGTCATCGACCGTGTTGACGTAACCTGCGGTTGTACATCACCTGCCTGGACCAAAGAGGCTGTAATGCCGGGTAAGACTGGCTTTGTGAAAGCGAAGTATAACAGCGCTGGTCGCATGGGGCAGCAGAAGAAAGCCATTACGATCCATTCCAACACAGGGGAGCCAACCTATGTGTACATCGTAGCCAATATCAAGGAGAAGCCCGCCTCTGCCGCGAAAGCGCAATAAGCAGCTATACTCTTTTAAAACAGAAAGGCTCCCGGTTATTTGCCGGGAGCCTTTCTGTTTTTGTAAGTTCCTATACCTTAAAGCGTTTTGAGAACGGCATAGAACAAAGCAGCCCAACCTACAATAAGGGCCGTTCCACCGATTGGCGTGATGGCACCCAGCCAGGTAATACCTGTCATTGTTAGGGTATAGAGAGAGCCTGAGAAGATGATGATGCCGATCAAGAAGGCCCAGGCGGCAATCTGTAGCGCAGGGTGCTCTACTTTGAAAAGCAGCAGGCCGACCACCAGCAGGGCCAGGGTATGGTACATCTGGTATTTCACGGCCGTTTCAAAGGTCTCGACACGGTTGGTGGCACGCAGCATTGGAGCCAGGGCATGCGCTCCGAAGGCACCGATCATCACGCTAAGTGCGCCAAAGGCACTTGCTATTAAGAGTATGGCTTTTTGAGTCACAGTAGAAGAGAGTTTGGTTTAATCGGTTGCTAATTTCCGACATAAATCAACCAATTCATAATTCCCGGTACAGGTTTGGGTAATCGGATATCAATCCGTCCACGCCCATTTCTTTTAACCGCTGCATTTCCTTCAGCTCGTTAATGGTCCAGGGAACTACCTTCATACCTTTCGCATGACAATTCCTGATCAGACTTGGGGTTACCAGCTTGTAGTAGGGACTATAGATGTCAGGTATAAAACCCAGGGCATCCAGGTTCTTGTTCAGCCCTTTCAGATTTTCAACCAACAGTGAAGTTTTGATGTGCGGATAGCGCCGTTGCAGCACCTGCAGCGTACGCACATCAAACGACTGAATAATCACCCACTCGCTGATACCTTTTGCCTCTATCACACCCATCAGCAGTTCAACAAACTCCTCGGGAGCGGGATGCAGCTTACCGTCGCCGCGTGGCTTCGATTTGGTTTCGATGTTGTAGTACACCTGTGGCAGTTCTTTTTGCTGCAGGTAGGTCTGCACCGAGTCGATCAGGTCGGAGAGGAGCGGTTTGTAAGTCGGGAGCTTCTCCTGCTGTGGAAACTTGTCATAGAATTTAGAGCCCGCATCGAATGTTTTGATGGTATCATAGTCTAGCTGGTAGAGCACATACCTGTGCTTGTGCGCAGCCGGTATTTCGCTGCCGTCGGGTAGGAGGTCGTGTTCCGGGTTGATGTACGGGTCGTGGGATAGCACTACCTGCTTGTCTTTGGTGATGTGCACGTCCATCTCCAGGGTCGTGACGCCCAGGTCCAGCGCCATGATCATGGCCGGAATGGTGTTTTCAGGCACCAGGCCGCGTGCACCCCGGTGGCCTTCCAGGTCGAAGGCGGGGAGGTGCCGGGCTGTTGTGTCAGGTATAGCGCCGTGTTGTGCAGACATGGTGCATGAGCTTATCAGGTATAGGCAAGAGGCAACTAGTAGGTTTTTGAACATGCGGAATCCTTTTCAGCAAAAAAAGCGCATGGGTAGGTATGGCTATACCTCTTAGCCGTTAACAAATCGTTAATTCTTTTAGCTGCCTCCTGCCTGGTTCGGCTTAAGCCTATTCGTCTTCGCCTTCCAGCGCTTCAATCACCTGCTCTTCAAATTCGTCCTGGCTGTCGTACTGGGTGAACTCTATGGTTTTGCCTTTGTGCTTCAGCTCCTGTACCACGTCCAGCGCCACTACCAGCGGTTCCATTTCACGGCCTACCAGACTAGCATCCCAGTCCGGGCCGAGCAGCAATTGGTCGCCGTACATACCCACGCACCAGTTTTCCAGAAACTCTACCAGTGTAATAGACTCTGGCTTGTATTCTGACCAGTCGTCTTCGGCACAGGCTTTGGCGCCATCTGCATTGGACCAGAACAGGATCACCTCTGCATCTTCGTACTCAGCAGAACTGGAAGTAGCCCAGGTTTCGTCGTGTGTCAGGCCCCAAACGCTCTCTGTCTCAACGATGCGCTGGATGAATTTTCTGTAATTGGCTTCCATGTTTTCGTTGGTATTCTCTTGCATGGTGATGGTTGGTTTAGCGTGAAAAGATCGTCTAAGGTATGATTATTTGTTGTAATTGCGCGCTCCGAATATGCCGCTGCCGACACGTATGAAGGTACTGCCCTCAGCTAAAGCAAGTTCCCAGTCTGAGGTCATGCCCATCGAGATTTCTTTGAAGTCGTCGTTGGCGATAAAAAACGTTTCTTTCAGTTTCTCAAAGTAGCCACGCAGCGTTCGGAATTCGCCCCTGAGTTTATCCTGGTCATCTGTATTGGTGGCGATGCCCATTACTCCAGTGATACGTATAAAGTGCATGTTGCGGTATTCTTCGCTTTGCAGCAATGCTACTGCCTCATCATAGCGCATGCCATACTTGGTTTCTTCATCGGCGATGTCGAACTGCAGCATACAGTTGACAGGCAGCGTACGGTTGAACTGCTCCGCTCTTTTATTGATTTCTATCAGCAGTTTGAGGCTGTCCACCGACTGGATGGTGTCGATGAACTGAGCGATCTGCTTTACTTTATTTGTCTGCAAGTGCCCAATGAGGTGCCAGGCGATGTCGTGCGGCAACTCGTCCCGTTTCTCCAGCAACTCCTGGACTTTGTTTTCGCCAAAAATGCGGTGGCCTGCGTTGTAAGCTTCCATGATCATTTCGGGCGGATGTGTCTTAGATACAGCTACCAGGCGACAGGGCGTGTCACGAAGTTTCTCGTCAAAAAAGCGGATATTATCAGCAATTGCAGACATAGTTTTATGTGGTGTGTTCAATGTTTGTATAGTACCTGTATAGTTTTGGTATAGCTGTTGGTCACGTGCTATACCTGAGAACTTAAGCTGATCAAAAGGTCTGGCAACAAGGTGGATCAATTCTGTACTCCTGTATTTTCCAACTTTCCATACCTTCTCTAAACTGTCCTAGTCTTCCAGTACATTGGTCATAAAGGTATTCTTAAGCGCCATCCAGCCAACTAGCAGTAACAGAGCCCATTTCAGGTATACCTGGTAATAGTCGTAAGTGTCTCGGAAGCGTTTCTCCCGTACCTCCGTTTTCTCGTACTGGTTGATGTTTTGGAATACTTCCTGCAATCCGTCACGGGAGTCAGCTCTGAAAAAACGGCCTTCTCCGGTTTCCGATATTTCACGCAGGCTTTTTTCGTCTAACTGCGTTTCTACTAACAAGGTTTTGCCATTGGCGTCAACGTCGTAGGGCACGAGGCCGTCTTTTCCTATTCCTATGGTGTATACCTTGATTTGGTGCGCATAGGCCAGACGAGCAGCCATGGTGGGGTCGAGACTGCCTGCTGTGTTTTCTCCATCACTGATCAGTATTGCAACTTTACTCTTCGCGTTAGAGTCGCGCATACGGTTGATGGCCACTGCCAGGGCACTGCCGATGGCCGTACCATCATTCGGGATCATGCCATTTTCGATGGAGCGGATGCTTTCGCGCAGCAGTTCGTAGTCAGTAGTAAGAGGAGCCAGGGAGTAAGCGTCGCCGGCAAACACCACCACCCCGATACGGTCAGCTACGCGACCGTCAATGAAGTTAATAGCAACATCTTTGGCCGCTTCGAGACGGCTCGGCTTGATGTCCTGTAGTTCCATGGATCCTGATACGTCCAGCACCAGCACGATGTCTATGCCTTCAGCAGTTTGCTCAACTTGCTCATTTATACGCTGAGGTCGGGCCAGGGCCAGTAGCACCAGCATCACAAACAGCATGTAAACCACATCAGGTACAAAGCGCAGCAGACTGGACCACTGCCAGCGCACGGTGCCTTCAAACATCGCCATATCGAGCTTGCTGCGTGATTTTAAACGAAGCAGCCCCTTGATCAGGAAAAGGAGAGGCACTACTGGCAGGGCATACAGCACCAGTGGGTATACCCAGTCAAAAGAGCGCAAAGTGCTCAGGCTAAACCATTCCAGGCTGAGCCAGTCCAGCATGTTATCGTTTAGTCCTAGCATTTCCGGTTATTTCGCGGTGAGTTTTATATCTGCTTCTGGCAAAGCGGCGCAGCATGCCCAACGCCTGGATTGTTTCCTGATCGGGTTCGGCCGTTACGTTGCCGTATATGGCTTTGTCGCACAGACGAAGCGCCACGTTCACTTGCTCGTCGTCATTGTAATACTCCACAATTTCTTTTGTCGTGAACGAATTGATGGCGCTTCGCTCCAGTTTGGTGAGGTAGTTTTTCCAAAGGGCCACCGCTTTCTCCATACTCGATGGAACGCCCGTCTTCACGAAACGATCGACATGGGAGTTATACCTGGAGTTGAAGTACAAGTGGTCTTTGCGTAGTCGGTAGAGCTGGTATTTTGTCTTGATCGTTTGCCCGAACACGAGCCATACCAGTGTAATGAATGCTGCGATGGTGACGATCCAGAGCAGCAGCACAGGCCAGTCGAAACGTTCCTCCACCGGCGACAGGGTGGTTTGGGTGCGCAGTTGCAGTGGCGTGGAAACCTCCTGCACCAACTGCCGCAATACCACCGACTGTTTCGGCGATACCACCTGCAGGGTGTCTGTGCCCCGTAGTACAATGGCAGGTAATTCCAGCGACTGAACAGGCGAGGTATCAAAGGTGCGTAAGGTATACACGGTACTGTCCGTGCTGATGCCTGCGCGTGTAGCGGTAGGGTAAAACTCCTGCCGCACCAACTCGAAGGGAGCGAAATTATAGCTGGAGTCTGGCAGGATGACTTCCTGCACTGCCGGGTGCCGGTGCACCAATGTATAGCGCACAAGCTCTCCGATATGCACCGAGTCCTTGCTGAAGCTGCCAGCCGGTGGCAGTAACTGCTGCGCCTGCGCACTCAGCGTAAAGAAACAAAAAAGTATAAGCAGGGAGTTACGCACTTTTCTTGGATGTTCGGTTACGAAGGCGAAACAGGTTTACCAGCTGCATCACATAGTCTTCATTGGCCTGTATGGCCAGGTAGTTGGCCTGGTATTTCTGGCAAATCCGGATTACCCTGTCCTGATTCTGTTTGTACTGGGCAAAATAATGTTCTTTGAATTCCGCTCCTGAGGTATTGAGCCAGATTGTCTTACCCGTCTCCTTATCAACCACCGGCACGATGCCCAGGCTTGGCATATTGCGCTCACGCAGATCGAGCAGCTGAATCACGATCAGGTCATGCCGCTTAGCCAGCATGGCCAGTTCCTTCTCATAGTTTACATCAATGAAATCGGAGATAAGCAGGATGATGCTGCGGCGCTTTACAATATCGAGTGTAAGCTTGATGCCGGCAGCCAGATTGGTTTTTACTGATTTGGGATTCAGTTCGTGAAGTGCCTTGATCAAGGTATATGCCTGTTCTATACCTTTGGCGGGCTTGATGTATTTCTCTTTCTGATCACTGAAGCAGATAATGCCGATCTGGCTTTGCTGACGGGCGGCTGCAAGGGCAAGTACCCCGCATATCTCTTTGCCAACGTCCAGCTTGTGCTGTCGCCCTGTACCCACCGTCTGGGAGGCGCTTACGTCCAGCATCAGAAACACCGACTGCTCTTTTTCCTCCCGGTAGGTTTTCACAAAGGTGCCATGCCCCTTGGCCGATACGTGCCAGTCGATCGAGCGCACGTCGTCGCCGTACTGGTAAGCGCGCACGTCATCAAACTCCAGGCCTGTTCCTTTAAAAACAGAATGGAAGTCACCCTGCATCTGGGTGTTGATGGCTTTACGTATGCGTATCTCGTACTTGCGCAGCTTTTGAACAAGTTCCTTCATAAGGGTAGGGGCTTTGCCTCAGATTTTAAAATTAGGACATATTCCCGTAATATTACATTCGTGAAACGAATTTTATACCTACTTTCCTTTGTCGTGCTGACTGGCTGTGGCCAGAGCAGCGAAAAGCGGCCTGCTGACCTGCTGCCTGAGCAGAAGATGGTGCAGATCCTGGCTGATGTGCATATTGCCGAAGCCCGCATCGAAAATCATGTTCTGTACCCGGACACCGCCCTGATGGTCTTTAATAAAGAACAAAAGCAGATTCTGGCGCAGCATGGTGTAGAAGAAGAAGACTTCAGGAAAACCTATCGCTACTATCTGAGCAACCTTGGGCAGATGGACCGCCTCTACGAAATCATCCTGGATACCCTGAGCGTGCGCGAAGCAAAACTTCGTTCCATCGATACAACTGGAGCTGTGCCTGGTCGCAGGCCCAGACTGGAGGGCATGCAGGAGGCCTATTAATTTACATCAGTTTGCTTCCGTTTGGTACGGGGCCAGCCGGTTGCGCCAGCACTATATCCCCGTGCTCGTCCGCAAAGCCGGTCACCAATACCTCTGACATGTATTTCCCGATCTGCTTGTTTCCCAGGTTGGCGACACACAGTACCTGCTTCCCAGGCAGGTCATCTAAGGTATAGTGCTTTGTGATCTGGGCACTCGATCTTTTCATACCCAACGGACCCAGGTCGATCAGGAGCTTATAAGCAGGTTTACGTGCTTCCGGATACTCTGTGGCCTCTATTATGGTGCCTACCCGGATATCTGTTTGTTCAAAATGCTGCCACGAAATGGTCGGCATGGCGTGTGCGGGTGTGTGCATGGTATTGTCTATTTTTCTCAGCCAAGTTACAGATTTTGCTTTAAAAATTAGCCTGTTGCGGGTTGGTGCTGTGCGCCACGGTAACATTAGGCCTATACCCGCGTATCCTATGCAACTGGCTTTCTTACTGTTAAAAGAGCTAAAAGTATAAGTCAGACGAAGCTATTGCAAAACCTTAAAACTATGAAAAGAGAATCCGGAGCTAGTTTTCCCGTGTGGGTAGAGAATATATCGATGCCTGTTACCAACCCCTTAGTCGACAACATAAAATGTGATGTGTGTGTTGTCGGCGCAGGTATAGCAGGTCTTACAACGGCCTACCTGCTGGCCAAAGAAGGCCGTGACGTGGTATTGCTCGAGGCCAAGGAGATAGGCGGTGGAGAAACCAGCCGCACGACGGCTCACCTTTCCAATGCCCTGGATGAGCGATTCGACGAACTTATCCGTCTTTTTGGAGAAGATGGAGCCCGCCTGGCCGCCCAAAGCCACGGGAAAGCGATTGATAAGATTGAAGAAATCATCAAAGATGAAAAAATAGACTGTGATTTTGCAAGGGTAGACGGCTACCTCTTTGCCACCGACAACCAGCAGCAGGAAGACCTGATGCGGGAACTGGAGGCGGTCCAGAAAATAGGCTGGCTGGATGTTGTACTGCGAAAGCACAGTCCGCTGAACACCCTCACCGAATTCCCTTGTCTGCAATACCCGAATCAGGCGCACTTTCATGTGCTGAAATACCTGTCTGCCCTGGCAAATGCCTTTATCAATGCGGGCGGCCGCATCTTTACCAAAACCAAGGTGGAACGATTCGATACTGGTCCGGTTGTATCCGTAGTATCCCATGACGGACATGCTGTTGCAGCAAACCACCTCGTCGTGGCTACTAACACACCGATCAATGACATGGTGACGATGCACACGAAACAGGCGCCCTACCGTACCTACGCCATTGGTCTGGCAGTGCGTCAGGGGGAGGTGCCTGATGCATTGTACTGGGACATGGAAAATCCGTATCACTATGTCCGGTTGCTTAGAGGCAAGGCTGGTGGAGAGGATGGAGAGGGACTGGATCTGCTGATCGTAGGAGGCGAAGATCATAAAACCGGGCAGGCCGATCACCTGAGTCAGCGATTTGACTCACTGGAGCGCTGGACCCGTAAGCATTTTCCGATGGCTAAAGACGTAATGTACCGCTGGTCTGGTCAGGTGTTTGAGCCAGTGGATGGCCTTGCTTTCATTGGCCGCAATCCGGGAGACAGTGATAATGTGTACATCGCCACCGGTGACTCGGGCCATGGCATGACCCACGGTACGATAGCCGGTATGCTAATCACAGACCTGATACAGGGCAGGCCGAACCCATGGGAGAAGCTGTACGACCCGAGCCGCAAGAGCACCAAGTCTGTAGGGGAGTTTTTGAAGGAAAACATTAACGTAGCCGCGCAGTTCAAAGACTATGTGACGCCAGGAGAAGTAGAGGACCCCATGGAAGTACTGCCAGGAACTGGCCGAATTATGCGTAAAGGAATGGCTAAAGTGGCGGTCTACTGCGATCAGGACGGGGTGCGGCACCAATGCTCGGCAGTATGCACCCATTTGGGTTGCGTCGTACACTGGAACGAAGTTGAAAGCTCCTGGGACTGCCCATGCCACGGCTCCCGTTTCGATCCTTTTGGGAGAGTTATTACCGGACCAGCCAGCAAGGACCTGGGCCCGGCATCCTAAGGAACTGTAACCGGAAACAGAAAGCCCTGCTTTACGATTGCGTAAAGCAGGGCTATTTTTGAATCATGTTTTATTTCCAGGCGTCTAATTCCTGCAGGCGATGCGAGATCCGCTCCGACCAATCCTGCTGTACCTGTGCATCCAGACCATGGCGTGACAGCTTGTCGAACTGATCCTGCTCTGCTTTCCAAGCCTTGAATGCGTTGCCAACGGTTGTGTTCAGGTTTGTCTTCAGGTTACCGCAGGAGATTCCCAGTTCCTTCAGTTCCTTTCGCAGCATGCGGGCATGTACTTCCGTCAGATCGAAATGCAGTTGCTCATGGGCCAGCAGCTTCTCAGACTGCTTGTTCTTGGACCAGGACTCTCTGGGAAGGAACACGCACTTCACCTCGTAATAAAACTTATTGTCTTTACAACGGGCGTCCACGGCCAGGTTGGCAGCCGTCAGGGCATGGTGTGGGTTGTTCGACTCAGGCGTCCCCCTGAAATCTTCCCAGTTTAGCTTCCGGGTTGCAGACCAAGCCAACTGTTCATTGTTAGAAACATTGAGGCTAGCTGGGTTCGGAACATAAATAACAGAGGCCGGCGAACCGGCTGGGGTTGGATAGGGCATAAGCAGACCTACCAACAGGCTAAGGAGTAGAGTGATAATAAACATCGGCTAAAAGTTTAAAAAGTCTCTATCGGGGCAACACTGGCCCCTTTAAATAGGTGCCACTATTGCATTATTTTATTTACTAAGCCTACTGCTTAGCATTTTAAAGCGCCAGAATAGTAATATAGCAGCAACTGATAAGCCAACTAACAGACCAGTCCAGACACCGTTCACACCGAAATCAAGTTTAAAGCAAAGCACATAACCAACCGGCAGACCAATTACCCAATAAGCAATCAGGGAGATCAGGCTAGGTATCCGCACATCTTCCAAACCACGCAGAGCACCAAGTCCCACTACCTGCACACCGTCCGAGATCTGGAAAAGTGCAGCAATAATCAGCAGGGTAGCGGCTATCTCGATCACTACCGGGTCGTCTATGTACAGGGAAGGTATGAAATTTTTGCCAGCAATCATAAGAAGACCGCTGCCCATCATGAACAGGGTACCCATGACAAAGCTACTGATACCGGCCACCTGCATGGACCTGTAGTTTCGGAGTCCTTTCTGGTTGCCTACCCGTATGGTCGCCGCCGCCGCGATGCCGCTGGCCATCATATAAGTAACGGAAGCCACATTGATGGCAATCTGATGTGCGGCCAGTTCACGTGCACCCAGCCAGCCGATCATAATAGCCGAGAAACTGAAAGCACCCATTTCAAACACCATTTGGCCTGAGATGGGAAGTCCCAGACGGAAAATGTGGTACATGTGCACGAGAGATAGGTGCCGGAAGGTAAGGAAGCGGTGGAATGCAGCAAACCGTTTGGCATAGAGGACATAGCCTCCCATCATCATGGCCATGATGATGCGCGAGATCAGGGTTGCCCAGCCTGCGCCTACCAGTCCCATTGGCTCAAAACCCAGTTTGCCAAATATCAGAATATAGTTGAGCACCACGTTGAGAGCATTAGCCAGGATGGAGATGTACATGGCCTGCTTGGTGAGCGAGAGCCCTTCCGCAAACTGGCGGAAAGCCTGAAACACCATTAGCGGTACCATGGACAGGAACAGGATATTGATGTAAGGTATAGCCTGTCGGACTACTTCATCTGGTTGCTGGAGCAGGGTGATGTAAGGAGAAAGAAGGTAACCGGCTATAAAAAGAACGACCCCCAGCAACAGGTTGGAAAATAAGCCATTGAGCAGAAGCAGGGAAATGCGGGTATAATTTCGCCGGCCGTCCGCTGCAGCAATCAGTGGTGTGATACTATAGGAAACTCCCAGACCGAAGACCAGTGTAATCGTAAAAATACTGTTGCCCAGTGAGGCAGCCGCCAGGGGGATCGTACCGATCTGCCCCACCATCAGGCTGTCGAACACACTCACCATAATGTGTCCCAGCTGACTTAGCACGACAGGGTATGCCAGCAGGAAATTTTTACGGAAGTGCTCTTTGTATTCTTCGGATCTCATAGGGGCTTCTGGAAAAGGACTGCAAAATTAGCTTTTTTTCCCTTGCCCTGCACCTTATGATTTAATAGTGCTTTATGTTGATATGGTCAGCTGGCTTTTTTGAGGTTGCGCAGTTTCGTCAGGATTGCCTTAGCCGGTATTGGAAGCAGCACAAGCGCAGCTGTCAGGATGATCTTTTTTGTATTCATGGGAGTGGTGAAATGGGTATCGCAAAGAGATTAAACAGCTCTAAAAAGCATATCTGCAAAGCCGCCTTCTTCATCCAGGTAGGAGGTAACGAATTCGAATCCGGCCAGGCGACCCATTTCAGTGGCTTGCGGCAGTGTATACTTATGTGAGCTTTCCGTATGGATCGCCTCCCAGGCAGTAAAGGTATAACGCTCCTGGGTAGCTTCCAGGTATACCTCTTGGTCAACTTGGCTTACCAGAAAACTTTTCATTACCCCCAGCTCCGGATCATACAACGCATAGTGTATGAAGCCATTCAGGTCAAAATTACCTCCTAATTCTCTGTTGATGCGCTCCAGCAGGTTCATATTAAAGGCAGCAGTTATACCGCTGGCATCGTTGTAGGCTGCCAGAATAATCCCTGGATCTTTGCGTAGATCCACGCCGAGCATAAAAAGATCCCCTGGCTGCAGGTGCTGCCTGATCTGGCAGATAAAGTCCTGCCCGTCTTCACGCTCAAAGTTGCCGATGTTGGAGCCCAGGAAGAGGACGACCTTTCGTTCGTTCAAGTGTTGCTCGAGCCACTTCAGGCCTGTGATGTACTCTGCCACTACTGCACGCACGTGCATTTCCGGATGCTCCTGCTGCAGGTCCTTACCCAGTTCCTGCATCGCGGACCCCGATATATCCATGGGCACATAATCAAAGGTCTTATCCTGCTTTACCAGTTCCTGCAACAGCAGCTTGGTTTTCATGGCATCTCCTGCACCCAAGTCTACCAGGTGAAAGAAGCCATCAGCGGCAAAAGCACTGACCATGCACGACCGGTGCCGCTGCATCAGACTGTACTCGGCCCGTGTCAGGTAGTACTCGGGCAGGGCCATGATCTGCTGAAACAGCCTGCTTCCCTTGGCATCATAAAAGTAGCGGGAAGATAACTGCTTTGGGCTCTGCCCTAAGCCTTCGGCTACATCTTTGGCAAACTCAGCTCTGTCCTGGCTGCCGTCTGTCTTTCTGGAGAGGTCAATCAGCGTATTAGGGGTTGTTTGTAAAAGCATAGTTTTATTGTGCCAGCCTTATTCCGGAGAACTGCCAGCGTTTGTCAGGGTGAAAGAAATTACGGTAAGTGGTTCTGATATGGCGTTCAGGCGTCGCGCAGGAACCACCCCGCAACACCATCTGGTTGACCATAAACTTCCCATTGTACTCACCCAGTGCACCGGGCGCCGTCGAGAATCCAGGGTAGGGGTGATAGGCACTGTAGGTCCATTCCCAAGCATCCCCATAAAGCTGCTGCATACCTGTGCCTGAGGTAGCCGCCTTGGGTTCAAACATCCCCGATTCCTGGAAATTGCCCGCAACCGGTGGGTATACCTGCGAAGCCGCCTCCCATTCAAATTCAGTCAGAAGTCGTTTGCCGGCCCAGGTGGCATAGGCCTGCGCTTCATAAAAACTGATGTGGCTGACAGGTTTGTGCAAATCTAGCTTCTCCAGCCCATGCATGGTAAACTGATACCAGTCCCCGTCCTGCTCCAGCCAGTATAAGGGGGCCTTGAGCTTATTACTCCGCACCATGGCCAGTCCCTCGTCCAGCCAGAAACGGAAATCGCTATACCCGCCATCCTGCATAAACTCCAGGTATTCGGCATTGGTCACCAGTCGATTCATGATCTGAAAATCCGTGAGCAGCACCTCGTGCACACCTAGCTCGTTGTCGAAACTGAAGCCCTCTCCCTGAAAACCGATGCGATAGATGCCGCCGGGCACTTCCAGAAATGTTGCCTCTCCCGGATTGGTTGCCTGAGGAACTGACCCTGCTGCGTGGTAAGCCGGTAAAAGCGGGTTGGTGCTAAGAATGTACTTGATATCGGTGATGAGGAGTTCCTGGTGCTGCTGTTCGTGTTGCAGGCCCAGTTCCAGTACAGGCAGCAAATTTTCCAGCTTTTCGTCGCTCAGTGTGTTCAGTAGCTCACCCATGTGTTCATTCACATGGCGCCGGTAAGCATACACATCCCTGAGGGGAGGTCGGGTAAGTGTGCTTCGCTCTGCCCGCTGCACCCGGTTGCCTACCGTATTATAGTAGGAGTTGAATAAAAAGGCATAGTCCGGATGAAACACCTTGTAGTTTTTGAGGTATGGCCCTAACACAAACTGCTCAAAAAACCAGGTAGAATGGGCCATGTGCCATTTTGGGGGACTCACATCCACCATCGGTTGCACCACGGTATCTTCTGGTTCGAGGGGAGCGCAAATTTGTTCAGTCTGAGTCCGGATCTGGTTAAACCGCTCGAGCGTGGTCTGGTTGATAGAAGCAGTCAATATGTTCATAGGCATCTGGGGTAAGCGGGAGATACAGAAGCAGGATAATGCAGCGGAGAGAATGCATTAAAGTGCTTCTAACTGTCGTATTAACTCATTTTCTACGTACTTTGTTTTCGATAAGCCGATATTGGCAAGACTAATCTGATGCTATTATGCCTTTATTCCTGAGAGTCACGCCTCATCAACTTCAGTTTAAATTTGATGCACGCACCTCACGTGGCGCTATGCGAACGCATCAGGTATACTACCTGCACCTGCACGATTCAGAAAGGCCTGGCATAACAGGAGTGGGTGAATGTGCGCCACTCCCGGGTTTGAGCATTGATGCACGTCCTGACCTGGAGTCAAAACTCAACCAGTTGGCAGAGCAAGTCGGTCAGCAGCAACTGAAAGCAGATGATTGGCAGGGATTTTTAAAATCTGATGACCTCCTTGAATGGCCAGCTATACGGTTTGCATTGGAAACAGCCTGGCTGGACCTACTACGTGGGGGAAGAAAGATTCTATATGAAAACAGCTTCAGCCAAGGCACCACAGGTATACCGATCAATGGTTTGGTCTGGATGGGGGAGAAGGATTTCATGCAGCAGCAGATTAGCAAGAAACTGAAAGAAGGCTATACCTGCCTGAAACTGAAAATCGGCAGTCTGGATTTTGCCACCGAGCTTGAAATACTGCATCAGATACGTGAGGTGGCCGTGCCAGAAGATCTGACGATTAGAGTAGACGCAAACGGTGCTTTTGCCCCGGATGAAGCTTTCCGGAAACTGGAGCGCCTTGCCAGGTATAGCCTGCATTCTATCGAACAACCCATCCGGCAGGGGCAACTTGAACAGATGCAGCAACTCTGTGCCTATACGCCTATACCCATCGCCCTCGACGAAGAACTGATCGGGGTGCAGGATGCCACTAAACAGGCTGAATTATTAGACTTTGTAAAGCCGCAATACATCATCCTAAAACCAACCCTAGTAGGTGGATTGCAAGCGAGTGCTGGCTGGATCGATATGGCAGCACAGCGCAGCATTGGCTGGTGGATGACTTCAGCACTGGAATCAAACATCGGGCTCAACGCGATCAGCCAGTTCACAGCTAATTATGCCATCAATATGCCGCAGGGGCTGGGCACTGGCCAGCTATACCACAACAATGTAGCTTCTCCACTTCAGATAGACAAAGGCTGGCTCTGGTATGGCGATAGCGCCTGGGGCGAACTGCCGCAATAGGTCGTCTATACCTTAGTAACAGATATAAACAGAAGCGGCCTGCAAATCTTGCAGGCCGCTTCTGTCTGGGCTGGTATGTCTATTAGTTTGATCCCGGTCGACCGCGGTACATGCCCGGACCACGCTGCATGTTATCTTCAGTAGCCGGCGCTCCTTTGAAGCTGCGGATGTTGTAAGAGAAAGTGAGCATGAAGAAGCGCTGCAGCACCGTGGACTGCACATCCTCTACATAAGACTCTGTGATATTGCGACGAATGCTCACGTTCTGGTTCATCAGGTCATTCACGCTCAGGCTGATCTCTCCTTGTTTGTCTTTAAAGATCTTCTTACCAAGGCTCATATTCCAAAGCAGGAAGCTGTTGTCCACGCCGGCAGACAAACCAGAGTTGTACTGGTGGTTCAGTTCAGTACGGTATACCAGGTCTTTCCAAAGGATCCAGTTGTAGCGAACACTGGTGTTTTGGTTGAAGAAGTTGTTGTTCTGAGTCGTACGAAGTGTGTTTGACACAATGTTGTAGCTCGAGAAAGTAGAAACTGAAAAGTCTATCTTTTCGCTGATGTTGCTGCTGATGTTAATACCGGCACCCAGGTTGGTGTTGTTGGCATAGTTGATCTGCTCGTCAATCATACCTGGTATTCTGGAGTAACCCACCGTACCGTTCACATTAAAGTTAGAGCTGATAAAGTTAAGCGGCTGTCCGTAGTTGAAGAATGAACGCACATTGTAGTGCCCATTCAGGTTTACAGGGCGGCTCAGGCGGGCACCCGGACGCAATTCATATCCTTCGGCTATACCTTCGGGTACGTTGGTGGTGTACACGCTGTTGGCCACATAGTTGTTGGTCATCGTACCGAACATGCCGATAAAGAACACGCGGTTGGTCTCCGCATTGAAGTTGCGGTAGCGGATGTTCAGACGGCTCTGGTAGTCCTGGTCCAGGTCTGCGTTTCCGATACGTGCCTGCAGTGGGTTAGAGATGTCCAGCACTTCCTGCAACTGCTCAACAGAAGGCACGTTGGTGCTGGTTCTGAAATTCAGGGTCAGGTTCTGAGAGTTAGAGAACTTGTACTCATACTCAGCTGATGGCAGGAAATTGTTGAACTTACGCTCCAGCGGTGCCAGGTCAACCGGGAACTGGCTATCAGTATTCAGGGTGGCATACTGGTAACGTGCATTCACTTGAAGTCTTGCCTTGTCATCACGGTACTGGTAGCTTGGGCCTATGTTCTGAGACAGGTAATCGCTCTTGAAGGTGCTGCTAAGCGGTGTATTGAAGTTTGTATACCCACCGGCTGTTTCCATGTAGTCGTAGGTTCTGCGGTCTGAGTCACGCATCTGGTTACCAATGCTGTACTCTAACTGCCAACGGGATTTTTCACCCAGGCGCTGCGAGTAGTTGGTACTTCCTGACCAGCTGAAGTTTTTGCGGTCCAGACGAATGTACTGGTCGCGAAGCACGTTTCTGTCAGGGTTTTCAAAGTTCTCGGTCTGCTCAAACTGGTAGCCATCTCCTTCTACATTGTTGATGCTCGTGTTGAAGTTGGTTGTCAGGATGCGTCCGGAGTCACCGAAGCGCTTCGAGTAGAGGATGTTATTGTTGAAGTTGAAAGAGGTATTGTCAGAGCTTGCGCGGTTAAGCGACTCCGAAAGGGTGCCCTCCAGATCAAAGGTGCGGGCGTTTCTGCCAGTAAAGCTGTTATCATTCTGCACACGCAGGCTAGGCGTTACCAACAGGCGGTTGTTCTCGTTTATGTTGTATTGCAAACGCATGTTCAGGCGGTGACCGTCTTCACGATCCCTGTTGTCTGCATTCTCAGTATACTGCAGACCAGCATCATCCGAAACAAAGTCACGGAAGCGGTACTGGTCGTTGATGATATCGCGGTTGGTGTAGTTGTAATTTGCGCTCACATCCATTTTCTTGCCCCACTTATCCTGGTAGTTGATGCCAAAGTTGTTGGTGTTGATGATACCAATCGGGGAGCCACCGCCCCAGCCACCTCTACGACCACGCATGCCACCACCTGGTGTTTCACCGATCGAGAAGTCAAACATGTTGATGTTGTTGGTTAGGCCTGTAACCGTGATGCGACGGTCGTTGTTAAAGTAGTTGACAGCGGCACCTGCCATGTAACGGTCATCAGTACCGTAGCCCGCGGAGATCTTACCCGTATAGCCCTGACGGCGGTCTTTGCGGGTGATGAAGTTGATTGTCTTGAGGCGGTTGCCATCCTCAAAACCACTGAAGGAAGCCTGATCGCTCTGTGCGTCAAAGATCTGCACGTTCTCGATCATATCTGAAGAGATGTTGCGCATGGCAGAGGTCACATCCTCACCTGTATAGCGCTTTCCGTCGATCATCACCTGGCGTACTTCCTCACCCTGCGCCTGAATACGGCCATCCTGTACCTGTACACCCGGCATTTTGGTCACTAAGTCTTCGCCACTGGCATCCGGCGCTGTCTTAAAGGCCTTGGCATTGAACTGGGAAGTATCACCTTTCTGCTCACCAAGTGGTGCACGCCCGATAATCTGCACTTCACCCAGTCTGGTGTTTTGCTCCTGCATACTCAGCACACCCAAATTGACAGGTGCCTGTGCAACCTGCACCGGCTTTGATAGCATGTCATAACCCAGGAAGCGAACCTCCAGGGTATAATTGCCAGAGGGAACGCGCTCAAAGCGGAACGCGCCCTGACCATCAGTCATCGTGGTCAGGATTGCCTCGCTGGCAGCACGCTTCATCACGACGCTCGCGCCCGGCAAGCCGCTCTTGTCCGTGGCGCTCTGCACCGTGCCGGTTACGGTTTGTGCGTATACCTGTGAAAAGCCGATCAACATGATCAGCAGAGAGAATAATTTTCTCATCAGATTGTAGAATTGAGTAGTAGTGTTGGTCTATTAAGTAATCGGATAATAAAGCGTAAAATCAGCAGCGAACGGTATGAAGCTCTGCTGTTGGTATCTTTAGAATACAGAAGGGAGGCTAAGGTTTAAACATTAGCTAGAAATATTTTTAGAACAGGATGAACAGGCAAATTATGCCGATAAACTGCGTTGGCAGGCAGACAAACCTGCCCCAACGAGACTGTCGTCAAATCTCGCAGATAGGCGTACAAGCTCTTGCGGCCTTAAAACAGAAGGGATATAATATATGGCTAGCGGTGCTTTTCCCGTAACAGTTCAGCTACTTTTACCATACCTGTGCTGGCTTTCTCTTCGATCAGGTGCAGATTTGGCCGGGGCCGCATATAGGGGAGGTTGGGGTCTACCACAAAGATCGGCGCTTCATCCGGAACCAGGTCCACAAGTCCGGCAGCGGGATATACCACCAGAGAGGTGCCCACAACCAGAAAGATATCTGCACACAAGGTTTCTTCCATGGCCTGCTCCATCATCGGAACGGGCTCTCCGAACCACACGATATTGGGGCGCAGTTGGGAGCCGCGCGCACATTTATCACCCAGATTCAATTGCCAGCCTTCTATCGGATAAACCAGCTTAGGATCAAGTGTACTACGGCTCTCGAAAAGTTTTCCATGGAGGTGGATTACATCAGTAGAGCCGGCACGCTCGTGCAGGTCATCTACGTTCTGCGTAATGATCTTGACTTCAAAGTCCTGCTCCAGTTCAGCCAGCATCTTGTGGCCGGCATTGGGCTGAACGTTGTGCGCATTTTTCCGACGCTGGTTGTAGAAGTCCAGCACAAGTTCCGGATTCTTACGCCAGCCCTGTGGAGAGGCCACTTCCATCACATCATGCCCTTCCCAAAGTCCGTTTGCATCGCGGAAGGTAGCGATGCCACTTTCCGCACTTATACCTGCTCCTGTAAGCGCCACGATTCTTTTCTTAGCCATGCATCTGCTGATTTGATCTGCTATAATTTACTCTGTGTACGCCATTCGGGTTTTTCGTCCGCAGGGTGGCGAGGTATGTAAAATCTGTATACCTATACCTGCAAACGGGACGTAAAAAAGCCGCTCAGTTTAGAGCGGCTTTTCCTGCTTATTTCTTCTTAGCTGTGCCTGTTTTCTTGGCGGCCGGTTTTTTAGCGGCGGCTTTCTTGGCAGCTGGTTTCTTGGTGGCCGGTTTCTTGTCAGCTGTGGCTGTTTCGGTTTTCTTCTTGAATCCGCCACGGCCCTTCTTCTCTGGTGTCTGCTCCGCCAAGTCCAGACATTCCTGCAGGGTCAGATCAGCCGGTTCTTTCCCTTTCGGGATCTTCACGTTTTTCTTGCCCACTACGATGTAAGGGCCATACCTGCCGTTGAGTACCTGCACATCCGGATTCTCCGGGAAAGTCTTGATGAGCTTCTCAGCATCGGCCTTGCGCTTGGCCTCGATGAGGGCTATAGCCTCATCTGCTGTTACCGTCATCGGGTCCAGTGTCTTTGGCAGAGAGTAGAACTTGCTGGCATGACTGATATAGGGACCGAAGCGACCAATAGCAGCCTTCATTTCCTTGTCTTCATACACCCCGACAATGCGTGGCAGTTTGAACAAGTCCAAGGCGTCTTCCAATGTCAGGCTTTCAATGAACTGGCCTTTGCGCAGACTGGCATAAACTGGTTTATCACCTGTCTCAGGATTTTCTTCTCCTAGCTGTACGTAAGGGCCGAAGCGTCCTAGTTTGGCAATGATCTTCTGACCGGATACAGGGTCTATACCTATTTCACGGGCACCAGAGACATCGGCACGGTTGATATTTTCGCTGTTTTCAATGCGCTTGTGGAATTTCTCGTAGAAATTTTCCAGCATTTGTTCCCATTCCTGCTGTCCATGGGCGATCTCATCAAATTCAGCCTCTACACGGGCAGTGAAAGAATAGTCGATCACGTTCGGGAAATGCTCTACCAGGAAGTCATTTACCACCATGGCCATATCAGTAGGGAAGAGCTTGCTCTTCTCAGCACCGGTGATTTCAGTTTTGGTCTGCGCGCTGATCTGGTCGTTTTTCAGGGTCAGGACGTTGAAATTACGCTCTTTGCCTTCACGGCTATCTTTCTCTACGTAGCCACGCTTTTGGATCGTCGAAATGGTAGGAGCGTAGGTAGACGGTCGGCCTATCCCCATTTCCTCCAGTTTCTTTACCAAGCTGGCTTCTGTATACCTTGGCGCAGGACGCGAGTAGCGCTGTGTTGCCTGCATCTGACGTAAGCCAAGCTGCTGGCCTATACTCAATGGTGGCAACATGCCCTTTACATCCTCGTCACTGCCTTCTTCTTCATCTTTCGACTCGATGTATACCTTCAGGAATCCTTCGAACTTGATCACCTCTCCGGTCGCCACCAGTTTGTCGGGCTGCGTGGAGATATCGATCGTGGCAGTTGTTTTCTCGATTTCGGCATCAGCCATTTGCGAGGCAATGGCCCGCTTCCAGATCAACTCGTACAGGCGCTGCTCGTTGCGATCGCTGCTTGCTACCATCTGTGAGAAGTCGGTTGGACGGATGGCCTCGTGTGCCTCCTGAGCTCCCGAAGACTTGGTTTTGAAACGACGGGTCTTCACGAACTTCTCCCCAAAGGAGTTGCGTATCGCACTGGATGCACCCTGGATCGCCTCGTCCGATAGGTTGAGGGAGTCAGTACGCATGTAAGAGATTTTACCTGCCTCGTACAGACGCTGTGCCACAGTCATGGTCTGGGCAACTGAGAAGTACAGTTTACGGCTGGCTTCCTGCTGCAAGGTAGAGGTCGTAAAAGGAGGGGCGGGGCTGCGCTTGAGCGGCTTTGTCTCGAGGTTACCGATCGTATAATCAGCTCCGACACAACGTTGCAGAAATTGCTGCGCCTCTTCCTCGGTTTTGAATTTAGCAGGCAACTCCGCTTCCAGGGTTTTGCCCTGAACATCAAACTGGGCTGTGATCCGGAAGCTCGACTCGGCGTTGAACTTCTCGATTTCACGCTCACGTTCCACCACCAGGCGCACAGCTACGGACTGCACACGGCCAGCTGAGAGGCCTGTTTTGATTTTTTTCCAGAGCACCGGTGACAGCTCGAAACCTACCAGGCGGTCCAGCACGCGGCGGGCCTGCTGCGCATTTACCAGGTCCATGTCGATGCCACGCGGTGTGCTGATGGCGTTAAGGATAGCGTTTTTGGTAATCTCGCGGAAAACGATGCGGCGTGTTTTGGCTTCGTTCAGGTTAAGGGCTTCGGTCAGGTGCCACGAAATGGCTTCTCCTTCGCGGTCATCGTCCGATGCGAGCCATACCGTTTCGGCTTCCTTGGCAAGTTTCTTTAGCTGCGAAACGACGTCTTTTTTGTCGCTCGATATCACATAAGTTGGTTTAAACTTATTTTTGATATCGATGGCGTTGTTGTCTTTAGGCAGGTCCCGCACATGGCCGAAACTCGATTTCACCACAAAATCTTTTCCCAGGTATCCTTCAATCGTTTTGGCCTTGGCCGGTGACTCGACTATGACTAGATTTTTTATCATCCTTTATATTTAGGGGCGATTCATTTGAATTTTGCCCAAAGTTCAAATTTTTTTTCAAACATATACAACCTGAAATTGATAACATAGGTTTAACATGCCATCATTGTTTTGGTGAACAGGCTGTTTTATTAGCTTAACTATCTATACGGACCACTTTTATAATTATATGCAACGATTGTTAGTCATTTGCCGCCACGCAGAGTCAAATGATCCCTTCCCGCTCCAACCAGACTTTGAACGGGAACTCACAAAAAATGGACAGCATCAGGCGAGAATAACCGGGCAGTGGCTCCGTGACACGTTCCAGAAGGTCGATATGATCCTGAGCAGCCCGGCTCCCCGTGCTGGGTTGACTGCCAGGCTATTGGCTGACAAGCTTTACTTTGATGAGGAGCGGATTGAATACGTCCCTGACTTCTACAATGCACGTGAAAGTGTGCTGGCTAATGTACTGGGCAAGCTTCCGGACCATGTGTCGCGTGTGCTCCTGGTCGGTCACAATCCAGGTATAACAAGCCTTGTTCGTACACTGACTGAGCAGCACGTCGCATACCTGGAACCGGCTGGTG
Organism: uncultured Pontibacter sp.; assembly: GCF_947502515.1. Taxonomy (NCBI): domain Bacteria; kingdom Pseudomonadati; phylum Bacteroidota; class Cytophagia; order Cytophagales; family Hymenobacteraceae; genus Pontibacter; species uncultured Pontibacter sp. Next base: position 608,937 of record NZ_CANNAI010000002.1, on the reverse strand, counting down.
CCTACGCCATCAAGCTCGATCTGGACACCTGGCAGGACCTGCATGTTAAAAGCGGAAAGCTGGAATCGCACTTTACGCAAGCTTAAAGTGCAGGCATCATATGTCAGTTTTTTTTGATAGTTTTAGAAACTCATTACTATTTGCACCTATACCTGATCATCAAGAAGCTGGATGAAAACTAAAATAGTAGCTGTGATTAACCAAAAAGGTGGCACAGGTAAAACAACCACCACGATCAACCTGGGCAGTGCGCTAAGCAAACTAGGATATAAGGTCCTGCTGGTTGATCTCGATCCTCAAAGCAATTTATCATATAGTCTTGACGTCTCTTCGCCTGATCAGACACTGGCCGAGGCTTTTCTGGGGTCACAATCCTTCAAAAACATTATCGTTGAAAAAGATGGCCTTTGGGTAGCTCCGGGATCGAACGAATTGGTGGATGTAGAGATATCGCTGGTGTCGCAGCCGGACCGGGAGCAGTTTCTCAAAACCATGCTCTCCCAGGTCAAAGGGTTTGACTATGTGTTGATTGACTGCCCACCTTCACTTTCGGTCCTAACACTAAATGCACTGACAGCCTCGCACGAAGTACTCATACCTTTACAAATGGAAGTTCTGACCCTACAAGGCCTGGACCAGATCATGCAGACGATCGCTAAAGTAAAAAAAGCATTTAACCCGAAACTTAAAATCAAAGGAATCGTAGTGGTCATGTTTGATATGCGTCGCAAGCTGAGTCAGGAAGTGCTCGCATACTTGCGCGAGAACGTGAAAGAAAAAATATTCGACAGTCAGATCAGACTCAATGTAAAGCTGGCAGAAGCACCTTCTTTTGGCAAAAGCGTGTTGGACTATGATAATGCTTCCAATGGGGCTAAAGACTACACAGCACTTGCCGCTGAGTTTTGCCAGGTATAACGTTAGCTTGCAAACAATCGCTATTTTTGAGTAAATTGCCGTAACATTCCCCTTGTACTGTTCAGCCTGTCAGTCTAAAACTGATGCTGACGAAGGGTCGGACAGATGACAAACCCCATACAACCCTAAACATATGGCCTTAGGTAAAAATTTGAAGCTGAGCAAGGAAAAGCTCATCAGTGACGTAGAAACCAGCCAGTCAGAAAAGTCGACTCCGTCGCGTGCGAAAGCCAAGCAGCAGACGCCCGCTGCCACAACTACCGTGGAAGAGAAGCCGGAGACGTCCAAGCCAAAACAGGAAGGCGCAACTGCCGCTGCCTCGTCAGCCAGGCCAGAAGCAGCTGAGGCTTCTGGCAAAAAAGATTCTGGAACCAGCTCGCTAGCAGTTAAAAGTGCGCCTAATGGCAAGCAAAGCCGCAAGCAGGTGTTGCCTTCAAGCCCTGAGTACATCAGCGAACAGCTCAATAAAGTACTTTACGCACTTGATGCCTTTAAGAAGGGGGATATCTCAGTTCGTCTGACAAAGCAGAACGACGACATATTTGCTGAGATCGCCGAAGCCTACAATTCGATGGTGGAAATGATCGGTGGTGTAGGTGGGGAGGTGTCCCGCATCTCGAAAGTAGCCGGTGTGGAGGGTAACCTGAAAGCCCGCGCCTCGGCCGAGAATGCTTCCGGTTTCTGGAAGGACATGATCAATAACATCAACGGCCTGGTAGACTCCATTGCGGTTCCGGTACTTGAAGTGGGTAAAGTACTGAAGAACATCTCGCGTGGTAATCTGGATGAAACATTCCAGATTCCGGTATCGGGAGACTTCAAGGTCATGGCCGAAACCATCAACCGCACGATCGACAACCTGAACCTGTTTGCAGGTGAGGTAACGCGTGTGGCCTTGGAAGTGGGTACGGAGGGTAAACTAGGTGGCCAGGCATCGGTGCCAAATGTGGCCGGTGTATGGAAAGACCTGACCGATAATGTAAATACCATGGCCAGTAACCTGACATCCCAGGTACGCGACATTTCTAGTGTGGCGACTGCGGTAGCGAAAGGTAACCTGGCTCAAAAAATATCAGTGGATGTACGCGGTGAGTTTGCCCAGCTGAAGGACAACATGAACCAGATGGTGGACTCCCTGAACATCTTCGCTGACGAAGTAACCCGTGTGGCACGTGAAGTGGGTACGGAAGGACGCCTCGGCGGACAAGCCAAAGTGCCGAACGTGGGTGGGGTTTGGAAGGACCTGACCGATAACGTGAACACCATGGCCTCCAACCTGACCTCTCAGATGCGTGACATTGCAAACGTATCTACTGCTGTTGCGAAAGGCGACCTGACGCAGAAGATCACGGTGAATGTACGCGGTGAGATGGCTGAGCTGAAGGATATCATCAACCAAATGGTGGACTCCCTGAACATTTTCGCAGGTGAGGTAACCCGTGTTGCCCGCGAAGTAGGAACAGAAGGTAAACTGGGTGGTCAGGCTGCTGTACCAAATGTAGAAGGTACCTGGAAAGAACTGACCGATAATGTGAACCTGATGGCCGGTAACCTGACCCTGCAGGTACGCGACATTGCCGAGGTAGCAACCGCCGTGGCAAAAGGTGACCTGACCCAGAAAGTGTCCGTGGACGTGAAAGGGGAGCTGGGTGACCTGAAAGACATATTGAATGAAATGGTGGACCGACTGAATGTGTTTGGCGCGGAAGTAACCCGTGTGGCACGTGAGGTAGGCACCGAAGGCATACTGGGTGGCCAGGCAAACGTGCCAAACGTAGCCGGCATCTGGAAAGAGCTTACCGACAACGTGAACTACATGGCCTCCAACCTGACGCTGCAGGTACGTGACATTGCCAACGTAGCTACTGCGGTGGCGAAAGGTGACCTGAGCCAGAAAATCACGGTGAATGTGAAAGGCGAACTAGCCGACCTGAAGGAGAACTTAAACCAGATGGTGGACTCGCTCAACATTTTTGCTGACGAGGTAACCAGAGTGGCACGTGAGGTAGGTACAGAAGGTCGCTTGGGTGGTCAGGCATCGGTACCGAATGTGGGCGGTGTTTGGAAAGACCTCACCGACAACGTGAACACCATGGCCAGCAACCTGACCTTACAGGTACGCGACATTGCCAATGTAGCCACTGCGGTGGCGAAAGGCGATTTGGCGCAGAAAGTGTCTGTGGATGTGAAAGGTGAGCTGGGTGAGTTGAAGGAAAACATCAACCGCATGGTGGACTCACTGAATATCTTCGCCGGTGAGGTAACCCGTGTGGCGCTCGAGGTAGGTACAGAGGGTAAGCTGGGCGGCCAGGCCAACGTGCCAAACGTGGCCGGTGTATGGAAAGACTTAACAGACAATGTAAACACGATGGCCTCCAACCTGACAACACAGGTACGAGGTATAGCAAAAGTGGCCACCGCAGTTGCGAAAGGTGACTTAAGCCAGAAAATCACGGTTGAGGCAAGAGGCGAGATCTTGGATCTGAAAGAAAACCTCAACCAGATGGTGGACTCACTCAATATCTTCGGTGACGAAGTAACAAGAGTGGCCCGCGAAGTAGGTACGGAGGGTAAGTTAGGCGGACAGGCGAATGTACCAAACGTAGCCGGTACCTGGAAGGACCTGACCGACAATGTGAACTACATGGCCTCCAACCTGACCTCTCAGGTACGGGACATTGCCAAGGTTGCGACTGCGGTAGCGAAAGGTGACCTGAGTCAGAAAATTACCGTGGAAGCCCGCGGTGAGATCCTGGACCTGAAGGAGAACCTGAACCAGATGGTGGACTCGCTCAATATCTTCGCTGACGAGGTAACTCGTGTGGCACGTGAGGTGGGTACAGAAGGACGCTTGGGTGGTCAAGCCAATGTGCCGAAAGTACGCGGTACCTGGAAGGAGTTGACCGACAACGTGAACACCATGGCCTCGAATTTAACACTGCAAGTACGTGACATCGCTAAGGTGGCAACTGCAGTGGCGAAAGGTGACCTGACTCAGAAAGTGTCTGTGGATGTGAAAGGTGAGCTCGGCGAGTTGAAGGAAAACATCAACCGCATGGTGGACTCCCTGAACATCTTCGCCGGTGAGGTAACCCGTGTGGCGCTCGAGGTAGGAACAGAAGGTAAGCTTGGCGGCCAAGCGAATGTGCCAAACGTAGGCGGTACCTGGAAAGACCTGACCGATAATGTAAATACCATGGCCTCCAACCTGACAACTCAGGTACGTGGTATAGTGCGTGTAGTAACAGCGGTATCGAAAGGTGACTTGACCCAAAAACTGACCCTCGAAGCACGAGGCGAAGTAGCGGAACTAGCCGATACGATTAACACGATGGTGGTGGACCTGAACCGTCTGGCGGGTGAGGTTAGCCGCGTGGCAAGAGTTGCTGGTGTGGAAGGAAAACTGACTGAGCGGGCGACACTTGCAGGCGTAGGCGGTAGCTGGAAAGAACTGGTGGATACCCTGAACGACCTATTGGAGTCCATTGTAACCCCAGTACTGGAAGTATCCCGCGTGGTGCGTGCGATCTCTGAAGGTGATTTAACGCAGAAAGTAGAAGCCCATACTGCAGGTGATATCCTTGACATGGCCAACGCCCTGAACCTGGCCGTTGATAACCTGAACGCCCTGCTTGGTGAGATCAATGACTCTTCACTTGTAGTGGGAAGCTCTTCAGAAGAGATGGCAGATAAAGGCCTTGAAATGAACCGTGTAACGCTGGATGTGGCGCTTGCCATGCAGCAAATGGCGGAAGGTGCCCAGAATCAGGCCCTCAAGACGGACCAAGCCTTCAAACTGATAGAAGAAATCATGAAAACCACGAAAGACACGGCTAACCGTGCGGAAGTGGTGAACAAATCAGCTTTACTAGGTGAGGAAACTTCACAGCTCGGTCTGAAGACAGTGGCGGAAGTGGTGAAAAACATGGAAGAAATCTCCAGCTCTGCTTCGCTTACCTCTAAAACAATTGAAGTACTAAGCGCCCGTTCGCAGGAAATCTCCAAGTCACTTGGTGTGATCACCGACATTGCCGCACAAACCAACTTGCTGGCCCTGAACGCTGCCATTGAGGCGGCCCGTGCAGGTGAGGCAGGGCGTGGTTTCGCAGTAGTAGCCGAGGAGATTCGTAAATTGGCCGAAGGATCACGCAAGTCAGCCAGCGAAATTGCGACACTAGTAGATGATGTGAAAAAAGATACTGCATCAGCTGCGATGGCGATCTCAACCATGGAAGGTCGTGTATTGAAAGGAAAGAATGCGACATTCGAAGCATCCGGCGCCTTCAAAAACATTGCTGCTTCAAGTGGTGAAACACTACGCACCGCACAGGACATCCTGACAGCGACTGAAGTTCAGAAATCATCGATCGGCGACGTAGTGAAATACGTGGAAGAGGTAGTAGCCATTGCCGAGCAAACGGCTTCCGGCACACAGCAGGTGGCTAGCACTGCCAAGCAACTTTCCACTTCGATGCAGGAGCTGACGTCATCTTCTCAGAACCTGAACGACATTGCTGCGGATCTGCAAATCAGTATCTCCGCCTTCAAGCTGGTGGATGGCAACCTGGTGTTTAACCACAGCCCGAACAATCGTCGCCTGGCTTCCATGCCGACTAAGCCGAAGCAAAAGCAGCTCACCGGCAATGCACGCCTGAGCTCGGTTAGCTCCAGAAACAAGAGCAGCGAGGACAACAGCAAATAAACCGTTCCGGACTGATGAAAGAAAAGACGAACAAAAAAGAGGCGCCATCAGCAGCCGTTGAATCCGGAACGGATAAGACAGCTGAGACTGCAGTGGCTTCTGCCAAAGATAATCCGGCCAAGCCTGAAGCGGTAAAGGAGGAAATGATTCACCTGATCGTTTTCAAGCTTGGGGCGGAAGAATATGGTATCAAGATAGATCAGGTAAAAGAGGTAACCGTTACGCCAAATGTAACCCGCATGCCCCGAACGCCTGATTTCATTAAAGGGGTAGCCAATATCCGTGGTGATATTATCGCGATCATGGATCTGGAAGAGCGCTTTGGCATTCGTCCTGTTCCACTGGCCGGAGACCTGAATCCGCACATTACCTATACCCTGGTGATTGAAGCAAAGGAGTACAGCATTGGGGTGATCGTGCGCGAAGTACCGCAGTCCCTGAACCTGTCTATGACCAAAATTGACAAGACTCCCTCGTTTCTGCAGGACATCAATATCCATGAGAATTACATAGAAGGCATTGCCAAGGTGAACAACCGCCTTATCATTGTACTGGATATGTACAAGATCCTGACACAGGACGAGATCAGAGAGTTGAAAAGTAACTAAAGCAATTCATTCACATTGAAGCTATACTTTAAAGTATGAAAAGAATTCTGATTGTAGATGACTCTTTCTACATGCGCACAATGCTCAAAAATATGCTCACCGATGCGGGCTATGAGATCGTTGGGGAAGCGCCCAATGGGCAGACAGCACTTGAGCTGGCCAAAGAAACAAATCCTGACCTGATTACCCTCGATGTGATCCTGCCAGACAATACAGGGCTTGATGTGCTGAAAGGCATCAAAGCAGAGCAGCCTGATATGAAAATCGTGATTGTGAGTGCCGTAGGGCAGGAAGTGATCGTGAATGAGGCGCTGGAGTATGGTGCACTTTCTTACATCGTAAAGCCTTTCTCGGAAGAGAAGGTGCTGGAAGTAGTGAAGAAAGCGCTGGACGAATAGCGCTGATCTGACTTATAAAGTACTCATTGTTGGCAGTAGGAAAGGAATCGTACTTTGAAAGGACAGCAAGCTAAAAGTGCTCGTTGCTGACAGCTCAAGCCATGCCCGCCTGGTGCTGGAAAGCATCCTGAGTGGTTCAGCTGATCTGGAAGTGACAGGCCTTGCTTCAAATGGAACCCAGTTACTGGAATCATTGCGCCACCATCAGGTGGATGTGATCCTGGCTTCAGTAGATCTACGAAAGAACGAGCAATTGCTCGTTTTTAAGCAGATTTTCAGCGAATGTCCTACACCGATTGTGATGGTGGTGGAGAAGGAGCAACTAAGCCTGGAACTTCTCAAGGATGCGATAGACCTGGGTGTTTACAGTGTCATCGTTAAACCTGGCCCTCCGGCAAGATCTGCTTACAGAACGATGGCAGAAGAGATTTGCAGGAAGGTATCAGCAGTGCGTGACACTGAATACTGGGATCCTCAAAAACGTTTGAGTATGCTGGGAGAGGAAATGCTGATTTTCCCGCAGGCAGCTCAAAAAGATGCCAGGAATGTGACAGCGGACACCATCATTGTGATAGGAGCTTCGACTGGAGGCACCCAGGCCGTAGAGCAGATCATCCGGCAGTTAGACACGGGGCTCAAAGCTGCAGTTCTGGTTGCCATACACCTGCCGCCGAAGTTTACGCACAGTTACTCACGCAGGCTCAAGGGTATGACCGAGCTAACCGTACTTGAAGGCCGCACGGGGCTTATACCTAAGCCCGGGAAAGTTATAATAGCACCTGGTGGCAGAAACATGATTGTACACACGGTCATGGGAAACGCCTCTAGTCTGAAAATAGGTTTTAGTGAAGACAATGGCGCAGAGCATGATCTGCCTTCGGTGGACAAACTGATGCAGGCGGTGGCACAAAGTGGCGTAAGGCGCGTGATCGGTGTCATCCTGACAGGTATGGGGAGAGACGGCACAGCTGGAGCCAAAGCCATTGCACTTCGAAAAGGAGGACATGTGATAGCGCAGGATGAAGCCTCATCAGCCATTTTTGGAATGGCAAAATCTGCGATAGAAAGCGGAAATACCGACAAAGTGCTGCCTTTGTCAAAAATTGCCCAGTACCTGAACCGGTACGTGGCAGCAGAACAGCAGCAAGTCAGTACAACTGACGTGAATTCATGAAATCGAGAGAGCAGGAGTATAAAGAGATATTTATAGCAGAAGCGCTGGAATACTTCGACGCCCTAAACAGGCTCATCAGCGAACTGGAAAAACGACCGCAGGACGATCAGGTGCTGGCGGAGATATTCCGTATGCTGCATAACCTGAAGGCGAATGCGAAGGCGATCGGCTATCTGCAGATCTCAGACGTATCCCATAAGCTCGAAACCGCCTTTGGCCTCATACGCAATAAGGAACTGAGCTTCAGCGACGAGGTAGTAGGCGTTCTTTTTGACGGCATCGATCTGCTTGGCGAGTTGATCAAGAGCATTGACAGCGAACGGCAGGTGGAAGTTGATCCGGTGCTGATCCGCAACCTCGACATTATTGTCGACAGCTTATCAGACAGCACAGTAGAGTTGGCAAAGGTGCAGAAATTTAGCACTTCACGCAATCTGACACTCTCCGACCTGATTTACATTCAGGTAAAGAAGCTGGATCACCTCATGAACCTGGTAGGGGAGCTGATCATTGACCGTGACCGCATCCTTTCACTAAGTCGTGAACTGGATAGCGATGAACTAAAGACGGTGGGTTCTCACCTGTATCGCATTACAGAAGATCTGCAGTACAGTGTAATGGATGCACGCCTGGTAAGCATCGGTACTTTGTTCAACAAGTTTCCGAGGGTGGTGCGTGATATTGCCACTGCCGAAAAAAAGGAAATTGACCTGGAGCTGAGCGGGCAGGATATTCAGATTGACCGCAATATTCTGCAGATCATGACAGACTCATTGCTGCACCTGGTGCGCAACGCCATTACGCATGGCATTGAGAAACCTGAGCAGCGTGTGAGGGCAGATAAAACAAAGGCCGGATTACTGCAACTCTCAGCCCGCAGTGACCGCGAAAGTGTGGTGATTACGCTTACTGATGATGGAAAAGGTATAGACATCGGGAAAGTGAAGAAAGCAGCAGTGGCCCAGCAGTTAGTGCCAGCCGATGTGGCTGAAAACCTTCCTGATTCAGAGGTATATTCTTTCCTGTTTGAGCCAGGCTTCTCTCTAGCCAAAGAAGTAACCGAATTTTCGGGTCGTGGTGTGGGATTGGATGTGGTGAAGAATGCAATTGATTCAATAGGCGGGCGCATCCGTATAGAATCAGAGAAAGGAAAGGGGACCAGCTTTATACTGCAATTACCAACTTCTATTGCAGTAAAAGGCGCTCTTTTGTTTGAGATAGACAGTATTTTCTACGCCATTCCACTGATCCACACAGATTCAGTGGTGGCACTGGACAAAGACGAACTCCATGAGGTAGGCGAGGTGCTTGTTGCCGATATCAAAGGGGAAACAGTGACTGTCGTATACCTGGACGAACTCCTGAATGTGGAGGAAAGCCAGATGCGTCTGGGTGACAAAACACGGTTGAAGGGCCAGGTGCAGAACATTATCATTGTTTCGTACAACAACCGTAAGCTTGGTCTGATCGTGGACAAACTTTACCGTCAGCAGGACATTGTGGTAAAGCCACTTAGCAAACCGCTGGATAGCATAGATTTATATGGTGGTGTCACACTGCTTGGTACAGGCAAAGTATGCCTGGTACTGGATGTGCCTGCCATAACCAGATACTTTGTGAATAGAAGATGAGGAAATGAGGCGATGGATAACAGAACTAATAACACGACGAACATGATGGATACGCATGTAACCGAGTTGGAAAAGGACATTATCAAGGAGATCCTGAATATAGGACTGGCCCGGGCTGCCGATTCTTTCGCTGTGATCGCCAAAGATAAAGTCATGCTGAAGGTGCCTGATGTGCAGCTCATTGAAGTAAAGGACCTTATTGCGCTCATCGCTAAATATGAAGACACACATTTTATTATTCAGTCTGATATAAAAGGTGATTTCAATGGAGCTACGCTCATGCTCTTTTCAGAGGAGCACATCAGCCTGCTCTCCAGTGTGTGCCTGAGCATGCTGAATGTGCAGAAGGGCGAACTGAGTGTCATGCAGGAGTCCCTTTTGCTCGAGATCAGTAACATTATTACCGGTGCTTTGGTCACCCAGCTTGCCAATATCCTCAAAAGCAATATTTACGGTTCGCCACCAAAGGCACCCAAAAATCATATAGCTAACTCGCTGAAAGACATCCTGGTACAGCACCCACTTTTCCAACCTCTCGTGTTTACTGTGATCACCAAGTTTCAGCACAATTCAAAAGACGTGGAGCTTCCGCTGCTTTTGTTCTTCGACACCAGCACCCTGCTTAAAATGCTTGAAATCATCAGAACTTTTAAGGTATAGATTTACCTGATCGAATTTTTTGAAATAAAATATCTGACGAGCTATACCTGTCGGGATGTCCCCACCAGGTATAGCTCGTTCACTTTTTACGCTATCCCTGCCATAATTCAGACCCCATTGACGACCCGATGCGTAAAGTCTAATTGATAGGTCCTGTTTGAATATAGCGCCAGTTTTCGTTTTTTTGCATTTTTATATATTTGAAACCACACAGTCAATTAATGAACGCCTTAGGAAGACACATTTTAGTTGAATTTTACGATTGCTCTCCTGAACTGATGAACGATGTGATGCACATCGAAAACAGCATGGTTGCCGCTGCCGAAACAGCCGGAGCCACTGTCATCAACAGTACTTTCCATCACTTCTCGCCTTATGGCGTGTCAGGTGTGGTGGTAATTCAGGAAAGCCACCTGGCCATCCATACCTGGCCTGAGTATGGCTATGCAGCCGTAGACCTTTTCACCTGTGGCGACTCTGTTGACCCATGGGTATCTTATACCTATCTGAAAGAAGCATTTCAGTCTGGCCATGGCTCTTCTATGGAGCTACGTCGCGGCCAGCTAAGTCTGCTGAAGCGCAATGATTTCAACTTGGAGACCCTGCGTGATGCGACCGCAAAGACGATAGAAGCCGATGGCTCCATTACAAGAGATGTCTGGTTCACGGAGCGCGATGAAAACATCGCTCTTTCGTTGAAGCACACAGGTAACCAGCTTTATAAGAAAGATTCGGAGTACCAGCGTGTAGAAATTTATGAAACGCTTGCTTACGGCAATATGCTGACGCTGGATGGCATGGTGATGTGCACACAGAAAGATGAGTATGTTTACCATGAGATGATCACCCATGTGCCGATGTTCAGTAACCGCTCAGCCAAGCGCGCCCTGGTGATCGGTGGTGGTGACGGTGGTACGGTACGCGAACTCCTGCGCCACGAGCAGCTGGAAGAGGTGACACTTGTAGAGATCGATGAACTGGTGATCGAAGCCTGTAAACTGCACCTTCCGGAAACAGCCGTGGCGTTTGACAATCCGCGCCTGAACCTGCTGGTAGCGGATGGCATCAAGTATATTAAAGAATGCGCCGACGAGCATTACGACCTCATCATCGTGGACTCAGCTGATCCGGTTGGCCCGGGAGAAGGTCTGTTCACAGCAGAATTTTACCAGGAGGTATACCGCTGCCTGACGAAAGACGGTGTGATGATCACACAGAGTGAGTCTCCGCGCTTCAACTCTGCTGTGTTTGTAGAGATCTACGATACCTACAAGAAGATATTCGGACAGGAGAAAGTACACTGTTACCTGGCCGCTATACCTACTTATCCGACAGGCACCTGGAGTTTCTCTTATTCAGCGAAGGGCAGTGCGAATCCATTGCAATTCGATAGAGAGGAAGCTGCAGCTTTCTCCCAGAAAGAAGGCCTTAAATATTACAATGAAGCTGTGCATGCGGCTTCATTTGCCCTTCCGAACTTTGTGAAGGAGCTTTTAAACACAAAACCTGAAAATGTAACTGATGAGTACTCAGCAGAACCAACCAACTAACAGCAAGCAGCAAAAAATCGCAGCCTTTGACCCCAATGGTGTTGGCGATGTAAATGGTGGCCTATTTGGTCTGCCTTTTACAGTAGAAGAATCGGAGGTTGTGCTTATACCTGTGCCTTGGGAAGTAACCGTGTCTTACAGTGCCGGTACTGCAGCCGGACCACAGGCCATCAAGGAAGCCTCACCTCAGCTTGACCTGTTTGAGCCCGCCATCAAAGAAGCCTGGAAGCTAGGTATAGCCATGGAGGAGATTTCAGAAGAATGGGCTGCTGTGAGCGATAACCTGCGTCAGCGGGCTGAGAATTACATCAACTGGCTGGAGGAGGGAAGCCCCGAGTCTGACAGAGCTGAGTTTGAGAACCTGCCAACAGATGTAACTGAAAAGGGGGAAGAACTACTGCATTGGCTGAAGTCGAAGGCGCATTCCTACCTGGATCAAGGCAAACTGGTTGGCGTAGTTGGCGGTGATCACAGCACACCGCTTGGTCTGATGCATGCGCTGGCTGAACGCCACGAGGAGTACGGCATTCTGCAGGTGGATGCGCATGCCGATTTGCGTGACGCTTATGAGGGCTTCAAATATTCGCATGCCTCTATCATGTACAATGCCTTGCAACTGCCTCAGGTTAAAAAGCTGGTGCAGGTAGGTATACGCGACATCTGCCAGGCAGAAGCAGAACTGGCTAATCAGTCCAACGGACGAGTAGCTATTTTCTACGACAGCGTACTGAAAGAGAATATGTACGAGGGCGACAGCTGGAAGAAAGAGTGTAAAAAGATCATTGCCCAGCTTCCTCAAAAGGTATACATCAGCTTTGACATTGACGGGCTGGACCCGAAACTTTGCCCAGCCACAGGCACACCTGTGCCAGGCGGTCTGGAGTTTGAAGAAGCTGTATACCTGATCAAGGCACTGGTTCGCTCAGGCCGAGAGATCATCGGTTTTGACCTGTGCGAAGTAGCGCCGGGCGACAGTGAGTGGAATGGCAATGTTGGTGCCCGATTGCTTTACAAGCTCTGCAACTGGATGGCTGTCTCTCAAAAACGCTTAGAGGTACAGTAATTCACCTTTATTCCCGCTTTGTCGTATAGCGTGATAGGAATAATATACTATCACTATATATCGAAACAAAATGGGAATCATTATTAAGATTTTATTGACGGGTGTAGCCGCCCTTATTGGAGCCTATATTTTGCCTGGTGTGCAGATCGACGGTTTCGGGTCGGCTTTGATCCTGGCTGTAGTACTGGCCTTGCTCAACGCCGTTGTTCGTCCGATCCTGGTTATCCTGACGATACCTGTGACTGTGCTGACACTCGGTCTGTTCTTGCTGGTCATCAATGCGCTGATCATCCTGTTAGCTGATTCCCTTGTGGGTGGCTTTAATGTGGATGGTTTTCTCTGGGCCCTTGTCTTCAGTTTGGTGCTTTCACTGATTGAAGCGCTATTGGATATGATTTTCTAGCATCCGAACCTTGCAAAAACAGAAAAGCCCCTGGTGTAAATCAGGGGCTTTTCTGTTTTCATTGTTTTGATCGTTTACCGGGTCATCCAGGCTTCGCAGGCGTCCGCACACTCACGGCAGGCGTCCGCACATTTCTGGCAATGGTCATGGTCATGCTTGCGGCACTCCTCTTCGCATAGGCGACAAATCTCGATACACTCTTTCATAACGTGCTTGGCATGGGCCGAGTCGCGGGCTACAAAGCGTGCTGTGATGGTACAGATGTCTGCGCAGTCGCGGTCCAGCATGATGCAGCGCACCATCATTTTTACATTATCTTCCTGCAGACAGGCAGTTGCGCAGGCTTCACAGGCAGTGATACATTTTATGAGCACATGCTCTAATTCATTTGTTCTCTCTGATTTCATAGTTTACAGGTTATAAGGTTTATACTCTAATTAAAGTACGGCTGCATAAAGTCATTGTTTATTTATTGACTAAGCACCACCAAAACAGGAACCTATTTCACACCGATTATGGTTAACTTTGGGTTTAGTACAGCAATTCTATTTCGTATCGTTACACTTTCTACAGAGCATGAGTTTAGGTATAAGAGAAGCACGTGAGGCATTAAAACTGTATTTTGGCTATGAGCAGTTCAGGCCCATGCAGGAGCAGATCATCACGAATATTCTACAGCAGAAAGACGTAGTGGTGCTGATGCCGACCGGTGGCGGAAAATCTGTCTGTTATCAGGTGCCTGCCGTGGTGATGCCCGGTCTATGCGTAGTAGTTTCTCCCTTGATCGCCCTGATGAAAGACCAGGTGGAAGCGCTCCTGGCAAACGGTATACCTGCCGCATACCTGAACAGCTCCCAGACAGCAGATGAACAGTACCAGATTGAGGAGAAGAGCCTGGCAGGTCAGATCAAATTGCTGTATGTTTCTCCGGAAAAATTACTTTCCGCTGGCTTTTTCTCTTTCCTGAAACGGTTGCAGGTATCCCTTTTCGCTGTAGATGAGGCCCACTGTATCTCGGCTTGGGGACATGACTTCAGACCAGAGTATACCCAGCTTCGCGCCCTCAAGCAGCAGTTCCCTGCTGTACCTGTGGTAGCGCTGACTGCTACAGCTGATAAGCTGACCCAGAAAGACATCCAGGAGCAGCTCCAGCTACGACAGCCTGAAGTTTTTGTAGCTTCATTTGACCGGCCAAACATTAACCTCATGGTGCTGCCCGGCCAAAACAGATTCAATAAGATCACCGATTTCCTCTCACGCCGACATGGCCAGCCGGGCATTATCTATTGTCTGAGCCGAAAAGCGACTGAAAGCCTGGCAGGCAAGTTGCGCGAAAATGGCTACAACGCTACATTTTATCATGCCGGTATGAGTGCCCAGCAGCGTTCAAAAGCCCAGGAATCGTTTTTGCGTGACGATGTGCAGATCGTTTGCGCCACCATCGCATTCGGTATGGGGATTGACAAGTCGAATGTACGTTGGGTGATTCATTACAACTTGCCTAAAAATGTAGAAGGCTATTATCAGGAGATCGGACGTGCCGGTCGTGATGGTGCCAAATCGGATGCACTCCTGTTTTACAGTTTCGCTGATGTGATGAATTTGCGCACCATGCTGTCAGATAATGATAAGTCGCAGAATGAGCTGCAACTCGTTAAGCTGGAGCGTATGCAGCAGTTTGCTGAAGCCACCTTCTGTAGAAGACGAATTTTGCTGCAGTACTTCGGGGAGCAGATGAGCAAGGATTGTGGCAACTGCGATATTTGCCGTAATCCTCCCAGTCGATTTGACGGGACTTTAATTGCACAGAAAGCATTGTCAGCTATAGCGCGTTCACAGGAAAAGCTCAACATGAGCCTGCTGGTAGATGTATTGCGCGGCTCACGCAATAGCCAGGTAATGGCAGGCGGCTACGACCGCATCAAAACGTATGGTGCCGGACGTGACATTGGCACCCTGGACTGGCACCGTTATCTGCACCAAATGCTCAATGCAGGCTTGGTAGAGCTTGCCTATGACCAGAATTATACCTTGAAACTGACCGAGCAGAGCAGGCAGGTACTATTTGATGGACGCAAAATAGAACTGGTTAAGTTCGAGGACGCCAAGCAACAGACAGAAACCTTACAGAGAGAAAAACCGAAAAGAGAAATTATCAAGGATGCGCTGTTCGAGCGACTGCGTGCTTTGCGAAAGCGCCTGGCAGACGAGCAGAATGTGCCTCCTTACGTTGTATTTACAGATAGTACGCTGCAGGAAATGGCAGCAGAAAAGCCGGCGAATCGCATCGCAATGTTGGCGATCAGTGGGGTCGGAGCTCAGAAGTTTGAGCGCTACGGGCATAATTTTATCAATGAGATCATCGCCTTTCTGACAGAAGAGCAGGCAAAAGGCAGTGCAATCAAAGGGGCTACCCATTTAGTTACTTGGGAGGCTTATCAGCAGGGGCTAAGTCCAGAAGAGATTGCAAGACGACGTAATCTCAATCCTGTCACTATCTATTCGCACCTGGCTACTTTGCTGGAACAGGGTTACGATGTGCCTGTGCACGATTTTGTTTCAAAGCGAGAATACGAGTCTATCGTCGAAGCGATTGAGAGGCTTGGCAAAGATGCCAAACTGAAGGATTTGTATGAACACCTGGAGGAACGCTATGAGTACTTTAAGATTCGGCTTTCGCTAGCCATGCACAAAATGCAGTACGCCTGGTAGTTTTCAGGTATAGTCAACAAAAAGAAGGCCGTCCAAATCTGGACGGCCTTCTTTTTTATAGTAATAAGGAGTATGAATTATTACTCTACAGAAGCGATTGGATCTGGCCAGCTGTCTTTGTCACCGTTTACGATACCTTGTGAGAACACCTCGCCACGAAGCAACAGGATACCAGCCACGTGAGGCGCAGCATAGGAAGTGCCGCTTCCGACGCTACCGATACCACCACCAATGCGGGTAGATGTTACGCTTACACCAGGAGCTGTATAATCAACAGGTGCGCCATAGTTGGAGCTTGACCAGAAGTTCTGGTAACGGTCCATCGCAGACACTGTGTATACTCCCGGGGCATTCACACGGGCCGGAGAATTAACAGAGCAGTCTACAGCGCTATTGCCAGCTGCGATTGCAAACAGGATGCCTCTGCCAGCTGCAGTAGTAACGGCATTGTCAAGTGTGCTGGAGATGCCACTACCCAGGCTCATGTTTACCACATCACCAGGCTTGGCCATGTTGATCACATAGTTTACGGCACTGATGGCACGCGACACAGTGCCATATCCTGTGTTATCAAACACACGCAGAGCTACAACATTTGCATTTGCAGCTACGCCCACCATGCCAGTACCATTGTTTTTGGCGGCGATAATACCGGATACATACGTACCATGACCGAAGCCGTCTTCAATAGAAGCATCACCATAAATAAGTGACGTACTGCGCTGGAAGTCTACATTCAGATCAGGGTGATCGGTATCTATACCTGAGTCAATTACCCACACCGTTTTGCCAGTGCCGTCTCCGTAGCCATTCATGGCTATGTGCCAAGGCAGGGTCTCACCTGCAAGGGGAGTTATTTTAGCATATGGGCTGCTGATTGGCTGCTCAGGCTGTGGCTCTGGTTCTGGCTCTGTTGGAGTCGGCTCAGTCGGAGTTGGCTCTGTTGGAGTTGGTTCAGTAGGTGTCGGCTCAGTCGGAGCAGGTTCGGTAGGAGTTGGTTCTGACGGGGCTGGCTGGGTAGGTGCAGGCTCTGTGTTTTTATTCTTTCCATTGCCATTGCCATTACCATTGCCATTACCATTACCATTGCCATTCGTCGTTGTTTTGTCGTCTTTCGTTTTGCCGTTGCCTTTCGTTGTCGTATTGTCAGTACCCGGCTTTGCAAGCATAATAATACGGTCTTGTTCAACGTAGGCTACTTCCTGGTTTTTGCGCAACTGATCTAACTGTTCTTTAGAGAGTCGGGCTGCAAAACCGTTTACATTTCCTTCAAAAGTTTGTTGTATAGCTTCACGCTCAATTCCTGCTGTAAGCAGCAGTCGTTCACGAAGGGCAACGGTTGCGGTGCGGCCGGCTATGGTCATGGCACTTACACCGGTTGCGTTTAAGTTATTTCCTCCATTTTTAAATACTACAATGTACTGGCCAGGTATAGCCTGTCCATGTTGAGTATCGACCTGAACAGAATCAGTCTGAAACTGCTCTTCCATGAAGTCCTCTTTCTGACAGCTTGAGAGGGTGAATACTGACGCCAGAGCTAAACCTGACAACGCCTTTAATAGTGTAGAATTGTTCATCATATAAGTTTGGTTGGATTGGGTAAATTATTGTATTAAAATTTTCACAATGCCTCGTAACAACGCGAGATTTTGAAAAGTTTAGAGATGCGATAAAATTGTAAAAATTTTATGCTGTTGATGGATTAAATAGGGCGTAGTATTCCTGTCTACATTTTTAAATGTGGATTCTTAAAGATGTGGCTCATGTAATGAGCCCGGCAGGATGTGAAGGTTTAGTAGATTTTAATCATATAATATGCGTTAAGGTTTACTTTTCACGAAAGATAATTGGATAAAAAGTAAGTTTGCAAACTTTATGGTAAATAAATTTTAATAGGACTATTTGGTGTATGTATTAAATCGATTTAAATGATTATGCACTACTACAATTGTACTTTGTGGTTGTATATTAGTTTTTGCAAATATCACTGAAATTCATGCCAATTATTTGCTAATAAAATTAGTATAATACGTATAAATTTAGTAAGTTTACATGCCAGCACCCAGTGTGCTCTATTATTATCAGGACACGAACAAAGAAGAACAGTGGAAAAGGTAACATCGAATATAAGACACCTTCGGAAGCAGGCCGGCTATACCCAAGCGCAGCTTGCCGAGAAATTAGAGATCAAGCGTTCGTTGGTGGGAGCGTACGAGGAGGGAAGGGCAGAGCCAAAACTAAGCACGCTGGTCAACGTTGCGCGTCTTTTTGAGGTTTCTCTTGATGAACTTATTACTGCTGACTTATCTGATCCGGCTTACAAACCTGAACCAGGTCAGGCCGGTGGTGGTAAACTGCGGGTATTAGCCATTACGGTAGATCAGGAAGATCGAGAAAATATAGAGTTGGTTCCTTATAAGGCAAGTGCCGGCTACCTGAACGGTTATGCCGATCCTGAGTTTATTGAGGAATTGCCTCGTTTCCGCCTTCCTACCCTGGGCAGCGGCGGGACTTACCGTGCCTTTGAGATCAGTGGTGACTCTATGTTGCCTCTGGCTTCAGGTACTGTCATTGTTGGCCGTTTTGTTGAGGACTGGAGTACGTTAAAGGATGGTACTCCCTGTATCATTGTCAGTGGTAAAGAGGGGGTCGTGTTCAAGCGGGTCTATAATAAAGTGAAAGAGGCTTCTACCTTGCGCCTGCACTCTGACAATCCGCTCTACTCTCCTTACGAGTTGCCAGTTGATGATGTAGTGGAAATCTGGGAAGCCAAATCTTATATCAGTTCTACTTTCCCGATTGCTGATATTTCACTTGATAAGCTGTCATCCATTGTGCTTGATCTGCAGAAGGAGATGCTTAAACTGAAAAAAGCTTAATGCTTTAACAGCACTTTAAGGTATTGTATAAACAGCGCATCCTGCTTCTGATAGGGCAGGATGCGCTGTTTTAGCGCAGTTTTATGCGACCAGTTAACTACAAACGCCATTATCCGTAAAGGCATAGCATAAAACAAAAGCGCGATATGATACGATTAATTACCGCTTCCCAAAGATATGAGGCCCAGGTGGAGGGCTGGCTCCGTTCCCACTATCTCTTCTCTTTTGCAGATTATTATGATCCGGAAAACATGGAGTTCGGTCCACTGCGCGTCTTTAATGATGATTACGTAAGTCCACGCTCGGGTTTTCCAACCCATCCTCATTCTGAATTAGAGATTGTGACCATTGTACTGTCAGGAGATCTGACTCACAAGGACAACATCGGAAATGAGACAACGGTGTCTCCGGGCCAGGTACAGCGTATGACGGCTGGCACTGGTGTGAGCCATTCTGAAACAAACGATACAGATGATGAGATCCACCTGCTTCAGCTATGGTTTATGCCAAACAAGCGAGGGCTTGCACCATCCTATGAAGTGATGGATGTAGGGTTTCTGAAGGCAAAAGACGAGCTTATACCTTTGGTAACAGGTCAGAAGGTACTGGAAGATGTCACTTACATCAACTCCAATTCCACGGTTTACTATGGCAGCGTATCGCAGGGAGAGGAAATAACTTTCAGAACATTCAAGATTCGTAGAACACTGATCTATGTACTAACAGGAAGCCTGCTCGTTAATAATGTCGAAGCTGACAGCCATGACCAGATCAGACTTGATGAGCAGGAGGTGATTGCCATCCGGGGAACTGCAGATGCCACTTTTATCCTGGTGGATGTTCCTGCTCTTGAGGCGAACTACTAATAGATTTCATTATCAATAAAGCGGTGGGCAGGTCATCTAATGGCCTGACCACCGCTTTATTGATTTTTACTCATTGTCATCACCTGGAGTAGCAATAGCTTCCTGAAGAAGGTGCTCGTCCAGGTGTTTACTTGTCTTGGCTCCTAACTCCCGCAATATCTCCACTCTGCGAATCAGGTTGCCTTTACCTTCGGTTAATTTATTCATGGCCCCGTTATAGGCACTTTGGCTTTGTTCCAGGTGGCGCCCGACCGTTTTGAGATCTTCCACAAAACCCACAAACTTATCATAGAGCTTCCCACTTTCCTCTGCAATCTTCAGCACGTTTCTTTTCTGGTCTTCCTGCCGCCATACGCCAGCCACCGTGCGCAAAGTGGCCAGTAGGGTAGAGGTGGTTACCAGCACAATGTTTTTGTCAAAGGCATCTGTAAAAATGTTCTGGTCGTGCTGCAGTGCCAGGTTAAAAGCCGGCTCAATGGGAATGTACATCAGCACAAAGTCCGGAGAGTTTATGCCGCTCAGGCGGTGGTAGTTTTTGCGGCCAAGATCAGTGTAGTGTGTCCGGATAGAACTGATGTGACTGCGCAGGTATGTCTCCAACTGCGCCTCATCATCACAACTGCAGTAGGCTTCATAAGCCACCAGCGAAAGCTTGGAGTCGATCACCAGGTGCTTGGAGTCAGGCAATCGCACGATCACATCGGGCCGGTATACCTTCTGCTCGTCATTCTGCCGCACCTCTTCACGCTCGTAGTGCACGCCCTTGCGTAAGCCGGATTTTTCAAGGAGGCTTTCCAACAGGTATTCGCCCCAGTTGCCCTGCGTCTTACTTTCGCCTTTCAGGGCTTTCGTCAAATTGAGCGCATCCTGACTCATTTGCTGATTCAGGGCCGACAACTGGTTGATCTGTTCTTTCAGCGAAATGCTATCCTTCAGTGTTTTCTCATAGGTAAGATCTACTTTAGCCTCAAACTCACGGATGCGTTCTTTAAGTGGTGTAAGGATCCGTTCGAGATTTTCAGAAGAAGCCTTATTGAAATGCTCGGCATTGGTCATGAGCACCTGGTTAGAGATATGCTGGAACTGCTGCAGGAATTTTTCTCGCAATTGCTCCAGTTCCCTGGCCTGCTCATGCATGCGCTGGTGTAGGTGTTCGTAGTCTGTTTCCGTCTTGGTCAGCGCATTGGTCAGCTCAATTGTTTCTGTCTGGGCCTCCCTCAGCTGGTTTTTCAGGACTTCCGCTTCCTGTGCCTGGTGCCGGGCCTGGCCCTCCAAAACGCCCTGCGCTACCACTGCCTGATTAAACTTATCTTGCAGTGCATTTATTTTGCCCTTCATAGCCAGATACGTTACAACGAGACCAGTTAGAAATGCTGCTATACCTACCAATATCTCCATACAGTAAAGGTATGTTTTTTTAGCATTTCAAACCAGATGCTAACCTTTTTAGTTTTCAGGAGCCTTCCAAATGATTGGTAGCATTCCACTCTGCATAAAATTGGGCCAGGAAATCCTCCATATAACGGTGGCGCTTTTCAGCCATTTCGCGGGCAGTAGGGGTGTGCATCCGGTCTTTGAGGAGCAGCAGCTTTTCGTAGAAATGGTTGATGGTGGGTGCTGTGTTTGATTTATAGGCTTCAAAATTATCATGAAGCACAGGGACTATGGCTGGGTTGTACAGTTCGCGTCCTTTATGACCGCCGTAGGCAAAGGTGCGGGCTATACCTATAGCGCCAATGGCATCGAGCCGGTCTGCATCCTGCACGATACGGCCTTCCAGGGTAGGCATTTCTGAAGAGGTACCCGCTCCTTTATAAGACAGGCCACTGACAATGGCACAGATCTCGGCAATCAGTTCTTCATTTACCTGCATCTTCTCAAGCCATTCCCGCACCATGCGCGGCCCCACGGTGTGGTCGCCATTATAAAACTTATGATCGCCGATGTCGTGCAGCAGTGCCGCTAGCTCTACTTTAAAGGTATCGGCTCCTTTTTCCTGTGAGGCAATGTAAAGGGCGTTTTTCCATACTCGGTAGATATGCCACCAATCATGGCCGGAGCCTTCGCCTTCCAGTTGTTCTCTTACATAGTTTGCGGTTGCGTCGATTATGGCTTGTTGCTGCATGGTATGAGGTATATTTCCCAAAACTGCGAAATATCCTGCAAAGGCACAAAGGCGGTTCTATACCTTTATACCTGACGCAGCTTCAGCGGCTATAGCTTGTATGGTCGGTATTGGTAACAAATCCAGCTCGAGCAGCTCAGCCCAGGTGTTCAGGTATAGCACCACATCGTCTCGCTCGTTGTGTTTTAAGTAGCGTCTGTCAGGCGGCAGCATCTCGATAACTTTGGCATCGGAGAGTCGCTCCAGGTGAGCCAGGTCATCTTTGGTGAGTCCCCAGGAGAGCATTTGGTCGATGATCTCATCCATAGGAAAACCGCTTTGCGGGCAGTAGTCCCGCAGCTGTTCGCTCCAGTCGCCATGTCGCCACATGGCTGCTCCATGTATGTAACCCTTTTCAAGTTGGGTAATGGTTTGGGCCAGGTGGCCGCAATTGCAGCTGCCCATATGACCCCATTGGTAGTTGGCGCCTTGTGCCAGTCGCTTGGCTGTCTGACGAATAGCTGCCACCAGTTGTGCTGAACTTCTTGCCATATGCTTTATGCTTAAAGGTGAACGTGTTAAGGGAGGTATCATCTCCTTCTATTATAAAACGGCAGATACTCCAAAGGTTATGAATGTAAGCCTGATTTTCATAGCTCCCCCGGGCTTTATACCTTTGCAGCTATACCTTCTCACTTGCAAGTCAACCATCATGCGTACTATACCTGCCATATTTTTTATTCTGTTGCTCTCTCTCTTGTATACTACTCCAGAGGCTGATGCCCAGATTCTAAATATTGAACGTTCGAGGGTAGAGCGTGATACGGCTGATTTTCTGACAGGCAAGGCAGGGCTTAACTTTTCGATGTTCAACCGCAATGCGGGTCGTAACAACCCTAACAACTTTCTGCAGCTGACTTTCAACGGGGACCTGGCGTATATTTCCAAAAATCATACTTACCTGCTGCTCAACTATTATAACTACCTGCTGGTAAACTATGACTCACGCGAAATGCGCAATACCGTAGCCAGCAATGGTTACTCGCATTTCAGAGTGAATCTGTTTAGTCGCCGCAAGATGTCTTATGAGCTTTTTACCCAATACCAGACAGACCTGGCCCGAGGACTGGAGCGGCGTATTTTGACAGGCGGTGGATTGCGATGGCTACTTTATCGCACTGACAATACTTCCTGGTTTGCGGGCACAGGGTTGATGCACGAGCACGAAAGCTGGAAAGATCCGGAGCAGGAAGGTGTAACCCGTGTGGCGGATTTGCTCAAGTCGACTAATTACATCAGTCTGCGCTCCAAATTATCAGAGCATGTGGAGACAAATAACATAGCCTATTTTCAGACGGGTTATGACGATGATATCAGCCGGTTCCGTAATCGCATCAGCGGTGATTTGGGGCTGACCGTGCGGTTGGTAGGTCGTGTATCGATGCGCACCAACTTCAACTTCACCTACGAGGACAGACCCATTGTTCCTGTTACAAAATTTATCTACGCCATCACGAATGGACTGCAGGTTGATTTTTAGCAATTAGCCAATTCATAACAGTAAGTGCAGTATTTGCACCGCTCATTCCTAAGTTTATATCAATCTTTTTTAATATTATTTGCATTGAGTTAAACAATGCAGTCGACTTTGGCGTAAGCTGCGTCATGGGATATGTGTTACGAGCAAGTGCCTGCTGTGCATTTAAGTAATTTTCCCGCTATCAGAACGCACAATTCTGATTCGTGACGTTAAACAATATAACTGGTAAGTCCAGCGTGCTTCAACTGCACACATTTGTACTTTTTTATCGATGGAAAAAACTTCTAAAATCTACATTGCTGGCCACCGGGGCATGGTAGGCTCTGCCATTCTGCGCCGTTTGGAGGCCGATGGGTATACAAACATCATTACAAGAACTTCTTCTGAACTGGACCTGCGCAACCAGCAGGCTGTACAGGAGTTTTTTGAGAACGAGCAGCCAGACTACGTGTTTCTGGCTGCCGCCAAGGTAGGGGGCATTCACGCCAACAACACCTTCCGGGCAGAGTTCCTGTATGACAACCTGATGATCGAGGCCAACATCATCCACGCCGCACACCTGAGCGGGGTGAAGAAGCTGATGTTCCTGGGATCCTCCTGCATCTACCCGAAAATGGCCCCGCAGCCCCTCAAGGAAGAATACCTGCTCACCGGACCGCTGGAGCAGACAAACGAGCCCTACGCCATTGCCAAAATAGCGGGCATCAAGCTTTGCGAATCCTACCGCGACCAATACGACAGCAATTTTATCAGCGTGATGCCGACCAACCTTTACGGCTATAACGACAACTATGATCTTCAAAATTCGCATGTGCTGCCGGCCCTGATCCGAAAAATACATGAGGCCAAAGACAACGGCGCACCCACTGTTACCGTATGGGGTACGGGCAGTCCGAAACGCGAGTTCCTGTTTGCCGATGATCTGGCAGCCGCCTGTGTATACCTGATGGACAATTACGACGGTCGCGAGCTCGTAAATATTGGAACAGGGGAGGACATCTCCATCAAGGACCTCGCCCTGCTGATCAAAGAGGTGATAGGCTATGAAGGCGAGCTGGAGTTTGATACGTCGAAGCCGGATGGTACGCCCCGCAAGCTGATGGATGTGGGCAAACTGCACAGCCTAGGTTTCAAACATAAAATTGAACTGCGAGAAGGTATAGCACTGGCCTATGCCGATTTCAAAGAAAAATACGTGACTGCTTAGTCATACCTTATATACAACCATAAAAAGAGAATTACATTAAACAAGTATATCACATGAAGACAGCCCTTATCACTGGCGTAACCGGACAGGACGGTGCCTACTTAGCGGAGCTTTTACTGAGCAAAGGATATAAAGTACACGGTGTGAAGCGCCGTAGCTCGATGTTCAACACAGAGCGCATCGATCACCTCTACCAGGACCCACACGAGAAGAACATCAACTTCAAGCTCCACTACGGTGACCTGACCGACTCGACCAACCTGATCCGTATCATCCAAGAAACGCAGCCGGACGAGATCTACAACCTGGCCGCTATGAGCCACGTGAAGGTGAGCTTTGACACACCAGAATATACCGCCAATGCTGACGGCTTGGGCACACTACGTATACTCGAAGCCATCCGCATCCTGGGGCTGACAAACAAAACAAAGGTATACCAGGCTTCCACTTCAGAGCTCTACGGTCTGGTGCAGGCCGTACCGCAGACGGAGACCACGCCGTTCTACCCGCGCTCTCCTTACGCAGTGGCCAAGCTTTACGCTTACTGGATCACGGTGAACTATCGCGAAGCTTATGGCATGTTTGCTTGCAACGGCATCCTCTTCAACCACGAATCACCACTTAGAGGCGAGACCTTCGTGACGCGCAAGATCACCCGCGCAGCCGCCCGTATAGCGATGGGTCTGCAGGACGGCTTATACCTGGGTAACCTGGACGCCAAACGTGACTGGGGCCATGCCAAGGACTACGTAGAAGCTATGTGGCGCATCCTGCAGCAGGACGAGCCGGAGGACTTCGTGATTGCCACCGGCGTGACCACTACTGTGCGTGACTTTGTGAAGATGTCATTTGCCGAGGTGGGCATCGAGATCGAGTTCAAGGGCGAAGGCGTGGACGAGAAGGGCTACGTAGCCGCCTGCAACAATCCGGAGTACCAGATCGAGATCGGCAAAGAGGTGGTATGTGTAGATCCGAATTACTTCCGTCCGACTGAGGTGGAGCTGTTGATCGGTGATGCGACCAAGTCGAAGGAGAAACTGGGCTGGACGCCGAAGTACGACCTGCCGGCGCTGGTAAAAGACATGATGCAGAACGACATCGAGCTCTTCAAGCGCGACACTTATCTCATGGAAGGCGGTCACCGCATCCTGAACTACCACGAGTAATACAGTATTATAGCACTCAAAGAAAAAGGCAGTTCCGTATAACGGGGCTGCCTTTTTTGTTTTTCTGGCGTTATACCTTATTTATTTTATAAAAGATATTTAATTCAGCTTTGAGGCTAATCTATACGCTGAGTTATTAGATGCTCCTTTGTAATGTGAAGGTGTCTCAAGGTATAGTAAGTATAAACTCAAATTGAATTAAACTGTTACCTCGAATGAAATGAGTAATCTGAAATATCTCATTTTTCTCTCAACACTCCCGATTTCTCCTAAGAGTCGAAATGCTTGAGTTAATGCCGATAGATCACGATTTGTTTGAACCTACATAGGTATAGGTATAGGTATAGGATAGGTATAGGTATAGGCAGTAGAAGGGGAGAGGCTATAAACGCAAAAAGCCCTTGCTTTCACAAGAGCTTTTAAGCGGTCTGGACGGGACTCGAACCCGCGACCTCCGCCGTGACAGGGCGGCATTCTAACCAACTGAACTACCAGACCAAATGTTTTTCGATAACGCTATCCGTTAAAGTGTCACAAATGTAGAGGGTAAATTTTGATTCTGCAAGTGTAGGTACATATTTTGGCGCTATATTTTTGCCTTAAAAACGTAACTTGCTCAAAACCAAATATTCTTTTTTTGTAATAGACGATAATTTTCGAAGATTGGCAATTCAGTAACTGTAATCTATTAAATTTGTGCTTCAATCAGCAATGAGGAATTATGCTTTTGGATTTTGAACAACCTATAGCGGCCCTGGAGGGCAAACTGCAGGAAATGAAAAAACTGGCCAGCGAAAGCCAGGTAGACGTTTCGGAAGCAGTCAAAGCGCTTGAAGAAAAGATAAAGACGCTCAAGAAAGAGACCTATGCCAACTTGACCCGTTGGCAGCGTGTCCAGCTTTCCCGCCACCCGGACAGGCCCTATACCCTGGATTATATTGCAGGTTTAACATCTAAATTCGTGGAGTTGCACGGTGATCGTACCGTAAGCGACGACAAAGCCATGGTAGGTGGGTTTGGTGAAGTAGATGGACGCAGCATTATGTTTATTGGTCAGCAGAAAGGCCGTAACACGAAGCAGCGCCAGATGCGCAACTTTGGTATGGCCAACCCGGAAGGATATCGTAAGGCGCTTCGTCTCATGAAAATGGCTGAGAAGTTTGGTCGCCCGATCGTTACTTTCATCGATACACCGGGTGCCTTTCCTGGTCTGGAGGCGGAAGAACGTGGACAGGGCGAGGCAATTGCCCGCAACCTGAAAGAGATGTTCATGCTGAAAGTGCCGGTGATCTGTATCATTATAGGAGAGGGCGCCTCTGGTGGTGCGCTGGGTATAGCAATCGGCGACCGTGTCATGATGCTCGAGAACACCTGGTACTCTGTGATATCGCCTGAGTCTTGCTCCTCTATACTCTGGCGCAGCTGGAATTACAAAGAGCAGGCTGCCGAAGCACTGAAACTGACAGCTACCGACATGCTGCAGCACAAACTGATTGACGGAATTATCAAGGAACCACTAGGTGGAGCGCACACAGAACCAGACAAAATGATGCGTACCCTCAAGAAGGAGATCTGCAAAATGCTGGATGAGTTGGACGGTATAGCTCCTGAAGACCGCATCATGCAGCGCATCGAAAAGTTCTCTGCCATGGGCGTGGTTCTGGAAAGCTGATTTTTAGTTTTAGACTTTGAGGATTCCTGAACATCGGTTTCTCATATAGCAAATATATAAGAGGTGGCAGCCTGCAGAGGTTTTGCCACCTCTTTTTGTTTTGGTAACTTTAGGCAGATGACAGTAACCATTTGTAAATACCGCAGTAAAAAGCGGTGCTTGCGATGCTAACTCCTAAACATTGTAACACTATAGAATTATGAAACTACACGTGATCGATACAGGATTTTTTAAGCTGGACGGAGGTGCCATGTTTGGCGTAGTGCCCAAATCTCTGTGGCAGCGTACTAATCCTGCCGATGAAAATAATTTATGTACCTGGGCGATGCGCTGTCTGTTAATCGAGGACGGAGACCGTCTCATCCTGATCGACAATGGCATTGGCGACAAGCAGGATGCCAAGTTTTATAGTCACTACTACCTGCACGGTGACGCTACACTCGAAAAGTCCCTCCATGCTGCTGGCTTTTCCCACAGCGATATAACTGATGTCTTTCTGTCGCACCTGCATTTTGATCACTGCGGCGGTGGGGTGAAATATAAAAACAACGACAGGTCCCTGGAACTGGTATTCCCGAATGCCACCTACTGGTCAAATGCTGATCACTGGAAATGGGCAACAGAGCCGAATGCCCGTGAGAAAGCGTCTTTTTTAAAAGAAAACATAATGCCGATGCAGGAGAGCGGGCATTTACAGTTCGTAGACCCCGACAAACCATCGCCTTTCCCGCAGTTTGATATCTTTTATGCAGACGGCCATACCGATAAAATGATGGTGCCAATCATCTCTTACAAAGGTCGTAAAGTGGCCTTCATGGCTGATCTGCTGCCCTCGACTGGACATATTCCACTGCCTTATGTCATGGGTTACGACACACGCCCTCTGCTGACACTGGATGAGAAAGCCCGGTTTCTGAACATGGCAGCCGACGAGAACTTCGTGTTATACCTGGAGCATGACGCTGTGAATGAATGCTGCACTGTGCAGCACACCGAGAAAGGTGTGAGGCTTGATACAGCTTTCTCATTGAGCGAACTTTAATGAAGCGTATAGGGCTGGCACTTTCGGGAGGCGCTGCCAGGGGCATTGCCCATTTGGGTGTACTCAAGGCTTTTGACGAATTAGGTATAAAGCCAGCCATACTTTCAGGAGTGAGTTCTGGCGCTATAGTGGGCGTGTTCTATGCGGCCGGCTATAGCCCCGATGACACACTGCGTCTAATCAAGGAGCTGCGCATCTATCGCATCATGCGGCTGGCCATTGGGCAGGTGGGCATCCTGCACCTGGATGAGGTGGAAAAGCTCTACCACCGCTACCTGGGTGATCAGGCCACCTTCGAGGACTTGTCTATCCCTATCATTATAGGGGCAACAGATATGCATGCCGGTGTAACCGTTAATTTTTCGAGTGGAAACCTGATCAAGCCCCTGATCGCCTCTTCTGCCGTGCCTGTCCTTTACAGACCGGTACAGTACGAGGGGATGTTGCTCAATGACGGCGGTTTACTGGACAATCTGCCCTTGCAAGCCCTGACAGGAAAGTGTGATTTTAAAATAGGTGTGCACAGCAATCCCCTCAATCACGATGTACGCATTACCAGCCTTCGGAGCATGGTTGAGCGGACGGCTCACCTTGCGATAAATAACAACGTGCAACTACGACGCCATCTCTGTGATTATTTCATTGAACCACCCGCGCTAAAGCATTACAGATTAATGAGTTTCAGTAAAGCGGATGAGCTTTTTGAGATCGGCTATACCTACACGATGAGCATTAAAAAAGAGTTATTGCAGGTAACTATTTCGACCTAGCGGAGTAAGCAGAAAAAACATTTCTTTATCTGATGTTATTCTGTTAATATTAAAAGATAATTTTTAATCTATTTTTAGTGTTGATCGTAAAATCCTGCATATACAACCCCACTCTACTATGCTACAACGTACCTTTATCCTTATTGTAGCCCTACTTTTTATTACTGTTTTTTCGCTTAGGGCCCAGGAAAATGAGAGTTCACTTATAAGAGCTAAAATAAAACATGGCTCTTTGTTGTTAGGCGGTAACCTTCAAGGGAGTTACAAGGTTACCTCCAGTGAACTAAACAATACTGGACAGGAAGTTACTGGTCGCCGGATAGATTTTAACCTGCGAAGTAAGAACGGCTATTTTGTGCGGGAAGACTTAGCTGTTGGCCTCGATCTGAGTGTACTGCACCAGAGTAACAAGATCACTGATGCGACTGATAGTGATCGGGAGCCAAGTAGAGAAACTTTCGTTTTGGCTGGTCCTTTTATCCGATACTACATGCTTAACGGTGTCTTTGGTGAGGTGACCATGCTGGCGGGGCTGAATAATTTTAATGATGTAAACCGCAAGTACAAAGCATTGGAGGGCGGAGTAGGCCTCGGGTATGCATTTTTCATTAACAAGCAATTTTCCCTGGAGCCGGTGCTTTCTGTTCGTTACTTCCGCAAAGTAGACAGAGACGGAAGAGCTTATACCGAATTAGGCCCTATGATTGGCTTTGGTTTGCAGGCTTACTTACTGCGCCAGAAATCACATGTGATTAAACGCGCCCTCTAAGATTCTGTTTTTACTGAGAATACACTATATTTGAAATGCTAATCCATTTGCTCGGCTTGAGTCATGGATTAGCATTTTTTTATAGCCTATTATATGTTAGCAAAAGCAATCTCTAAACTCCTCTTCAAAATTGCAGGCTGGAAACTAAACGGGAACCTGGCTCCAGACCAACGCCGTTGCGTGATGGTAGCCGCACCTCATACCAGTAACTGGGATTTCATTTACGCCCGTGCCGCATTTTACATGATGGAGGCTCCCATCCGTTTTACGATCAAAAAGGAATTCATGAAATTCCCATTTGGCGGTCTTCTCAAATCGATGGGCGCTTTGCCTATTGACCGTTCGAAGAACACGCGCATGGTAGATGCCATGATCAAGATCATAAAGGAAACACCTGGCGATATGTGTGTGCTCGTAACACCGGAAGGCACCCGCAAATACCAACCGCGCTGGCGCTTAGGTTTTTACCATGTTGCAGTAGGAGCCGGTGTGCCCATCGTGCTAGGTTATGTCGATTATGCTAAGAAGGAAGCAGGTATAGGACCGTCCATTTACCCTACGGGTGATATAGAAGCAGATCTGGAGAAAATCAAAGCTTTTTACCGAACCAAGCAAGGCAAATTCCCTGAAAATGGTGTGCTGTGATGTGTTGCATTAAGCTGAATTTCATATGAACATAGAAAGTCTAAGAACCTTTTGTCTGGGGCTGAAAGGTGTAACGGAAGATGTGAAGTGGGGAAATGATCTATGCTTTCTGGTTGGTGGCAAAATGTTTTGTGTCACGAACCTCGAAGGCGCTCCGAGTGTGTCTTTCAAAGTATCTGATGCAGATTTTGATGAACTTTCAACTTCTGTAGGTATAATCCCGGCCCCCTACATGGCCCGTAACAAGTGGGTGCAGGTACAGTCATGGGAGAGGTTAAGTATGCAGGAGTGGGAAACTTATGTTAAACAGTCGTATGAACTGGTGAAATCAAAACTCACAAAGAAGTTGCAAAAAGAGATAGACGCTTAACAGCAATAGTTTCAATCCATTTATAAAGCAGAAGAGCCGCTGATTATCAGCGGCTCTTCTGCTTTATATAAGGTGGCTTTTTAGGCGATCTGCCTTAGATCCACTGGTATAACCCGTGATATACCTGCCTCGATCATGGTGATGCCATACATCACGTCTGTGGAGGCCATTGTGCGCTTGTTGTGTGTTACCACAATGAACTGCGACTCGTTGGAGAAAGTGCGGATGATGTTGTTGAACTTGTCAATGTTGGCATCATCCAGCGGTGCATCCACCTCGTCGAAGATACAGAACGGTGCCGGCTTGAGCAGGTAGATCGCAAATAGGAGGGATATGGCTGTCAACGTCTTCTCACCACCTGACAACTGGTTGATAGTCAGAGGTCGCTTCCCTTTAGGCTGTGCCATGATCTCAATGCGCGAGTCCAGTGGATTCTTTGGATCAGTTAGTACCAGGTCACAGTTATCTTCTTCCGTAAACAGGCTACGGAACACCCGGATAAAGTTCTGCTTGATCTCGTTGAATGAAGACAGGAACTTCTCTTTCGCTACGGTATCGATCTCGTTTATAGTATCAATTAACGCATTTTTGGCGTTCACAAGGTCGTCACGTTGCTCTGTGATAAATCTGTTTCGCTCCTCGATCTCGACATAGGCCTCTGCTGCCATGGCATTCACAGGCCCCATTCTGTCGAGCGACGACTTGATTTCAGAGATGTTCTTGTTCAGTTCCTCATTGCTCAATTGGAACAAGCCATCGTGTTCCATTTCAGGTATAGGCTGCTCCAACTCTGCTGTGGCAATATTGAATTCAGCTCCCAAACGCTCCTGCACCGATACAAGCTTGATGCGCGTATCATTGATGGTCTGCTGCATGCGCATCAGAAGTTCGTCTGCGTTCTGGCGCTTGCGTTGTAGCTCCCGTATGGTCTTGTCCTTCTCATCCAACTCACCGCGCAGACTAAAGTATTTTTTCTCTACGGCATCCAGTTCGTAACCAAATTCACGGCGGGCTTCCACCATGGTCTGCACCAGTGCCTCGTTCTCTTCAATGAAGTCCGTTGCTTCAACCGTTTCTTCTTCGGATTTCTGGAGCTCCTGACGTAGGCCGGCTATGCGCTCCTGGTTGGTCTCTACTGTTTTCTGCTTGTAACTGATTTCCTGCTGCAGGGAGCCAAAGCGGTTTTTGAGCTGGTGGAACTGAATGTTCTCCTGGTTATACATCCCCGAGATCACCGTGATCTGCTCTTGCTGCTGGTTGATCTGCGAGTTAAGCACTGCCAATTGCTCCTCCAACTGCTTCAGTTCCTGCATATCCTCCTCCGCCTGCGGCGATACCTGCTGACTCTGCACGTAGAGGTCGTCGAGGCGCTGCTGCAGTTCCTGCTGCTTCTGATCGAAGTTTTTGCGGTTCTGCTGGTGCTGCTCGTTTTTGATGCGAACTGTGAGCAGGTCCTGTTGTAGTTTGGCAACTTCTTTTTCGAGCTGCTTGATCGCATCTTTCTGAGACTCGCTGCGGTAGTTAAGCAGGATCTGTTGCTGTGCGTTGATACGGCTCTGCATCAATTCCACTTCCTGCTGCAGTTGCTCGAGTTCTTCGGCCAGCTGCTCCAGGTTTTGCTTGCGGCCTAAGCGACTGCCGTCAAACAAGCCTACCGAACCACCTGACAAGCTCAATGGCTTCTTAATAGCAGATCCGTCTTTTAGGATGATCGTACGGTAATCCTCTGCTGAGAAGTCCTCCTCGGATTCGTCACTGATATATACATTGCGCAGCATGTACTTAAGCAGGCTACTATATTTTTTGTCAGCTTTCGTTACCTCAAAAGCTGCTTTCAAGTCACCGTCGCTAAAGGTTGCGGTTGGCTCTAATTCTTCGATCTCGGAGAGGATGATGAAGTTTGCGCGACCTTTGTTGTGCTGCTTGAGCAGTGCGATTGCTTCCACAGCATCCTGCAGCTCATCAACCACAAAGAAGTTCATGTAAGGCTCCAGGTAGCTTTCGATAAGCGACTTGTACTCAGGCTCACATACGATGATATCCGATAGGAGAGGAGCCGGTTTGTTCCAGTCATCGGACTGGGCCAGGTACTTGATCGCCTCCGGAAAACCTTCCATGTTCTCGACCAGCGATTTGGTCAGGTTGTACTGGTTCTGACGAGCGTCACGCTTTCTGTTCAGCGCTACCAGCTGCTCTTTAAGCCCCTCTATATCAGTTTCTGTTTTCTCAATGTTTTGCAGCAGCGACTCTTCTCTGGCCTGTAGGCTCACCATGGAAGAGGTCTTTTCCTCTAGTTCAGCCTGCGCCTCTTGTAGTTGCTCCTGCAGCACGCCTGCGTCTTCTTCAGCAGTAAGTTGTTGTTGACGAAGTTGCTCCAGGTCCTGCGTCAGGTTCTGGATCTGTACCTGGCTAATCTCAAGCGATTTGTTCAGTTGAAAAACGGCATTCTGCTTGCTGCGCTGTTCCTGGGTCAGTTCCTGAAATGCCTCCTGCAAGCTGAACTTCTGCTCATTGGCCTCCTGCAGTTGCTCTTTTAAGGCATTCACCTGCTCTTCGGCACCTGCAAAGCTGTCCTGTACCTGTATCAGTTCATCGCGCAGCTCTACAATGCTTTCCTGTGTATGCTCCAGGTTGGCCGTGTCCTGACTGATCTGCTGGCGCAGCTGCGTCATGCGCTCCTTCAGGAAATTGCTGCGCTCTGATTTGAGTTTTATATCATTCTCCAGCTGGCGCAGTTTAGCAGTCTGAACCTGCATGGTTTTCTGCATCTCGGCCAGTTGCTCCTGTGTCAGGTTCAGTTCGGCTTTCTGGTCGGCTATGGCGTCTTCAGCTTCTGTTACAGCCAGCACATAACCCTCTTTCAACTCCGTCTCACGCTGTACATCCTGGTCCAGGCGCTCCAATGTTTGCTGATACTGGTTGATGTTGCGGCGGGCATATTCCAGGCTGAATTTCTTATAGTCATCCTTTAACTGGAAGTACTTAATGGCCTGTTTTGCCTGACGCTCCAACGTTTTCATGTTCTTGCCAATCTCGAACAGCACGTCTTCCACACGTTCCAGGTCAGCGTCAGTTTCTTCCAGCTTCTTCAGCGTCTGCTTTTTGCGAACACGGAACTTAGAGATACCGGCAGCTTCTTCGAACAACAGTCGGCGGGAGTTCTCCTTGTCGTTCAGGATCTCGTCCACCATCTTGAGCTCGATGATGGCATAGCTGTCGGATCCTATACCTGTGTCGAGGAAGAGTTCATTGATATCTTTGAGGCGGCAGGTAACGCCGTTGAGCATGTACTCGCTGTCACCGTTGCGATAATACTTACGGGTAACGGTTACCTGGGAGTACTCGGTAGGGAGGATGCCCTTGTTGTTGTCGAAAGTGATGGACACCTCGGCCATCTGCACCGGCTTGCGGGTTTTGGAGCCGTTGAAGATGACGTTCTCCATTTTGTCAGATCGCAGGTTACGCGTCTTTTGCTCTCCTAACACCCAACGTATGGCATCGACAATGTTGGACTTGCCGCAGCCATTTGGGCCAACTATACCTGTGATACCTTCATCAAAATTAATGACGACACGGTCGCCAAAGCTCTTGAATCCTTTAATTTCTAATCTTGATACTTGCATTCGCGTCAGCGGAATCTATTCAAACCAAACTCAAAAATAAGACTAATTTGTTTACCATGACGCAAGGGAACAGTATAAATATGCAGGAAGTATGCAGACGGAATACATTATTTCTGCTATATTTGATAAGAGACTGACAGCATGGAAGATTTTAAACTGATTCTATACATATTGGCCATTGTGGCTTATTTCATCTACACGGCCTGGCGCAAAGCCTTCAACACGCCGGACGATGATGGCAGGCCGGCTGCACCCCAGGAACAACCGCCACAGGAGCGTCAAGCCCCTCGGCCCATGCCTACGGCACAAACACAGCCCCGCCAGCAAAGACCCTCGGCACCAGCTACTTCGTTTGAGGACATTCTGCGGGAGATGCAGAGCAAAATGGAGCGTGCCAATGAGAAAAACAGGGCGCCTGTAGAGCAGCCAAAGCCAGTACTGCAGCCGGTTATGCAACCCACCGCCAAGGAACGGGAGCCGAAGCGGGCTTTGTCACTGGAAAATCCGGAGCATGCCCGACTTTACAACCAGCAAAGAAAAGAGCGCATTGCAGCCGCTGATGCCCTGTATGAAGCCAAGAAGCAGGAACGGGTAGCGGTACCTAATGTATATGCTCAACTTTTGCACAATCCGCAGTCCGTTCGTCAGGCGTTTATTCTTTCTGAGATATTCAACAGGAAGCAGTACTAGTGCTTCCTTAAGCTATAAAGTAGGAATGTAATTCACGCTTACTGCTTAGTAAGATAAAACCGATTAGCAAGACTATACCTATAGAAATTCCCTACAAATACTGTGTGAGGGCATAAGCCAGAATGTTGGCTCCCATCTGAAGTGCTTCCTGCCTTTTATTTTCTGGATCATTGTGTACCTCTGCATCCTCCCAGCCGTTTCCTAAGTCTGTTTCATAGCTGTAAAAGCACACTAACCTGCCTTTGTGGATGATACCGAAGCCCTGTGGCGGCTTGTTGTCATGTTCATGTATCTTCGGCAAGCCATTCTTGAAGACATATTTCTGACTGTAGATCGGGTGGTCAAAAGGTAGCTCTACGAATTCGTACTCAGGAAACACTTTCTTCATTTCTTTGCGGATGTACTGGTCCAGCCCATAATTGTCATCGATGTGCAGGAAGCCTCCGCTCGTCAGGTAGTTGCGAAGATTCTGCGCATCGGCATCAGAGAACACCACATTTCCGTGTCCTGTCATGTGCACAAAGGGATAGCTGAAAAGCTCCGGACTCCCGACCTCTACTATACTTTCTTCGGGCGCGATGTTCATGTTCAGATTCTGATTGCAGAACCTGATCAGGTTTGGCAAAGAGGTTTTGTTCGCATACCAGTCTCCGCCGCCGTTATACTTGAGCTTGGCTATTTTAAAGCTGTACTTTTGCTGTGCGCCCAGCGAGCCACAAAGCAGGACAAGGTATAGGAAGAGGAGGGTGCGCTTCATGTATCGATTTTCTTAAGTTTATAACGGGGCGTAAATATCATGTAGTACGTGCAAAGTATGGCAAGCGACCAAGGCGGCCGTCTCGGTCCTCAACCTGCTCTGACCCAGCGTAACAGGCCTTATACCTAGATCATAGGCAGCCTTTATTTCCTTAGGTGAGAAGTCTCCTTCCGGACCGATTAGTATGCAATGCTGTCTGTCTGGTCTGTAGTAGTCCCTGATTGATTTGGTAGCATCGTCTTCCAGGTGCGCTATAAAGGTATCTTCCGGTATGCAGGATTTGATAAAATGCTGGTATGGTGTCAGCTCATTCAATAAGGGAAGGTACCCTTTCTGGGACTGCTTCATAGCACTGACAGCTATTTTCTCGATGCGATCTAATCGAAGTTGTTTACGCTCTGAATGCTCACATTCCAGAAAGGTAATGGCGCTAACACCGATCTCTACGGCTTTCTCTACAAACCACTCGATCCGGTCCATGTTTTTGGTAGGGGCCACTGCGATGTGCACATAGTAGGGGAGTTTGCCATACTCGAGCTGCTTGTCTATTATTTGCAGCTGACAGCGCTTCTGGTGCGCATCCTGAATAATGGCCGTATACATGCCGCCTCGTCCGTCTACCAGGTATACCGTATCCCCCTGATGAAGCCGCAGCACACGCGTGCAATGCTTTGATTCATCTTCAGCCAAGGTATAAATTTCGGAATTGATGTCAGGGGTATAGAATAAGTGCACAGTAGTTTCAGTTGGTTTCGATGCCAGATAAAGGTATACGAATGTAGGTAATTTTATAACAAGGAAACAGATTCAATTTCATAAAAAAAAGCCTTTCCGCTTTAGCAGAAAGGCTTTTTTTATCTTGTTTAGACGAACTAGTCGATCGATACTTCCACCTGAGGTGCACCGGCCATGATGTCTTCGCTCGCAAAGTCAGCGTACTTGCTGAAGTTTTTCACAAACTTAGCAGCAAGGTCTGTTGCCTTGGCATCATACTGCTCTTTGTTAGCCCAGGTATTACGAGGATTCAATACTTCGTCTGGAACGTTAGGGCAGCTATTCGGCATTTCAACGCCAAACACAGGATGCTTCGTGTACTCCACGTTATCCAGCTCACCGTTAAGAGCAGCCGTGATCATAGCACGTGTATAAGGGAGTTTCATGCGTGAGCCTACACCGTAAGGACCGCCAGTCCAGCCAGTGTTCACGAGCCATACGTTCACGTTGTTCTCGTTCATTTTCTGGCCCAGCATCTCGGCATACTTGGTTGGGTGCAGCGGTAGGAAGGCTGCGCCAAAGCAGGCAGAGAAAGTAGTCTGTGGTTCCGTTACGCCAACTTCAGTACCGGCCACCTTGGCAGTGTAACCAGATATGAAGTGGTACATAGCCTGGCTAGTGTTCAGTTTAGAGATCGGAGGCAGTACACCGAAAGCATCTGCTGTCAGGAAGAAGATGTTTTTCGGGATATCAGCTCTTGATGGCTCGATCGCATTGTCAATGTGATGGATCGGATAGGCTGTACGCGTGTTCTCTGTTACAGAATTGTTCGTATAGTCAACTGTACGCGTGTTTTCTATAAAGCGTGTGTTCTCCACGATAGCGCCAAACTTAATGGCATCCCAGATCTGTGGCTCTTTCTCACGTGTCAGGTCAATTACTTTGGCGTAGCAACCACCTTCAAAGTTGAATACACTGTCTGTTGTCCAGCCGTGCTCGTCGTCACCGATCAGACCACGGTTAGGGTCAGCTGACAGCGTTGTCTTACCTGTACCTGACAGACCGAAGAAAATTGCCGTGTCACCGTCTTTGCCCACGTTGGCAGAGCAGTGCATCGATAATGTATTCTTCTCCTCAGGCAGGATGTAGTTCAGCACGCCGAAGATACCTTTCTTCATCTCACCTGCATAGCCAGTACCACCGATCAGGATGATGTTGCGGGTAAAGTTGATGATGGCGAAGTTAGACTGGCGTGTTCCATCTACTTCAGGATCAGCCTCAAACTCAGGGGCACAGATGATCGTGAAGTTTGGATTGTGGTCTTTAAGCTCTTCTTTCTCCAAACGCAAGAACATGTTGTTGCAGAAGAGGTTATGCCATGCTTGTGTGTTTACAATGCGCAGGTTCAGACGGTAGTCAGGGTGAGCACCGGCATAAGCATCGCGCACATAAAGTCGACGATCCTTCAGGAAGTCGATCATTTTGTCGTAGAGTCTGTCGAACTTCTCAGGGTCGAACGCAATGTTGATGTCGCCCC
Source organism: uncultured Pontibacter sp. (assembly GCF_947502515.1). Lineage (NCBI taxonomy): Bacteria > Pseudomonadati > Bacteroidota > Cytophagia > Cytophagales > Hymenobacteraceae > Pontibacter > uncultured Pontibacter sp. The sequence continues at coordinate 570,767 of NZ_CANNAI010000002.1, read as the reverse complement.
ACCATACGGTTTTTTCGGTTTTGGCGTCTTTTACCACAAAGCGGTCCTTAGGAGAACGACCTGTGAATTTGCCTGTGTCACACATCAGGGCGCCAGTGTCAGTGAGTACGCCTTCGCCATTTTTCAGAGCCTCTTCCACTAGCTCGGCAGGAGTGAGGTTCCAAAGCACTTCTTTAGCTTCTTTGATGCCCAGGCTCTCCAGACCTACTGTACCTGATTTAATACCAGATTCTTTCATTTGAAAATAAAGGGTTTTAAGTGAACTGTTTGTTTCACAACGGTGCTACAAAAATATAAAATATTAGATATTAAAATAAGATTAGTCGCTATAATTAAAAAAGAGGTCTGCAAATGGCGTTGCCCCAAAAAATATTTGTCTGTAAGTGTTTAAACCGATATATTTACCTTCTTTGTATGCTCAACTAAACTAAACAATCAACTAACAAATCCTATGTCTTATAAAGAACATACGCTTACTGACCAGGTAAGTGAGCAAAATGCACCGATTGGCGCTGACCCGACCGGCCCAGAGATGTTCGGGCATCCGAAGGGACTGTTCTACCTTTTCTTTGCCGAGCTCTGGGAGCGCTTTAGCTTTTATGGTATGCGCGCCCTGTTGGTGTTATACATGGTGAACAACCTGTTTGAGTCATTTGCGAATCGCGATGAGATTGCAATTGGTATCTACGCAGCTTATGGCGCCTTAGTTTATGCTACTCCTGTAATTGGCGGTATGATCGCCGATAAATTACTCGGCTATCGTAAAGCGATCATGCTGGGTGCCGTTTTGATGGCGCTTGGACACTTCGCACTCGCGATCGAACATCCTGTATTCTTCTACGGTTCTCTTGCTCTTTTGATTGTAGGTAACGGCTTTTTCAAACCGAATATTTCAACGCTTGTAGGCACGCTTTACAGAGAAGGCGATACGCGCCGCGATGCTGGTTTCACCATTTTCTACATGGGTATCAACATCGGTGCGATGGTAGCCCCGCTTGTTTGCGGCTGGTTAGGCATGGAATATGGCTGGCATTATGGTTTCGGCGCTGCCGGTATCGGTATGTTGCTCGGTCTGGTGATGTTCTGGCAAGGTGGACGTAGCGGCGTGTTTGGTAACAACGGGCTTCCGCCGGAGCCAGCTGTTATTAAAGAGCGTGTAGCAGGTGTAACAAAAGAGGCATGGGTAACAATCCTCAGCTTCCTGTCACTTCCTGTTTTCGGTCTCCTCCTGTACAATGGTACACTGGATCTGCCAGGTTTCGGTGAGACGGTATTCGACGGTTCCATCATGCACATCGTGATGAACTACATCCTGCTTCCAGTTATCACGCTTGTGTTGATTTACAACCTGGTGAAGGTGGACAGTGTAGAGCGTCAGCGCCTTTTTGTGGTAATCCTGTTGACATTCTTCATCACAGTGTTCTGGTCATTCTTTGAGCAGGCAGGTTCTTCTCTTACCCTGTTTGCCGAGCGTAACGTGAACCTGACGTTCATGAATGCGGCGCAGACCAACTCGATCAACCCATTCTTTATCATCCTGTTTGCACTGCCGTTCTCAGCTATGTGGGTGTTCCTTTCCAAACGTCGTGTAAACCCATTCACGCCTGTAAAATTTGCCTTAGGTATAGCACAGCTTGGTTTGGGCTTCCTGATCTTCGCCTGGAGCGCCAACTATGCTGATGCGGAAGGCAGAGTGTCGATCTGGTTCCTGATCCTGGGCTATATGTTCATCACAACTGGTGAGCTATTCGTATCACCTGTTGGTCTTTCTAAAGTAACGGAGCTTTCTCCTAAGAAGATCGTGGCCTTCATCATGGGTATCTGGTTCCTGTCATCTTCTTTCGCGCACTACATCGCTGGCCTTATCGCTAAGCTGACTGCTGTGAGCGGTGGTGAAGGCGAAGCTGCCACAGGTATGGCATCCTTAATGGTATACACTGGCGTGTTTGAACAAATCGCCTATGTGGCCTTCGGATTCGCGGTGCTTGCCCTGTTGCTGACTCCGATCATGCGCAAGTGGATGCACGGCATTCACTAATCTGCAGAATATAGTATTCAAAAGAGCCCGCACTTTAACTAGTGCGGGCTCTTTGTTTTTATAGTACAATTTGTGATATTGCGAAAAATTCTGAAAATACGCTAAATATGCTTGATATTTAATTATTTGCTGCTATTTATGAATTTCGACTTTTAGCCATTTTACAATTTCCATGCATTTCTTATTCAGGCATCTTTTTTCAGCTGCCGTCCTATTGCTTATTGCCACCTCCTGTGAGGTAGAAACAACTGCCATTACGGAAACTGATCCTCCCACTCCGGAGCCGCCAGTCACCACGTATACTATCAAGAAAGGCGAACACGCCACCAACAGCCAGTTCAGGTTTGTCCAAGCTTCCATCATCCGTTTTGAAGCGGCTTTTGACAGCTCAGCCATTTACACCACAGCTATACCTAACAACCAGGCAGACATTAATAAACTGTATGGCCTGTCAGACTGCGATACAGACCACCACACCAACAGTGCCCGTTTTGGCTGGCGCTGGTACAATAACCGTCTGGAGATTCACGCCTATACCTATAGCAACAAGCAGCGCAACACAGCCTATATTGCTTCAGTACAACCCGGCCAGACGAACAGGTATGAATTAGAGATGGGAGAGAAGGTGTATACTTTTAAGGTAAACGACACGCAAATCACACTGCCGCGTAACTGCGCTACAGCTAGCAGCCACTACCAGCTATACCCATACTTTGGGGGAGATGAAACGGCACCACATGATGTCACGATTAAGATCAGAGAATTGTAATTAATTATTCTAATAACATTTTTACCTATTTTTATGGATGTCGTATAATTAATTGACCTAATGTTTTATTTAAATAGATAGGGTATGGGGAATAAAAAAGCAGTTTTACAACTCTGTGCTATTGGTTTGGTTCTTACATTAACAATATCATGTGATCGCTCAGAGCAACCTATACCTAGGCAGGATACAACTCTAGCAGCTCCTGTGCATACAGCAGACGCAAAAAAAGGTAAACCGATTACTTATACTACATACATTATTCGCAAAGGTCAGCATTCTTCTACAAGTTCCTATAGAAGTGTAAAAACAAGTTTTCTCCGTTTTGAGGCTGTCTTTGATAAATCGGCTGTATATACTACCATACTGGCCAATAATCAGGCAGATATCAATAAGCTGTATGGTATGTCCGATTGCGGAAGCCTACACCAAACCAATAGTGCCCGATTTGGTTGGCGCTGGTATAACAACAGACTCGAAATTCTAGGATATGTTTACAATGGAGGCAAGTGGTCGTATCAGTACATCACATCTGTCGATCTCGACAAACCCTATACCTACGAACTCAGTTTGCTTAGTCAAAGCTATTTGTTTAGCGTTAATGGCGTAAATGTCAGTTTGCCAAGAAGTTGTAGTGGGCAAGGGAGTGGGTATATGCTTTATCCTTATTTTGGTGGTGATGAAACAGCACCACACGATATTACCATCCGAATCCGAGATTTATAGACTGTGCAAATGCCTTACCAAGCACAAAATGTTAAATTAGATGACTTCGGTTTTAACATAAATTTAGAATAAAAAGCAACATAAACACAAAGCCCCGGACCAAAAGGCCCGGGGCTTTGTTAAATTCAATCTTTGGGAGTCGATTACATCATGCCACCCATACCGCCCATGCCACCTGGCATGCCAGCAGGAGCGCTACCTTCTTCAGAAGGCTCTTCTGATACTACACACTCAGTTGTAAGTAGCAGACCAGCGATAGAAGCAGCGTTCTCAAGCGCCAGACGAGTTACTTTAGTTGGGTCGATGATACCGGCCGCAAACATGTTCTCGTACTTGTCGTCGCGGGCATTGTAACCGTAATCAGCCTTGCCTTCACGTACCGCCTGCACCACTACTGAACCTTCGCCACCGGCGTTGGCTACGATCGTGCGAAGCGGAGACTCAAGCGCAGTTTTGATGATACTTACACCTGTCTGCTCGTCAGCGTTGTATACGTCCACGTTGTTCAGGGCGTCCAGCGCACGGATCAGGGCTACGCCACCACCGGCTACGATACCTTCTTCAACGGCAGCTCTTGTTGCATGCAATGCATCGTCTACACGGTCTTTCTTCTCTTTCATCTCTACTTCAGTAGAAGCACCGATGTAAAGGATGGCAACACCACCAGAAAGCTTGGCAAGACGCTCCTGTAGTTTCTCTTTGTCGTAGTCAGATGTAGTTGTTTCCATCTGAGCCTTGATTTGGTTTACGCGAGCTACGATATCATCTTTCTGGCCAGCACCATTCACGATGGTAGTGTTGTCCTTGTCGATGATCACTTTCTCTGCCTGACCGAGGTAGTCCAGGGTAGCGTTCTCCAGTTTGTAACCGCGCTCTTCAGAGATTACAGTACCACCTGTCAGAATAGCGATGTCTTCCAGCATGGCTTTTCTGCGGTCACCAAAGCCAGGAGCTTTCACAGCAGCGATCTTCAAGGAGCCACGCAGTTTGTTTACTACCAGTGTAGCAAGCGCTTCGCCGTCCACATCTTCAGAAACGATCACAAGACCTTTACCAGTCTGAACCACTTGCTCCAATACAGGAAGCAGTTCTTTCATGGTAGACACTTTCTTGTCGTAGATCAGGATGTAAGGGTTGTCAAACTCTGCTTCCATCTTCTCTGGGTTGGTTACGAAGTAAGGAGACAGGTAACCACGGTCAAACTGCATACCTTCTACAGTCTTTACCTCAGTTTCAGTACCTTTTGCTTCCTCTACAGTGATCACACCGTCTTTACCAACCTTGTCCATCGCGTCGGCAATCATCTTACCGATCTCAGCGTCGTTGTTGGCAGAGATAGTACCCACCTGAGCGATCTCAGAAGAGTTCTCGATTTTCTTAGACTGTGAACGCAGGTTCTCTACTACAGCGTGCACCGCCTTGTCGATACCACGCTTAAGGTCCATTGGGTTGGCACCAGCCGCTACGTTCTTGATACCGGCTGTGTAGATAGCCTGGGCTAGTACAGTAGCAGTAGTCGTACCGTCACCTGCCTGGTCAGCTGTTTTAGAGGCAACCTCTTTTACCAGCTGAGCGCCCATGTTTTCGATCGCGTCTTTCAGCTCAATCTCTTTCGCTACAGATACACCGTCTTTTGTGATCGTAGGGGCACCAAATTTCTTATCGATGATTACGTTGCGACCTTTAGGGCCCAAGGTAACTTTTACAGCATTTGCCAGTTTGTCAACGCCAGACTTAATTTTGTGGCGAGCGTCAGCATCAAATGTGATGTTCTTAGCCATAGTTATATCTCTTTGGTTTTGTTTAAATGGAATAGATTAAAGGATAGCCAGGATATCTGACTCACGCATGATCAGGTAATCGTTGCCGTCAACAGAAATCTCTGTACCTGCATACTTGCCGTACAACACCTGGTCGCCAACGGCAACCTGTGGCTTCATCAGAGCGCCTTGCTCAGATACTTTGCCCTCGCCTACAGCTACGATCTCACCGCGCTGTGGCTTCTCTTTAGCAGTGTCCGGAATGATGATACCAGACTTCGTTTTTTCCTCTGCTGCAGCAGGAGCTACAATCACTCTGTCTGCTAATGGTTTAATGCTGATTGACATAGTTTGTTATGTTTTTAGTTTTTGTGGTTAATGATTTAACGTTGAAACCATACTGTCCCTATCATTTCCTGTGCCAAGGCCAATTTCCTGCCAATTTGGGTCATTTTAGCAGTTCAAATTAGTTCCCTGCCTGACAAATTTGTCAGGTACTGTCAGTCAGGATCTATTTGTCAGTTCGCACTGGTAGGGTACAGGACAAAATAAAAAAGCCGGCTTTGAAGGCCGGCTTTCAATTTGTCAGTTCTTTATTACTGTGCAGTGTCTACCATTTCCGGTATCTCACCCGTTCCCGGGATTGACATGTCTTCTTCACCTTCAGCGCCTGGCAGGGCTGGGGCAGCCGGAGCACCCATCTGGCGGGCACGCTCTTCGTTCACGCTGCGGACAGTAGACTCAGTATTGGTATCGATCATCATGTGCGTACCAAGTGTTAGTACAACCAGTGCGATTGCGAAGCCCCAGGTCAGTTTTTCGAGCAGGTCGCCTGTGCGCTTTACGCCCATCAGCTGGCTGGCACCGCCACCACCAAACTGGCTTGAAAGTCCGCCTCCTTTAGGATTCTGGGCTAGTACTACTAAAACAAGAAGTACGCAAATGAAAAGAATGATACTGATTAGGGCGATATACATTTTATGTTATGTTTTGTAATTTCTCGATCTGTTCGGCAAAGTAAGACTTTTTTTCCGGATATTTCAAAATAAGCTGTTCATAAATTTTAACAGCCTTTTTAGGCTTTCCTTGTTGGATAAAGATGTTGGCCAGGCTTTCAGAAGCCATTCCCTTCTTTATTTTAGAGCTCTTAAGCGATAAATCCTCCTGTGGCTCAGGCTTTAGCTTCAGGTTGGCCATGGTCTTGAGCTTCGGATTCAGCTTAAGGAACTGGTCGATAATGTCAAGCTGCTTGCTGAGCACGTGGGCAGTTGGCTGTATCGCTTTTTCGAGTTCGTGCGTTTTGCTATACTCTAAAATCAGCTCTGGGTGGAAGCTTTGTGGGCGTGACCGGGTATAGTCATCCTTCAGTTGCAGCACCTCGCCCATGCGGCTCGATCCCATCCAATAGCCCAGTGCATCTTCCGCGTATAGTCGGTCTATCTCGTCAAAAGAATAGTTGATCTCGGCATCTTCGGCGTTTACCAGTGCAGGTTCGTCTGCATCTTCAGCAAAAATGTCACTGTCAGGTTCTGTATTCTCCGCTATTGACGTCTCGGTAGTGAGTGAATTAGCTTGGTAAGTTTCTGTTTGGGGAACAGGTATAGCCTCTTCTTCAGTTTCAGCGTGCTGATCTTCTGCTTCGGCTTCTACTTGTTCTGTCTGCTGCGTTACTTCCAGTTCGTGCAGTACTTCAGCCGCTTCTGTCAGGTGGGCGTGCTCTGTTTCCTGTTCTGCGGCTTCGATGCTTTCTTCTTCCCGCTGGCTCAGCAGGTCAGTGGAAGAGGAACTGATGCTGTTGAAAGTGAACAGCAAGGCCAGTTCAGAGTCTATTTCTGCATCAGGCGATTCTGTTTCCGACTCAGCTTCTATGTACAGACTTTCCTCAACAGGAGCAGGGGCGTATACTTCTTCCAGTGTTTCTTCCGGATATGAAGTTTCCGGCTCAGGTATAGCTTCTGTTGTTTCAGCATCTTCTGTTACGGATTGTTCAGCAATAGCCGCTTCTGTGTCGCTTTCCAGCTCTGTTACTGTATCAGAAGTTATAATTTCCGCTTCATCTGCCAGTGCTATTTCTTCTGTCTCTTCGGCATAAGCAGGTTCCAGAACAGGAGAGGTATAAATGATGCGCTTGAGGAGCTGACGGTCTGTTGCGTAGGCAGAAGCACGGCGCAGACGCTGCGTGGAGAGCATGCTGCCTTTGTCATAAGCTGACTTTGCCAGCAGCAGATGGGCCGTCTGGCAATAGGGGAAGGTAGCCGCTACCTGCTCCAGTTCGCTTTGCTGCTGGTCAGAAATGTCGGATACCTGCTTGATCAGTTTAAGAAAGGCAGATTTATTCATGTAAAGGTGATGATGCTATGTTATGACTACCAGTTGGCAACCGTCTTGTTAAACACATCAGCCACAAGGCGATCGGTCATACGGTCGATGGCCGCAGGCGGAATGCTTGTGATGTCCACATTTTGAGGAAAGTCCTCTGTGATTGTAAACTGCTGATCAAAGTCCTGCTCCGGATCTTTTGCGTTTGTAAAGCGGATCTGGATGCCCATGGTAAGGCGGTTCAGCGTCGCCTGGTCGATGTTGCCGTCGCGCTGTACTGCCGCTGGAGTCAGTGTAAAACTAATAATCTGTCCTTCCAATTGCAAGTCGCCGTCGCGCTGTAGTACGGTTAGGTTGGTGTTACGCTGATAATAGTTTCGGAAACTGTTGGTTACCACCTGTGTCAGGTTAGAAGGACCTTCGCCGGCACTGTTTTCAAAGTTCTGAATCGAAATGGTTCGGATGTCAGGTGATATAGAGGTTCCTGTGAAAGAGTACACCCCGCAGGCGGTGCAGAAAATTGCCAATAGCAGGCTCAGGAATAAAGTGAGGCCCTTAGTTCTCGATATCATATTGCTTTAGTTTACGGTAGAGCGTTCTTTCGGAAATGCCCAGGTCATTGGCTGCATACTTCCGCTTGTTGTTGTGCTTTTTGAGCGCTTTCAGAATCATTTCCTTTTCCATTGATTCCAGCGAAAGGCCTTCCTCCTCAGTTTCATGGGAGATGTCTTCTACTCTTTCGTCGTACTCTTCCTCGTGGCGGGGTTGCTGCACTGGTAAGTAATATGGCTCTGGCTGCTCTGCCCCTTTGTAAGGACGCACATGGTTTACTTTTTCTATGTTCTCAAACAGATGGCTGTGCTCCTTAAGTAGTTCGTTATCACCTGGCTGACGCGTCATGAGCTCGAACACGAGCTTTTTGAGCTCCGATACATCGCGGCGCATGTCAAAAAGAACCTTGTAAAGCAGGTCGCGCTCCGAAAAGGACTGGTCAGCACCAGGTTCTTTTGCCAGCAGGGCTGGTACCTGGCTGCCGCCTTGCTCACGGGGCAGGTAGTGCCGCAGCTTGTTGGCATCCAGTTCACGGTCGTACTCCAGCACCGAGATCTGCTCTACAATATTCTTCAGCTGACGGATGTTGCCCGGAAAGCGAAAGCTCAAAAGCTCCTCCACCGCATCTTGCGTCAGGCTAATGGGCTTGACACGATAACGCTCAGCAAAATCTGAAGCAAACTTTCTGAACAGTAGGTAGATATCCTCACCACGTTCACGTAATGATGGAACTGTGATCGGAACCGTATTGAGGCGATAGTACAGGTCTTCCCGGAAGCGGCCTTTCTCTACTGCGTTGATCAGGTTCACGTTGGTAGCGGCAACCACACGCACATCGGTCTTCTGCACTTTGGAAGATCCTACCTTGATAAATTCTCCGTTTTCGAGCACACGCAGCAGGCGAGCCTGCGTACCGAGTGGCATCTCACCGATTTCGTCAAGAAAGATCGTACCGCCGTCCGTTACTTCAAAGTAACCCTTACGGGTGTCTGTGGCGCCGGTAAAAGATCCTTTTTCGTGACCGAAAAGCTCCGAATCAATGGTGCCTTCAGGTATAGCGCCACAGTTGATGGCGATAAACTGACCATGTTTGCGCGGACTCAGGTGGTGAATGATCTTGGAGAAAGACTCTTTGCCGCTGCCGCTCTCACCCGTGATCAGCACAGTCATATCGGTGGGGGCCACCTGGGCCGCCACCTGTATGGCGTAGTTTAGCAAGGGTGAGTTGCCGATGATGCCAAAGCGCTGTTTTATACTCTGTATATCGATATTGCGCATTATTTTTTTATTTGAAGATTAGATGACCTGGAAAAATTCCAAGCCTAATCTACCGCTTCGCCGAAGAGCGTGCCTACGGAGCAGTCGTTTACAAATACATTCACGTAATCGCCTTTCTTATAATGTTTCTTGTCAAAGATCACGACTTTGTTCTGGTCATTGCGGCCGCTCAGCTGTTGATCTGACTTCTTAGAAAAGCCCTCCACCAGCACACGGTGCACACGACCCAGATCACGCTTGTTGCGGTTCAGAGAACATTCGCGCTGCTTTTCGATGATCTCAGCCAGGCGACGCTTCTTTACTTCCAGCGGAATGTCGTCTTCCAGTTTGCGGGCAGCCAGTGTGCCTGGGCGCTCTGAGTAGAAGAACATGTATGAGTAGTCGTACTGCACGTAGTCCATCAGCGACAGGGTATCCTGGTGCTCTTCCTCTGTTTCGGAGCAGAAGCCAGCGATCATGTCCGAAGAGATGCCGCAGTCTTCACCCAGTATAGCACGGATAGCGTCTACACGATTCAAGTACCACTCCCGGTCATAGGTACGGTTCATTAACTCGAGTACACGGGAGTTACCGCTCTGGGCAGGCAGGTGTATGTATTTGCAGATGTTGTCGTACTTTTTCATGGTATACAACACCTCGTCTGTAATGTCTTTCGGGTGGGAGGTGGAGAAGCGTACACGCAGGGTAGGGCTGAGTTTAGCCACCATTTCCAGCAGCTGCGCAAAGTTTACGTGCTCGTTGCCGTCTTCTGAAGCCCATTTATAAGAGTCCACATTCTGTCCAAGCAGTGTCACCTCCTTATAGCCCTGTGCAACCAGTGCCTCGGCTTCCCGCACGATAGAGTGCGCATCGCGAGAGCGCTCACGCCCGCGTGTGAATGGCACTACGCAGAAAGAGCACATGTTGTCACAACCACGCATGATCGAGATAAAGGCACTCACTCCGTTGCTGTTCAGTCGGATCGGGTTGATGTCGGCATAGGTTTCTTCGCGTGAAAGAAGTACGTTCACAGCCTTCTGGCCACCATCCACTTCATTGATAAGGTTAGGTAAGTCACGGTAAGCATCTGGGCCTACTACCAAATCCACGATTTTTTCCTCTTCCAGCAGCGATTTTTTCAGGCGCTCGGCCATGCAGCCAAGTATGCCAATCACCATTTCAGGCTTCTTCTTCTTGAAGTAATTGATCTGGCCCAAACGATTGCGAACTGTAGTCTCCGCCTTCTCTCGGATAGAGCAGGTGTTAAGGAATACCACATCCGCCTGCTCGATCTGAGCCGTTGTGTCGAAGCCCTGCTCAAACATGATTGACGACACAATCTCGCTGTCTGAGAAGTTCATCTGGCAGCCGTAGCTCTCGATGTACAGTTTGCGGGTCTTGCCGGTATTAGTTTCAGCCGTTACTTTGGTGTCGCAAGAAGCGGCTGCGGTAGCCTGTTCAGGAGTGCGGTTATCTATAAAATCTAAATCAACGATTGGGTCCATACTTCAAAAAATCTCTTAGGAGGTGCAAATATACTATAATCCGCTGTAAAACGTGACAGAATGGCAGAGGAATTCTTTAAATCTAATGCGCTTATTCAAGCCCTAAGGCTTTCCGTATACCTTGTGCTTTGAGCAGGCACTCTTCATACTCCTGTTCAGGTATAGAATCGTAGGTGATGGCGCTGCCCACCATGAACGACAAGTAGCCTGTTAAGGCGTTGTACTGCAGACTTCGGATCACGACATTAAAGTCGAAGTCCTGATCAGGTTTCAGGTAGCCGAAGGCGCCTGAGTAGAGTCCTCGTTTGGTAACCTCTAGTTCTTCAATCAGCTCCATGGCCCTGATCTTGGGTGCACCGGTCATGCTCCCCATCGGGAAAGCCCCTTTCAGCGCATCGGTGATCGTACATTCTGGCCGCAGTTCACCAGATATCGTCGAGATCATTTGCGAAACCTGCCTAAAACCGTAAATGCCGAACATTTCTTCGACCTGAATGGTGCCCGTAGCGCAGGAGCGGCGCAGGTCGTTGCGTACCAGATCCACGATCATCATGTTTTCGGCCAGTTCTTTTTCGTCATGGCGCAGCTGCTGTTGTAGCTGCTGGTCCTCCTTGGGTGTAGCGCCGCGACGAATCGTCCCCTTGATAGGCTGTGAGATCAGTTTGTTGCCTTCTTTCTTGAGAAAACGCTCCGGGGAGGCGCAAAGCAGGTATAGATCATCGTATTTCAGAAAGCCCGAAAATGGTGTAGGAGAAAGTGCGTTGAGCTGCAGGTATAGCGGCAGGGGAGACAGCTTCACTTCCTCTGCATAAAACTCCATACAGTAATTCAACTCGTATACCTCGCCATCCCGGATATAGTCCCGCACCCGCTCTACATTACGAATGTAGTCTTCCTTCTGCACTCGCTGCTGGAGCTGAATAGGGGATATAGAGAAGTCCTCAGGTATAGGAGTCGCTAGTATCTGCTGTAAAGAAACTTGAATATTATCAGCTTTGCTGCTGATGATTAGGCTGTTTTTATTAAAGTGAAGGTATAGCTCCGGTTCAAAAAAGAATATGTCCGGAAAGCCTATCGCATCTGCATTATGGCTGATGAGTTTCTCTACCTGATTCTTGAGGTCGTAGCCCAGATAGCCGCACCATAGCGCTGGTTTTGCCTTCAGTTTGTCCTGCAGCTCCCCGAAGACATTCTCCTGTCCCCACTGAATTGGCTGCCCGTTTGATACAGCGATCAAATCATCAAAACCATGGTAAGGATAGGGGATATCATTGGAGGTATAGCTGGCTGCTAACCTGAACTGCTGCGCCCAGGCAAGAGCTTTCCGGCGAAGGAGGCTAAGTGAGCAGGATATATCTGCCAGCAGAATGGTTTTGGTATAAGCCATGTTATTACAGCTTTTTAAGCGTTTGGAGAGCCAATTTGGCTTTCCCGTCAATGCTATTTTTGTAATCGTGTCCTTTGTAAGCTAAGGCTCTGCTGAACCAGTGTCTGGCGAGCTCCGGTTTTTGCTCGTCCTGGTAAATGTAGCCCAGTTGCAAAGCCGAATAAGGAGCAAAATAAAGTGTAGTCAGCCGGCTTGCCTCTATGGCCTGTTCATAGTGCTGTTTGGCCTGCTGCAACTTATTCATGCCGTGGTAAATGCGGGCTTTGCGGTAATAATACTCAGCCCGCTCCGTAGGAGCAGTATCCGGCTTCATAGGCATTTGGTTCAGCATGCCAAGGGCTTCCGGGTAATAGCCTCCGTCGGATTGAAGTCGGGCCAGCATCAGGTAGCGGTTAGGCTTTACCTGCTCTTTGGCAAAACGGGCGGCGTAAGCATCTTCTTCCATCTCGGTTCGCCCTGCAAGCCCTATTTGTGTCAAATGCTTTTCTGCTTGATGAGCATGGCCGCCCAGCCAGTAAGCCAGGTATAGCTTGTAGTTGGCTGCTTTTAAGTAGTTCTCTCCTTTGTGCTGGGACAGGAACAGTTGGTTTGACTTTATAGAGTTGTTGAAATCAACTTTGTACAGGTATAGATCTGCCGCCATGTGATGCAGGTAGGGGAAGGAAAGATAGCCGGCCTGATGTGGTCTGCGCTGGTATACCTGCAAAGCGACTTCACTTTTTTTTGTCTTTTTGAGCACATGCATCGCTGCGAAAGTATAAAGGAGGTTGTCCGGATGCTGGCGGCTTAGCTGCAACATGGAGTTGCCTGCAACTTCATCTGCCTCCGGGTCAACCAAGTGTAATAACAGGATCTGCAAAAGCTGCGCCTCTTCCCGGAAAGGATTGTCTCTGGTGGCAGCTGCCTTCAGGTTTGCCATACCTGTTTCGATACTGCCCTGCATTCCGATGATGTTGAGCAATACACGGTAGGAGTCAGGCACGGAGCCGATCAGGACCTGCAGGGCACCGAGTGTTTTGCGGTTTGGCAGAAAATCGGGGTACTGCCGGGCATTGGCGCTGTATTGCAGGTAGGCCTGTCGTAAATCCCAGGCGGCGCCCAGTTTGTTGCCTTGCAGCAGTTTGCTCAGGGCGATCTGCAGCCGTACTTCAGCCAGGGCATAACCCACCCAAACGGAATTCTCTTTCAGGCTGCCAAGTAGCTGCAGTCGCTTTTCCTGACGAGATAGTATACCTGCGTATACCTCCGGGTTTTGTTGAATGGCCCATGTTAGAAAGTCCTGCTGGTTGTCGATCAGGATCGCGGCGGCATTGTCAGGATTATGCAGGAGCTCCTGCTGGATCAGACGGCGTCCATCCGGTATGCGCAGGCTGATGGATGCCTCGTAGGCCTGTCGCACGGTAGGGCCATAGACAGAGGTCGCCTGGGCAGGGTGGGAAAGGAGCAGGGATAGTAACAAAAAAAAAGGATGGGCAAACGCCATCCTTTTTCTATATGTATGCAAGCGCATAACGCTCAGCATGCTGTCATTTAGTAGATACGCTGCTCAACACCAGCCATAATACGGCCGCAGTGCTCGCAAACGATAACTTTTTTCTGAGCCGCTATATCAGCCTGGCGCTGAGGCGGAACTGTGTTGAAGCAGCCACCGCAGGCATCACGCTTCACTAATACTACTGCAAGTCCGTTGCGCACGTTCTTACGGATACGGGTATAGGCGCTAAGCAGACGGTCTTCGATCTGCTGTGCAGCATTGTCACGGTCTTTCTCCAGGTTCTTTTCCTCTTCTTCGCTCTCGGCTACGATCTGGTCAAGCTCGTGCTTCTTGTTTTCAAGGTCTTTGCGACGCTCTTCCAGACGGTTTTTCGTGCCTTCGATCTCGTTGATCTTCTGCTCGATCTGGTAGTGTGCCTCTTTGATTTTCTTTTCTGCGATCTGGATTTCCAGTTTCTGCAGCTCGATCTCTTTCGTGATGGCGTCGTACTCGCGGTTGTTGCGTACGTTTGTCTGCTGGTCTTCGTACTTGCGGATCAGACCTTCAGCGTCTTTGATAGACTGCTTGCGTTGGGCAATGCTGTCGTTGAGTGCTGCCACTTCATCGTCAAACTTACGAACCCTTACCTCATAGCCCTCAATTTCATCTTCCAGGTCCTGAACCTCTTCAGGGAGGTCGCCTCTTACGCGTCTAATTTCATCAAGCTGCGAATCGATACTCTGAAGCTTTAGCAGTGCTTCTAATTTGCTGGCTACCGTACTTTCCATGTAGTTAATAGGTGTATCTGATAGGGTTTGTGTTTACTTCCGATAAATAGACTGCAAAATTAGTAAAGTTTTTGGAAATTGTATCATAAAAAATCTCCTTTGTAAATACCTCACTTTCATAGTGTCCGATGTCAGCAATGAGCAGGCGGCCCTCTGCGTCGAAGAATTCGTGGTATTTCACGTCGGCTGTCACATAAGCGTCGGCACCCTGGCGTAGGGCGTCTTTTATCAGGAAACTGCCTGAGCCACCGCAAACCGCTACCCGCTTGATTTTTTTGTTACCCACCGGGGTATAGCGAACGCCCGGCAGCTGCATGTGCTGTTTCAGATAATCAAGAAATTCCTGCTCCGCCATAGGCGTTTCCAGCTCTCCGATCATCCCGATGCCAACTTCCTGGTTGCTGTTCTCGAGCAGGGTCAGAAAATGCGCTACTTCCTCGTAAGGGTGCGCCTCCAGTAATGCCTGCATGATACGCTGCTGCTTGAAGACAGGGAAAATCACCTCCACCCGGTTTTCCTGAACCTGCTCCGGCTTGCCTTTCTCACCAATGGTGGGATCTGCTTGTTCAGAAGGAAGGAAGCGACCGGTGCCCTGTACCTGGAAACTGCAGTCGCTGTACTCGCCGATTTGCCCGGCGCCGGCTTTATGTATAGCAGCCAACACTTCATCTGTATTCTCAACGGGAACAAAAAAGGCCAGCTGCATCAGGGTATGGGGTTTGGAACTGAGCATGCGGATGTTCTGTAGCTTCAGCTTTTCCGCAATTTTGGCATTCACGCCATTGTGCACGCTGTCCAGGTTGGTGTGGGAGGCGTAAATGGCGATATTATTTTGAATGGCCTTGATAATGGTGCGCTCCACATAGCTGTGCCCGGTCAGACTCTTCAGTCCTTTGAAAATGACCGGATGGTGTGCCACGATCAGGTTGCAGCCCTTCGCTTTCGCCTCATCTATGACTGCTACGGTGCAGTCCAGGGTCAGCAGCACGCCTTTTACTTCGTCGCCCGCGCTGCCGGTTTGCAAACCGGAGTTGTCGTAGCTTTCCTGGTAGGGTACAGGGGCGTACTGCTCCAGCACCTTTACTATATCGCCGATGGTGTTCTTATCTTTCATAGTCTAGTCTGCAATTAAAACACCAAATTACTAAGTTCGGCACAGCCCTGAAAATTTAAAGCACCTGTAGTTGCAGATAACCTGTGTCGGGCTGGCGCTTGAGCTCTTTGCCATTGAAGTAAAAAGCGGAGTAAGTATAGTCGGTATAGCACTTGCCCCGGTTCACGGTATAGGCGATGTCCAGCGTGTCAGTGTTTAGGTTGTTAAGGCGTAGCAGCATGCGCACCCTCGACTTGGTGTACATGACCGGGTAGGTCTCAAAAATCAGGTTATTCACGGTTTCATCAGTGCCGGTAAACAAGTAGTTAAAAGGCTCCCCATCAAGTATCAGTTGAATAGAATCCGGATGGATGCCGGCAGCCGGGTTATCGAATGGGCTGCTGCCCGAGGCGTCCACGAGGTAAAACGAAACAGGGGCCGGCGGATCGGAGCGTATAGTGGCACAGGGAGTGCAGGCCGAGGTGCCAAGCAGCAGAAAAAATGCAAAAAGGGTAAGGGTACGGCTTGTTTTCATGTGAAGATAAATGAGGTCGGATATTGCAAGTATTAAATATAGTGTATTCAGGGTATACAAATCAAGTCCGGACAACAGGCTTTGATCATATTTCTATACCTTTGCAATGTACAGCTGCACCTTATGACTGTTCTACGCTACCTGTTATGGCCATTTTCGATCCTCTACGGCGGTATCATGCTGCTGCGGAATCTGCTCTATGACAAGGGCTGGCTATCCTCGGTGCGTTTTGATCTGCCAGTCATAGCTGTTGGCAATCTCACGGTAGGAGGCACCGGCAAAACCCCGCACGTGGAGTACCTGCTGCGGCTATTGACCGACAAAAAAACAGCCGTGCTGAGCAGGGGTTACCGTCGTAAAAGCAAGGGTTTTGTACTGGCTGATGATAAAGCAACTGCCCATACCCTGGGGGACGAACCATTTCAATACTACCGCGATTTTCCGGACGTGACGGTTGCTGTCTGCGAGAGCAGACCCGCAGGTATAGCACAGCTGCTGCAGCTTAAACCTGCTCCTGAGGTCGTGGTTCTGGATGATGCCATGCAGCACCGCCCCGTCAATCCTTCGCTTAACCTGATGCTGACGGACTATGGTCGTCCGTTCTATGAAGACCATGTCCTGCCAACCGGACTATTGCGGGAGCCCCGGCAGGGTGCCCGGCGTGCTGATGCTATCATCGTAACAAAATGCCCTGCAACGCTAGCAACAGCTGAGATGATGCGTATAGACAAACGCATCCGCAGGTATAGCCGACCTGACACACCTGTGTTCTTCAGCGCATTTCGCTATGGCAACCCGGTAGGTATAGGCAATGCGACACAGCTGTCAATACGTGTTGTGCTGCTGACAGGTATAGCCAATGCCAGACCATTGCTGCGCTATTTAGCTGAGAAGAAATTTGAAATTGTGCAGCACCTGGAGTATCCAGACCACTATAGCTATACCTTAGCGGATATAGAAAAGCTGAAAGGTATACTAGAAGGAGGTAATGGTAAAGGTGTGATTATCATTACAACACGTAAAGATGCTGTAAAACTGTCAGATGGTATAGTTGCAACGTTGACCCGGGAGCTGCCTATATTTTACATACCGGTTGAAGTGTACTTTCTGCAGCAGGCTGGAGAGGCATTTGATGAACTGGTAGGGCAGCATGTAATCACATTCAAAGCATCTATACCCATCGCGGGGGATAAAAAATAAACTAAAACACCTTATACTTCATAGCAGTACGTATACGGGTTGCACGAAAATCACTAATTTTGGCTTGTGAAAAGTAAGCTCTTAGCAGTAATATGGCTCCTGGTAGGTCTGGCTGTTGCCCCGCAGGCACAGTCCCAGATCGTTGACGACACAACAAAAGTGCTCTACAGCCCTAGAACAACACTCCAGTTGTTCGAAAACGATGTGCTGGAAGGACGGTATCTGTTGCAGCGCATTGATACCAGCATCAACAACATGCATAATGAGCGCTTTTGGTACCAGGACACAGCGCATTATCAGCACCTAGGCAATGTGGGTACTGCATCCAAGCCTATTCTTTTCAGAGCCCCAAACAAGATTGGCGCCCGACTCGACAAAAACGTGTTTGACCGCTATGCTTATGATCCGCACCGCGTCAACTACTATGATACACGGTCTCCATACTCACACATTTACTACATTCAGGGGCAGCGTGGAGAGCAGATCTTTGAGGCCACTCACGCCAGGAACATCACCCCGCGCTGGAATGCCGGTGTGGCTTACCAGATCATTTCAGGGAACCGACAGATAGGTGTATCCAACCTGCGTCGCGATGGCATCCTGAGCAGCCAGGCTGTGAAGGCCTTTACGCATTATCGGTCCGAGAATGAAAAGTATGACCTCTTTGCAAATTTTACCCACCTCAATCACGAGCAGATCGAATTTGGCGGTATTATTCCCGGAGAAGCCAACCGTTTTCTGTTTCAGCAGGCGCTGACCTACCTCGACCAGGCCTCTACACGGGAGTTACGAAGCAACTATCACCTGATGCACATTTATAAACTGGCAGGCGAAGACCTGAAGCTCTTCCACAGCTTCGACTGGGGGCGTCAGCGCGATATTTTTCAGGATGATGCTATTTCGCGTCAGAGCAACGGTGAGCCAGTGTTTTACCCAAAAGTTCTCACACCGCTCACCCGAACCGATGACCGCACTGCTTACCGCGAAATGGAAAACATCGCTGGTGTAACCGGAAACAACAAACTGTCCTTCTACAAGGCCTACGCCAAGTTCCGCAATTCCAAACTCGACTACAGGGTGCTCAGCATAGCACAGCAGGACAGCTCGGAGCGTTACAACGAAAGCAATGAAAGTCTGAGCCAATTGTTTGTAGGGGGGGAATTGCGTCTGATGTACGGCCAGGCACTATTGTCTTTTGACGGTGAGTTTCAGATGACTAACGACTACAAAGTAGGTGCCACGGCTAAACTGGGTCCATTGCAAGGGCGTGTCAGCCGTGTGCTACGCTCACCCTCACTTATAGAGCAACGTATAATCGGTAACCACTTCGAGTGGACCAACGATTTCAACAATTCTGTGACTGACCGCTTGGAGGCAACATTTGCCGGCAAACTGGGCGCACGTCAGTTTGTTCGGCTAACCGGTCACTTTAACCACATCAAGCGCCATATTTATTTCGATCTGAATGCCGTTCCAGCGCAATATGCCGACAATCAACAGGTGTTTGGCGCCGAGCTTCAACATCATATCCGTTTCGGCAAGATTCACTTTGAAAATTTTGTCGCTTACACGAATACGAGCGAAGCGCCTGTGATCCGCATACCGGAGTGGTTGTTTGACTCAAAGCTTTACTTTGAAGGTGCGCTGTTTAGAAATGCACTGATAGGTCAGTTTGGGGTGCAAGTGTATTCTCCTACCGCCTACATGGCCGATGCCTACATGCCTGTTACGCAGCAGTTCCATCTGCAGAATGACTTCACTATACAGCCTTACCCCGTAACGGATGTGTTTATTACAGCTGATATCAAGAACCTGAACGTGTTCCTTAAAATGGCGAACATCGCTTCCGATCTGACAGCGCCTGGTTATTTCAGTACGCCTTACTACCCGGGCATGCGGACCAGCTTTGTTTTCGGCATTAAGTGGATGTTTTTCGATTAATCTATCTGACCCCGTATGTCTTCCCAATTTACCAAAACGATACTTCGCCTTCAGCTCCCTTCTGACCCGCGTTGGGTGAACATTGCTGAGAAAAACATTGAAGAAATATTAGTTGACCACGCTTACTGCGAGCAGAAAGCGGCCACCTCAGGTATATCCCTCATTGTGAAGTACCCTGACAAGACTCGCCTAGTGGAAGAGATGACAGATCTGGTAGCAGAGGAGTGGAGCCATTTTGAGCGTGTACTGGCAGAGTTGAAAAAACGTGGCTGGGGTTTGGGTCGCAATAGGCCGGATGAGTATGTGGTGGAATTGACAAAGCATATCCGCAAAGGTGGGCAACGGGAGCGCCAACTGATGGATCACTTGCTGGTGAATGCCCTGATCGAGGCCCGCAGCTGCGAACGCTTCAAACTGCTCTGGAAAAATATACAGGACGAAGAGCTCCAGAAGTTTTACTACGAGCTCATGGTATCAGAAGCGGGGCACTACGTAAGTTTTGTGAAGCTTGCCAAGGAGTATATGCCAGCAGACGTAGTGGATGCCCGCCTGAATGAACTACTCGAAATAGAAGCTGAGATCATCCGAAATCTGGAACCCCGACCGGATAGGATGCACTAAATTTATATTGATCTGAACTTTTCATTGTTTGACCGCCTAATTACACCTCTTTACTTTATTTAGTTTAATTAATTATAGCTTAGTTAATACTTATTCCTTTGGCAGGAGTATACTGTATGTAAGTATCACTTCTCAAATCGAATAATTATGAAACAAGCTTACTGTATTTTGTTTGCTCTGCTTATAGTATGTCTAAGCAGTGGACAAGCTTTAGCACAAGGTAAAAGCCGGATTGGCAAGGCAGCAGAGATTTCTCAGCTCTACAAGAGTAAAGCCAACCTAAAACAAACTCAGCGATCTGCCTCTCCTGAGGTGCGCCATCAGCTCCCTGGTAACAAATCCATTTCACTGTCAATTCGCAAGAGTAAAACCGCAAGGGACGGCGAGATTTTTTACGGGGAAGTTTCCAATGTTCCTAACAGTAACTTCTTTCTGAAAGTGTTGGGCAATCGGGTAACAGGCGATGTCATGATACCTGATCAGAAGCGCTATTATCGCTTTATGACAGAGCCAAACGGCGATGTATACCTACAGGAAGAGGACATTGACAAGGTGCTTTGTGTCGATTTCATGCGGCATCAAAGTGGTGAGCCTGGCCGTCCTGAGAACACCTTAGGCGCAGCTGCCATCCAGGTTCCAAAACTCGAAAGTCTGCCTGGAGCCACAGCCGTAGTACTGCTTGACTACGATGGACACTATGTTAACGGCACACTTTGGAACGAGATGTTCAATGGCGGCAATCCTATAGTCGCGCTGCTATGAACTACAGCGAGTCAGAGATAGCAGCTATGTGGGCCCTCATCAGTGCAGACTTCAGCGCCTTTGATGTCAACATCACGACTAGTGAGGAGGTCTTCAACCGTGCGCCCGTCAACCGGCGTGGCAGAGTCATTTTCACGCCGACAAATTATTTTTCGCCTGGTGATGGTGGTCGTGCTTACATCGGCTCTTTTACCTTTGGCGGCGAGATTTGGGGAGAAACACCCAGTTTCGTCTGGAATACAGGTGTCGTGGATGGCGGTAACACGGCTTCCCATGAAATTGGGCATATGCTGCACTTGTCGCACGATGGCAGAACTTCGCCCGCAGAGGAATACTACTATGGTAATGGGAGCTGGGCGCCTATCATGGGAGCAGCCTTTATTCCGTTCGCTCAGTGGAGCAAGGGAGATTATCCATTTGCTAATAACACAGAGGATGATCTGAACATAATCGCCACACGCAATGGTTTCGGTTATCGAACTGACGATCATGGTGACCATCATGAAGCGGCTTCTGCTTTGTTGATAGATGGGACGGGGGTAGTTGCACCAGCTTCGAATAAAGGGAACATCAGCAATTCAGATGATATAGATGTATTTTCATTTGAAACCTCGGGTGGTTTGGTTACGCTGCAAGTACAGCCAACTGCAGAGCATTCTAACCTGAACCCTCTGCTTGTCCTGCGGAGTGAAAGCGGTCAGGTGATCCGTGTGCAGGATGTAGGGCAACCTGCTGTCAGCATAGAAGAGGAACTTCAATCTGGCAGGTATTTTCTATCGATCGAGGGGGGAACCTCTGTTTACGGAGCATATTCTAAATATGGATCGCTTGGGGAGTATACCATCAGTGGGTACATACCAGTCGTTTCTCCAGTTATAGCAGTTGATCTAGTTTCTCCGGCAAGTGGCACTTATTTTAAAGCTGATGCTTCTGTGGATCTGGTTGTAGCACTCGACATTCCAGATAATGCCTCTATTCGACAGGTTGTCTACTACCAGGGGAATAAGGTATTGGGCGCTTCCAGCAAAGCACCCTATACTTTCCATTGGAAAGGTATAGGAAAAGGATCGTATGAAGTATACGCTGTAGCAGTCAATCAGCAGGGAGAAACATATGCCTCGGATCCTATCAGTATAACGGTTGTAAACGGTTACGGGGGAGGTAACAGGAACAGTTGCGAACTTCCGGATTGGCAACCTGATTTTAGGTATGTGGCAGGAGCACTTGCGTCATTAAACGGCAACACGTACGAAGCCCAGCGCATCTCAACAGGAAGTAATCCTTCGCAAAATAGTCACGCAAAGGGTGATTGGAAATACAGGGGCCCATGCCGTGGAGCAATTGCTTCAAACAAGTCTTCTTCTAAAGCTACAGCGGCTTTTTCATCGGACGACATCCTGGTATATCCTAACCCGGCCAGAAACAGAGGCGTTTTGCAGGTGGAGCTGCCTGAAGTACTGACTACAGCGCAAGTCACGCTGCAGGAAGTAGGTACTGGAGCCAGGTTAATGGAAAGCAATTACAGACAGGTATCCAAGATACCGATTCAGCTTAATAAGCTTCCTCATGGTTACTATGTGCTCAGAATTGTATCAGACAACCAGGTATGGACCAGAAAAGTTATCATAAATCCATAGACTGACACTATAGATCAGGGGCTATAATAATATAAGCCCCTACAGTTGCAGGTTGTCAAATGCCTGCACCAGTAGGGGCTTACATTTTGTGTATATCACGTCTTCTGTTTTTTCTTCTTAGCTGCCGGGAACAGGATATTGTTCAGGATAAGCCTATACCCGGGTGAGTTAGGGTGCAGGGCCAGGTCGGTAGGGTCTTCGCCTACCAGGTGCTGGTAGTCTTCCGGGTCATGACCACCATAGAAGGTCCAGGTGCCACGGGCTAAGGTGCCATGCATGTAGCGAATCTCGCCCACTTCTTTGTTTTCACCCATCACCACCACTTCTGGTTTGACCAGGCTTTTGCGGAAGGCAGTTGTCTGGCCCATGAACCCTTTGATGGTTTTGGCGTGGTTTTGCGTCAGCATGGTAGGTATAGGGTCCCACTTGGCTGAGAAGGTAAAGAGCTGGAAGAAGTCGTTTGGCTCTGTCAGACCGCGCTCCTGTGGCTGCATGTCAATATTGGAGTACTCATACTCAAGCGGGTTGCGCACCAGCGAGAAATCTTTGAATGCAAAGGTTTTACTGAAATCCAGTTTACTTTGCGCATTGGGATCAGCACCGTCACCGTCGTACATCGACTCAATAAAGTCCACGCCTTCTGCCGCCAGGGCAATGTCGTAGGTATCAGTGGCAGAGCACATGGCAAACAAAAAGCCGCCTCCGGCACAGAAATCACGGATGGTGCGGACTACTGCTCCTTTCAGTTCTGATACCTTTTTGAAGCCAAGCGATTTGGCAGAAGCCTCTGCTTCGCGCTGTTGTTCCTGGTACCAGGGATAATGGCGGTAGCTCGAGTAAAACTTGCCGTACTGCCCTGTAAAGTCCTCGTGGTGAAGGTGTAGCCAATCATACTTAGGTAGGTCACCGCGCATGATCTCTTCGTCATAGATCTTGTCATAAGGGATCTCGGCGTAGGTCAATACCAGCGTCACCGCATCGTCCCAGGGCATTTTGGACTTTGGAGTATAGACAGCAATCTTAGGTACCTTTTCCAGCTTCATGACATCCATATTGGCCTCCGGGTCGCTAATCTGGGTGAGGATGGTGTTGTATTGTGCATCAGAGATAACCTGGTAGCTGATCCCGCGCACGACCAGCTCGTTTTCAAGCTGCGGGGCATGCTGGAAGGCAAAGCTGCCACCCCGGTAATTAAGGAGCCAGTCAACCGACACGCTTTTGGAAAGCACCCAATAAGCCGCTCCATACGACTTCAGGTGGTCTTTCTGGGTGTCATCCATCGGTATAAGGACCGTGGAGCTGAAAGCATGAAAGGGGAAAACCAGGTATGCGATGAGCAGTATCAGGTAGCGGAATGACTTCATGGGCTTAACATATGGTAACAAATGTATTGAAATTGGTTCTTTTTTCAGATATTGGAGGTAAATTAGAAACCAGAGGTTCTTCCTTATACTTAACGCAGGGGGGAACGTTTCGCATATAAGACCTAAGCTATGGACCTGTTCGAAAATATACGGGAAAGTATTCGAGCCATCAAAAGTAACCTGCTACGGACCGTCCTTACCGGTCTGATCATCTCCATCGGCATTATGTCACTGGTAGGTATACTCACAGCCGTTGATGGCATGAAGAACTCCCTTAACCAGACTTTTTCGAGCCTAGGCGCCAACTCTTTTGATATCCGAAAGAAGTACAACAGCGGCAGGGGAAACAATGGACAGGGAAGAACAGACAAGGTATACCCGGATATCACCTACGACCAGGCAGTGAAGTATAAGGAGTTGATGGAGGCGAAGTCACAAGTGAGCCTTTCAGCCAATATTTCAGGTGCTACTGTTGTAAAGAGTGTGTCAGATAAGACAAACCCGAATATAAACATAATAGCCGGAGATGAATTTTATCTGTCTGGCCAAAACCTAAACCTAGAGCGGGGCCGGGCTTTCTCCAACTATGAGCTGGAGCTTGGTTCCAACGTTGCCATCATCGGTAAAGAAATATCTGATAAGCTTTTCCCGAAGACCGATCCGATTAACCAGTATATCTCCTTTTTAGGGCGCCGCTTTAAAGTAGTAGGGGAACTGGAGAAGCGCGGCAGTAGCATGGGCGGCAGTGGAGGTGATCGCATGATTCTTATCCCACTCGAAACGGGGCGGCAGATTCCGCAGCAAGGCAATGGCACACTGACTTACAACATCAAAACCTCCATTTCTAAGCCTGAGGAACTTACCTATGTCATGGGCGAAGCAACGGGCGTGATGCGCAACGTGCGCCAGGACAAGCTGGGACAGGAGGAATCCTTTGAGATCAGGAGAAGTGACTCGCTGATCCAGAGCCTGAACGAAATCACGGGTTATCTTAAAGTGGGCGGATTCATCATTGGATTTATTACCCTGCTGGGTGCCTCTGTCGGGCTAATGAACATCATGATGGTGTCTGTGAATGAACGTACACGAGAAATTGGTGTTCGCAAAGCTTTGGGTGCCACTGCTATGCAAATTCAGCAGCAGTTCCTAATCGAGGCCATCGTGATCTGCATACTGGGAGGGCTGGTCGGTATTTTCCTGGGTATACTCATGGGCAATGGCATTGCATCCCTGATCGGTGATGGCGGCTTTATTGTTCCCTGGATCTGGGTGTTCGTAGGTTTAACGATCTGTGTGGTTGTTGGTGTGCTTTCGGGCTATTATCCCGCTCACCGTGCCTCCAGACTCGACCCAATCGAATCGTTACGCTACGAATAGTGTATGATAAAGCCATATGAAGGTCTGAGCCATATCTTAGACGAAAAGCGCTTAGTCCCGATCATGAATAACACGAAATGGCAGGAGTTGATTTCGGCCATGCGCAGTCTTCCTCAGATTGAACCGCATGTGCGCATCAAATATCTCCATGACGATGTTGCGCCGAAACATTATGCCCCCATATGGTGGGAGCAACTGGAGCAGACGGGCCTGGCAAATATTGAGTGGCTGGAGATAAAGGCGATGAAAGAATCCAGCACCGGGCTCTTAGCTCCAACACTGCAGGCAGACTATACAGATCTGTTTCAGGAGGTGCTAGATAAGTATGGCATACCGCATGAAGTTGAGGGGGAGATATTTAGGATAATGGGTTACCAACAGCTACAGTAAGAGATCAAAACAAAGAAGGCGGGCTTATGGGCCCGCCTTCTTTGTTTACTATACCTGGTGTCAGGTTATTTCTTTTTGGCAGCTGGCTCTTTTGTAGTGGCCGCTGTTTTCTCCTGATCATATTCGCTGTTCAGTCCAGCCAATACTTCTTGTGTTATGTCCAGTGAGTTGTCGCCGTACAAGATTGCACTTTGCCCTCTAGAGTAAGTCAATACCATTTTATAGCCTCTTTCCTGGCTTAGCTTCTGCAGGTATGCTTCTACGCGATCGTAGATCTTTTTCATCTCTTCAGCTTCTTCAGTAGCCAGTTGGTTGCCCGTGGTCTGGCTCTGCTGCTGCAACTGCTGCTGACGCTGTGAGAGTTTCTGTTCTGTAGAAGCACGCTGCTCCACTGTCATATTGCCGCCAGTGCGCTGGTAGTTTTGTACATCCTTCTCGAATGCAGCTGCTTTGGCCTGAAGATCTTTCTCAGCTTTCTGCGTTTTGGACTGAAAGCGTGTACGAGCGTCTTTAAAATACTCATAATTGCTCAGCAGAGAGTCTGAGTTGATGTACACAATATCAGCTACGGCAGCAGTAGCCAGGGTATCAGAGCTGTTAGCTGATGTAGTAGAAGTAACAGTCGCCTGTGGCTTTTGATCTGTGTTACAAGCAGTTACTAGAGCGCCCAAAGCAACTCCCAAAACGATTCTAGATAGGTTCACAATTAGATAATTAAGCTGTTATTGATTGTTTCAGACTGAAAATATAGGGCTAATTTTTAAAAATTCAGAATTTTTAATGTTTCAGCACCTCTATATAAGTTTCTTCGGCCTCCATTAAGCCCTGCTCGTTGATGTCGGTCAGTCGTACATGCTTTGTTTCATTTACTAATACGGGGTCGTATTTGGCTGCTACACGCACATAATTCTCAGTCCAGCCTTCCATCACACCGTCTTTCACATCGTCTTCGAATAGCACCGTAAACTCCCGGCCTATGTTCTGCTCGTAGAAGAAACGCTTTTTCTTTTCGGAAAGAATGCGCAACATATCGGCTCTGCGGTTACGGTCTTTGATGCTTACCTTGCCCGGCATATCCGGAGCCATCGTGTTTTCACGCTCGGAGTAAGGGAACACGTGCAGGTAGCTTACATCAAGTCCATTGATGAAGTTATAAGTCTCCAGGAAGTCTTCTTCTGTCTCGCCCGGGAAGCCTACGATCACATCCACCCCAATACAGCAATGCGGCATCAGCGATTTAATTGTGGCAACACGGTCAGCATACAGCTCACGCAGGTAGCGGCGGCGCATCAGCTTCAGTATCTTGTTAGAGCCTGACTGCAGCGGCACATGGAAGTGCGGCATAAAGCGCTTGCTCTGGCTCACAAATTCGATGATCTCGTCTTTTAGCAGATTAGGCTCGATAGAAGAGATGCGGAAGCGATCTATACCTTCTACTTTGTCAAGTTCCTGTACCAGTTCGTAAAACGTCTCCACACGTTCCCCATCCTGCAAACCGAAGTCGCCTGTATTTACACCTGTGAGCACGATCTCTTTCACACCCGACTCAGCTATTTCATTGGCAGAGCGCACCACATTGGCGATGCTGTCGGAGCGACTATTGCCACGGGCCAGCGGTATGGTGCAGAAGGTGCAGGAGTAGTCGCAGCCGTCCTGCACTTTGAGGAAGGTGCGCGTACGGTCGCCAAATGAGTAGGAGTTGTGGAAGGTGTTTGCCTCGCTGATAGCGCTGGCATATACCTGTGGTTGCTCCTTTTTCTCGAATGTCTCGAGGATGTCCACCAACTGAAACTTCTCAGCGGCTCCCAATACGGCGTCAACACCAGGGATTTCGCTGATCTCTTTTGGCTTAAGCTGCGCATAGCAGCCGACAATGGTGATAAATGCGTTAGGAGAGTACTTCTGCGCCTCCTTTACGATTTTACGGCATTTCTTATCTGCATTGTCGGTGACAGAGCAGGTATTGATCACGTATATGTCAGGCGTATCAGTAAATTCCACCTTCTCAAAACCGCGCTCCTGGAAAATTCTTCCGATCGTGCTGGTTTCAGAGTAGTTCAGCTTACAGCCCAGTGTATAAAATGCTACCTTTTTCATAATCAGGGTGCAAAGATACAAATTTAAATTTTGAATGAGTCAGTAGGGGCCTATGTAAACAGCCTTGTTAATCAGCGTTATAGCTAGCCAACCTATTTTTTTATACGGAACGCCCATGTATATACCCAGCGCTCTATCTACTTTCTGACAAAGTCTTCGAAGGAGTATTGCATATAGGCTTTCCCAAGCTCGATCTGTTCGGGCGTTACACCCTTGCCCCTGATGATAGGCTTTTTGGCCACATTATCGTAGGACAGCACTTTGCCGGGTGTGATAAAAGTAAAGCCATCCCTGAAAACATAAAATGCAAAAGGATAGTCACTTGGCGCCAGCAGGTTGCGTCCCCACTTGAAGTCCTGGTGTGGCAGGTCCAGCTGGTAAAGCAGGGTCGTGGCAATGTCAGTCTGACTGCCAATCGTGGAAACGGTTCGTCCTTTTTCCGCCAAGGCGCCTCCTGTCAGAATGAAAGGTATGCGGAACTTGGTGCTTTTATAGTTCGGATCATCATAAGGCAGCGGATGGCCATGGTCGGCTACCAGCACAACCAGGGTCGAGTCCCACCAAGTTTGTTGCCGCGCCTGCGCTATGAACTGCCCCAGTGCCCAGTCGGTATAGTACACGGAGTTCTTAAACTTGTCACTGATTTTGCTTCCTTTAAACTTCGCAGTTATAGGAATCTCGAAAGGCTCGTGGCTACTCAGGGTATACACAGTACTAAAGAAAGGCTCTTTTTCCTGATCAAGGTCCTGTAGCACTCGCTCAAACAGCACATGGTCATGCGCGCCCCACTTGGAGTTATAACTCTCAGCCGGGAAATCATGCTTGTCAATCAGTCGGTCATACTTTCCGTTTTGCAGGTATGAGCGTATGTTGGCAAACTCCAGTTCTCCTCCATAATAAAACGAAGTGCCATAACCAGCCTTTTTAAATGTCTGACTCAGGTGCGGCAGTTGCTCTGTTTTCTTAGGGTTTTTGATGATCGAAGTAGTCGTCTGCACCGGATAGCCACTCAGAAGCGCCACCATGCCTTTTTCGCTGCGGTCGCCACTAGAATAAAGCTTCGAGAAAGTGATTCCCTCTTTGGCCAGTTTATCCAGATTGGGAGTAACGCCAGGTTTCCCACCTAAATGCTCTACATACTTAGCGGTATAGCTTTCAAGAATGATGAAAAGTACATTGGGTCGCTCTACCTGAAGAATTTTCTCAGAAGAGTCTGCAGTGGAGGTATAGAGTTCAGCTACTTTAGCAGCGGCGGCTTCATAGTCCATGTACTGATAAGGGTTGCGCGTTTCCTCGTTATACTTCAGCATGGTGTCCATCAGGTTCCAGGGCATATTGAGACCGGCGTGATTAGCATATGGGTTCTCCGAGAAATACACGACACTCTGGTTGATCGGGATCTGCTGCCAGCCACCCCGCATCGGCAAGACCAGAACAGCGGTAAACAACAGCGCAATACCGGCATACTTCAGCTTTGAGAAATTGAGGTGGTAATTTTTATAATCAAAGGTATAGCGAAAGAGCAGCGCAAAAAACAGGCTGGTAGCCAGCGCTATGATGCTTAACAGCAGAATTGGTGCCGCTGCTGCAGAGGCTGCCATTTCGCCTGGTGTGTTCAGGTATAGCATCGGCGTGGAGTCGAGCCGGAAACCCCAGTAGGTATAGAGCTCCAGGTCCACCGCCATGAGCACCGACAGTAGTACCAATATAGTATAGGTATAGTAGCGGATGAACCCGCGCACCTGAAGCCCCGGGAAAAGGGCAGTAGCCAGTATGGCCAGAAAGGGGATAGCACTGACATAGGAGCTGAACGAAAGGTCCAGGCGAAGTCCCTTTGTAAAGATAGTCAGAAGGTCTGCCTGAGATAATTCCTGCGTACGGTTATCGTGGTAAAGCAGAAACGTAGCTCTGGCTGCAATAAAATAAAGCACCCAGAACAGAAAGTAGAGTGGCTGATATAAAAGGCTTCGTATCACGGCTGCAAATATACAACTTATGTAACCTCTCCTAAACGCCAGATCACCGATTATAATTCAGCCCATTCAGATTATATCAGGCCTTATTTATATACTGGAAGCATAATTTTAACATCATTAGGAGTGTACCCCTGTTTAAAATAGGGGGTGTGGGAAATTATCAGCTAAAATTTAAGGTGGACCCCCTAAAAAATAATACCCTATCTGATACAAGGTATCTATTTACTACATACCTTTGGTCAGAATTTATACCCTAACCTCTTTAACCCATGGCAATTCTTCGTTTTAAGGCGCTCGAACTGGTAAGTCAGCGCAAACCGGCAGAGGTCGTGCTGCCATCCAGTAAAATTTCAGAGTACTTCGGTGAAAACGTATTCGGCTTTTCTGCCCTGCGTGCCACCATGTCTACCGAAAACTTTAAAAGGCTTTGCGCCACAATTGACGCGGGTGATAAGGTAGACCGAAATCTGGCTGATGCCGTGGCTGCCGCCATGAAAACCTGGGCCATGAGCAAAGGGGCTACGCATTACACGCACTGGTTCCAGCCTCTGACTGGCGCTACGGCTGAGAAGCACGACTCTTTCTTCGACCTGACCGGAGAAGGTGACCCGATCGAGAGCTTTAAAGGCAGCGCCCTGGTGCAGCAAGAGCCGGATGCTTCTTCTTTCCCAAGCGGCGGCATTCGTAATACCTTCGAAGCGCGTGGCTACAGCGCCTGGGATCCGTCTTCTCCTGCTTTCCTGATCGAGAATGCCGGTACCCGCACCCTCTGTATACCTACTATTTTCGTTTCCTATACCGGTGAGGCACTGGATTACAAGACGCCTTTGCTGAAGTCCCTCCACCTGCTTAACCAGGCGGCTGTGCCGGTTTGCCAATATTTTGACAAGGATGTGGTGAAGGTGAACACCACCCTGGGTATTGAGCAGGAATATTTCCTGGTGGACCGCGCCCTATACGAGGCTCGTCCTGACCTGGTGATGACGGGTCGCACACTCTTCGGACATGCGCCTGCAAAAGGTCAGCAGTTGGAAGACCACTATTTTGGTTCTATACCAAGCCGCGTGCACTCTTTCATGGTGGACTTTGAGAAGTCAGCCTTGAAACTGGGTATACCTTTGCGTACCCGCCACAACGAAGTGGCTCCAAACCAGTTTGAGTGTGCTCCTACGTTCGAGGATGCCAACCTGGCCGTGGACCACAACCAGCTTCTGATGGACATCATGGACCGTGTCGCTGAGCGTCATGGCTTTAAAGTATTGCTTCACGAGAAGCCTTATAAAGGGGTTAACGGCAGCGGCAAGCACAACAACTGGGCGATGAGCACCAACACGGGTGTGAACCTGCTATCACCTGGCAAGAAGCCAAAAGAGAACTTACAGTTCCTGACTTTCTTTATTAACACAGTGATGGCAGTGCACAAGCACGCCGACCTGCTGCGTGCCAGCATCGCCTCTGCCAGCAACGACCACCGTCTGGGTGCTAACGAAGCTCCTCCGGCTATCATGTCGGTGTTTGTGGGCCAGCAACTGACGGCAGTACTGGAAGAGTTGGAGCGCACTGCTAAGGTGCCGATGGAGAAAGGAGACAACATGTACCTGAAATTAGGTATAGACAAGATCCCGGAGATCCTTCGCGATAACACCGACCGTAACCGTACTTCTCCGTTTGCCTTCACGGGTAATAAGTTCGAGTTCCGTGCTGTAGGTTCTTCTGCCAATAGCTCTTCTTCCATGACGGTGCTGAATACCATTGTGGCTGATCAGCTGATCGATTTCCGTGTTGCTGTGGATGACCTGATCGACAACAAGAACATGAAAAAGGAGCTGGCCATTATTCAGGTGCTTCGTGAGTATGTGGCTGCTTCCAAGGCTATCCGTTTCGAAGGCAACGGTTACTCCAAAGAGTGGGAGGAAGAGGCTGCCAAGCGAGGGCTTTCTAATATCAAATCTACGCCGCGTGCACTGGATGTATACCACCGCGAGGAGGTGCAAGATCTGTTTACCCGTCATGGCATCTTTAGCAGAGTGGAAATTGCGGCGCGTCACGAGATCCTGCTGGAAGATTACATCAAAAAGATCCAGATCGAATCGCGTGTGATGGGTGACCTTGCCTTTAACCACGTGATACCTACGGCTGTCGCTTATCAGAACAAGCTGATCCAGAATATCCGTGGCCTAAAAGACCTCGGCCTGGAAGATGAGTACACAGAATCTACTTTGGATTCCATTAAACGTATCTCACGCCATATCAAAACAATTCAGACCAATGCGGTGGACATGATCCAACAGCGTAAGGTTGCCAACAAGATGGAGGATGTGCGGGAGAAGGCGATTTTCTACAACGAGAAGGTAATGCCTTACTTTGAAGCGATTCGTACCAGCGTAGACAAGCTGGAACTGATGGTGGATGATGAAGATTGGCCACTGGTGAAGTACCGCGAGCTGATGTTCAGACGCTAACCCGTATACTTTATAGATAAAAAGAGCACCTGCCTAAGGTGCTCTTTTCTTTTAGCGTCTGTTTCTGATCCAGCCGATGACTTCTCCCGTTACTTTGGCCAGGATAATCGGTAAAAGCACAAGCACCAGTGCTGTGGCAATTACAGGCCGGAGTCCCATGCGCATAATCAGTTTCCGGACCACTTTGCTGCGAAGTTCGCCTAGCATATACCTGCCAGCCTGTGTCATCGGTTTACCTTTAAGCACCTCCAGCACACCGCGCCAGTTGCCGTGCTCTATTTGCCGTTTCAGGAAGCCCAGCACCGTATCCTTGGTGATCAGGAAGGCCTCGCTTAGCTGTTCCTGCCGCAATCTGCCCCAGTGCAGGAGGGAGCGGAGCTTGTCATCCGCATTTTTGGGTATATAGGCACTCATGTGTATCATTTCTGTTGAGCTGATTTAATATATCATGTACTGGCAACATCTTTAACGTTTATCCGGATGTTTTATATTCAAGATACAGATAATTTCTATTTGTTCCATACCTGAGCAAGGTCTGAAGCTTCACAACACATTCAAATAGCGCTACAATTCTTTCTGCTCTTAGCTCTCTTTAAAATAATGATGCTAAATTTACGCCTTATGCCTGTTGAACAAAGCAGGCCTGATTTAAGTTAAGAGAACGTAGCTTTAGCGAAGGCCCACTTATATATGAACAAGATCTATTGCCCCAGCCTGACGGAGTATAAACGCAGAGAAACCATTGAGGTGCATATCGGCGAGGTGCCGATGGGCGCCCACCACCCGATCAGAGTGCAATCCATGACCACCGTGGACACCATGGATACCTTGGGTTCTGTGGAGCAGTGCATCCGCATGATCGAGGCAGGCTGCGAATACATCCGTATAACGGCACCAAGTATAAAGGAAGCCGAAAACCTGCGCCACATCAAGGCCGAACTTCGCCGACGCGGATATAATACCCCTTTGGTAGCCGATATTCACTTCACACCCAACGCCGCGGAAGTGGCCGCCCGTATTGTCGAAAAGGTGCGTATCAACCCGGGTAACTATGCTGATAAGAAGAAGTTTGAGGTAATTGAATACAACGATGAGACTTACCAGGCTGAGCTGGACCGTATCCGCGACCGCTTTGTGCCGCTGGTGCGCATCTGCAAGGAACATGGCACGGCTATGCGCATTGGCACTAACCACGGCTCTTTGTCTGACCGCATCCTGAGCCGTTACGGCGATACGCCGCTGGGTATGGTAGAAAGTGCGCTGGAGTTTCTGCGCATCTGTGAAGATGAGCAATACTATAACATCGTCATCTCCATGAAAGCATCAAACACGCAGGTGATGGTGCAGGCCTACCGATTGCTGGTGCAGAAACTGGAAGAGGAGGGACTGAAGCCTTACCCGCTGCACCTGGGTGTAACGGAGGCCGGAGAGGCTGAGGATGGACGTATTAAGTCGGCCGTAGGTATAGGCACGCTGCTCGAAGATGGTCTGGGAGATACCGTGCGTGTATCCCTGACAGAAGCACCGGAAGCTGAGGCACCTGTAGCCAAAGCACTTATTGACCGCTATACCTACCGGGCAGAGAAGGCACAGCCCATCAAGCCGCTTTGCAACATTCCGATCGATCCGTTCCAGTACCACCGCCGCGAAACTGTAGAGGTAGAGAATGTAGGAGGGCAGAATGTGCCGCGAGTGGTAGCTGATCTGAGCCGACTGCGCGAAATCCAGTATGCCGACCTGAAAAGCGTAGGCCACCTGTATTCTATGCTTCTCGATAAGTTCAACATGAATGACCTGGGGGCAGACTACATCTACACAGGTGACCACCCCATCAACTTCATGCTGCCCAATGGTTTGAAGGAAATCATTAACTATGTGCCTTGGCAATTAGCTGAGGATCAGGAGCACCGGCATCCTCTACTGACTGTGAAGCAGTACCTGGAAACTAATCAGTTGCATCCAAAGCTGAACTTTGTGGAAGCTACCATTAGTGAGTTAACCACGGAGTTACTAGATCGGCTAAAAAAAGACAGTACTGTTGTGCTGATGCTGCATACCACCAATGAGCATGCTATGCCGGAACTGCGTAAGTGCTTTTTCCGCCTAATGAATAACGGAATCAACACACCCGCCGTCATCAAGCGCTCTTATGATGAACTTACCCCGGATCAGGTACAGCTGTATGCTTCGACTGATGTAGGCGGATTGTTAATCGACGGTCTTGGAGACGGCATCATATTGGGCACTGAATTGTTGCCTGAGCAGGAAAAGGGTGAATTGCTGCAGACGATCGAGAAACTGAACAACCTAAGCTTTGGTATACTACAGGCTGCACGTACCCGCATGAGCAAAACCGAATACATCAGCTGCCCAAGCTGCGGTCGTACCTTGTTCGATCTGCAGGAGACCACCGCCATGATCCGCAAGCGCACCGACCACCTGAAAGGTGTTAAGATCGGGATTATGGGCTGTATCGTGAACGGCCCCGGTGAAATGGCTGACGCTGATTATGGTTACGTAGGCGTAGGTAAAGATAAGATCGCCCTGTATCGAGGCCAAACGGTAGTGAAGAAGTCAGTACCAGCTGACAGAGCAGTGGATGAACTGATCGAGCTGATTCGGGAAGACGAAAAATGGATCGAACCGCTCGTGCTGGAGGAGTAGAGAAAGCAACTGAGTCCTTCTCGCAATCATTCAGTTGCAATAGTTGTTATACTTAGCCGGATATGGCTATACCTGTAGCCACATCCATTTTTATAAAATACAGAAGCCGCACAATGAAAGGATTATTTGATTTTACGGAAGTGGCCACTTACTTCTTCCGTAAAAAAGACCCGAAACGTAAGACAAATTTTAATTTACGGGCCATGCACACCATCAACAAGATCTCAATTCTGATGTTTTTGGCAGCCATGGTATATTTTGTGATCAAGCACTGGTAAACTTACTGCTTTGAACATCGAGGATTTCAGAGATTACTGCTTGGCCAAGCCCGGTGCTACCGAGGAGATGCCTTTTGATGAAGACACGCTTGTATTTAAGGTAAGCGGCAAAATGTTTGCGCTGTGTAGTCTGTCTGATTATGCGAAGGGTATAGCCTTGAAATGCGATCCTGAGCAGGCCATTTTGTTGCGTGAGCAGTATGAGCAGGTTTTACCAGGATATCACATGAATAAAAAGCACTGGAATACTGTGCTGCCCGAGGCAGGTTTAACATTTGACTTTCTTAAATCCCTGATTGATAATTCTTATAGTCTGGTCGTTTCGAAATTACCAAAGGGAAAGAAACCTTCCTGAGCAATAAATATCAAAAAAAATCGTTAGGCTTTAATATTTTTTTAACCCCAATATTTGCCTATCAAATAAACAATCCCGCATAAACCTGCATTGGATTGTAACATAAGATATACTTCACTGCCTGTTTTTGAGTGTTTGGTCATAAAACGCTTTCAAAACAATTTAAATGTACATTTTGATGTGTAGCGGTTACTGCGAACATTGTAACACATATAAAAGATTATATGTATATTAAGAACAATTTCGCAACTATTCACCCTATCTCACTATGCAATCTCAACGCAGTGTAGGCATATTCGCTTACAGAAACGAATGGCAGAAAGCCAGCCTGAACATTTTCCTAACAAACAGTTTAATGCTGAACAGCTACGAAGAGTTTTTTAAAAAATTCGAAGTGACAGGGCAGCAGTACAATATCCTGCGGATATTACGTGAACACTATCCTAAACCTGTGTCAACGTCTGTTTTGCGCAACCACATGCTCGACAAAATGTCGGATACCTCCCGGCTCGTCGGCAGACTCAAAACCAAAGGTCTGGTGGATGTGGAGCGCAATGTGTCAGACAAACGACTGGTTAATATTGTTATCTCCGACAAAGGCTTCAACCTGTTGGATCAGATCAGCCATGAACTATACAAGCTTGACAACCTGGTTCAGGGATTGACAGAAGAGGAGGCCACGACGCTTGCTGGTCTGCTCGAAAAAGTCCGTGATTCAATCAACTCTGCGGAGGAACGCCTTACAGGTGCACTCACACTCAACGAGGCTGTTTAGTTGAATCGAAATGAGCAGCATGACAACAAGGATAGCCTGATGGCTATCCTTTTATTTTTTCAGCCATATGCAGGCGTGCAGGAATCGTTTCGGCTGCATCGACAAATGGAGACAGTATAATGTCAGCTTCTGAAGCATGAAGTCGCTCAGCGTCTGGCTGGCGGTGTGCTGTGAGAGCTATAACTCCTTTATAACCGTTAGAGCGCAACTGCTTGACGAGCGCTATATTGGCATTGACATCTGATAAGCTGCTAATCACATATTTTGCCGTGCTTAGGGGAAGCCTGTCAGGTAACTCCGGATCTTCCACATCACCGTATAAGGCTGACAAGCCCTGCTTCTGCCAATAACGCACCTGCTGCGGATCAAAATCAATGCATAACAGGTGAATGTTATCCTTTAAGAGCGTAAGCGCAATGTTACCACCATAACGCCCCAACCCAAACAAAATCACATCGACCTGCTGTGGCATGCTTTGCTCTGCTTCACTTTCACGGTAGGGCCTCTTGCGTTCAAATATGCTTAATACTGGCGCCAGCACATCATAGAGTCTGTGCGAGTAGATGATCATGTAGGTAGACAGCCCGATCGTGATCAGTCCGACTAATGTGATCAGCCCGACGGTGCTTTCCTGGATATGGCCCATGGTCAGACCTAGTGCAGCAAAAATAAGCGAGAACTCACTGATCTGGGCAACTGTCAGACCTGCCAGGAAACTGGTGCGCTTTCGGTAGCCCATTATACCCATGATAGCTACAACGATCAGCGGATTACCAACCAATACAAAAACGGAGAAGAGGATGGAAGGCCCTATCTGCTCCCCCAGCAAACCCAGGTTCAATTGCGCCCCCAGATTGATAAAAAAGAACAAGAGTAGAAAATCCCGCAGGCTGACAAGACGCCCACTGATCATTTCACGGTACGGGGTAGAGGCAAGGGAGACACCAGCCAGAAACGCACCAACCTCCCGGCTAAAGTTAAGGTAGTCGCAGGCAGACGCTACGATCACTGCCCAAGCTATGGAGAAGAGCACCAGCAATTCCTGGGACCTTGCCAGATAATGAACCAGTGAGGGAATGACGAAGCGCATCAGTAAACCTATGACTGCAACAATAGCACTGCCTGTTACTACCACCTGCATGATACCGAGTACAGGATGGGCTCCGGTCTTCGCATTCATGGCTGAGAGCATGATCATTAGCAGCACCACCACAATATCCTGCACAATCAGGAAACCAATCGCGATCTGCCCATGCAGGGAGTCGATTTCTTTTTTGTCTGAAAGCAATTTCACGATGATGATGGTGCTGGAAAAGGTCAGCGCAATCGCAATGTAGAGTGCCGTGATGGAATCATAACCTAGTGCTATACCTATCAGATAACCGAATACAGATGTGAAAATGACTTGGCCCAGCCCCGTCATCAGAGCGATCATGCCTGTTGAGCGGATAAGGGAGAGGTCCAGCTTGAGTCCAACTACAAACAGGAGCAAAGCAATGCCCAGTTCTGCCAGCAGATGCACCATGTCCGATGATGACACCAGGTTAAGAAAGGAGGGGCCAACCAATATACCTAATGCAATAAACATTACAATGAGCGGTTGCCTGAGCATGAGTCCGATAGCACCGAGCAAAGCGGCAATGGCCAGTATGACTGACAGCTCAAAAAACGGATTGCTCAATACGTCCTGCATAGGGCTATACTTTATGTGGAAGTATCAATAATGGCATATGTGCTCTGGCGGCTAGTTCTTCACTCAAGTTTTTGGAGAACAAGGCCTCCCAGATACTTAGCTTCTCAGGCATCAGCACGACTAAACTGGAATTGGTGGCTGCGATGTGGGCGCGCATACCTGTTGGCGCTTCAGAGTCTGCCATTAAGTTGGTGGTATGTGGCCTTTTTAAGACTTGTAGCCAGGAGGAATGTTGCTCTTGGAGTTCGGATACATCCTGCACCTGTTGCCCATCTTTCGTTAGTATCAGAAAATGCAGGATGGCGTTGTAGGTCTGCGCAATGCTGTCGAGCATCTCTATACCTGCCCGTTCCGGTAATTTCATTTGCTCAAGCAGGATCGTTATATTTTCAAACCCGTTAAACACGTCATAGCTAGGTATAACAAGCAGTGGCACAGGACTCAAGCGCATCAATTCTAAGGTGTTGCTTCCGATCAGAATTTGTTTTAATTGACTGCTGCCGCGACTTCCTATGACCACAAGGTCTATGTTTTCGCTTGCGATTACCTGTAGCATGGCGTCTGCAAATGGTGTTGGTACGACCAAAGTCTTATACCTGACTTCGGCGTGACGCAGATCAAGAATATCCAGGAGATGCTGTGCCTCATCCAAAAGTCTAACTTGCGTTTTTCGCATTTCTTCAGAGTAAACACTCCGGAAGATTGATTCTGGAGAAGCTGCCGGAACAGGCGGTTTTGCCATTGCATGCACAAACACTACTTCAGCTCTCAAAGCTTTGGCTAGCTGCATAGCAACCAGCGTAGCATTGTAGCCATCGGTCGAAAAATCGGTGGGTGCAAGTATACGCAGCATAGCAGAGTGGTTTACTAGTCTATACGGTATACATTGAGCTTTTAGTTAGGTATAGAAAACCAAAAGCCGCCAGATTTGGGGTCTGAGCGGCTTTTGGAAAAGTTAGTGGTAAGATGGAAATCCTTATACCACCACGTTGATGATTTTGTTAGGGACGATAATAATTTTCTTTGGTGTTTTTCCTTCCATGAATTTGGTAATCGTTTCGTCAGCCAACACCGCTTTTTCCATTTCTTCGCGTGGTGTGTCAGTGGCGAAGGCAATCTTGCCACGCGTCTTACCATTCACGGATACGGGATACTCAAAGGTATTCTCCACCAGATACTTTTCATCCCAAGCCGGGAACGAGGCGAAAGTGATGCTCTGGCTGTGACCCAACTTCTCCCAAAGCTCCTCGGCGATATGCGGCGCATAAGGTGCCAGTGCAATCGTCAGTGGCTCCAGAACGGCTCGCTTGTTCGTCTTAAGAGCTGTCAGTTCATTTACACAAATCATGAAAGTTGATACGGAAGTATTGAAGGAGAAACGTTCAATGTCTTCTTCTACCTTCTTAACTGTCTTGTGCAGCGACTTCAGCTCCTCAGCAGTTGGCTCGTCATCCGACACGGTGAAGTTGCCCTCATTGTCATGGAAGAGTTTCCAGAAGCGCTTCAGGAATTTTGTAACACCGTCCATGCCATTGGTATTCCAGGGCTTGAACTGCTCCAATGGCCCCAGGAACATCTCGTACATGCGCAGGGTGTCAGCTCCGTTACGCTCCACAATAATATCCGGGTTCACGACATTGTATTTCGATTTCGACATCTTCTCGATCTCGACGCCGCAGATGTATTTGCCGTCTTCGAGTATAAACTCAGCATTGGAATTCTCTGGTCTCCAGGCTTTAAAAGCTTCCAGATCCAGCTCATCATTATCTACGATGTTCACATCCACATGCAGTGGTGTGATGTCGTAATCCTTGCGCAGACCGTACGACACATAGGTGTTACTGTCCTTCACACGGTATACAAAGTTTGAGCGGCCTTGGATCATCCCCTGGTTGATCAGCTTTTTGAACGGCTCTTGTTCTACCACCAGACCCAAGTCATACAAGAACTTGTTCCAGAAGCGGGAGTAGAGGAGGTGACCAGTCGCGTGCTCAGCACCACCCATGTAAAGGTCCACATTGCGCCAGTACTCAATCTTGGCTTTGCCAGCAAAGACCTGATCGTTCTGAGGATCCATGTAGCGGTACCAGTACCAGCTCGAGCCGGCCCAGCCCGGCATGGTGCTCAGTTCGTACTCGTACTGATCTAGATATTTCCAATCCACGGCGCGGCCCAGCGGCGGCTCACCTGTCTCAGTAGGCAGGTAGGCGTCGATTTTTGGCAGCTCCAGTGGCAAATCACTTTCGTTTAATAACTGCGGTATGCCATCTTTAAAGTATACCGGAACAGGCTCACCCCAATAACGCTGTCGGCTAAACACCGCGTCGCGCATACGGTATTGCGTGCGGCCTTTGCCCACACCCAGTTCTTCGGCTCTGGCTATACCTGCATTTATTGCTTCTTTTACCTCCAGTCCATTCAGGAAACCGGAGTTGACGATCTTGCCTTCCTTAGCGGCATAGGCTTCTTCTTCCAGGTTGCCTCCGGCTACAACTTCGCGTATCGGTAAATTAAAATGCTTTGCGAAAGCGTAATCACGGGAGTCGTGCCCCGGAACGGCCATAACAGCACCGGTACCATACCCAGCCAGTACGTAGTCCGCAATCCAGACTGGCACGCGATCTTCGGAGATCGGGTTGATGGCATAGGCTCCTGTGAACACACCACTTACCGTTTTCACGTCGGTCATGCGCTCGCGCTCAGAGCGGTTTTTGGCTACGTTCACATAAGATTCCACCTCGTTACGCTGTGCGTCTGTCGTGATTTCATTCACGAGTTCATGCTCCGGCGCCAGCACCACAAAAGTGGCGCCATAGATGGTGTCGATACGGGTCGTGAACACCTTGATCTTCTCGGAAGCTCCGCCTTCGATGGCAAAGTCCAGCTCGGCACCTACGGACTTTCCGATCCAGTTGCGCTGCATTTCCTTCACCGGCTCCGGCCAGTCGATGGTATCGAGGCCTTGCAACAAGCGCTCGGCATAAGCGGTGATGCGCATCATCCATTGACGCATTTTCTTTCGCTCTACCGGGTAACCACCACGCTCTGATACTCCACCAACCACTTCGTCATTGGCCAATACCGTACCTAAGGCAGGGCACCAGTTCACTACCGCGTCAGCAACGTAAGTGAGTCTATACCTGAGTAGCATCTCCGCCTTCTCCTGCTCGTTCATAGCTTTCCATTCCTCGGCCGTGAAGGCAGGGGTGTCTTCGTCGCAAGCGGCATTGATGTTGGCATTTCCGTTTGCTTCAAATGCAGCAATCAGCTTATCGATGGACTCTGCTTTGTCAGCGGTATAGTCATAGTAGCTGTTGAACAACTGCATGAAGATCCACTGCGTCCACTTGTAGTAGCTTGGATCGGAGGTACGTACTTCGCGCTCCCACTCGTAAGAGAAACCGATGTTCTTGAGCTGCTCGATGTATCGCGCAATGTTCTGCTCTGTTGTAATGGCCGGGTGCTGACCAGTCTGGATGGCGTATTGCTCGGCTGGAAGACCAAAGGAGTCGAAGCCCATGGGGTGCAGCACGTTAAAACCTTTTGAGCGCTTGTAGCGGCTCACGATATCAGAAGCGATGTAACCGAGTGGGTGACCTACGTGAAGACCCGCACCCGATGGGTAAGGGAACATATCCAGCACATAGTACTTCGGCTTATCGGTGTTTTCGGTGGCCTTAAAAGTCTGGTTTTCTTCCCAGTAACGCTGCCACTTCTTCTCAATCTGATTGAAATTATACTCTGACATAGTTTATCGTGAATTCGCTTGATCTAAACAAGCTGCTAAGATACTTGATATTTGTGAATTGGTTAAATGGCTGTATGGTTAAATTGTTGGTATGAACCATATAGCCATTTAACAATCAATAAGTACCTTTGCACTTTGAAGCAAAAGGAATAAAATGGAAAAATACGACCTGCTGGATGTGCCACACCTGATCTACGTGATGGATCCGATGTGCTCTTGGTGCTATGGATTTGCGCCGGTACTGCACCAGCTCAAAAAAGAACAGGAAGGCAAGCTGAATTTCAAGCTGGTGCTGGGTGGCTTGCGCCCGGGTACAACCGAGCCGATGGGTAACGAGATGAAAGCCGCTGTGAAACAGCATTGGCAGGAAGTAGAAAAAGCGACGGAACAGCCTTTTGACTTTGGTTTTTTTGAGCGAGAAAGCTTTGTGTACGATACAGAGCCGGCTTGCCGCGCTGTAGTGACCATGCGCTACCTGCAACTTGAGAAGGAGCTGGAAATGGCCGAAGAAGTACAACGCGCCTTTTATGCCCGCAACAATGATGTGACTAAGGCTGATGTGCTGGCCGAGATCGCCTTAGGACTAGGTATAGCGGAAGATACTTTTCTGGAGAAATTCCACTCCGATGAAATGAAAGAGAAAACACAACAGGATTTCAAGATCGCCCGACACTTGCAAGCCAATGCCTTCCCAAGCTTATACCTGCTCGTCGGGCACAACTTGAGTCTCCTGAGTCGCGGCTATCGTCTGTATGATGCCCTAGAAGCTAAATTGAAAGAAGCGCTAAAAGGGGCTCAGCCTAAGTAACAGTACAATACCATCGTAACGGACCGGCACTAAATGTCGGTCCGTTTTTTTATACCTGTCCGGCGATTTACGTACAAATCTAAGTCTGTCTCCACATAATTCGCAGGACTTGAAAACCGCCGTTTGCCATCTCACCAAAAGGCAACTCCCTCTAAACCAATTGGTGCTGGGAGCTACTATCAGGCGGCCTATCTTTAAGCTAATCCAAGCCGACTATCCCGATTTTACTGACGAAACTTATGTGGCGGTGGGGAATCTGAATAAGTACCGTAAATTGTATCTGGAGCAATTACTTGAAAAAGAGCTAGGTGAGATCTCGGAGCTTGAAAAAGAAGTACTGGAAAGTATTCAGGAGAACGAGCTGCTATCTACAAACATCGAGGAGGAAATACTGGATAATCTGCCTCTTGGGGACCGAATGGCGGACAAGATCGCTTCTTTTGGCGGCAGCTGGACGTTCATCATGGCTTTCTTCGGATTCATTTTGCTTTGGATGATGGTGAACGTATACCTGCTGGCTACCCGTCCTTTCGATCCATACCCTTTTATTTTGCTTAACCTGATTCTCTCCTGTCTGGCGGCGATACAAGCACCGATCATCATGATGTCGCAGAACCGCAAAGAGGCCAAAGACCGGCAACGCTCCGAGTACGATTACAAAGTGAACCTGAAGGCTGAGTTGGAGATACGCCTGTTGCATGAAAAAATCGACCACCTGATCGTGCACCAGAACCAGCGCTTGCTTGAAATTCAACAGATCCAAGTCGATTTGATGGAGGACATCCTGAACCGTACGCGAAAATAATTGCAAACCCTGCGTCTTTTTAAAGATGCGAGCGTCTCCATTCTGTAATCTACTAATAGACAGAAATGGATTCAATAAAAGCATTTGTATTTGGGGTGACCTTGGCTGTAGCCGTTGGTCCCATCGCTATTTTAATTATAAATCGAGGTTTGGTTTATGGCTTCAGGAGCGGTATGCTGAGTGGGGTGGGCGCAGCCTTGGCAGACTTAACCTATGCACTGGTGGCTTTTACGGTAGGCTCCATCATCGTGAGTTACCTTAACATGAATCAGGTATATTTTTCTTGGGTAGCTTCCGGTGTCCTGATCATATTCGGTTTGTGGATGTTGATCGGTAGTCTTAAAATTAACGCCACTGCAAATGAAAACAACAGTTCCGCCATTCAAAGAGGGGATTTTGGCTACCTGACTTCCACTTATTTGCTCACGGTAGTCAATCCACTCACCATTATTGCTTTTGTAGGCTTCTCAGGCCAACTGGTAAAACCAAACTTTGGGGTTTGGCAGGTTCTAAGTATGTCTATTGCCATATTTTTAGGTAGCGTCATCATTCAGACGATATTGGCGACTTTTGGAGCATCACTGGGTAGGTATATACAAAACCCTAAGATGATCCAAGTGCTCAATATCATCAGTAGCCTCTGTATTATTGGATTCGGGCTAATGGGTATGCTGAAGGTATAGCTTATTCGGTAGCTTTAAGTACCGAGGCCAGCGGGTTCACGCCGTTCCACAATCCATGACTTTCCACAGGTATAAACCGGGCAAAGAGCTCTTCGCTATACCACTTCTCAGACCTGGTGCGCTTGATAACTTCTTTGTGTAGATCCCCTTTGTAGGCATAGGTCTTCATGGCGTCCATTGATTCCCAC
Organism: uncultured Pontibacter sp.; assembly: GCF_947502515.1. Lineage (NCBI taxonomy): Bacteria > Pseudomonadati > Bacteroidota > Cytophagia > Cytophagales > Hymenobacteraceae > Pontibacter > uncultured Pontibacter sp. Next base: position 526,743 of record NZ_CANNAI010000002.1, on the reverse strand, counting down.
ACGCTAAAGGTTGCCTGTCGAATAAGTGGCAGCTCGCCAAGCCCGATAGAACAGATCAGCCCTTTCGCATCTTCGAGTGCCTTACTCACTTTGGGGGTAAAACGCCAGAACTGCGGCAAAGCCCGCCAATTAATGGATGCCCGTGTAAGCACTGCCACAGGTCCATCGTGTTGCTTTTCGGACAGTTGTGGCGTAAAGGGTTGCACGCCATCCCACAGGCCATGCGCCTGTGTGGGCAGAAGTTTAACCGTCCAGATCTCAGATGCATGCAGGCGGTACTCCAGCATCAACTCAGAGCGCTCCAGAAACTCGTCAGCAGCTTCTTCACTCTCCCATGTGCACATCAAACCATACCTTCTGAAATTGGGTTTGATGCTGAAGCCTTTTCCATGGCCGCTGCCCAGCAATTTATGAAACAATAAGCCGGGTATTTGATTAAGTTCAGCGCCTTTGGTGCCCATTTGAGCCAAACCCCAACGGATATGGCCTTTCCGAAAACCAAAAAGCGTCAGGGTGGTAAGTCGATCGGACTGTGGGATAATTTGTCGCACGGGATTCGGGTATTTAAAAGGAGGACTAGTATAAGAGCTTGTTTAAACTCTAAATGCAATTTACAAAACGAATAAACCAAAAACACCTGCCGAACGGAAATGTTTGGCAGGTGTCTCAGGAAATTTTTTGAGCTATACCTACAGGTTCATTTTGTCATGGTCGCCCGTCTTGTAACGCTCTCCGGTAATAGCTGCTTTCGCCATACCAATCAGGTGCACCACAGCACTGTTTGGTGAATCCCAGTACTCCGCTTTGTCAATGGTTACTTTGATCAGGCCAATATTCGGGTCGTCTTTACCCTCCGGGAACCAAGCTTTCATGGCTGGGGTCCAAAGCTCGTCGATCTTTGACTTGTCTTTGGTGAGTGTAGCTTTGCCTGAAACCGATACATACAGATTATCCGATGGCTTGGCATAGCTCAGGTTAACATGTGAGTCATTCTTGATCTCGTGTGACTTGCCGGACTCGTAGCCAGTGAAGAACCAGATGGCCCCATCGTCCTTGATTTGCTGGTTACGCATCGGACGACTACGGATGCTGCCGTCCTCGTCCATAGTCGACATCATGGCAGTGTCTACGTCCTTTATTTTATCTATCAGTGTTTGCAGTTTTTCTGTTCTGTCGTTGTTCATAGTTTTTAGGTTGTATGTGTTTAAGTGGTACGGGCTAATGCGCTAAAGTGTTTATGCCCGTTTTGGCTATACCTTTACAACCGAAGCAAGTATAAGATGTTTATATTGCAACCGAACAAAACCACGAACCCTTGAACTACCTTGCCCATATTTTCCTCTCAGGCGACGACGAAGAGCTTTTGCTGGGCAATTTTATTGCCGATGCTGTGAAGGGAAAACAACTAGAGCTATACCCATCCGGCATAGCCCGCGGCATCAGATTACACCGCCTGATCGATACCTATACCGATACTCACCCGATTGTTAGCGAGACCAAAGCCCGTCTGCGGCCACATTTTCGCAAGTATGCCCCAGTGGTGGCAGACCTGTACTTCGACCATTTTTTGGCCAGTCGTTTTGATGAATTCTCTAATGAATCTTTGAAGCCGTATACTGCCCGCATCTATGCCCTGATCAACCAGCACCTGCCTAATTTGCCGGAGCGGGTCCAGTATTTTTTCCCTTACATGATGCGGCAGAACTGGCTCCTGTCTTACGCTGAGGTGTCAGGTATAGCGCAGGCTTTGGGTGGTCTGAGCCGCCGCACTTCTTTTGAGTCAGGTATGGAGCGGGCAGGAGAGGAGTTACTGGAGAACTATACCCTGTACGGTGAAGATTTCTCGCTATTCTTCCCGGAGCTGATTGCTTATGTAGAGGAGGTGCTGCCGAAATGAAATAAGGTATAGCCCGAAGAATAGGCACAAAAAAAGGAGCCGCTATACCTGCGACTCCTTTTCTTTATCATGTTCGTGAATCCTAGTGGTGATGCACACCACCTTCGCCGTGCACGTGGCCGTGGTCCAATTCTTCGGATGTTGCCTCACGCACTTTTTCTACTTTGCCTTTAAAGAATAGCTCCTTGCCAGCAAGTGGGTGATTGAAGTCCATTACCACTACATTCTCCTTCAGCTCAGCCACACGGCCCTGCAGTTGGTTGCCTTCGCTGTCAGCCATCGGAATGAAGTTGCCTACTTCTAACATGTTCTCAGGTATACCACCTTCCACTTCAAACACGCTCATCGGTAATTCTACTACCGCATTCTGATCAAACTCACCGTAACCGGCATTTGAGTCCAGTTTAAAGTCAAAGTCGTCACCAGCGCTCTTGCCGTCAAGGTTCTCTTCGAACTGGTCTGGCAGGCCGCTCATGCCGTATATGAACACCATTGGATTTTCTGTATTGGCAGTTTCAACGAGGGTTTGCTCACCGTTTTCGTTCTGAATACGGAGCTCGTAAGAGAGCGTCACCACTCTGTTTTTCTCAATTTTCATAATTGTGTGTTTTGGTTTGGTATCAGAAAGGTAGAAAGATTAACCGGAGAAGCATAGCCGACCCGGTATTATTTGAACTACTCTCTGATGGTGAATAATTAAAATGTAAACTTATACCTACGCTAAGGCAGGCTCTCAGTTAGCTCCCAAGCACTCTTATAGGCCCCGATGCTCTCCACATAAGCGATCAATTCCGCAAAGAACGGGTTGATTGAAAGCGTGGCGCTGTCACCTACAATGATCAGCTTGCGACGGGCACGGGTCATGGCCACGTTCATGCGTCTTTCGTCCGCTAAGAAGCCGATCTCGCCGCGTTCGTTGCTGCGCACTAGGCTCATGCAAATGATGTCGCGCTCCTGCCCCTGAAAACTGTCCACGGTGCCGATGCTCAACTGTCGCTTCTGATGCAGTTCGTGCAGACGTGGCGTATGTTCCACTTTGTCCTGTAGGTAATTAATCTGGGCACGGTAAGGTGCTATTACCCCGATCTTCAGCGGCGCCACCTCATCTTCCTCGTCGTAGTCTTTCAGAAGGTTGGAAAGGTGGTTGATCAAAAGATCACCCTCTTCCGGGTTGGCAGAGCTTTGTGTCTCGGGCATTTCTGCCTCGTTATACCCACAGCCGGCCGTATCGATAAACTCAACCGGCATATCGGGCGCGAAGATCGTGTTATACCCATGCAGCTCGGCGCTGTGCACGCTTTCGTGCGCTATCAGTTCACCGCCATAGAATTGCTGGTTCGAGAACTGCATGATGTGGTGGTGCATGCGGTACTGCGTTTTCAGCATCACCGAAACTTCAGGCTGCCGATTGATGCACTTCTCAAACAAGGTCACGCTTAGTCCGCCTTTGTCTGCCTGAATAGACTTGATAGTAGGAGGCAACTGGCAGTGGTCACCGGCCAGCACCACACGGTTCGTGCGGCTGATCGGAATCCAGCAAGCCGGCTCCAGCGCCTGCGCCGCTTCGTCGATGAACACCGTGTCGTAAGTCAGGTGGCGGATGGCTTTATTGGCCGCGCCCACCAAGGTACAAGTGATCACCTGCACGTTGTCGAGCAAGTCATCGGTGATGTAGTGCTCCACATTGTCAGCCTCGTCAAGCAAACGGTGGCTCTCTGATTTATAAAGCTGGCGCTGTGCCCGCTCTTGGTGCCCGAACTTGCGCTTGAACTGATAGGCCATGCGCTTATACTCCTCAGCCGTCTTACGCAGATTTTTGAGGTCCTTGTAAGCCCGGTGTGCCATTACCTGTGCATCCAAGGTATGCTCCAAGAGCACATCCGATACCCGGGACGGATTGCCGATGCGAATCACATTTACACCTTCATTAGCCAGTTTTTCGGTTAAAAGGTCGACCGCCGTGTTAGAAGGAGCCGTTACCAGCAAGCGCTTCTGCGATTTCAAGGTATGGAGAATTGCCTGCACCAGCGTGGTGGTTTTGCCCGTACCCGGAGGTCCGTGAATGATGGCTACATCCTTGGCCTGCGAGATTTTCTGCACGGCTTCGTTTTGCGACTCGTTCAACGACTGAATCTCCTCTAGCTTCTCGTCTGAGAAAGTGGCGGGTTTTATACCTAGCATAATGTCACGTAGCTCGGCCAGACGCGTGCCTTTGGCTTCCTGCACCTTTTTGAGGGCGATCTCCATCTCGCGGTAGCTGATCTCGTCGAAGGTCAGCTCGACGCCCATACGCCCGGTTCCTACCCAGTCAGGCAGGTCCTCCTTGTTGGTCGCTAGGATCACCTTGTTGCGCTTGACGCCCAGTACCACACCGCTCAAACTGGATTTATCGCCGTTGTTGATGAAAAGGGAGGCTGTCTTGCCGGGTTGGAAAAGGTGCAGTTGGTCCCGGTCGGAGGTACGCTCCAGCTCGATCACCACCTTGTTGCCAAACCCGATTTCTTCTTTTGAAATGACGACTGGATACCAGCAAAGACCCATTTCCTTGCGCTCCGTAATCGTGCTCTTCAGTGCCTTCAGCTTGTATTGCTGCCGGTCTTCTTCCTGTTCAATTTTCAGCAAGTCCTGTACCTGCCGTAGTTCTTCAAAAATATCGATCATTCTTATTTAAAAAAGAAAGGCTGGGTACGAAGCGCCAGCCTTTTCCGTAGCTTTTGTCTTATTAGTGTATACCTGTGAGGGCATCAGTTTATAACAAAAAGCGAGTGCTAAATAATTCCGCTGCAACAGGCTGTTTCTTATACCTGTTAAGAGCTTTTCTACTATCTTATATGTCATCCTATAAGGATCTTGGCAGCTGTTAGCTTAGGCTTGACCTCCCTTCAAACAAGTTTCATAACAGAATGACAGAAAGGTTCTGTTTTTCTCCTAATATGAATCAGCCCTTATACCTGTGGCAACTATACGGCCTTAGGCCTTCTTGCGTTTTTTCGGCGTCTTCTTGGTACTCAGTCTAATCTGCAGGAACACCGCGTAGAGGAACATAATGAACGCGGCACCACCCAGTATAGCGATCACACGGTCTTTGCCGTAACGCACCTCGTCAGTGGCTTTCAGTTGCTCTTTCAGGTCCAGAATGGCACGCTCACGCTTTTTGGCCTGACTCTCCAGCGTACTGATCTGTCCTTTGAGGTCGGTGATCTGGTTGTTGATCAGGCGCTCGTCCTGTTGGATCATTTTACCGGCCCGCTGATTCTCCACGGTGCTCTCGGCGATCTTGCGTACACTGGCTTCCTTCACGGCTGCGATCAGTTCAGAGTCTTTGCGGATGATCTCTTTGAGCGTATCAATGATGTTGAGAAGGTCTTTCTTGGATTGCTTGCCCCAGAAGTTGCTATTCTGTTGGCTGTAGTACTGGTATTCCAGAATCAGCTGTTCACGCTCGCCCATCAGTCGGCTGAGCTTGTCTTCTTGCGGTGGTGCTTGTTCCTGTGCCTGCGCGCCCACAAACCAAAGGCAGTAAATGCAAATAGCCAGTAGTTTCTTCATCATCATAAAAAGGAATGCTTTACTCTATCACGCAAATATGGCCATCCTTATTGGATTAGGCACAAATTATTTTTGATTTGGCCTGTAAAAATAGAGGATCAGCACGGGCAAAAGCAAGAGGTCGGCCACCACGGCGAACACCAGCGTGAGACTCACAAACACCCCCACATAAAAGGTGGCATCGAAGGAAGACAGCACCAGCGTCAGAAAGCCGGCTACCAAGATGCAGGAAGTGATGATAATGGCCTTGCCCGCTGAGATAATGGTTGTTTTAATGGCATAGGGCAGTGACTTGCCTTTGCGCAACTCGACTTTGAGTTTGCCAAGGAAGTGAATCGTGTCGTCCACGGCAATGCCAAAGGCAATGGTGAAGATGATCGAAACCGACACGGTCATGTTGATGCCCAGAAATCCCATAATACCTCCGATCATTAGCAAAGGGATGATATTGGGCACAAGCGAGATCAGGATCATCCGCAGCGACCTGAAAATCAGGCCTACCAATATCGCCACGACCAGAAAGGCGATCAGCAAACCCTGCAGCATGTTGCTCACCACATAGTCATTGTTTTTGTCGAGCATGACGGCGCTGCCCGTAATGCGGGTCTGTAATAGCTCAGGATTGATGTGCTGGTCAATAAAAGCCTCTAGCGAGTCGTTGAGCTCGGCGGCCCGCACACTGCCCATATCCGTCATTTTGCCAGCCAGTCTGCCTTCCTGTTGGTCTGCCGTCACGACAGCCCTTAATTCACTTCGTTTGATAAAAGCCGCCAGTCGCCGTTGTACCTGTTGCATTTCGCGCTCGTTGGCTGGTAAGGTATAGTAGTCCGGCAGACCACCGTTCTGTGCGCGATGGATGGTCCGAACTACCGTGGCAGGCGAGGTGATGAAGTTGAGTCCGTAGGTCTGGTAAAGGTAAGTTTCCAACTGATCGATCTCCTGCAGCACCTCCAGATCATACATGCTTTTGTAAGGACCAGCGATCAGGTGCAACTCAAAGGGGCGAACTCCTGAGAACTTTTCTTCAAAGTACTGGAAGTCCTTGATTATCGGGTCGTCATCGCCAAGGTCTTCGAGCAAAGTCGTATCTACTTTGATCATGCTAATGCCGATCAGGGAAACCAGCACCACACCCATACTGGTATAGAGAATAGGGTAGGGCCTGCGCAGCACAAAGGTATAGACACGGCGCAATAGCATCGGCCATGAAAAGTCCGTTCGCCGGGCACGCCGCGGGTTAGGCTTTCTATTCAATAGCAGAATAGCTGGGAGCATGGTGAAAGCCAATACAAAAGCTAGCGCAATGCCTATAGCCGTATATAGTCCAAACTCCCGTATTGGCACGATCGAGGTAGTGAGAAGTGTCAGGAAACCGACAGAGGTGGTGAGTGACGTGAGTAAGGTGGCCATACCCACTTCCCGAATCGTAACCCGCAGCGCCTGAAGTTTAGAAGCACCCTGCCCGATCTCGGTGATGTAGCGCGACATGATATGTATGACATCGGACATACCAACCACAAACATGATGGTCGGTAACAGCACTGTCATCACATCGATGGGTTTGTTGAACAGTCCCATCACCCCGAGGCTCCAGAGTACAGAAAGAAGTACCACAACCAGTGGCACCAGCACACCCCAAACCGATCGGAATGCGATCCAGAGAAACAGGATGACCAAGAGGATAGAAGCTGACATGAAAATGGCCAACTCGATTTTCATTTTCTCAATGAAGACCGACTGCGCCAGTACCTTTCCGGCCACATGATGCTCCTGCAAACCCAGTCGCTCGATCTCACCATACATGGCAGCTATCAGCGTGTCGCCGGGTTCCTTTGCCAGATTGTCACTGGTCTGGATGAAAAGGGAAACGGCCGTGGCGTCCTCTGAAAACAGCGTGCCCACCAGTTCCCTGCTCTGGTAGATCAGTAAAGAGTCTTGGGTGTAGCGCTCAGGTTCGTCGGGGTGCAGGTAGGGAATCTCAAAATAGCCGAACTGCTCGATGATCGGACTTTTGACGGTAGTAGGAGAAAGCACCGATTCCACATGCGGCTGTCGCTGCATAAAGCGTGTCAGTGTATCGACTTTTTGTAGGAATTGCTGATCGAACAAGCTGCCGCCGTTGTCGAGGCCAATCAGCAAATAATCGTTGTCGTTGCCAAATTTATCGCGGTAGCTGAAATAGTAGGCCAGATCCGGATCGCCCTTCGGGAAGAAGTTGTCGAAGTTGTAATCGAAACGCAAGCGGGAGGCGTAGAAGACGCTGAGTGCCGTCAGGATCGCGATGACGGAAAGTATAAGTAAACTGCTGGTTTTGTGGCTCAAGGGACTAAAAAATGATGATGATCATTTTGGTGATTAGGTAGAACGTGTATATTTACTCACTCAACAATAAAGGGTTGATTTCTGTTTAAATAATCGATAAACCAACGGATATGAAAAGATTAGTTCTAGCGCTCGCACTCGCAGGTTTTGTAGGTGTCGGCGTAGCCACCCCAGCCCTCGCCTGCGAAGGCGGTAAGTGTAAGATGGAGCACACCGACAAAGATGGCAAAACTAAAAAAGGAAAGAAAGGCGAAAAAGCTGAGTCCTGCCATATGACAGCTACCGCCACTTCAGATAAAGACGGTAAAGCTACAGCTACTGCACCTAAATCCTGCTGCGCGAAAAAAGACGCTCCGAAGGCTGAAGCAGCAAAGGAAACAAAGGAACAGCGCTAAGCTCGTAGGATATTTAGAAAAAGGGACTTGCTGATGATTCAGTGGGTTCCTTTTTCTGTTTAGGTATATCACAGTTTTCGAGTGGAATAGTTTCCTACAGTATTGTGTCTTTTCGACCATCGGGAGAAATCTGAATTTTGGTTAAAACCAGATTATCCTTCCCCTCGCTCGCGTCCCGAGAGTGTGAGTTATCCAGTGGCGTCTCGCACTTGTGCAGAGACACAAATAAAAACGGCCAGAGTCCGCATGATAGATCACACTCGCGAGACGCGAGCGAGGGTGTCAGTGTTTTTTCTATAATTATCCAGATCTCTCAGAGCTACGCTCGCCCCCTTCGACTCACGTCTCGGGCATGTTCGAGATGATATGAATTTACTTTACCAACCCAACTCTAAACTTCCTACCCTTAATTTTACCAGTCGATAGCGCCTCCACAATCTCCTGTGCCCGATCGGCAGGTATAGCCACATAGCTGGCTCTGTCCTGCACCTCAATACGTCCGATCTGGTCGGCCTTTAGACCGGCAGCGGCAATCAGGGCGCCTACAATGTCGCGCGGACTTAGTTTGTCTTTGCGGCCGGCGTTGATGTGAAGCGTTGCAAAAGCTTCAGTAGATTCCGGTTCAGCTTTCTCAACTCGCGCTGCTAGCTCATTCGTATTCAGCCATTCGTCCATGCGCACCAAGCCCCAGTCGCGCAGTTTTTGCTCGTCTCGGGTGGTCGCGAAGGTATAGACCTCGCCGCCTCGACCGGCACGGCCAGTGCGTCCGCTACGGTGTAGGTAGGCGGCTTCGTCGTCGGGCAGTTCGTAGTGGATGATGTTCTTGAGTGCGGCAATATCGAGTCCACGGGCGGCGAGGTCGGTAGCAACCAGTACTTGCGTGGTCCCATTGCGGAAAAGCGTCATGGCCTTGTCGCGGTCCTGCTGCTCCATACCGCCATGCAGGGAACGGGCTCCGAAGCCGTGCTTGGCCAGCATAGCCGCCACATCATCGGAGGCGCCACGGGTATTGCAAAACACGACCGTACCTGCCGGGTTGATACTTTGCAAAAGGTGCAGTAAGGCCTGCTGCTTATCCGGCTGCGTTACTTTTATACCTGTGAGGCGCACCTGATCAGGTATAGCGTTGGGCGACACCTGCACAAACTGCGGGTTTTTAAGCGAATCCGATATGAGCTGCTTTACCTCGTCGGGCATGGTGGCCGAGAAAAGGACTGCCTGTCGTTTCTTAGGTATAACCTCGAGTATCTGATCAATTTCATCAGCAAAACCCATTTCCAGGAGTTTATCGGCTTCGTCGAGCACCAGCATGCGTACCTGACCAAAATCAACGGTTTGGCGGTAGAGATGATCAGTTAAACGGCCGGGCGTGCCCACGAGTACCTGCGGTGGAAAAGCCAGTGAGGCCCGCTCCTGAGAGAAAGAGTGTCCGCCGTAAAAAGCGCTGATCTTAAGGTTCTCGATCTTTTGGGCGAGTTGCTTTAGTTCATGACGTACCTGCACGGCCAGCTCGCGGGTGGGCACCAGTACCAGCGCTTGTATAACCTGCTTGTTCGTATCGATCTGCTGCAAAAGCGGCAAACCGAAAGCTGCTGTTTTTCCGCTGCCCGTCTCGGCCTGTCCCGCTACGTCCTGCCCTTTGAGAAGCGGAGGTATAGCGGCAAGTTGTATAGGAGTAGGAGTGTGAAATTCTAACTCAGCAAGGCGCTCTAACAGCGCAGGGGAGAGTCCCAGTTGATCAAAAGAAGCCATAGGCATGCGTACGTGAAGCGCAAAGGTACGGATTCCAATATATCCCATCTCCTATTTTTTCAGTAAGAAGAGTATGGCAAACGATTACAAGAGGATAAAGAAGCTGACGTATTGGTTACTATTTCTAGTGCTACTGGTCTATGTACTGGTGGAGGCACGGGAGTTTCTATACCCTTTGGTAATGGCCTTGCTGTTTGCCTACTTGCTATACCCAGTAGTGAAGCAACTGGAAAAATGGGGCATCCCCCGACTATTGGCCAACTTTGCGACTATTATTACTGCCATGGCCCTCTTTGCCGGGCTGATGGTGCTACTCTACAAGCAGCTCTCGGTATTCCTGACAGATTTTCCTGAGTTGAAAGAAAAGGCCCTGCTCAACATCGATCAGTTGCAAGCGCATATTGACCGAAAGTTTGGCGATGACAGCCAATCGAACGAGCGTTGGCTTCGGCTGCAGGTGAACAATGCGCTTGACCTGAGCGGTTCAGCCATCGCTGAGATATTGCTGGCTACTACTAGTACCATTACCAAATTTGCCCTGATGCCGGTGTATATTTTCCTGATGCTCTACTACCGAAATAAATTCGAGAACTTTTTGTTGAAAGCGTTGCCTTCGGATCGGCACGGAAAGGTCAAGGTGATGATCGATGAGATATCAGATGTAACGAAGCACTATATGGGAGGAGTCGTGATCGTTATCCTGATCCTTTGTGTTATCAATTCGACTGGTCTGCTCATTATCGGTGTAGAGTATGCCATTCTGTTGGGGATAGTGTCTGCCTTCATCAACTTCATCCCTTATTTTGGCACGCTGATCGGTGGCGCCATTCCGCTGCTCTATACCTTGGTGGTACAGGGGGATCCGCATAAAACCCTTGCCGTACTTCTCTTCTTTCTGGCTGTGCAGTTCACAGAAAACAATATCCTCACACCCAACATCACGGGTAGCCGGGTAAACATCAATCCACTCTTTACGATCCTGAGTATTATTATAGGAGGAATGCTATGGGGATTACCGGGTATGTTTGTGGCGGTGCCAATTGTAGGTATGTTCAAAATATACTTTGATCACACCCCCGAGCTGCAAGCCTTTTCCTTTTTGCTGGGAACAGATGGCACAGAAGAACATTCACTCACAATCGACAAAATTCTTCGTTTCCTGCACATACGGAAGTAAATAGTGAGAGCTTTAACATTCTGCTCTGCTTTTTAAAATAAGCAAAACAAAGCAGACTTTAGGAGGTTACTTTTACCAGAGCTCCCGTATTAATGTTTGAAGAGAATCAGGCATAATTTATGCTGCAGCACATGCAACTCTTTACAGGTTTAGGGCGTCTTCTTTGTAGTCCCGTTATCCAACATCTTTTTAATTTAGCCAAGGTTTGTCTACCTCTATCATCACCGCATTTTTCAAGCGCCGCATTGCACAGCCTGTGCTCAACCTGCTCCGTCAGGGTATGACCCCTCATAAGCTGGCTGTTACGGTTGCGCTTGGTTCTGTGGTAGGTATACTGCCAGCCCTGGGCGTAACAACGGTGATGGGAACTGCCCTTGCGGCCCGATTCAGGTTAAACATCGCTGCCACGGTACTTGTAAGTTACCTTGTACACCCGCTGCAGCTCTTACTGATCATCCCTTTTATCAAGATGGGCATTTTCATGTTTGGGCTGGATGACCTTAAACTGACGCTTGATGAGATGATAGCGATGTTCAAAATGGACTGGCTCGCTGCGCTGAATAAACTTTGGATAGCCAACTTAGCAGCTGTTTCGGCCTGGGCTATACTGGCTGTACCTGTGGGAGGGATGCTCTACATGATGTTACTTCCCTTGCTTAAGCGGGTTATGCCCACACCAGCTGCCACAGTCTTTGAGGTTCCTGAAGTTGTGGAAGTCGTAGAAGCTGTACCAGAGCATCAGGTCTAGCTATTTGCGAACAAGCGACGGCGGATAGCCAAAGTGCTTTCGGAATGCAGTCGTGAAATGGTTTGCATGACTGTATCCGAGTAACTCGGCCACTTGTGCCACATTTTTCTCACCTGAAGCCAGTAAATCCAGCCCATGCACTAGCCTGAGCTCTTGCGCATAAGTAAATACTCCTTTCCCAAACCGCTCCCGAAACACCTTCTTCAGCTTGTATTCATTTGTTCCGAACATTTTAGCAAGCTGCTGCAAGCTGGCTAACTCCAGGTAGTGCTGCTCCAGGTATAGGCGAATCTCTTCTGCCAGGGCTGTTTCCTTTGATAATAGCCTGGCTTCTTTCTCTTTAGTACACTGCAAGTTCTCGAACTGCAAGGCCAATAGCTCCAGCACCTTTCCTTCCAAATAGAGTTTTTGCACTGCACCCTCAAAAGGGCATTCCAAAATGCCTTTGATCGTCTGCAACATGTGGCTCGTAATATTGCCATTATGTGCAGATGCCAGAATAGAAGATTGCCGCTCAATGCTGTTAAGCAACAGATCAGAAAGCCGGAACTCTTCTGTGCAGATGCTTTGAAAATATTCAGTTGAGAGGCTTACATGTAGATTATGCAGTAAGGTGCCTGCTGGGAAAAGATGCGTGCCGCTTGAGTCGCAGGTAAAAAGTAAATTATGTTCCATCGGGTTCAGGCGGATAGGCTGTGGCAAGGCCTCAAACTCTGAGTAGATGCCGCCACTCAGCATGAAATTCATATTTATACCTGCTTCCAGTTGATCTGTCTGCAGTTCTAGTTCCTGGTCCAGTTGCCAGCAAAGCTGTGCTATATTGAAATGTTCAAAGTGAAGATACCGTTGCAGAAACTTGCCTAACTGCGGATCCTGGGCATGTTGAGGTGCAGCAACTTGAGACGTATGCTGGCTGTTTGCAAGCTGGTTTTGATACAGCAGCAGATTATTCAAATTGCTGTCAGTAATCTTTATCCGCATAGTCCGGAAAACTCTAACGACCCTTCAATCATAGCATAATAATCCTTTTCTCGTAGATGCCGCTCCCAATTGCGTAGCTGGCTTTTTGCGCGAGCACCATACTTTTGTAATACGAATATACTTATAAAATTTATTGCGTTACTATGAAAGAATTATCCAGAGAATTAAAAAGTACATTGGGAGGCTATGATGTAACCATTGTAAAGAGTGCCACCGATACGAATGGGGATTATTTAATAGTGCAAGTGGAGATGGAGCCCAAGGGGGGAAATGGGTTGCATTACCATACCACATTTGAGGAGGAGTTTGAAGTACTGGAGGGAACCCTAAGTATTCAGTTAGGAAAGCAGCGGATCCAACTTCAACCAGGTGATAAAGCCGTGGCACCAAAGCTTGTCCTGCATCGCTTCTATAATGAAGATGCCTGCCGGAAATGTGTGTTCCTTGTCACAGTGAAGCCTGCCCGCCAGTTTGAAGCGACCTTACGCATAGCCTATGGCTTGGCGCATGATGGACTTACAAAGGCAAATGGCATTCCGAAAAGTTTCTGGCATACAGCACTTTTATTTCACATGGGTGAATCCTATACAGCTGGTCTGCCACACCGTTTCCAAATATGGTTAGCGGGTTTGCTCGCCAAAGAAGCCCGGCGACGTGGGAAACACAAAGACTTTGAAAAGTATTATCTGCCACAAGTCACAGAGCAGCTAGCATAGCAGGAAAGCTGCTTGTTGTACGTTTATGAAACGCCTATAAGCACAAGAGCCAGTTCCGTAGCGGAACTGGCTCTTGTGTATAAGGTATAGCGATTGTTTAAGCCGACTCCAGGATCTGGAACAGTTCGTCCAGTTTAGGAGTGAGGATGATCTCGGTACGACGGTTTTTCTGACGAGCCTCTTTTGTTTTAGCATTGTCGAGTGGTACGTACAGACTTCGGCCAGATGGCGTCACACGATCAGACTGTACACCGGCCTGGGTCAGGATACGGGTGATCTCAGTGGCACGAAGTACACTCAGGTCCCAGTTGTCCTGCATACCTACGGTACCGCGAGCGATCGGCACATCATCCGTGTGTCCTTCTACGACTACGTTCACATCCTGCTGTTCTTTCAATACAGTAGCCAGTTTTTTGAGTGCCTCAACACCTTTTGGGTCCACTTTGGTAGAGCCGGAGTTGAAGAGCAATTGCTCTGCCAGCGACACGTATACCTTGCCATTGCGGATGTTAACAGTCAGGTCTTTGTCATTAAAGCCGAGCAGGGCGTTGCTCACTTTAGAACGAAGGGCATTCACCGCTTTGTCTTTCTCGTCCAAGATGCGCTGCAGTTCGGCAAGACGCTGCTCACGGGCTTTCAGGTCGGCGTTCAGCTTGTCAATTTGTGACTTGTTCATGTTCAGGGTTTCACCCAGCGCCTTACCCTCTTTCAGGGCTTGCTGCAGGCTCTGCTGATACTCTGCTTTCTGGCGCTCCAGTTCGGCACGCTCCTGCTCCAGTTGGGCTTTCTCGGTTTCTAGAGCAGACTTCTGTTGCTCCAGGGTGCTTTTCTGCTGCTCCAAATCTGATTTATCCAGCTCCAGGGCATTTTTGCGGGCCATCAGGTCCTCGTATTTCTTTTTAGAAACAACGCAGGATGAAAGCGAAAGACTCCCGACCAAAAGGAAGAGGGAAGCTCTGTAGAAATTCTTTTTCATGTCAATCTTTAAGGTTGGATGGTGCTTACGTGTTGTGTTTATTTAGCGGCTTCAGCTTCTGTTTCAATACGGAACATGCCTTTCGGGTCCGGCATTTTAGCCATCAGCTCTGAAAGGAAGTTGTAGTCAAGCGACATCATGTTCAGGTCACGGCCGCGGTGCAGGTAATCCCAGGCTTCGGCGTATTTTTTGTTATGGAAATATACCTGCGAAAGGTTTGCCAGGGCAAAGGCGTTATTCTGGTCAGCCTTTAAGGAACGGTCAAGAAAGGCCGCTGCCTGCTTTAGGTTTTTCTTCTTTTTGTCAGAAATAAATTGCTGCAGGTAGGCTGCTCCCACATCAGACAGCAACAGCGAATTGTTTGGCTGGTACTTCAGCGCACGGTCAAACATTCCAATCGCATCGCGTGTATTTCCCCGGCTGTTTTCTACCAGACCGAAGGCCCAGTAAGTATTATAATTATCTGGGTTCAGGAGCCAGGCGAGGTTAAAGCGATAAACGGCTGTATCTACCTGCCCTTCGTTCAGGAATTCCCAGCCACGGTCCATGAAAAAGTTACTGGCCTCCTTGCGGCTCTCGAAGTTCTTATCGCAACTGGTGAGGAATTTTTCATCGGCCTTCTGCTGGGCATCCGTCTTGGCAACCTGCCCAAACATAGGGAGCACTTTTGGGTGCAAAGCAGGTTGTTGCTCCTGCGCAAAGGCCATGGAGGCGCTTAGTAAAATAGTGGCCGCAGCCAGGAAAATTCTTTTCATGTGATGGTATCAACTAGGTGAGGTAAATTCTTCTTGGTTTAAAAATACGCCACCTGTCTTGAAATAACAAATGCTGTCCTTTCATTTACTCGTATTTGCCTGCAGGATCCTGTTGCTTTTCCAGCAGGGCCGCAATGAAGGTAGCATCCGCCATGGCTTTGTCTTTGCTGATACTCTTGTGCAGATAATCCCACGCCTTGCCATACTCCTGCAGGTAGTAATGGCTGATAGCGAGTTTGTAATAGGCGTCCGCTGCGTTAGGGGAGTAGCGCACGGCACTTTCCAGCAGCTTCTTGCTTTGCATCAGGTCCTGTGGATTACTTTCTGCATAAAAACGCCCCAGGTGGCTGGTAGCCAGGTCGGTCAGCAAGCGTGGATTATGCTGGTCTTTCTCCAGTGCGTGGTAGAGCACAAAGAGCGCCTTGTCATACACTTTCTGCTGGCCGTACACGAGCCCATAAGCCCAATACACCTCATTGTTGGTGCTATCCATTAGCCAGGCTTTGTTCAGCAGCAGACTTGCTGAATCTATTTTTTCTTCGTTGAAATTGCGCTTTGCCTGAAACACATAGTAAGCCGATGCTGCCTTGCGGTTCTTGAAGCGCTTTGCATCTGTATCAAGAGTTTTCTTCTGCTTTTGCTTTTCTTCAGGTGTCAGGGTTCTTTTTGCTGGAATGACGTCGTTGAGGGTCAGTTCAGGCTTGGGAGACTGCCTGTTTTCTGTAATGGCATTTTGGGAAGTGCAGGCGGCCATGGTGCCTGTTATAAATAGTCCGAAAGCGATCAGGTGGCTTCGCATGGGTAATAAAGCTTGGTTCTGGCTTCAAACGATGCGAATCCCGGATTAGTGCCTCTCTTTCCGCTCCCAAACTAACATTGGTACTATTGTCCATTTAGACAAAGGTATAGCCCTATTCTGTGACTGCACATAGCATGTTCATGTGATTGATCAGGAACGCCTTAAAATATGTTTCGCAACTTGTCGTGTATTTTGCGACAAGTTGCGTATATTTGAGAAAAGGAAATGACAATGGGCAAAGCACTTAAAATAAACAGCGGCATCAACTACAGCCTGATCGATGACCGGGATGTTTTCATGCTGATCACGACCGTGCGTGAAGGTATAAAGTACGCCACTTTCCAGAACATCGCGAACAAAATTCCCTTTAGTATAGGAGAGTGGTCTGAGTTCCTGCACTTGTCAGAGCGTACGTTTCAGCGCTACAAAAAGGAACAGCGCAAGTTCGATCCGCTGCACTCCGAGAAAATCCTGGAGATCACCTTAGTGTATAACAAAGGAATGGAGGTATTCGGGGAGAAAGAAGACTTTGATGCCTGGCTGGAGGCCAAAAATGTAGCCTTGGGAGGTATACGCCCGAAAGAACTGCTTGACAGCACATTTGGCATTGGGCTGCTTCGCGACGAACTGACCCGAATTGAGCATGGCGTGCTGGCATGATCGTATACCGCCTCAGCAGAAAACTGTATTGCAATGACCTGTCTGGCAAAGGTGCTGAACTGGCAGGTGGCCGCTGGAACAGCAAAGGCACAGCTGTGCTTTATACCAGCGAATCCATTGCCTTATGTACGGTAGAGATAGCCGTGCATATGCCATTGGGTATAGTGCCTAAGGACTACCACCTCGTTACAATCGAATTTCCTGAAGATGCTCCTTCAGGGGAAATACACGAAAAAGACCTGGCAGCTTCCTGGAAATCATTCCCGCACAGCAATGCCACCCAGAAGATAGGGGACCGTTACGTATCAGAAGGTACGAATCTTATACTAAAGGTTCCCTCCGCTACCGTGCAGGGTACATTTAATTACCTGGTTAACCCACGCCACCCTGATTTTCATAAAGTACGCATCATCAAAACAGAGCCTTTTGCATTTGACAAGCGCCTATTTATCAAATGATCAGATTCTAGTGTAATTCATAGGTCTTGCCCATCTCGGCAATCGTGCAGCTCCAGCCCAAGGTGTCAGTTATCTTTAGCCGAAGTGCTTCCAGCGCCTGGGCTTCCCCATGATTTAGGTATACCTGCAAGGGGGCGTCTTTCAAATGGCTAATCCACCAGAGCAATTCGGACTGGTCACCGTGCGCTGAAAGTGAGGAGATCTGCTGGATCTCGGCTCGCACCGGATAATAATTGCCTTGCATTTTAATTTCAGTAGCACCGCTCAGCAACAGGCTACCACGAGTGCCGGGCGCCTGGTAACCCACTAATAGCACGGTATTTTTAGCATCATCCAGCAGTCGCTGCAGGTAGTACAGTACCCGCCCACCGGTTACCATCCCACTGCCGGCAATGACGATCTTTGGCCCTGGCTTGTCGAGTACACGCAGCGTTTGCTCAAAGTCACGGATCACGTGTACATTGTGCATCATGGTGCGGCACTCCGCATCACTCAGACTGTGCCAATCGCGGTGGTGTAGGTATAGCTCCGTCACATCAATTCCCATCGGCGTGTCGAGGTAGATAGGTATAGGCGGTATGCTGCGGTCTTCTCGTAGTGTGTTCAGTATAAGAAGTAGTTCCTGTGCCCGCTCCACGGCAAAGCTTGGGATTACCAGCACGCCACCTTTCTCAATGGTATGGTTCACGTAGGCCTGCAGCTCCTCGTAAGCCGAAGCCTGCTCGTGCAGCCTGTCGCCATAGGTTGATTCCAGCACGAGGTAATCCGCCTCCCGGATAATGGTGGGTGGGTCCATCAGGAGCGGCTGACGTCTGCCAATATCACCCGAAAAAACGATTTTGCGTCCTTTACACTTGAGTTCTATAAAGGCAGAACCCAGTATATGCCCGCTTTTCCGGAAACAGAACTTGAAGTCTTCGTTGATAATAACCCACTCATTGTCATCGTGAGTTTCGAAGAGTGGCATCGTAACGTCTACATCCTCGGAGGTATACAGGGGCTTGGCGGGAAGATGTTTTGAATAACCTCTCCGGTTGGCTTCCGCAGCGTCCTCTTCCTGTATCTTGGCACTGTCGCGGAGTATTATTTCTGTTACGTCACGGGTGGGAGTGGTGGCATAAATGGGGCCACTGTAACCGTTTTTTGTCAGTACAGGCAGATAGCCGCAATGGTCCAGGTGACCGTGTGTCAGAATGATGGCATCCAACTCTTCCACATTCAACTGCAGTTCCTGCCAGTTGAGCAGGCGCAATTGTTTGAGCCCCTGAAACAGACCGCAGTCAATTAACACCTGGTGTCTATCTGTTTTAAGTAGCATTTTAGAACCGGTAACCGTACCTGCGCCGCCCAGGAAGGTCAGTGTGAAAGGAGGGATTTCGTGTAGCATCTGTTTTGATTTTACGGTGAGGCAAGGTATATAAACCTTTACTGCTGAATAATGACAAATGTCTCTTTTGATAATTTACGGTAGGTTTTTTTACAGGTATGGCTGTATGTCATAACATTAAAATAAAGCCCTTGGTCTGGTTGCTACACTGGTTTTAGCGTATCTTCGCACCATGAAAAAGATTTCCGTATGGCTGGTTTGCCTGCTCTGGCATGGACTGGCATTCGCACAAGTAGACACGGTGCAGCGTGTCATCCATGACAGGTATAACAGCCCGGCGCAACAGGAAAAACCTTACGTCATTCTGATTTCGGCCGACGGTTTTAGGTATGATTATGCAGATAAGTTTGACGCCAGGTTCCTGAAGGCGAAGCGTTCAGAAGGAGTGGAGGCGGCTTCCATGCTGCCGGCTTTTCCTTCCAAAACTTTCCCGAACCATTATTCTATTGTGACAGGGCTATACCCGGCCAGCCACGGACTGATCAACAATTACTTCTACGATCCGCAGCGCAAGGAGCACTACAGCATGCGTGACCGCAGCAAAGTGGAAGATGGCAGCTGGTATGGGGGGACACCACTTTGGGTACTGGCAGAACAGCAGCAAATGGTCGCGGCCAGTTTTTTTTGGGTAGGTTCTGAGGCGCCGGTGCAAGGTATACTGCCTACCTATCATTACCAGTACAGTGAGGTGATGCCCATCGAGCGACGCATCCAGACAGTAGTGGACTGGCTAAGTTTGCCTGCTGAAAAGCGTCCGCACCTGATCACGTTTTACCTGCCGGAGGTAGACCATGCCGGTCACCGCTATGGTCCTGATGCACCTCAGACAAAAGAGGCTGTACTGGAGCTGGACAAACACATGCAGAGGCTGACCGAGGCGGTAGCCAAAACGGGTCTGCCGGTGAATTACGTGTTTGTGTCAGACCATGGCATGCTCGAAGTGGATACCCAAAATACGCTACCTATGCCAGCAGTTATTGACACAGCGAAGTTTATGGTGTCAGGTGGTGGCATGGTGGTGGAGTTGCATGCCAAGGATAAGAAAGCAGTGAAGCCAACTTATCGGAAGCTGAAGAAAGAGGCAAAGGAGTATCAGGTATACAAAAGATCGAACATGCCAAAACACCTGCACTATGGAGCAAAGGATGACAAATATGGCCGTGTAGGCGATATCCTACTATTGACAGATGCTCCGAAGGTGTTCCACTTTTCATCCCGTCCGCCACACCCTGGCCAGCATGGTTATGATGCTACCAAAGTGAAAGAAATGCACGCTACATTTTATGCCTGGGGTCCCGCTTTCAAGCAAGGCGTTAAAGTAGATACTTTCGAGAATGTGGATGTATACCCGCTTATAGCTGAAATATTGGGATTGCCCTACCATCATAAAATTGACGGCAGCAGACATTTGGTTGAGAAAGTACTGCAATAAGAATAAGTCATGTCTGACTTAAAAATTAAAGCCCGCTCCAGTTCTCTGGAGCGGGCTTTAATTTAAATATAGCGACTTAATTACCTGCAGGCAGGTAAATCTGCAGGCCAAGACTAATGGAGAGACCAGTAGCAGATCCTCCAAAGTCTACGTTAGCATTGCTGCGGACAAGGTTAAGCATACCTTCTAGCGCTACGTTTCTTGCTACAAAGTACGCATAGCCACCGCTAATACCATATACGCGTGAAAAAACGGAATCTCCATCACTGTCCTCTTCAGAACTGCCTGCTATACCTACAATGGCTTCACCAAAAAATCTGCCGGTAGGAGAGGCTCCCTCAGGGAAATAGTAGCGAACAAATGGCGTCACACCATATCGGAACGATTCGCCACCACTATAGATAGACAAACCTAACTGCGCCTGAGCACCAATCACTGCATTGTCACTGATAAAATAGCCTGCTCTAGGAGTTACATCCAGGCTGAAGGTTTTGGACTTGAAGTTGTGACCAACATTGGCAACACTGGCGCCAACAAGCCAATTTCCCTGTTGTATAGCATCACTAGCTACCGGAGCTGATGTTTGAGGCCGGGGAAGGTCTTCAACATCCTGCGCAAAGACATTAGTTGAGAAAAAAATAATCAAAGCTGATAGTAAATAAATTCGTTTCATAGTAGTAGTCTTTAAAAGTTCGTGACTAATTGTACTTAATTCATTGTAATAATCCTTTAATTATAAACGAAGGGAGACCTCTTTTGTTTAGAATAGGTATTTCTTGGGATGTAGAAGCCTGTTTTCGATCAACGGATCGATTAAAGTAATTGCACAAAACTTACAGCTGAGATTGGTGAACAGAAGTAAGTTTTGAGTTAACATGCCATGCTTGCTGGCTAATGCAGCCAGGCACTGCTGTATGGTGTCATCTTGCGAAATCTTGCTTATGCCTTAGATTATCGTTGCCTACATAAATGCGTGCATACAGGTCACTTCTTTCTAAAAGAATTATGACATAATGATTTCTTGCAGCGCTCTACTCCGGTCGTAATAAAGGGCAGGAAATGTGAAGCGCCAACAGATGATTGGAATGCGGGATAGATGGAGAAAACGGGGTATACTTATCCGCAGTTTAGGCTGAGCACACCCGAACAATCAGCATTTGCTATTCGGGTGAATAGTCGCTTAGCAGGCCTTCATAGATCCAGTTGGCAAGGGCCTGGCGGTTATCCGGAATTACAAAACGTCGTTGATCCTTTACGTTACGGATGTTACCGAGCTCAATAAATACGGTTGGTGGATGACTGTATTTAATCACGTACAGGCTACTGCGCTGTGTCACATTGCCGGAGTAGTCGCGGTTGGGCTGGTAGCGTCTGTATTTGTTCGTGAAAGTCTGGTGAATGTTCTTAGCCAGCTGCTCCCCATCCTTGCTGTTTTCGTGATGGTAGAAGAATACATCAATGTTCTGGCTTTCGCTGCGGCTATCGACGTGAATGGCCAGCATGCGCTGGTAGGCACCCTTGTGTTTCAGGTATAAGCTGTTTACCGCATTGGTTCGCTGACGCAGTCGCGCACTGTGGTTGAGCGGGATTGGTTTGTTTGGGTAAACCACTTCATTCCGGTCCATTTTCAGGATTCCCTCATCACGTATGCCGTTGTCCGGGTCCTGCACGATCATATACACCGTGGCACCATGCTCCATCAGTACCCGCGCCAGGCGTATGGTTACGTCATAGGCATATTCATCTTCCGCGAGATCATGGCTGCCATACTTGCCCACCGCACCCGGATCAGGTCCACCATGGCCGGAGCTGAGGTAATACACCGCTCCCTGTAGCTTGCTCGACTTTACTTCCACACGGGAATACTTCTCCCCGAACAAAGGCATTTCAATCACCCGGGCAGCTACCTTAGCTGGGGCGGCACTTACGTCGCTTCGTGTTTTACTGGTTTCAGTGGCGACACGTGTATTGTCGCTGGCCACGGTGTTGTTTTCGGCTGAAGTAGCGCCCTCAGGCAAGGTGTACTCTTTGCCGGCAATCAGGCCGTTGTCTTTGCCAAATCGCTCCTTATTCATCTCCACAAACTTCTGAAGATGCTCGGAAGGATTGAGCCCGTGGCGACGCAATAAGGTATAGATTCCGTCGCCGGGCATCGCTACTACCTGCAGGTTAGAGCTTTGACCGAAAACGGCTAAAGAGGATAATAATAATAGAAGGGTGATAATAGAGGTACGCAATGCAATCAAATTTATCGGCATGTGTTAAGAATCCGATATTACTAAAAATGTATGAAGTATAAAAGTCCCGTTTCAAGATCAACGCATAATATCGGAGGCTCTATATACGGGACTTCGTATTTTTTACTTCATTATTTTTGATACATTTTAAATGCGAACCCGCACATCTCTACTTCACACGGTAACTCTTGAGTTCATAGCGGCGCATCAACTTGTCGGAGTCGGCATAGTACCAGTCCGTTCGGATCATTCCGATTTCAGGCGTTACGTATTCTTTGACCCAGGTCGTGCTCAGCGAAGAGGATGCTTTTTGGGAAGTCTGTCTTTCAAAACTGAACTCAAGAGCCTGGCCCGCATGCGGTGAATCCGGTACAGCTACAAGGCCTGATGATCTTCTGTGGTAGATCCACAAGGTATAATTCGGGTACTCGTATCCATAAGCGATGCCCGACATCTCGGGGCTAGGGTAAGTAATATACTGTTCTTTGGCGTCCTTTCTATAGTACACGTATCCATCCCTGTCATTCCGTACGATCGAGCCATTACTCAAAATATACCACGTGGTTTTGCTGATCAGGGTATCTTTCACTACCTGCCGTCTGAACGAACTGGTGGTGAGAACATCGCCATCAGTATTGTAATCTATCACATCATATACCCATTCATTGCCGACCTGCAATGGCATGATGATTTCCACCGGTTCAATTTCTTCTTCTTTATCACAGGAAGAGAAGCAAAGTGACAGGCACAAAAGGGTGATGGCTCTGAATAAAGGCTGCTGTTTCATAGGATTATGGGCTTTCTTATAGTTGTAAGATGCTAATAATCAATGAGACGTTGCATGCTTTGCTTAAATAATATTATAAAAGTCAGATATTATTTCTCTTCCATGCCTAATTGCCATAGTAAGGGCTTTGCTGGTCTTTCTAAAGTCCTTTTTTCCTGCTGACAGAATTTTCTTTATTTGAATGGTAGCGCAAGTTTTGGGGTAAAATAAAAGAGCGCGACAAACACTGAGATCTATCTTTCAGCCTCTGTCAGAATTCGTTTCAGGTCAGTGAGAATGCTGCCTACGTCCCGCTGCATCTCAGGGGATTTTATGTCTTTCAGGTACTCCAGGCAACGGTCCTGCTCCAGGCGGGCCTGCCGCATCAGTTTCTTTAGCTGCACGATGTTTTCTTCCGATGAATCAACCACGCTTTGTCCAAATGCGGTGATGCAGCTGGCGGTGACCTCCATGGCGAGCTGCAACTGCTCTTTTCCTGCAAATGCCGACCGGAAGGGTTTAACTTTCTGCAAATCGGCCAGACTTCTGCGGATACCTCTGATCTGGATGGTAATGCTTTCAAGGTTGTTTATATGCACAGCCAGGCGGTTCAGCGCCATACGCTTGTGCGTGAGCAGTAAGTTGTACTTCAGGCTTTGCTCGGCCAGGTCAAGCGC
Source organism: uncultured Pontibacter sp. (assembly GCF_947502515.1). NCBI lineage: Bacteria > Pseudomonadati > Bacteroidota > Cytophagia > Cytophagales > Hymenobacteraceae > Pontibacter > uncultured Pontibacter sp. Next base: position 503,059 of record NZ_CANNAI010000002.1, on the reverse strand, counting down.
TTTCCGGCTGTCAGCTGACTCTCTGATAAGGGCGTCGACTTCAGCGCGCCCAAACTGCATGCGCTTGCTGGATGAGTCGATTAGTTTGCTAAGCCTCACCAGCGTATCAGCTGACAGCCTGCTATACCTGACCACGCTTCTCTCTACATCCGGAATAGCATTCTGCGGCACAATCAGGGCATTGATGATAACAGCTATACCTGAGCCTAGCACCGTCTCAGCAATCCGTTCGAAAGCATAACCTTCTTCGGTATGTCCGAAAGCCAAAACCAGTAGCGAACTGATGGCTACCTGTGAAATGATCTGCGGGTTCATGCGCAGAGCTTTTGAGATGCCCATACCCAGCATGATGACCAGGAAGATAGAGAAAGTGTTGATGCTCAGCCAATGCCCAAGCAACATGCTCAGCAAGACGCCACCAATAATGCCCACTATACGCTGCGTCGCTTTATTCACAGAGTCTAGTACTGTCACCTGTACCGTAATGATGGCGGCAATAGGCGCAAAGTAAGGGTATCCGGACTGCAGCAGGGTAGAGGCGATGAACCAGGAAAGCGAAGCAGCAAAGGCCGTTTTCACAATCTGCAGGGTCAGGCCTACTCGCTCAAATATATCGATGATGTGGTTCACAAAGGATTACTACTGTAACTGCTGCAATTGGTTAGCTATGATTAGACAAAAAGGACACTTTCATCAGTGACAACTGACATTCAAGGGATTAATTTTAAATTAAAGTTTAAATATATAGCACTTAAACATTGTTATGGTATAAATTTTGTGTCCTGCCTAAGTCAAATGGCCTTCGAAGCGCCCGTGATTTTATTTCTAACTGTAAAACAAACATGATGAAAAACTACTTCCTGATTGCGGTTCTGTTGTTCCTTTTTTCCTGTAAAGAGAAAGGAGATGTTGTCCTTCCTGCAATTGAATTTGAGCTGATCGACAAATTTGGTCATAATGCTGAAATATTCGCTGTAAAAGAAATGGTCAGGGTTGAGGCGGTTGGTGAAGCGGATAGTTACTTCTGGGAATTTGGAGATGGCGAAACGTCCAGAGAGATGAAACCCGCTCACACTTACAAAGAGATGGGGACTTACACCATCAGGTTGACAACTAAAAACGGAGATGCAGTGCGCACTGTCAGAAAAGTGATCAAGGTGGGTACCTATTATGCCGATGAAGTTCAGCTGATCAACTATGCCGACAGCTTCTGGGTAGACGGGACCAGCACAGATGCACAATCTGTAAAAGAAACAACCGATATGTACCTGTCTGTCAGTAAACGTTACTATTCCGATGAGGAAGATCCACTGCTGTTTACGAGTGAAATTTTTAAGGATGTAGATAAAGAGAAACTGCCGCTGAGAATCAAAATTCCTGATTTGCGGATGGATACAGAGCAGTTAAATCATCGATTTGATTTCTACGCGAAGAGTGACAATGAAGAGGAAGGTATAGTTGCCTCTAATTATTACGTAACGGCTTCCACATCCTACTTTACGCCCGAGAAAAACGAAGGATACGTTGTAGTAGGCCGCGGCAACACTCCAGGAGATGGATTTGAAATAAGGGTCATCTACAAGAGAAAATTACTTAATTAATCCCCTTTTGACTTAACCGTCCCAGGTCTTTAGAATAAGACCTGGGACGGTTTTTCATTTTAAGCCCCTGTTTAAGAGAAACCTCGACTTCTCAAAATTAGCGCGCACAGATGCCCCGGTATGGACAATACTGGCAGATCTCCAACTCTTTTGTTTTCCGGATAACTTCGTTCGGGTCAAGCAGTTCCTGTACGAAGCGGGTGAGCAGTTTTTCAGAAGAAGTGATAAAGTCCTCTCCGGTCGCCTGCTCAAATGGGAAGTCGGCTGTCAGTACGCCAGCATCGAGATTGCGGAACGACAGTATACCTGATTTTGGCACAATGCGTACCGGGTCTAAGTGACCTGCATTGCGGAGCAATAGTTCCGGTTTCTGCTCCAGGTTACGCTGCAGGATGTACTCGTAAAGCCACAGCTGTCGTGCCTTATCGTACTTGGGCGATGTGATAAAGTGCAGGTCTACATCATCCGGCTTCACGTTTACCTGGTTGCGTTCTACTTTGCCGGTTTTATAGTCGATCACGCGGAGTTCTGCTCCCTTCAGGTCGATGCGGTCGGCTTTGCCAGCCACTTTCACAGGTATAAGTTCATCACCCACCTGTACCTGCAGCGTTGTTTCCAGTTGCTCTTCGAGGCGCAGCACATAAAGCGGCAATTCATCATCAGACTTCAGCAAACTCTCCAGATACTTCTCCAGCACCTGCACAGCTACTTTGAAGAGCAGGAAGTTCATGCCGCGCTCAGGCGTAGCGCCTCGAGTCACTTTCTTAAATTCGGCTTCCACCTTAGCTGGCAGGTCTTTGAGCATCTGTTCTACATGCGGCTTCTCGATTGGCTGGCCATTCTGCTCAAAAGGCCGGAAGAAATCCTCCAACACTTGGTGCACGATAGTACCAAACTGGTCCGCGCCGAGCTGTTCTTCCACTTCGTCAATCTCCCTGATTTTGGCGATGCGGCTGAAATAGTATTGCAGCGAACAGTTGATATACATGTTCAGGTGTGAAGGGTATAGCCCGCGCTTCAGTTCTTGCCGCAGCTGCTCTAATGTCTGGGCATCTTTGTGGATGACAATATCCTCGTCGTACTTTTTCTGATCACGCAGCTCCACCGTCGCGGTCAGGTCGCGGAATTTTATCTTAGGGTTGCGCAACGCCAGGTCGTTCTGTAGCTGAAGTATGAAACGGCTCTTTTCACCGGAGCCATAGGTGTCGGATGGCAGCACGTAGAGTAGGTTCACAGTTTTGGCACGTTGCAGCAGACGGTAAAAGTTATAGGCCATAGCCCCCTCGGTTTCAGCATAAGTAGGCAAACCAAACTGCTTGAGCACATCAAATGGCATCAGCGACTCGTGACGTTTTGGAGCTGGCAGTGTGTTCTCATTCACTGACAGGATGATCAGGTTCTCAAAATCGAGCGCACGAGTCTCCAGCATACCCATAATCTGCAGATCAGAGATAGGCTCACCGCTGAAAGGAAGCCGTTGCCGGGCGATCAATTCGTTGAGGAACTTACGGAAACTGCGCACCGATATCTTCTGCTCGCGGCAGTCAAAGATCGTATCGAGCCGCTTGACAATGGTATAGAAGATGTAGAGGTACTCGGTTTCGATGGTGCTGGGCTGGTGACTGTACATTTTATGCAGCAGGTCGATCAGCCTGTAAAGCGAGGCAATGATGTCGTCGCAGTCACGCCAGGATGTAAACAACACTTCGAAGAGCGGCTCATGCTTGCCCATCTTCAGCAGGTCATTTGCCGTAATCAGTACGCGGTTATCCTGCACAATCTGGTCTAGCACATGCTGCACAAATCCGTGGAGTTCCGGCTTTTCGGGCTGCTCATTTATATATAGCTCATACCTGCGGATGAAAGGGTGGGAGAGCAGCTTGGTCACCGTGAGGTGGTGGTACTGGTATACCTTGTAACCAGACTCCTGTAGCTGTGTCACGCCAGTCAGGTGCACGTCGAACAGCAGGTCGATTAGGTTATAAAGTGGCGTGCCTTTAAAACTGAGACCCATGGTCACGTTATAATTCGGCACCTCGTTGGGTATAGAGTGCAGCACGGGAAGCAGGAGTGTTTCATCGGGCATTACCACCGCCACCTGCGCATGCTTGTCACGTGAGCGGATTTCCTGGATCAGCTGCCCGGCCAGTTTGCCCTGCATACTGGCATTGGCCACTCCTATTACATTGATCTCCTTCTCGTCCGTGAGCAAAAGGTTTTGCTGCCAGCGCCATTCCGGCAAATTCCAGGTACTCTTATACCTGCGCAGGAAGCTGCCCGCACGGTTAGGCGTACCCTCCTCCATGTAGAAGTCGTCGGAGTCAAACAATACCTCCGCCTTGTTGTGCTTGAGCAGCGTGCGGATGATCTTCTCCTCAGAATTAGTCAGGGCATTCAAGCCAATGAAAAGGTATTGGGCGCATTCAGGCGACTTAGCCAGTTGCTCGATATTATCAGAAACAATCTTAAAAGCCATACCTGTATAAGCCTGCTTGCGCTCCTCCAGGTGGTTTTTCAGGTTGTGGTAGGTCTTCTCAATGTTGTCCCAGAGGCTGAAATATTTCTTAACTGCAGGAGTCAGGTCTTTGCCGAGGCGCTCCGGGTCCCAACGCTCCAGTGCCTTGGCCTCGCTCACATAATCGAAGAGTTTGCCAGTGTCCACCAGGTTTTGGTCAATGCGGCTAAAGTCGTCGAGCAGTGTGCCTCCCCAGGTGATGAACTGATCGAAATCGAGGTTAGGGTCCTGCTCGCGCATCAGGTCGTAAAGCTCCAGCTGCAGGTTAATCGGCTCCAGCACATCCACTTTGGCCAGCTTGGTAATGAAATCCTCCATACCAGACACCTCCGGAGACCAGATGGGCTCGGGTGCAGCCTGTGCCAGGGCATTCTTAAAAAAGAAACTCGCACGTCGTGACGGCAGCACGATGCACAGCTCGCTGATGTTCTCTTTATACTTTTCGTAAACGTACTTTGCCGCTAACTCTAGGAAGGTCTGCACTTTTTTGTTGAGTGATTGAGTGGATGAGTGAATTAATGAATTGGGAATTTGTAGGATGGTTAAGCTGCTGAATTGTTAAATTATTAATTGCACGATTCGGACAATTAGAGACCTTTCACTACAACTTTCTGGCTTCTTAACTTTCTAAATTTTAACTCAGAACGTTTCCTTTTTCATCCATCTTCATGAAGGGATTGTAGGCGATCTCCCAGAGATTATCATCGGGGTCGGCGACGTAGCTGCTGTAGCCACCCCAGAATACTTTCTCCGGTTGCTTGAGTACGCGAACGCCTTTGCCTGCAAGTTCTGCGACCAGGTCATCCACCTCTTTTTCGGAGCTCACATTGTAGGCCAGCGAAAAGCTTTTAAAGCCCTTGCCATCAGCCTCCAGACCGGCATCATCTGCCAGCGACTCTTGTGGGAATAGAGCCAGCTGCAGGCCATTCAGCTGAAAGAAAATGATGCTCTCTGTGCTGCTCTCGAGCGGCTGCCAGCCAAATATGTTCTGGTAAAATTCTCTGGAGCGCTGCAGATTCCTGACGCCTAATGTAATGAGTGTAATTCTCTGTTCCATAATTTCCCTCTTTTCTCTTAATATCTCTCTCAAAGCTAAACCGCTATATTATCTTTTACCTGGCTCCTTCATAAGCCTCCCTCAGCCAACCGATTAGCTCTGCGTCAACATCCTCTGTCTGCTCCAGTCGCACGCGATGCGAGCACATGGCATTGAAGCTACCAGAGTTTTCCAGTCTGCCTTCCGCTTCTCTGCCTTTCAGGTTAATACCAACGTCCAGCCTGGTTTTGGTAGAGGGCTGGATCAGGGCAAACTGCTTTTTACTACGCACACTCACATAAGCATTTTTAGGAGCCAGTTCTACATCATTTCCAAACTGCTTCAACTGGGCAACAAGTGCTTCATAAATGGGCAGGAGCTGCTCTTTTCCTTTGTATTGCTTTTCGATCAGGTCTTCCGGCTTCTCAGCTGATCCGGCATCCGTTCCTTTAGCTTTGAGTGTTACCATGTTGGCAAAACCATGGGTAAAGCCGTGATCATTTTTTAGAAACTTCACAATCTCACCGTGCTTTTGCAAACCGCTACTCTGTACAATCTGAGTCCACTCTTCAAGCGACTTACCTGTGTTCTTTTCCAGGTTGTCGATCATGGTTTGTGCTGCTTTGTCCATGTTATTAATGTATAATCAATGATTAGTAATTATTCTATAAATGATGAAGAGCAATCCGTCATTAGACTTTACTCATTATTCATTCTCAAAGTGCCAGCCCTATCTGCAGGCTCTTGCCGCCGTAGGACCATTCGTACAGCTCCTCGGTATCGAAGTAATAGAGCAGGCATTTTACTTTTTCGTAACCAAGTTGCTTAAAGCGCACAGCGTAATGGTCGAGTTTGTTGCGGTGCTCTTCCAGTGGTGGCGGTAGCTTGAACTCCAGCAGCACTACCTGATCACCGTCAAACACTACCCTGTCGGGTTTGTAAAGATATGCGCGGGCATCCAGCAGTTCTTTCTCGTGTTCGACAATTACCTTTTCCGAAAAGTAATGGCTGATCTTCGGGTGGTTCACCACCTCCAGTAAGCGTTCTTTTAAAACACCTTTTTCCCGGTCGCTGATGATGCCCTGGTATACCATCTGGCGCAGCACATCGTCGAGCTGTGCGGCAGTCAGGATGCGGGAGAGGGCGTAGTGCAGTTTCTTGTTCTGGATGCGCTGCTCGGTCTGCGTCTCAAAGTCAAACACGTTGTTGGCATGCTGCTTAAGCTGGAGGCGCTTTGCCCAGTCGTTTGTCTGCAGGTAATCCAAGGTATAGGCGGAGCCGATCTCACGTTTGTCGCTGCTCTGCGCCCTGGACTCTCCGGCGTATACCTGATAGCACAGTTTGCCTGGTTCCCAAAGCCCCTCGGCTACCAGGTAGCGGTAAAGCAGGTGACTCACATTTTTGGCTGTTCCTTCCAGTGCTTTCTGCGCTTTTTTGTCTTCTAGCAGATCCTTGCCGTTGCCAATCAGGTATAGCCTGTCCTTCGGACGGGTCAAGGCCACATAGAGCATGTTCAGGTTTTCGATGAAGGTCTTCTCAATCTCAGTATTATATTGGTCAGCCAGTTCGGTATGCTCCAGGCGCGAACTGATGTTCACCGCCACGCTGCGCAGTTTGCCCATCACCTTATTGTCGTCAGCCAGACGGCTCCACATCAGGGCTCTCGTCTGCGGCTCAGTGCTCCAGTCAGCAAAAGGAATGATAACAATTGGGTAGGCGAGCCCTTTTGCTTTGTGAATACTGGTTATGGTGATCGCGTTTCGATCCTTTGGCGTATTGATGCTCAGCTTCTCCTTCTGCACGTCCCAGTATGCCAGGAAGTTGTTCAGGTTATTGCTGTTCTTGAGGCTGTACTCTAGCACAAGGTCCATGAAGCGGAACAGGTACTCGCATTCGTTGTTATGGCCCAGCAGGTTGAAAATGCGGATCAGCTGCTCGGTGAGTTCGTAGATCGACAAGTTGCCCGTCTCACGCTCCTTCACATCAAACTTTAATTCTCGCAGATAATCAAAAAACAGCTGCGGATCCGGCTGGTTTGAGATCTGTGCTATCTTCTGGGCCAGTTCTGTGGTAGGTACCTTGCCGCTGGTCACGGTGTGGATCAGGTATAGCGCCTCTGATTTAGCCAGCGTGTCGTTCGGACGGTTAAATACCCGGAACATGGCAATGATCACATTGATCACCTCCGCAAACTGTAACGAAAGGGAATCCTGCGAGATGATATCATACTGCTTCTCCTTCAGGAAATTGGCAATCAGCTTGCTCTTGGCATTGGTGCGGCACAGGATAGCCATGTCCTTCAAGGTATAGCCATCCGCTAAACCCTGCCGCACGAGTTCGATCACCATGTTGAGGATGCTGGCATCATAGCTCAATTCCTGCGCATGGGTGTATTCATCGTAGAGCTCTTCCGTTCGGACACAGCTGCTCAGGTCGTATTTGTAGTTCAGGTCATCGGGGTAAGTGAACATGATCTGTACCTTGCCGCCAGCCTTTCCTGATTCAGGCGCCTCCTGTATAAACTTATCGTCGTAGATGGAGGTGAAGGTGCTGTATACCTTGTGTTGTTCACCAAAGAAGGTAAAGAGTTTGTTATTGAACTGGATGATCTCACGACGACTACGGAAGTTTTGCTGCAGCTCATCAGGAGCCAGGTTTTCACGCACTGATTCATAGCGCTCCCGGATCATGTGCCCATGCCGTCGGTTTTGGTAAAGCAAGTGTGTGTTGTTTTTGTAGAGGTGCAGAATCTGCTCCATCTCACCGCCACGCCAGCGGTAGATCGCCTGTTTGGCATCGCCCACCACCATGCTAAAGTGCCCGGAAGCCAAGGCGTTATCGACGAGTGGTAGCAGGTTGTTCCATTGCAGCACGGAAGTATCCTGAAACTCATCGATCAGGATGTGGTTATATTTCTCACCGAGTCGTTCATAAATAAATGGCACTGGCTCCTGCAGCACAATGTCGATAATGCGTTTATTGAATTCTGAAATATGAACTGTGTTACGGTCAAGTTTGATCTCCTGCAGACATTTTTCCAACTCGTTCAGTACCGATACTTTGTAAAGGTGGGGCACTACCGCTGAGATGAGGGTAAATGTACCGGCATATTTTTCTTTAATCGACTCGATACTATAATAGAGGTCTGTGAGCAGCTGCCGTATCCCGTCAATCTGGTTTTTTGTAGCAGTGGAGGCCTTGCCGGCATACCACTTGTCTTCTTCCACTGTCTGGCGGGCGTAGTTGTTACCGTATGTCAGATCAGCTTCGCGGTTAAACTTACTGAAATAACCGTACAAACCGCGATTGCCCTGGTAGAAATCAGCAGGAGAGAGGCCAGCCTGCTCAATCGCTTGCAGCGCTTTGCCCGCATCTTCCTGCAAAGCCGCCAGTATACCTTCCTGCAGTTCTTTGAGCTGTTTTCTAATCTCTCTGAAATCCTCCAGCGTGAGTCCCTGCAGGTCTGTCACGGCTTCGTATACCTGTTCGTTGAGCAGGTTTTTTGCAAAATCAGCCAAGTCATCGGGCAAAGTGTTCCAGCTGCGGCCTTCGCGGGCTTTTTCCAGGGCGTACTGCTCGAGCGTTTCCGAGAGCAGGTCATCTTTCCGGTTACTCACCTTATCCAGCAGCAGTTGCACGGCTGTGCTCACCAGCGTCTGTGAGTCCAGATCTACTTCAAAGTTATAGGGTATGTTAAGCTCCTTTGTAAAAGCCTGTACGATCTTATTGACGAAGCTGTCGATTGTGCTTACAGAGAAATCGCTGTAATTGTATAGGATCTGGGTAAACAAGAGTCCAGCGCGCTGCCGTAGTTGCTCTTTATCAAAGTGCTCGTCCGGGAAGCGCTTCTGGAGTTCATCCGTTATCTTCTCAAGCAGACCCTCGCTCTTTTGCAATTCGCCTCCACTCAGATTCGGGTTGTTGAAATTGCGCAGGGCTCCCAAAATACGCTCCTTCATTTCAGCCGCCGCATCGTTGGTAAAGGTGATCGCCAGGATAGACCGGTAGTAGTCCGGATCAGCGGTATGCAGCGCCAGCTTCAGGTATTCTTTGGTCAGGGTATAGGTTTTGCCGGAACCAGCTGAAGAAGAGAGTATCTTAAAATTTGGCGACATAGCGGAAGGCTTTTTAAAGGATTCTAAAGATACACCTACGACATGGTTTATGCCAGAGCCCGCCCTTAAAATTATGGTCTGCTGGTAGCAAATATTTGGAGATCAGGGCATAAAATACAAAAAGCTCCCCCGCCTGCGCGAAGGAGCCTATTGCCTTTCTATGTTAGAGTAAAAGGCTATGCGTATACGACCTGGCCTTTCTTTTCTTCTTTAGCAGGGGCAGGAGCATGCACACCCACACATACATTGCGCATGATGCGTGCCATGGAGATAGAGTAATCAGTGATAATACAGTGCTGCTGCTCTGTGCTCATCAGCGCCTTGCCGCCGCCCAGCGTCAGTTTGTTCAGTTCGATCACTTCATCAAAATTCTGACGCAGCATCTTAAGCGCCTTGAAAGATGGCTCGTTATAGTACATTGGAATCACCTGACACACGGCGTAACTTCCCTTTGCGCGTTCCTTTGCTATCATACTACACAGATTGGAAGCATTCATTTTATCAAGATCAGAGATGATCACAAAGAACACCTTTGCCTCACTTTTGTCTGATTTGATAACCGCATTGCTTTGCAGCAGGTTGCGTGATACTTTGGCACCCTTCATGAAATCTTCGTCCTTCAGGATCTTGTTGTGAATCTTGAAAGCCAGTGCGCCTGATGCGATTAGATGAAAGTCCTTGCTTTTAGCTGTGATTTTGGAGAAGTGTAACATAATTAGAAAGGATTAAAGGGTTAAAGATCTAAAGTATTTTTATGCTGCAGATTATATACTGCACATTTATTTCTAAAAATATTGCTTTCAACTGATTGGATAGGGCGGCGGCAGCTAAACCTTTAGCGAATTGATCACTAAGACAATCAATTCTTAATAGGATTAAGTTCTTGTGTTAAAATTTAACTGGTTTCGATCCTGTAATACACTAAACTACGTGCAATATATTGGATATACCAATGAAAAATTTTAATAATAGTTAACGGCTTGATTTTAAGGGTGAATGTAGTCTGTTTACGGGTAAATGAAATCAGTGTTTCTTATTTCAATAATAATTTGGAATATTTTGACGCAAAATAAAAAAGATTTTGAAATAAATATAATCGTTCGCCATTTTCTCATAACAATTTTATAACCGAATAATACACACCTACTTATGTTGGCTTATTTGATAATATATTAGCACGCATGACGATAATTTCATTTATTATGCGTACCTTTGCAGCCGATTTGGAATCAGTCTGATTTAAGTAAAACTGGCTACACCGCTTTTAAAGCAAAACCTGGTTGATTTTTATTCTTGTCGGACTTCTTTCTCGTAAAGAAGGGTTTATGGACAGGCTGTCTCCAGACGTAGTGTAAAAAGTTATTATAATCAGAATGAACAAAATCAGATTTGACGAGCTTCCGCTTTCGCCGGAAGTACAGCGTGCTATCGCTGACATGGGCTTCGAAGAAGCATCTCCCATCCAAACAGAAGCAATCCCGGTAGTTTTAGAAGGACGCGACATCATTGGCCAGGCCCAGACGGGTACGGGCAAGACGGCCGCTTTCGGTATACCTACCATTGAGAGCATCGACGAGAACGATCGCAGTGTGCAGGCGCTTATCCTGTGCCCAACACGTGAATTGGCTATTCAGGTAGCCGGAGAAATCCAGAAACTTATTAAGTATAAGCCAGGCATCAGCATCGTGCCTATTTACGGTGGTCAGGCTTACGACCGTCAGCTGCGTGCCCTGAAGCAGGGTGTGCAGATCGTAATCGGTACGCCAGGCCGTGTGATGGACCACATCGAGCGCGGTACCCTGAAACTGGACAAGATCAAAAAGATCATCCTCGACGAGGCGGACGAAATGCTGGACATGGGCTTCCGTGAAGACATCGAGTTTGTGCTGAGCAAAATGCCGGAAGAGCGCCAGACGATCTTCTTCTCAGCTACGATGTCTAAGCCTATTATGGAGCTGACCAAGCGCTATCAGAACGATCCGGTGATCGTGAAAGTGGTGCACAAGGAGCTGACCGTAACCAACATTGACCAGGTATACTTTGAGGTGCGTAACTCTATGAAGCAGGAAGTACTTTCCCGCATCCTGGACATGCACAACATGAAGTCGGTGATCATCTTCTGCAATACCAAGCGTATGGTGGATGAACTGGTAACCAACCTGCAGGCCCGTGGCTACTTTGCCGATGGTTTGCACGGTGACCTGAACCAGAACCAGCGCTCTAACGTGATGGGCAAGTTCCGTAACGGTATGCTGGAGATCCTGGTAGCGACTGACGTGGCCGCCCGTGGCCTTGACGTAGACAACGTGGAGGCTGTGTTTAACTATGACCTGCCGCAGGACGAAGAGTCTTATGTACACCGTATCGGCCGTACAGGTCGTGCAGGTAAGTCAGGCAAGGCCTTCTCTTTCGTAGCTGGCCGCTCTGACATGTACAAGCTGAAAGACATCATGCGCTATACCAAAGCGAATGTGCAGCTGCAGCAGGTACCTACTTACGAAGACGTAAACGAGATCCGTACCAACCTATTCCTCGACAAAGTGCGTGAAGTGCTGGAGAAGGGTAACCTGACCAAGCATGTCAACACCATCGAGAAACTGGTGAACGAAGATTATACCTCACTTGAAGTGGCGGCTGCCCTGCTCAAAATGAGCCTGAAGGAAGCCAAAACGAAAGAGGCTGGTAAAGAAGCCGAGAAAGGCCTTGGTGGACCAAAAGCCGGTTTCGACCGTCTGTTTATCACGATCGGTAAGAAAGACCGTGTGCATCCAAAGGATCTGATCGACCTGCTGAGCCAGAATGCCGATATTCCTGCTTCTAAAGTAGGCGATATTGACCTGTATGACAAGTTCAGCTTTGTAGAGGTACCTACCGAATACACAGCTGACATCCTGCAGAAAGTTGGTCGCATCGAGGTGGAAGGCCGCATGGTGATCGTAGAGAAATCGCAGAAGAAAGAAGGCGGTGCCGGTGGTGGCAGAGAAGACTTCGGCTTCAGCGATCGCGGTGCAGACCGTGGCGGTGATCGTGGTGGCAAGCGCTATGGCGGTGGTGACCGTGGTGGCTTCGGTGGCGATCGTGATCGTGGAGGCGACAGAGGTGGCCGTCGTGAAGGCGGATACGGAGGCGGTGGAAGCCGTTTCGGTGGCCGTGGCGACCGCGACTCTTTCAGAGGCGGTGACCGTCGCAGCAGCGGTGGCGATCGTGGCGGATTCCGCAAAAAAAGATTCTAATTGACCGAACCTGCCTGCGGGTAGTTCGTATAAAAGGATATACAAAGCTTGAAGTGTAAAAAGCTTCAAATTGTTAGAAAAGGCTGACTTGAAACGTCAGCCTTTTTGTTTTTGAAATATTTTTTCTGAACCTGTAACCTTGGCCTTAACCTTCCGTTAAATAAGGTATCATAAAAAGGTTGGAAGATTATTCTACTGTTTTACGCAGTTAGAACTGATAAGCCTGACATCAGACGGATGTCAGGCTTATTACTTTTATACCTGTCTGTCGTGCAGCAGAAGCACAAAAAAAAGGAGCCCTAAAAGCTCCTTTCTGTTTTATTTGTCATTTAAAATGATCAAGCACTGTCACGCAGTGAACGAATGTGGTCATGTGCATTTTTCACATCCTGGTACTGCTGCTCAATGATTGGCTTGAGGTCACCCGGCAAATTCTTCTCCTTGGCTTCTTCGTAGGCTTTTACTGCATAGTCTTCGCCACGCTCACACTCTTCCAGTATACGCTTTCTGTCTTTTGAAGAGAGGGCTGCTTTGATATCGATCCAGGCACGGTGCAGGGTACCTTCAATAGAGCTGGACTCGTCGTCTGTCTTGCCCATTTTGTGCAGTTGATCCTGTAGTTCTGTGATCATGCTGTCGCGCTGCACAGCATACTTGCGGAACAGTTCTTTCAGATCCTGATCCTCCACGTCTTCGGCAGCAGTTTTATAGCCCTTTACACCGTCTTTGCATCTTTCGATGAGATGGTGTACGGTTGAGTAAACTTCTTTATTAATTTCCATAGTGATATTTTTATTAGGTTTTGTATGCTGATGTACTGCATTCCCTAATTTTTTGTTTCCAAAATGGATATATCGCTATGCTAGGATATGGATGCGGCCATGGCCCTGCCCGCTAAGTAGCCTGTGGTCCAGGCAGCCTGAAAGTTAAAACCACCCGTAATGCCATCAATGTCAAGCACTTCTCCGGCAAAGTGTAGGCCCGGATGCAGGCGGCTTTCCATCGTTTTCATGTTGACCTGGCTCAAGTCTATACCGCCACAGGTCACGAACTCTTCCTTAAAAGTCGTTTTGCCGTCCACCTCAACAGGCATTCTCAGCAGTGCCTCTACCAGTTTGTTTGTATGCTTGGCTGGCAGTTCGGCCCACCTTACTTCGTCATTGATACCTGCTATACCTGTGAGCGCTTTCCACAGTCTTTGCGGCAAACCGAATAACGGGTTAGTAGTCACTACTTTTTTTGGATGTGCCTGTCTGAACTGTTGCAGCTGCTCTCGTAGGCTTTCTTCTGTTTGATCATGCACCCAACTCACCAGGGCGGTGAAGCGGTAGTTTATGCCATGAAACAGACGGGCTCCCCAGGCAGATAGCTTCAGCACTGCTGGTCCGCTATAACCCCAGTGCGTAATCAGCAAGGGACCTTCGTATTCGAGCTTTTGACCTGCTATGCGCACCCTGGCCTGCGGCACGGACACACCCTGCAGCTCCTTGAGGGGCGAGCCCGGCACATTGAAAGTGAACAGCGAGGGAACAGGCTCCTGAATGGAATGGCCCAGCGCCCGCAACCAATCGTAGCCCTGGCTTTTGGGACTACCGCCCGAACTAACTAAAACACGGTCGGCATGCAGTTCGCGATTATTGCTCAAGTATAAGGTATAGTCTCCTTTGTCAGGTTGAGGCACAATGCGCTCCACGGCCATACCCGTTTTGACCTCTACACCAGCCTTGGCAGCTTCGCGTTGCAGACAGTCGATAATGGTCTCGGAGTTATCGGTGATCGGGAACATGCGGCCATCAGCCTCAGCTTTTAACTTCACGCCACGGCTCTCAAACCATGCGACTGTTTCCATTGCCCCAAAGGTCTTGAAAGCTTCCTTCAACTGTTTGGCGCCACGGGGATAATGCTGCGCAAAGACAGAAGGTGTAAAACAATGATGTGTCACATTGCAGCGTCCGCCACCCGAAACCCTCACTTTAGACAACAGCTTGTTACTCTTCTCCAGGATGGTAACCTGTGCTTTTGGATTAGCCTTTGCACAGGCGATCGCCCCAAAGTATCCGGCCGCACCGCCACCTATGACTATTATCTTCATGAAGATGTTTAATTGTTAATGGGTCGTTATTGATCGTTTACTCTAAGTGGATAAAACAATTAGCAATCAGCAATTCTTCTGCAAAGATATTAAAAGAAAGCCATGGGATCGGGATGGGAGAACACATAGGACAGGTCATCTTTCAGTTTCTGGCTGTTGATCAGTTTAAAACTGGTTTCTTCCATGTCCTGAAAGGTAGGAGCTTGCAGGCCGATGGCTTTGGTAGCCGCTACATAAAAGTCACGCCGGCTCGGGTGCTCGTCGGCGCAGGCATTGTATACCTGGCCCCATTTCTTCTGAGCAATGATGCGCTCTAAGATGTTGAGGCAGTCCTCCAGATGAATCATGTTAACGGGGGCATCGCCGTTTGGCAGATCATGCTTGCCGGCCATGAAGCGTCCCGGCTGCCTGCTATTTCCAACAAGTCCTCCAAAGCGTACCACGGTGCAAACCCAGTACTCACTGTCCTGGAACATTCTCTCAACATGCAAGAGTGTGTTGTCAGGGTCCAGTTCATCGGTAAAGCTGGTGTCTTCTTCGGTCACGATGCGGTTAAGGTCAGGGTATACCGAGGTGGAAGACACGAAAAGAACCCGGCTGACAGGCGACTGCAGGAGGGCTTTCTTCAGTACATGCATCTGATGCAGGTAGCTCTCGCCACCATCAGCGCGAAGTTTAGGTGGAATGTTCAGCACCAGCACATTTGTCTGCAAGAAATCATCCAGTACCTCTTCGTTCAGATCAGGGTCGGAAAGGTTGATCAGATAAGGATTTATTTCAGCATGGCGGAGGATATCCAGCTTCTCTTCGGAGGTAGTAGAGCCATTTACGCGCAGTCCGGACCGTACCAATCTTTCAGCCAATGGAAGGCCGAGCCAGCCGCAGCCCATGACGCTTATGTCAACTTTCTTTTGCATCGCTTTGGTGTTTTGGAGGTAACATTCCGTAAGCTCACTTGTTATCGATTGCGACAAAGGTAAGCCTAAAAATATACATTCATGCAGTACGACGTTATCCTGATCGGATCTGGTTTTGGTTCACTCACAGCGGCAGCCCTGCTCGCCCAAAGGGGACTAAAAGTGGCTGTGGTGGAACAAGCCAAATACCCGGGTGGCTGCGCTTCTTCTTATAAACGAAAAGGCTACTGGTTTGAGACGGGCGCCACGACACTAGTAGGCCTGGACGAGCACATGCCCCTGCGCTATCTCCTGGATGTGACAGGTATAGAATTGCCGCTCGTGAAGCTTGACATGCCCATGCAGGTGCATCTGCCAGACGGACAACTCCTGACTCGTTATGCGGAACTTGATGACTGGATAAAAGAAGCCGAACGTGTATTTGGGCCTGCAGGACAGCGGCCATTCTGGGAGCACTGTTATCACATCAGCCAGAAGGTATGGCGCACTTCGCTGGAGCAAAGATCCTTTCCATTCTCCAATGCCAATGATCTGTGGCAGGCAATGGGGAATGTTCGTCCGCATCAGCTGTCCTTGCTACCCGGTGCCTTCAGAACGATGGAAGATTTGCTCACCAGGTATGGACTGCTAGACAATAAACTGTTCAGAGATTTTGTAAACGAGCAATTGCTGATCACGGCGCAGAACCACTTGGGGGAAGTGAATGAGTTGTTCGGCGCGACCGCCCTGTGCTATACCTTGTTTGGCAACTATTATGTAAAGGGGGGCATGATCGGACTGGCCCGGGCGATTGAACGCTATCTGCACAGCAAGGGGAGTACGATCCTGTACCGGCGCAACGTCCATACCATTACCCGATTGCCGAAGGGTTATGAAGTAAATTGTCTGGCTGGTACCTACCAGTCGCGCTTTGTGATCAGTGGCATACCGCTAAACGATACCTATCAGCTTTTCCAGGATGATCAGGTGAAGCAAAAGTTGCAGCCCTACCTGCTGCCTTCCGGGAAGCTGAACGGCGCTTTTACCATGGCGCTGGTCCTTCGTCAGGCACCCGCTATACCTGTGCTGCACCACCAGGTACATGTGCCTGGAGACTTACCACTAATCGGTAGCTGCAGCTTCTTTGTGAGTTACAGTCATCCAGCAGATAATGAGAGAACGATGCAGGGAGAAAGGGTCGTAGCGATCAGTACGCATGTTCCTGACCCGGCAGCGCTTCGCATCGAAAACAAAAGACTATTGGAAGAGGCGATCATCGCGAGAATGGAAGGGTTAGGCCTGCTAAAGCGAGCAGATATTCTTTATCAGGATTCGGCAACGCCCGGTGCCTGGATCTACTGGACGCAAAGGGCCTATGGTATGGTGGGCGGTTACCCTCAGTACCGCGACATAAAACCCTGGCAGATGAAAGACGCCCGACTCGACCACAAAGGCGCCTATACCTGCGGTGATTCTGTTTATCCGGGGCAGGGGATAGTGGGGGTTTGCTTGAGCGGTATCATTGCGGCAAACAAGCTGGTTTCAGATCACTTTTAACTTGACATTGTTACTACTTCACAAGGCATAAACTTAAAGTTAAGGTAAAAAAATCCCCGACTAATACGGCCGGGGATTTTTCTTTATCAGTTTTCGACCACCATTGTTTTAAGACCTGCAATATCGCCGCCTGGTGTTCGGCCTAGTATGAGCACCAGTTTCTGCGTCTCACCGACACGGTATACCTTGACATCCTGCAGGAGCTCGTGCAGCTTCTTTTCCAAGTGTTTGAAGCGTTTGGCCTGCTGCATGCCCTCGTCACCGGCATCGGGTCTGGCATGCGTCATATTCCTGAAAAAGTAACCCAGTTCCATTTCCTCAAAGGGATAGTCAGCCGGCATGGCCGCCAGTTTGAGCACTGTTTCTTCGTCGAGTGTCTCTCCTTTAAAATTTTCGGCCTGGTAAAATTCAAAGGGGGCATCCGTTTCGCTTATCATGAGCAATCCGTCGGTAGCCTCTTTCAGTTCGGTTTCAATTTGTTTTAGATCCATAGTTTTAAATGCTTCAGCAAAAGAATGCTTCTTTTACTCTGATTGTCGTTGGAGGTTCTTATCTTTAGATAGTCAGCACTGACAATTATACGTTAGCTCTTTTTAAAACAAACAAAATAAAATGATGAAGGCAGAACCTATGCTGAAAGAAGGCGCCCTTAAAGGGAAGACCATTGTGATAACCGGAGGCGGCACAGGCCTTGGCCGCTCGATGACAAAATATTTTCTGGAGCTCGGCGCCAACGCCGTGATCTGCAGCCGCAAACAGGATGTGCTTGATAAAGCCGCCGAAGAGCTGATGCATGAAACCGGCGGACAAGTACTGCCAATCGCCTGCGACGTGCGCAATTACAACGATATCGAAGCCATGCTACAGGCCACCCTCGACAAATTCGGCAGGGTAGATGTGCTCGTCAACAACGCAGCGGGCAATTTTGTGAGTCCAACGGAGCGCCTCAGCCACAAAGCCTTTGATGTGATCACTGACATTGTGCTCAAGGGTAGTTACAACTGCACGCTGGCACTCGGCAAGCACTGGATCGAGCAGAAGCAGGAGGGAACCATCCTCAACATTGTGACCACCTATGCCTGGACCGGTTCCGGTTATGTAGTGCCATCTGCCTGCGCCAAAGCCGGTGTACTGGCTATGACACGCTCTCTGGCGTCTGAGTGGGCCAAGTACGGCATCCGTTCCAATGCCATTGCACCGGGACCATTCCCAACAGAAGGTGCCTGGACCAGACTATTCCCGAAACAACTGGCTGATAAACTTGACCCGGTGAAGCGTATACCTGTCGGCCGCTTCGGGGAGCACCAAGAGCTGGCCAACCTGGCCGCCTACCTGGTGTCTGACTACGCTGCCTTTGTGAACGGCGAAGTTGTGACGATAGACGGAGGTGAGTGGCTCTACGGTGCCGGTGAATTCAATTCCTTCGACCAGATTCCACAGGAAATGTGGGACGCAATGGAGAAGCAGATGAGAGGAAAGGGGTGATTGGTTTATTGATTGATTCATACTGTCATCTCGACGTTACGAGAGATCTGGATCATTCATATGCCTGAACGGTACTTCAGATTTCTCCCTAAGGTCGAAATGATAGACATGTGCTTTTCAACATCTTCAGAGGGTACACCTATTTTTAAAGTGAATAATCTGATAATAAATCTCCCCAAACATAAAAACCCCTGGACCGCTCTATTCGGAGTCGTCCAGGGGTTTTCATTTTCATAGTTATACCTTAGATCTTTTGCAGCAAGCCTTTGATGGCGTTGACGGTTTCATCTGGTTCAACGCCGAGGCCCTCGGCCTGGTGGATGATCTCACCGTTTTTACTTAGCACGGTGATGATGTTAGAGTGGGAGATCTCGCCATCCAGCTCGGTTTTGTACTTCATGTTCAACAGGGCGGCCAGTTCACGAATGTTGTCCTGCTCACTGGTGAGCAATGTCCAGCGCTTGGGGTCCAGGTTATTGGACTTCGCAAATTGCAACAGACGCTCTGGCGTGTCGCGGGCAGGATCCATAGTCGCGAGTACGATGCCGATGTCTTCCCGCTTGTACTGTTCCAGTCCCATCTCGATGCGCTTCAGGTCCGCGATGATGCGCGGACAGGCATAGCTGCAATGGGTATAGATCATGGCTACCAGCTGCACTTTACCTTGTAATTCCTGCAGTTGTAGTTCCTGGCCATCCTGGTTTTGCCAGTCGGATTCCAGTTGATAAAGCGACATATCCGTCAGCCCCGCAGTAGGTATACCGAGAGTGCCGGTGCCATCCGGAAGTTCGTTAGCAGCGACTGGCTTGGCGCAGCAGCTGTCTTCTTTTTCTGCTACTTCCTGCTGGCAGGCCGTTAGGCTAAAGGCAATACTGGCGAACAGATATAAGGTATAGCGTTTCATAACAATCCGATTATTTTTGAGCGGTGGTTTTGGCGGGTACATCCTGCACGCATCGGAAGCCAAGGTTCGCCACGGTGTAGTTGGCCTTGAGGCTGGAGCGGAAGGCGTAGCGCATAAAGGCCACATAATTTTTAACATCACTGGCTCCGGTCGAACCGGCTCCGCAGAATAGCTGCCTGTCCAAACTAGCGTTTTGTCTGGACTCTCCCACGATCAGGGCTGAGTTGAAATCAGAGGTCCATTCCCACACCAGACCGATCATGCCGTACAGCCCATAATAGTTTTTGAAGGCGTTCTGAACAGGTGGCAGGTACTTCGGGTTAGGCTGGCTGTACCAATCGAGGCTGCGCTGATAAAAGCTAGGCTCGCTAGAGGCATCCTTCTTCGTTTCACTGGCCAGTGCGGCAAATTCCCATTCATTCACCGTAGGCAGTCGCTTGCCCTGGCATTCGCAATAGGCCTTAGCTGCGAACCAGGACACATTGATTACCGGGCTGTCTTTGAGTTTGTTAGCGTTTGTACCCACTCCCAGATCAGAGCTCCAGTGCTTCAGGTAACCAGCGTCTGCAAAAAGTGCTTTCACTTCCGACTTCTTCCACTTTGGGTATTCAGCCACAAATGCTTCATATTGTGCATTCGTAACCGGGTATTTATCCATGATAAAGTCCTGTACTGATACCGACTGGTTGTTGCTGCCGTAAAGCGGCACAAAAGTGCCTCCCTTCACATGAACCATGTTGGCAGGAGTGCCCTTTTGTGCTTGTGCTATACTACAGGCTCCGAGCATCAGCAGAATTGTCAGAAGTCGTCGCATGATTGAAAAGCGTTAATGTATTAGTGCTTGTAATTGGCTTTCGCCTTCTTCACTTGTTCTGGCGTGATCTCACCACCTTTGTTGCCCCAGTTGTTCATCACAAAGGTCATCACATTGGCGATCTCTTCGTCAGTCAGTTTCAGCTTCGGCATGGTGCTGTTGTATACCTCACCGTTCACTTTGATCTGACCTTCCAGACCGTGGGCTACCACCCCAATAGAGCGATCTACGTCCGCATTTAGGTAGTCAGACTTGGCAAGCGGAGGGAAGGCGCCTTTGATGCCCTGGCCTTCTGCCTGGTGGCAGGCCTGGCAGTTTTGAGCGTATAGGGTTTTGCCAAGTTCCATGCGCATCTCTTTGTTTGAGGCAAAAGCTGCTTTCGGTGTATTTGTCTTCGGCATTTCCTGCACGGTAGAGCCTTCAGGCAGGTATATCTTCTGCTCGGTTTGTCCTGAGAAGATGGCCAGGTTATCCGGACCTTCTACTTTTAGCATGCCCAGCGCACCTTTGTTAAAGGTTCTGAAGATAGAGTGGTCAACGAGTACATAGTTGCCCGGTACGTCTACTTTAAACTCTGTAATAGCTGATCCACCAGCTGGTACCAAAGTGGTCTGCACGTTCTTGTTCAGATTGGTGCCACCTTCAGGGTATACCGTGTCGAAGATCTCACCGATCACGTGGAAGGAAGACACCAGGTTAGGACCGCCGTTGCCTACAAAAAGGCGAACTTTATCACCTACTTTGGCTGTGATGGCATTGTCGCCCGTCATAGAACCTACAGAACCGTTAAATACCACGTAAGACGGTTTCTCGTCCAGAGCTTTCTCCATATCGAATGGCTGCAGACCAGGCGCTCCAAAGGCTCCTTTGGTGTAGAAATCGCCCTGCATCACATAGTATTCCTTATCAACTGGCTCCATACCTTCTTCAGGCTCCACCATGATCAGGCCATACATACCGTTGGCGATGTGCATACCTACCGGTGCTGTCGCGCAGTGGTACACATACAGACCAGGGTTCAGGGCTTTGAAGTTAAATACAGTTTCCTGTCCGGGAGCTGTGAAGGTGGCGGCTGCACCACCACCCGGGCCTGTTACGGCGTGCAGGTCAATGTTGTGTGGGTTTTTGCTGTCGGGGTGGTTCATCAGGTGAAACTCTACTTCGTCATTCTGACGCACACGGATAAATTTGCCCGGCACCGAACCACCGAATGTCCAGAAGGTATAGTCCACGCCATCGGCCAGTTTCTTCACGACTTCTGTTACCTCCAGGCGCACCACCACTTTGGCAGGGTGCTTACGGGTAATAGGAGCCGGTACAAGCGGGGCATCCGTGAGTTCTGCTTCGATCACGGGCATCTCGCCAGGAGTTGCCGTTTCGTTCTGGGAGTTGAGTATTTCGGCGTTTGTGGTCTTGGTGCCACAAGATGAAGCGATGCCGAGGCAGAAAATGCCCACCATGGCCAGCCGTATTGCTTTTGGTAAATGTGACCGTTTCATAAGAATTGCTGTTAGAGTGTCTTTATGGATACAAAAGAACACCTCGAACTCCTTTATTCTTATGACAGTGGTCAGTCGCAGAAGTGACTTATATCACTTCGATATCTATTTTTTGAAATATGTCTAAACATCGTTCATACTCACCGAATTCATTTCCATTGGGTATGAAAATACTCTCCGGCAGGCCTGTCCTTGCGCTGGTAGGTATGTGCCCCGAAATAATCGCGCTGCGCCTGGATCAGGTTGGCGGAAGAGTCTGCTGTGCTATACCCTAACAAGTAATTCAAACCCGAAGAGAGCACCGGCAGCGGGACTCCGTACTGCAGCCCTAATGCGACTACGGCGGCAAAGCTTTGCTGTGCATTGCGAATTTTATCGACCAGCGTAGGGGTTATCAGCAAGCGCGGTTCCTGTTGGTAGATGGTGACCTGTTCTTCCATCAGCTCTGAGCGAATGATGCAGCCGTTGGTCCAGATGCGGGCAATCTCGCTGAAGTTGAGCTCCCAGTTTAATTGCGCCGACACTTCCCGCATTAAGTTGAAGCCGATCTCGTGATTGATGATGCGGGTCACCTGATACGCTTGCTTCAAACTGGCCACAAAGCTGCTGCTGTCAATGGTGACTTTGGGAATTTGTTTCTGATAACGTGCAGCTGCTTTTACTCTTTCAGCTTTCATGGCGGAGAGGGCCCGGGCCATCACAGCGGCTGAGAGGGTGTCGTAGGGTACGCCATACTCCAACGCTACGCCGGCAGACCAGCCACCAGTGCCTTTCTGTTCTGCCTGGTCGAGTATCTTGTCAAGCAGCAACTCGTCGCCCTCTTTCTTTTGCAGAATGTCAATCGTGATTTCCAGCAGATAACTTCCCAATCCGTTCTGCTGCCATTCCTGAAAGATAGCGGCAATTTCATCAGGGGCTATACCTAGCATATCGCGCAGTAATGAATAAGCCTCCGCCAGGGCCTGCATCTCCGCGTACTCGATGCCATTGTGCACCATCTTCACAAAGTGCCCTGCTCCGTCAGGACCGATATACGTGGTACAGGGCTGGCCTTGTCTGTCCTTCGCTGCGATCATTTCCAGGTAGCGGGCCACTTGCTCATAACCTGCACGCGGACCACCCGGCATAATGGATGGTCCCTTGCGGGCACCTTCCTCTCCGCCTGAAATGCCGGTGCCTACAAAGTTAAGTCCTTTATCAGCCAGCAGTGCGGTTCGTCTTGCTGTGTCTTTATAGAAAGAGTTGCCGCCGTCTATCACCACATCACCAGGCTCAAGTAGGGGCATAAGCGCTTCCAGTTGTGCGTCCAGCGCACCGGCATAGATCATCAACAGAATTTTACGCGGCTTCTCCAGGGACTGTATAAACTCCTCCAATTGATCATAGCCTTTTATATTGGTGAAAGAAGGATTCTCGGCAATTACCTGCTCGGCTATACCTTCTTCTTTACCCGGTACATGCCGATTGTACATCGCGACACGCACGCCGCGGCTGGCCAGGTTCAGGGCAAGGCTTTTGCCCATCACGCCCAGTCCGATCACACCAAATTCTGAATGTGGATTCATATGCTCTAGTTTTGTCATGACTTCCTGAACGATCTGCTCAGGGCTTAAAGAAACATCGACGTGTATACCATAGGCAGGCTTCTCCAGCGCTTCCAGTTGTGACTCCAGCATGGTGGGAGGCATGAAATGCGCATGGCGGGCCTGCAGCCGCTTCAGGATGGTATCGCGAGAGCCATCGAGGTAAATCCAGCTGATGTCCGGGACAGTTTGCAGCACCTTGCGGTACTCTTCCTTCAGGGCGGAGCAGGCTAGCACGGCTCCACCCTCAGCCTCCCAGGTGGGTATCAGATCCGCCAGTTGCGCCAGCCACGGTGCACGGTCGCTGTCGTTCAGCGGAATACCCTGCTGCATCTTTTCGACGCTTTGCCGGGGGTGATAATCATCTGCATCATAAAAAGGGAGCCGGAGCCTGTCAGCCAGTTTAATCCCGACAGTGGTTTTGCCACTTCCCGATACTCCCATCACGATGTAAATCATAGTTGCTGGCTTTATAAATGCGCTTCCCGGCAAGCCGGAGGTTCTACACGTTGTTGTTTTTGTACGGAATTGTAGCCAGTAGTTTGCAAATAACTGCTGGCTTATAACATTAAAGTGTCCGGATGTGTAAACACCCTCTATGGAAGTTTTCGTCACGGGTGCGACCGGCTACATTGGTCATAGCTTGGTAAAAGAATTAATCAAGCGAAACGATAAGGTATCAGCGCTGGTCCGATCAAAAGAAAAAGCAGCTGACCTGGCGGCTATGGGTGTGCAGCTATATGTCGGTGACTTACAGGATGTACAGCTACTGCAGGAGGCCATGGAAGGTGCAAATGTTGTGTTTCACCTGGCGGCCTATGCCAAACCCTGGGCAAAAGACGAGCGTACCTACCGACAAGTAAATGTGACAGGAACAGACCATGTATTGACTGCAGCATTGAAAAAAAACGTACAAAAGGTAATACTCACCTCCACCGCCAGTGTTTACGGACCTGCTGCATCACCTCAGCATCCTGTAAACGAAAACACCCGGCGCACCATACCTTTTACGAACAGCTACGAAAGCTCCAAGGCAGAAGCTGAGGCGCTCGCACGGGCTTATATAAAACAGGGGCTGGCAGTCGTGATCCTGAACCCAACCCGGG
Source organism: uncultured Pontibacter sp. (assembly GCF_947502515.1). NCBI lineage: Bacteria > Pseudomonadati > Bacteroidota > Cytophagia > Cytophagales > Hymenobacteraceae > Pontibacter > uncultured Pontibacter sp. The sequence goes on along the minus strand of NZ_CANNAI010000002.1, from coordinate 478,623 downwards.
TATATGGCCCGGGCAAAGAGACCGAGAGCAATGGCGTTGCCAAACTGCTGCGGCTATACCTGGCGGGCAAGTGGCGCTTTATGCCCGGTGATGGCAACAGTGTAGGCAACTACTGCTATGTGGACGATGTGGTGCGCGGGCACCTGCTAGCCATGGAGCAAGGCAAGAGCGGGGAGTGTTACCTGCTGGGTGGTGAGGACGCCACATATCAGCAACTCTTTGCGCTCATAGGTAGGTTGACAGGGAAACAGCGTAAGCTTATACCTATACCTGGCGGCCTGTTGCGCGGGGCAAGTTGGGTCATGGTCAAGCTGGCAAAACTGACGGGCACCAAACCCCTGCTCACTCCGGACTGGACCCGAAAGCTGTTGCTTAATTGGAGTGTGTCGAGTCACAAAGCTGAAAGAGAATTGGGCTATACTATTACACCACTAAAAGAAGGACTATCGAGAACGCTACAATCACTCCAACAGAAATGAAACCTGAAAAGACTTATACCTTAATAACGGGTGCCAGCGCTGGCATTGGCCAGGCCATGGCCACCGAATGTGCCGCACGTGGTCAGCACCTGATCCTGGTTGCGCTCCAGGACTCGGGACTCGTGCAAACTGCCGCCAGTTTGCGGGAACAGTTTGGGGTAGACGTCAAAACGATCGAGCTGAACCTGATCGCACCCAATGCTATCCAGTACCTGTATGACTGGTGCCACGAGCAGGGGCTTAGCATTGATGTGCTGATCAACAATGCAGGTATAGGCAACTACAGTTATTTCCAGGAGTCATCGCTGGAAGATTACCTACAAATGATACAGTTGAACGTCAATGCCGTGGTAGCGCTGACGCACCTGTTTATACCTAAACTCAGAGAGCACGAATCGGCTTACATCCTGAACGTGGGCAGTTTTGCTTCGCTTATGCCGCTTCCCTACAAGAGCGTTTATGCGGCAACTAAAAGCTTTGTACTTACCTTTTCCCGTTCGCTGCAGATGGAGCTGGAGCCATATAACATTCACGTGAGCTGTCTGTGTCCGGGGCCCACCAGCACCAAGACCATGCGAAAGCGCAACCAAAATATAAAGAAGGGCAAAGGCATTCTGACTAAAACTCCAGAGGAAGTGGCACGACAGGCAATAGATGGTTTGTACAAAGACAAAGGACTTATTATACCTGGCTGGAAAAACAGATTCATGATCAGACTAGGACGTATCCTGCCGTTTTCAGTCAAGAGCTACATTCTCAAAAAGATCTTTAAACAGGGCGTAGAGGAGGACATCGTGGATGCCACGCCGCCAGCCGCTACGCCCCGCAAAAAGGGGAGGGTCACATTGTAGCAATTTACTGCCCTACAGGAACGTGCTGGGTTGCTTTATTTTGAGATGCCCCTGCACTTTCATTCTTAATGAGATGGCGCATGTGCTCGATAGCATATTCTAGAGCATCCATCTTCTCATTCACAAAAACATCCGGCGCGATGCCATAAGGGTCTATCGGATTTTCTTTGATGTCTTTTGCCCGGTAAGAAGAAGGAAATACAACTTCAAAACAGCCGACATCTTTGGGTATGCCGTTGAAACCATCTACTACACCCGCTGTATTCTGTCCGTACACAACTACTTTAATGCTTTGGTTGGCGCGATATATGAAAGTCTCTCCAGAGCTTGCAGTTGCTTTGTCGGCTAGTATGATTACTTTTTTCGGACCATTATAGAGGGTGTCAGTTTTAAATGTCCAGGAATCACCATCATCTTCAAAATAAGCGGTTCCTTTATTGGCCATAAAACCGTCATATTCTTCCTTTTCCTTCTCTGCATATTCTTCTACTGATAAGCCTTTCATGGCTGCTAAAGCTTCTATAATCATTTGCGTATTATATTCGCTAAGCCAGAAACCATTGATAGGTAACTCAATTGGGCCGCTTAAAACGTATGGCAATACTGGAAAATAAGTCCCATCATTACCACCGCTGTTTCCCCTCACATCGATTATCATAAAATCTGATTTCATGATCTTCTCGTGATTCGATTTCATCAGGCTGTCTACATAAGACCGCTCAACTGAGTAGAAGTCCGGAAGTCTAAGATAGGGTATGCCGTCAATATAGGCCAGATGAAACTGGTTATACTTGGCTTGTATCTCGTTCTTGGGCTGTTGATTATTTTCTTCCGGCCATACCTTGTTCCAGTCACCCAAACCATCTATTTCCAGCAGTGATCTTCCAATTTGCTGAGCGGTCGTATTATTGACTGAATGATCTCCCATCATGAAATTTACCTGATAGGAACCACTAGCTTTTGAAGTTAATTCAAATTTAACGTCGGATTGCTTCCAGTTGGGGTTGCTACTTTTCAGGACAACGCCTACGTAGTCTCTTTCCCGTTTGCTTTCTCCTGTGTTAGGAACAATAGCAACGGTATAGCTGCCATTTTCCCAAATGCCGAAGATTGGATGGAGACTGTAGTTCTTTTTCTTGTAGGCTTTCTTAAACTCTTTCTCAGAAAGCTTTATTTTTTCATTGTGATAAACTTTCTTACCCGAATGCAGGATGTATGTATGTCCATCTCTAAAGAAATGCAGGTACTGATCCAATACAGCTTTACAGTCATTTAAATCAGTCACCTGTTCGGCCTTGCGCCTAATGACCTGCTTGTGTGCATTGTAGAGGTCTCTGTTTTCGTCTGTGACTTTATAAATAAACAGGGAATAGTTCTTCTCATAAGCATCCGCAGTAGCGTCAAACGAATCAGTACAATTACAATCCTGTGCTTGTAAAGAGCTGCTTGAAGCCATAGATAAGAAGACTGTGAGTAAGGCTGGTAAGAATGTTTTCATAAAGAGTAGCGTGTGATTAATTAAGGGTTATCTTTTTATAATATTAAAGATAATGAATTTAATTAATTCGACGCCATCGTCATAACCTGCCAACAAATGTTTTACCCTTTTACTCAGCTTTTAAAACGTTAACAGGTTCAACATGGGCCGCTCGAATGGTTTGGGTTAGGACAGTCAGAAGCCCGAATATGGCAACCAAACCAAAGCCTATGACCACATTTGTAAAACTTAAATCAACCAGACTGCTGCCTATATCTTGTCTAATTAAATCACCGCAAAACATGCCTGCCGGAACACCAATAAGTCCGGCAATCAGGATAAGAATGCTGAAATTTTTGGTAACTGCCCACACCAATTCTTTATTGCTTGCGCCCAATACTTTTCGTATACCCAGTTCTTTCACGCGTGTTTCTACGGAGTAACTGGCTATGCCTAAAATACCCAAACCAGCTATTATCATGACGATAAGGGCTAAGCCTCCGAGAAACTCCATTTCTCCACTGATCTTCGCTGGATAATGGTACTCTTTTAAGTTATAAAGATTTGCTGTTTTTTCAGGAAAATGGTTTTCCCATAAAGATTGAACAGCTTCAGTTACTTCCAGTTCTGTATTTGGTTTTATTTTTATGGTCAAAGTGGCTATTTCATTTGGCAAATACCGATATAGTAAAGGCCTTGTCTCGCCGATAATTTCATTGGGCATGATGCCAATGACTTGCACATAGGCTGAATCCAGTAATAGCGTTTGCCCCACTAAAGTCTCCGATTCGGATTCCAGTAATTTTGCAGCAGCTTCATTCATTAACACATATTGCTCCATATTTTGGGGCATATTTTCAGGGAAGTTCTGCCCAGATTTTAAGCTGATGCCTTCTGTTTCTATTGTTTTTGGGTCAATACTTACATTATACATTTCCAGCGTTTTATCTTTTAATGTTACAGAAGACTTGCCCAATTTCATCGGTTCATAAAACCAGTTAGTTGCCAAAGTCGTTTCTACCTGGCTTAACTGGCTTATTTCGTTTTGTAAGATTTTATAATTTTCACCCTTTAAATCAAGTGTCAGCACATGGGGTGACACGGTTGAGTTAATGATGGCGTTGTGTTTTCTATCGTAATCGGCTACTATGACAACCAAAATCATCAGCATGATGGTCACTGAAAACTGTACGACAATCAATGCTTTGTAAACAGCAATACTCTGGAACAGCTTAATATTCTTCATTTTACGCAAAACCTGTATAGGCTGAAACGCTGACAACAGCCATGACGGAAGTGCCCCAGCGACTAAGCCTGTGATAACTGCGTAGGTCAATAAGCCTAAAATTAAAATTGTGTCATAGGAAAACGCCGTATCCATTTCGGGTATATAGTGCGTTAAAATTTCAACACATGGCATTGTAAACATCAAAGCAAATAAGGAAATAAGGGTCGATTCAGTTAAAAATTGACCAATAATTTGACCTCTTGTGGCGCCTATCGTCTTGCGAATACCTACTTCTTTTGCTCGGGAGAAGGCACGCGCCAATGTTAAACTGATATAGTTGAAAGCAGATAAAAGAGTTAAGGCCAGAATTAAAAACAGCTGTATTTTTATACCCTCCCAAGTGCCGACCGCAATAGAGTCATTTTTAATGTCATTGTTTCGGGGTGTAATAGCCTCTAAGGGTTGTGCTAAAAATTGAAGACTGCTCTTATCTAATTTTCGTGTATAGTTTTGGAGCGTTGTATTGAACTGCTCTAAATTATCTTCTGATTTTAACCGGGCATAAATTGCTGAACTCTTGAAGTCTCCCCAATTATGAGAACTAGTAGGTATTGTTCCTTTTTGTTCAAGCATTTCGGCAGCATTAATAGAAAGCATTGCCTCAATGGGCAAATGTGTTTCTAAAGGTGGGTCCTGGATAATTCCCTCAACGGTATAGGTACCTAAGCTTTCAAATCGAACCGTTTGCCCTAAAGCATTGGCGCTGCCAAATATCTTTTCTGCTGTTTTTTCAGTCAAAAAAAGGGAAGTGGGATTATCGGTAAGGCTTTGTGCATTGCCTGATAGCAATTTAAAGCCAAAAACATCAAAAAAGGAAGGCTCTGAAAATTTTATGTCAATAGGCACATCACCTCCGTCGGTTTGCAAATTATATTTTCCTGCCAGACGTACTTTTACCGTTTCTTCAACAAAGGAGATACTTTTCAGTTGAGGCGCCAAGGGCAATGGCGCTGTTGCCCATTTGGTTTGTTCCTCCACATTAGTTTCATGCGTGAGTATCCGTACTATTTGATTTAATTTTGGATGAAATTGGTCTGTATCATACGTGGCTTTTAGGCCAGTAAACAGAATAACACCAACCGCCATACTCAGTGACAAGCTCAGCACATTGACCAATGAAAAAAGTTTGTTTTTCCAGAGTATCCGAATAGCGATTTTTAGATTGTTTCTGACCACAACGTAAAGTGTTGATTTTTAATAAAAATAGACCAAATACTATAGGGGAATCCCTCTGAATCCTATTGCCAAAGTTGGTGCCAAACCATAACCATCTGATTATAAGCGTATTAAATAAAAGCTTATTTAAATTTGGGACAGTTGTTTATTAAACCGTGTTCGATTTCGCACACTTAATGTATCGATTTGATACAGTGAAGTACAATATTTTTCACCTCAAAAGAGATTGCAACACTTAATTTATCTCATTCAGTGTTTGATGTACAGAAGCATTGTTAGATGAGCCTGTAGAGTGGTATAGCATAAAAAAATCCCCGTCTGATCACTCAGACGGGGATTTATGAAATAGGGGTGTGCGCTGTAGTTTAGTTTACAACTTCCGCAGCTTCTTTTTCTTTCTTCTTAGCTGCTTTTTGAGCGGCTTTCTCGGCTTTGCGCTGTTCTCTTTTAGAAAGCTGCGAAGCTTCAGCAGGTACTTCCGTTTTGCGGCGTGCATCTACCTGCGGCAGTCCGGACGTGTTATCAGTAACCAGCGTCATCTCTTTTACCAGGTGACCAGCTCCGGCAAACTTGTCTACAATGAAAAGCATGTAGCGCACATCCACCGAAATGTTACGTACCTGGTTCGGGTTATAAGTCAGGTCACTCATGGTGCCTTCCCAGTTGCGGTCAAAGTTGGTACCGATCAGCTGTCCATTGGCATTGATCACCGGAGAACCTGAGTTACCACCAGTAGTATGATTCGATGCAATAAAGGCAACCGGAAGCTGGCCATTCACGCCGTAAGGACCATAGTCTTTCTTTTCATACAGTTCCTGCAGGCGGGCAGGTATAGCGTAGTCTTCGGCTGCACCAGAAGCAGCTTTCTCGATGATGCCTTCCAGTGTCGTAAAGTACTTGTATTTCACGCCGTCCACTGGCTCGTAAGGCTCCACTTTGCCGTAAGCTACACGCAGGGTGGAGTTGGCATCCGGGTAGAACTTACGATCTTGCTGCATGGCACGCAAACCGGTCATATACGTTCTGTACAGCAGGTTCAGGTTGTCGTTCACCTTAGTGTAAGTCGGCAACACGTTTGTGCGGTAGTAGTCGTTGATGCTGCTGGCCAGCTGGAAGGCCGGGTCATTTTTCAATGGATTGGCTTTGCCCGCTTTGATATCAGCGATCGCCTGACGCACACCTGCTTCGGAAGTGAAAAGCGACTTGTTGTATACCTCGTCAGCATACTTGCTGAAATCGCCTTTGTATTTCGAGCGCACCATCGCGAAGGCTGACGGATGCAGTTTCTGGTCCAGGTTCTCGTAATACATGCTCATTAGAGCGGCGAATACCTTTTTATCGGTCGGAGCATTGTAGTTCTTAAAGTAACCAGCTACCCCTTTTTCAAGGCGGTCGAGCTGGGCCTTAATCTCCTGCTGCGGTGCTTTTGCTTCGATCAGCTCGTTTAATTTGATAAAGTCATTGGCATAGCGCACCAGTTCCACACCCCAGGCAGCTTCCATGATATAGTCACGAGCGATCGTAATACCATCCAGCTGCTTGTAGTTATTCTCAAACTCGGCGATCAGGTTGCCATAGGTTTGTTTGCGGCTGGCATCGGCATTAGCCCAGGCTGTGAACTGCTTCTCAAGCTCCTGCTTGCGGGCAATGGTGTTGGCCTTACGCAGGCCACGGTTCTCACCGATCCACTTTTTCCAGGCATTCGCTACACTCGCATACTTAGCGGCATACTGTATGCGCACGGCATCCGAGGCTTTCATGTCCTTATCCAACACCGCCAGTTTCGTATCACGGATCTTGATCTTGTGCGGGTTAGAGGTTTCGTAGATCTCCTCAATAGCATGCGAAGTCAGGTACTCGTTCGTACGGCCCGGGAAACCGAACACCATCGTGAAGTCATTCTCCTGCACACCGCTCAGTGAGATTGGGAGGTGGTGCTTCGGCTTATAAGGCTTGTTATTAGGAGAGTACTCTGCCGGGTTGTTGTTCTCGTCGGCATAGATGCGGAAGATGGCAAAGTCACCAGTATGTCGCGGCCACATCCAGTTGTCGGTGTCGCCACCAAACTTCCCGATAGAAGAGGGGGGAGCTCCCACCAGACGGATGTCGCGGAAAGTCTCGGTTACATACATGTAGTATTCGTTGCCGTAGAAGAACGGACGGATAACAGCATCGTAGTGGGTACCGGCAACAGCCTGCTGGCGTACCTTGGCGATGTTTTGTTGCACCATTTTCTCGCGTTCAGCCTCTGTTACGTTTGCCGGTATACCTGCCAGAATCTGCTGCGTCACGTCTTCCATGCGCACGATAAAGGTGGCAAACAAACCCGGGTTTGGGAGCTCCTGTTGACGGTTCATGGCCCAAAAGCCTTCAGTCAGGTAGTCTTTCTCCACAGAACTGTGGCTCTGGATCTGGCCGTAGCCGCAATGGTGGTTGGTAAGCAGAAGACCCTCCGAAGAGATCATTTCGCCGGTGCAGAAACCGCCAAACGAAACGATGGCATCCTTGAGGCTCGACTGATTGATGCTGTAAATGTCTTCGGCAGAGAGCTTCATGCCCTTTTTCTGCATTTCTGCTTCGTTGAGCTGCTTGAGGAGCATAGGCAGCCACATGCCTTCATCAGGCTTGGCCGTGCTTATACCCAGACTCAGACAGGCTGCAGCAAAAAATGCTATAATGCGCTTACTGATCATGGTTTTTATAAGAGTTGGTTTTGTGAGACGAAGTTAGTTAATAATGAGGAATGACTAATAAATAATGATGGAGGAATAATGACTAATTACCAATGATCTGAATTGAACGAACTAAATGTGATTGATAATAAATAGTTGTAGGACTCCAGAAGATAATGCGTGAGTATAAGTAATTATGAAAATGCCCTTGTCCACATAAAGTTGATCAAGGGCATTAGAAAATTATTCTTAATCACTCAAATTACAATGAAATCGGCATTTGCCATTAATCACTATTCATTAGTCATTACTCATTAATCAAAGCGTTCCCATCGTCGGTTCAAAATTCTTGTTTCCTTCCCAGGTTTTGAAATTAGAGATCTCTTTCTGGAAAGAATCGATGAACCAGGCCATCAGGCTAATGTCGTCCAGGAAGCCGATCACAGGTATAAAGTCGGGAATTACGTCGAGAGGGGTAACCAGGTATAGAAGTACCGCCACACCAGCCAGCAGCGACTTATTTGACACTTCCCGGTACGAGCCGTTAATGTAGGCCTTCACCAGGCGGATGAACGTTTGCATGACTTCCTTTACCTGGTCGAAGCCACTTTTGTCGCTCTCCACATCCACCAATTTGCCATAAGCTGTAGTCAGCAGCATACCTAGTTTCACAGGCTTTGAAACAAGGGCGCCGGCTTTGCCCAGAAAGCCTTTGAAAATAGTGTGTTGTGATAGTTTGAATCCTTTATTTATGAGTTCCTGAATCATGTTTATGTCTTTTGTTTGGCCCTTATACGGCAACATTACGCTAATTGGTATAAACCGTGGTTTCAGGCAAAGGGAGGCTATATTATGCAGAAAAAATATTCTTACAAACTTGCTTGACTGTGTTGTTTTTTCTCCTTTAAATTGGTGTACCTTTAGCATCAAATTATCCCATACACCTCTAGGCATGTCGCATTGTATATGAAAGCGCCACTCTTCGTGCTGGTGTCGTTGCTGGTAGCTTCGGCCGCAGTATACCTCGGTTCATTTCTGCTTCCTGACTCCTACGAGGTCAGGCGCTCCATCGTGGTCAATGCCAGACCAGAGCAGGTATTCACCTACCTGAACAATCCAACTGAATGGGAAAAATGGAACGTCTGGAACAAAGCCTACGACCCAACCATGATCCGACTTTACGGTGGTCCGCTCACCGGCAAGGGTGCCTACCAGGAGTGGAACGGCGATAAGGTGGGGATGGTAAAAGTACACTTTACGGATAGCACACCGCCAACCGAACTTTACTACAAGCAACTTACGAAAGGTGAGGACTTTGAGACCATCGGCATCTTCAGCCTCGAACCGTTGGAAGAAGGAACACAGGTGGTGTGGCAACAGCGCTCAAAGGTGGCAGGTGACCCTTATAACAAATACAGAGGCTTCTTTAAGAAACTTAAAACCGAGCAGGAAACAGAACAAAGCCTGCTTTCGCTCAAAGCTTTGTTTGACCCTGTGGCAAAAGAAGAAAGTAAAGCACAATTAGCCAACAGAAAAGGCCGCAGCTAGGTATAGCAGCGGCCTTTTACATTGATGCAGGTATAACTAGAGCAGTTCGTTTGCCAGGTTGGCTAGTTCAGATCGCTCGCCTTTCAGTAGGGTGATGTGCGCATACAAAGGGTGGTTACGAGCCCGGTCAATCAGGTAGGAGAGGCCATTGCTCTGCGAGTCCAGGTAAGGCGTGTCGATCTGGTAGATGTCACCCGTAAACACAATCTTGGTATTTTCTCCCGCTCTGGAAATGATGGTTTTGACCTCATGCGGTGTTAGGTTCTGCGCTTCGTCAACAATAAAGTAAATGTTCGAGAGGCTGCGCCCCCTGATATAAGCCAGAGGTGTGATCACCAGTTTCTCAAGCTCCACCAGCTCTCTCAGCTTTTGATACTCTTTGCTGTTCTCGGCATACTGATTCTGGATATACTTTAGGTTGTCCCACAGCGGCTCCATATAAGGATTGAGCTTCGATTTGATGTCGCCGGGCAGGTAGCCGATGTCTTTGTTGCTGAGGGGCACGATTGGGCGGGCCAGGTAGATCTGTTTGTAATCACGGCGTTGCTCCAAGGCACTCGCCAGAGCCAGCAGCGTCTTGCCTGTACCGGCTACGCCCTGTATACTCACCAGCTTAATGCGCGGATTTAACAAGGCATGCATGGCGAAAGTCTGCTCGGCGTTACGTGGCTTCACGCCATAGGCTGTTTGCTTGTCAACCCGCTCAAACTGGTCATCAGCTGGGTTGTAGTAGGAGAGGATCGAGTTCTTAAAGCTTTTGAGTACATAGTAGTGATTGTCAGGCGGCGTTTCCTTGATCACTTTGCCGCTAACAGCGTTGCCTTTTTCATAGAGCTCGTTGATCACACCAGAATCAATCTCCTCTAAGGTGTCACTGCCAGTATACAAACCAGCTACATCCTGAATCTTGCCAGTTTCATAGTCTTCTGCGATCAGGTTGAGCGCACGGGCTTTGAGACGCAGGTTAATGTCCTTGGTCACCAGCACCACTTTGCTTTTCGGAAAATCCTGCTGCATGTGCAGGGCGGAGTTCAAAATGTGGTGATCGTTCTTATCGCCGAAGATCTTCGTAGCGTCAAGTTTAGCGCTTCCGTTCATCATCACCTTAAACTTGCCTTTGGTCTTACCATTGAGCGGGATCCACTCTTGCAGCATGTGCTCAGAAGAAAGCTTATCGATGAAGCGGATAAACTCACGGGCCTCAAAGTTCTTGATGTCGTTGCCTTTCTTGAAGTTGTCGAGCTCTTCCAGCACCGTGATTGGGATAGCCACGTCGTGCTCCTGGAAGTTCTGTACCGCACTATGGTCGTAGAGAATGACAGAGGTGTCGAGTACGAATATTTTCTTCTCTTTTGTGTCAGAGGGTTTCTTGTTAGCCGGGGCTTTTACCTTGCTGGCCGTGCTTGAAATTTTTTCGGTGTTGTCCTGGGTTGTCTTCGTCTGTTTGGGCATAAGGGAAGGGCTAAAGGGCTGAACATACTCTTTTTACGCAATTACATAGTGCTTAGTCTATCTTTGAAACAGGCTATTTCTTTTTACGCACATGCTCTGTTACAGCAGATAATTTTCTTTAAAATTTAGATACCTGATTCATAACCATTTACATGTTTCTCTAGTAAAACTAAATATTTAGTTAAAAGAAAAATTATTTTTATATTTGCTCAAGCACACATCATCTGTTGAGGCCAGTGCCATGCGAACTTTACCAATTAAGCCTGTCGTATGAAAACCTGCTATACCTTCTTTTTTATCCTGCTGCTCGCCATGCCGATTACGCTGCAGGCGCAGTCCAAGCCCAAGAAGGGTATCTGGCCCTTCAAGATCAACCGTTTCGACAAAGAGGGCCGTCACCACGGACGCTGGAAGCTATACCTGTCAGATAACACCACCCTGTTGCGCAATGGCCGTTTCAAGCACGGGCAGGAGCGGGGCAAGTGGCGTTACTATTACCCGGATGGCAGCATCCGTAAGATCGAGTACCACAAACCTAACTCCAGGGAGTTTCTGGTCAAGCTATTCCACGACAACGGCGAACTGGAAAAGCAGGGCATGACACGAGTAGTAGAAACAGAGCGCGTGATCCACTACTACTGGTTCGGCACCTGGCAAGTCTACAACCGCGCCGGCCAACTTACTCACACCGAGTACTATGAAAAAGGAAATGAAATCAAGCTGGAATTGAGCCGGAAATGATGGGAGTGGGGTTAATTGGGTTGTAATTTGTCTGAATCAGGATTTAAAGATTTTCAAGATTTTCGTGCACGATTGTCATCTCTCTGGCCCTTCGAAGAGTGGCTTTTGGGTAGCTACAAGTTTTAAGGTATAAGCGCTGTAGTGCCTGCAACAATTACTGGGTCCAACCACCCTTGCCCCTCCTTATTTAAGGAGGGGGGCTTCTGCTACTGCCACTTGATAGGTATAGTCGTTGCTGCTAAATGATTAATACACCCCTGCCCCCTGAGGGGAATTTAAGCCATTGCAAGATTTAAAGTACGAGAGCTATAGCTTCTTATATTCCCTCATACCGCTGACACGTATTGAAAAACTAACTCGCATGCTCACAATGAAACAATTAGTAGTGCCAGGTGCGCTTTTCGGCGCTCCACTGTTTGAGCGTTCAGCGAGTTTGGAGCGTCTTGATTTTTTTGCTTACTGGGGGTAGGGGCCCTCTATTTTTTTCATCAAGGAAAAAAGTAAGGCCCACCCGGCCAGGGCATACCGTGCCCGCCGCACAGGCGAAGCTATGGAACAAATCAGGTTGATATACATAAAACAGTAGCTATACCTATACCTATACCTATAGCTGGGCCAGAGGCCCCACCATAGTAGACACGAGCGTGGACGCTCGCGCCATGCACGTAGCTATAACTTAACTTAAAGTATAATACTCTTCCTTTTCCTTATCATGCAGCCGCAAATACCCATGAATCACCAGCTTCACTAACATCCTATAAGCCCTCCGTTCAGAAAGATTCGCAATCTTCATATACTGCCGAAGGGTAACCCGCCGGTTAAGCGCCAGATAATCAAGCACGGCACGCTCATGACGGTCGAGCGGGATGCGCTCAAAAGCAGGCTCCTCGGTTTGCATAGACTTTTCCACCATTTTACTGGTCTGCACACTCGTATCATTCACACGCACATAGCCGCGCCAGTCATCCTCTTTCACTTTAGCAAAATGCGGCTTCTGAGCACTTTCCGGGACCGTTACTTTCAAAATCGTTTGCCCCTCCATCTCTACTTCTTCATAAGTCAAATGCAGCGGAGGGTCGCAGTAGAATGCAGCGGCCAGTTCCAGGGTGTGTTTTTCTTCATCCGGGTCGATGCCCACGATATAGCCGTTGTCTTTCACACCGATCAGAATGGTGCCACCGCGTGTATTGGCAAAGGAAACCAGGGTGCGGGCTATTTTGTCGGGCTGGGTTACCCGTTGCTTGAAGTCTACCTGATCATTTTCGCCCTGCCAGATCAGGCGCTGTAAATCGTCCATAGTCAGATTGCTGTAGGTATAGCGGCTATAACTGATGATAAAATGAAAAGCGCTGTTAGCTGCCTTGTATTAAATATGCAAGCTGCATGCAGTATCAAGAAAGCATAAAAAAAGCGAGCCTGTCGGGGCTCGCTCTTTTTATACGCAATATTTATTAGAATGGCAGATCGTTGTCTGCATCGCTACTGTAGAAAGAAGGAGCAGCTGACTCCTGGGCCGGAGCACCAGTTGGGGCACCAAAACCACCGTTTGCGGCAGCACCCTCTACACGCCACGCCTGCAGGTTGGTGAAGTACATGGTCTGGCCGTTTTTAGTGAATGGCTTGCCTGTCAGGTTAAAGGTAACTTTCACTTCGTCGCCCTGCTTGTAGTTGTCGATCAGGTTACACTTGTCTTGTGTCAGCTGGAACTTGCAGTACTGCGTGAATGAACCATCCGGAATCTCCAACACGAACTCACGCTTTCTGAATTTTTCACTTACCTGCTGTTCTTCAAACACTTCGTACAGCTTTCCTTGAATATCAAACGACATAAAATAAACTTTAGAATGAATAGATTGATCTAATGACAAATATACAAAATCTTTGGTTTCGGCGGGACTAAAAAAAGGCAGCTTTCTTAAAATATCGACTTAATAGTGCTCGCACAAAACAGCGAAGCGCTTGCCGGCGTAGGAACCACTGTAACGCACCAAATACCTATGCAGAACCTAGCAATTGCCATTCACGGAGGTGCCGGCACCATTACGCCAGCCTCCATGACACCCGATTTAGAGAAAGCCTACAAAAGCGCCCTGTCCCATGCCCTGAGCAAAGGTTATCTGGTACTTGAAAAAGGGGGAAGTGCCCTGGACGCAGTAGAACTGGCTGTTGCGCTGCTCGAAGACTCTCCACTGTTTAATGCCGGTAAAGGCTCTGTATTTACCAAAGAAGGCAAACATGAAATGGATGCGGCCATCATGTGCGGCAAGACCATGGAGGCAGGCGCTGTGGCAGGCGTACGCAGCATCCGAAACCCGGTGCGGCTTACGAGGGCCATACTGGAGCACTCGGACCATGTGTTTCTGTGTGGCTATGGGGCAGAAGAGTTCGCCCGAAAGTATGACATTGCTTTTGAGCCGGAAGAGTACTTTTATGACAAGCATCGCTATAAGCAGTGGCGCGATGTGCGGGATACCGACATCTTTATGCTCGACCACACCGAGGACCGCAAATTCGGGACTGTGGGTGCTGTAGCCCGTGATGCCAACGGCGACCTGGCTGCGGCTACCTCCACAGGCGGTATGACTAACAAGAACTACAACCGCATTGGAGACAGCCCAGTGATCGGCTCCGGAACCTATGCGAATAACGACACCTGTGCGATCTCCTGCACAGGGCATGGAGAGTATTTCATTCGGGCAGTGGTCGCCTACGACGTTTCCTGCCTGATGGAATATAAAGGTTATACCTTACAGGAAGCCTGCGATGAAGTAGTGATGGACAAACTTGTCCGGTTTGGGGGCGAGGGTGGCCTGATTGCAGTAGACGGTAAAGGCAATATTGCTCTGCCTTTTAATTCTGAAGGGATGTACAGGGGCTACAGAACCAGCGGAGATCAGGAGGGCAGGGTTTCTATTTATAAAAACTAGTTGCTGCTAGACTCGGATGCCAACTCATTTTTCTCAACATCTTCCATGTCCTTGTAAAAGGCACGTGAGTTTATATTGAACACATTGCCCTTAGCTAGTACGTGCATCATCATGCCGGCAATGGCTACTGGGCGACCGTTCTCTATATCATTGATGTTGGTATATTCTACGCCGTGCCCATCTACCACCACCACCAGGTTGGAGCCAATGGTTTCGATCATGTGGCCGTCTGTGATCAGGACGCCTGTATCTTCCCCAAGGCCTATACCTACTGTTTTGGGGTGCGTCACGACGGCTTCCATCAGGCGACCGAAGCGTCCACGTATTACAAAGTGTGAGTCGATGATCACGCCGTTGATCAGCCCAAAACCATGTCCCATCTTAACGGACCCTCGTAGCAATGCTTCGGTTGAGCTGCCGCCCTTGATCATGATCTCTGACATGGCCATGGCGCCCGCACTGGTGCCGGCAACAACGAAGTCCTCGTGCCAATACCTGTCCTTGATGATCTGCAGAAATTCTGTTTCGCCGAAAATGCGGGTAAGCCGGGACTGATCACCACCGCTGAACATCACACCGTCCGCTTTTCGGATCCGCTCCAGGTATTCAGGTTTCAGGGCGTCTTCCTCTTCCCGGATGTGCATCATGTTCACATTCTCACAGCCTAAAATGGCAAATGCACTCTCATAGCGTTCACCTACTTCTTCAGGTATGAGCGATGCCGTTGTAATCACTTCAATGGCAGGTTTGCGGGCAGGTATCTCACTAAGGAAACGCTTTAATATTCCCAGCTCAAAGAAATCGAGGTAATATTTCTTTTTGTGTTTTGGATTGGGGTATGAGCCTTTGTCTTCGTTTCCGCCAATGGCTATCAGCTTTCCTTTTGGTCTATCCACGGGTGCTTCTTTTTATGCTAATTGTATTGTTACAGTGAAGGTATGATTGCAGCAGCCATCATAACCCTCCCCTAAGATTACCTATATTTTTGAAAATCGTTACGGACATAAAGCCTTTATTCTGATTTAAGGGCATATTTCTTCATTTAGTTGAATTGCACTCAAAAAAATAAGCATAGGCAAAACAATACGAATATCATATTTGTTATATATCTTCTTGATATGCGATCTTGCTATATATATTTTATCTAATAAAAGTTATATTTTCTAAACCTCTGTAATAACCTGCCGTATAGTAATCACACAAGCCCAGGCTTATATTTATTTACGACGCTAAACCTTTCCAAGCTATGAAACTAAACAACCTGAACGACTTATTTGTCCACGAGCTCAAGGACATCTACAACGCTGAAAAGCAGATCACAAAAGCACTTCCGAAAATGATGAAAGAGGCATCGTCCTCTCAGCTCAAGAAGGCTTTTGAAATGCACTTAAGCGAAACAGAGAAACAAATAGAGCGACTGGAACAAGTCTTCGATATTTTGGGCATGAAGGCCTCTGGCGAAAAATGCAAGGCGATGGAAGGAATCATCAAGGAAGCGCAGGACATGATGTCCGAAAACGCTGACTCTGATGTGATGGACGCCGCCCTGATCGCTTCGGCCCAGCGTGTGGAGCACTACGAAATTGCCGGTTACGGCACCCTTTGTACCTATGCCAAGCAGCTAGGTCACAAAGAGATACTGAACCTGCTGCACACAACGTTGGAAGAAGAAAAAGCCACAGACCTCAAGCTGACTGATCTGGCTGAAAGCAAGATCAATGTAAAAGCCGAACACAAAGGAGCAAAGTAAGGCTCTAACGAAATAAGGAAAAAAATCTGTCCTTTCCCCATGCTAACCAAGCTGGCCAGAAGGAGACAGATTTTTTTCATTTATACCTGTGCCAACAAAAAAGCCCCGCATTGCTGCAGGGCTTTTTTGTTTAAGGTTGTTATACCTATTTCAGCATGGCATCCAGTGTGTTGGTAGATACGGCATGGTAATTCGGCTTGGCACGCACATAGATTTCCTGTGCTTTCTTCTTACCGGCAGGTGTAGCCGCCAGGGCTTTGTAGATCGGCACCAGGAATTTGCGACGGCCTACATTGGTCAAGAAGTTATCGAGGGCCTGATCAGCTGCAGTATAATTATTGCGGATGATATGTATAAACCAAGCGGCCAGTACTTCAGAGTTGCCGGAGTTCGTAAATCCAAAGGCCTTGTCGAGCTCCGCTAACTGCTGCTGGTTCATCTGCTCAGGCAGCATGCGAATAAAGTGCAGCCATTCGTGGCTGGACCAGTCTTTGGTTTGCAGCTGATTTGCTGGCTTGCCGCTTTGCCAGGCTTTGAATGACTCTTCTACCTGGGCGAAACGCTTCGAGGTTGGTTTGGCATGATCTTCCGGTAGCCCTGGCGTATAAACCCAGCCTTCGATGTTGATCTGCTCAGCAATTTTCTCGTCACCCTGAATCAGCTCCTTGCGCAGGAAATCCAGGAAAAGGTCTGTGTTGGTGCTCTGGAACGCAAAAGTCTGGAAGTACTTGTTCAGGAACTGGTCAAAGCGTTCACGGCCAACCACCCGCTCAATGTTCTGCAGAAAGAAATTACCTTTTTCGTAAGCAATATCTGTCAGTCCTTCGTCTGGGTCACGTCCCTCCAGGTCCAGCTTCAGGCGGGTATCATCGCTGTTCGGCCCCAGGTCTTCCAAGGTATGCTGCAAATCCTGATAGCCGAGCACGTTGAGCATGTCAGCGTAGTCTTTCCCATAGATCTCCTCCATGATGCGGCGCTCAAAGTAAACCGTAAAGCCTTCATTCAGCCAGAAATCATCCCAGGTGCCGTTGGTCACTAGGTTACCGCTCCAGCTGTGCGCCAGTTCGTGCGCGATCAGACTGGTCAGGGAGCGGTCTTTGGCGAGTACGGTAGGCGTCACAAAGGTCAGGCGCGGGTTTTCCATTCCGCCGAAAGGGAAGGAAGGAGGCAGCACCAGCAGATCATAGCGATCCCAGCGATACTTGCCATACAGCTTTTCAGCCGCTACCAGCATCTTGTCCATTTCCGCAAACTCGTACACGGCCGCATCAATAGTTGCAGGCTCGGCATAAATACCAGTCTGCTGCCCGATCGGCTTGAACACCATGTCGCCCACGGATAGAGCCATTAGGTACGAGGGGATAGCCTGGAGCATTTCAAAGGTATAGCTACCGGTATTGTTTTTCTGCTGCGGGTTTTCGGCACTCATTACGGCCATCAGCTCTTTTGGTACCTGTACTTTAGCGCTGTAGGTGATGCGTATACCTGGGCTATCCTGTATCGGAATCCAGGTGCGGGCCAGGATCGCCTGTGACTGCGTGAACAGGAACGGGTGTTTCTTGCCGGCTGTCTGCTGCGGATTAAGCCACTGCAGCGCATCGGCATTGGCAGTGGTGCGATACTGGATGGTGACATAGTCTGTCTCAGGCTGTATCGCAATGATCAACGGACGACCCAGGAATTCCTTTTCATCGCCCAGCTTAAAGGTGGTAGGAGTCAGTTCCTTGCCCAGGTATACCTGCTCAATTTCAAGACCACGGGTATCGAAAACAATCTCGTTGCCTTTTGCCTTATTCTCTATCTGGTATGAGGCTTTACCGGAGATCACTTTCTGATCAAAATTCACGGCGATGTCGAGGTCCAGGTGGCGAGCCACGGCCTCTGCCGGTTTGGCAAAGCTGTGCACATCGCTTGGCGCCTGGGCCATTCCTTGCTGTTCTGCTGTCATAGTTTCATCAGTCGTAGTGGTCTGGGTGGAGCAGGCGCCTAGTTGCAGACTTCCGGCCAAGCCCAGGCCAAGTAAGAATTTACGGTATGGAGTCATTGTATACATTAGTTATGGTGTGGTAAGATACATTATTTGTCAGGAACTGTAAAGTATCAGCGTCTAAACGTATCGACAGGCGCTTGCAGTACGTAATATGTTATAGAGGCTCGGTATTGACAGTTAAGTTGATCTGCTTTGTGCAGCTGAAACAGGCTGACTGCTTTCAACACGCTATGCAGCCTTGTACAGAACATTTTATGCCAGTTTGAAGTACATAAGGCAAAATCAAGATAAAAAGGCAACCACTACTGTAAAATAGCACAATTTAAAGGGCGATATAGTTCTACCGGATTATAAACCTGACACAGTAGGCCATTAAACCAACACACATGAACCCTTTCATCCTAAGAAAAATAAAACCAATAGGTCTTGTCCTCCTTTGCCTGTTCAGCTTAGCTTCCTGTAACCAGAGCGGCGAAAGCAAAGAAGAGGGAACAGGGGGCGTAAAAGAAATGCTGGGCCTCAATACCCTGGCAGCTACTGAAACTGACAGCCTATACATTCAGGACTATATTTCACAGCAAAAGCAATTCAAAGAGCACGAAGACCTGATCTACCAGTTCTACGGTGACCGTGCATACCGGCTGGCCTGGTTCAAGGGATCTGATCTTGTACCTGAGTCAGAAAAGCTGTTGACCACGATAAACAATGCCTCTAAGGAAGGTCTTGATCCCAAAGAGTACAAGGTGGTCGCCATAGACGAAATGATCAGCCGCTACAACGACATGGGCCGTAAGGACTCCGCCCGGCTGGAACTGCAACAACAGATCGACATTGCCCTGACAGGTACTTACTTCAACTATGCCTCTGACTTTTACCGTGGGCGTATCAACCCGAGCAACATAAAACAGGTGCAGTGGGGCGTGCGCAACAACAAAATTAAACTGCATAAGGCACTTCAGACTATCCTGAAGGAGCGAGAAAGTACCTACCCCTATTACGAGTTTGAAGCCTTGCACAAGGGCTATACCGACCTCCGGGACGCCCTGCAGCGCTACCGCGAACTGGAAGAAAAAGGCGGCTGGGCAAAAGTGGAATTGGGCAATCGCAAAATACTGGAGAAGGGAGACACAGCCGCTGCTGTTATTTCGCTCCGCAAGCGACTTGACCCCAGTGCACAGATCAATGCCAACGATCCGGCTATGCGCAAATTCGATGATAAACTGGAGGCGCAGGTGAAATCGTTTCAGGAACTGCATGGTATCGTCCCTGATGGTAAAGTAGGTGGCAACACGCTGCGCATGATGAATGTGCCGGTGGAGGATCGCATTCAGCAGATCATGATGAACATGGAGCGCTGGCGCTGGATACCAAAGCGACTGGTGCCTAAGAGTCTGGATCAGAAATACATTTGGGTCAATATCCCAGAATACAAGATGTATGTTTATGAAGATCCGAGTAATAGTCCGGAGGCTGAACGCTCTTACAAAAAAACAATGGAAATGAACGTGATCGTAGGCAAGGAGCTGAATTCCACGCCTATATTCAGCGATAAAATGGAATATGTGGTGCTTGCACCTTACTGGAACATTCCCAACAGTATTGTTGAAAAAGAGATCGCACCGGCTATGGCCCGCAACCCAGGATACCTGGAAGGCCAGAACATGGAAGTTGTAACCAAAGAGCGTAATCCGAAACAGATCTCCCCATCGTCTATCGACTGGTCATCTGTAACCGAGAAGACCTTCCCTTATATGGTGCGACAGCGTCCGGGGCCGAAGAATGCCCTGGGTACCATGAAGTTCCTATTTCCGAACGAGCATGCCATCTACCTGCACGATACACCTTCCGGCTCATTATTCAGCCAGACTCAGCGAGGATTTAGCCACGGCTGCGTACGTTTGCAGCGCCCCATGGACCTGGCCAAATATGTGTTGAAAGACATGCCGGAGTGGACAGAAAGCCGCATTGAGGAGACGATCAATGGGGGAGAAGAGACCTGGATCACTTTACCTAAAAAGGTACAGGTATACCTGGTATACTTCACCAGTTGGGTCGATGAAGATGGAAATGTTCACTTCCGTGACGATATATACGGACACGACAAGAGACTGGAGCAGGAGCTGTTCAGCTAAACTCCAGGTATAAGCACTCAATCTTAACAATCGAGTTATGAAACAGATATGGATAATTGGCTTGTTCTCTGTTTTACTGTTTGCTTCCGCATGCGGCAACCAGCAGGAGCCAGGTGACAGGCCTGAAAAAATAACGGATGAGCCGCTGATGCAACAGGAAGAGGAGCAGGACACCACACTGCAGGATGTTGAGGAAGTAAGTATCCGGGCTATAGGGGGCGAGGAACTGGAAAGTATGACCTTCGACCAGGACACAATTGAGGTGAAAGCCGGCTCGCATGTCAGGCTGGCATTTACAAACGAGGGAAAAGACCCTAAGATGATCTACAACATCGTCTTTACGAAAGAGGGCTATTCAACACAGGTTGCCCGAAAAGGGAGCGAGGCGGGTGCTTCCGGCAATTACCTGCCCGACAGTACCCTGATGCTGGCCGCTTCACCACTGGCATTACCCGGCCAGACCGTAACAATGGAGTTTACGGCCCCTGACAAAACCGGGGTGTATGAGTTCGTAAACACATATCCCAGCGAAACGCCTCTGATGAAAGGAAAGCTGATTATCAAGTAGTAATAAATTCAAGTAATTTAAAATTTCAGAAAGCCGCTGCTCTCAAGCAGGGGCTTTCTTTTTGAGCTTTAAACACTTACAGGTACAGCCTTAGAACGAAATGCAAAAAAACCATGTTAGAAGGCATACGATATAACAGGCGAATGCATACTTTTGCAGCATCCTGATTGCTTATGAAATTCACCAACCCTGACTGTCTGAACTGTTCGAGCCGAGCAAACTCCCTACTGAGCTGCTGCAGAGCATCCGAACTGTCGAACCTTTCTGAAACGAAATCATGTTTCGCTTACAAGAAAGGGCAGCTGATCTTTCATGAGGGAGGTAAACCATCGGGACTTTATTGTATTAACTCCGGTAAGATCAAAATCGCCAAGTTGGGGAGTGACGGCAAAGAGCAGATAGTGCGACTCGCTAAACCGGGTGACCTGATCGGCTACCGTGCCCTGATGGCCGATACGAACTATTCTGCCTCGGCAGTTGCGCTCGAAGATGCCGTGATCTGCTTTATACCCCGCTCGCAATTCCTGGAGCTGATCAGCCAGAATGTAGAATTTGCGGGTGGATTGATGAAACTGATCTCCAATGCCCTGGGTGAGGCAGAAGAACGCATGGTGCAGATGGCCTACAAGCCGGTGCGCGAGCGTCTGGCAGAAGCCCTGCTGCTGTTACAGAAAACCTACCAGGAACGCGAAGAAG
Organism: uncultured Pontibacter sp.; assembly: GCF_947502515.1. Lineage (NCBI taxonomy): Bacteria > Pseudomonadati > Bacteroidota > Cytophagia > Cytophagales > Hymenobacteraceae > Pontibacter > uncultured Pontibacter sp. The sequence continues at coordinate 456,876 of NZ_CANNAI010000002.1, read as the reverse complement.
GTGATCAGTTTACCATCTCCATCTCCCGTGAAGACCTGGCCTCTATTGTAGGCACTGCCAAGGAAACGACCATCCGCTTGCTTTCTGAGTTCAAAGACGAAGGACTCATCTCCGCTAAAGGCAGCTCCATCACCATTCTGGATCACGACAAGCTCTACAAGATCAGCCACATGTACGACTAGGCCGGCTGGCGCAAAGCATCAGGTATAGGCAATAAAAAACGGCAGACGTATCACGCCTGCCGTTATTGTAGCTCAGTCTCTCCTCTAAGCTAAAATCACCTTATACTAAACACTAAACTTTAATCACAAAACATTATCTTGAAAGGTTTCGAGCACTTTGCTGCCTGCCTTGATTACCATGATTGATGTTACAAATGTCGGGCATCCTGCCAGAGTATGCACTGAGCATTATCAGTTCAGAAAGTGACATGCATCATCTTTTAGGCTTTGCCTCCCAATTACCTTTGTACCAGACATTAATAAAGGATAATTGTGATGGAAGCCGCACTCCAAACCAATATTCAGAACTGCTATCACTGCGGGGATTCCTGTGGTGACGAGCCCATAGTAGCACACGAGAAAGCCTTCTGCTGCGATGGGTGTAAAGCCGTTTATGAACTTCTAGAAGAAAACAATCTCTGCACCTACTATAACCTGGAGGAAAGCCCGGGCCTTACTGGCAAAAAGCTGGTTTCGGATGCCCGTTTTGCCTATCTGGATGATCCGGGTGTGGAGGCGCAACTGATCAACTTCCGCAGCGACAAGATCTGTAAGCTGACCTTCTATATTCCGCAGATGCACTGCAGCTCCTGTATCTGGCTGCTGGAGAACCTGTTTAAGCTGAACCCAGGTATAGCCGAGACGACGGTGAACTTCATGCGCAAGGAAGTCGCCCTGACTTACTTCCACGAGAAGACCTCTTTGCGTGAAGTAGTGGAGTTGCTGACCCGCATTGGCTACGAACCAGCCATTACACTGGCCGATACAGACGGCAAGAAAACGACCACAAAAAGCCGCACCATTATCTACAAGCTAGGTATAGCCGGCTTTGCTTTCGGTAACGTGATGTTGCTGGCTTTCCCGGATTACCTGGACTTTACGCAGGGGCTGCAGCACAGCTTCGGCTCTTTCTTTGGCTACCTGAGCATCCTGCTTTCTATACCTGTTTTCTTCTACAGTGCACGTGGTTTCTTCACGTCAGCCTGGGAGGGTATAAAGCAGCGTATGGTCAACATCGACCTGCCGATCTCAACTGGTCTGTTGGCGCTCTTCTTTGTCTCCCTGTTTGACATCCTCACCGGCCGTGGACCAGGTTACCTGGATTCTTTCACAGGCCTGGTATTCTTCATGCTGATCGGTAAGTACTTCCAGCAGCGTACCTACGACACGCTGTCCTTCGACCGCGACTATACCTCTTATTTCCCGGTATCCATCACGGTGCTCAAAGAGAACGGAGAGGAATCATCCACTGCTGTACGAAACCTTCAGGTGGGCGACCGTATCCGCATTCGTAACCAGGAACTTATACCTGCCGATGCCATTCTGCTGCATGGCCGTGCCATGATCGACTATAGCTTTGTGTCCGGTGAGTCTGAGCCGGTTGAAAAGGTAGTAGGCGAGGTGATCTACGCGGGTGGACGCCAGGTAGGTGAGAGCATCGAACTGGAAGTGGTGAAAGAGGTATCACAAGGTTACCTGACGCAACTCTGGAACGATACCGTCTTCTCTAAGAACGAGGAGCAGTACCTGCATACCTACTCCAACATAGCGGGCAAGTACTTTATCATCGTGACATTGATGGTGGCTGCCGGTGCACTCGTTTACTGGGTGCCGCGTGACATGGATATTGCGATGAAGGCCTTCACTTCTGTGCTGATCATCGCCTGTCCTTGTGCTTTGTCGCTAGCCACGCCATTCGTGCACGGCCATACTATGCGGGTGTTCGGCCGCAACAAGTTCTACCTCAAGAACACGGGCGTAGTAGAGCGACTAGCCAAAATCGACACCGTAGTGTTCGACAAAACAGGTACGCTGACAGAGCCAAGTGAGGCAGAAGTAACTTACACTGGTAAAACACTTTCCGAGCCGCAGCAGCAAGCGATACTTTCAGTGCTGCGTCACTCAACACACCCGCTTAGTCAACGCATCAGTCAGTCTATACAAGGCAGCACAGCTCCGGTAACAGGTTTCCAGGAATACACCGGTAAAGGACTGGTGGGCGAAGTGAACGGCATGCTGGTGCGTGTAGGTTCTGCTGCATACCTCGGCGTACCTGTAGACAAGCAAAAAGACACGCTCAAAACAACAGTTTATGTGTCTGTGGATGGTGTGGTGCTGGGTTACTATACTTTCTTCAACGTGTACCGCAATGGCTTGAGCAGCGTGCTGGGCGATCTGAAAGACAAAAAGATCGCTGTGCTCTCCGGTGACAACGACCACGAAGAAGCGCGACTACGGGAACTGCTCGGCAACGAAGCAGAACTGAACTTCAATCAGTCGCCGGTTCAGAAACTGGAGTACATCCAGAAGCTGAAAGAGCAGGATCATCGTCAGGTGCTGATGGTAGGGGACGGTCTGAACGATGCCGGTGCCCTGAAGCAGAGTGATGCAGGTATAGCCCTGAGCAACAGCGTCACCAACTTCTCACCCTCCTGCGATGCTATCCTGGATGCGGAGTCATTTGACAAACTGAGCCTGTTCCTGAAGTTCTCCAAGAAGACCATGACGCTGATCCTGTTGACCTTCGCTGTATCGCTGGTTTATAACGTGGTCGGACTGACCATGGCTGTAATGGGTCTCTTTACACCGATCGTATCCGCTATCTTGATGCCGATCAGTACACTCAGCGTGATGACTTTCGCCACCCTCTCCGTAAAGTACGCCGCCAAAAAAGCGGGACTTTGATATAATGAATAATTAATGATGACTAATGATGAGCGAATTTCGGGCGGGTATGTAGCGTCAGCCCCCTTCACGACTCGTCATTTTTCCAACCATTAATCACTACTCATTAGTCATTCACTCATACACTCAATCACTCATTCACTAACTCACTAAATCAATAACAATGTATATCATATTTGTTCTTATCGCTGTCAGTGTGCTTGTAGCAGCCGGTTTCCTGGCCGCATTCCTGTGGGCAGTTCGCTCCGGACAGTACGACGACGACTATACACCAGCCGTTCGCATGCTATTCGAAAACGAATTCAACGGCGTGCCTAAAACCGAAAAACCAGGCCAGAAGCAGTCATAAGTCAACCTGATTACTGATGACAATCACCTGGAAGAATGACTTTGGTCATCTTTTCGGAGGGGCTGAATTCTCAATTTTGCACATGATTAACAAGAGACAAAACAGTATTTCACAACACATCTTAACCAATGGAGGACACCGCACATGTCAACTAATGTAGCAACTGTCTTAGAGCCGAACCCGAAACGGGTAGGTCAAGATTCAGGGGGGATCGAATCCTTTTTCTACGACAACAAGATCGTTCGCGACTTTGGTATCGCTACCGTATTCTGGGGCGTAGCCGGTATGATTATCGGTACGCTGATCGCGTTCCAGCTCGCCAACCCCGATGTGAACATGGGTAACCAGTACACAACATTCGGCCGTATCAGGCCACTGCACACCAATGCGGTGATCTTTGCCTTCGTTGGTAATGCCATCTTTATGGGAGTGTATTACTCGCTGCAGCGCCTTTGTAAATCGCGCATGTACAGCGACAAACTCAGTAAACTCAACTTCTGGGGCTGGCAGCTGATTATTGTAGCTGCTCTGATCACGCTTCCGCTGGGCATTACGACTTCCAAAGAGTATGCTGAGCTGGAGTGGCCAATCGACATCGCTATTACATTGGTTTGGGTGGTGTTCGGCTGGAACATGTTCGGCACCATTGCCAAGCGTCGTGAAAAGCACATGTACGTAGCCATCTGGTTCTACATTGCCACTTTCCTGACCGTAGCGGTATTACACATTGTAAACTCTTACGAATTGCCGGTAACATTCTGGAAAAGCTACTCTGGCTACGCCGGGGTGCAGGATGCGCTGGTGCAGTGGTGGTATGGCCACAACGCGGTTGCGTTCTTCCTGACAACGCCGTTCCTGGGCCTGATGTACTACTTCCTGCCAAAGGCTGCTAACCGTCCGGTATACTCATACAGACTTTCTATTATACACTTCTGGTCACTGATCTTCATCTACATTTGGGCTGGTCCGCACCACTTGCTGTATACCTCACTGCCTGACTGGGCACAATCACTGGGTGTAGTCTTCTCTGTGATGCTGATCGCTCCAAGCTGGGGCGGTATGATCAACGGTCTATTAACACTGCGTGGCGCCTGGGATAAGGTTCGTGAAGAGCCGGTACTCAAGTTCATGGTAGTTGCGATCACCGCTTATGGTATGGCTACTTTTGAAGGCCCGATGTTGTCGCTGAAGAACGTAAATGCCATCGCGCACTTTACGGACTGGATCGTAGCACACGTGCACGTGGGTGCCCTGGGCTGGAACGGCTTCCTGACATTTGCGATGCTTTACTGGTTGTTCCCACGCCTTTACAAAACACAACTACACTCTAAGAAGCTGGCCAATGCGCACTTCTGGTTAGGTACGTTGGGTATCCTGTTCTATGCTATACCTATGTACTGGGCTGGTTTCACCCAAGGCCTGATGTGGAAAGAATTCACAGCTGAAGGAACGCTCCAGTATTCTAACTTCCTGGAGACTGTATTGCAGATCGTTCCGATGTACTACCTGCGTGGTATCGGTGGTGTGCTATACCTGAGTGGTGTATTCCTGATGATATACAACCTGTACAAGACAGCGAAGTCTGGTGCATTAGAAGCTAACGAAGCGGCTATCGCTCCTCCGGTAGTGAAAGAAGTAAGCCACAACGCTGGTCACTGGCATAGCTGGATTGAGAAGCGTCCGATGCAAATGGCTGTTTGGGCAACGGTGGCAATCCTGATCGGTGGTCTGGTAGAGTTTATACCTGCCTTCGTGATCAAGTCAAACGTGCCGACCATCGCCAGCGTGAAGCCTTATACCTCACTGGAGTTGCAGGGACGTGACTTGTACATCAAAGAGGGTTGTGTGAACTGCCATACACAAATGGTTCGTCCGTTCAGATCTGAAACAGAGCGCTACGGTGAGTACTCCAAGGCTGGTGAGTTTGTGTACGATCACAACTTCCTGTGGGGCTCTAAACGTACCGGTCCTGATCTTCACAGAGTAGGCGGTAAGTATCCGCACAGCTGGCACTACCACCACATGCTCGACCCAACGTCCATGTCTCCGGGCTCTATTATGCCGGCTTACCCATGGCTGTTCGAGCAGGATGTGGACCTGACCACTACCCAGAAGAAACTGGAAGTGCTGAAGCAACTGGGTGTGCCTTACGAGGACGAGTACATTGCCAACGCAAACCAGGAACTGATGAAGCAAGCACGTGAGATCACAGCCGATCTGGCCAAAGAAGGCCTGGAAGTGCGCCCTGAAAGCGAGATCGTCGCCATGATCGCCTACCTGCAACGTCTGGGTACCGACATCAAGGTGAAAGCTGAAGAAGTAGAAGAATAGTAAACCTGACAAAAGACTTTGTGACAAAGGACGGACGTTCAATCCGGAAGTCCTTTGTCACAAAGTCTAAGAGTCTAAAATTCAAAGACAATGTACAAGAACGTGTTACAAGCCATAGATGGCATTGAAATATACCCGCTCATTTCATTTACTATCTTCTTTTTGTTCTTCCTGGGTCTACTGATTTATGTGGCCCTGATGGACAAGAAGTATGTGAGCAGCATGAGCAGCTTTGCCTTCGCTGACGAAGATCAAGACCAAACGATAGGAGGGAACAGACAATGAAATCTCCCATGAATAAACTGAGACAACTGGCCTTGGCGGCCGGTTTTGTCCTGATGACGGGTGCTACAGCATTTGCGCAGGATGCAGTGCAGGGCAAGAAAATATTTGAAGGCAACTGCGCCGCCTGCCACAGCATGGATGCCGACATCGTGGGACCAGCCCTGAAGGATGTGCATGAGCGTCGTGGAGATGAATGGCTGCATAAGTTCATCAGCAACTCGCAGGAGTTAATCCAGTCAGGTGATGCGGATGCAGTGGCTGTTTACGAGAAATTCAAGAAAATGCCGATGCCGGCATTCGAAGGTTCTCTCTCTGACGATGACATCAACCATGTGATCGCCTACATAAAAGAAGCCAGTGCCGCTGCACCTGCCCAGGCTGAAGAGACGGTAGCTACAACAACAGCTGAAGTAGCTGCTCCGGCTGCCGTACAGGATGTAGCTTTCATGGATCTGCCTCCGATCGTACACTTTATCTACGGTTTGGTTGGTCTGATCATCCTGCTGATTGTGGTAGTACTGTTCATGCTCTTCCGACTGATCGTACCGATGATGGGAGATTCGCTGAAAGACGAGGAGTTCCAGGCTTCTTTCTCAGGTCGGGTATACGCCCTAATGAGTGGTGATGCAACGGTGATGACGGGTAAGGCTAAAGACGAGATCCACTCGAACCACGACTTCGATGGCATTCAGGAGTATGATAACGACCTGCCGCCATGGTGGAAGTACATGTTCTATGTAACCATCGTGTTTGCCGTAGGCTACATGCTGCACTACCATGTGTTCCGCACAGGTGCACTGCAGGCGGAGGAATATGAAATGGAGATGCAGCAGGCAGCTCTGATTGCCGCTCAGAACGTGGAAGACCCAAATGCGGTTACAAACTTCGAAGTGCTGACAGATGCCGGTGCGCTAGAGTCTGGCAAGGCAATCTACCTGCAGAACTGCGCGGCCTGCCACGGCCAGGCGGGTGAAGGTACGGTAGGCCCTAACCTGACAGACGAATACTGGATCCACGGCGGTGATGTGAACGATATCTTCAAGACGGTGAAATTTGGTGTACCAAGCAAAGGCATGGTGCCTTGGCAGGGTAAACTGACCAAAGACCAGATGCTGGAAGTGAGTAGCTACATTCTGTCACTGCAGGGCAGCAATCCGCCAAACGCCAAAGAGGCTCAGGGCGAGAAAGAGTAAACCAATACCCTCCCTACATAAAAGGCGGGCATTCGAAAGAATGCCCGCCTTTCTGTGTTTTAGGGGATTACTGATGACAATCACCTGTAAGAATGACTTTGGTCATCTTTTAGCAGGACTCAAATTCGGACTTTTGTATCAGCAGAGTGCAGCACATAGCGGCTTCTGGCTATCATTACTTTTTACAACAGGCAGGATTAATATCCGCACAAATTAAACTGCCATGGCAACTAAATTACAAACAGCTCCGGACGAGTTCCGCGACCATATCTCGACAGTAGACGAGCATGGTAAAAGGGTATGGGTATACCCTAAAAAACCCAAAGGTAAACTCTACGACTACAGAAAGTGGGTGAGCTATGGCTTGCTGGCTTTTCTGTTCGCCGGGCCGTTCATCAAGATCAACGGACTACCGCTGCTGATGCTCAACATTGTGGAGCGCAAATTCGTGATTTTTGGCATCCTCTTCTGGCCCCAGGACTTCTTCATTCTGGTGGTGGCCTTTCTGGCCATGGTCGTGTTCATCATCCTCTTCACGGTAGTGTATGGCAGGCTGTTCTGTGGCTGGGTATGCCCACAGACAATCTTCCTCGAAATGGTCTTCCGCCGCATCGAGTACCTGATAGAGGGCGACTACACCAAGCAACGGGCTCTGAATAAAATGCCCTGGAACAGCGAGAAGATCCTGAAGAAGGGCTCCAAGACCGCTGTCTTCCTACTGATCTCCTTTATCATCGCAAATACCTTCCTGGCTTATATCATAGGTATAGATGCCCTGAAGGAAATCATCACTGACAGTCCGGCAAATCACCTGGCGGGCTTCGGCTCCATGCTGGTTTTCACCGGTGTGTTTTACTGGGTGTTTGCCTATTTCCGGGAGCAGGTATGTACCATTGTTTGTCCATATGGCCGCCTGCAAGGCGTGATGCTTGACAAGAAAAGTCTGACAGTAGCTTATGACTACGGCCGTGGGGAGCCTCGGGGCAAGCTGCGCAAAGGACAGGAGCGTACCGAAGGAGACTGCATCGACTGCCACCAGTGCGTGCAGGTATGCCCGACAGGTATAGACATTCGTAACGGCGCGCAACAGCTGGAATGTATTAACTGTACGGCCTGCATTGACGCCTGCAACGACATCATGCGCATGATCGACAAACCGGAAGGCCTGATCCGCTATGACTCTGAAGAGGCTATTTCGGAAGGTCGCCAGTGGAAGCTTTTCACACCACGGGTTATGGGCTACAGCGCTGTGCTGATTCTCCTATTGGTCGCGCTTACATCGCTACTGCTCACCCGTGACGCCGCTGAGGCAACTGTACTGCGCACACCGGGCCAGCTATACCAGAAAACAGAGCAGGGTACGGTGAAGAATCTTTACAACATCTCAGTGATCAACAAAACCAATTTCGAGATGCCGCTGACTCTGAAGCTGCACAATACCGACGGTACGATCCAGATGGTGGGCAGCGAACTGGTGCTACCGGCACAGGGCAAGGCAGATGGGGTGTTCTTCGCAGAGATACCGCAGAGCCAGTTGACAGGTATAAACGCCAAGATTGAGATCGGGGTGTACCATGAAGGTGAGCTCATCACCACGCAGGATACTAAGTTTCTGGCTCCTGCCAAATAAAAGCAGCTTCATTATAAAGCAATTATTCAAGCGCAATCATCATGACTAAAGATAAAAAATTCACTTTCTGGCCTTATGCTATCGTTATCGGGCTGGTATCCTTTATGGGCTACATCGTCTACTTTGTGATACAGGCCATGAACCAGGATGTGGACCTGGTAAGCAAAGACTACTACGCACAGGAGATCGCTTACCAGGATCAGATTGACCGCGTTCGCCGCACACAGGCCTTGGGCGATGTGATGCTGCAGTACAACGAAGAGGCAGGCAATATCCTGCTGCAAATACCAGCTACTTACAAAGACAAGCAGCTGAGCGGCACAATCACCTTGTTCCGCCCCTCTGATGACAAGCTGGACAAGCAGCTGCCGATGCAGCTGGGTCGTGATCAGAGCCAACTCATAGAGGTGGGCGATCTTGAAAAAGGTTTGTGGAAAGTTCGCGTGAATTTCAGCGACGGAGCAGAAGCATACTATTCAGAAAAAACAATCCAAATTAAATAAAGCCATGATCTGGGCAGGATTTCTATTTGGTTTATTAGGCAGTTTCCATTGTGTCGGGATGTGCGGCCCTATAGCAATGGCGCTACCATTTGTCGGGAGTTCCGGCTGGCGTTACTACGCTGGTCGGCTCCTGTACAATGGTGGTCGCATCGTTACATACGCATCGTTGGGAGCACTCGCAGGTGCCTTTGGTCAGTCACTTGAGATGGCAGGCCTGCAACAAACAGTTTCCATTGTATCGGGTGTTTTGATCCTGTTGCTGCTGGTGCTGCCGGCCGCTCTCAAAGGCAAGGCATCCAGTGTACTGGGCACAGACAAAGTGATGGGCTGGGTACGCAAAAAGCTTGGCTACTACTTTCAGAAAAACTCACTAGGCTCACTTTTCATAGTAGGCATGCTCAACGGGCTGCTTCCCTGTGGTTTCGTTTACATTGCCCTGGCAGGCGCGATCAGCGCTCCAGGTATAGGTGGTGCGATGCTGTACATGGCTCTTTTCGGGCTGGGTACTTTCCCACTTATGTATATCGTCTCGCTATCCGGTAAACTTATCAGCCTAAAGGTGCGAGGCATGTTTAACAGGGCCGTTCCTTATGTGGGCATGGCACTGGCTGTGCTGTTCATTGTACGTGGCCTTGGATTGGGTATACCTTACCTCAGTCCCAAAGTAGTGCAGACGGCTCAGCATACCACCGAAATGAGCTGCTGTTCCAAGCCAAAATAGCTGTAAGGCCAATACTGTTCAAAGTCACTTTTTCAGGTGATGCAGCTCACTGCAGCCTAAGCGATCTACCTATACCTTTACTATACTAAACATGACCACTATGACAACGCTATCGCAGACAAAACGCATCCTTGTACCGCTGGAACTAAACGAGACAGGGGAGGACCTGCTATACTACGCCGGCCAGCTGGCCCATGCACTGGGGGCGGAGCTATACCTGTTCCATGCCTGCAAAACGGCTGACCTGACCTATACGCAGCAAAGCAGCTGTATTCAAAAGCTTCGATCATTTGCCGAGCGTTTGTTCAGCCGTGAATTCAAAGCCGCTAAAGTCGCAGCGCCATTCGATTGCGTAGTACGGCCCGGACAAATAAGTGATAGCATAAAGGCTGTCGTGCAGGAATATAAGATCGACCTTGTACTGATGGATAACGGAACACGTTCAAACAATGGTCTTAACAGGGAAGCGACCGAACTGGCCGCAGTCGTCATGGATCTTGTATCATGTCCGGTTATGGTGCTCCCGGCCTCCATACGCTATCGAAAATTGAAAAACCTGGTGTTTGCAACGGACTTCACAGACCACGACCAAGGCGTACTCATACGGATAGCAGACCTGGCGCAGCAGCTGAAGGCTAAACTGACGCTTGTGCAGGTATACGGTGAAGAGGAGCGTTCCCAGCTATGCTCATACAAAGCGGCTATGCTGGAAATTGAAAAGCAGCTGAAAGGACGAAAAGTAGCTTTCAGGTTACTGGAAGAAGAAGACGTGCTGGAGGGCATTAGTGAGTTTTCAGAAGAGGCTTCGGCAGATTTGCTAATACTGGCCACGCAGGACAATTACTTGATGGAACGCCTCTTTAGCACAAACTACATGAAAACCATGGCATTCCATACCCGTATCCCGCTGCTGACTTACCGCCAGAACAAAAAGAAACCTTGCTCGGGTTGCTGTGTTAACTGTACAAGCAAGCAAAAGCAGGAGCAACTGCAGTCTGTACATCAGTAAGCATCAAAACAGCATGGCAGTAAGGGATTTCATCAGCAGGGGAATGATCGAAGGTGAGCCGGAGCACCTGGAGCGTGGACGCTGTATTTTCAGGCAAGGGGAGGAGGTTTCCGCTTTCTACCTGGTCACCCAGGGAAGCGTGGCTTTTGCTGACCAGGCGACAGGTATAGATGAGCAGGTGATTGCCCCTCCTGATTTTCTGCTTGGCATCACCGACTTACTGAACGACACCTACAGCTTTTCGGCCTATACGCTCGAACATACCGAACTGATCAGGATAAAAAAGGAAGCCGTGCAAAAAGCACTGCACGAGAATCCGATGATTCGACTGTACCTGCTCAAAATGATGAGCTGGGAAGCCAGCCTGACAAAGACAGCATTTGAATAAACCAACCCGCTTATGATCCGGAGCCGATAGCGTCAAGCTGTCGGCTCTTTTGTTTTTATAACTTATACCCAAAGCATACAGTAAAATATAGCAATGTAACCCCGCCACCGCACTATGAAGAGAATCATAAGCCGGCTGAAGCTTGTCATTCAGTTCATCTTTACCAGTATAGGATTTTACCCGACTATCATCTCGCTGCTTTTTTTCGGGATTGCAGTGCTGATGATCTATTTTGAAACCAGGGGAATTAGCAACTCCCTGAAAGATGAATTGCCTTTTTTCATCATCACGCACGGCGAAACAGCCACGATGATTCTGAGTTCGATCGCCACCGGGATCTTCTCTCTGATCGTTTTCAGTTTTACCATGGTGATGTTGGTCCTGAATCAGGCCAGTGCCAACTTTTCACCCCGTGTCATACCAGGGCTGATCTCTTCCAAGTCAAACCAAAAAGTGCTGGGTCTATACCTGGGAACGCTGATCTATACCTTGGTTGTCATGGTAAATATCCGCTCTGAAAGTTATGATGCTGACCTGCCCGGCCTGGCGGTATTCATGGCGATGTGCTTTACCATCCTTTGCCTGGCCTTCTTTGTATACTTCATCCATTCCATCTCAGCCGCCATTCAGATCGGCAATATTCTGGAGAGCATCTACGAACTGACCCTGGATAAATTGCGCGAAGAAATATCAAAAGATGAAGGAAAGGCACTTCCGGCAATATTTGAAACGGGAGACTGGCGAGAACTCAACAGCGACTTCAGCGGATACCTGCAAAAAGTCGATAAGAAAGCGATTATCAAGCTTTGTAGAAAGCATGATGTGGTGCTCGAATTCATGCAGCCCCTTGGCCACTTTGTGATCAAAGGTCTGCCATTCGCAAAAGTGGCTGGTACTCTGAAAGATAAAGAAGCTTTTTGCGAAGATCTTTACGGCAATATTAGTTATTACCAGGAAGAACTCGCCGATATGAACTATCTCTATGGTTTCAAACAGATTACCGAAAGTGCTGTCAAGGCTTTAAGCCCCAGTGTGAACGACCCAGGCACTGCTATAAAAGCGATTGATTACCTGACCGACCTCTTTATCATTCGGATGCAACTAACTGACGAGAAAATATTTCATGATAAAGATAATGTACTTCGACTGCGTTTGGATGAAGTGAATTACAGGGATTTATTGAGCCATTGTCTGGGCCCAATCCGGGTATATGGCAGAGAAGACCCTGTCATTGTGCTAAGACTGTTAAACTTGCTTAAAAACTTAAGTTACGCAGCAAAAAGTAATCCCAAGCGACTGGCTCCCATCACAACAGAAGCGCAACAACTCTTGTCAGATGCAGAAGAAACGACGAAGAATCCAGGTGATCGAATAAAAATAAATCAGCTGGTAAAAGCCCTCAATGACACCTCTGTACTACCTCAAACGCTCCCGATGCTAAGTGTTAAATTGGGGACTTAAGCGAAAAAAAGCTATTTTTACAGGAATTGCTAATTCCTGTTTATGATTTTCGATTCGATTAAGAGAGCCCTGGACAGTGTGCTTAACATCATCCACGAGACTGATGAGCCAGGCACTATTCGCGAAATTTACGATAAGATTCCTGTTCGCGGCAACAATACCTGGATGCTGATCTGCTCCGCCATGCTGGCTTCTATTGGCCTTGATACTGGCTCCGGAGCTGTTATTATCGGGGCCATGCTTATCTCCCCACTCATGTCCCCAATTCTGGGAGTGGGGCTATCAGTAGGCATCAATGACCGCGAAATGTTATGGGCCTCTGTTAAGAACCTTTCACTCGCAGCAGCAGCCGGCCTGATTGTGAGTACGTTTTACTTCATGATCACGCCACTTGGAGAGCCTACGAACGAACTGCTGGCCCGTACCAAACCCACTTTGCTTGATGTGATGGTCGCCTTTTTTGGTGGTGTGGCAGGTATTGTCTCTATCTCCAGATCAGATAAATCGAATGCTATACCTGGCGTGGCCATTGCAACTGCCCTGATGCCGCCGCTGTGTACGGCTGGCTATGGTCTTGCGCTCGGTCGCTTCGATTTCTTTTTCGGGGGCTTCTACCTGTTTTTCATCAACGCCGTCTTTATCAGCCTGGCGACTTTCCTGATCGTAAAATACCTGAAGTTTGATATCAAACACTACGTAGACAAGGCCACAGAGCGTCGTGTAGCCCGCATCATGGCCTTGATGCTGTTCATTGTAGTATCACCGAGCGCCTATTTCCTCTACAACATCTATCAAAACGTTCAGACCAAGAAGAAGATCGAGAACCTGATCGTGCGCGACTTTGCCAACCGAAATAATGAAATCATTAAGTGGGAAGTAACGGATACCGACACGCTGAGCACAATTAAAATTTATAGTGTTGGCAACCCTGTGCCTGATTCCCTGCTCCAGCATTATGATCAGGTGCTGGCTCAGAATTCGCTTTCAAAACACCGTGTAAAGCTGGTGCAGTTGGATGTATCAGCCGAGGATGTTCGCCGCATGGCATCCGACATCACCAACAACCTGACTAAGGATTTCCTGAAGACCATCGAAATTCAGAAGATGCAGAGTCAGCGGGCAGACAGCCTCATGCGACTTGCCAACTCTTACACGCCGGTAAGTGCCAGCAGAGAGCTTAAACTGATTTTCCCGGAGATCGATAAGGTGGAGGTAGGAGAGATCGTGTCTGTGGCAGAAAACAAAGCAAAGCTCGATACAGTTATGTTAGTCATGATCGGGTGGAAAAAGCCGCAGCCTGCCAACCAGACTAAGAACACCAATGTATTTGTAGACCCTGCCAAGATAACTGAGTATGAGCAGCGTATACAGCAATATATGGCTAGTCGGTTCCGGAAAGACTCCGTACGCGTTTCTTCCTCTTTGTAAATCAGGTCCATGGCAACATACAACAGTGACACGCTAAAGCATAAACTGTACAGCATCATTTTCGAAGCTGAAACGCCAGCCGGCAAAGCTTTTGATATCATGCTGCTCCTGTTGATTATAGCAAGTGTTGTGGTGGTGTCGCTGGAAAGTGTGGTGTCGCTAAGACGGGATTACTTGCCTCTTTTTCAGACGCTTGAATGGATTTTTACCATCCTGTTTACGATTGAATACATACTCCGCATCTATAGCTCGGAGCGACCTTTAAAGTATGTATTCTCTTTTTTCGGGATTATTGATTTCCTGGCTATTGTCCCTACTTATCTCAGCCTCTTTGTACTTGGTTCCCAATACCTGCTGGTCATACGCGTGTTCCGATTGCTCCGAATCGCGAGGGTGTTCCGCCTGACCAGCTTTGTCAATGAAGGCCAGGTCTTGTCTAAAGCTTTGCGGGCCAGTATGACCAAAATCACCGTATTTTTGGGAGTTGTACTCATGATGGTAATAGTCGTTGGTGCGCTGATGTATGTGATTGAAGGCAGAGAGAGCGGATACACCAGCATTCCGAAAAGCATCTATTGGGCCATTGTGACCCTCACTACCGTAGGCTTCGGAGATATTACCCCGGTGACACCGCTCGGGCAACTCCTGGCTAGCTGCCTGATGATCATGGGCTATGGCATCATTGCTGTTCCCACAGGGATCGTATCGGTAGAGCTCGCCAATGCAGAACGTATGAACACAACGACGCGTGTTTGCCCGAACTGCTTCAAAGAGGGGCATTCCCTGACGGCTAATTTTTGTGACAACTGCGGCTACGAACTTCACCGCGAAGAGGCAGTTGGAAGTAATATCTAGTCAATGATAATCCGGGGTATGTTCAGCGGGAGTCGGGTCAACAACTCATAGTTGAGCTGGGTGCTCAATTCAGCAAACGAAGCCACCGTAATGTGCTCACTGCCCTGCTTGCCAAGCAGCACCACCTCGTCTTTAAGAGCCACGTCCGGTATGCCGGTCACATCCACCATCAGTACGTTCATATTCACGATGCCCACTACCGGTGCCCTGTGCGACCTGATCAGCACCTGTCCCTGGTTGCTGAGACTACGGCTAAAGCCCCAGGAATACCCTACAGGTATAGCGGCAATCAGCATTTCAGTACTTGCCTGAAAGCTCGTACCATACCCGATGAACTCACCAGACGGAACTACTTTCAGGCTCATGACCCGGCTTTTCCAGTTAATCAGCCGCCTCAAAGGGTCGCTGCGGTCCGTGCTGATACCCATGTAACGCTGGTATATCTCTGGGCTGGGCCAGAAGCCATATTGCATAATGCCTACCCGCACCATGTCCAGGTGGGTTTCTGGATAGGCCATCACGGCAGCTGAACAGGCTGTGTGCAGCGTTTTAATAGTGAGTCCTTTCTGTTGCAACATGCGCACCGCCATGTGATAGCGTTGCAGCTGGGCTGTCACCCGATCATGGTTTTCGCTGCTTTCGGCGCCTGCATAATGTGTGGATACGCCAACTACCTCAAATGCATCAGGCTGCTTCAGAATAATGTCAGCAGCACGCTCCAGCTCATCCGTATTCAATCCGATGCGGTTCATACCTGTCTCCAGATCGAGATGGATCCTGGCTGGTTTCTGTAAAGCCTTGGCTGCCTTGCCAGCCTGTTCCAGCCTGTCCAGGGAAAACACATATAATTCAATATTGTGTGTGATAGCCCAGTTTAACTCCTCGTCATCGATATAGCCCATGATCAGGATGGTAGCCGTGTGGGGCAGCACCTGCTGGAGGCGATAGGCTTCATCGGCGCTAAAAACTGAAAAGTGGTCAACGCCACAGGTATAGGCCAGCTGCCCGAACTCCTCAATGCCATGCCCGTAGGCGTTGCCTTTAATGACAGAAGAGTAACGGACGCCAAGCCTGAGCTGAGCTTTAAGAAATGCTATGTTATGCGCCAGCGCTGAGCGACTTATCTCGATATAAGAACTATAGAACATGTAATGGCTAATCGTTTAGGAGGGATGCTGCGATGCGGTAAAAGAGGGAAGCACTAGCAGGTATAAGTTCATCAGGGAAATCATAATCAGCGTGGTGTAGCTGCGGTTGATCCGGACCGGATCCTAATCCAAAAAGAGCACCGGGATACCTGTTTGTAAAGTGTCCGAAGTCTTCGGACCAGCGTACAGGTTGTGCTGCCTGCGTGATCTCCATATTCAGGTAACGGGCAGCCTGCTCTATCAGTTCAACTGCCTCCGTGCTATTGCGGGTAGCCGGAAACTCCTCCACCCACTCCAGGTCATACCTTAATCCATACTTGATAGACACCAGCTTAACTGACTCTATCGCAAGGGATTTGAGTCTGTTCAGGTCTTCCTGTTCAAAGGCCCGAAGCGTGGCCATTACCGTGGCGAATCCCGGGTTAGTGCCGAATGCAACTTCACCCAACCGGGCATGCACCACAGTGAGCAAAGTCAGGTCCTGAAAGGAATGCGGATCACGCACCAGGGCATTAAAAGCCTGTATTAGTTCACTCATACCTTCTCCCGGGTTCAGACCGTTCTCAGGTTCCGCAGCATGCGACTCTTTTCCATGTAACTGTACCTTCAGTCCCACAGAAGCCGCAGCGAATATCTCTGGCCGCAGGATTACCTGTCCAATAGGCTTGCCTGGCATGTTGTGCAGCGCAAACACATAGTCAGGTGCTATTTCTTGAAAAGCAGGGGTATGCAGTACAGCCCAGGCACCTGCTCCGTTTTCCTCTGCCGGCTGAAACAGCAAGACCACCCTACCTTTGTCGAGTGGGTGCTGGTGCAATAGATTGGCAAGCCCTGCTAAAATAGCCATGTGTCCGTCGTGCCCGCATTTGTGACTAACGCCTTTCTGAATAGAGGTATAAGGCAGTTCGTTCTGCTCTACAATCGGCAGGGCGTCCAACTCAGCCCTGAAGAGTACAGTAGGACCAGCATCCGAATCCTTTCCATTAAAGATCACTGCAAAGCCATTGCCTCCTAAATCTGTAATTACTTCATTGGGTTGGTAGCGTTGCAGGAAATCTCGCAAGGTATGGCTTGTTTCAAATTCTAGTCCGGAAAGTTCAGGGTGCTGGTGCAGATGGTGCCGCAGCGCTTTGATCTCTTTCAGATCAGGTATGGAGTGCGTAGATAGGGTAGAGGGCATAAATTAAATATAGGTATAGCTGTCAGTAGGGCTTACGGAGGTTACAGCTAAAACTTTACAAAAAAGCCTGCCCTGGCAGCACAAAAGGCTGGCAAGGCAGGCTGTCAATAATACAATGCGTTTGGTTAAGAGCTTATTTCGGCACTGATAGCATCCACAACCTTCAGCATCACCTCCCGGATTCTGGAAACACCTTCCCGAACTTCAACCAGATTGGTCTCTTGTTTGGCATTTACCTCCACAAAGCGCACAACTTCTTTCAAAGACTCGATTTTCATGGTATCGATCGTGGACTTTACTTTGTGGGCTAGTGCACTCACCATCTTCCAGTCTTCCTGCTCCATTGCTTTGTGCATATCGTGTACCGTGACAGGTATGGTATCTGCAAAGAGCTGGCGGGCGCGGTTCATGAACGCCTCATTATTGTGAGACATTTTCTGGATGACCTCCATACTGTAGAGCGGTTCAGCCGGCGCTATCTCTTCCTGCTGTGGTGCTATAGCAGTAGCTTCTACCTGATCACTTTTTCTCTTTTCAGGAAGCAGGCTGGCAATCTTTGTATAAAGCACCTCTGCTTCGAATGGTTTCGACAGGTAATCATTCATACCTGCGCTCAGGTACTTTTCGGCGTCACCTTTCAAGGCATTGGCAGTTAGAGCGATGATAGGTATACCTGCCTTTTGCTCGTCGGCCATGGCTCTGATCTGTAGGGTGGCATCTATTCCGCTTAGCTCCGGCATCTGAATATCCATCAGGATGATGTCATAAGCTGATTGCTGTACCATTTCCACTGCTTCGAGGCCGTTGACAGCTACATCCAGTTGGAAACCCCATTCTTCCATGATCGCCTGTGCCAGGAAGACGTTTACTTCATTGTCCTCTGCCAGCAGCACTTTCACAGCTCCAAGGCTGCCAAAGTCAATATCAACTGTTTCGTCCTCCGGCAGCTGGTCCACTTCGCTTTTCGGATAGGTGATCATAAAGTGGAAGATACTGCCACCTTCCGGATTGTCTTCTACCCAGATATCACCACCCTGTCGCTCTACCAGGTTTTTGCAGATGCTAAGTCCCAGTCCGGTGCCGCCGTACTTGCGCGTGATGCTGGAATAGGCTTGCGTGAAGCCTTCGAAAATCAGGTCCTTTTTGTCAGCCGGCACGCCAATACCTGTATCTTCGACTGCAAACTCAATCGTGAGGGTAGAAGCCGTTTCTTCCAGTGTTTTGGCATGCAGGGTTACGCTTCCTTCCTCTGTAAACTTGATCGCATTGTTCAGGAGGTTGAGCAGGATCTGGTTCAGGCGGTATGGGTCGCCCTGCAACAGGGTATGAGGTAAATCCAATGTGCCAAGTTGAAGTGCAATGTCTTTTTCCTCGGCCTTGTACTTCAATGTCTGGTAAGCAGCCTGCACGGTCTCTTCGATCCTGAACGGAATGGACTCCAGCTCCAGTTTGCCGGCCTCTATTTTAGCCACATCCAGTATGTCGTTGATGACTACCAACAGGTTGTCAGCCGACTGATTAATGATTTTGAGGTAATTAAGCTGCGTTTCGTCCAGCTGCGTCTTGTGCAACAGTCCGCTCATGCCTAGTATGCCATTAAGCGGAGTTCGGATCTCATGGCTCATGTTGGCCAGGAAGTTCTCTTTCACACGCGCTGATTCCTCAGCTGCCTCCTTAGCATTCTTGAGTTCGCGCTCTGTCTGAATGCGGTCAGTCACGTCCTGGGCGATACCGATCACATAGGGCTCCTGCCCATCTTCACTCACCTTGTAGTTCTGGTAATTGAGGAAGCGCTCTTCTTTGTCTTTGCGCAGTATGCACAGGATGCCTTTCACAACTGTATTATCCTCAAATTGCTTCAGATACTGCGGGAAGTACTGGCGGTGCAGCAGCGGGAAGAATTGTTTCAGTTCTTTGCCGACTACCTCCTCCTCTTCATAGCCAAGCATTTCCACCAAGTAAGGATTGACAGACAGGATAACCCCCTGCATATCATGCGTACACATGTAGGCCTGGCTGTACTTGATCAGGTCACGGTATTTCTTCTCACTTTTCTTGAGCGCCTCTTCAGCCAGGCGACGCTCTGTAATATCACGCGACGAGGACTGTATCTTGATCACGTTCCCATCAGTATCCGTAATGGGTTTGATGCTCGTTTCTACCCAGATATAATAGCCATCACGGTGCATTTTACGATGCTGTACCGTGGTGTCGTGTTTCTCCTCCAGGGCGACCCGATGTCCCATAGTCTGCACCTTTTCTGCGTCGTCGGGGTGTATGATCTGGTAGGCTGATAAACCGACTAACTTAGCAGATTTGTAGCCTAACATTTCCTCTACGGCATTGGATACATACAGATAAGTGCCTGCCGCATCATGCAGGCAAACCAGATCTCGGGAATTTTCAGAGAGCAGTCTGTGAAGTTCCTCGCTTTCCTCCAGCTTTTTGTTGGCGTTATACTGCTCTGTTATGTTAGTGGAGATGCCGAGCACATGCACTTCTCCATTATTAGTTGTAAGCGGCTTCTTGATGGTATTAAACCACTCCACTCGACCATCAGGCAAGGTATAGCTGTCCTGCACACGCAACTCCTGACCTGTCTGTATCACAACTTGATCTACATGGTCATAGTGATGCAGCTCTTGCGGAACGTGGTGCAGGTCATGCGTATTTTGATTCAGTAGGTCTTCCGGATTCAGTCCAAACAGAGCCGCACACACCTGGTTTACGAGTTTGAAATTGCCTTCGCCGTCCTTTACATATATCAGGGTAGGACTGGTGTCGAGTACCAATCTGATAAAGTCGTTTTTCTCCTTTACTTCGATCGCAGCTTTGCGCTCCTCAGTCACATCCCGCACAATGGTAAGTACCTGCTCATCATTGTACTTCACAATGCGACCCTCATAGTAGCGCGACTTCAACTCGTAATTTATAGAGTGCATCTGCCCGGTTGCCAGCACATTCTGCAGCAGGTCAAAGCTCTTCTGACTCAGAGGAGCTGGCAGCATATCGAATAGTGTTTTGCCGATCACATCAGATGCCTGCATAACCTCGTACTGGGAGTGTTCGTTATGCATCTCCAGATATACCCCCTGTTTGTCTATGATAAACATCAGGTCAGGTATGGCATCCAGAATAGCCCTGATCTTTGCCTCGCTGGATTTGATTTCCTGCTGCGCATGATGCAGGTCAGTAATATTGAGGCCGTGGCCAATTATGATTTTTATATCGCCTTGCTCATCGAGCACAGGGTTAAGCTTACGAATATGGTAGCTGGCATTGCCTTGCTTATCGACAAGCTTTTCCTCGAAGGCCACCTGACGGCGCTCCTCCATCGTCTTGAGCAAGTGCTTTCCCCGGGTTTCTATGCGATGAAGCGGCACATTGCGGTAAGCGCAGTACTCTTCATTTGTTTTGTTAATGATCCATTCCCGCAGATGAGGGTCTGACACAGCGGCAGGGTTCACGAAAATGTAACGCAGCTGGTTATCATACACCGCTACATCCGAAGGAAGGTTATTCAGGATAGCTTCATAGAACTCTTTTTGATAGGCTAGTTCCTGGTTTTTCTGGCGCAGTTTGGTGATATCTTCGGCTGATCCAATGATCTGGCTAACTTTGCCATCGGCATTGCGCTTAAATACTGACTCCCGACAGAAGAGCGTTCTGCTCGTCCCGTCGCTGGCACGAACACTATACGTAATCTCACGCACTTCGCCATCCTGGGCGCTCAGCATGCCGGAAGTATGCCGAAGTAGGAGGGGCCTGTCAGCTTCCTGCACGACGGACATAAAGAAATGCCCATCCATCGCATCCAGCTCCTGTTGAGTATACCCCAGAATCGTTTTAATGCAGTTATTAAGGTAGATGCTTTTATTCTGATCCAGATCGTAGATATAGACAATGCTCGGCACCATGTGCATGACGTTTTGCACAAGCTCTGTTGTAGTATCAGACGGATGAGAACGGAGTGACTCTAACTCGCAGGCTAAGGTTTCAGCTCTTGCTTCAGCTTCCTGCCGGGCTTTTCTTTCTTTTTCGAGCTCCTGTTGCAATTCCTGCAGCTCATATGAAGTTTCCATCATGCAATCAATAAAACCCGTGTAAAAGGAGAGGCGGATTTATTCGCAAATTATCGCTTTTCAGTGGAGTAACAATTAATGTGAGGATATAATTTAACACAATATGGATTATTTTATAGCCTGTCTCATAAACACTCGACTGCCATGCTGTTTGCTATAGCTGTTCAGCTTAAATAATGCTTCCTCAAGCTTTGCAATAGGTCGATATTAAGCCCCGCCCCGGCACAGCCTATGTTACTAACGAAACAACATCGAATTAAGCATATTTTCTAACTTCTGCTCGAGCTGCTAAAAAGTTAGCTGCAGGATGCAGTGCCGTATTAACAACATGACGTTTAACCTGGAAGTGAAGGGCTACATCACTTACTCGATTGACCTAAATGCAGGAAGTATCCGCTACTGTTGGAGGTTAGGGTTAAGAAACCGATGACAGATAAAAAACTTGAGGAGATAAGTATACAAAACACGTCGTTTCATGATAGCAGCCGTACATTAAATAACGAGCCCATATGACTACATCAGGTATCCCTTTACCAATGGATATAAATAAAGAATTTGAACTGTTTCAGTTCGAAAAACTTAACCAAACACTTTTTCTCAATCACCCGGATGCCATCTTCCTGTTGGATCTGGAGGGGAAATTTATGATGGTGAATGAGGAGGTATGTCGCATCACGGGGTATGACCGGGAGGAGCTGATCGGACAAAGTTTTGAGCCACTAATTGAAGAAAGCAGGAAGGCCTTTACGCAAGAGCGTTTCCAGGATTCGAAGGAAGACAAGCCGCAGCGCTACGAAACTTCCATTGTAACGGAGAAAGGCATCAAATACCTGGACGTTACAAATTTTCCGCTCAAAAACGATACGCGAATTCTTGCCATTTTTGGCATCGCTAAAGACATTACAGAAAAGAAACAAAAGGAGATAGAGCTGGAGAAATACACAGCTCTCCTGAAAGTACACAACGACGAGCTGGAGATATTTCGGAAAATATTGGCCCATGATATGCGAAAGCCGGTCGCCAATGCTCTGGGTTTTGCACGGCTCCTGCAAGGCAACCTGCCAGAGAATAAGGAAAAGCAGATAAAGCGCTATTTACTGCACACTGTAGAGTCAGTTGACGTGATGTTGCGTGACCTTAATGAACTGATCGCACTACAGTCGACGGGTAAGGAGAGCAAGGAAGAAGTGGATGTCAACAAAACCATCAAGCGTATCGTTAATTTCTTTCAGGAAGAAATTCGCCAGGCCAATGCAAGTGTAGAACTGGAAATAGCGGAGAACCTTCAGATTCATACCATCAAGGCATATTTCAACAGCATCATTCGCAATCTGATCTCCAATGCCCTGAAGTATCGCAGCCTGGATCGCCCCACTATAGTAAGCGTGAAAGCTTTATTGCAAGACGAGCTGATTACCATAGAGGTAAAAGACAATGGCATAGGAATGGACCTCACTAGCATAGGCAAGGAACTGTTTCTGATGCACCGCCGCTTTGCTCCAAAAGTAGCAGAAGGAAACGGACTGGGACTCTACATCGTGAATCAACAGGTCAGGCTAATGGGCGGTCAGATCAGCGTAGAAAGTGAAGTAGACAAAGGAACTATCTTCACGATAACGTTACCTACGCACTAACCCAGATGTGCATTTTGGAAAGCAACACACTCAATAGATTGCCTTTGGACCGCTTTTTAACCTTACTTCACGATAAGTTCATTGCTCTGTATCATCCGATAGATCGTTGACTTCCCAATGTCCAGCTTGTCAGCTACCAGTAGCACATTGTAGTCATACCTGTCCAGGAAACGCTGAATGATGGCGGTTGTATATTCTTTGAGGCTACGTTCTTCAGCCAGAAAGTCCTTCTCGGTATGGCTGGCAGAGAAGTTAATGTCCTGCTCCTGTATGGCGTCTTCATCAGCTAATACGACAGCCAGTTCCACCAGCGCTTTTAGTTCGCGTACGTTACCCGGGAAAGCATAGGAGAGGAGCTTCTGCTGCGCTTCTGGCGACAAATGCTTACGTCCGAGACCATTCTCTTTGGCAAAGGCATCAATGAAGAATTTTGCCAGAACCAGTATATCGCTACCCCGCTCACGCAATGGCGGCAACTGAATTGGAAGACCTAGCAAACGGTAATACAAATCTTCTCTGAAACGTCCTTTCTTTACTTCTTCAGCCAGGTTTTTATGCGTTGCTACAATGATGCGGACATCAACCGGCACGACAGCATTACCTCCTACACGTGTGATTTCCTTTTCCTGGAGTACGCGCAACAGTTTGGCCTGCAAACTAATGTCGAGCTCCCCGATCTCGTCCAGAAAGATAGTGCCTTTGTTTGCTTCTTCAAACTTACCCAGGCGGCGTGACACGGCGCCGGTAAAGGCTCCCTTTTCGTGGCCAAACAGTTCACTTTCGATCAGTTCACGAGGTATAGCCGCTACGTTTACTGCCACATAGGGAGCTTTTTTACGGGTGCTGTTATAATGTATCGCTTTGGCAACAAGCTCCTTACCTGTACCCGTCTCACCATGCACCGACACGGTTATATTGGTTTTAGAGGCTTTATCCATCAGGTTAAACACTTTCTTGATGGCGTCACTGTTTCCAATGATCACTTTACCGAAGTCGTATTTCTGCCCGATCTCTTCTTTCAGGTAGTCAATCTCTTCGCGCAACGATACATTTTCACGGATTTTATTGATCGTGTTCCAGAGGCGTTCGGGCGTGTCTTCGTCTTTTACGATGTAGTCATAGGCGCCAAGCTTAAGCAGGTCCACAGCTGTGGCCACATCTTCCTGACCCGAAATTACCACAACCTGCACATCCGGGTTTTGTTCTTTTATGCGTCTTAGTACTTCCGATCCGTTTTTATCAGGCAGCGAGTAGTCCAACGTCACCACATTTGGGCGCAGGTGCATACTGGCAAGGCATTCATTTGCTGAGTGAAATTTATGGATTTCGTAGTCTGGATTGAGCGAAAGGTGGTATTCCAGCAGTTCGCTGTACCACACATCGTCATCCAGAATGAATATCTTAAAAGAACCGTTTGTCATCAGGTAGTAGGATAATTGCAAAATCTGAGTCAAATATAACTGAAAAGTTATATCCTGTTAACAGAATCCAACTCAATTTTGGTTTAACTGTACCGCTCAATTAACATTTCAAAATAATATTATAATCAGCCATGGTTCAGTACTTACACGAGAAGGCCTGGACCGCCCTGCCTGTTGCAGCTTAACTTGGAGTATTGTTCAATTAAAACAGGCAACCCGATAAAGGAAAGTACATTTAAGGAAGACGCCAGACAGCTGACACATGCATCCGTAATTCACTGGCTGACCAGTACAACAGGTATATGATGACACTGACGGAGTTGATGATCTCATTCGTTCTTCTGCACCTCTTTATATTTGTGGCCGGAAAGCTCAGCGTGCTGGTGCAGAACAGGCTTGCCAGAAGGGTAGATGTTCCGCTTCTTGTCAACTTTGTATCAAACATCGTGCGTCGGCTTCATTCTGGGTAGCCTGACTATCATGCAGCAACTGGTTGGGCTGGCAGGTATAGCAGGATGCCTTTAAGACGGAGCTGACTTATCAGTTTTTGTAGTGGGCTTTGCACTGTATGGCATTGTCGAAAATTTCCTGGCAGATACCATACTTGCTTTTAAACTACAATTTTGGAAATACGACACAGTTAAGGTACGTGACTTCCATGACAAGATCATGGTGCAAAACCAAGGCCATGGACTGTATGAAAAAGGCGTTACAGGAGCACGGCATTCTGCAGATTTCTAAGTAAATCCGGCTATCCCTTTGTGCTGATCACCTCACACTTGGCCCGCACAAACATAAACACGCCGTAACAGATCAGCCCCAGTGCCAATACACCCAGCAGGTAAGAGCCATACGAAGCTTCCTCCAGAAACTGAAAAGCTTGCGAACTACTGCCAGCCTCATGGAAATTAGCCTTGATTGCGGCCCGCAGTAACAAATACCCAATGATCAACCAGACAATTCCGCGGGCAATGTAGCCCACCAGACCGGCACGGACGAGAGAGGTGCGAACCTCCGGTTTCAGCTGTTCAGATTGCACTTTATTCATATACTTGCCGGAATAGGCCCTGTAAAACTGGTAAAGCCCCATGATCATCGTGCCGATAGCCACGGCTCCCAGTAACCACTGCCCAAAGGGTTGTGACAGCAACTCGCGGGCAAGCGTCTGCCGTGAATCTGTTCCATTGCTCCCGCCGCCGTTGCCCAACAACAACTGAGCTGCTGTAAAGGCAAGTGCCCCGTAAACTAATCCACTGAATGCGTAGCCGATGCGTTTGCCTATACCTTTTGCATCATTGCCCTTGTCTTCCGTGTCGCGGAAGGCCTGTATGAGTCGCCACAAGGTATAGCAGAGCATGCCCGCCGCTACAATAGCCAGCAGCACCTGCCCATAAGGCTGCTCCATGATAAACTGGAAGACACCGGTCTTTCCGGCGCCCTGTTCTGTCTGTCCGCCCAGTTCAAAGGCCGCCATAAAAGCCAGTGCTCCAACCAGGCAGTACACAACTCCTTTAGCAATCAGGCCAATGCGGGCAAACCGTACGACCCACTCCGGACGAGGGGAAGGTATATGGGAAGGTGAGATTGAGATGTCCATAAGGTATGTATAGTAACCTTCCCATACACGCAAACTTAAAGCTAAAGTTTAGCACCCTGCCTATAAGTTTTTGAACCGCTTGAACGCCTCTTCCTCAAGGCGGGCACGGTGATCAGGGTGTGCGATTTCGATCAAGGCCTTGGCGCGCTGACGAAGGTTTTTGCCGTACAGGTAAGCAACTCCATATTCTGTTACTACATAATGCACGTGGGCACGAGTCGTCACTACGCCGGCGCCCTGGTTGATATAAGGCGTGATCCGCGAAATACCTTTGTTGGTGACAGATGGCAGCGCAATAATAGGTTTACCACCTTTGGATAGGGCAGCTCCCCGGATAAAGTCCATCTGACCGCCTATACCTGAAAACTGGTAGGTACCAATGGAGTCGGAAACTACCTGGCCTGTCAGATCAATCTCTATCGCACTGTTGATGGCCGTAACTTTGGGGTTGGAGCGAATGACGGTCACATCGTTCACATAGTCAGAGCTCAGCATGGTGATCAGCGGATTGTCGTCAACAAAATCATACAATTTGCGGTTGCCGACAATAAAGCCAGTCGCAATTCTTCCCGGATGCTTCTTCTTGAATTCGTTGGTAATTATTCCCTGCTCTACCAGCGGCAGGATACCATTGGAAAACATCTCTGTATGAATGCCCAGGCCTTTGTGATTCGTCAGGCTATTGAGCGTTGCGTCAGGTATAGCGCCTATTCCCATTTGCAGGGTGGCACCGTCTTCTACCAGTTCGGCAATGTAACGGCCGATGGTCTCCTCAGTCTGGGTGATGCGCTGGCTATAGTCAACTTCCGGCAGGGGCTCGTTCACCTCCACCAGCGCATCGAAGCGGCGGATGTTTATCAGGGCGTCGCCATGGGTACGGGGCATTTGCGGGTTTACCTGTGCGATGACATGCTGCGCACTGATAACAGCCTGGCGGGCGATGTCAACGGAAACACCCAGGGAGCAGAAACCATGGCGGTCGGGTGGCGACACATGCACAATGGCTACATCCAGCGGCATAATGCCTGAGCGGAATAGGTTAGGAATCTCACTTAGGAAGATGGGCACATAGTCGCCGCGGCCACTGTTTACAGCCTCCCGCACATTGGCTGACACGAACAAAGAGTTTATGTAGAAGGCATCGCTGCATCGCTCTTCGGCGCAGGGCATGTCACCAAAAGTGGATATACTCACTAGCTCCACGTTACACAGTTCATCCGCACGCTCGGCCAGTCTGTGCAGCAGGTACTGTGGTGTGGCTGCACTGCCATGCACAAATACGCGATCGCCTGACTTGATAACAGAAAGAGCTTCTTCAGCTGAGGTGTACTTCAATTGGGGTTGATTCATGGGTTCCTTGTTTTTGATCTTAAGCCTTGAGCGTATCGCTTAACTTACGGCTGGTCTGAGGCTCGGTTTGAAATGGCTCTTATTTCGTACCGGCATATTTATTTATTCGCAAAAGAATATATAAATTTGAAAGCAAGCGATGATAATTGTCACCCTAAAAAATGAGCTTGCGTAAGGATGGGAGGAGAAGAGCCTGCTGCCTTAGCTCTTCAAACACCAGCATCTACTATGAAAAGCATGAAAAATAAACTGTCCTCAGCGCTATACCTCTTTCTGTGCGCTCTCTTTTTCAGTTCCTGCGTGGCCACTTCCGGCATCGACAACACCAGCACGATCAGTTCATCAGAAGGCGTATTAAGCAAAAAAAGCACCTATGCCTGGTATCAACCCACACCGTCTGCTCAGCCGGCTTATGGACAGGGCTTTAACGCGGATCTGCACAAGCACCTGCTGCAGTCGATAGAGGAAGAACTGCAGCGTAAGGGCTATACAAAAACTACCGTGAATCCGGATATGTTAGTGGCTTATGATGTGAGCGTATCGGTACCGGATGCGATGGACAAGCCGGAACTGTATGGCCCTGGATTTGGATACAGCTATGCCTATATGTCTGGCTACAGGTATAGCTATGGCAATGCGGAGCTGCCCGGCTACCGCGCAGTAGATCTTTTTAAGCAGGGCACGCTCATTGTGGATGTGATTGAGCCGAAATCAAAACAGCTGCTCTGGCGCGGCTGGACGGAAGGCGCCGTGAAGAATTTTGATGCGAACTACGGCAAAGTGAGAAGTCTGGTGCAGGAAATTGTCAAGCGACTGCCTACTGCTGTGCAACCTTAATATGAAACCCCGCCAAAGCAGCGGGGTTTATTTTTTCAGACTTAATCAGCCCTTACAAAATTATTGAATCGCATCACATCAGACGGCTTGCCCACCACATAAACCACGTCACCGCGTTTCAGTTTTGTCTGGGCATTGATCTCCAGTAGCGTATCGCCATCCCGCTTTATACCTACCACCGTGATTCCAAAGCGATTACGCACATCGGCTTCAATAAGGGTTTTACCCACCAGCGAGTCATCCTTGGTATAGATCCGCAGACTGGCTACTTCAATATCTGGCAGGTCAGTTGATATATTTCCAGCATTGGTTTTGCTGCCTGTCAGGCTGCGCAGCATATCATAATTATCGGCCCGGATGCTGTAAGTAAAGTTGGCGATCTCATCTCGTGGCATCAGGTATTTGGAAAGCACGCGGGTAAAAATCTCGATCGACGTCTCAAACTCCTCAGGTATCACCTCATCGGCTCCCAACCGGAAGTTCTCTTCCATCTCCTGCACAAAGCGGGTTCTGACAATGATATGCACTTTATCGCTCACTTCTCTGATGCTGGAAATAATTCGCTTAGTCGCTTCAGGGTCGGATATGGCGATCACGACCACCCGAGCCTTATGTATATTGATATGCGATAAGATGACACCGTGTACGGCATCACCATAGAGTATGGGCTCACCACGCAGACGTTCTTCTTTTACGGTTACAGCATTGAGCTCCACAATCACGTAAGGTATGCTGGCATGGCGTGCCGCTTTGGCCACATTGCGTCCGTTTATCCCATAACCGATAATCACAATGTGGTCTTCCAGATGGTGCATATCATCTGAAGCATCGGCGTTGGCAGGGGCATTGGGTATCTGGTTATTGACAGGTACCCAGCGGGCACTCAATTTATTGGCAATAGTGTGAAAAGAGCCGATCACAAAAGGGGTAATCGCCATGGTCAGCAGCGAAACAGAAAGGAAATACTGGTACACCTCCTGTGAGAGCAGACCACTGTTTATACCTGTTTTGGAAAGAATAAACGCAAACTCACCTACCTGAAAAAGCGAAAGACCAACCAATATGGAGGTGCGCAACGGGTACTGTAATATTCGGGCGGCCATGGCAGCGATTACTCCTTTCAGTATAAAGGTGCAGACAGTCAGCAGCAGGATAAGCGGCAAGTGTTGCAGCATGAACCCAAAGTCGAGCAACATACCGATCGACACGAAAAAGAAACTGGTGAAAATCTCCCGGAAAGGAAGGATGTTACTAGTAGCCTGGTGGCTATACTCTGACTCTGATATGATCAAACCGGCCATGAACGCTCCCAGCGCCAGCGACAGGCCAAGACTCTGCGTTAGCCAGGCCACCGCAAAACAAATGACCACTATACTGAGGATGAAAAGCTCTTTGCTCTTGGTTTGAGCCACAATAAACAGCAGCTTAGGTACCAGGTATCGGGCACTGATCAAAACGAACACTATCACAAAGGCACCCTTAAGCACCATAAGCAGTAATTCCACCACAATATTCTCAGAGCCGCCCGCCATCAGAGGCGCCACCAGCATCATGGGCACGACCACAATGTCCTGAAAGATGAGAATGCCCAGCACCACCTTTCCATGCGGGCTGTTTATCTCGCCTTTGTCCTGCAATAGCTTGAGCACGATGGCCGTACTGCTGAGGGCAAACAGGAAGCCAACAAAGAAACCTTCGGCTGCTGAGAAGTTGAACATCATCAGAACAAGACCAACCAGCAAAATCGTGACGAGGACCTGGGTAGCGCCTCCCAGTAAGACAGTCCGCTTGATCAGGGCCAGGTTGCGCAGCGAAAACTCCATCCCGATGATAAAGAGAAGTAGAATTACACCGATCTCGGCCAGAATCTCAATATCGTGTACATCTGCAATCAGGTTGAGGCCGTGCGGACCGGCAATCACACCCGTCATCAGGAAACCCAGAATGGTCGGCAGCCTGAAGCGCTGAAAGAGTAGAATCACCACCACGGCCAATCCCAGAATAATAACGACGTCAGATAATAAAGGAATTTCCATTCGATTTTAATTTGCCCAGCGGTCTTTCTTATTCGAGTATCAACCTTCTTGGGTTGAAAGATGGAGCAATATAGTGAAGTATTAAAAGGATTTTGATATAAAAAAGGAAGGTGACTGGCATTGGACAAATGTTTTTATAAAACAGGCGACAGGTTTTCTGGCAGATTATTTTTGCGCTATATTTAGGGTTCGGAACCACAAAACAGCGCTATACCTTATGAAACAGTACCTGGACCTGATGCAGCATATCCTCGACAAGGGGGTGAAGAAAGAAGACCGTACCGGCACCGGTACGCTGAGTGTGTTCGGTTACCAGATGCGTTTTGATCTGGCAGAGGGCTTTCCGCTGGTAACAACCAAAAAGGTGCACCTCAAGTCGATCATCCACGAGTTGCTATGGTTCCTGAAAGGAGATACCAATATTTCCTACCTAAAGGAGAACGGGGTCACAATCTGGGATGAATGGGCGGATGCAAACGGAGACCTGGGCCCGGTATACGGATCGCAGTGGCGCAGCTGGCCTACACCGGACGGCCGCCATATTGATCAGATCACGCAGGTGGTTAATCAGTTAAAAAACAATCCGGATTCCCGTCGCATCATAGTAAGCGCCTGGAACGTGGCGGAGATTGAGAACATGAAACTGCCGCCTTGCCACGCTTTTTACCAGTTTTATGTAGCAGAAGGCAAACTGAGCTGCCAACTGTACCAGCGCTCTGCCGATGTTTTCCTGGGCGTGCCATTCAACATTGCCTCTTACGCCTTGCTGGTGCTGATGATGGCGCAGGTGACAGGGTTGGAGCCGGGCGAGTTCATCTGGACAGGCGGCGACACACACCTATACCTGAACCACCTGGAGCAGGCTCAGTTGCAACTCACCCGTGAGCCACACGCACTGCCGACCATGTACCTGAACCCGGATGTGAAGAATATCTTTGACTTCCAGTTCGAAGACTTCAAACTGGAGAACTATGTGTCGCACCCAGGTATAAAGGCACCTGTGGCGGTATAACAGCGTAACATGTAGCGAGATAAAGCAAAAGGCCCGAAGCTTTACTTCGGGCCTTCATCATTATGGATTGGTTGACCAGATGCCGGCCTCTTTGATGAAAACGCGGCGGTTAAGTTTCAGCTGCGCCACGATCAGTTCGGCAAAATCCTCCGGCTGCATCACGCGCTCCGGGTTACCGTCAGTCAGCTTCAGTTCGATAGCCAACTCTGTTGCCACTGTACTTGGCGTGAGGGTGCTCACCCGAATATTGTGCTTGCGCACTTCCTGCATCAGCGACTCCGACAGACCGATTACAGCAAACTTTGAGGCACTATAAGCACTCGTTACCGGGGCTCCACGCTGGCCAGCTGTTGAAGAAATGTTGATGATATCGCCTGTCTGGCGCTCGATCATTTCTGGTAGCACGGCACGGGTCACATAGTAAACCCCCATCAGGTTCACCCGAATAATGTTCTCCCAGTCAGCAGGGTCCAACTCCAGGAACTTGCCAAACTTAGCCGTACCGGCATTATTGATCAGGATATCGATTGGGCCAAGTTCAGTACCAATCGCCTTTACCGCTTCGTTTACTGAGTTTATGTCGGTCACGTCGGCAGTAGCAACGGAAGCTTTTACACCTAGCTTCTTCACTTCTGCTGCCACTTCTTCTAATTGAGAAGTAGTGCGTGCCAGCAAACCCACGTTTACACCTTCCTGAGCCAGCGCAATCGCTATAGCCCGCCCCATGCCTTTACCAGCACCCGTGATCAGGGCGCTTTTTCCTTTTAATGATTCCATGTTGTAAGCCTTAATGTTTGTAGCTACAAATATACTACAGAAAGCGGTAAAGGTTCATATGCTATACTTGATTGATTAAGATAAGCTATTGCTTGAAGGGGAGTACACGCTTTTCAGAGCTGCTTTGCATGGCCAGTTCAATCACCCGGATGGTATTCAACGCCTGCTCAGGCTTCACCTCCAGTTCTGCTATACCCAGGATAGCATCCCGTACATTTTCGTAGTAGCCGCGGTAGTCACCCTGTTCACTCTGGATTTTCCCGACCAGATGCTGTCCTTTGAGTTCAGTGTCCAGTCTTCCCCAGATCTCTTCGGGCTCAGTTCCCCAGTCAGTACCTGTAGGAGAGAGTCCCGCCTTTAAAGCTGCTTCCTGCACATCGAGGCCATACTTCACAAAAGAACCTTTGTCACCCGAAAGGATAAAACGAGGCCCTGGCTGCTTTACCAACATGCCTGCTTTAAGTATAGCTTTCAAGCCATTGGCATAATAGAGCGTCAGATCAAAGCTGTCAATTATTTGCCCGCCACTGCGTTGAGTCCGCAGGTCGGCGTAAAGTGCCTCCGGCGAACCAAACAGCACCAGTGCCTGATCAATCAGGTGTGATCCAAGGTCATACAAAATACCTGTACCCGGTTTCTCTTCTTCTTTCCAGGTCTCGGAAGCAGGTATAGGCCGGAAGCGATCAAAGTGTGCTTCGTACTCCACCAGCCTTCCCAGCAACTGACCATCAATTAGTTTTTTTACTGTTTTGAAATCACTGTCCCAGCGGCGATTCTGATAAACGGTCAGCAATTTTCCCTTTTGTTGTGCCAGTTCAATCAGCTCGTTCGCCTCCTCCGATGTAACCGTAAAGGGTTTTTCGACAATCACATGTTTTCCGGCTTGTAAGGCGGCTTTGGCAAGAGGATAGTGTGTATCGTTGGTGGTAGCGACGATCACCAGATCAATAGCTTCATCCTCCAGGACACTACCTGTTTCGGGTACAACTTCGGCACCAGGGTATAGCTTATTGGCCAGAGCAACACTTTCGGGGCGGTTTGCCTTTATTTTCCTGAGCTTTATGCCTTCTACAACCGATATAATGGGCGCATGAAAAACCCGCCCGGCCATTCCAAAGCCCAAGAGGCCGATATGTATTGGTTTATTTGTCATAAGAGAGTGTTACGCACTGATTTAATGAACTGCTGGATGAAGTATACGATCTACATCACCCATCTTATAGCACCAGACCATTTTTAAAGCTTTGCAGCCATTCACTGTTTACTTCCAATCTGTGTTCATTCAGGCATTCTATACCTCGTATACCTGTCACATTTGCTGCAAACACAGCTTCTGCTTGCAGCAGTTCTTCTGGTTTGGCCAGGACTTCCCTTACCGCTATACCTTGCTGCTGACACCAGCGCAGAATAGCACGCCGCAGGATCCCATTCACACAGCCTGTCTCCAGGGCAGGCGTGAAAAGTTCACCTTGCTTTAGCCAGAAAATATTAGAAGATATCAACTCTGATACATTCCCCTTCGCATCCAGTAGTAGCATATCTTCTAAACCCATGTTTTGTTTTTCTATACCTGCCAGCACATAAAGCGGTGCATGCGGGCCTTTGAAATGGGAGAGAGAAGAGTAGCAGGTACGTACGCCCTGGCAAATACCGATTATTAAACCTGCTTCAGGTATGGCTTGCATTGGCTCTGCAGTCGCCAGCCATTCGATCTCATTTGTCTGCGGGGTATACAAGCCACCTCCTGATCGCCAAACTTTTAACTTCAAACGCCCCATCTTAGAAGAGTTATGCTGTCTTGCGAGATGCAGTAGATTATCTTCAAGTTCGCCATTCCAAAAATAAGCAGGTATAGCTAGTCCTAAAGCCTCAGCGGCTTCCCGCATACGAGCCTGATGGTCCCGCCAAAAACGCAAATTCCCGTCCACGACCATAACCGTTTCAAAAAAACCGTCATTGTACTGGAAAGCCCGGTTATGGATGGGGAGTTTCAAGTCTTGCACTGGAAGGAATTGATTGTTGTAGAGAAGCAAGGGAGTTTGGATGTTAGTGAGTTTAGGAGTTTTTGGGTGATTATGCGAATGATGTTCTTATAAATTAACGAATAAAGCTATCCTTTTGTCGTCTTGAAAAGATCTTGCTGGCAAGTTGCATAGACCTTCGGAAGTGGCAATCAAAATTCCTGCTGAATGACATCAGTTTGAAAAATGGCTTGATTCTCTCACTCAACGAATAAGCGCAAACCGTTTTCCTGGCATCGCTTTTACCATTCCTTTAAATTCAAGCGATAAAAGGACCGAGGCCAGCTGATTGACAGGCACTTGCGACTTCCAACCTAAATTATCCATTTGTTCTTCGCCGGATTGAATCAGCACCTGCAGCACCTGCATTTCCGCGGGTGTGAAATCGGCTGGGTCGAGGGCAGGTATAGCGGCGGCTCGCTTGGAGGCCAGTTTGTCCTCCACATCCCAGTTGAGTAACTCGATCAGGTCTTGCGTGGAGGTGAGCACGGCTGCTTTGTGTGACTTGATCAGCCAGTTCGTACCCTCTGACATCGGGGAATTAATGTTACCCGGCACGGCCATTACCTCCTTGTCATAACTGTGGGCGATGTCGGCGGTAATCAATGTGCCGCTTTTGAACGCCGCTTCGATTACAATGGTACAGTCGGACATACCTGCAATGATGCGGTTACGGGCCGGGAAACGGGGTGCGTCAGGCTTAGTGCCAAATGTGTTCTCGGTGATCACGCCGCCTTGTTCCAGCATCTTCTCTGCATACTTTTTATGTACCCCTGGGTAGATGGTATCAGGTCCGGAGGCCATGACGCCAATCGTTGGTAAGCCAGCCTGCAACGCGGCCCTGTGCGCGGCAATGTCGATGCCATAGGCCAGACCACTGACGATCATCACATTGTAAGGCTTCAGCTCTTCAACTATCCGCTCCGTTACCGACTGCCCATAATTAGTTGGCTTACGGGTGCCTACAATGCTGATAATGCGGCGATGGTTTAAGTCGGTATTACCTCTGAAGTAGAGGAGAGGCGGTGCGTCGGGCAGCTGCTTGAGTCGGTTGGGGTACTGCGGCGATGTGTAGAAGAGGAGCTGAACACTTCTGTCAGCTGCTTTTTTCAGCACTTCATCCGCCTCCAGCAAGGCATGGCGGCCATTGTCACGAATGCTTTTCGCTACACGTTCACCCACACCCGGCACTTTCATCAGCTTCGGCATGGGCGCATTAAACACGGCTTTTGCGGAGCCGCAATAGCTCACGAGTACCTTCGTCAGCTGGTCGCCGACGTAAGGCAAAAACGAAAGGGCTACTTCAAATTGAGCTTCCTGTGACATGCACCAAGGTACGCAGGCTTAGCTTTTGGTGTTCAGCTGTTCCTTGATTCCCACTAAGAAAGAACGCACTTTCTCAAGCGAATTAATGATCTCGATCTTGTCCTTTGTCTGCACCGATTTATTCTTCAGCACTTCCTTAGCGCCTTGTATTGTAAAGCCACGCTCTTTCACCAAATGGTAAACTGAACGTAATTCTTCAATGTCTTTGGCAGTGTACTGGCGGTTGCCTTTCTTGTTTTTCTTTGGTTTGAGTTGGTCAAACTCGGTTTCCCAAAAGCGGATCAGCGAAGGGGCAACGTCAAAAATGGAAGCGACCTCACCGATGGTGTAGTACTGCTTTTCGATTTCTTTTTCTTTATAAGGCATAGTGTCGGTTTCAAGGTATAGGGCTACAGCACTAATTTTCGGGTATAGCACGCTGAATTACGTCTAAAATTGCTACTTTTGCCCTAATGCAGGCCCGTGTAAGCATTGCCCGAAAGGGCTGTTTCTATAAGGCAAAAATTCTATATTTTTTGTTATTAAACAAGAAGTATAGCACATTGTATCTAAAGGCTTAATAATCATAGATGAACTCAGCTGAGATTAGACAAAAGTTTCTTGACTTCTTCGCGCAACGACAGCACCAGATTGTGTCGTCAGCCCCCCTTGTGGTAAAAGATGACCCCACCCTGATGTTTATCAACTCAGGTATGGCGCCCTTCAAGGATTACTTCCTGGGCAACAAACCAGCCCCGTCCAAGCGCATCGCCGACACCCAGAAGTGTCTGCGCGTGTCGGGCAAGCACAACGACTTAGAGGAAGTAGGCTACGACACCTATCACCACACCATGTTCGAGATGCTGGGCAATTGGTCGTTTGGCGACTATTTCAAGAAAGAAGCTTTGGCCTGGTCATGGGAGCTGCTTACAGAGGTATACCAACTGCCGAAAGACAGG
Source organism: uncultured Pontibacter sp. (assembly GCF_947502515.1). Lineage (NCBI taxonomy): Bacteria > Pseudomonadati > Bacteroidota > Cytophagia > Cytophagales > Hymenobacteraceae > Pontibacter > uncultured Pontibacter sp. The sequence goes on along the minus strand of NZ_CANNAI010000002.1, from coordinate 420,458 downwards.
CTGTATGTATCGGTGTTCCAGGGTGACCAATCGGAGAATCTACCTATGGACCAGGAAGCTTTTGATATCTGGAAGTCTATGATTGCGGAAGACCGCATCCTGATGGGCAACAAGAAGGACAACTTCTGGGAAATGGGTGATACGGGTCCCTGTGGTCCGTGCTCGGAGATACACGTGGACTTGCGTACCGACGAAGAGCGTGCGCAGGTAGACGGCAAAACACTCGTAAATGCTGACCATCCACAGGTAGTAGAGATCTGGAACAACGTATTCATGGAGTTTAACCGCCTGGCTGACGGCTCGTTGGTAAAACTGCCTGCGCAGCACGTGGATACAGGTATGGGCTTCGAGCGTTTGTGCATGGCCATCCAAGGCAAGCGTTCTAACTACGATACTGACGTGTTCCAGCCGCTGATTCAATACATTGCTAAGGAAGCGGGTGTAGTATATGGCGAAAACGAGAAAGTAGACATAGCCATTCGTGTGATGTCCGACCACATCCGTGCCATTGCCTTTACAATTGCTGATGGTCAATTGCCGTCGAACAACAAGGCAGGTTACGTGATTCGTCGCATTCTGCGTCGTGCCGTTCGGTATGGCTTCACTTTCCTGGATTTCAAAAAGCCTTTCCTTTACAAACTGGCAGCCGTACTGGCCGACCAGATGGAGAACGTATTCCCGGAACTGAAAGCACAGCTATCATTCGTGCAGCGCGTGATCGAGGAAGAAGAGAATGCTTTCCTGCGTACGCTGGAAAACGGCTTGAAGCGCCTTGACGCTTTAGAAGCTAAATTTAAGGAGAACGACAACACCATCGACGGCAAAACTGCTTTCGAACTTTATGATACTTTCGGTTTCCCGCTAGACCTGACTGCCCTGATTGCCCGTGAAAAAGGCCTGAAAGTGGACGAGGCTGGTTTCGGTGTGGAGATGGAGCAACAGAAAAACCGTTCCCGCAACGCCTCTGCTTCCGAGCAAAGCGACTGGGTGATCATCCAGCCTGATGTAGAGACGGAGTTCCTGGGCTACGAGCATGACGTGGCTGATTCGCATATTGTGCGCTACCGTCAGGTAAAGACTAAAAATAAGAGTGAGTACCACCTTGTGCTCGACCGCACACCTTTCTATGCAGAGAGCGGCGGACAGGTAGGCGATACAGGTTACCTGATTTCTGATTCAGAACAAATCGAGGTACTGGACACTAAAAAGGAGAACGACCTAATCCTGCACATCACAGCTAAATTGCCGCAGCAAGTGGAAGCCACTTTCAGAAGCGAGGTAGATTTTGAGCGTCGCAACCTAATCCGTAAGAACCACTCTGCTACACACTTACTGCATGCTGCTTTACGTAAAGTTTTAGGGGACCACGTGCAGCAAAAGGGCTCCTTGGTAAACGAAAAAGTACTGCGTTTTGACTTCTCGCATTTCTCTAAAGTAACGGACGAAGAACTGCGTGAAGTAGAAACCATCGTGAACCAGCGCGTGCGCCAGGCTATACCTTTGGAAGAGCAGCGCAACATCCCGATTGCTGAGGCTAAGGAAATGGGTGCCATGGCGCTGTTCGGAGAAAAGTACGGTGAGTTTGTGCGTGTGATTGCTTTCGACCGCGACCACTCGGTGGAGCTTTGCGGTGGTACGCACGTGTACAACACTGGTGAAATTGGCTATTTCAAGATTCTCTCTGAAAGCTCCGTAGCCGCAGGAGTACGTCGTATCGAAGCAACCACAGCTGGCTCTGCAGAAGAATATATGCAGCAACAGCTGAACGAGCTGAATGCCGTGCGCGAAGTACTCGGTACGCACAGCAACATATCTGGAGCCGTGCAGAAACTGCAGGAAGACAACAAAGCACTACAAAAGCAACTCGAGCAATTTGAACTGAAGCAGCTGACCAGCCTGAAAGAAAGTCTGGTTCAGAAGGCTCAGTCCATCAACGGTGTGAACTTCGTAGCAGAGAAAGTAGACGTGAGCACAGCTGACTACCTGAAAAAACTGGCATTCGACATGCGCCAGGCAGTAGACAATCTGGTACTGGTGTTAGCCGCTGAAATCGACGGCAAGCCACAGATTGCGGTGATGCTGTCAGATAACCTGGTATCGGACCGCAAGCTGAACGCCAGCCAGATGGTGCGCGAACTTGCAAAAGAGATCAAAGGCGGTGGCGGCGGACAGCCTTTCTATGCGACGGCTGGCGGTAAGGAAGTAGCTGGTCTGCAGGCTGTGCCTGCGAAAGCGCAGGAATTAGTGAAAGGACTACTGCAATAGGTAAATGGCAGGTATAGAAACGCCCTATTTAGAGAAGGCTAAATCATTTTATACCTTTATACTTTGGGCAGTGGGCTCAGCAGTTCCGCTAAATTTACTGACCAGGTATATGCAACTGAAAAGCCCATTAAAAGAACTAGTTGGTTTTGGACCTGCTGCTATCGGATTGTTGATAGCTCCCGTTGGGATGTACTACATTTTGAAGAGCTTCAAGCAGCAAGAGCAAAACAAGAAACAGCAATGGCTATACCTACTGGGCTTACTATTGATAAACAGTCTGGCTTTGTACATCATCTTAATGATGGTTACCGGAAACAAGCCATTTACTAATTAGTAGATATCCCGATTTAGACAAATAAAAGAATAGCTTTCCAACAAAGAATCATGGATAAAGCAATAAGAGACAAATACCAGGCGATTATCGGTCTGGAAGTACACGCCCAACTATTGACAGAGAGTAAGGCCTACTCGTCTGACTCTACGGAATATGGCGTGCTGCCAAACACGAACCTGAGCGTGATCACACTGGGGCACCCTGGTACACTACCGCGCATAAATAAATCCGTGGTAGAGATGGCCGTGAAGATGGGACTGGCAACGAACTGCGAGATCAGACGCTACAACATCTACGCCCGCAAAAACTACTTCTACCCAGACCTTCCAAAAGGCTACCAAATCACACAGGATAAAACGCCTATTTGCACGGCGGGCTACCTGGATGTGAAAGACGCAGCAGGCAATGACAAGCGCATTGGTATCACGCGCATCCACATGGAAGAAGATGCAGGTAAATCCATGCACTTGCCTGGCGAAACCGAAACGCTGATTGACCTGAACCGTGCTGGTGTGCCTTTGATTGAAATTGTATCGGAGCCCGATATCCGCGATTCGGAGGAAGCCTATAACTACCTGACCGAGATTCGTCGTTTGGTGCGCTACCTCGAGATCTGTGACGGCAACATGGAAGAAGGGTCGCTACGTTGCGACGCCAACATTTCAGTGATGCTGAAAGATTCGCCGCTTTGGGGTACCAAGGTAGAGGTGAAGAACATGAACTCATTCCGCAACGTGCAGCGTGCCATTGAGCACGAAATCGAGCGCCAGATCATGGTAATCGAGAACGGCGGAAAGATCGATTCAGAAACCCGCAACTTCGACGCGAATACAGGTACGACTACAGCCATGCGCTTAAAGGAGACGCTGAACGACTACCGATACTTCCCGGAGCCGGACCTACCACCTTTGGTGATCGAGCAGGAGTGGTTAGAGCGTATCAAGGAGACTATGCCAAGTCTGCCACAGGAGCTCTATAAGCGCTTTACAGAGGAATTTGGCCTGTCGGAGTATGACGCTGGTGTTTTAACAGATGCGAAGGAAATCGCCTTATACTACGATGAGCTTTGCAAGCACACCAAAAACTACAAAGGCGCTGCCAACTGGGTAACCGGTCCTGTAAAGTCATACTTGAACGAGCTACAACTCCACATCAAGGATTTCCCATTGCAACCGCATGCCATTGCCGAGATCATCGCCTTAGTAGACGAGAACAAGGTGAGCCACTCGGTAGCCGCCAAGAAGATTTTCCCATACATGCTGGAGAACCCAGGTATACCTGCGCACCAGGTGGCCGAAGAGCAGAACCTGCTGCAGGAATCTGATACTGATTCACTTAAGGCGATCGTTTCAGAGGTGCTTGCCGCTAATCCTCAGAAAGTGGAGGAGTATAAGGCTGGTAAAAAATCACTGGTAGGTATGTTCATGGGAGAGATCATGAAGAAAACCAAAGGCAAAGCTGACCCTAAAGTGGCTAACCAATTGCTGCAAGAGGGATTAAATGCATAATATTACGTATTGCGATACACTAGGTATTAATTCATCTTGCCTGGTGTTCCGCTGTACGATCATCTAAACCCATAGAAATATGAACCTAAAGAACTATATAGTACTGGCTTCAGCGACTGCCTTGATTGCTAGTTGCCAGGGCAACAAGACGGCGACCAACGGCAGCGCCTATACTATAGAAGGGAAACTGCAAAATGCCACACCTGGTCAGATCTTTTTGTTTGAACTGGGAGAGCAGCAATTCATTGCCCGCGATACGGCTGATATCAGTCAGGATGGTACATTTTCATTTCAGGGTCAGGTAGAAGAGCCTACACTTTACCGCCTCGGACTTGATCAGCAAAATGCCCTGATGATGGTTCTCGAAAATAAAAACATCAAAGTACAAGCTGATGCCCGCGACCTGAACAATACAGCCAGTTTTGAGAACTCAGAGGACTCTGAGCTTTTCCAGCGCCTGAACAAAATGGTGAATGAGAACCGTCAGAAGGAAATGGCTCTGAGCGAGCAGTTCAACCGTGCCATCTCCGAAGGCAATACGGAAGAAGCTGAAGGTTATCGTCAGCAGTATCTAACCTTGCAGAAAGAGATCAAGAACTTCATTGCAAAACATCCGGAGTCTGTTGTATCTGCATTCGGCACGCTGAGTCTGGTGAATCCACAACTGGATTTTGCTTTCGCTGATAGTATGCTCACGCTCTATACCCAGCATATCCCTGAGTCGAAATACACGAAGACGCTGAATGATCGCCTGAGTGCGATGCGCACAACTGCTGTGGGTTCGGTAGCTCCTGATTTTACACTGCCAACACCTGAAGGTGGCAGCATGGCTTTGTCTCAGCTGCGAGGTAAGTATGTGTTGATCGACTTCTGGGCAAGCTGGTGCGCTCCATGCCGCAAGGAAAACCCGAATGTGGTGAAGATGTACAACAAGTACAAAGACAAAGGATTCGAGATTTTCGGCGTTTCGCTGGATCAGTCGCGTGAAAAGTGGCTGAAGGCTATTGCCGATGACAAACTGACCTGGCCACAGGTATCCGACCTGAAAGGTTGGGAAAGCTCAGCTGCTCAACTCTACCAGGTAGATGCCATTCCACAGACTATTCTGCTCGACAAAGAAGGAAAGATCATTGCCAAAGGCTTGAGAGGAGAAGAATTGGAAGCTAAAATTGCTTCGTTGGTACAGTAAACCAGGATCCATACCTGATACAAAAGCAAAAGCCCTTCTGTCATGGAAGGGCTTTTGCTTTTTATGGTCAGTAATTGTTACTACTTTTTAAACACTCGCTGCAGCGCTGCCCACAGTAACTTTTTCTGCTCCTGATCACCATCCAACACAGCCAGCGACTGTGAGAACACGACTGGCACACCGTCTACCGGAACAGGATTGTAAAGCGTGAACTTCTCGTGTGGGAGGTCAGTGTCAAGGCGGCTGGCGAAACTGATGATATATTTTGTCTGGGTGGTTTCGCGCAGAGCTTCAAACTTCGTAATCGCTCCGGACACATTATTTACAAAGGCAACATCCGAAGGACCAAAACCAATAGCTGCGAGTATTTTGGTCAGAAACTGCGACTGTGGCAATACCCTAAACGCTGCATCCGGAAGTGTGACCAACACGATCAGACCTTTGCGGTTTTCACCGATAAGGTCAAAAGACTTTGGCTGAGGTGCTGTCTCTATTTTCGGCAGTTTAGGGGTAGCGGTTGCAACAGTCGCCGGACTTGCTGGAACGGGAGCGTCAGTTTCACGAACCGGCTTAATAACTGGTGCTTCAGTAGTGGCAGGTATAGCCGCAGGTTCGGTAATAAGTTCAGACGCACTGACAACAGACACCTGGTCCTGCTCGATCAGGTAGAGCGTTTCGGGCATGAAATGCTTCAGAAATTCCGCGTTCAGTTGTTCTGGTGTCAGGGCTGCCATTCGGTAAGGTATTAATTATTCGGCGTCTTCCTTAAGATCAAAGATAGAGCGTAATTCATTGGCTTCGCTCGGTTTCATACGACCAGCCAATACCAGGCGTAACTGACGACGGCGTAAAGCACCGTCATACAGCCTGATCTCTTCCTCGGTTTCGGGTATAGCTTCAGGCACATCGATCGCTTTGCCAGACTGGTCCACTGCTACAAAGGTGAAAAACGCTTGGTTTGACATCACTTTTTTGCCTGAAGGAATGTCTTCCGCATAAACCACAATGTGCACTTCCATAGATGAAGAGAAGGCACGGGTAACCTTAGCTTCGAGCGTAACCACATTGCCCAATTTTATGCTTTCAGCGAAAGACACGTTGTCCACCGAAGCCGTCACCACGATGCGGTTAGAGTGCTTCTGTGCAGCGATAGCCGACACGATGTCCATCCAATGCATCATTTTACCACCCATCAGGTTATGCAGGGTATTGGTGTCGTTTGGCAACACCAACTCAGTCATGATTACGTACGATTCGCTTACTTTTTTCTGTTTACGCATGTCTGTTCTATAAATTCTGACGCAAAGATAGGTCACGAAGGTCCAAACAAAAAGACCAATAAGGCAATTGCTTCAAAATGTTTGGGCAGGAGCGAGGCTAGTCTATAATTCACAGCGCTATCGCTGAAGATACTAATCCTCTTTTATAAATAGATAAATTATGCCCTCGTTGGCATTAAGGCCAAGGGGCTATAAATTATCAGCTTCCCAACCAGATTTACCCAGAAGCGGTACGAATTTGAAATCAGCGAATTCCTCCCGCGTAAAATCATTTTCGCCGGTGCGGGTAATACGCAGCATTTTCTGACTCGACTCACCACCTACCGGGATTACCAGAATACCACCAATAGTGAGCTGACTCACCAATGTTTTAGGTATACCGGGCGCACCGGCCGTCACGATGATTTTGTCGTATGGTGCGTGGGCAGGCAAACCCTGTGAGCCGTCGCCGTGGAAAGTGTGCGGGAACAAGCCATACGTTTTGAAGAACTTCACCGCCTTCTCGTAGAGCGGTTTGTTATACTCGATGGTGTAAACTTTAGGCGTAAGCTGCAGGAGCACACAGCACTGGTAGCCCGAGCCGGTCCCGATTTCGAGCACTTTGTCGGTTGGTTTCAGTTTCAGCAGCTCCGTCTGGAAAGCCACTGTGTAAGGCTGCGAAATAGTTTGTCCTTCTCCAATCGGAAATGCTTTGTCCTGGTAGGCTTGTTCCAGAAAGGCTTTCTCGAAGAAAAAATGCCGGGGTACTGTTTCAATTGCAGCCAACACCCGTTCATCGCGTATACCTTTGTCTCTCAACTGTTTTACCAAGGCGCGGCGCATGCCTTTGTGTTTGTACAAATCTACCTGCATTTCCCTTTTCCTATAATACTAGTTACGAATGATTGGCACTTGCCATGCCAGCTGATTCAGCTAGCGACATTTTTTTCTGAAACAGATAGAAATGCCGTATGCGAAAATAAGCATAGGAGGGCAGAGTTACCTAACACTAAAGCAATTTAATCTCGCCCCGATGCGGATTTAGGTATAGCAAGTATGCTTTTCAGCAAAATCATGGTTAATTTTGAATCCAGATAACAAGCCCGAAAAACTATGTTTACAGGTATAATAGAAGCCATGGGCCAGGTGCAGGCCATACAGGAAGAAGGCACCAACAAGCACTTCACGCTGTTAGCGCCTTTCACACAGGAGCTACAGATCGACCAGAGTGTGGCTCACAACGGCATTTGCCTGACGGTGGTGAACATAGAGGGTGATAAGTACACTGTCACTGCTATCGATGAGACGCTGCAAAAAACAAACCTGAACAGCCTGCAGGTGGGTGACAAGGTGAATCTGGAGCGATGCATGAGTGCCAATGGCCGCTTCGACGGACACATTGTGCAGGGGCACGTGGACCAGGTAGCAGTATGTGAGTCCGTAGAAGACCAAAACGGCAGCTGGGTTTTCACCTTCCGCTACGATTCTACTTTGGGAAATGTGACGGTAGAAAAGGGATCAGTTACAGTGAATGGCATCAGCCTGACGGTCGTTAACTCACAGGAAGAACGTTTTTCTGTTGCGATCATCCCCTATACCTACGAACATACCAATCTGCACCAGGTGAAGCCGGGTTCCACCGTTAATCTGGAGTTTGATATAATCGGCAAGTATGTAGCGAGGCTGTTGGGTAAAAGTTAATCTTGATTGAGTGAATGGGAATATAATCCTGCAAATGTTTGGGCAGGGTCACTAAAACAAAGCTTCGGTCATCACTTTACCACAATCTGGTGGTACGTTACCCCATAACCGCCCCAAACACCCAATCCGCCGTTGATATTAGATCGGGTGGTATTGGGGGAGCCGATGGGACTGCCATTGTTGTTACGCTCATTCTCTAAGGTATACCAAAAGCGGTAGTGAGCCAGATCGATCGCAGCCCAACGCACTAGGATCGTATCGCCTTTCCCGAAATAACTGTAAGTATCCAGATCAACCTCCCTGCCACGGGGCTCCCCCCGGTCAAGCGGGAAGCTCAGGTTCTGTACCCCATTAATCAGCTCGTCATTGAAAACGGAGGTAAAGTAGCCGGGGTAGAAGGGTTCACTGTTGCGCTTAGTAAAGTAGCGCACGCTATTACCCAGGGTATCCGGGTCGCGGTAACGGTAAAAGAGAGTGAACAAGCTGTCCTGACTTGGGTCGGGGTGAGGCTGCAGAAAGAGCTCCTGCAGTGGGTTGAGATGAGGTATGGTCGTAGTGGAGGTCAGTACCCGTCCTTCGTGACTGATCCGCAACTGATAGCTCTTGCCGGTTTCGCCCCGCAACTCATCAGAGGTATAGACATAGAAGATAAAGCTACTGCCACTCGTGAGCTGATTCTCAGGTATAGCATACTGCTCTGATACCACCCGCCGCAGCTCAGGCCAAAAGGCTGCGGCTGGCACTTCTTTTAAGGTATAGCTGCGCCCGCCTGAACTTACCTCCACCTGCGCCCCATGCACGAAACTAGCTTCGATATCAGCGGGAGAAGAACCAGCAAACACCGGCATACTGCGCGTGAGCACCACCACAGGCGGCGCATCCTGTTCAATATGCCCTTCTACTACCAGTTGCTCCTGCCCGGCAGGTATGTCGATTGTCAGACTTTCTTCGCAGGAAAGAAGAAACGGGAATAGGACGAGTAAGAGGATATTTCTGAATCTCATAGCATTACCATTTAAAATTCCAGGTGGCTGATGGCAGCGGTATTGGAATCAGTGAGACTTTTTTTGCCTGCACCCGGGTCTCTGTACTGTAAGGCGCCCCTTCGCTATCAATGAAGTACAGGAAGGGATTGCGGCGGCCATACACATTGTAGATCGCAAAGGTCCAGCTCGACTGCAACCGGCGCTTCGCCTTCCCTTCCAGCGTAGCCGAAAGGTCCAATCGGTGGAAAGGCTCCATCCGGAAGCCGTTGCGGTCCCCGTACTGGTAATTAACCGTTCCCTCAATCAGATAGCGCCGCTCGGGCATGGTAGTGGCCTGACCAGTGCCATAGACAAAGCTGCCACCAAATGTCCAGCGGGGATTGTACTTATAGGTGGCCACTAGAGAGAGGTCATGCCGCCGGTCGAAACGGGCGGGGAAGGTACGGCCCTGGTTAATAGCAGGGAAGGTACGATCAGTCCAGGACAGGGTATAGCCCAGCCAGCCTTGCAAATCACCGTAATTCCGTCGCAGGAAAAACTCTGCTCCATAAGATTCGCCGCTTCCACGCACAAACTCATACTCCAGATCACGGTTACTGGGTCCTGCCACGAAACCCTCACGGTACTCCAATTGGTTTTCCATGGTCTTATAATAGAGTTCCACAGACCCTTCATACATATTTTGCCGGAAACTCTGGAAATAGCCCACTGCATACTGTGTTGCCCGCTGCGGTTCCATTATCGCCGAACTCGGCACCCATACGTCCAGTGGCAGGGTAGTATAGGCATTGGAAACGAGGTGCAGGTACTGTGCTGAACGGGCATAACTAGCTTTAACAGAAGCATCAGCCCCTAAGCTGTAGCGCAACGACACCCGAGGCTCCAGGGCCTGAAACGTTTTCACCCGTTCTCCCGCTGCGTATGCGACCGAATCAACAGACCGTTCGTTCTGATCAAAGGTATAGAAAGTAAAAGGCCCCATCTGCGCAAAGTAACTACCCCGTATACCTAAACTCAGCAAGAGTCGGTCCGTTACGTTCCAGTCATCGGACAGGTAGACCGCCGCTTCGTGAGCCGTTTTGGAAAGGATCCGGTCAGTAGAGAATACATCTCCTTCGGCCGTTTCGGCGCTGCCGGTGCGGGGACGCAGGGTATGGTGGGTATAGTGCAGGCCGTACTGCAACTCATGGCGCACGGAAGGGGCGTAGACAAAGTCAGTTTTGAGGGTATAATCCCGTACCCCGGTCTCAACGGATGTTGTAATATCACCGAAGTCCCAATTGAAATCAAAAGCATAGTCGCTCAGTGTGCCTGTCACATCCACAAAGTGCTTATCTGAAAACTGATGGTTCCAGCGGGCAGTGGCGGCAGCGTTTCCCCACTGAAAATCGGCCACGAAGCGACCTGAAGAAAGCGTAAGCGATCCCACGTCCTTGCCATAATAGCCGCTCAGGTATAGCTTGTCCTTCGGTGACAAGGTATAGGAGAGCTTGCCGTTGAAGTCATAAAAATAATAGGGCACCCCACCTTGTTCGGTGTTTCGCAGAAATGGCCCAAACAACACATCCACATAGGTGCGACGGGCAGAGAAAATGAACGAGGCCTTGTCTTTGACTAGGGGGCCTTGCACCGTCAGCCGGGAAGCGATCAGACCAATGCCACCTTCGGCTTGCAAACTGTCTGTGCTACCTTCCCGCAGCTTCACATCCAGCACCGACGACAATCGTCCTCCATACCTGGCTGGCATGTTGCCTTTGATCAGGGTTGCATTGCTGATGGCGTCACTGTTGAAAACGGAAAAGAAATTGAGCAGGTGTCCCGGGTTGTAAACCACTGCCTGATCGAGTTGCACAAGATTCTGGTCCGCTCCTCCGCCACGCACATAAAAGCCCGTGTTGCCTTCACCACCCGACTGCACCCCCGGCATCAGTTGCACGGTTTTCATGATGTCAGTCTCTCCGAACAGCACCGGCAGCGTTTTCACCGAAGTCATCGGGATATCCAGTTCACCCATCGTAGCGGTCTGGGTAATCGGCTTGAGGCGGGTTCCGATCACCTCAACCTCACGGGTGCTGTAGCTGGCCTGCTCTAAGCGGATGTCAAGGGTTTCGTTACGGAACAGCTGCAGTGCTACTTCCTGGTTATTGTAACCGATGTAACGGATAACCAGGGTATAGCTACCAGGCGGGGCACTCAGGCTATACCTGCCATCCGGTTCCGAAACTGTACCGATAGAAGGGCGCTCTTTCAGACTGATGGAAGCACCGGCCAGGGGCTCATCTGTACGGGCGTCGAGCACGCGGCCACTTAGCACAAAACTGACCTGTGCCCATGCAGGCAGCGAAGGCAGGAGTAAAAGCGGCAGAAGCAGGTATAAAAAGTGTCGTAGTTGCAAGTCCGGAAATCAGCTCTTCTAACAATACGTCAGAAACAGCGGATCATGCCAAAGGTTTGTGCTGAAAGCGGGTATATTTTCGCAGCCAAAAACGATAGCCCACAACGGCTAACATCGCCGTACCCGTGCCCACCAGAGCGCCTCCCAGCGTATCGCCCGGATAATGCACACCCAGATAGATCCGGCTATAAGACACCACTACCGCCCACATCACCAGCAATATCTTGAAGAACAGATAGCGGTCGGAGAGAATCAGGTTAAAGAACACCGCCAGCGCAAAACCCGTGGAAGCGTGTGAGGAGAGAAAGCCGAACTGACCGCCACAGCCACGCACCAGGTTTACCATGGCCGATATTTCAGGATCGTGGCAGGGACGCAGACGCGCAAAATAAGGTTTAAAAATGCCGGAAGCCACATAATCGGCCAGTCCTATACCTGCCACAGCCATCAGCAGCATCGGGATACTCTGCAGCCTGTAGCGCCACACGATGTAGCCGATCAGTAAAAGGTAAAAGGGTATCCAGAAGTATTTATCTGAAACAGTGACCATAACATTGTCCCAGAAGGGGCTTTGCTGCTCATTCAGGTATAGAAACAGCTCTTGGTCCAGCTTCTCCAGTTTCTCCAGCATGCTTAGGCTATGTTGATCCAGTCGATGTCCTTCTTAAGATAACTCAGCGTCTTTTCTTCAGGTCCGCCCGGTTCCGGCTTGTGGTTATATACCCAGGAGGCATGAAGGGGGAGACTCATCAGGATGGACTCAATGCGACCGTTGGTAGCCAGTCCGAACTTGGTGCCACGGTCGTACACGAGATTGAACTCCACGTAGCGGCCTCTGCGGATCAGTTGCCATTGTTTCTCACGCTCAGTATAAGGTAGATTGCGGTTCTCGTTTATAATCTTCGTATAAAATGGTGCAAATGCATAGGCCACGTCACGAACAAAAGCAAAGCGTTGCTCCAGGCTGATCTCATCAGTAGCCATCAGACGGTCAAAGAAAATACCGCCTACGCCGCGAGTCTCCTGACGGTGTTCGTTGTAGAAGTAGTCGTCGGCCCATTTCTTGAACTCCGGATAATAGGAGGGGTGGTGTTTGTCACATACGGCTTTCATGGCCTCATGGAACTCCCTTGCCTGCTTCACATCCACATAAATAGGTGTGAGGTCGATGCCGCCGCCAAACCAGGCTGTTCCGTTACCCGCCTCAAAATAGCGCACGTTCATGTGGGTGATCGGCACCATCGGGCTGTGTGGGTGCATCACCACCGAAACGCCCGTCGCGAAAAATTTCGGATCAGGCATCTGCAGCATTTTCAGGAATTGAGGAGAGAGTTCGCCCTGTACAGCAGAAAAGTTGACGCCGCCTTTTTCGAGCACATTCCCGTTTTCAATGATACGGGAAATGCCGCCACCGCCCTGTTCGTGCTGCCACTCATCTTTCTGGAAAGTAGCACCGCCATCACAGTTTTCAAGGTCGCGCACCAGGTCCAGCTGGAACTGGCGCATAAAAGCTTCAACTTCTTCTCTGAACATATTATCTTTATTACTTCGTTAATGTGCCATCTGACAAAAAACACAAAATTCCGGAACAGAAGGCTAAAGTCTTATGTACTTTGACACCAGGTCTTTTAGTCCGTAAACCGTAAAATTACCAAATAAACCCCGCTCTACCGAACATTCGTAAGGATTTCAGAAAAAGCACATTTTTCCTTAACTTCGGGCAACAACTACGCGCAACCTATGTCAAAAGAACTGATGGAGGCATTTAAGATTGACACGGGCATTCTTAAAAAAGCCTACCGACTGATGATAACTGCCAAGACGATGGCAGACACCTACGAAGAAAACAAGGCCATTTGCAGTAAGTATGTGCACAGCACATCCCGCGGTCACGAAGCCATACAATTGGCCACGGCCTTTCAACTAAAGCCCTACGACTACGCTTCGCTCTATTATCGCGATGATTCAGTGCTGTTAGGTATAGGCATGCAGCCTTACGAGCTCATGTTGCAGCTGATGGCCAAAGCCGGTGACCCGTTCTCAGGTGGCCGCACCTACTACGGACACCCTTCGCTACGTCGCGAAGGCTTCCCGACCATTCCACACCAAAGCTCTGCCACTGGCATGCAGGCTATACCTGCCACCGGTATGGCACACGCCATTGCCTATTTCGAATCCCAGGGACTGACGAATAGTGAGGAGAAGCCAGTAGTGCTATGCTCGCTGGGAGACGGCTCTGTGACGGAGGGCGAAGTGGCCGAGGCTTTCCAGATGGCGGTACTCAAGAATCTGCCAATCGTATACCTGGTGCAGGACAACGACTGGGGTATTTCGGCCACAGGCAAGGAAATGCGCGCTATGGATGCCTACGAGTATGCAGCCGGTTTCAAAGGGATGGAACGCCTGCGCGTGAATGGTTCTGACTTTGCGGAGTCCTATGAAGGCATGCGAGTGGCATTTGAGTATGCCCGCGAAGTGCGTAAACCGATACTGGTTCACGCTAAAGTGCCTCTGCTGGGTCACCATACCTCCGGTGTGCGCCGCGAGTGGTACCGTGGCAATAACCTGCAGGAACATAGCATCAACGACCCGATTCCGAAGCTGCGTCAGGCGCTGCTGGATGCCGATGTTACGTCTGAAGAAGTTCAGTGGCTTGAACAGGAAGCTCAAAAGGCTGTGGCTGCTGATTACCAGCGTGCACTGGACGCTCCCGTGCCTGATCCTAATACCTTCGACCAGCACGAATTTGCCCCAACTCCGGTAACAGAAGAAAAAGGTGAGCGCAACCCATCAGGTGCTGATAAAACCATCATGGTGGACGCAGCCCTTCATGCCGTGGACGATATCCTGCGCAATTACCCGGAAGCTTTATTTTACGGGCAGGATGTTGGAGGAGAGCTCGGTGGTGTGTTCCGCGAAGCTGCTTTGCTGGCTAAGAAATACGGCGATAACCGTGTGTTTAATACTCCGATTCAGGAAGCTTATATTGTGGGATCTACCGCAGGTATGTCAGCAGTGGGCGCCAAAGCCATTGTTGAGATACAGTTTGCCGACTATATCTGGCCGGGCATGAACCAACTGGTAGAGGAGCTTTCTAAGAGCTGTTACCTCTCCATGGGCAAGTTTCCGGTACAGTCCTTGATTCGTGTGCCAATTGGTGCATACGGAGGAGGCGGTCCGTACCACTCAGGCAGCATCGAGTCTACGCTACTGACTATTCGTGGCATTAAGGTGGTATACCCAAGCAATGCTGCCGACATGAAAGGCCTTATGAAAGCTGCCTTCCTGGACCCGAACCCGGTTGTGATGCTGGAGCACAAAGGACTGTATTGGTCTAAAGTAGCCGGTACTGAAGACGCTAAGACCGTAGAGCCGGATGAAAACTACATCCTGCCGCTTGGCAAGGCCAATGTGGTGCAGCACGCCTCAGACGAAGAGATCCGCATGGGCAACTCTATGTCGGTGATCACTTACGGTATGGGCGTATACTGGGCTAAAACAGCTTCGAAGAAATTCCCGGGCAGCGTTGAGATCCTGGACCTGCGCACGCTTAATCCGCTGGACTTTGAGGCCGTAGTCGCTTCTGTGCGTCGGCACGGCAAGGCACTGGTGCTCACCGAGGAGCCGCTGATGAATTCTTTTGCAGAATCGCTAGCCGGTCGCATCTCCAAAGAATGCTTCCAGCAGCTAGACGCTCCTGTCTATACCCTGGGTGCTGCCAACCTGCCGGCTATACCTTTGAATGTGGAGCTGGAGAAGATGATGTTACCTAACCCGGAAAAGGTAGCGGCGGCTCTGGAGGAGTTGCTGAACTACTAGACTCAAGCATAACTGTAAACAAAAAGCCCCGTCAGATCATGACGGGGCTTTTTGTTTAACAGGCTATTAGCATGAAAAGTAGAGGTCTTATGTGTAGGTTCTAGAAAGGATAACCAATGCCTATATTAAGGTTAGTTCTACGATTGGCAGGATCAACCTGGCGGAAAAAGTCGGAGAGGCGGAAATCACGGATGACGAATTTGTTGCCATTGAGGTCTCCGGCCGGATCGTATACCTGTGTGGCAAAGTCAAATCGAAGAATTACAACAGAGAAGTTTAGTCGCAGGCCAAAGCCAGTACCTACCGCCAGCTCTTTATAAAAGCGATTAAATTGAAATTCTGACCCCGGACGGTTATCGGGCTTGAGCATCCACACATTACCAGCATCAACAAATAAAGCACCGTTTAAGAAACCGACCATATTGAAACGGTACTCAGCACTGGCTTCGAGTAATACTTCACCGGGCTGTTCGGCAATGAATCTTCTATCAGTCTCCTCTCCATTCTCAGTTTCTGTAAGAACTCGCCGATATGAGCCAGGGCCTAGACGACGGGCCTGCCAGGCACGCACACTTGAAGCACCTCCGGCAAAAAAGTATTTATCATAGGGGAGGGCATTAGTACCAAATAGGGGACCGCCTACACCAGCATTTACACGATAAACAAAAAAGCGCTGTCCTCCCAGCGGCAAATAGCGTCGGTAATCGGTGTTTAATTTGGCATATTGGAACTGCCTCAGATTACCAGTTTCTGGCAAAACACCCAGTTTGGCTGTAAGCCCGCCCACCTCAGTAAGCACACGCATGTAGCGGGCATTGCGCGACTGCAAAAAGTCATTTGTGTTGTAAATCAAATTAAAGCCAACAAAAGAAATAAACCCGCTTTTGAAACTTTCCACAAAAGAACGGCTGAGTTGACTCAGCTCTTTCAGATCTTCATCAAAAGTAGGGTCAATACGATTAACCTGAATAATATTGATATTGACTGGCGAGAAAACATATTGAACAGTAGGTGTCTGAAGCGGTCGCGGATATTTGTACCAGATGTAGTCAAGAGAGGCTTCGTAAATGCTTCTCTGGAACTCAGCACGATTCACATTAGTATAGCCCGTATACAATCGAGTCCTGGGATTAAAGTCCTGCAATATATTCTTACCTCCGAAAGGGAGTATAAACAATGGGAAGGTAAGCGCAGCATCACCACCAAACTCCCGAATCATAACTGTTTCATCAGTCGCAATACTAAACTGTCCCTCTAAACCTCCACGGATACCGAATTCCAGATTCTCGGCACCTCCGAAAACATTTCGTGTCTTCAATCGGATGCTGGAAAAAGGACCCGGTCTGCGCTCGGTAAAGTTCATACCCAATTCAGCCGTTTCCTGAAATTTCTTGGAGGGGAGGGCATTAATGAAGGCATTCAACTGGTTACCAGCTGTTGAGTCGGTCGCATCTGTGATCTTGTTATAGCTTACATTGGTAAACTGAAAAACATCCATCTCGGTCAGTCGCCGCTGTGTAAGGGATGTCCTGAACTGGCTATACCGCTGACCAGGGTATACCGAAACTTTATTGTCAAGTATGTTAAAGGAGTACTTGTGGTCGTATGCCAGGTATT
Organism: uncultured Pontibacter sp.; assembly: GCF_947502515.1. Classification (NCBI taxonomy): domain Bacteria; kingdom Pseudomonadati; phylum Bacteroidota; class Cytophagia; order Cytophagales; family Hymenobacteraceae; genus Pontibacter; species uncultured Pontibacter sp. The sequence goes on along the minus strand of NZ_CANNAI010000002.1, from coordinate 403,385 downwards.
TTACATTGTTGTATTCCAGCGTGTCGCGCGCCAAACCAAACCGGTCCGCATCTGTCTTAAAGTATACGTTCCGAATAGTATAAGCTTTGTGGCGCGTTCCATTCTCCGGATTCTGAATAATGGTATGCAAACGCACTGTGTTCCCCCCATAGCTGGTATCCGGTTCAAATATTATATACGCACGTGAAAAGTCAAAATATCCGTTGTGGCGGATCATCTCATGCAGGCGATCCCGCTCTTGTGTGAGCAACTGCTCATCAAACACATCACCTACCTTAAGTAGCGACCTGTCCTCGTATCGCTTCACAATCTGGAGCAGAGAGTCATCGGGAATAGTGTAGTTGAGCGCACTGTAGCGGTAAGGCTCATTTTCGGCGATGTTGATCGTAATGTATACCTTTTTGCCTTTTACCTGTTTCTCGTAGTCCGCTTCGTGATTAAAAAACCCTTTGGTATTCATGTAAATATCCACCTGGTCCATGGTGCGCTCCATCAGCAGGGAGTCATAGATGGCAGGAGGTTCACCTATTTGCATGAGCAGATTACCCTTTTCTTTACGATCACGCTGACGGGCAATGCGGCGGTCAAAACGGTCCTGGATTCGGCGCACCTTCGTGGAGTCATCGGCCTGGGCTGTTTTCTCTGCGCGTTTTCTACGTAGCTTTTCAATGCGCTCATCGATGCGGGCCGGACTGTAAAATTGCTTCCCGAAGTTATAGATGGCCAGATAAGGCGTAGAGCCAAGGAAAGTCCGGTTAGGGCGCTGTTGGTAAACGGCCTCTATATCAGTCTGGCTGACGTGTTCGATCCCTTTAGGTTCTATACCTAACAAGAGCTGCTCGTTCTCGCCCAGATTTTTGGTCGGCACGCAGGCGGTGAAACTTAAAATTGTAATTACCAGCCCGAATATATAATATCGTGTTCTCAAACGATTCTCCGCTCTATGTTGTCGAAAGCAATTGTAAAATACGTTACCTCCCTGCAAGTAAAAAAATACCGCAACCAACACCAAGCCTTTGTGGTGGAGGGAGCTAAAAGTGTACTGGAGCTGTTAAACTCAGATTTTGAGATACAGCACCTGTTCATAACCCAGGATTTCCTGCAGGAGCATGGAAACAGGCTAATCAAAGGTACAAGATACGAACTTGTTACGGAACAGGATCTGACCAGGGCGGGTACTTTTTCAAGTAATAATGCTGGTTTGGCTGTAGCCCGCATGCACCAGCTCCCTGACTTGCAGTTCCAGCCTAGCGATTTTACTCTGGCACTCGACGACATTCGCGATCCGGGTAACATGGGTACCATCATCCGGATTGCAGACTGGTACGGCATCCAGACCATTGTGTGTTCCGAAAACTGTGCTGATTTCTATAATCCCAAGACCATTTCAGCCACCATGGGTTCTTTTACCCGTGTTAAGGCCTTTTACCTCAACCTGGGTGAGTGGCTGCACCAGCTTCCGGAGAATGTGCCTGTTTACGGCGCTTCGCTGGATGGCGAAAACCTGCACCGCATGCAACTGCAGCCAACAGGCGTGGTAGTGATGGGAAATGAGGCGAATGGAATACGCCCGGAAGTTGCCAGCGAAGTAAACAGACTTATCAAGATTCCTGCTTTCGGAGAGGCAGAGTCGCTGAATGTGGCTACAGCTACCGCCATCATCATCGATAACTTTATGCGTAACACCGGCCTTTAAAACAAAAGAAGCCTCTGTGAAGAGGCCTCTTTCGCAAACAATATAATCACCTAATTAACAGCTTATTAATTGAACAGCCTTAAACCAAAGCTGATTACGTTGGCATCCGGGCCGCGGTTGTCTTTGAACAAGTCGTTCATGTTGTATTTCACGAAGAGGTCCAGGTTGCCGTAGCCTATCACGCCGGTCAGGCCATACTGGAAGTCACTCAGGTTGTAGCTGCTGCGTACCTTTTCTTTCTGCGTTCTGCCACTGTCCTCAAACTTAAACTTAGAGTGGGCACCCAGGCGGTAGCCAACAAACGGTCCGGCGCCAAGCTTAAATCCTTCCTTGCCGTTTTGGCGCTTAAACTTCAGCATTGGCATTAGCGGAACATTTACAGAAGAGTGAGTCAATTTCACTTTGTCATAGTTGATCTCCATCTCACGGCGGAAGAAGGTCACATCATTTACATCCTCCTCAATTACGAAGTTGCGGTCGAACATGTAGTTGTTGAAGGCAAATTCAAGGCCTGACACCAGGTATAGTGGGCTTTTGCGACCACCGATTTGTGAATTGAGGTGCCAGTTGATACTTACATAGCGTGAACCCAGCGGCTTCAGGTCCGGTACCTGTTGGCTATTGGTGTTTAAGAAGTTATTCAGGCCAAGGTCCAAGTCAAAATTGAAGCGGGTAGCTTTGTAAGACTTCTTCACATTGCTTGTCCGTATACTGTCCCGCTCGGCGCGGTTAGGCATGTTCACGTCAACCTTGGTGTTGCCATCCTTTTCTTCTATTTCCACATCGATCTTGATGTTCTTGTTGATTCGGATCTCGTGTTTTTCTCTGTTTACTTTCCCATCCTGGCCGGTTTCCTGCACGGTAATCGTCACAGTTTCCGGATCATTGTCATCTTTGCCAAACACAACGGTGGTCTCCTGCGATTTCAGCTCCTTGTTGGCACCGTCCATGCGGTCTACCTGGTCTACATACTTATTCAGCACGCGCATCAGGGAGTCCAGGCTATAGTTTTCGAAAGCTTTGAGCTGCTCTATATTCTGAAGGTATAGCACCATTTTAGCGCCGTTTGCCATTTTCACAACGATCGTATCCTGCTGGCCGAGTCGTTCGCCTATGGTTTGGCCGCCTTTGGCAGACACACCGGTGGCTGCAGCCATGATAATGGCCGTTACGAGAAGTAGTATCTTTTTCATGGTTTTAAAAGATTAGAGATTAATTACTTTTGATATTTTCTGTTTTCCAATTTGAGTTTCAAGTGCAATTCTGTCTGCGTTTATACCGAGTTCCGACAACTCAACCTTTTCTCCGTTCGAGAGGTTACGAACCTGCTTGAAGATATTCTTGGCAAGTTTTTGCTTCTTTTCGAAGCCGCTCAACTCTTCATCGACCTCAACCCCCTGTACATGGACAGCCCGCTTTATTATAATTTCTACTGGCTGAGCATTCATGTCGACTGTGTTGGCGGCAAAAGCAACCGGAGTTGTCTCTCCTGTGTTATAGTAGTCTCCTTTCTGAGGAGCATCCGGTATAGCTGGCTTTTCTACCTGAGCCGCCAGTTGTTGCGTTGTAGCAACGCTCTTTGTACTGATTTCAGGCCTGGTCTTTTTTGTCTCCGCGCTGGGTTCCGCTTTGGCAATCACTTGCTTCTTAACCGTTTTTGGCTGCGTAGGTGCTGGAGCAACAGTTTCAGCTGGACTGACAGGCTCAACCAATTCTTCACCTGCTGATGGGGTAGCGGCATGCTCTTCAATTACTTGTTCCAGCTGATCGTCTGCTGGGGCAGGTGCTGTGATAATAAGCGGTTGCTCAGGTTTCAGACCATTGCGGTCCGCCAGGCCGTCTCTGTCTACAGGCACGGTACCGTTCTGCACATTATAGAACACGACGCCCACCGACAGCACCAGTGCAATAGCCGCCGCAATGGAGTAGGAGAGCCACATAAAGCCTCGGGGCTTCGCGTCCTCCTTCTGGGCGCCGGGCATCTCAGTTTCTATCCGGTCCTGCAATCTGTTCCAAAGATCGGCAGGAGGCGTGGGCGAAGAAGGGCCCAATCGCTCTTTGAATAGTTTGTCTATGTCTTCTGGTTTCATAATTGAACCTCCTTTTATATTAGCTGGCGACTGCTTCCTGACCGGTTAGTCTTCGCTGCAGCATAGCACGTGCTTTGCTTAGCTGCGATTTCGAAGTGCCTTCCGTGATATTTAGCATGTCGGCTATTTCTTTGTGTGAATATCCCTCAATTGCATACAGGTTAAAAACTGCCCTGTAGCCGGCAGGTAAAGTGCGCAACAAATCCAGTAATTCGCCTTCAGCCAGATCGTGATCGGCTCCCATGCTGCCTGCCACTTGTATGTGGTCGTCTTCAACAGACAGGTATAGCGACTCTTTTTTTCTCAAAAACCCAAGAGCTTCATTCACCATGATGCGTCTTACCCAACCCTCGAAACTGCCTTTGCCCTCAAACTTGTCTATGTTCTGGTATACCTTCATAAACCCGTTCAGCAAAGCCTCTTCCGCGTCCATCTGGTTTTTGAGGTAACGCAGGCACACACCGTACATCGGTGAAGCGAAGCGCTCGTAAAGGCATTTCTGCGCTTTACTTTCGGCCTTCTGGCAACCTGCTATTAACTCCTGTTCCGTCACGCTGGGTAAAATTTTATCAAATGATGTCGCTTTTCTGGCCTTAAGTGAGCTGTTTTTGTCTCTCTTTACCTCTTAGATGTAGATACCCACCCGGAGGTTGCCTAAGCAAAAATAAATTTCTCATATTTTTTTCAGAATGTGGCATCATTAACTATAAAATACTGACTACCAACTAGATTTTATTTAACTATTTCGGCATTAACACTAGCTTCAGACTTTCGCTTTTTAAGAATTGTTCTGAATAGGTATACCTGGAACCTGTTTAGAGCAGAATACCTTATATTTGTAGAAATGAAGTTCGTGGCAATCCTTTTCTCAATCTTCCTGTTTTGGACGGCCTGTCTGCCGTGCACAGATAAGATTATGGATAGTCACGAGCACCTTCCCAATCTGACTGACGTAGCGGACACCACGGGTGAGTCGCCCTTTCACGAAGACACTTGCCCGCTATTCTGCAGCTGCGGCTGTTGCGCCACATTCACGGTCACGGTTGAGCCCGAGCATATCGTGTTCCGTGTTCCTTTCATCCCTCAAACCAAACCTCTTGTTTATCCGGAGTTGCGCGAAATAAAGATCGCCTCTACCTGGTGGCATCCTCCACGGCTGGTGGCCTGATTCTTCTATCAAGATAAAATGCAGCTTAATGATAACCACAAGCCATAAAAGTGCTTGAGTCTTTGCTGCATACCTATTTCTGTTGATTAAAATCAAGCTTACCATGTTTAATAAAATCATCGATTTTTCGATTCATAATAAACTGGTGGTGGGGCTGATGGTACTGGCATTGATCGTCTGGGGAACTTACTCCCTGACACAGCTGCCCGTTGATGCAGTACCCGACATCACCAATAACCAGGTGCAGGTGGTCACATCCTCGCCAACACTTGCGGCCCAGGAAGTCGAGCGCTTCATTACCACCCCCATTGAAATGGCTTTGGCCAACGTTCCGGATGTAATCGAGATGCGATCTGTGTCGCGCTTTGGTCTTTCAGTGATCACAGTCGTGTTTAAAGACGAGGTGGATCAATACCTGGCCCGGCAAATGATCACCGAGCGATTAGGAGAGGCCAGCAGACAGATTCCCGAACAGATGGGGACGCCAGAACTGGCCCCTGTCACCACCGGCCTCGGCGAAATTTACCAGTATGTGCTGATCACAGAACCGGGCAGTGAAAAAAAATACAGCCCAACTGAACTCCGCACCATTCAGGACTGGATTGTACGCCGGCAACTGCTCGGCACGCCCGGTGTGGCCGATGTGAGTAGCTTTGGCGGCTTCCTGAAAGAGTATGAAGTAGCCGTAAATCCGGCCAGCCTCCGCAGCATGAACCTGACCGTGACGGATGTAATTGCAGCGCTGGAGCAGAACAACGAAAATACGGGTGCGGCCTACATCGAAAAAAATCAGAGTGCCCTGTTTATCCGTGGCCTCGGACTGGTAAACACCCTGGAAGACATCGAGAAGATCGTGGTTTCCAACCGAAATGGCATGCCGGTGCTTGTTCGTGATGTGGCACAGGTACAATACGGCCACCCGGTTCGATATGGGGCCCTCACCCGCAATACAGAAGGCGAAGTGGTCGGCGGCATCGTACTGATGCTGAAAGGAGCCAGCTCGTCTGAAGTGATCAAAAATGTGCAGGATAAAGTTGCCACTATACAGTCTTCGCTACCGGAGGGCCTCATAATTGAAGCGTATCTCGATCGCAGTGACCTGGTAGGGAAAGCGATCAACACCGTGGCAACCAACCTGATCGAAGGCGGCCTGATTGTGATTTTTGTGCTGGTGCTCTTGCTGGGCAACTTGCGGGCAGGACTGGTCGTGGCATCGGTTATACCTTTGTCTATGCTCTTCGCTTTGGGTATGATGAACGTATTTGGCGTGTCAGGTAACCTGATGAGTCTGGGCGCGATCGACTTTGGTCTGATCGTGGACGGAGCTGTGATTATCGTGGAGGGCGTGCTGCACTTCATTGTGGTCAAGAACAAGGACCTGCCACTGCGCCGCCTGACCCAAAAAGAGATGGACCTGGAAGTGAAAAGCGCTGCTTCCAACATCATGAACTCAGCCGCCTTTGGTATGCTGATCATCCTGATCGTATACCTGCCCATCATGGCGCTGGTAGGTATAGAGGGTAAGATGTTTAAGCCGATGGCGCAGACCGTGAGCTTTGCTATTATGGGCGCTTTCATCCTGTCGCTCACCTATGTGCCGATGGTTTCTACTCTCTTGTTGAGTAAGACGACAAAGCACAAGCCGAACATATCCGACCGGATCATGGGCTTTCTGGAGCGGGTATACCGTCCGGTCATCACCTTTGCCCTGCACAGCAAGGCGCTTGTAATTGGAGCAGCATTAATCTTGTTTGCTTTCAGTTTGTTTGTGTTCAGCCGCATGGGAGGGGAGTTCTTGCCAGACCTGGAAGAAGGTGACTTTGCGATGGACCTACGTCTTGTGCCGGGAGCCTCTCTCAGCCAAACCATCGAAACGACGACTAAAGCCAGTGAAATTCTATTAACGCAATTCCCTGAAGTGACCGAGGTGATCGGTAAGATAGGGACTGCAGAGATTCCAACGGACCCGATGCCAATTGAGGCGGCTGACGTCATGATTCTGCTCAAAGATAAAGACGAGTGGACCAGCGCCAGCACCCGACAAGAACTGGCAGCCAAAATGGATGAAGCCTTGAAAGTGCTGCCGGGTGTAAACTATGGCTTTCAGCAACCCATCCAGCTGCGCTTCAACGAGCTCATGACGGGAGCACGGCAGGACGTTGCTATCAAAATATTCGGAGAGGATCTGGATCAGCTTTCGGAGCTGGCCGATCAGGTTGATAAACTGATAACTCCCGTAGCAGGTGTGCAGGACATTTATGTGGAAGAGGTGACGGGGCTGCCGCAGATCGTGGTGGACTACAACCGCGCCCGCATGTCGCAGTATGGCTTGCAGGTGGCTGATGTGAATGCCGTGCTCCGTACGGCCTTTGCCGGACAGGCTGCCGGGGCCATTTACGAAGGCGACCGCCGCTTTGACCTGGTCGTGCGCATGGAGGGTGGCTCCCGCAGTGACCTTAATGACATCGAGAACCTGTTTGTAGGACTCCCACAAGGCGGGCAAGTGCCCTTGCAACAGGTAGCTGACATCCGTTTTGAAGAAGGACCAATGCAGATCTCACGTGAAGAAGGCCGTCGCCGTATTGTGGTGGGCTTCAACGTGCGCGAGCGGGATGTGGAGTCGATTGTGACCGAGATACAGGACAAACTGAGCCGTGAGCTGCCCCTTCCAGCTGGCTATTTCATTACCTACGGCGGTCAGTTCGAAAACCTCGTGCACGCCAAGCAACGCCTATCAGTAGCCGTTCCGGCGGCTCTTCTGCTGATCCTGCTGCTCCTGTACTTTGCCTTTAAGTCCGTGAAGCAAAGTCTGCTTATTTTCACCGCTATACCTTTGTCAGCGATCGGCGGCATCTTTGCCCTCTGGCTGCGCGATATGCCTTTCAGTATCTCGGCAGGCGTGGGATTTATCGCCTTGTTTGGAGTGGCAGTGCTAAACGGAATCGTACTGATCGGCTACTTTAACCAGCTCAAACGGGAGGGTATGACCGATGTCTACGAGCGGGTGCTGCTCGGCACGAGTGTTCGTCTGCGCCCGGTACTGATGACTGCGTCTGTGGCCGCACTGGGCTTCCTGCCGATGGCCCTTTCCGGTTCAGCCGGAGCCGAAGTGCAGCGTCCGCTGGCTACAGTAGTGATTGGAGGCCTGTTCACTTCCACGCTGCTGACTCTCGTGGTACTGCCGGTGCTCTATTACATTTTCTCTTCGAATGAAAAGTACACGGAAGAGGAGCTGCAGCGCAAACCTGTATCTGCCCACCTGATTGCGCTCCTTCTGGTAGCCGGCAGTCTGCTTTACCCGGTACAAGGTATAGCGCAGACAACACAAGGGCCGCTGAACCTGCAGCAGAGCATAAACTATGCCCGGGAGCACAACCTCGGTTTAAAGAGTGCAGCTTATGGTGTGGAGCGCGAGCAGGCCCTGCGCGGCGCTGCGACAGATCTCCCCAAGACCAACCTCTCCTACAGCAGGGGCCAGATCAGCACCATCAATAAAGATGAATATATCTCCGCTTCCCAGCAGTTTGCCTTCCCGACGGTATACCGCGATCAGGCACGACTGGCTGATGCCACCATCCAACAGGCTGAAGCGCAGAAGCAGATCGTGGAGCGGGAGCTGATTCGGGACGTGAAGCAGGCCTGGTATTTGTTGCAGTACCACAACGAGCGCCTGCGCCTTCTGCAGCAACAGGACAGTCTGTATGGACGCTTTACCAGGGCCGCCACCATTCGCTTCAAAACAGGAGAGACTGGTTATCTGGAGCAGGCCACGGCCGAGACCCGCAGCTTGGGTGTAAAAACCGAACTGCAGCAAGCCCAGGCAGACCAGCAGATAGCCGAGCGCCGACTCCTTCAGCTTCTGCAGGCACAGGAGCCTTTGGAATTTGAAGAAGTGAGACTAAGCAGGCGGGAATTGATCTTGCAGGCGGACAGTGCAGCTTTGGCTGCCAACCCCTATATCGCCTTTCTGCAAAGCGCGACACAGGTAGCTGGACGGCAGAAACAACTGGAGCAATCTCGTCTGCTGCCAGACTTTACAGTCGGTTACTTCAATCAAACCTTTATAGGCGAAGTACCGCGTGAGAACCCGAACCGGATATACAATTCCGGTGACCGTTTTACGGGATACGAGGTAGGTATAGCCGTTCCGCTCTGGTTCGGGGCACAGCGGTCGCGTATAAAGGCGGCTAAGATGAACGAGGAGGCCGTGAAAAGCCAGGTGCGGTATCAGCAGCAGATACTCCTTACCGAACTACAGAATCTGGCGCAGGAACTGCAGAAGCATGGCAACACCCTGGCATTCTTTGAGCAGGGAGCGTTACGCCAGGCCGACCAGATGAACAAGGCCGCTGAACTCAGCTTCCGCACCGGCGACATCGACTATGTAGAGTATGTGCAAGCGCTCGACCAGGCGTACCAACTGCGCAATAATTATCTGAACGCCCTCCGCGACTACAACCAAACCATTATCAGTTTAGAATTTACTGCAGGAATCGAATAACATGACAGCATATAACATAAAAATCATCGCCCTGTGCGGACTGCTCAGTCTGGCGGCATGCTCTAAACAAGCAACAGCCGAGGAACCAGAGGCTGCTACAACGGAAACTTCCACCACCGCATCGCCCTTTGTCGTTTCATTTTCCGAAGCGCAGCAAAAGGTTGGCGGCATTGAACTGGGCACGATCGAAAACAAGCCGCTTTCGGCCCGCGTGACAGCTAACGGACAACTTCAACTGCCCCCTCAGAACAAGGCCAGTATCAATCCTTTAATGGGAGGCGTAGTGCGCTCTATTCCTGTAAAAGAAGGGGAGTACGTGCAGAAAGGCAAGGTGCTGGCCACAATCCAAAACCCGGAGCTTATCAAGCTGCAGGAAGAGTACCTGACTACACGCAACCAGCTGCGTTTTGCGGAGCAGGACTACGATCGCCAGCGTACGCTTAACGAAGAACAGGTGGGCTCTCGCAAGCGTTTTGAGCAGGCCGAGTCAGACGTGCAGGTACAACGGGCACGGCTAAAGGCACTTGCCACCCACCTGTCTGCCATGGGCATATCGCCTAAAAACGTGGAAGCAGGGCAGATCACCTCTACCATGGCCATCACGGCGCCCATTAATGGCTTTGTACGCGTTATCGACGTGAACATGGGTTCTTATGCACAACCGGGCCAGCAGATGTTCGAACTAGTGAACAACCACCACCTGCACTTAGAACTCAGCGTGTTTGAGCGGGATTTCAGCAAAATGAAAGAAGGACAGAAAGTACTGTTTACCATGCCAAATGTAGCCGGGGAGCCACTGGAGGCGGAGATCTTCGCATTGGGCAGGGCATTTGAAGGCGATTCGCGCATGGTGACGGTGCATGCCGAACTAGAGAACAACAAAAACGCCAACCTGTTGCCCGGTATGTATGTGAACGCACAGATTCTGGCCGGAAAACAGGATTTACCCGCGCTGCCCGAAGAATCGGTGGTACGCTACAAGGGCAAGCACTATGTTTTTGTGAAAGAGGGGCCAACGACTTTTCGCATGCAGGAAGTGGAGACAGGTATAGCCGAGAATAGTTTTATGGAAGTAAAGCCTTTGAAAGAAATGCCTGCCACTGCGCAGGTAGTTACCAAAGGCGCCTACTATGTACTGGCCGAGAAGATGAAATCTGAAGTGGCAGAAGAGTAGCCAGGTATAGAATCCATGTAAAAAAATACAGCGCCGGCTCCAATGAAGGGACCGGCGCTGTTATTTTTTGAAAGGATTAATTATTAATTAAACTTTCAACTTTTAGCCATGCTTTTATACGTGACTAGTGTTACAATTGGTTACAAAACTTTGAAAATAAATTAATTATTTTTCAGAAAGTGCCTTAGGAGGCTCGTTTGGCCACTAAAATTGGCTCCAGTACGGACCACACATTATCTGCCAGTATCCGCTGTCCCTCTACAGTCGGGTGAATACCATCGCCCTGGTTAAGCGCCCGGTCGCCTGCCACACCTTCCAGCAGGAAAGGTATAAGCGCTACATTCTTGTCGTTGGACAGTCGGGTAAACACCTCCTGAAACTCCTGGGTATAGCGCTGCCCCATGCTCGGCGGCATTTGCATACCTGCCAAAATGATCTCCGCCTCCGGATTTTTCTCACGCACCTTGTCAATGATTGTCCCGAGGTTATCATAGGTCGAAGCCGGGTCTATACCTCTCAGGCCGTCATTAGCACCCAGTTCCAGCACAAATACATCGATTGGCTGCTTCAGCAACCAGTCAATACGGCTTTTGCCACCGGCAGAAGTTTCACCGCTAAGTCCGGCATTTACGGCTTTGTAAGGTAGACCAAGGGAATCGATTCGCTCTTGGATCAGCGCCGGAAAGGCCTGGTCAGGTTCCAGCCCGTAGCCAGCAGTAAGGCTGTTGCCAAAGAACACAATGGTTTTGATACGCTCGTTTTTCGGTGCTTCAGCTGTAGTAGTGGTGTCTAATTGTGTCTGTTGTTCTGTTGCCACCTGCTCGGTGGTAGTGGCCTGCTCGCAGCCCGACAGGGTAAGGAAGAGGGCGAGGAATAAAGAGATATACTTGCTCGTTTTGTTCATGTAGCTTATTTTTTGCTAAATTTAGTTCTATCAATCTTAAAACCTATAACGACCTGTATAAGTTATTAGGTTCGGGAATAGTGCAGCAGTAGCTATACCTACTGCGCTATACCCGTCGTTCAATTTCATAAAAACACTACCTACGTGTCTACTATACTAGAAATCAACAACCTGAAGAAAACCTACGACAGCGGCGACCGTCACCTGACGGTGCTGGAGGGCATCAACTTTACGCTGCAGGCCGGAGATACCTGTTCTATCGTAGGGCCTTCCGGAAGCGGCAAAACCACTTTGCTGGGCCTTTGTGCTGGACTTGACAGGGCCAGTAGCGGCTCTGTTGTTCTCAATGGCGTGCGCCTCGACAACCTGAGTGAAGACGCCCGGGCGCAGGTTCGTAACCAGTACGTGGGCTTCATCTTTCAGAATTTCCAGCTTATACCTACACTCACGGCACTTGAAAACGTGATGGTGCCCTTGGAGCTGCGTGGTGAGCGCAACGTGCAGCGACAAGCCATGGATCTGCTGGCCCGCGTGGGACTGGCTGAGCGCCACGACCATTACCCGACTCAGCTTTCAGGTGGAGAGCAGCAGCGGGTGTCGCTCGCAAGGGCTTTCTCCAATCGACCTACCATCCTCTTTGCCGATGAGCCAACCGGTAACCTGGACGAGGAGACCGGCGATAAGGTTGAAAAGCTGCTGTTTGACCTGAATAGAGAAGCGGGTACTACGCTGGTACTCGTAACCCACGATCTGGAACTGGCCGAAAAGACGCAACGCATTATTCGCATAAAGGGCGGGCATGTGGTGTCTGATACAGGGGCTCCTGAAACGGTTCACCAGTCCGAGGACTCCAACCTTTCCTAAGGTATAAGCATCAAGTTTATAAACTCTTACCTCACTAAACATCAAGTATACCTTGTCTGACAACAAGCCAAATCCGGATAAACCGAAACTAAACATACCCTGGCTGCTCAAAATGGCCTGGCGCGATACCCGTCGCAGCCGGGGCAGGCTGGTGCTGTTCCTGTCGTCTATTGTGCTGGGTATAGCCGCGCTGGTGGCCATCAACTCTTTCCGCGACAGTCTGCAGGTAGCCATTGACGATAAGGCCCGTGGCCTTATAGGCGCAGACCTGGTGATGGGCATGAACAAAGAGCCTGATTCGCTTTCCATGGCCCTGATCGATTCGGTGAGCACACTGGGTAAGCGTTCTGACGAGAACCGCATGATGTCGATGGTATACTTTGTGAAGAGCAACGACACCCGGCTTGTGCAGGTGCGGGCGCTGGAAGGGGAGTTCCCTTACTTCGGAGCCATTGAAACCGACCCGGTAGAAGCCAGCCGAAGCTTCCGTGAAGACAGAAGAGCACTGGTGGATTACAACCTGATGCTGCAATACGAGGCCCAGCCGGGCGACTCGATCCGGGTGGGTGCGCTGACCTTTGCTATCGAAGGAGCCCTGCACCGTATACCTGGCCAGACCGCCATGACGGCTGCTGTTGCGCCTGTGGTGTACATACCGAGACAATACCTGCCCGAAACCGGACTGATACAGCGCGGCAGCCGGGTATCTTATTATTATTACTACGACCTGAATGATAGTGTACAACCCGATACGCTAGGCAACAGGCTGGATCCGCGCTTTGAGGAGCTAGGTATGTTCTACGACACGGTAGAGACCCGCAAAAAGAGTATGGGCCGCTCTTATGATGAACTGGCCCGTTTTCTGGCACTAGTAGGCTTTGTGGCACTACTGTTAGGTTGCGTGGGAGTAGCCAGTGCCGTGCATGTGTACATGCGTGACAAGCTGGCAACCATTGGTATACTTCGCTGTCTGGGTATGAGCGGCAAACAGGCCTTTCTGGTATACCTGTTCCAGGTGATGGGCATGGGGTTACTGGGCGGACTCGCTGGTGCGGTATTAGGTAGCGTCGTGCAACTGGTGCTGCCAGAGCTGTTTGGCTCCTTCCTGCCGGTATCGGTAGATGCCTATTTCTCCGTAACTGCTGCTGCACAAGGTATATTGCTGGGTGTGGTCGTATCGGTGCTCTTTGCGCTGCTCCCTCTGTTAAGCATACGGCAGGTTTCGCCTCTGATTACCCTGCGTGCCACGGTAGAGCACCTGACCAACCAGAAAGACCCGCTCCGTTGGGCGGTATATGGTCTGATACTGGCCTTTGTCGTTATTTTCTCCCGTTGGCAAATGGGCACCTGGTGGCAGGCCTTATACTTCACGGGTGGGGTCATTGCAGCCTTCCTGGTACTGGCTCTGCTCGCAAAAGGCCTGTCATGGGCTGTCAAGCGCTTTTTCCCGTCGCACTGGGGCTACATATGGCGTCAGGGGTTGGCCAATCTGTACCGACCAAACAACCAGACCTTGCTACTGGTGGTTTCCATCGGTTTAGGTACGGCCCTGATCGGCACGCTTTTCATGGTGCAGCGAACACTGCTTAGCGAAGTATCGCTTTCAGGTACTGAAGAACAGCCAAACCTGGTATTGTTTGACATTCAGAATGCTCAGCGTGAGCAGGTAGCTGACCTGACAAAACAGGAGGGACTCCCGATCCTCTACTTTGACCCGATTGTGACAGTACGGCTTGAGCAGATCAATAACCTGACACTGGCAGATGTACGCAAGGATACCACGCTGGAAATCAGACCATGGAACTTCACGCGGGAGTATCGGGTGACGTACCGTGACCGATTGAGCGATTCTGAAAAGACACAGGAGGGCGCCTGGAGCGAAAACCAGTATAGCGGCAGTGGTAAGGTGCCCGTGTCGCTGGAGGAACGCTATGCCGAGCGGATAAAAGTTAAAGTCGGTGATTCGCTGCTGTACAATGTGCAGGGAGCAACTATACCTGCCCGCGTAGCCCATATCAGGCGTGTGGACTGGAACAGGGTGCAGACCAACTTCCAGGTTCTTTTCCCCACAGGAGTGTTGGAAGAAGCGCCTCAGTTTCATGTATTAATGACGCGCAGTGACAACGAGCAACAAGCTGCGCAGTTTCAGCGCCGCGTCGTGGAGGCCTTTCCGAACGTATCAGCTATCGGACTCGACCTGATCCTACGGACACTCGAGGAAGTGGTCAGCCAGATCTCTTTTGTAATCCAGTTTATGGCACTCTTCAGTATTTTCACAGGATTACTGGTGCTGGTAGGCTCAGTTAATGTAAGCAAATATCAGCGGGTACAAGAGAGTGTGCTCCTGCGTACACTTGGGGCCAACAAAAAGCAGATATTAGGTATAACGCTAATGGAATACATGATGCTGGGTGTACTGGCTGCCGCTGTAGGCTGCGTGATCGCCTTTGGTGCCGCATGGGCCCTGGCTGTATTTAGCTTTGAGATGGACTTTGTGCCAGTACTCTGGCCACTGCTGATCATCTTTGTGCTGGTGACATTGCTTACTGTGGCAGTGGGTTTGCTCAACAGCCGCGGGGTACTGAACAGACCACCATTGGAAGTGCTGAGAAGGGAGGCATAAAAACAAAAAAGGGATCTCTTGAAAGATCCCTTTTTCTAAAGATTGCATAGACAACAAATGCCATCTGCAAACTTTGATTATATTGGATTATACGCCCGGCTTTTCCGGAAGTTACAGCCTCCAAAAAATATTTTGAAAAAATTTTAATAGGTGCTGGAAGCCAGCATCACCAGCGTGCAATGGTGCATGGTTTCTATACCTGCATCCTCGGCCATTTGCTCCAATTCACGGTTTTCAGTACCCGGATTGAAGATAATGCGCTTGGGCTGCAGGGAGATAATGTAATCATACCATGTTGGCTGATTCTGTGGCCCTACATATAGCGTAACCGTATCAATGCCATCAATCTTTTGTGTCTTATCAGTAATAATGGGCTGCCCGCCGACTTCTCCTTTTCGAATGCCCACTGGCACCACTTCGTGACCATGCTGTTGCAGCCGGTGTATAGCCTTGTAGGCAAAACGTGAAGGATTATCAGTAGCACCCAGTACAAGTGTCTTTTTCATAGTTCAGATATTTTGCTCCCTCTATTTAACAGCTATACGCTCTGAAACGTTACAGGGCAATCAGGTATAAGACATATACAATCCAATTGGCTATACCTGTCGGAGCACTTTTGCTGCTATTTTTTCGGCACAGCGTTCCCCGTCCATTGCCGCTGACACAATGCCACCTGCATAACCGGCACCTTCTGCACATGGGTACAGGTTCTTCACCTGCACATGCTCCAGGGTCTCTCTATCGCGGGGTATCCGTACAGGGGAGGAGGTACGGCTTTCCACCCCAATGATCTGGGCGTCGTTGCTCAGGTAGCCGCGCATTTTGTTGCCAAAGGCCTTGAAACCTTCCCGCAGACGATAAGCCATAGCAGGGGAGAACAGTTTGTTCATGTCTACAGGTGTCAAGCCAGGCTGGTAGGAAGTCTCCAGCAGGGCTCCTCCGGTTTTCTGACGTGTAAAGTCAAGGAGGAGCTGGGCGGGAGCTTTCTGGGTGCCACCTGCCATTTCGCAAGCTTTGCGCTCCAGGGCTTCCTGCATACGCAATCCGGCCAAAGGACCGTACTTGTCAAGCTCCATGTCTTCCAGCTCTATCGCTACGACTATACCTGAGTTGGCAAACTTAGAGTCGCGGCGACTCGGGGACATACCATTCACCACCACCTCACCAGGAGATGTGGCAGAAGGTACGATAAATCCACCCGGACACATGCAGAACGAGAAAATACCGCGCTGCTTGTTATCATATACCGTCTGGTGTACCAGCGCATAGGAAGAGGCTGGCAGCCAGCAACCGCGGGCTTCGCACTTGTACTGTATGCTGTCAATTAGTTTTTGCTGATGTTCTACACGCACACCCATGGCAAAAGGCTTTGCCTCAATGGTGATACCCTTGTTATGCAGCAGTTCAAAAATATCGCGGGCGCTATGGCCGGTTGCCAGTATAACGGCTTCACCGGAATACTCCTGCCCATCCTGCGTCACGACGCCTTTCATCTCATCCTTCTCCACCATAAAGTCTGTGACACGCTTATCGAACAGCACCTCGCCACCTGCAGCCTCTATAGTTTCGCGGATAGCGGTAATAATACGGGGCAGTTTGTTTGTACCGATATGGGGATGTGCATCGAAGAGGATATCGCGGGTAGCACCGTGCTGCACGAAAATCTCGAGTATACGCTGCAGATCGCCCCGCTTTTTGGAGCGGGTATAGAGTTTGCCGTCCGAATAAGTACCAGCACCGCCTTCCCCGAAACAATAGTTCGAATCCGGGTTCACGATATGCTCTTTGTTGATAGCCGCTAGGTCGCGGCGGCGCGAACGGACGTCTTTCCCACGCTCCAGCACAACAGGCTTCAGACCAAGCTCAATGCAACGCAGAGCGGCAAACAGACCAGCCGGACCAGCACCGACAATAATAACCTTCTTTTCAGTGCTTACATCAGGGTAGTTATACCTTGGGGCGATAATATCAGCAGGAGGGGTGTCCAGGTAAATATCGGCTCTGACCCGCAGCAGCACCTGGCGCCCGCGGGCATCAATAGAACGCTTGATGCGGTGAATATGCTTTACATCTTCCGGCTTCACACCGGCACTTTTAATAAGCTCCAGCTCCAGCACTTCGTCGTTGTACGCCACCTCAGGCGACAGCACAACTTCAACTTCTTTCTTATTCATTTACAGTTAGTAAGGTATTTATCCTTAAAGTTTAAATTGTTGATTGATTAACTCAATATGAGTAGTGGTGTAACACTTCGAGTTAGATTGTAGTCCAAAAGCTTTAAACTAAGTACTGGCTCAAGATTGGTTACAACTAAGTGTTAAATTGGTGGAAATACAATCAACAATTAGCGATCAGTAATTCTAAATATCACCATTCAGCACTTTCTCGACCCAGCCCTTGCCCCAGTTTTCAAGCTCTTCTTCAGACCAAAGCTCCGGGTAGAAAATGCGCTTCTGGAACTTGGGAGGAAGGTATTTCTGCCAGTTGGTCCCGCCTGTGGCAGCAATCACCTCCGGGTCGCGCTGCAGGTAGCGTACGGCTGACTTATAGTGCATCAGCGGCCAATTTACATTCACATTGCTGTCAAGCTCACGCAGCTGGCGAATCAGGCGAGGGTTTTGCTGTTCTTCCTCAGACAAACGCTTATAGACAGCCCAGACATTCATGCCTTCATACTGCCTTGCAAACTGAATGAGTTGCTGCGTATACTTTTCTTCAAATCGGATCAGCGTGAGCGTCTTGGCTCCAGATGACACTTCGGTGGCGCCTTCTTTCCAGTAGATACAGCCCATCAGTTCCTCATGCGTACTTTGCAAGCCCAATGCTTTGCGTTTCTCTTTATCCGTAAGGTTGCGCAATTCTGTCGAGGCAATCTCAATCATGCGGTACTGAACCGACTGGAATCCACTGGCTGGCATCAGTGCCATTCGGAACTGTAGGAATTGCTTCGGGTCCATACCGTCCACCATCACATCAAAGGAGTCGATCAGGTTTTCAAAATAGCGGTTGATACGCTTCAAGCGTTTGAAGAGCACTTCTCCTGTAATCCCTTTATCTTCACCTATTTGCCGGTACTCCTCCAGGCACAGCTTAAAGTAGAGCTCGGTTATCTGGTGGTACATGATGAAGATCTTTTCATCCGGTATGGTCGTGCGAGGGTTCTGCAGGCTCAACAGGGTATCGAGGTGAATGTAATCCCAGTAGTTGAGGTAATCCGTGTAGTAAAGTCCCTCCAGATAGGCTGCCAGATCCTGCCCGAGCGGCACGTACTTGGCTTCCAGTCTGCGGAGTTGATCCAGCACTTCCGACTTAAAAGGTTGTTGCTCCATGGTATACAGATGGGGGTTTATGAGACGCCATTAGCCTACAAATAAAGTAAAACAATCGCATAGATTTTGAAGACGAACCCATATTTATCACTCCTTCCATGAAAACAATTATCTGCCAAAATAAATCCAATGATGCCAGGCAACCATTTTTTTACCATTAGCATCATGTGTGTTGAAGGCTTACAAAGCCGTGCAATTCAATATAGTTGATGGGCCGAATACCGATATTAATAGAGCAAAAGCGACTGTTGGTAGAAATCACCAGAATATACAGGCGAAAAAATGTTATAATAAGCCTTAATTGTTAAATTTGGGTTTTACGATATTTACCCGCTTTATCCCCATGGCAGAAAAAAGCAGTGTCTTTGATATGATTGGTCCCATTATGATAGGTCCCTCAAGCTCCCATACCGCTGGCGTAGTGCGCATTGCGCGTGCGGCCATCCGTGTTTTAGGAACGGCTCCCGAGGAAGCTATCATTACTTTTTATAATTCTTTTGCCCAAACCTACGAGGGCCATGGCTCTGACCGTGCTATTGTAGCAGGGCTGCTGGATTTTAAAACAGATGACAAACGCATCAAGGAAGCTTTTGACCATGCCAAAGAACGCGGCCTGAAGTATACCTTCCGCTCGGTAGGCAACGCATCCACCATGCACCCCAATACCATCAAGCTGAACCTGAAAGCAGGTGACCGGCAGGTGGAAGTGATTGGGCAGAGCCGTGGCGGCGGTGTGATCAAGATTGTAGAGGTAGACGGGTTTACGGCAAACTTCTCGGCCAATCTGCATACGCTGATCATTGACGCGGATGATGTAAAGGGCAGTATCGCCTTTATCGCTACCGTGATCGCACAGGATGATTGTAACATTGCCACCATGAACGTGTCGCGAAAGGGCAGAAATGAAATGGCACGCCAATTCATCGAGATGGACTCCGGCATCAAACCTATCACACTCGAGTACCTGAAACAACTAAGCTGGGTAAAGCATGTGATTTACATCCCTAATATCGACCTTTAAGAAGAAATCATACTATGAAAAAAATGTCAAACAAGGTGCTATTGTTGGCCCTGGGATTAACAGTTGGTGGATTTGGCTCCGCCATGGCGCAGCAGCAAGGTGCAGGAGGTGATGGCGTATGGTCGCTGCAGGAAGCGGTTGATTATGCGAAGGCAAACAACCTGAATGTGCGTCAGAGCAGTCTGAACCGAGATTTAAGCAAGGCTGACCTGAATCAGTCACGTGCAGCCCGGCTGCCCAGTATCAATGCCAATGGTAACTACAGCTTCAATACAGGTTCATTTCAGGACCCGGTAAGCTTTAGCCTGCAGACGCAGAACGCCCGAACTTCCAATGTTTCGATCAACGCGTCAATGCCGCTGTTTGCAGGTTTTCAGCAGGTAAATCAGATCAAGCAGAACAGTTTAGACCTCGAGGCGAGTGAGCAAGACTATCTTTCTGCTCAAAATGATATCACAATCCAGATCGTAACCGCTTATCTGAACATCCTGTTTGCCAACGAACAGATGAATGTTTCGGATCTGCAGCGCAACCTCACCACTCAGCAACTCACCCGTACACAAGCGCTTTTGAAAGCTGGCAGCGTGGCCGAAAATGCTGTGTTGGATCTGGAGTCGCAGCTTGCAACAGATGAGCTTAACTACATTACAGCACAGAATCAGCGCGATATAGCAAGGCTGACGCTGATGCAACTGCTGAATATCCCGACCACAGAAGAGTTTCAGGTAGAAATACCAGACATTCCGGAGCCTGATGAGAACCCAGTCATTGTGGATGGAAGCCAGGTATACGATGTGGCCCTGCAGACGCTCCCTGCCATTCGTGCCACCGATCTGCGCTTGCGCAGTGCCGATACAGGTCTTAGTCTGGCTCGTGGTGCTTATTTCCCACGTCTTAGTCTTTTTGCAGGTGCAGGAAGCAGGTATGCAAGCACCAGCCGCAGACTGTTGGCTATCGAAAGGGAAGTGGTAGGCCGTGTGCCACAAGTTGTATACCTGAACGAAACAGGCTCTGCCTCTCAGACACTCTGGTTTGATAATGTGGAGACACGCCGTATTGATGAATATTACGGTATGTTCCGTCAGTGGGACGACAACCTGAACACACAGGTGGGTGTGTCACTTCAGATTCCGATCCTGAACAGTTTGCAGGTCCGCACCAATGTGCAGCGAGCCAAGATACAGCAGCAAAACGCACAGCTCAATGCGGACATTGCCCGTAACAACCTGCGTCAGACGATCGAGCAGGCCTATGTGGATGCCATCGCGGCACAGCGTCGCTACGCAGCTGCCCGACAGCAGGTAAATGCCTCTGAGAAAAACTTCCGCAATGCTGAACTAAGACTTCAGGGTGGTGTGATCAACACAGTAGATTTCAATGTAGTAGCGAACACCTACCGCTCGGCTCAGTCCAGCCTGGTACAGGCGAAATACGAATATACCTTTAAACTAAAAGTCTTGGATTTCTACCAAGGCAAAGACCTCTCTTTCTAATATAAAATTATGGCAGCGAAAAAATCGAATAAGCTTATTTACACCCTGATAGGCGTTCTGGTTCTGATTCTTGTACTGGCTCTGGTAGCTAAAAAGGCAGGCTGGATTGGCAAGGAAGAAGGAACAGAGGTAGTGCTGGCAGAAGCGAAGCGCTCCGAGATTGTAGAGAAAGTAAGTGCCTCTGGTAAAGTACAACCTGAAACTGAAGTAAAAATAAGCCCGGATGTATCAGGAGAGATCATTGAACTGACCGTGCAGGAAGGCGACTCCGTTGTAAAAGGTCAACTGCTGGTACGCATACGCCCTGACAACTACCAGTCGCTGGTAGACATGCAGACAGCTGGTGTAAACCAGGCTCGTGCTAACCTGGCGCAGTCTAAAGCCCGCTTAGCGCAATCAAAAGCTAATTTTGTTCAGATCGAACAGAACTTTCAGCGCAACAAGAGCCTGTTTGACCAGAAGGTGATATCCGAAGCAGAATTTCAGCAGATCAAATCACAGTACGAAGCAGGTAAGCAGGAGATTGAGTCTATGGCTCAGAGCGTGCGTGCCGCTGAATTCAGTGTTCAGAATGCGCTGGCTTCTTTGAACGACGCCCGTGAGAACCTGAACAAAACTACCATCTATGCTCCGGTAAGCGGAACGGTGTCAAAACTTAACGTGGAAAGAGGAGAGCGAGTGGTAGGTACTTCCCAAATGGCCGGTACAGAGATCATGCGCATTGCCAACCTTAACAACATGGAGGTACGTGTGAACGTGAACGAGAACGACATCATCCGGGTAGGTATGGGAGACTCCGTAATTGTGGAAGTTGACTCATATACCAGCCGCGACGAGAAATTTAAGGGTATTGTAACTTCAATTGCCAATACAGCTAAAGACGCCGCTTCACTGGAAGCCGTGACTGAATTTGAGGTGCGTATCCGTTTGCTGAACGAATCTTACAGCCACCTTGCCGATAAGAACGCCCGTCCTTTCCGTCCGGGCATGACAGCTTCGGTTGACATCATCACAGCACGCAAAAATAACGTTTTATCTGTACCTTTGTCCGCTGTGACGACTCGCTCGAACACGCCAGCCAGATCATCAGGAGAGAATGCTGAAGGAGAAAACGGTAATGGTGAAAATGCAAATAATAACGCGGAACCAGCTCCGGCAGCACCTTCAGGACCAATCGAAGAAGTTGTGTTTGTGTATGCAGACGATAATACTGTTAAATCAGTAAAGGTGAAAACCGGTATCAGCGACTTCGAGAACATCGAGATTCTGAGCGGTCTGGAAGAAGGTCAGAAAATAGTATCCGGTCCTTTCAGAGCTGTATCGAAAACATTGAAAGACGGAGCTAAAGTGGCTGTGAAAGACGAGAAGTCACTAAACAAATCAGCTTTGGCTGAAGCGAATGGTGAATAACAAATAAACATCCGGTTTGGAAAAAATTGCAGTTATAGGAGGGGGAAGTTGGGCATCAGCCCTCGTGAAGATCCTTTCAGAAAATAAATCACAGGTACATTGGTGGATGCGCAACGAAAACGACGTGCAACACCTGATCAATTACCGTCATAACCCACGTTACCTGAGTGGCGTGACCTATGACCTTAACTACGTAAAGCCATCAACGGACCTGCGCAATGTAGTTGCCGTGGCGGACTGGGTGATCCTGGCCGTACCTGCTGCTTTCGTACAAGAGGCACTGAGCGGCCTGGAGCAGGATGCGCTAAAAGACAAAGTACTGATCTCTGCCATCAAAGGAATGATCCCGAAGCAGAACATCCTGATCACTGACTACCTGGGTCAGCAGTACGACGTCCCGAACAGCCACCAACTGGTGATTGCCGGTCCGTGCCATGCCGAAGAGGTGGCCATGGAAAAGCAGTCTTACCTGACCATTGGTTCACACGATCTGCCCACAGCGGAACGCTTCTGCGAATTGCTGCGCAACCGCTACGTCAAAGCCAATCCGCTTGACGACCTGGACGGCGTGGAGTACTGTGCTGTGATCAAGAACATTATTGCGCTGGCTTGCGGTATAGCCCGCGGTCTGAACTACGGCGACAACTTTCAGGCGGTTCTCGTTTCAAATGCCATGCAGGAGATCGAGCGCTTTCTGCATGCCGCCATGCCGATCCACCGCGACCTGAACGGTTCAGCCTACCTGGGAGACCTGCTCGTGA
The DNA here is from genome assembly GCF_947502515.1 of uncultured Pontibacter sp. Lineage (NCBI taxonomy): Bacteria > Pseudomonadati > Bacteroidota > Cytophagia > Cytophagales > Hymenobacteraceae > Pontibacter > uncultured Pontibacter sp. The sequence goes on along the minus strand of NZ_CANNAI010000002.1, from coordinate 380,351 downwards.
CTGCCTATTCACAATTCAGCCGCAACCGTACTTTTGGTAACATGATCGGACATGGCTATACCGTGAAGTCTGCCCAGATTGAGATGAACATGGTGGCGGAGGGTTACTATGCTGTGCAAAGCATTTACGAGCTCAATAAAAAGCTAAAAGTAGACATGCCGATCACGACAGCAGTATACCTGATCCTGTACGAGCGCATCGCACCGGCTGTGGAGTTTGAGATACTGAAGGAGAAACTCACCTAAGCCGTAACAGACCATATAGCGCGAAAGGCATACCCTGTGGTGTGCCTTTCGCGTTTAAAGCCCATATTGATTGGTCGGGCCTGATACATGAAACAGCATTTCCAACAAATTGATATCCTGAAGGGACTGGCCATTATCGCCGTGCTGCTGTTGCACTCGCTCTCGCGGGAGCAATTGGTTGGCAGCTATGCTGTGTTTCATATCTGGCAGGCTGTACCTGTTTTTATGGTATTGATGGGGCTGAACCTGGGGATGTCTTACGGCAGCAAAACACTGCATTTTGACCAGCTATATACCCCGCATTATTTTCAGAAGAAGGCCCTGCGCATCATTTTCCCGCTTTTGCTGATCTATATCATCGCCTTAGTTGCGGGCTATGTATCAGAACAGGTATACGCACGGGAAGTCTATACCCTGGGCTGGAAAAACCTGATTGGCGTACTGCCTGTTTCAGGCAAAGGCAATTACTTTATCACGCTTTTATTGCAGTCTTTGATCGTGCTTCCCCTGATTGGCTATACCTTCCATCGCTGGCCTATTCGCACCAGTATTGTGTTGGTACTCTTGGAAATAATCTTTCAGCTCACAGCTTATCACATTAATTATTTCGAAGAGGACCGCTCTCTGTACGATGCAGCACTATTCCGTTACTTTTCAGCTATAGCCCTGGGCTTATGGCTCTCCCTACTGATTACCAACCCTTTTCAGAAAAAGAATAGTTTGTTATTGCTACTGGCGGGTATTGCCAGTGGCATATACCTGTACTTTCATCAGTATCAGGATATCAGTCTGCCATACATAAGACCCGAATGGCAATCACAACTGTTCCTGACTTTCCCATACGCCACTTTACTTATTTACCTGGTCATTCTGGCTTTCCCGCAGCAGTCGGACCATGTGGTACTTCGCTTGATGGCTAATATTGGAAAAGCATCCTACCATGTTTTTCTGGTGCAGGTGCTATACTTTGGACTAGTACGGGATGACTCAGATATAATACTAAACCTGGCTATTTGCTTACTGGCTGGCCAATTATTCTTTTTGCTGGACTCTTACCTGAGTAAAAAAATATCACATTAAAAGTCAATACATTTCTGCCACTTCACTAACTTATGCTATGATTACAAAAGTTACCTGTGCCCTGATTGAACAATATGGTCGCGTGCTGGTTACCCAGCGCAGTGAAACGATGCCGCAAGCCATGCTATGGGAATTCCCCGGCGGAAAAGTAGAAGATGGTGAGACTGAGATCGCCTGCCTGATACGTGAGATTCAAGAGGAACTAAACCTGAGCATCACCCCGGTGCAGCGTCTTACACCTGTTGTACAGGAATACGATGATAAAAGGATCGAACTTATACCTTTCCTTTGCCAGTACGACGGCGGAACAATCAAGCTCACAGAACACCGCTCTTACCACTGGGTAATGCCACAGGATCTGTCCAATTACGATTGGTGTCCGGCTGATATTCCCATTGTGCAGGAGTTTTTGGCGCTAATAAATGAGCAACCGACCTAACAACACATATCACTTCTTTTCCTGAAAGACCAAATAGCCGTACCTTTAGGGTATGGAATTACCTCATTCATTTGTCGAGCGCATGAAAGGGCAACTGGGAGCGGACTATACCCGCTTCGAGTCAGCTTTGCAACACCCTGCGCCGGTCAGCATCCGTTTAAACAAAAATAAGCTGCAGGGGCAGCCTAACCTGCCACGGGTCCCCTGGACAGAGACGGGCTATTACCTGCCTTCGCGACCACAGTTCACGCTGGACCCGCGTCTGCATGCCGGTGCCTACTATGTGCAGGAGGCAAGTTCCATGTTTCTGGAGCAAGCGCTTCGTCAGCATGTTGACCTCAGCCAGTCGCTCCGTGTGCTGGACCTTTGTGGAGCGCCCGGAGGCAAGTCAACTCACATCGCAAGTTTGATCTCAACTGACAGCTTGTTGGTCGCCAACGAAGTCATCCGCAGCCGTGCCAGCATACTGGCTGAGAACGTGACCAAGTGGGGAAGCGGCAATGTGGTAGTAACCAACAATGACCCGCGTGATTTTGGCAGACTGCCAGAGTTTTTTGATGTGATGGTGGTAGACGCCCCCTGCAGTGGCGAAGGCATGTTCCGCAAGGACCCGCAGGCAATGAATGAATGGTCAGACGAGAACGTGAACCTATGCGCTCAGCGGCAGCAGCGCATCCTGATGGATGTGTGGGAAGCCCTGCGACCGGGTGGTATCCTGATCTACAGCACCTGTACCTGGAATCTGGCGGAAAACGAACAGAACATTGCCTGGCTGGCTGACCAGGAAAATGCGCAACCGCTATCACTCACACTGGATCCGGCATGGGGGGTAGAAGCTACTTCCCTCGACAGTGTTGCTGGCTATCGTTTCTACCCGCATCAGGTGCAGGGCGAAGGTTTCTTTTTGTCAGTCATCCGAAAGGCAGGAGAGTATGAAGAACCGCAGCGATCATCCAAAAAGAAAAAATTTAAACTGACCCACGCTGGCAAGAAAGAACAAGCTATGGTCAATGACTGGCTTACGGAAACGGAGCGCTTTGCATGGGTACAGTACGGTGAAGTGATATCGGCTATACCTGAAAATCTGTTCGAAGAAGTTGACCAGCTCTACCAGAATCTATACGTGATCTACGCAGGCACCGAAATAGCTGAAGCGAAAGGCAAAAAGCTGAAGCCGTTGCAAGCCCTGGCACTTTCGCAATATCTCAACAAAGCAGCTTTCCGCACGGAAGAGCTCGACCTGGAATCGGCTTTGCGTTATCTCCGTAAAGAAGACATCGGTATCAGCGGCAACAGCAATGACTGGATCCTGCTGCAATTTGAAAACCTGCCCCTCGGCTGGGCAAAGCAAGTTGGCAACCGTCTCAATAACTACTACCCAAAGGAATGGCGCATCCGCATGGAATTGCCTCAAGTTATCGAGTTTGAGAGTTGGGGAGTTTAGGAGTAAGAAGGTTGGATTGTAGCGCCGTGGTTCTACGCAGCATTAACGTTTCTTTGTAGGGACAGGTCGCGACCTGTCCGAATCGTGCATAGGCAATTAGGCACTTATGTTTTTTAAGGTAGGTCAAGTTAAATAAAGCTGATTAAACCACCATTAGCCTAATCTTATTCCAAGCTCACGTATGTCGGCTAACGGCAGTTGTAGACTTCCCCTAAAGTTGAGAGCCATAAAAATAAGGAAACCCGCTAAAAAGGCGGGTTTCCTTATTTTATCGTAGTGAATAAGCCAGAATTAACAACTCACAAACTCCTAAACTCACCTTACTCTACAAACAGCACCAGCCCCTTCAAATATTCACCTTCGGGGTGGAAGATGGAAATTGGGTGGTCGGCGGGTTGGGAGAGATGGTGCATGATCTTGATGTTGCGTCCAGCTTCAATGGCAGCTGCCATCACCGTGTTGTTGAACAGGTATTTGTCTACCACCTGTGAGCAAGAGAATGTAAACAGAATGCCACCCGGCTTGATGCGCTTCATCGCCTCGGCATTCAGGCGCTTATAGCCCATCACGGCATTATGACGCACTTTCTGGCTCTTGGCAAATGCCGGCGGGTCCAGAATGATCACTTCGTAGCGATCTTCCTTACCTTTCAAGAACTCGAACGTATCTACGGCATACGCTTCATGGCGGTCAGGTGCCTGACTCAGTTCACCATTTTTGATTGTCAGTTCAATGGCTTTTTTGGATACATCCACCGAGTGTACTTCTTTGGCACCGGCATTCAGGGCGTATACCGAGAAACCACCGGTATAGCAAAAGGTGTTTAGCACTGACTTGTCTTTGACGTAGCGGGCCAACAACTCCCGGTTTTCGCGCTGGTCTATGAAGAAGCCTGTCTTCTGACCGCTTTCCCAATCCACAAAGAACTGGTTCTCGTTCTCGGTTACCACTACGCCGCCGCTTGACTCGCCAAGCAGATAGCCATTTTCAGCCTGTACCGGCGACTTCGCCGGTAATGACTCGGCGCTCTTGTCATATACCGCCTTTAGGTGCGGACCGTAGATTTCCTGCAGCGCTTTGGCAACATGCTCGCGCACAGAATACATGCCCACAGAGTGCGTCTGGATCACGGCCGTGTCTTTGTACATGTCTACGATCAGCCCGGGTACGCCATCGCCTTCGGCGTATACCAGACGGTATACATCCGTATGCGGATTGTCGATCAGTCCAAGACGATTACGATAGTCATAGGCTTGCTGCACCTTGCTTTTCCAGAAGGTATAGTCCGGCTCAACTTGCTCAAAAGAAAACACGCGCACCGCGATAGAGCCCGGCGCCCAATGGCCCATGCCCAGAAATTCGCGCTGATTGGAGTATACCTCCACCGTGTCGCCTTCTTCCGGCTCCGTTCCTTCTATTTTTTTGATAGCGCCAGAGAAAACCCACGGGTGAAAACGCTTCAGGGAGTGTTCTTTTCCTTTGGCCAGGTATAATTTGGTAAGAGACATCTAGATTTATATAGTAATTGATGATGTGCTGATTCGGCAGTTAAATTAAAAGCGAATACGATTATTAATAATTCCGTTAATTAACCCTAGCAGCATGAAACAGATTAAGCTGTATAGGTAAAATATCGTTCCGTTTTTAGAGAAGAATTTGATCCTTGCTATACCTGCAATCGGAGAAACAGTGAATAGCAAACTTACAAAGTGATCACCTGTAAATCCTTCAGGTAGGTATAGAGTTTCTGAACAGGCAGGCCTACTACATTAAAATAGGAGCCCTCGATCTTCTCGATACCGATCTTGCCAATCCACTCCTGTATACCGTAGGCACCCGCTTTGTCGAAAGGCTGATAGTGCTCGATGTAGTAATTGATTTCCTCGTCACTTAACGTCTTAAAATAGACCTTAGTCACGTCATGAAAGATGGTCTTTGAATTTTTCGTGAGTATACAGACGCCCGTAATCACTTCGTGGTGTTTCCCTGACAAGGCCCGCAGCATTTCAAAAGCTTCTGCGGCATCCGCTGGTTTGTTCAGGATGCGATCACCCAGGCAAACGATCGTATCGGCCGTGATCAGCACTTCATTTTGTAGGTCGGAGGTATAGGCGTCGGCTTTGTGCGAAGCCAGAAACTCGGCCACCTGCTCGCGTTGCAGGTGCTCCGGGAAATCCTCATGGACCTCCTTTACATGCACTTCGAACTGAAGCCCGAGCCCGGCCAAGAGTTCTTTGCGGCGTGGGGAGTTAGAGGCAAGCAGTATCGGACGAGATAAATTCATTTTCTTTGATTGAGCTGAATAAAAATCCGCAAATCGTTTTCGGGTAAAAGAAGGTGGACTTCTGCGGCATGATTGCACCACTGTAACAAACGCGTTTCACCTGTTCCATCGACACATCGTTGGTGATCAGGGCCAGACGAGCTTTACCGGAGTCAACCTGGCTGACACAGGCGGTGAAGTTGCGCACGTAGCTCAGGCCAGGATAGTCGCGTTGTGCTTCACGGCCAATACCCAGCACCTTTTCAAACACGAAATAGTGCATCACGGTCAGGTCAAGATCTTTTACTTCCTGCGGTACCGGCCAGTCGATCTGCTGGTGCACTTCCGGCTTTAGGCGCAGCTTGTAGGCATTACCTGAAAGGTATAGACCAAAAGCCCAGTTCTTGCCCACGATCACCTCGTTGAGTTCGTAGGCATCCTCTTTCGGGGTTACCACAAAGTACTCCCGCAGGCGCTCCAGAAACTCTTCGTCCGTCAGATCTATATTTTCCAGCACCCGATGTGTCGGCAAAATGCGTAGATCGTCGGCTTCGGTGTTGGTCAGGTACATCAGGTGGTAGTTGTAAGCTTCCATGCCGGTGTGGTTGGGATTGTCGGCCATGCGCTTTTTGCGGTACTCCAGCGAGCCCTCGTAACGGTGGTGTCCATCCGCCAACAGTACCTGTCGCGACTCCAGTACCGCCAAAAAATGCTTGATCACGTCACGGTCATGAATCACGGCCAGTACGTCGCGCACCCCCTGGTAGTCTTCCGTTACATAAAGTGGCGATTGAATACTTTCATCCATGTAACGTTCCAGCACAAAATCAGGATCAGTGTAGAGCCCATGGGTGGCACTGGTGTTCATCAGGGTTTTGTCGAGCAGGTCTATGCGATCATTCACAGCACTCGGAATAGTGTTTTCGTGGCGAAGGAGCATACCTTCGTTCCAGTCGTAAGCTTTGATATGGCAGATAAAACCCTTGCGGCAGTATTCTCGGTCGCTACCCGGGAGCCTGAAATACTGGTAGTACACATAAATGCCCGGTAGCGGGTCCTGCACAATTGTACCCGCTGCTTTCCACTCTTGCAGCATGTCTGCCGCAGTGTCAGCGGGCGTATCGCCGCGAGGTACTGAAAGGTGTATGCTGTTGATCGGGTTCTGGTACAGCGCCTCCCGCTGCTTCGCTGACACCACATCAAAAAGGGGAGAGGTCAGTTCTTCAATTGACTGGTTCAGCTCTTCTTTGTAGCGCCATGCTTTTATGGGTAGTATTTCAGCCATCAGGTTTGCTTACAGGTATAGGTATAGAATCAGGGTGCGAGCCTTTTGCGGTTCCATTGGGCGTCGGCATGTTCAAACACGATGCGGTCGTGCAATCGGTTTGGGCGGCCTTGCCAGAACTCAATACGCTCAGGCTTCAGCACATAGCCTCCCCAGTGATGTGGACGGGGTACTACATCCAGGCTGGCAAAGTCTAGTTCATATTTCGCCTCCGCCTGTTCCAGCTCTTCACGATTGTTTATCTCACAGCTCTGCGGCGAGGCCCAGGCCCCGATCTGGCTGCCACGCGGACGGCTATGGAAGTACACATCCGATACCTCCGGGGCCACTTTCTCTATAGTGCCTTCAATGCGCACCTGCCTCTCCAGCTCCGCCCAGAAAAAGGTCATCGAGCCATAAGGCCGCTCCGCCATTTCCTGTCCTTTGCGGCTTTCGTAATTGGTAAAAAACACAAAACCCTCCGAAGAAACTTCCTTTAAAAGCACCACACGTGACGAAGGACGACAATCAGCCGACACGGTAGAAATCACCAGCGCCGTAGGCTCCAGCACCTCCGAATGGATAGCCTCATTCAGCCATACCTTAAACTGATCAAGCGGATCATTGGAAACGGATTCTTCAGTAAGAGCCTGCCGGGAGTAATTCTTCCGGATAGAGGCAATGTCATGCTGTAGCGACATAAAGGACTAGATGTTTTGCCCAAAATTATAAAATAATCGGCTGAGGCTTAAATTTTAATTAATATTGCAATAATTTAAAATTATTTTATAAAATTAGAAGACTTATTTCCAGTGCTTACAGGTTTCGTCCCGTTATCAAATGTTTTGGATGGCTTTGTTAAATGAAGGGAACTGTACCCTAATGTGTTGTTTCCGTAAGAAGGTATAAATAGCGATTGCCAGGCCTGCCAGGCCAGAAGTTTTTGTAAGGTAAAGCAACTAAACCCTGGAGAACAATGGAGGAAGAAAGCGAAAATAAGCCACAAAACGGCAGCATACTGATATCGGAGCCATACCTGGGTGACCCGAACTTTGAGCGAACTGTGGTGCTGATATGCAGCCACGTGGAGGGAGAGGGGACATTTGGGCTGGTACTCAACCGATTATCAAACCTAAAGCTGTCTGATGTGGTTGATATTTATAATGATTCATTTGAAGCCGAACTCGGTATAGGGGGACCTGTGCAATACAACACCTTGCACTATGTACACCAGATACCGGATCTGCCGCAGGCAGTGCAGCTGGATGACAATCTGTATTGGGGTGGCGACTTTGAGTCGCTACGCACCATGATCGGCACAGGAGAGGTAACACCGGCAGATATCAAGTTCTTTCTTGGCTACTCCGGATGGACACCTGGCCAGCTGCAGGAGGAGATCGACAAAAATGTTTGGATCGTGAACAACAATGCTGCGAATAAATTATTTAATTTGGAAGCAGATACGCTTTGGCGAAACATACTGCGCCAAATGGGCGGGAAATACAAGGTACTATCAAACTACCCCGTAGACCCCCGCCTGAACTGACAAAACGTGGACTAAAACCTGAAGTCATGACAACTGATAAACAGCACACCGACGCAAACGGAGCTGAGGCCAACAAGCCCCGGCCACAAGACGAAGCACAAGCCAACGAGCAGCAGGCCTCGTCGCCGATGGACATTGTAGAACAGCGCCTCGCCGAAATCAACGCACAAAAAGAAAGCGCACAGGACAATCCAACGGAACAAGGTGTGCCCAAAGAAGAACAGCCTGAAATAAAACCAGAACTGGCTTCTGAGGCAGAAACGTCAGAAACAGAAAAAATAACAGAGGCCTTTGCAGATGCTAACCTACCGGAGGCGGAAACAGCTGCAGCATCTGAAACCGAATCAGCTACTACGTCTGAAACGGAAACACCTTTACAAGCAGAAACACCTGTAGACTCTTCACCAACCGCCTCAGCGGCACCTACAGCAGATGCAAAGTCTCCAGCAGCTGATGATCATCATGACGACGAAGAGTTGGACGAGGATGACCACACTGACTACACCGAGATGTCGATGGAGGAACTGCGCAACCATTTGGCCCAGCTTCTCAAAGGACCTGATGCAAAACGCAAGTACAAGAAGATCCAGGAAATCCATCGCCAGTATGAGGATAAATTCCAGGTTGAAAAAAACCAGGCACTAGACCGCTTCCGTCAGGAGGGAGGTACTGAAGAAGACTTTGAGTACCATGCACCGATGGAGCACAGCGAGCTGGAGCAACTCTATACTGCCTATCGCGAGGCACGTTACCAGGAGCGTCAGCACAGCGAGGAACAGCGTCAGCGAAACCTGGAGCGCAAGCGTGAACTGCTGCAACAGTTGCGTACGCTGGTAGAATCGGCAGAAACCAAAAACAGCAGCGATGAACTGAAGAAATTACAGAGTGAGTGGAAGAGCATAGGTCCGGTGCCGCCAGGCGAAGCGCAGGAGCTTTGGGATTCGTATCATGCACTGCTGGACATCTTCTATAACAACCGCAGCATGTTCTTCGAAATGAAGGAGCTGGACAGACGCCGTAACTTGGACGCCAAAGTGCAGTTAATCGAGCGCGCCGAAGCCCTTCAGAACGAGCCTTCAATTAACAAAGCCCTGCAGGAGCTTCGTCATCTGCACGAGGAGTGGAAGAACATTGGTCCGGTGCCTAATGAGCAGCGCGACACAATCTGGGAGCGCTTCATACAGGCCTCTGAGAAAGTGCACGAGCACCGTCGCACTTACATGGAAGAGCGCAAAACTGTTGAGCTGGCTAACCTGGAGAAGAAGCGCAGCCTGCTGGATCGTCTACAGGAGTTCCAAAGCTTCAACACCGACCGAATCAACGAGTGGCGCGACAAAACCGATGAGATCCAGAAGCTTAAAGAAGAGTGGGACAATGCCGGCCTCGTACCGAAAGAATACGCAGAAGAAGTCAACAAGACTTTCTGGAGCAATTATAAAGCATTCTTCCAGCATAAGAATCAGTTCTTTAAGGGGCTGGATGAACAGAAAATGCAGAACCTGCGCCTGAAGACTGAGCTGTGCGAACAGGCTGAAAGCCTGAAAGAAAGCACAGACTGGAATGCCACCAAGGAGAAAATGATCCAGCTCCAGAAGAAGTGGAAAACCATAGGCCGTGTGCCGGACAAGCATTCCGACAAGATCTGGCAGCGCTTCAGAGCCGCCTGCAACGAGTTCTTTGACCGCAAGCAGGTACAGGAACAACAGAAAGGGGCCGAAATGGAGAAACTGTCTTCAGAAAAGCTGGCCCTGTGCGATCGCGTAACAGAAGAACTGGCGCAGCCAAACACAACCACCTCGCTGGAAGACTACAACAAGATCGTAGCGGAGTGGAGCACCCTGGATGCCGGTAACAAACGTGTAAGCGCAAGGGTAGAAGAGAAGTTCCTGTCGCTGATGGAGCGTTACCTGGAACGCGTGCCTGATCTGCACTACGATGATCGTGCTACTATGCTGGCGCAGCTGCAGGTAGACCGTCTGAAAAACAGTCCGGACGCCTCACAGAAGCTGTACCAGAAGGAGCAGACGCTGCGTCGGGAGATATCACAACTGCAGAACGACATCCAGACACTTCGTACAAACCTCGACTTCTTTGCGCGTTCCAAGAATGCAGACAAGTTGCGTGAGGAGTATGAAGGCCGTATAGAAGACACACAGAAACGAATAGACATCCTGCAGCGGCAGCTGGCTGCTTTCAGAAGATAAAAATTTCTGTTTGATACTCAAAAGCTTATCGCAAAAGGGCAAAAAATCCTGCAGGAGGTGTTTGTATATTAAAAACTATATTATACCTTTGCAACGCTTTAGAACGATAGGGCAACACAAATAAAGTATCGCCTCCTTAGCTCAGCTGGTAGAGCAACTGACTTGTAATCAGTAGGTCGCTGGTTCGATCCCGGCAGGGGGCTCAACTTTATTTGTACATTTACCGCCTCCATAGCTCAGCTGGTAGAGCAACTGACTTGTAATCAGTAGGTCGTTGGTTCGATTCCGACTGGGGGCTCTTAAAAGGCTTCAGAGAAATCTGAAGCCTTTTTTGTTTTTAATCCTTCCCAATCCCCTCACTGCCTCTCCTTTGCAATGTTTTGACCTGAAGCAACTGATGCTATATATGCTTTTTCAAGTTTTATGACTTATTTTGGGGATTCATCCAAGTACTGAATCCGATCCATGCAACTGATAGAAGTAAACACACCTGAACTGGCTGAAGAGTTTTTGAAAATGCAGGTCAGGCTATACCGCAAAGACCCAAAGTACATCCGGCCGCTTGACAAGGACGTGCACCAGGTATTTGATCCCAAAAAGAACAAACTGCTGCGTGACGGCGAAGCCATCCGTTGGATTCTGCAGGACGAGACAGGTGAAACCATCGGAAGGGTAGCTGCATTCATCAACAAGAAAACAGCAAACTCTTTTGAACAGCCTACCGGTGGCATGGGCTTCTTCGACTGTATCAATGACCAGGAAGCAGCTAACATACTATTCGACGCCTGCCGTGACTGGTTGCAGGAACGAGGAATGGAAGCTATGGATGGTCCCATCAATTTCGGCGAACGCGATAAGTGGTGGGGACTTCTGGTGGACGGCTTTTACGAGCCTACCTATTGTATGAATTACAACCATGCTTATTACCAAAAACTGTTTGAGAACTATGGTTTTAAGCTTTACTTCAATCAATACGTTTACTACCGTACAGTAGACGACCCACTGGCACCTGAGTATCACGAAAAAGCACAGCGCGTACTGGCTGACCCAAGCTATACCTTCCAGCACCTTGACAGAAACAACCTTGACAAGTATGCCGAGGATTTTCGTGTCGTATACAACAAGGGCTGGGTAAAACATGAAGGTGTGAAGGCCATGGGCGAAGCACAGGCAAAATCCATTATGAAAGCCCTGAAGCCGATCCTGGATGAAAAAATCATCTGGTTCGCTTATCACAACGGAGAGCCTGCCGGTTTCTTCATTGCTATCCCTGAGTTGAATCAGTTGTTTAAACACGTGAATGGAAAACTGGACCTGTGGGGCAAAATCAAATTTGCCTATCATCGCTGGAGAGGGTCCTGCAAGACGATGTACGGCATTGTATTCGGTATCACACCAGAGTGCCAGGGCAAAGGCGTAGAGGCAGCCATGGTGGTGTCTGCAGCTAAACTGGTACAGGGTAATCCAAATATCCCTTACTATGATTTGCAAATGAACTGGATCGGGGACTTCAACCCGAAAATGATGAAGGTAGTGGAGCAGGTGGGGAGTCGTATTCTGAAAACCTATGTAACCTACCGTTTCTTGTTCGACAGAGAAAAGGAGTTCAAGCGTGCCCCGATCATTAAGTAGCCAAAGATGGATTCACTAACACAGATCGTACTGGGAGCCGCCGTAGGCGAGGCGGTGGCTGGCCGCAAGCTGGGCAACAAGGCGCTGCTTTGGGGCGCCATAGCCGGCACTATACCTGATCTGGACGTACTGGCCAATCCGCTACTGGACATGGTGGGCCAGTTAAGCTTCCATCGATCTGTCACACATTCTTTCTTTTTTGCCATTGTGGCCTCCCCATTGCTGGGCTGGATGCTTTGGCGACTTTACAAGAACGAACATGCCAGCTTCCGCGATTGGACCTTGCTGTTCTTTCTCGGCTTCACTACACACGCCATACTGGACAGCTTTACAACCTGGGGGACTCAGTTATTGTGGCCCTTCAGCAACTACGGGGTAGCGTTCTACAATATCTTTGTGATAGACCCGCTTTATACCGTACCCTTTCTGATCTGCGTGATTGCCGTCATGTTTTATGACAGGCGAAATCCCAAGCGTCGACGCTGGAACAATGCTGGTCTGATCATCAGCACCGTCTACATACTCTTCTCATTCGGAGCTCAGGCTTATGCTAAAAATGCGTTCACTGAAAGCCTGCAAGATCAAGGTATACGCTTTGAATCTGAGATCGTGAAAGCCACACCTTTAAACACCCTGCTCTGGTCTGTCACTGCGGCTACGGACGATGGCTTTTATACTGGCTTCTACTCCTTGTTGGACCAGGACAGGGATATCAGGTATAGCTTTGAGCCGCGGCAGGAACATTTGCTGGACGAATACCGGGGCCATCCGAAGATGGAACGCCTGCTGGAAATCACCAAAGGCTATCATGCGGTAGAAGAGGTCGAGCGAGGTATATACATCAAAGATTTACGATTCGGCCAGTTTGATGGCTGGCAGGAAGGCAAAGGGCAGTATGTGTTCGTTTACCATGTCTGGCGGGAGCAGGATGGCTCACTAAACTTTGAAGAAATAAACAACCGCCCAAAAATAGACGGTGACTACCTCAAAGCATATCTAAATCGTATTCTGGGAAATAAAGATTAAGTCAATGCGTATGACATCAGCAAGATGGTTGCTCAGTGGCAAGAAAGCCGTTGTAACAGGAGGCTCCAAAGGTATAGGCGCCGCGATTGTAGAAGAGTTTATTGCCCTTGGAGCCGAAGTGCTGGCAGTGGCACGAAAAGAAGCAGACCTGCAGCAGTTACAGGAAAAGTTTCCCGAAGGACTGCAGGTGCTCGTAGCTGATGTAAGAACTGCAGAAGGTCGTCAGAAGCTGCAGGACACAGTGCAAACTCTCTGGGGTGCGTTGGATATACTGGTCAACAATGTGGGCACCAACATACGCAAGCCGGTAACAGAATATACCCCCGAAGAATACGATTTTGTGATGAACACTAATCTGCGCTCAGCCTTTGAACTGAGTCGCGGCTTTTATCCGCTGCTTAAAGCATCTGAACAGGGCAATATCATTCATGTCACTTCGGTGGCAGGACTTACGCATGTGCGAACAGGTGCCATTTACGGCATGACCAAGGCTGCACTGGTGCAACTTACCAAAAACCTGGCAGGGGAGTGGGCTGCGGACGGAATCCGTGTCAATGCTGTTGCACCCTGGTACATCAGCACGCCGCTCGCCCAGACTGTGCTGCAAGATGAAAAGTACCTGCACGAAGTACTGATCCGAACCCCTATGCGCGTGATTGGAAAACCCGAGGATGTAGCAGGGGCCGTGGCCTATCTTTGCATGCCTGCAGCAGCCTATATCACTGGTCAGACATTGGCCGTTGACGGTGGTTTTACGATCAATGGTTTTCACCCCGCCTGAGGTGTAAAGCAGGTATAATAGCCGCACTCAGAGCAGCTAAACTATCCCCTGAAACACTGGTTTATTAATCCAAATTTTACTACTTTTGTATGATAAGGCTGCAAGAGCGCAACAACTGTTTCCAGTGCTCTTCATAACCCAACATGCATGGCAAAAATCCGACTGCTTTTACCCTTTAGCGCTGCTCTGCTGCTTCTGACTGTATCCTCCTGCAAACCACTTTGTCCCATCGGTCCCTGCCAGGTACGGATGGTGCATGCACATGGTGAGCAGGAATTCCGCGGCCAGCCCATTCACAAAAAACAAAACCCTAAAATAGGCGAAAAGCTGCCGAAGCAAACAGGGGAGGTGCACAAGCGCACCAACGACAAGAGCCAGCGCAAAAACTAATGAACGTTACAGGCTTCCGCCTGAAAAGTATATCAACCAACACAAAACTATTATTTAGACCTTGAACATGAACGAAGGCGAACGAATAATACCGATCAACATTGAAGACGAGATGCGCGGTGCATACATCGACTACTCAATGTCTGTTATCATTTCCAGAGCCTTACCCGATGTGAGAGACGGCCTGAAGCCAGTACACCGCCGTGTACTGTACGGTATGTCTGAACTGGGGGTATCCTATAACAAGTCCTACAAGAAGTCAGCACGTATCGTAGGAGAGGTGCTGGGCAAGTATCACCCGCACGGTGACTCCTCGGTATACGAGACCATGGTGCGTATGGCACAGGAGTGGTCACTGCGTTACCCGCTGGTTGACGGTCAGGGTAACTACGGCTCCATTGACGGTGATTCACCGGCTGCAATGCGTTACACTGAGGCCCGCCTCAAGCGTATAGCCGACGAGCTGCTCGCTGACCTCGATAAAAACACGGTAGACTTCGTGCCGAACTTCGACGACTCTCTGAAGGAGCCGTCTGTTATGCCAGCTAAGTTCCCGAACCTGCTCGTAAACGGTACGTCCGGTATTGCGGTAGGTATGGCAACAAACATGGCGCCGCACAACCTGACCGAAGTCATCAACGGTACGATCGCTTATATCGACAACAGGGAAATCACGATAGCTGAACTGATGCACTACATCACAGCGCCGGACTTCCCGACTGGCGGTATCATCTATGGTTATGATGGCGTGAAGGCCGCTTTCGAAACAGGTCGTGGCCGTGTGCTGATGCGTGGACGCGCTAATTTCGAAACAACTTCTACTGGCAAGGAGCAGATCATCGTTACGGAGATTCCTTACATGGTGAACAAGGCTTCTCTTATTGAGAAGACTGCTGCCCTGATCAACGAGAAGAAAATCGAAGGTATAGCTGACCTGCGTGACGAGTCTGACCGAGACGGTTTGCGCATCGTGTATGACTTGAAGCGCGACGCAATACCTAACGTAGTACTCAACAACTTATACAAGTACACACAATTGCAGTCTTCGTTTGGCGTGAACAACGTGGCCCTGGTAAAAGGCCGCCCGATGACGCTGAATCTGAAAGACCTGATTCATCACTTTGTAGATCACCGACACGAAGTCGTGATCCGCAGAACACAGTATGAACTGGACGAAGCCAGAAAGCGTGCCCATATCCTGGAAGGCTTGCTGATCGCCCTGGACAACCTGGACGAAGTGATCAACCTGATCCGTTCATCACGTGACCCGGAGATCGCCCGCAATGGCTTGATGGAGCGCTTTGCCCTGTCAGAGATTCAGGCTCGTGCTATCCTTGACATGCGTCTGCAGCGTCTGACCGGTCTGGAGCGTGACAAGATCCAGGCAGAGTATGCCGAGATCATGAAACTGATCGACTACCTTACTTCTGTTTTGAATGATGAAGGCCTGCGTATGCAGATCATCAAAGACGAGCTAAATGAAATAAAAGAGCGTTACGGCGACGTACGTCGTACCAGCATCGAGGCCTCTACCGGCGATATTTCTTACGAGGACATGATCCCGGAAGAGAACATGGTGATCACTATATCGCACGAAGGTTACATCAAGCGTACTTCGCTAAGCGAATACCGTAGCCAGAGCCGTGGCGGTGTTGGTTCACGTGGAGTAGCCGCTTCGAAAGAGAGCGACTTTACAGAACACCTGTTTGTTGCGAGCACCCACCATCACATGCTGTTCTTCACAGAGTTCGGCCGCGTGTTCTGGATGAAGGTGTACGAGATTCCGGAAGGAGGGAAGACCACCAAAGGACGTGCTATCCAAAACCTGATCAACATTGAGAAGGACGATAAGATTCGGGCTGTGATCAATGTGCGCGACCTTAAAAACCAGGATTTCGTGCTGAACCACAATCTGGTATTCTGTACTGAGCAAGGCACGATCAAAAAGACCGTATTGGAGGCTTACTCCAGACCACGTACCAATGGTATCAATGCGATCACGATCAATGACGGTGACCGTCTGCTGGACGTACAGCTGACCACAGGCAACAGCGAAATCATCATTGCGCTGGGTTCCGGACGAGCTATCCGCTTCAACGAGCATCAGGTGAGACCGATGGGTCGAAACGCTGCTGGTGTGCGCGGTGTAACACTGGCCGGAGCTGACGATAAGGTAGTTGGTATGGTTTGTGTAGAAAACGAGAACACAGAACTGCTGGTAGTATCTGAAAACGGATTTGGAAAGCGTTCACTGCTGGAAGAATACCGTATAACGAACCGCGGCGGAAAAGGAGTAAAGACCCTGAACGTAACGGACAAAACCGGCAATCTGGTGGCTATCAAAGGCGTGGTAGATACGGATGACCTGATGATCATTAACCGCTCAGGTATCACAATCCGACTTCGCGTAGCTGATATACGTGTGATTGGCCGCGCTACACAAGGCGTACGACTGATCAAACTGACAGAAGGCGACCAGATTTCATCCGTGGCAAAAGTGGAGATGGAGAACGAAGAAGAAGTAGCTGAAGCCCTGATGGAGCAGTCAGAACTGAAACCGGAAGACTCCTTGCAACCTGATAATCAGATAGATCCGAAAGCAACTGAGGATGAAGTTTAATCTGTAAAATGGAATTTTATTTTATTTATTAATCGTTTAACAAACAAACAAAAACCAATCTCTGAATAGTATGAAAAAAATACTGATGACAGCCATGGCAGCCGTAAGCGTTCAGGTTGCTGTCGCTCAGAACTCAGCCGTGAATAGCGCCGTGCTTAATCACAAGAACGGTACGCTTGACAAAGCGCTAGAAGACATCAATAAAGCCACAGAGCACAAAAAGACGCAAGACAAAGCCAAAACCTGGTTCTATCATGGTGTAATCAACCAGGACCTGATCGGCCACCCAATCTACGGAAAACTGGCTACAGAGAAAACTCCGGAAGTGGCACTTGCTTCATTCAACAAAACGCTGGAGATTGACGGTGAAAACGGTCAGTTCGGTAAGATGGTGCCAGAGCGTATGGAGATCTTGTACGGTCAGATCCTGAACCAGGCAGTTGAGTTTCACAACAACCAGGACTGGGACAATGCCATTGCCAAGTATGACATGGCTTCTAAGATAAATCCTTCAGATACAACGGCTGTGCTTTATGCTGCTTACGCTTCAACAGCCAAGCAGGATTATGCCTCAGCTATTAAGTATTATGATAAATTGATCGGTATTGGTCATACAACTGAAGATGTTTACAAAAACAAAATTCAGTTGCAGCAGGCCGTAGAAGCGAGCGACGAAGAAGTAATGGCGTCTATTGCTGCTGGGCTGGAGAAGCACCCGAACAGTGTATACCTGATGCAGGAAGAACTGCGTTACTACCTGAAAAACGACCGTGCTGACGAGGCAATGGCTAAGCTGGACAAAGCTATTGAAGCTGATCCGAAGAATGCCAGCCTTTATGCGGTTCGTGGTAACTTGGAAGAGCGCAAAGGAAACATCGATGCTGCTTACAAAAACTATAAGAAAGCAGTAGAAGTAGATCCAAATAACTTCGACGGTTTCTTTAACCTAGGTGTACTGGAGTACAACAAGGGTAGCGAGTTCAACAACAAAGCTGCCAAAATGGACTACGCGACTTACAAGAAGCAAGGTCCGGCATTGGAGAAGCAGGCTATCAAGCACTACGAAGCTTCATTGCCATACTTTGAGAAAGCGCTTGAAATCCAGCCTGAAGATCAGGCAACACTTGCCAACCTGCAGCGTGTATATACACGTTTGAAGCGTACTGCTGATGCAGAGAGAATCGGTAAGAAACTGAAAAACTAATCTTACTCGCTAAGATAAAAGAAGGAAAGGGAGCTTATTACAGGCTCCCTTTCTTATTTTCATATTTATTACTTAACATAATATAAATTATAAGACTGATTATATACGAGTATTAATACTCTATAATAAGTGTCACTGATAATATACTTTATGTTAAGTAGAGTGATCTAAACGCTAATCATTAATTATGCTGCTGCTGAAATGATTTTGGTGTGAGCCCGACTTCTTTTTTAAAAGCACGGATAAAATAATTCAGATTTTGAAATCCTGCCATATAACAAGCTTGTGTGACAGAGTTAAGCGGATTGCGCAGATAGTCTTTCGCAAGTCTGATGCGCTCCTTTAAAATATAGTCGGCTGGTGTATAGCCAAATTCCTCTTTGAATTTCCTGAAGAAACTGGCCCGGCTCATGCAGGCTTTGTCGCTTAGCTTGTCTACATCGATCTTCTCCCGAATACTGTCTTTGATGTATTTGATGATATGCGCAAATCTGTTGTTGGTTGCCAGACTCACATAATTTGTCTCAAAAAGCTGCCTGGCCTGCGTCTGCATCAGTCTCACAAGCAGCTCGCGCAGTGCTAAGCCAGCTAAAATATCCTTTTCTCTGTTCTTTTCATTGATGCTGATCCGGATTAGCCGGTTAATGATATCAGCTAGATCCTGGTTGTTCACCAGGTGAAACATTTCTTGGTCAATACTCCAGCAAGCATTCCGCTCTACCTTCGGGTACCGCTCATTCAGCAAAGCGACAGTTGTCTGAATTTGCTCCTGTGATATGGCAAGTGCAATGCATTGTGTAGGATTATCACGCTCAGCCTCAGGAAAATCAATCTTCATCAACTCATTGGGTGGCACAATGACCGATTCGCCTGGCAGATAATCAAATCCCTGCTTACCGAACAAGTGCATCACCTTTTTGCCACGCAACATACTTGTCAGGACAAGATCATTGAAAACGAGGCTCACTTTCTCCGCGGCCTGATGCGTTTCAAAAACATTTAGTTCGCAGTTCTCAAGTGTGTAGGCCGAACGATGCTCCACTAGCGTCGTAAGCGCCGGTTCTTTTAGTGTGGGCAGCTGTTGAAGTTGATGTTTTATGGGCATATATCTTAAACGGCTATAATCCTGTCTTATTCTGATATTAAAGATACATTTTTTGAGACAATAAGTTTAGTTTAAAAAGATATAAGTCAGGAGATTAGCCATGTAACCAAAACCTTTATTTTATGGCAACTCTAGATATGACAGCTGAAGCACAAAACGTGCTGGAACGCCCTCAATTCAAAGAAAAGTATGAACACTTCATCGGTGGTGAGTGGGTAGCACCGGCAAATGGGGAATACTTTGACAACCTCTCTCCCATTGACGGCAAACCATTTACAAAGGCTGCACGTGGCACTAAGGACGACATTGATCGTGCGCTGGATGCTGCGCACCATGCCTTTACATCTTGGTCAAAAACATCTGCCACGAAACGCAGTAATATTCTGCTCGCCATTGCCGACCGCATGGAGAAAAACCTGGAAATGCTGGCCCGGGTTGAAACTATTGATAACGGCAAAGCCATCCGTGAGACCCGTGCAGCAGACCTTCCGCTGGCCATCGACCACTTCCGTTACTTTGCCGGTGTGATTCGAGCAGACGAAAGCTCCATGTCTGAACTCGACGAAACAACGATCAGCATCAATCTACAGGAGCCACTCGGCGTAGTAGGCCAGATTATACCCTGGAATTTTCCGCTGCTAATGGCGACCTGGAAAATAGCCCCTGCCCTGGCCGCTGGCTGCACCATAGTACTCAAGCCAGCTGAGCAGACACCGACCAGTATTATGGTGCTGATGGAGTTGATTCATGACCTGCTGCCTCCAGGGGTGCTCAACATCGTTACTGGTTTCGGACCAGAGGCAGGAAAACCACTTGCCACCTCCCCTCGCGTTGCCAAAGTTGCCTTTACCGGCGAAACAACCACTGGCCGCCTGATTATGCAGTACGCATCCGAGAATCTTATACCTGTTACTATGGAGTTGGGAGGCAAATCGCCGAACATTTTCATGCCTAGCATAGCTGACGCAGATGACGAATTCTTTGACAAGTGTGTGGAGGGTGCTGTCATGTTTGCCCTGAACCAAGGCGAAATCTGCACCTGTCCATCGCGCCTGATTGTGCACGAGAGCATCTATGACCGTTTTATGGAGCGTGTCGTGGCCAGAACAAAATCCATCAAGGTGGGGCATCCGCTTGCCGAAGATACCACTATGGGTGCACAGGCCTCTAACGATCAGTTCGAAAAGATTTTGTCTTACATGGACATCGGAAAGCAGGAAGGTGCAGAAGTTCTTTGCGGCGGAGGTATAGCCAAACTAAACAATGGTCTTGAGAATGGCTATTACATTGAGCCTACGATCTTTAAGGGCAACAACAAGATGCGGGTTTTCCAGGAAGAGATCTTTGGTCCGGTTGTTTCAGTTACTACCTTCAAAACTGTTGAAGAGGCAGTTTCCATCGCAAACGATACGCTGTACGGCTTGGGTGCAGGTCTTTGGACACGCGATGCCCATGAGATCTACCAGATACCACGTGCCATACAGGCTGGACGAGTTTGGGTAAACTGCTACCACGCTTACCCGGCACATGCTCCTTTCGGTGGATATAAGAAGTCAGGCTTTGGTCGTGAAACGCATAAAATGATGCTCAATCATTATCGCCAGACCAAAAACATGCTTATATCCTATGATAAGAATAAGCTCGGTTTCTTTTAAGAGATAGTAAAACCGGAATCCCTGCTCAATTAATTAAGCAGGGATTCCTTTTTAAAGAAAATATGGATTTAGAACGCGTAAAAATTACCGAAGAAGCCAAAAAAGTAATTGATGAACTGAGAGGGAAGCATGGTCCGCTGATGTTTCACCAGAGCGGCGGCTGTTGCGATGGGTCGCAGCCTATGTGCTTTGAAGAGGGTGAATTTAAAACTGGAGACAGTGATGTGTTGCTTGGGCAGGTACACGGCTGCAATTTTTACATGAACCGTGACCAGTTTGAATACTGGAAGCATACGCAGCTAACCCTCGATGTAGTGCCAGGCAGAGGATCCAGTTTCTCCTTAGAAATACCGCTGGGCCTACGCTTTCACATCAGGTCCAGAATTTTCACTGATGAAGAAATGGAGCAATTGCAAGCTATATAGTGCAGGCCTCCCCTGCTATACCTTGTATAGCTAACACAGTAAGAGGCGGTATCATAGAATCTGATACCGCCTCTTACTGTGTTAATTAAAGACTTATGGTTTCCTTATTACAGATAAATAGTATAACCGTTAGACTCACTACCTTGCTTAGCATAAAACTGCTCAATATTAGGTTTGGTTTTAAGCATGGCGTAATCATCGTCTCCACCACGGGCCCAACCTAGGAGCGCTAAGGCAATAGCTGTGGCAATGGCTATCGCAAAAGCTGGCCACCAGCCGTCAACCTTAAAATTACCTACTAGTTTATCAACCAGTTTAATCATAAGCGCGGTCACAATCAGTCCGATAATGGCTTCCAGCAGGAAAAATGAAACCAGGTTAAGCACGCCGCGCAGCAGCCAGCCAATGGTTGCATTGAACAAACCGATCAGAAAAGCCACCCAGAGCGCTGTCAGAAAACTCTTAACATGCACTTGTGGCATGATGTAGGCCAATAACACAATAACACCGGCACTTACCAGTAAGTTGAGTATAAAATCCATAGTTTATAGTGTTTTAGTGACAAGATTTTGTCCTAATACGGATATAAACGCTTATAGATGTTTTTACTGTGATCAAAAGCTTGGATGGCCCTTCAGCTATTGTTTGATGTAACTGGGTTTAAGCTTACTGCGAAAAGCATCTTCGAATTTTAAAACCTTGGGATGGGTAATCGATATTACATAAGGATCATCCGGGTTATTGCGGTAATAATCCTGGTGATAATCTTCGGCAATCCAGAATTTACTGGCTGGCTTGAGCTCTGTGACAATCCGGTTACGAAAAGTACCGGCATCTTCTAATGCGCGCATATAATTACGGGCCTGCCTCCTTTGCTCTTCATCGTGGTAATAGATGGCCGATCGGTATTGCTTGCCTACATCGGGGCCCTGACGATTTAGTGTAGTGGGATCGTGTGTGGCGAAGAATACTTCGAGCAGTTCCCGGTAAGTGATCACATCTGGCCTGTACCAAATCTGCACCGATTCCGCATGACTTGTTTTACCGCTGCTAACCTGTTCGTATGTTGGACGCTCTTCACTCCCGCCCGTATAGCCGGACTCCACACGGTCCACGCCTTTAAGCCGTTCAAAATAAGCCTCTGTGCACCAGAAACAGCCTCCGGCGAAAGTCGCTTTGCTAAGTCCGAGTGTATCTGCACTGTCGCCGTAACTGTAAGCACTCTGCTGCAAAACAGTTCGCTGCTCTCCCCCAGACTCCGTGCAAGCCCAGAACAGCAGTAATAAGGGAAAAAACAGGTAAGTATATTTTCGTTCCATACGCCACAAGCCTTACTATTGGCTACGCTAATTTAACCGGTAGGTATAAGTTTTTGTTAAAATTTTAAGTACCTCTCCCCTCCGACCTTTCACTGCCGTCCGGGTTTTGGATGCCGTGCTTTTTATCAGCTATCACTTTGTCCAGATCCCATTCTACCCGCTTCCTGAAGGGAGCACGCCTTACATCACAATCTGACTTCGTACAAACCGGGCAGGACACTTCTACGCAGGGATCTGTGTGAATGAAAAGCTCAATATCAGGATCAATATGCTCACGTACCAACATGCCGACAGCCTCTACTTCTTCGTGGGCCTCCAACACCGTCAGGTACCAGGGCACAGTCAGGTGGCAGTCTATATGCAGTGTGTTACCATACTTGATGACACGCAGATTATGAATATCAATCCAGTTCTCACGCCGGTTCTCATTCAACACCTGTACAATACGCTTTAGCAGCTCATAGTCGGCCTCATCCATTATACCTGCCAGAGACACACGCAAAATGCGGTAACCAGTATAGCAGATAAAGGCTCCGAACAGAATGGCCACCGCACTGTCAAGCCATACCTGGCCGGTCAGGGACAGGAGCAAAAGACCTATCAGAATACCGGCAGTTGAATAGGCGTCTGTTTTGAGGTGTTTGCCTCCGGCAACCAGCGCCATGGATTTGGCCTTGTTCCCGTGACGCTCTGTCAGGTAGCCCACTATATAATTGACAATGCCAGAAATTGCAATCAGGTATATACCTGCATCGAGTCGGGAGATGACCTGAGGCTCAAATAAGTTATACACCGATTTCAGAATGATAGCCCCACCTGCCACCAGGATAAGAGAACCCTCCAGGGTAGCGGCCACAAACTCTATTTTGCCATGCCCATAGGGATGGTTCAGGTCCCGTGGCCGGGCTGAAAGCACAAGACTGTACAACGAGAAACCACCCGCCACCACATTGATAATGGACTCCAGGGCATCAGTCAGAATGGCATTGGAGTTGGTCAGATAAAATGCCAGGAATTTGGCAAGCAGCAGCAGCACACCTACAACCAGCACAAGCAGTTGCATGCGTATGTTCTCGTTTTGCTGCTGCAGCAGTTTTATCATTGTGTTGGCTTGTTTTCGGTAGGTACATGTCGTACCACCCTATACCTTACAAGGTACAAGGAACAGACGCCGAAGGCAAACATAGTGTATAACGTAATTTGAAAAGAGGAGTAAAAATCAGCTTAAGGTATCTGCCAGGTCCAGCCAATTTGGGTTCATGGATTCAACGAGGCGAAGGTGCTCATCAGGGCCCGAGGATTTGATGTGGCGCTCACGTACCCGCGCTATTTCTTCCCGGTCATAATGCTCGTAGTACACCAGTTTAGGCTGACTATCGTAAGCACCCTGAAGTGAAATTTGCTGTAGAAGATTTTCAGAAACGCCAATGTTTAACTGAGGCTGCGATTGGTCGCCTATGATGTAAACATAGAAGTGATTTGCGTGCTGGTCTGGCTGCATAAATAAGGTAAGTTTGTTTAATGGTATACGAGTGATGTATCGCCTGGTTAGAAAACCTGCAGCCACTGGCGGGCATCCTCCGGGAGGAAAAAGGTTCGCATGGAAATTCCAGTACTTCTGTCCACTGTATTATCAATTTCGAGCTGTGTAAAGAATTCGTAAGAGTAGATCCAGGCAAAGTATTTTACACCTGCCTCACGCAATTTCGGTATCCAGAACTCGTTCATCCATTTCGTGTCACCTGAGTGCCCTGTCACTTTCGAGTTGTCATTCAGGATCTTGGTAATTTTATACTCATTTACATAGTCAAGTATTTTTAAACAGCCAGTGTGTCCTTTCTCGGTATTCAGCCAGCCTGTCCAGTTTGACAGTAAGATTTTCTCCCTTTGATTAACCCTGATCTCCAGAAATTCACTCTGATGCACCAAAGAGTCCTGATTTTCATGCACATACAACATAACAATTAGCGCTTATATATCTTCTTGTATTTTTTACCTGTTAAATAGACCTAATGTTACTTTAGCCATGTCAATCATTGAACTATCCTAATAATACACTCTTAAATATAACGTTTTTTGAACTTTAAACCCCTTTTAAAGTATTGTATTAACACTGCTCATTCGATAATAAACTTAAATGAATCATTATAAAGACAATTATTGTCATATAAGTTACCTTCCGGATACCAATCAAATCTACCTGAAGTGGCACCTTCCCCCTTGCGAATCAAAACTTATCCAATGTTATGATAAAGGATTTGAAATGGCCATTAAAAACCAGGCAGTAAGCTGGGTGACGGACAATAGTATTGGGTTTCAACCAGACCTTTCGATGCAGCGCGCATTAGCTCAACTGGCAGCTAGTCGGATGAAGCATACGTCTCTTAAAAGATTTGCCCGTGTGACACCGATGGATGTGTTTCAGGAATTATTAACACACAAGATTCTCAATCAAATTAATGACCTGACTGTGAATACCGTAGAGTACGAAGTATTTCATAACCCGAAAGATGCCCAGGTCTGGTGCGCGCAACTTAACCTGCTTTCAGTGAATTAATCAACGAAACCAAACTATACCTTCCAGATTCATGGCGCTTGGACCAAAACTGATCGAAAAGCTCAACAAGCTTTATACGCCTGACAGCAGACTTGACCAGCATTACAATGGCAAAGACCTGACCCTCATCACCAACGAAAACGGAGAGGCGGTTACTTTGTTTATCGGCAAGCGGCTGGAGGATGGTGCCATTTCAGGGGAGCGCTATGTACGCAAGATCGTACGTGATAGCAAAACCGGGAAAGTGCTACGAAGTCATTGGGACCTGAAGGGCAAGGTGACACGAAGTACCTGATCTTAGAGTTCCTGCATGTCAAAGTCTTTGCCACGGCCATACCTGATCAGGTCGTGCAGCATGAATACTTCCAGGGTATGGAGATCCTTCACACGGTAGGCTCCCTCCTCTGGCATGTCCAGCACCTGAAACTCGAAGCGTTCCCCGTAATTCTCCAACACATATTTTTTCCCTCTCCGCAGGTTGTCAAACGATATGGCCATGCTTTAATTTCTTTTTGACGATTTTCGGCAAGTATAGGCAGCTTTCAGGTCAATTCTTAATATATGGCTATCTTTGCCAGAAAAATAATTTAAGGTGCTAGAGATTTTATACGAAGACGAAAGCTATGTAGCGGTGAACAAACCGAATGGACTACTGGTGCACCGCACACGCATTGCTGAGGAAAAGAAAGAGTTTGCCTTGCAAATGCTGCGCGACCAATTGGGTTACCAGGTATATGCCGCACACCGTCTGGATCGAGGTACCTCTGGAGTGCTGCTGTTTGCCAAAAATCCGAAATCAGTTGCGCCCATTGTAAACGCTTTTGAAGAGAAACAGGTAAACAAGGTATACTATGCTATCGTGCGCGGCTATACCCCCGAAAAAGACACGATCGATAGCCCCATACGACCGGATAAGGACCATAAGCACAAAGCGCCACAAGATGCTGTGACGCATTATGAGCGCCTGTCTACTGTCGAGCTGCCTATACCTGTTGGGCGCTACAGCACAGCCCGATACTCGCTTGTGAAGGTGCAACCGGAAACTGGTCGCATGCACCAGATCCGAAAACACTTTGCGCACATCAGACATTACATCGTAGGCGATAAACGGCACGGCGACTGGCGTCATAATCAGATGTTCCGTGAGCGGCTTGAGTCACCTTACATGCTATTGCACTCAGCCACCCTGGCATTTGCGCATCCTGTGCATGGTGGAATAACTGAGCTTAAGGCTCCCCTGCCCCAACACTTTCAGCGCTTATGCCTGCAGTTTGGCTGGGAGGATATGCTGCAGAATGAAAATTTAGTGATGGGTTCTTTCCTTGAATCAGGTATGATGTAGCATTTGCTTCACCATTTCAAGTTGCAGTTGGGCGACAAAGGCATTTCTGGAATCGGCGTTGAGGGCGGTGAGTAGATAGGCCATGCGCGAGAGCCGCCAGTCCTGCACCACTTCGCCGTTTCGTGAGCGGTACACCACTTTAAAATTTTCCTGAAGCGGCACATGCATGCAATTGCACACTTCCGTAGCCCGCTTCACGGCATCGCTCAGTTCCTGCAGACTCTGACATCCCTGCTGCTCCAGTAAGTCGCTGGCATAGCAGGTCAGGTTACGATCTGCCAGGCTATCAACAAAATCTTCGATGGGGTTATGGATACTGATATGGTCGATGGTCATTAACATGGCAAGGTGGGCTTAATGGTGTTCTCTATCTGTTATACGCTGGCGGTCTTGCGTTGATGCAGTTCTCTAAGCCGCTCCATCAGGCTCCGCTCCTCTTCTGTGAGATGCACAGGCAGCTGTACTTCTATTTTTACGTACAAATCGCCGTGCTGGTCTGCTTTCCCATAGACGGGCATGCCTTTTCCCCGCAGGCGAAGCGTTTTCCCGTTTTGCGTGCCGGCCGGTATTTTGAGTTTAATTTTACCGGTCAACGTATTGACCTGTACCTCTCCCCCCAGTATGGCGGTATACATGTCGAGGTTCAGTCTGGTGTGCAGATCATCGCCCTGCCGCTCAAAGCCCGGCAAAGGCTGTACCTGTACGCGTATATACAAATCACCGGCAGCGCCTCCAGCCATGGCAGGCCCACCTTTCCCTTTGATCCGAAGCACCTGTCCGTCAGAAACCCCGGGTTTGGTCGTAATTCGCAATTGCTGCCCGTTGACAGTCAGCAAACGGGAGGTACCGTTATAGGCTTCCTGCATCGTGATAAGCATTTCGGCTTCGTAGTCCTGCCCTTTAGGTGCCCGTCTACCAGATCGGAAACCGCTCCCCTGCTGCGAGAACCCTCCGCCAAAAAACTGCTCGAAGAAATCTGAAAAACCGCTGCCGCCTCCGAACATGTCGCCCATGTCGCCTTCGTAAGAAGCGCCGCCATAGCCACCACCGGGACGCCCCTGGTACTGTCCGCCCTGCTGCTGGAAGTGTCGCCAGTTAGCGCCCAACTCGTCATACTGCTTGCGCTTCTGTTCATCACCTAATACTTCATAGGCCTCACTGATGTCCTTGAATTTCTCCTCGGCTGCTTTGTCGCCTTTGGTTTTGTCGGGGTGATACTTTTTGGCTAAAGCACGGTAGGCCTTTTTGAGCTCAGCCTGTGAGGCAGCTTTCTCTACGCCCAGTATTTTGTAATAGTCCTTGTATTCCATGCCTGTAAAGGTATAAAGGTCAGCTACAGGTATAAAACGCAAACGTGCACAGGGGGTTAAGCAGGTATAAAACAAAAAGCACTGCCCCGGGAGGCAGTGCTTTTGATCAATGATGAATTCGGTAAGTTTAGATGGTATCTGTCACGACGAGCAGTGCGTAGATCACACCCGGAATCCAGAAGAGTAGCGTCAGGATAAGGCTGATCCAGAACTGTGTGCCCAGGCCTACGTGCAGGAATACGGCCAATGGCGGAAGCAGTACTGCTAGAATGATCTTGATGATGCTCACACCGCCACCACGGCGATCCTGCTTCAGGGCTTCGCGCACCTCTTTCTTAAACTCTTTCTTCTCCGCCTTGGTCATGTTGGCCAAACGCTCTTTCGCCATCGCCAGCGCTTCGGCCTCTGTCACCGTCAGTTCTTCTGCAGAAGCAGGGGCAATCGGAGCTACCTTAGGAGTTGGTGCAACAGGAGCGGCAGGTATAGCAGCAACACTAGCCTCCAGTACAGGTTCCTCGTCAGCTTTCTCAGTGGCCTTTTCTTCGGCTGCAGCCATGGCTACTTCGCTCAGCGATATTTCAGGGGCTACCTCCTGCTGTGGCGCAGGCTTCTTCATGTCATGATAAGGGGCCTGCTTGTGGCCGGCAAACTCGTAGTACTTGGCTGAGCTACAGGCAAACATTAGTTGCGCCGCTACCAGAACAAATACCAGATTAAGTAAACTTTTGATCTTCATAGTTTTAGGTTTTTAAAGTATTAAAAATAAAAAGATTGATCCCTGGTAAAGGGTGTAAACTACAGAAAGAGATAGTGCTATGGTTATATGCAAAACTCTTCATATATAACATACAGTACTGTATTACAGCTTATTTTGTTCTCTAAATAGCATTCTCAGATAGCAGGGCCCTATTTCGGAGCACTACTTCCTGCAATGTGGTGGCCAATAAAGCCTGTATTTCCTGCCAGCGGACACCCCCTTGCTGCGGGAATTTCTGGTTAACTTCAAGCTCAATGCCCACATATTCATCTGCTGTGAACTTGCGCCGCAGGTATGTCGGGAAGCCATCGGATATGCCCAGGTATGGGTAATTGAAACGGACCAGCAGTTCTTTGTCGGCTTTGTTCAGAGCGGCTTTCCACTCCTTGCTATAGGCCTGCTCGTGCTTACGCTTGGGATCATAGAGTAAGCCGATGTCAGCCTGCCGCTCCTCCCCATCCAGCACCGGCGTGAAGGTATGGACCGCCACATGCAGCATGCGACGTCCCGCTGACACAAAATCAGAAACCATTTGCTCCACCTGTTCCCGATAAGGCTTGTAGTGTTTTTCAAGAAGGCGCTCCTTCTCAGCGGGCGGCAACACCTGCGTAAATTCAGAGAAGAGCCTGGCATGGTGAAGCGAACGGTTCAGTTCTACCAGCAGCCTGCTTGTTTCAGAGTAGAATCCCACATCAGCTATTGGTTTCATGGTCTGATATAGCTCCAATGCTCCAATGTCGTAGCCCTGGTGCGTTTTCAGCACTTCCTCCTGACCTTGAAAGAGTGGTGCATAGGCAGATGGGATCAGGTTTCCTCCGTGTTCGCAAGTGAGTAATAGTCTCAGCATGGCTTATCAGGTATAAAT
This sequence comes from uncultured Pontibacter sp., assembly GCF_947502515.1. Lineage (NCBI taxonomy): Bacteria > Pseudomonadati > Bacteroidota > Cytophagia > Cytophagales > Hymenobacteraceae > Pontibacter > uncultured Pontibacter sp. The sequence continues at coordinate 350,878 of NZ_CANNAI010000002.1, read as the reverse complement.
ACACCGCCCTGTCCCAGGCAGCGGGCAAGGCTCAGGTATACGCGATGAATGTCCTCCTCGCCAGGATTTTCCCCCAAGGCTTCGACAATACGCTTGGAAAGGCAGCCGCGTGACAGGATTACATTCAGGGCGTGGGCTACATGGGGTTGTTCTTCCAGATTGAGCGTTTCGGCCACGATGTGCTTCCAAAGCTCACCCACGGTACAATTATCTTCACAATCAAAGCCAAAGCAGTCGATGAAATCGCGGTCATTGATCACGGTTTCCTGTCCGCTGCGCACTACTTGCAGGAAAAGTTCAGACAGTCGGGTTTCGTTCCATTGCTTTAGTTTGTCTACACCTACCCAGCGCTCCCCTACCAGCGCCTGTATGGCCGCTACGACAGCTTGCAACACGGCCAGGTCAGCCACCGGGCTCTCCTGTATATCAATGATGCGGATTTCAATGGCGTTGCGGTCAAAGCGGGCGATGGCACCGCGTGAGTTCAGGAATTCCTCCTGCAGCACACCCTCCGGATCGTAAGGTGCCACCGCTTTATACATGCGGTTCAGGATCTGCTCCTGGTAGTCCTTTTGCGTAAACACAGCCTCGGGCACCACCTTGCCGGCAATGGCTGGAATCTTATCCTGGTTGTGACGGTATACCTCCAGGCGGGTGTCCAGCATACCGGATACCTTACCGTCCAGCACTGGAGATGAAGCTGCAAGCGCAGGAATAAGCGGCAATACCATACGGATGGCAGCATGCAGCTTTCCAAATTCTTCGTCGTTGCCAAAAGGCAGGTTCAGGTGGGTACTCTGCAGGTTAGCCCATCCATGCCCGCGACAGTCAAAAATACGGTTATAGGCTTCGTACACGGCATTATGTTCGTGCGGCCACAGTTTGGTTTCTTTGAAAGGATCCATCAGGGGGTGCGCTCCCGTCGGTAGCAGCATAGCATTATGCTTTTCCAGCATCTGATTTATCTTTTTCACATGCTCCTGAAAGTCATTTTCCAGGCCGATCAAGGTATGGGCAGGGGTCTGCGTCTTGAGCTCCACTACATGCAAAACCAGTTCATTGGACCAGGCCATTTTACCGAACTCTACATCCGACACGTAGGCACCCATCTCATCATAGATCAGTTGATCCGTGATAGGGCGTACCTGCAGCGTGTCCCGGTCTACGATCATGTATTCCATTTCCACGCCATAGCCTTCAAACAGGTGCAGCGTCGCGGTTTTAGTACTCATCTGTTCTAACGTTCTTGTTGTCATCTATGCGTTTCTTTATGGATTTAAGGATAGCGGTATAAAGTTCTTTTTTTAAGATCTGGTCCTCACAGCCCGCGTCAATGCTTGGGTTGTCGTTTACTTCTATCACATAGGCCTTGCCGTCTATCTCCTTTATATCCACCCCATACAGCCCGTTGCCGATCAGGTTTGCCGCCTTTATGGCTGTGTGCAGCACCACAAACGGCACCTCTTCAAAAGGCACCGTCTCGTGATCACCCTCTGTGTCGTTTTTCTTCTTGCCGTTCCAGTTGTATATCTGCCAATGTCCCTTGGCCATGTAGTACTTGCAGGCGTAAAGTGGCTGCTTGTCCATGATCCCGATACGCCAGTCAAAGTCGGTCGGTGTGAACTCCTGCCCGATGATCAGCTCTGAGTCGACGAGCATTTCATCCAGCTCGCGCTGCAGACCTGCACTGTCTTTGGCCTTTACGACACCCTGCGAAAAAGAGCTGTCCGGCTTCTTCAGCACACAGGGTATACCCAGTTCCTGCTCTACAAGTTCGCGGTTGTCTTTGTGGATGATCATGGTCTTCGGTATCGGTACTTTGGCTTTAGTGAGCAACTCCGCCAGGTATACCTTGTTAGTACAGCGCAGGATCGAAATCGGGTCGTCGATCACTACCAAACCGTCAGCGTAGGCTTTACGGGCGAACTTGTAAGTATGGTGATTAACAGAAGTCGTTTCGCGGATGAAGAGGGCATCAAACTCTGGCAAGCGACGGTAATCATCTTTAGTGATCATCTCCACATAGAAGCCCATTCCCTCACCGGCCTCTACAAAGTGCTGCAACGCTTTTTTGTTTGATGGAGGCTCTTTTTCGTCCGGGTCAACCAGGATGGCCAGGTCATAGATTTTGTTGCGGCCGATTTTGGCGCCTGAAAAACGGTGCCGTGCAAAGTAGGATTTGGCAAAACGGAGCAGGTAGCGCAAATGGTGTTCCGGCACGTCGTTGATAGGTATAGCCGAAATACTCTGCAACACCCATTCATCTTTGTAAACAAACTGCGCCCTTAATAATGGAGCCTGAAACAGGTCATGCAAATGCTTACAAAGCTTTTCGTATTTCTTGGCCACGTTCTGCCCGAAGTATATGCTCAGGGTAAAGGACTTGGACCGCAGACTTCCCAGCGTCTTCTGGATCAGTTCATTCAGCTCCACGGTAATGGCCCGCACAATGGTCGGGCTCTTGAGGTCCTGCATGGTGGCTACGCTCGGGATGGGTTTATGCCCCCTTGCTTCAGCCAGAAGCGATACGTAGTAACCCGCACTCTGGTATCTGTAAGAGCGGCACAGGTTAAAAATACGGGCATTTTTTATATCAGTATAGGTAGTATCAGTCAGGTAGGTTTGCACATCCACTACTTCCACGTCTTCAATCGCCACATCCCAGTCTTTGGGATAGTCCACAACTACTATTTTTCGCATGATTTATTCGTCGATAGGTTCAGATTTTGCGGGCTGTATAGCCAGCAGGTTGGCATCGTAGGTAGCCATGCCCAGCATAATGGAGTTGAGCAGGTGCGATGCCTTCACCTCGTAATAATTGTTTTGAAAGAATGGATTCTCCTGGTAAGGGTCCGCCACCACAATGTGTTTCTGATCCTCTGCAAAACCGCAAAGCACCACAAAGTGTCCCATCGGGTAACCTCGCACGTCATCGTAAATGGAGTTGCCGTTTTCGTCGGTGAACTCACGGGCGCTCTGGTAGAGGTAAGTAGCGCTAAGCCCCGTCAGCAGCGGAATGTCCCGCTCAAAATACTCTTTCAAAAGACCCTTAGTCAGGTCAGTACAGCGCAGTTCACCACCCCGTTGCAGAAAATCAATGTAGGCCATGGTAGCCCTTTTGAATTTGGTGCCTTTCTTGAACGCCAACTGCTCCTCCAGTCTGGCAATGATCTCATCATTGCTGAGCTGAAACCAGGTGGGGTCGAAAATATGCAGGTTGTAGGTATAGATGCGGGCCCGGTAGCCACGCTCCAGTGCATGACAAGCCAACAGCACCTCCAGCGTTCCGCCTTCGTCCAGGTAGGGCACTTCCTTGATTACCTCACTAAGTGAGATAGGATCTTTGAAATAGCGATAAACCGCGTGCAAACTTGTAGGTCCGCAAGTGGAATCATCAGGTTGCGTATGGATCTTGATCGGTATCACAGGCAGCTACTTTTGCGTTGCACTTTATATCAGTGTGCCTGTTATACGCGGACCATGCAAGAAGTTATCTGTATTTTAGAAAGAAGAATTAACAATATGCCGCAAGTTCAGCACAATTATTGCGTGTAATTAAACGTGTTTCATTGGGGAATCTAAGCCATAAAACGTATATTGTCTTTTACCTAAAACTTACCTGTTATGAACTGGGCCTATCGGATAACAAAACGTGATAAAGTAGCATTTGCGCTGGGTTCAGTGTTTGCTATCATCATCCTGGCTAACTGGTTTGCCAGCTACAGCATTGGTCGTGTAAGTAATCAGTTCCGTGAAGTATACCATGATCGCCTGGTGCCTTCGCTGGTTATATCAGATGTGATGGAACGCTACTATCAGAACCGTCTGACACTCGAAGACCACATCCTGTCCACCGCTGCATCAGAGCAGGACAGCCTGCATCAGCTGGTGCTGTCAAATACGGAAGAGATCGAGTCGTTGATAAACAAATTTGAAAGCACATACCTGATTGAGCGCGAGAGCGAAGGTCTGGCCACTTATAAGATAGAGTTTAAAAAGCTCGTGGCTGTGCAGGATCGTATTTTACAGCTAAGCAGTGCAGGCGACAAAGCCAAAGCTGAAAACCTGTACCGAACGGAGGGCCATCAGGCCTTTTTGCACCTGCTGGAGCCATTGCATGAGCTGATCGCGCTGCAGGGAGAAGTTGGAAAAGAACTGTACCAGTCGGCTGACAGACAGGTTAAAACGTTGAAAGTACTCTCTTACCTGGTAATCGGTATGTCGGTGTTTATAGCCCTGCTGATCGCTACGCTGCTACAGGCTACCCGCAAGTTGAAGAACATCAAGCCACAGAATTATCACTGGAATTAGATAAGTCAGGTAGCCTACCTGACTTATGAAAAAGGGGAAGCAAGAAATTATCTTGCTTCCCCTTTTTCATGTCAAAACCTGCCGACTCTGTTACTTTACCAATTCGATGATGGCTTTGTTGGCTCTTTCAAAATTGAAGTCGGCTATGGCCTGGTTTATCAAAGAGGCGATTTCGCTGTTGCAAAGATTCCCGATGCTTCCTTCATGGGTATGGCGCACTGCTTCAGGAACAACAAAAGTACCTGCTTCAATTCGCTCTCCTACTACTTTGTAGGCATCCCGGAAAGGCATACCTGCCAGTACCTCCGCATTCACGGCATCCACACTAAACGCATATTTATATTTTTCCTCATCCATGATCTGATCACGCACTTCCAGCTGCGGCAGCATGAAAGTCATCATTTGCAGGCAGTCTTTCAATTCTGTGATAGCCGGGAAAAGTGATTCCTTGAGTAGCTGTAGCTCCCGGTGATAGCCAGAGGGCAGGTTGATGAGCAGCATGGAGATTTCGGTCGGCAGCGCTTGCAGTTTGTTGCACTTGCCACGCATGATCTCAAACACGTCCGGGTTCTTCTTATGCGGCATGATGCTGGAGCCCGTGGTGAGGTTATCCGGCAGACGCACAAAAGCGAAGTTCTGGCTCATGTACAAGCACAGGTCCATGGCCATGCGGGCCAGCGTCGCGGCAACTGAGGCGATAGCTGTACTGACAACACGTTCAGTTTTACCACGGCCCATCTGCGCATACACCACATTGTAATTCATCGTGCTGAAACCTAATAAGTCAGTTGTCATCTGGCGGTTGAGCGGGAAAGATGAGCCATAACCGGCGGCTGAGCCCAGTGGGTTTTTGTCAGTCACTTTGTAAGCCGCCTGCAGCAAAAGCACATCATCTACCAGACTCTCGGCATAAGCACCAAACCACAAGCCGAAAGAAGATGGCATAGCCACCTGCAGGTGGGTATAGCCAGGTAAAAGCTTGTCTTTGTGACGCTCGCTCTGCTCCTGCAGCACATCAAAAAGCGACTTCACCTCTCCTACCAATTGCTGCAGTTCATAGCGTAGGTATAACTTCAGGTCAACGAGTACCTGGTCGTTACGTGAGCGGCCACTGTGGATCTTCTTTCCGGCTTCCCCCAGCTTGCGTGTCAGTTCCAGCTCTACCTGGGAGTGAATGTCCTCTACTCCCGACTCAATCTCAAAATCACCTGCCACGATGCGGTGGTAGATCGCCTTCATCTCCTGCTGCAGGGCATCCAGATCATCCTTCTCCAGCAAGCCTACCTGCTCCAGCATACGCGTATGCGCCAAAGATCCCAGCACATCAAAAGCAGCCAGCTGCATGTCAAATTCAGGGTCACGCCCCACGGTAAACTGCTCGATCTCTTTTTTGACGTCGGTGTTCTTTTGCCAGAGTTTCATGTTTTTGATTGAGTGAATTGGTGAATGAGTGAATTAGCGATTGGTTTTATTAATGCTTAGAACTGCCACTATTAATAGCGCGAGTCATAAATACCTGGTTTGATTTGGGTCGCTCAGACTCCTATTTATTTCTATAATCGAGTATATGGCCCTTAGTTGGTAGTAGGTTTGATTCCCGCTCCTGGTAATCTACTTAACTACTTTTTCAAGGATGTCAATGTATAAGCTTATACCCACTTCTATTTCATTTAGGTAGATATATTCATCCGCCATATGTGAACGGGCAGAGTCGCCGGGACCGAGTTTGAGAGAAGGTATAGAAAGTAGCGCCTGGTCAGAAGTGGTAGGTGAACCATAGGTGCTGCGACCGAGGGCTATACCTGTCTGTACCAGCGGGTGCTCCATCGGTATAGAGGAAGGCTTCAGCCGCATGGAACGGGGCGTCACTTCAGCTTTCACATGCTGCCGGATTACCTCCAGCACTTCTTCCATGCTATAGGCATCGGTCAGGCGCACGTCTACAGTGAACCTGCACTTGTCTGGTACCACGTTATGCTGTGTGCCCGCCTCTATCATCGTCACTGACATTTTCACCGGTCCCAGATGCTCAGACACTTTCGGGAAACGATAGGTCTGGAACCAGGTGATATCCGGTAAGGCTTCGTAAATGGCGTTCAAACCTTCTTCACGGGCAGCATGGCCGGAACGACCTTTGGCTTCACAGTCGAGTACTAACAAGCCTTTCTCGGCCACGGCCAGTTGCATCAAAGTCGGTTCGCCCACGATGGCTGCTTCCAATTCTCCCAGTTCAGGTAGTACCAGCTCCAGACCATTTCTGCCTGATATCTCTTCCTCAGCAGTAGCGGCATACACCAGGTTATATCGAAGCCCTTCCTGCTCATTGAAGTATAGAAAAGTCGCCAATAACGACACAAGGCAGCCCCCGGCATCATTGCTTCCTAAACCGTACAGTTTCCCATCATCTATAGTAGCTGCAAATGGATCGCGGGTATAACCGGTGTTGGGTTTTACGGTATCGTGGTGTGAGTTAAGCAGCAGCGTAGGCAGTACCGGATTGAAATGTTTGTTAAAAGCCCATACATTGTTGTGCTTCCGGTGCACCTCCACTCCTCTTAATTCCATGAAAGCAGCAATCGCATTAGCTGTTTTGTCTTCTTCTCTACTAAAAGAAGGTATAGCGATCAGCTGCTGCAACAGGTCCAATGCCTCTAGGTATAGGTTCTTCTTATCCATGTTTCAAAGCGATAGTCGTGCCTGTGAATCCTTGAGCTGTAGCAAGTGAGGGTAAAGCTTCTGCCTCCCCGATCAGTACCGCACTGACGCCATGTTGCAAGGCAGCAAAAGCGTTGTCGAGTTTTGGGATCATCCCGTCTTTCACCACACCATCGGCCTTCAGGCTGCTATACCTGTGCTGATCGATGTGCAGAATAACAGCATCATCATCTTCGGCATCAGCCAGTACACCCTTTTTCTCAAAGCAATATACCAGCTTCACCTCATAGTGTGGGGCCAGTGCCGTAGCTAACACGGAGGCGATGGTGTCGGCATTGGTGTTGAGCAAACTGCCTTGACCGTCATGTGTGAGCGGAGCAAACACAGGCGTGAGACCTGCCTGTAAAAGCGCTTTTATCGCATTTGCGTTTACAGTCTCCGGACCTGCTATGTCACCGGCAAAACCATAGTCTACCGTTTTAACAGGGCGCTTGGTAGCAGGTATAGCATTGGCATCGGCACCGGTCATACCGATGGCGTTGCAGCCGAGCGCCTGCAGTTGGGCTACCACGTTTTTATTGATGAGCCCAGCATAAACCATCGTCACCAACTTGAGTGTTTCGGCGTCGGTCAGGCGGCGGCCCTCTACGTATGCGGGCTGTATACCCAGTTGCAGTCCAATCGTAGAGGCAATTTTGCCGCCGCCATGCACAAGTAGTTTTGGACCAGGCAGCGAAGCGAAATCAATCAAAAAACGCTGCAACCGCTCCGGGTTATCCAAAACATTTCCGCCAATTTTTATGATGTACATATTGTAATTGAGTGATTTGGTGAATGAGTGAGTTTGTGATTTAGTGAATGAGTGATTAGGCGAATTAGTGATTGAAGGGTTTCCAATCTGTTCATGGAATAAAGCCGTGTATTACCTTATACCCTCGCTCGCGTCCCGCGAGTGTGAGCTATCCGGTGGCGTCCCGCCACATATGCCTTCGGACACAGATAAAAGCGACCAGAGTCAGCCCTATAGCTCAGACTCGCCAGAGGCGAGCGAGGGCTATAGGGTGAGTGTAAAGCCTATAATCACTCAACCACTCAATCAAAAACCACTAAATCATTTCCCCTCCAGCATCCGCTTCAACACAGCCTGCGCCGCATATAATCGGTTGTTCGCCTGCTCGATCACCAGTGAGTTCGGTCCATCAAGTACCTCGTGGCTCAGTTCCAGACCGCGGCGCACCGGCAGACAATGCATAACTTTGGCGTTGTTCGTCAGGGCAAGCTTTTCGTTGGTGATCATCCAACCTTCGCCGTCTGACAACACTTTGCCATACTGCTCGTAGCTTGACCAGTTTTTCACATACACAAAGTCCGCACCCTGCAGCGCTTCATCTTGATTGTGTAGCACCTGTGCGCCTTTTGTAAACTCGTCTGCCAAATCATAGCCTTCTGGGTTTGTGATCACAAGTTCCACATCCGCCTGCTGCATCCACTCTGCAAAAGAGTTGGCCACGCAGTGCGGAATGGGCTTGATGTGCGGTGCCCAACTGAGCACAACTTTTGGTCTTTTCCCAGCCGCAGCCTGCTCTTTGATGGTTACCAGGTCGGCCAGACTCTGCAGCGGGTGTCGCGTGGCCGACTCCAGGCTCACGATCGGAACGCCGGTCAGCTCAATGAATTTGTTTAACAGATCTTCGCTATAGTCCTCTTCTCTATCCTGCAGTTTTGGGAAAGAGCGGATGCCGATGATGTCGCAGTACTGTCCCATCACAGCAGCGGCCTCCCGGATGTGCTCCACCGTGGTGCCGTCCATGATCACGCCATCACGGGTTTCGAGTGCCCAACCCTCTTTGTCGAGGTTCATCACCATCACATTCATGCCCAGGTTCATACCTGCCTTTTGGGTACTCAGGCGGGTGCGCAGACTTGGATTCATGAAGATCAACCCGAGGGTTTTATCCTGACCAAGTGCTTTATGCGCGTAGGGATTCTTTTTGAGTTCGAGTGCTTCGTTCACCAGGGCGGCTACGTCCTGCACATCGTGTACGGAAGTGAATTGCTTCATTAGGCGGTTACTTTTTTACTAAGGATCGTAGAAAATGCTTTCAGAAATTGGTCGGCTTCTGATTTGCTGATGGTGAGTGCCGGCAACAAGCGTAGGGTATTCTTATTAGAAGAACTGCCCGTAAAGATGCCGAACTCATTCAGCAACAGCTTGCGTATACCTGCACAAGGCTCGTGCAGTTCTATCCCGATCATCAGACCCATTGCACGCACTTCTTTCACGCCCGTCATACCTTCGAGTTTCTCAAGTAGGTAATGCCCCATGATGGTCGTATTATATAGTAACTCTTCCTTCTCAATTACCTCCAGCACTGCTATGGCAGCCACACAAGCCAGATAATTGCCACCAAAGGTGGTACCCAGAAATCCATGACGCGCCTCTATTTCCGGGCTGATGAGCACACCACCCACTGGGAAACCATTGCCCATGCCTTTGGCTACGGTGATCAGATCTGGCTTGATGCCTGCATGCTGGTGTGCGAAGAATTTACCGGATCGGCCGTAGCCTGACTGCACTTCATCCAGAATCAGCAGCGCGCCCATCTGCTTGCAGCCGGCTTCCAATGCTTTCAAAAAATCCACACTTGGGATGTTTACCCCTCCTACGCCCTGTATACCTTCCACAATCACGGCAGCCAGTTCCTGTCCATGCTGCTGCAAGGCCTCATTCAAGGCAGCCACATCATTGAAAGGAAGGAAAATGATATTCTCGGTCTGGTTGATCGGCGCTACGATGCTCGGGTCATCAGTGGCAGCAACGGCAGCTGAGGTGCGGCCATGGAAAGATGCCTTAAAGGCGATGACCTTTTTGCGACCAGTCTGGAAGGAGGCCAGTTTCAGGGCGTTTTCATTCGCTTCGGCGCCGGAATTGCACAGGAAAAGGCTATAGTCTACGTAGCCGCTGAGCTTGCCCAGTTTCTCTGCCAGTTCTACCTGCAGCGGATTCTGAACAGCGTTGGAGTAGAAACCAATATCGTATAGCTGACGCGCGATGCGCTTCACATAGTGCGGGTGAGAGTGACCGATGGAGATAACAGCGTGACCGCCGTATAGGTCGAGGTATTTGCGGCCTTCTTTGTCCCAAACAGAAAGACCGGCGGCTCTTACAGGTTCGATATCGAAGAGCGGGTAAACATCAAAGAGGTTCATGGCTATGGAATTAGATGTAGGATGTTAGAAAATAGATGTAAAACAGGGTTCTTGGGTATTGTAGCATGGTTGCTTAAAGTGTTGATGGTTATTTTTTATTGTTAAAGGGTGCTTTTAAAAACAGCTCCCTTAGATTCTGACCCTCGCTCGCGTCCCGCGAGTGTGAGTTATTCAGTGGCGTCCCGCCACATATGCCTCTTGGCATAAATAAAAGCGTCCAGTTGAAAATCCCGAATACTTTCGGGAAGTCCGCCGCATAGCTCACACTCGCGGGACGCGAGCGAGGGTATTATAGAGAGCACGCGAAAGACGCTCGCGCTATAAAATTTACTTTTAAAACGCTGTAGCTTTCAGCTTCAATCCCGTCGTTTCCTCCAGCCCAAACACCAGATTCATGTTCTGCACGGCTTGACCGGCTGCTCCTTTCATCAGGTTGTCGATCAGGCTGGTGATGACAAGCATTTGGCCGTGTTTCTGCAGGTGTAGCACACATTTGTTTGTGTTCACTACCTGCTTCAAGTCCGGGTTCTGGTCTGTAACTAGCGTGAAAGGATGTCCTTTGTAATAGTCCTTGTATAAACCTTGGGCTTCCTCTAGCGATAGGTCCGTCTGCAAATAGGCCGTGATAAAAATGCCTCTTGCAAATGGCCCGCGGTAAGGTATAAAGTGAATCTCCGGCTGACCTTCTTCCTGCAAGCTTTGCAGACTGCGCTTGATCTCGCGCAGGTGCTGATGCTCCATCACTTTATAGGTCGAAATATTCTCAGTGCGCCAGCTGAAATGCGATGTCGCGCTCAGGCTCTGTCCGGCACCCGTTGAGCCCGTAATGCCACTTACATGTACATCAACGTTTAGCAGATTCTGCTTGGCAAGCGGCAGCAAAGCCAGCTGTATACCTGTGGCAAAGCAACCCGGATTGGCAATGTGCTGCGCCTGCTGTATCTGCTCTCGTTGCAATTCTGGCAAGCCGTACACAAAGCTTCTTTCTCCAGCTTCAACCATATCACTTGAAGTATTTTCATTCCAGCGGAAATCCTGACTTAAATCAATGATCTTGGTATCGGCAGGCACTTCGTTTTCAGCCAAAAACTTAGCAGCCTCCCCGTGACCGGCGCACAGGAAAAGCACGTCGACAGGTATAGTCGCATCAGCCGAGAACTTCATTTCGGTTTCGCCCAGCAGATCCGAGTGCGCGGCGTATACCGGCTTGCCCGCCTGACTTCGGCTCTGCACAAAGGCCAGCTCTACGTTCGGGTGCAGCAAGAGCAGACGCAGCAGCTCGCCACCGGCGTAGCCCGCCCCGCCTACTATACCTGCTTTTATCGTGACTGCCATTATAATTCGGTGTTGTTGATCTTGTGGTACATCATGGCCTGGTTGCCGAAAATCTTCGAGAAGCCTTTCACGTCCTCACCCGACCAGGCATTGTTCATCTCCCCGTAGCTGCCAAACTTCGACGACATCAGGTCATACTCTGATTCTATACCTTCTACTTGGAAGCGGTATGGCGCCAGCAGTACGTGCACTTTCCCGCTCACGTTCTCCTGCGTTTCCTGCAGGAAGGTTTCGATGTTGCGCATGGTTGGGTCAATAAACTGTCCCTCGTGCAGCCAGTTGCCGTACCAGGTCGCCAGTTGATCTTTCCAGTAAAGCTGCCACTTGGTGAGCACGTGCTTCTCCAAGGTATGGTGGGCCTTGATGATCACCATTGGGGCCGCGGCCTCAAAGCCAACTCGGCCCTTGATACCGATGATCGTGTCGCCCACGTGGATGTCACGGCCAATGGCAAAGGGGCCGGCTATACCTTGCAGCGCCTGAATTGCCTGTACCGGACTCTCGTATACCTTATCATTTATACCTGTCAGTTCACCTTTCTCAAAATGCAACGTCACACGCTCCGGCTGCTCTTTGGTCAGCTGCGTAGGGTAAGCTGATTCAGGCAATGGCTGATGCGAAGTCAGTGTCTCTTTGCCACCAACCGATGTGCCCCAGATACCTTTGTTGATGGAGTACTGCGCTTTCACGAAGTCGTATTCTACGCCATGCTGCTTCAGGTACTCAATCTCCTCCTCACGGGACAGTTTCATGTCACGGATCGGCGTGATGATCTCAATTTCCGGGATCATCACATGAAAGATCATATCAAAGCGCACCTGATCGTTACCGGCTCCTGTGCTGCCATGCGCCACGTAGTCTGCACCAAGGGCTTTGGCGTGACGGGCGATGGCCATAGCCTGCGTCACACGCTCAGCGCTCACCGACAGCGGATAAGTGTTGTTCTTCAGTACGTTCCCGAAGATCAGGTACTTGATGCAGCTCTGGTAGTAGTACTCCGTCTCGTCCAGATTTGTGTGCTGCGTTACGCCCAAGTCATAGGCACGCTGCTCGGTCTGCTGCAACTCCTCTTCTGAAAAACCTCCGGTGTTCACCAGAACGGAATGTACTTCCAAGCCCTTTTCCTCTTTCAGGTACTTTACACAGTAAGAAGTATCAAGGCCGCCACTAAAGGCTAAAACAACTTTCTTTTTCATGCTATCTTTAAATGCTTGTCGGGTTACTATTAGGATTAGAGTGGCTTTGCGCAAAGGTGCCGTAGCCAACAGGTATAGCCGGTTCTTCAATTGGCGTCAGGATCTGCAGTTGCTCGCGGGCGATCGGCTTTTGCTCACGCGCCGGATCGTAGAGCATGGCGGTGCAAAGGCAGTTGCTGCGGTTTTTCATCACCAGAATCTCGTAGTTTATACAGCTCTTGCATCCACTCCAGAAAGCGTCGTCGTCAGTCAGTTCCGAATACGTTACCGGACGGTAGCCAAGGTCAGAGTTGATCTTCATCACGGCCAAGCCCGTAGTCAGACCGAAGATCTTGGCATCCGGGTACTTGGTGCGCGACAATTCGAATATTTTTTGTTTGATCAGTTTGGCCAGTCCGCTTTTGCGAAGTTCAGGCGACACAATCAGACCAGAGTTAGCCACATACTTGCCATGGCTCCAGGTTTCGATGTAGCAGAAGCCCGCCCAAACACCGTTCATGTCCAGGGCGATCACGGCTTTGCCTTCCAGCATTTTCTGGGCGATATACTCCGGGGTACGCTTGGCAATACCTGTTCCTCTGGCTTTGGCAGATGACTCCATTTCGTCGCAGATCTGCGCCGCGTAGCCAGTATGTTGCACATCGGCAACGGTAATGATAAAAGGTGATGGATTCATTTTGGAAAATATATACCCCGGCTATGGCTGTGCATAACCAGCTGATACAGAACTAAAACAATCGGAAACAATGCTGTGGAAAGGTTATGCAGCTACGCATACCTTCGTCAGGCAACATGTTATCACTATAAGAAATGGGGAAGAATGACCACCACGTAAGCAGTCGGGAAGCACGTCGGCCTAGGGCCTGTAGCGGACCACGGCGTTAATAGCCCTCAAAACTATCCTGGCAGACAGGATAGAAAAAGACGCACCCTTCGGAGAAAGGTGATTTACCATCGCTGATGATAAAGTCGGCTTTTTTTTCATTTTAAAAATTCGGTTCGATCTGTTAAACAGGCCTCTGCCTGTTATGGAAAGCAAAGGTTTTGAAATAATATCGAATTAAACAACAAAGAGTTGTAGTTTATTGTAAAATTTACACAATCTGATAAAATGTTACAACATTTACCTCCCATAGTACTTTGACTCCACCTTAAATCCGGAATATTCAATCAACAGTGAGGTAAGGGCACCTGTGAAAAGACGGGTTTTGTGTATCTTGCGGCACCATGAAAAATCTGTCTTTAAGTGTCATCATCGGCATCCTTTTCTCTGCTATTGGCACTGCCTCCCTTTTCCTGACCCGTGACCCGCTCATGGCTGCCATCTGGCTCAGCTTCGGTAACGGACTTATCTTGTCGAATTTGCGTTTCAGCAGACCTGATGCAGCTGGCAATATGGTAGCAGTACCTGTCCCTAAGATTCGGTTCTATGTCGGCATTGCCCTGATCGTGATGGCTGTGGTGTTGCTAGGAGTACAGGTATACACGGATATGCAGCAGGCCTAAATCAGATCCTGCTCTGCAGAACCATTTCCACGTTTACTAATTTAGAGTCGCGCTTCAGCCTCATTCTCAGCTTGCGACCTGGCTTGGTGTCAAAGAGTTCGAGCAGTTCATCCAGCGCCAGTTCTTTGCAATCGCGGCCGTTGATGTTGATAAGCTGATCGCCGGGCAGCAGTCCGCTCTCCTTGGCCGGGGAGTCGTCTATCACATGCGACACAATGTAAAAGTTAGCACCAGGCAAAGGTGTACTAATCTCGAAACCTGTCATGTTGTAGTAGAACGGGTCGCGATATTTGCGGTTAGGAACGAGTATCATGCGCTCGTGCGGATAGTCAAAAATCACGGTGAATCGTTTCAGAATGTCGGAGCCCAGGTTACCATTGCGGTTCGCAAGGTTGAGCGCTACTTTGATCGACTCCTCGTCCGGAAAGGAAGCAGGCAGATCCTGCAGCTCATACTTTCCAAGTGAAAAACTATTGATCCGCCCGATCTTACCGTTGATGTCGCCGCTTAATCCGCGCCCCAGATAGGCCTCCATCACTTTGGGCGGCAATTGCAGGCGATCGTTCGTGGGTAGGTAGAGCGAAACCGAATGGCTTGCCCCCGTATCGATCACCAGCTTCACTTTAATCGAATCACCATTGTGCTGCCGCACCCCCGCCTCCACATAGGCTTTGGTATTTTCGATGTGGAGCGGGTATACTTCCCCTTTTTTCGGAATTTTGAGCTTAATGTCGGGTCGGTAGAGCGTTAGTGTTTTGCTGCTGTAGTTGATCTTGACAATAAAATTGCGGAAGATATCATACCCGATGATACCGTGTATGGACATACCCATACGGGTCGACAAATTGAAAACATCTTCCATCAGCACATATACCTCGTGGTTCATTCCCATGATGCCCGGCATGCGCATGAAGTTTCCTTTTGAGTAAAGCGCTTCTATCTCGTGCCCGGTGCCCAATCCCTGTATTGTAATTCGACCAGCTTCGTGCAGGCTGAGGGAATCAGAGTAATGCAGGCGTGTAATCAGTGTATTTTTCACACCGGAGTCCAGTATGAAGTTGAGCTGTTTGGAGTCGTTGATCTGCACCGGAATGATGATCAGATTGTGAACCAGCTTGAAGGGAATGGTAATGCTCTTGCGCTTTGATGTAAAGTAAACCGTATCGCTGGCAAAGGCCTGCCCTATTGCTTCGGAAAACAACAGACAGAAGCAAAGACAAAGCAGGATGAAGCGGGAAAACCTTGTCATGATAAAATATACATAAAACACAGACAATCAGTCTTATTAGTATACGTAGATTTTAGATCAAGATGGCATGGATACTGAATAATATTACTTTAGTGCAATATGGCGCAGATTTTTTCTTCCCTGAAAGCACTTTTACAAGGCAGATCGTAACAGAGAAGCGCTGTTATAGCTGTAGGTGACAAGTGGTGTAGCTTCACTTTACAGGTATAGCCAGCGCTTCAGTTCCTATTACGTTGCTTAATTCTGGTTAAACTTCAGAAGCGTAGCTATACCTATCCTGAAACCCATTTCCTGGAAGCTGCGGTCATTGAAAGAGGCCGCCGTTTCGATGCGGAACACCCTGAACACATTATCCAGCGAATAGCCAACTTCATAGTAGTGTGGAGATTGCTGCGTTTTGAGGTAGTTAAAGAAGATGTTCTCTTTTATACCTGTGAAACGCACCTCCGGTATCTGGGTGAGCAGGAACTTGCGGAACTGGTAGTGCGTGTGCGCCGAAAGGTAGCTGCCGTTAGTGCTGTACTGGTAGTAGTCGAGTAGGCGGAAAGATCCGGCCGGTTTGAGGCTACTCAGGATGGTGCGGTTGCCGTCGAAGTGGTTGTAGTCCATGAAGTACATGCTCTTGTTGTTGAGGAACGTGCCCCCGCGCAGCTCAAACTCCAGCTTGCCCCGCACCCCAAAGGCCAGCGCATGGTTGATGCCTAACTGCACCTGGTCAAAGTTCACGTCGCTTCCCAACACCCCTGACACGCCCTTGCGGTACATCAGCAACAGCTCTGGCGATCGCTCCATGATCGGAATTTTGCGGCCGTTGTACAGACGGTAGCGCTGCACAGGACGGTAGCTCACATTGGCCTGCAGCACCAGTGCCTCGTGCTTCGGAAATTCGGTACTTTCCAGCTCAATGTTGTCTGGTGTGCTGGGTGTAAAGAACCTGTCAGCATCGGAATAGAAGAAGCTGCGGTCGGTGTTGTTGTAGAGCTGATTGCGCTGCGACCACTCCAGATTGCCGCTTACTTTCAGCCATACCGAAGGCTTGTACTCAAAGCCGGTTTCGACAAAACTCTTCTCGTAGATCTTCATGTAATTGCGGCGGAATAGCAGCGTGCTGAGTGTGTTGATGTGCGGGTGGATCGGGTTCTCGCTGTTGAACTGCTCCACAAACTGCCCACCTTCTAGGTATAGCAGATGCGATTTACCTTTGTTCCTGACCGTATGCGTCAGCCTTGTCTTGGCATAGAACGTTTCGCTGTCGAAGCCATACCGGAGGGTTGGTGACACCTCAAAGCTGCGGCGCAAACTATCGTACTGGTGACGCAGTTTGCCACTCAGGTTCACGTTCCATCCCTCCACGGTATTGTAATACACGTTGGTGAACGTCGGATCGATGTTGAGGCGCGTGCGCGGCGAAAGCCTGTAACCGCCACCTGTCACGAGGTCCAGCGGCTTGAATTTCCGCTTTTTGATCACCTTGGTAGAGTCCTTGCCCGTCAGCTCAGCCGACCTGATTTGTGCCAGGGAGTCGTCGCGCTGATAACCTCTGAGTTCCTTTTCACTCAAGGGTACCGGACGCACGGAATCCCAGTAGGCGGAGTCACGCTTGGTAGCCAGCTTGTCAACCGTATACCTGCGCTCCGATACCACTTCCGGGTCTTTACGCTCTTTCAGGGCCTCCTTTTCCTGTTCCACGATCAGCTGCCGGAACTGCTTGCGCGTCAGTTTGTCCTGGTTAGCCAATGCTTCCAGATTTGGGTTTCTGTTGTTTGACTTGATAGCGGCAATCGCCTCCGGCACTTCCTCTACTTTCTCGTCGATGATCTCTTTTGGTGCCACCAGTTTTTTGTTGAGCACCACCTGGTAATCAGAGATGGAAGCCAGGTAGCGGAATTCTCCTCCGAAGCCCATCACTTTGCCCGAGAAATGAAACTGGTGCGTGGTCGGCATCCAGACGGCCGGGGCCACTTCGGCATAGTTTTGCTTCACCTTGATCGGGAAGCCCATCATGCTGGTTTTGAGGTCGAGGCTGTGAATGGCCCAGTAGCCCTCGATGATGTAGATGTAACCCTCAAACACATTGTCACCACGTGAACGCGGGGTAACCTTGATCTTGTTGACATCAATGTTGCCTTCCTGAAAACTGCCCTCGTACTGAAACTTGTAATAGGCAAAAGCAGAACGCGACAACGGTGATACCATCTCTACTACTTTATCATCATAGAAACTCGCACTCACAAACGACATCGGCGAAATGGTGCCCTTGTTGTCGCCGGATGTGCGGATGGAAATCACCTTCTCTTCAAACTTGTTCGGCTGCGCAAACTTGATCTCGCTCACCGATTCCATAGTATAAGCTTCGTTCAGCTTCACGCCTTCTTCTTTGAGCTTATTCTTGAGGAAGAAAGGTGCATTGGTCAGTTCGCCCGTACCCTTCACGTATACCTTCATTTTGTAACTGTCGTACTGCAGCTGGTGGTATTTTTTCTTGGAGATAGCCTTGCGCATGATGGTGTAGGCCGGGTCTTCCCCTTTTCCCTTTACCTGCACTTCTTTCAGCGCAAAGGACTGCTCTCCCAGTTTAAAGTCACGCTGCACCCAACTATCGGTGATCTCGACCTGCACCTGCTGTGCTTCGTAGCCAATGTACTTGACTACCACGGTATGCTTTCCTGCCGGCAGCTTGATCTCAAAGTCACCATTGGCATTACTCGAGGAACCGTTGTTGAGGTTCGTGATGTAAACCGAGGCAAAAGGCAGCGCCTCGCCTTGCTGGTTCTTAATGCTGCCGCGTATACCCTGGGCAGAAAGCGAAAGTTGTGACAGCAACAAGAAGAGGATAAGCCAACAGGATAATAAACGCATAGAAATGACGGTCAAATAAATAAGTTTGATTTAGAAGAGACAGATTGGAATCTAGTACCGCGTACAGTAACCGGAACAGATTGCAATACAGGCTTTGGAAAGAGAATAATGCAGAAGGGGCTTAAAGTTAGTTTTCATAAAAAGGGATTAGGGTAGAAGCAGCGCATAAAAGAATACTTACTGCAATATATAGTTAAGATGCTATTTAACCCCAACTGGTTGCATGATTTTCTGAAAAAAATTGAGGAAACACATAAAAAAAACAGCTGCTATACCTGAGGAGAAGCCCCAGGTATAACAGCTGTTATGAAAGCCATGGATTAGTGTGTCTTGTTATACCTCCGGCAGGTATAGCTTCAGCGTTCCGGGCTTGAATGTCACTGCATCCAGGTGCCCCATGTGGGAACGGTCTTTTGTGGTCAGATGCAGGTGCATGTAGGTGTCGTGGTGTGTGAAGACGGCTTTGTGCTCTGTGGAGAAAAAGCCCACCAGATCCACCTCCACCTGATGCAGTTCGTAATTTACCTGTCCCTGGTGCGCTTCGTCTGGTGAGCTGACCGTTGAGCCAGCCGGCAAATTCACGATGTGGATGGTAGCCTGTTCTACTTCGCCACTTACTCTGAATGCAAATGGCCGCTTGCTGTGCTGCGTCTCGCTGTCCAGGTATAGCTCCAACTGTTTAAGCGTGCGGATGGAGTCCGGCAGCATGCGCTCCCGCCAACTTGATACCTGCGCATAAACAAAAAACGGGGCTTTAACATCAAAAGTCTCCTCTACCCGCATACTTTTGTCGCTCGTCACCACCGATTTATAGGACTTGCCATCCAGGATTAGGAGTTCGCCAGCCAGGTACTCTACCGGTCCCAGTCCGTACAGGTGTGTTTTGTCTGAGAGGGAGTCCAGGTCAATGGTTCCGGCCAGTTCGCCTTTCCACATGACGTTGCGCATGGCACCCACTACCTGCACGTCACTTGTGGTAGCTGCATCATGCTGGGCAGCATCAGTCGTGCAGCTGCTCAGGTATAGCATGGCCAGCAGGCTGATCGTTGGAAGAAGTAGCTGTTTCATGATCAAATATAGAATATAACAACGGGTAATTCACAGAAAGTACAGTTCAGCTTTATGTTCTCAAATTTTCGGATCAAACTCTTAGGGAGCCCCGAAAAGCTCGGGCGGCATAGTACGATTGTGCTCCGTTGTGATACACGAAAACATGATCATAGCGTCGGTCGCAAAAAAGAGCACCTCCTAGCTTTCTGATCTCAGCAGGTGTTTGGATCCAGCTCGACGTCTTTAGATCGAATTTCCCAAGCTTTTGCAGCTCCCGGTATTGAGCCTCTGTTAACAGTTCAATACCCATCTCTGACGCCATATCTACGGCGTTATTTTCTGGCCGGTGCTCCTTTCTCGACTCCAAACCTTCGCGGTCATAGCACACGCTTCTGCGCCCTTTGGGACTCTCCGCTGCGCAGTCGTAAAAGATGTACTCTCCAGTCTGCTGATCGTGCCCTACCACATCCGGCTCACCTCCTGTGCGCTCCATTTCGTGCAGCGACCATAGTTTAGCGGGATTCGCCTCCAGTCTGGCTAGCACATCGGTCCAGGCTATACCTACATGGCGTTGCATGTTTTTTTCAAAGCGTGTTTTCAGGGTGCTGAGCAATTCCTCCTGTTGTTCTGGTGATAATCCTTTTGTATTCGCCATGGTTATATCTACTTGATTACTACTTACTTTTTCAAGGTAAAACCAACCGGTACTTTCAGTTTGGCAGAATCATACATGTTGATGTACAGTATGATTGGCTCAGCCAGTCCTTCGTAAGTGATGCTGTACTTGTCGAGCAGACCGCCACCCATCATGCCGTTTTTTGACTGGAAACTGCAGCAGCTCCCAAGCCGGTGATAACTGATGACCTCCCCGTCAGGACCTGCCAGCGCGTTCAGGAATCGTCTTTCATTAAGTGGTCCTTCCGATTTATCAGCACCTCCGACCATGATCGGATTTTTGCTGTCATAGCCGTAGGTTTTGTCCTCGCTAACTTCTGCTATCACGAAAGTAGTTTCATTCAGTAGCTTTTGCTCGTGCACCGGACTACCGTAGTCAACCATACCTTTGGCGGAGGCAGTATTTGAAGTGGAGCCGGTATTTTTGGAGGCGCTACAAGATATAGCCAGAAAAGCGATGGGAATGAGGTAATGTTTTAGCTTCATGTGATTTATGTGGGAGGGTTGTCTTTATGGGAACGGCCTCGTGCATGCGGAGCCTAAAGCGTTAGCGAAGGTTGAGCATGCATTGTGTTGGCAAATGTGATTCTTATTTTATTAGCTTAAAGTAGGTAATGAAGTTAATTGCATAATAGACTAAAAACATAGCAACTCCTATTCCTATACTTTCAATCACATCTTTGATTCCTAAGCGCATATCCCCAAAGAGTATTCCGCCAAAAAGTCCTGTTGAGATACTAAGGACAAGCCAAGTATAAACAAAGTTCTTTCTACTTAAGCTACCTTGATTTGTCAGGTAACTGAAAACAGGCCTTACTAAAATAAACTGTATAAAAGCGAAAGCTGCAAAAAACAGAATTAAAAGAACAATATCTGAAATCATGAATTCAGCAAGCTCTTGTAACTCTTCATTATAGCTTTCATTTCTAATCCTGTATATAAAACTTTCAAGTTTCAACAGCCCGTAAATCACAAGCGTGCCTAACAAGCAAGCAACTATATGTGAGCCTATTTTACTTTTCATACTTTACATATTTGCTAACGGCTCGTGCATAGTGTGGGCAAGGCATTGCCGAAGCCTAAACTATGAACTTTGTTGGTGTTTGTTTTTCTTTAGTCTGCTTGATGTATCCAAACGTACTTTCCTTCTTTCCAAGCTACCGTTGCACCGCCTTCTTCTTCCGTTCCAATATAAAAAGCTGGATTTTTTAGTTTGACTTCTTTTCCACCGTCAATATCTCCGTTTTCCATAAAAGTGACTTCATAAGTTACACTATCTGTAACGATGTTCCAGTTCTTTACCCAATCAAAGTCATCTCCACCATTTCCAAAATCATTGCCGGCACCAATCAGGTATTCTTTATTAGTGTTCCCGTGCTTGATTCTGATGCCCTTCTTATCATTGATGATAACAGCAAATGCCGTATCAATATATCCGTCACCGTTGAAGTCAGCAGATATGTATTTTGGATTGAGCCAGCTTGCTACTTTATCTGATGCCATTGCTTCTGTACTTCCTTCCATTTTAGTTGGTTCTGCTTCTGTTTTTGCAGCTTCTATTTTATTCTCCTGCTGTTCACAGGAAAGTAGGGCACCTAAGGCTATGAAGCAAAGGCTCTTTTTTATCATTTCTATAAATTTAAATACACACCAACTAGTGTATAGCAGGAGTACCTACTCCCACTATCTGCACTAAATCTGGTGAACCCCATCTACCCTCTATCCCTAAAACCTAGCTCACATAAATATAGCAACTACCCAATATAAACAATGCCTTGAAATTATACTTCAGTTTTTATCATTTTTATGGTAAAATACGCTTCCATTAACGGTCTGTATCATCAACCTGATTACGCACTCCAGCAACTCCTCCTAAATATTATTATCCTAACAAAATTTACCCTTTCATACCTTTTTTGCGTGCACTGTCTCCGCCTTACCTACTTAAACAATTTGCATAAAAACCACACACCATTTTAGCTAATCTTCGTCTTTAAGGCCACTTTTAACAACTAAAACAAGCTTTTCAGCACAATTTTGAGTATATTCATAATCAACGATACTAATAGCCAATACTCAAACTTATACTATTCTAATACATGCACATTCTCGACCTCACCATCTTTGTGCTCTACATGCTGGCCATGTTGGGCGTTGGATTTTACTTCCTCAAAAAGAACCAGGGTGCAGACGATTATTATGTGGGTGGCAGAGGCATGGGCAGCGGACACATTGGTCTGTCAGTAGTGGCAACGGATGTGGGCGGCGGCTTCTCCATCGGCTTAGGCGGACTAGGTTTTGTGATGGGCCTATCAGGCGCCTGGATGCTATTCACAGGACTGCTCGGTGCCTGGCTGGCGGCAGTTTTTCTTATACCTAAAGTGAAGCGCAACCCGGCATTCGACAAATTCCTCACCTTCCCACAGATTTTTGGCCACTACTTCAACGCTCGCGTGGCACTGCTGGCCGGCATCATCTCGGCCATCGGCTATACCGGCTTCACCAGCTCCCAAATACTGGCCGGGGCAAAGCTGGCAAGTGGCACATTCGTTAACCTCGATCTCAACACGGCCCTGCTGATCATGGGTATTATTGCAGTGGTCTATACTGTCATGGGCGGCCTTAAAGCGGTGATCTATACCGACACTGTGCAGTGGGCGATCCTGATGGGCGGACTTATCTTCATCGGTATACCTGTTTCCTTTCTGGCAGTCGGCGGCGGTGTGGAGCAGATCGGCTTTGGGCAGCTCACAGATTTTGCCTGGGTTTCCGAACAGTCCGGTCGCAGCATGGAAGCCATCCGCAGCACACTGCCTGCAGAGTTTCTTTCGCTGACTAACATCACCTGGCAGCAGATCGTGAACTGGGCCATCACTATTATCCCGATCTGGTTTGTAGGCATGACGCTCTACCAGCGCATCTACGCCTGCCGCGACGAAAAAACCGCCAAGCGTGCCTGGTACCTGGCCGGCTTGTTCGAATGGCCGATCATGGCATTTATGGGCGTGAGCCTGGGTATACTGGCAAGAGTGGCCGCGGAACAAGGTATGTTTGAAGCACTCGGCGTAGGCGCGGATGTTGACCCTGAATCAGGACTGCCGATGCTCCTGCGCTCAGTATTGCCGGTTGGCCTGATGGGATTGATGCTCTCAGCTTATTTCTCGGCGATTCTGTCAACTGCCGACAGCTGTCTGATGGCTTCGTCAGGCAATATTGTGACGGACGTGATCGGGCACTTTACTAAGTCAGATCCAGATTCACCTAAAATGCTGCGCCTGTCACAACTGATCACGCTGCTGGTGGGAGCCTTTGCGCTTTGGCTGGCCACTACCATGACCAACGTGCTCGACCTGATGCTCTACTCCTACGCCTTTATGGTGTCAGGCCTGTTTGTGCCGATCATCGGTGCTTTGTTCTGGAAACGCCGCAGCAGTGTGGCCGCATTCTGGGCGATGCTGGTGGGTGGCTTTACCACCATCCTGCTGCAGGTAACCGTGAATACCGAAGGCATCGTACACATGCCGTGGCTCGACCTGAGCTTTGGCTTGCCTTACGGCCTCGACCCCAATTTATTTGGCCTCATGGCTTCCCTTGTGCTTTACATTACGTTAACTATACTATACCCAAATAAAACTGGAAAAGAAAAATGGCAGAAAACAACTCCGTCCAATACGAGATCCACACCCCTACCAATCACCAGCAACTAAAACGCGACGAAGTACTTGACTTCCTCTTTGAGCACCTGGACCAGTACGGCGACGCCCGCCAAGACATCGCCAAGTGCATGGACTATGCGCTTTCGGATGCAGAGGGCAAAGGCGGTTCGGTGATCGTAGCCCGTGAAGCTGGCAAGGTAGTGGGCGCGCTGATTCTGAACAATACCGGCATGAGCGGGTATATACCGGAGAACATACTCGTATACGTAGCCGTGCATGGCAACCAGCGCGGCAAAGGTGTTGGCAAAAAGCTGGTGCAACTGGCCTCCGAAACTGCCGATGGCAGCATTGCACTGCACGTGGAGCCCGACAATCCGGCTCGCCACCTGTACGAAAAAATGGGCTTCACCAACAAATATTTAGAATACAGACTTATCAGATAATATAATGGCAGTCTTAAAACTGTGCCGCTCCAAACTCAGACACAATTACAACCACATTGACCAGGTGCTCCGTGAAAGGAACATCGACTGGGGCATTGTCACCAAGTTACTATGCGGCGAAGAGACTTTCCTGAAGGAGGTGCTTGACCTCGGCGTAAAGGAGGTGCACGACTCCAGGGTGACCAATCTGATCGCGATCAAGAACATGGCGCCTGATGTACAAACCGTCTACATCAAACCCGCTCCGAAACAAAGCATTCCCGACATTATCAAATATGCCGACGTGAGCTTTGAGACAGAGCTCGACATTATCCGGCTGCTGTCTGAAGAGGCGGAGCGGCAGAACAGAACGCATAAGATCATCATCATGATCGAGATGGGCGACCTGCGGGAAGGCGTAATGGGCGACGACCTGGTGGACTTCTATGAGCAGATCTTTAACCTGCCCGGCATTTCTGTGATTGGGCTTGGTGCGAATTTCAACTGCCTGCACGGCGTGATGCCCACACAGGACAAACTGATACAGTTGAGCCTGTACAAGCAAATCATCGAAGCGAAGTTCAACATCGAAATTCCCTGGGTGTCGGGTGGCACCTCGGTTACCATTCCGTTGCTCTTTAACCATCAGATGCCAAAGGGCATCAACCATTTCCGGATTGGCGAGGCCTTGTTTTTCGGACTCAACCTGTTTACCGGCGAAACCTTTGAAGGCATGCACGACGATGTGTTTGAGCTCAGCGCCGAAATCATTGAGCTGAACGAAAAGCCCATGATCCCGATCGGTATGCTGGCGGAGAACCCAAGTGGCGAGAGTTTCGAAATTGACGAGAGCCTTTACGGCAAAACCTCACACCGTGCCATCCTGGATGTTGGTCTGCTGGACATCAACCCGAAGTATCTTATACCCAAAGACGATGGCATGAGCGTGGTGGGTGCCAGCTCTGACATGCTGGTGGTAGAGCTTGGCGTAAACGAACAGAACTACAGGGTTGGCGATGTGCTGAACTTTAACCTGAAGTACATGGGGGCACTCAGCATCATGAACTCCCGCTACATCGCCAAAGAAGTGGTAGAATAGCAGAACAAGGTATAACAGCGCCAAAACCTTTCAGGACTTGCTACGTCTCTAAGGTGAATCTGAATATCGCTATTCCTTTATACCTTGGCTGCTCAACTCACTTTGCTCACTCGCATAACCTACTCCTTCGAAAAGTTCGAACAGGTGCTGGTGCGTGGAGGTACCCTGACACTGGTTGTTGCGCTACTGGCTCTGTCCTGGCTCAACTCCCCCTGGGGTGCCTCCTGGCTATACCTGTGGGAGAATCCGCTGACCATTTCTTTTGGAACCTACACCATAGCCAAAACGGTCAGCTATTGGGTGCAGCAGGTTTTGTTGCCTCTAGTATACCTTGTACTTGGTATGGAGCTGAAACGGGCGCTGCGTGTGGGTGAGCTGAAGGAAAGGTCCTCCATGATTTTTGCCTTAACAGCCGCTTTGGGAGGTATGCTTATCCCTGTTGCGATCTATCTATACCTGGTTCCCCCTGCTGCGCAGGAAGGCTGGCCGGTGGTGGCCACTACCGATGCGGCGGCAGTTCTGGCGCTGTTGGCGCTGGCAAGTAATTCACTGCCGCTATCCCTTCGTGTGCTTCTGTCTTCCACCGCGATCATGCAAGGTATAGGCAGTTTGTTGCTTAGCCAGGTGCTTTATACCTCCATCCAAAACCTGCTGGCGCTTTCGATTGCCACCGGTGTGTTTGGCCTGCTCGTGGTGCTGCGGGCGCTTCGCAACCGTACCATGTGGCTGTACCTTCTTCTGGGGCTTGTCATGCTGGTGAGTTTTTTGCTAGCGGGTGTGCAGGGAGCCGTGGCGGGTGTATTGCTGGCGCTGGTCATACCGATCCACTCGCGGGTGAGAGAAGAAGACTTTGTAACCTCTACTGATACTGTAATGGGACAGCTCCATGCCCTGCGCATGATGAAGCGCCCGGAACCAGGCGAAGAGATGGAAGAAGATTTTCAGGCGGCTGCGCATACCCTGCGGGCTAACTGCACAAGAGCACTGTCACCGCTGCGGCGTTTGCAGCAAAGGCTCCTGCCCTGGGCTGCTTACCTGGCCCTGCCCCTTTTTGCGCTGGCTTTTGTGCCCTTCGCCTACAACAGCTTTGCCTGGCGTGACTTGCTTGGCCCCGTACCAATGGGTGTATTCCTCGCCCTGGTCCTCGGCAAACCAATCGGTATGCTGCTTTTTGTCTGGCTGCTTTCACTCACAGGTATAGCACATAAACCTCCCGGGCTGCATTGGGGGCAACTGACAGGCGGCGCTTTGCTGCTGGGTGCTGGTTTTATACTGTCGCTCTTCCAGGCGCAGCAGGCCTTTGCTACCCCGGAGCAGCTCACGCTTGTCAAGATCAGTATTTATGCGGCCTCAGCACTGGCTGGTGTGCTCGGGATGTTGGTACTGGCAGTAGCTGGCAAGCAAAAAGACCTGCCACACCCTCAGGTATAGCAGGTCTTTAAACGCTATCGTATTTCCGCTTTAGAAGCAGGTATCAGCAGGTATTAATCGTTGCCCAGGAGAGCATCCAGGAAACCAAGCTCTTCTTTTTCCTTCTTGTAGACAATCATAGGCATGTCGTCGTTGTGGCGCAGGATTTTCTCTGTCACACTGCCCAACACAAAGAGAGCGGCGGCTGACTTTCCTTTGGCGCCAATCACCAGCATGTCGGCTCTGGCGCGCTTTGCTTCCACTACGATCAGTTCTCCCACGTCATCCTCATTTTCCTGCTTCACAAGACGCAGTGTGGCACGGTCACGCAGCTCAGGGAAACGGGCCAGTACTTGTTCAAACTTGTCGCGGGCGAAGCCTTGCATGCGTTCGTCAAAGTCTTCGTAGCTGATGCCCAGCGTAATGTAGCCGGTAGGCACTTCGTAAACATGCAGACAGGTAATGCGCACTTCCGGTCTTGTAAGCGCTGAGTGCAGGATGCGATCGAGCGCCATCAATGAGTATTCAGAGAAGTCAACGCTGACCATGATGTGGTTCAGGATCGGATCTTCATTCTCAGGCACGAACAGTACGCTCACGCGACCACTGCGCAGGATCTTCTGAGCCAGTACGCCGCTTCCGCGCAAATGGAACTTGCGGCCTACAACCACCATGTCGATCTGCTTTTCTTTCGACCAGTGCAACAGTTCTTTCAGCGGAGATCCTTCCACTACCTGCACTTCTACTTTCGAACGTTGCTCCGGTCCGAAGTAACTGTAAATCTTCTCCTCCATGGCCACACGGATCTTCTCATCGGCGGCCATGCCGTTCGGAATTCCCTTCAGCACCTCTGCAGGTATATCAAGGCTTTTCTCGGCGTGGATAAAGTATACTTTCTCTATTTCAGAAATGGAGCAAAGAAATGCGGTGTAGGAGATCAGGGTATCGTCCATTTCCGATAGGTCGAGCCCCACCATAATACGTTTCAGCGTGTTCATGATGATGTTTTGGTTTTGGGTTATCGTTTGCTGCGCTTGTCCTTTTCCTGCTCTCCCTCTCAATTTCGACCCTGACGTAACAATAAATGCGCAGATTGGTACTAAGTGTTAAATCAGCTACGAAATTAACAAGGATACATTTACAAACTAAGCATTTTTGATGTTTTTAGCTATACTCGCAGGTTTCCTGTTGGCATTTGCCGCGCCTATGCTCTACCGCTGGCTCGGCAAATGGGTATACGTGCCCATGGCCCTGCTGCCCTTATCTATTTTTATTTACCTGCTCACACTGGCTCCTGCCGTGCTGGGAGGCAACAATTTAGGCGAAGTGCAACAATGGGCTCCCTCTCTCAATATCAACCTGCACTTCTTTCTTGACGGACTCAGCCTGCTCTTTGCCCTGCTGATCACGGGCTTCGGTACACTCATTATGATATACGCGGGCGGCTACCTGAAAGGTCATCCCCTGCTTGGGCGTTTCTACCTGTACCTGACGCTGTTTATGACGGCAATGCTGGGACTGGTACTCGCAGGAAATATCATCTCGCTCTTCATTTTCTGGGAGCTCACCAGTATCAGCTCTTACTTGCTCATCGGCTTCGGGCATGACAAGGAAACATCCCGCAGTTCAGCCCTGCAGGCACTTCTCGTTACCGGGCTTGGCGGGCTGGCCCTGATGGCTGGCCTGATCCTGGTGGGCATGGCCGGCGAAACCTATACCTTGAGTGAACTGCTGGAACGGGGGCATGTGGTGACACAGCATGCGCTATACCTGCCGGCACTCGTGCTGATCCTGCTGGGTGCTTTTACCAAGTCGGCCCAGTTTCCATTTCATTTCTGGCTGCCCAATGCCATGGCGGCACCCACACCTGTCAGCGCCTACCTGCACTCGGCTACGATGGTGAAGGCGGGCGTATACCTGCTGGCCCGACTTACCCCCGTAATGGGAGGCACCGACGAATGGCAGTATACCTTAATGCTGATCGGTGGCGTCACGACCATACTGGGCGCCCTGCTCGCCACCCAGCATGTTGATCTCAAAGCCATTCTTGCCTACACTACCATCAGCGCACTGGGTCTGCTGGTGACCATGACCGGTATCGGCACCGCTCCTGCAATGGAGGCAATGGTCGTTTTTCTGCTGGCGCACGCACTCTACAAAGGCACCTTCTTCCTGGTGGCTGGCAACGTAGACCACGCCACCGGCACACGGGACCTGACCCAGCTCACCGGTCTGTCCGGCTCCATGCGCTTCACGGCTATTGCGGCACTGCTTGCCGGTATGTCCATGGCTGGCCTGCTGCCCTTCTTTGGCTTCATTGGCAAAGAGCTCGTGTATGAGGCCACCCTCGAGGAAAGTCCTTTTCGTTGGATGCTCTTTGCGGTTAGTTTCTTTTCGGGGATGGTATTTGTAGCCGTGGCGATTGCCATTGGATATGGCGTTTTCTGGCGTCGTGCTGTCAAGGCCACTCCCTTGCAGCATCCCGACAAAGCCATGCTCTACCTGCCACCGGTCATCCTGGCCAGCACCGGCCTGGTCTTTGGCCTGCTGCCGGGCTTTTTTGTAACGCCGCTGCTGCGCCGCGCCGCCGAGGCGATGCTGGGTGTGGAGCAGGTGTTTGAACTGGCGCTTTGGCATGGTTTTAACCTGGTGCTAGGCCTGAGTCTGCTCACGGTGGCGCTGGGATATATCGTTTACCGCTTTTCAAACCGACTGCTTAGCTACGCCAACCGTTTCAACGGAATCTATCGCTTTGGTCCGGCTAACCTGTACCAGCTCTCGCTCAAAGGTTTCCTGGCTGGCGCCACCAAAATTACAGCCGCCATCCAGAACGGTTACCTGCGCAGTTACATTGCTGCTATCATCACGGCACATATCGCCCTGATCGTGCTCTCCCTCTGGAAAGACGGGCCACGCCTGGAGCTCACGAATCGGCTACAGGAGCTCTCGCAATTGCGCATGTACGAGGTGGTCTTGCTACTGATGATCGTACCAGCGCTGATCTTCCTGTTTAAGTCACGCTCCCGCCTTACCTCTATTGCCGTAATGGGTATCATTGGTTATTCCATGGCGCTGTTTTACATCCTCTTCGGAGCGCCGGACGTGGCTGCCACGCAGCTGCTCATCGAAACGCTGACCGTCGTGATCTTCGTACTGATACTTCACAAACTACCGGCATTCCGCTACCTCTCACATGCCTCAGAGCGCTACAAGTATGTGCTGCTTTCACTGGCCTTCGGAGCCATGATGACTTATGTGATCCTGATCGTAAAGCAGTACCCGCTCGACTCGCAACTGAAAGCCTATTATGGCGAAAACAGCTACCTGCTCGGGCAGGGACGCAACATCGTGAACGTGATCTTGGTAGACTTCCGGGCACTGGATACGCTGGGTGAGATCGTGGTACTGGCCGTAGCAGCGATAGGTATACTGGCGATGCTGAAACTACGCATGCAGAAAGGAGACAAACCATGAAAACCGTCATTCTCGCGGTCGCCATCCGCATCCTCATACCGATCTTCATCATCTTTTCGGTCTATACCCTGTTTCGGGGCCACAACCACCCGGGCGGTGGCTTTATCGGGGGACTGATCGGGGCCATTGCCTTTGTATTTCATACTATGACGCATGGGCCGCAGCAAACCGTGGATACCTTCCTGAAGATAAATCTCTACGGCTACCCGAGGCAGCCCAACCAGAGCCGGTCCCTGTACCTGATGCGCATGATGCGGGTCAATGTGTGGCGCCGCAGAAAAATGGCTTACCATCCGGAAATTAAAGAGCGTATGATCCGCGTCGAGCCCATCTACATCATTGCCACCGGTCTGCTCCTGGCGGCTGGCAGTGGGGTCGTGGGTTTGGTACTTGGCCAGCCGTTCATGCATGCCTACTGGGCTGACTTTTACATCCCGATCATCGGCAAGCCGGGCACTCCGATCCTGTTCGATATTGGCGTTTACCTGCTGGTGATCGGGGTCGTGCTCAAAATAACTTTTGTGATGTCAGAAGAATAAAACCATGGAACTCATACTACCCTTTTTGATCGGTATCCTTTTTTCAGCGAGTCTATACCTGATTCTGCACCGGCATTTTTTTAAGCTTATTCTGGGGCTTATTTTGTTCGGCCTTGCCACTAACCTGTTCCTCTTTGTGATCGGGCGCCTCACCCGCGGGGGTTCGGCCATCATCGGGCAGGATGAGCGTGTCGCCACAGAACCTTTTGCCGATCCGGTGCCGCAGGCCCTGCTGCTCACGGCCATCGTCATCGGCTTCGGTATTCAGGCCTTCGCCATCGTGCTGATCAAGCGGGTATACCAGTCGTTCGGCACCACCGACCTCGACGACATGAACACCACCGACCAGATAGAAGAAAAACACTAAGCACACCCTATGAACCACCTGCTTATCATGTTGCCGCTGCTCATTCCGCTGTTTGGGGCTATCCTGAGCCTCTTCTCTTGGCGGTATGTGCGAGCGCAACAAGTTATCGGCATTCTGGCACAAGCCTTTATGCTGATTGCTTCCTTTCTGCTTCTCTTTGATGTGAATGACAATGGCATCCGGACAACCCAGATGGGGAGTTGGCCCGCGCCTTTCGGTATTTCCCTGGTGGCGGATCTGTTTAGCTCCATGATGGTGATCACCAGCTCGATCATCGGCATGGCCATCTACCTCTTCTCCATCAAAGGACTCGATAAAGCCCGCCAGACCTTTGGCTACTACCCGGTGCTGCTCATTCTGCAGATGGGTGTGTCCGGTGCCTGTCTGACCGGTGACCTGTTCAACCTCTTCGTGTGGTTTGAGGTGCTGCTGATCTGTTGCTTTGTGCTGATCGCGCTGGGTGGCACCAAACCGCAGTTGGAAGGGGCTATCAAGTATGTGACGATCAACTTTCTGGCATCTGGTTTTCTGCTAACAGGTATAGGCGTGGTGTACGGTATACTCGGCTCCCTCAATTTGGCGGAACTGGCTGTTCTCGTTCGTACGCCTGTATCGCACCCGGCCCTCATTACCATGGCGGGCATGTTTTTCCTGATTGCTTTCGGCATCAAGGCTGCTATATTTCCGCTGTTCTTTTGGCTGCCGGCTTCTTATCACACGCCGCCCATTGCCATCTCAGCCTTCATTGCGGGCATGCTCACCAAGGTAGGGATGTATGCGCTGATCCGCCTCTTCACGCTGGTATTTGTCACAGACCAGGAACTGACTATTCCACTTTTCACCGTGCTGGCCGGCTTCACGATGGTGATCGGGGTGTTTGGGGCGGCTTCCCAAAATGACTTCCGTAAGATCCTGTCATTTCACATCGTCAGCCAGATCGGGTATATGCTGATGGGGCTTGCACTATTCACACCACTGGCGATTGCAGGAAGTGTGTACTTTATCATCCACAATATTCTGGTCAAAACCAATCTGTTCCTGATCAGTGGTGTGGTGGCGCATAACCGGGGCACCTTCGCGCTCAAAAAGCTGGGTGGCGTATACCTGCAGCATCCTTTTCTGTCGGTGCTTTTTTTCATCTCGGCTTTCTCTCTGGCTGGCATACCGCCTTTTTCAGGTTTCTGGGGTAAGTTCATGCTGGCCAAGGCAGGCTTTGAAATCGACAGCTTTGTTATTGTGCTTGTTTCTTTGGCCGTCAGCCTGATCACTATCTTTTCGATGACTAAGATCTGGAATGAAGTTTTCTGGAAAAATAAACCCGAGACAGATCCGCTGGATGACGTGGTGACAGCACGCGAGAAAAAAGACAACCGCCTGCTCCATCTGCCAGTGCTGTTTCTGGTAATGTTCATTCTGTTTATCGGGGTGTATGCCGAGCCGGTGGTATCGATGGCGCAACTGGCAGCCGAGCAGCTCCTGAACAGCGAATTATACATCAACGCCGTATTGAAGAAATAGCATGAAAACATTTATCATCCACTTCCTGATCGCTTTCTTTGGCAGCTACATCTACTTCGAATATGGTCAGCCGATGTTTCCGTACAATGCGATCTGGGCGGTCGTGGTGGCCGTGTTCATTATGTTTATCCTGTGGCTGACCACGCCCTCCTACCATCGCTCCTACTTCCATAAACTACCGAAGGCTATCTCCTTTATCGTGTATTTTCTGAAGGAGCTGGTTGTGGCCAATCTCAAGGTAGCCTATGACATCCTGACGCCCAACTACCGTATGAAACCGACGGTGATTGCACTGCCTCTGGCAGCCTCTACCGATATGGAGATCACCTTGCTGTCGGGTATCATCACGCTCACGCCCGGCTCACTTTCCATTGATGTGAGTGCTGACCGGAAGGTGTTATACGTACATACGCTATACATCAAGCACAATGATCTGGAACTGGCCAAACAGACCATAAAACACGGTTTCGAACGCAGACTATTACAACTTACAAGATGAGTTTTTTTTCTTTCACACTGATATTTGCCATGGCTGCCCTGAGCCTCTGCCTGATCATGACCGGTATCCGGTTTGCCATTGGCCCTTCGCTGCCTGACCGCATCACGGCCTTCGACCTGTTCGTGGCCAATGTGATCGGCATCGTGGCTATTTATACTGAGCTTACTGGCAACGAAGACTTCATTGATGTTGCCATCATCTTATCCCTGTTCGGTTTTCTGGGCTCCATATCTTTTGCCTATTACCTCATGAAATCAACCCGTTAGCCTATGCTTGAAGACATTAATTTTCTACTCATCCGCGAGATTATCAGCTCGGTGCTCATCATCATCGGTGTAATGTTTATGCTGATATCCACGATCGGTCTCTTACGTTTCCCGGACTTCTACATCCGCATGTCAGCCATCACCAAAGGGGCCACACTGGGGCTGGGGCTCATTCTGTCAGGTATGGGTATCTATTTTAACGAGCCCGATATGTTTCTGAAAGTAGTGCTGATCATCGGCTTTACGTTCTTGACTTCTCCGGTAGCGGCACACGTAATCGGGCGGACCGCTGTGCGTAACAAGATCCCGTTCTGGGACCGTACCAATCTCGATGAGTTCAAGGATTACCTGCACAAGGAACACAATGTTCACCGCGACCATGAGCGTGACAATAAACAGGTATAGCTGGCTTAGTGCGTGGGATGATGAAGAAAGGGCCGGATAGACTCGGCATAGGTATTGAGGGCATCAACAGTAGTCAGGATATGATCGGGATAGGTCAGCGCGGTTAGCTTTCCTCCGAAAACGCAGCCCGTGTCAATGTTGATGGTGTTGTTTTTCCAGCGGGGCTCGCGAACCGGCGTGTGACCGTATACCACGACAGCTACGCCGGAGTAGTCAGCGGCCCAGTCGAGGCGGACAGGCAGGCCCTGGGCATCCAGCTCTCCTGTTGTGGGGCCATAGAGGCAAAGGTCGCGAACCGACTTGCTGTGCCGCCCATGCAGGCGCTCCTCCAGGCCGGCATGTGCTACCACCAGACGGCCCTCGTCCAGTATGATGTGGTGCGGCAGGTGACCCAGAAACTCTCTTACCCTTTCAATGAAGGCTTTGTTGTAATTTTCGAGCTGCGCCATGGTCAGCTCCAGACCGTGACGCACCTGCACATTGCGGCCCATCAGTTTGCGGTACAGCTTGTCGTCATGGTTGCCGCTTACACAAAGCGCTACATCCTGCTCCAGCATGTCCATTACCAGGCGCAGAACTTCCGGTGAGTTAGGCCCCCGATCCACCAGGTCGCCTACAAACACAGCCATGCAGCCATCTGGCGGCGTGACACGGTACCTGCCAGCAGCTTTGTCATCGTCTATCGTGTAGCCGAGCTTCTCGAGGAGGAGCACCAATTCGTCAAAACAGCCGTGCACATCTCCAATGACATGGAAATGGCCGTGCAAGTCTTTCAGTATCAGGTTTCCGCTTCTGTCTGGCTCGTGATGCATAGGCTGTTTTGTAATGTTTTCTGCTAGGTCTTAACCACTATATTAACTAAAAAACGGCCCTGCAGGTTAGATTTCCAATGTTATTTTTTTTCTAACGGACTAGAGTTTATACTTTTATGCGCAAGGTTTTTTTAAGACCGGACCTTTGATTGTATTTTCCGTAAACCCGGCTGACCTTTCGCGTATAGTCCCCCATGCCACAGTTCCGCAAGTATAAAATACCTCTTCTATGGCTTCGTCGCCATACTTCCACCCGTAACTTCATCCTGATTTCCAGTGTGCTGGTCGGTCTCACGGCAGGCCTTGCCGCCGTGGTGCTTAAAACGCTGGTGCATTACATTCAGCAGCTGCTGGCATATGGCAACCGCCTGCTTGAGGAGCCTGTCTGGCTGGTGGTGTTCCCGCTGGTGGGTATACTGCTGGTGGTGTTCCTGGTGCGGGTCATGTTCAACGGACAGTTGGGGCGTGGCACGGCCAGTATCCTGCATAGCATTTCGCAGAAGTCCAGCATGGTGGAGACGCATAAAATGTATTCGCATGTGCTCACTAGTGGCATTACGGCTGGCTTTGGAGGCTCGGCCGGTCTGGAGTCCCCGATTGTGGTGACAGGATCTGCCATCGGCTCCAATTTCGGACGGGAGTATCACTTGAATTACCGCGACCGTACCCTGCTACTGGCATGTGGCGCCGCGGCAGGTATAGCAGCTGTTTTTAATGCGCCTATTGCCGGTGTGCTTTTTGCCATCGAAGTCCTACTGACCGACATCAGCATTTCGGCCTTCATACCTTTGATCATTTCGGCGGTTGTGGGGGCGCTTTGCTCACGCATCATCCTGCGGGAAGAGCTGCTTTTCTTTGCAGATCAACTAGGCGTTTTCGCTGCTTCGCATGTGCCTTTCTATATCCTGCTGGGTGTACTCACCGGATTGATGTCTGTATACTATAGCCGCGCAGCCTGGCGTGTAGAAGCTCTTTTTGAGCCCTTCCAGGACCAGCCCTATCGCCGCGCCCTGGTTGGTGGTATTTTGCTCGGTTTGCTGATCATGTTGTTTCCTCCGCTTTTTGGGGAAGGCTACGGTGCTGTCAAACTCCTCGAAAGCGGCAAGCCTGAAGCACTGCTGCAAGACAGCTGGCTTTCGTTCTTTGGCACGAATGAATGGCTGGTGCTGGGCTTTGTCGGGATGCTGGCGCTGGTAAAAGTTGCGGCTACCACCTTCACCATTGCCGGTGGTGGTAACGGAGGCAACTTCGCTCCTTCCATGTTTGTGGGGGCGCACGTGGGTTTCTTTTTTAGCCGGCTCGTCAACATGCTGCAAATCCACAAATTACCGGAAGGCAGCTTTACCGTAGTCGGGATGGCCGGCATCCTGAGCGGTGTGATGCATGCTCCGCTGACCGCGGTTTTCCTGATTGCCGAAATATCTGGCGGCTATACCCTGATGATCCCGCTGATGATCGTATCGGCCTCTGCTTATGCTATGGTGAAGTACTTTGAACCCTTCTCGCTCGACACCAAGAAGCTGGCCCAGAAAGGAGAACTGCTTACCGCTAATAAAGACCGCACCGTACTGCGCATTATGCAGATCCGCCACCTGGTCGAGACTGACTTTCAACCTGTCAGGTATAGCGCCACACTGCGTGAACTGGTAGAGGTGATCGCCCACAGCCGCCGAAATTTATATCCGGTGGTGGACGAGCAGCAGAAACTAAGAGGCATCATCCTGCTCGAAGACGTGCGGGAGATCATGTTCAAGCAGGAAAAGTATGACAAGGTGCTGGTAACCGAACTGCTGTCGGCTCCGCCTGCCGTAGTGCGCCATAACGACACCATGGCTGAAGTGATGAAAAAATTTGACGAGACAGGTGCCTGGAACCTGCCCGTCCTCAAAGGTGAGCTATACCTGGGCTTCGTTTCCAAGTCAAGCATCTTTACCAAGTACCGCAAACTACTGATCAAAACGACTGGGAACTGAGCGGACGTTTACCTGTTTGGGTCGCTAAGGTCTGCGCCGATACCTTCGATACCGGCGGCTGTTCTGAAGCCGCTGACAAGGCAGTCTTTCCAGAAGTTGAAGACAGAGCGGCTTTTGGCGCGTACCACCTGAATGTCTCCGGGTCGCAGCTCTTCGCCTTTCTTCGGATTATCAGAGGTGATCACTATTTTGTTGGCTACTTTCGAGAGTATCTTCTTTCCGAATGACTGGCGCTTGTCTTCATCTTTGGTCAGTACATCCACTTTAAAGTTCTGGTAGCGAGCATTCAGGTTGCCAGTGGCTTTGTTGCGGTACAACTCCATGCTGAAATCACTTTTCTGCAGACTGCCTTCCTTCACGCTGATGAAAGTTGTAGGTTCCAGTATAGGGTTCAGCACAGCCGGATCGGCTGGTCCCGCAGTGCCCTGTATAGTATGATAGGCATTGGGATCCAGCAGGTCAAGCCGGATGGTAACGGCTATAGGCGCCTTTCCATATAGTTCCGCTTTGGCATCGATAACGGCCGGGTTGTCAGCCGACATGCGGTTCTTGTCATTGGTCACATTCGTGATGGTGGCATACAAATTCTCAAAGGTAATGATGCCTTTCTCGGTCGCTTCCTCTGCCAGTTCTTCGTAGCGGATGTGCATGCCCTGCACCTCTATTTTCGGAAGGGTCAGGCCGGTTTTCAATTGCTGGATGATGTCATGCGGCAATGGTTTGTTTCCTTTGGCCGTGAAGTTTTTCCGATCCATGTACGCGCTCAGAGACGGGTTCTTGATCACCATATGTTTAGCCACCAGGTTATTGTCCCGGGAGTGCGATGCAAAGTCTACGCCGCTCAGGTTGATCTCCGGTACCTCCAGCCGCATGGTTGACACGGCCTTGCCTTTCTGACGGGCAAGTGCCGCATTATCCAGAAGCGGGATGAGTTGCAGGTTGCCAATGTTGAGCGTCCCATCTTCCGTATTGGCTTTGAGGGCTGCAGCCTGTA
Source organism: uncultured Pontibacter sp. (assembly GCF_947502515.1). NCBI lineage: Bacteria > Pseudomonadati > Bacteroidota > Cytophagia > Cytophagales > Hymenobacteraceae > Pontibacter > uncultured Pontibacter sp. The sequence goes on along the minus strand of NZ_CANNAI010000002.1, from coordinate 313,398 downwards.
AGCGATACGTTCCGTCAGGAAGGGAGAATTCAGCTTTTCCAGATTCAAACGCAATAAGCCGGGCATAATAGGCCCGCTCCTCATCTTCAAAAGCGGTACTGTCGAGCTGAAGATCTTTCACCTCCATGCTAAAGTCCCGTAAGGAGATGCGGTCTGTCTCTGCATCCTGGCCTTCACGGATACGTAGCGTCGCCTTCTCTACCTCAATCGTACCAATCTGCAGGTTTTTCATAATCCCGTCAACAGACTTGTGCAGTGGTTCGTGACTCTCTGTTGTATCCTGACGCATTTCGGTAATCAGCACGATAGGCTGAAGCACCCTAAGCTTGTTCAAATCGAGCGGCTTGCCTCTTAAGATGCCGATGAAGTTGATGCCTGCCAACACCAGTCTGTCTGTTTTGAGATCCATTAGTGTACGGGGCGCCGCTGCAACAGCAGTATCCTGCTGACTGATTTCATGTTGCTTTTCCCAAGCATCAAAGTCAGGTAACAGGTGGATGGAGTCTGCTGTGATGCGCCCGCTTAGCAGGGATGCATCAAGCCCGTTCAGCTTCAAGGTATAGAGGCCGTTTGATTCTTCTCGTACCCGCGACTCCAATTCATGCTGCAGCCAGGGGTTAAAATACTGAGATGTCAGAATAGCGGTGATTATAAAAAGAGAGGCGAGGATGAAGAGTAGCCATACCCACCATTTTTGAAAAAGCGTTTTAATTTCCACGTAGAGTCAGTTTGAGATGAATACGGGCACCTGCATTATGTGTTTATAACCTTGCTATCAGTTATATGTTCTGACCAAATGTGTATAGTTACCACATATTGCCCCTGTAGACGCTAGGTATACGCTTTTGTTAAATTATGCGTTAGATAAAATAGTGCAGGTGAAAACTCAACTTAATCTTTGAACGGACGTTCAATCATAATATATTTGAGCAAACGTTCACCCTCCCATGACCCGGTTTCAGGAAAAAAGAGAGCACAGCATTAACAGGTTAGTTGAAGTAGCCCTGAGGCTATTTGCATCGCAAGGCTATGAAGCCACCTCGATCCGCAGTATTGCCAATGAGGCAGGCATGTCACTCGGATTGCTTTACAATTACTTTAAAAGTAAAGACGAGTTGCTGGCAGAAATATTCCGCCGCGGCGTAGAAGACATCCATGCTTCCTTTGAACCCGCTTCTGAACAGGCTGGCTCAGGTATAGCGCAGCATATTCAGCAGACAGTGAAACTGCTGAAAGAAAAGAAAGACTTCTGGAAATTGCTGCACGGCATCCGGATGCAGTCAGAGGTCGTCAGGCAGTTGCTGTACGAGATGCAGGAGGAGACTGCTTACATCGAAGAGCGCATCCGACAGAATCTGATGGAGGCGGGTATTCCATTCCCTGAACTCGAAGCCAAACTTCTCTTCGCTTCCATCGATGGTATGGCCAGCCACTTTTTGTTTTACGACAATTACCCTATCGATGACGTGGCCTCCCTCCTGATCATGAAGTATAAGAAATGATTGTTGATCGTTAAAAAAACACAGGATGAAATCCCCCAAATGGCTTGACCGCATTTTATATCCCTTTGCACACCACACGCTGGCGCTGCAAGCCGGACAGATGCACTATGTAGATGAAGGGCAGGGCGAACCGATCATTTTTGTGCATGGTACGCCCACCTGGTCGTTCGTATGGCGACAGCAAATAAAAGCACTTAGCCGGACACACCGCTGCATTGCTCCTGACCATCTGGGCTTTGGCCTGTCCGACAAGCCAGATGACTTTGCCTATACACCCGAAGCTCACGCGCATAACCTGGAGCAGCTGATCGATCATCTGCAGCTGAGAGATATTACCCTTGTGGTACATGATTTTGGAGGCCCCATTGGTTTGAGTTATGCCCTGAAGCATCCGGAAAACGTTAAGCGGCTGGTCATACTGAACACCTGGATGTGGTCGCTGGAGGATGAAGCACAAATAATGAAGATCAGCGGTTTCCTCAATGGCGGCATAGGACGGTTCCTATACCTGAACCTGGGCTTTTCACCCCGCCTGCTCCTGCCTAGGGGCTATCACCAGAAACGCCACCTGAGTAAGGATGTGCACCAGCATTACTTAAAACCCCTCAGCAACAGCCGCAGCCGCATGGGCACCTGGCACTTTGCAATTTCACTCAAAGAATCGGGCCCTTGGTTTGCCAGCCTTTGGGAGCAGCATGAAAAGCTTCGTGCTATACCTAAACTGATTCTGTGGGGAGAAAAAGACAAACTGCTTCCGTTAAGCCTGCTTGAAAAGTGGCAGAACACATTCCCGGAAGCAAAAGTCAAGCGATTAGAGGCTGGTCATTTTGTGCAGGAGGAAAAGGGAGGCGAAATCGCTGACGCCATCAAAGATTTTATATAAAGAATATTTAATATTTATTGCAGCTAAAGTAATCTTTTTCATACCTTTATAGTCAAATTAAAACTATGAAAAAGATCATACTTTCTACATGGCTTTTAGTCATTACATTTCTTTCTGTATCGTGCGATAAAGAGAAGGATGAAAGCACCTCGATCATGCCAAAGGTGGAGGCTACGATGGAAAGATCTTTTAATTACCTGGAATCTGCAGAAGAGGAAAAGGCGGTCTATAGCCTTAGTCTGAAAGAGATGCAACTTGTGTCAGATGAAGAAAAGCTGCAGCTGAATTTTGCGCCGTCACAGCCCGCCACCATCGACGCGCTGGTATTTAACATCAAGCAAGCGGACCTGCTGCACGGCTATATCGGTACTTATACGGTGCGTTCCCTTTCAAATAACAAAACAGGGCGAGCGGACCTGACCTACTACCACTACTACAACAAGACCAGCAAAAGTGCCTTGTTTAGCAGCGGAAACCGTATGGAGGGGCAGATAGAGATCAAAGCTTACAATGCTACGACCGGCCTTGCAAGCGGCAACTTTGAAGTAACGATAATGAATGTCACCGATCCTACTTCCTACGGTAGCAATCAGGAAAAGCCCCGCAAGTGCAACATTACCCTGAAGGGGAAATTTAATAATCTGAATCTAGCTAACGCCTAAGCATAAGTAGAAAAAAGTATTTTGAAGACCAGTCGCCACCGCGACTGGTCTTTACTTTTTATGACGTTCTTCCAATACAGCCACCACATCGGCTAGCTCCAGACCCGTGGCTGCCAACAGCACCAGCAGGTGGTAAAGCAAGTCAGCAGCTTCCCCCTTCATCGTATCAGTTTTCCCGGCCACCGCATCAATCACGGTTTCCACGGCTTCCTCTCCTACTTTCTGGGCGATCTTGTTCACGCCTTTGTCAAACAGAAAATTGGTATAGGAAACCTCTGCCGGATTGGCCTTGCGTTGCTGTATCACCTCTTCAAGTCTGGCGATGAACTGAATCGCCGCCAAGCGTTTAGCTGATGGATCTTCGCCAAAGCAACTGGTGTCGCCGGTGTGGCAGGTAGGCCCGTTGGGGTTCACCTTGATCAAAAGCGAATCATTGTCACAATCTTCGGTGATGCTCACCACCTGTAAGGTATGGCCGGAGGTTTCGCCTTTCGTCCAGAGGCGATTTTTCGAGCGGGAGAAAAAAGTCACCAGTCCTTCTTTTTGCGTCTTGTCCAGCGCCTCCTGGTTCATGTATCCCAGCATCAGCACCTGGCTCGTAGCAGCGTCTTGTATCACAGCAGGCACTAGCCCACCCATTTTATCAAAGTCGATTTTCACGTTGTGCACGTTTAGCGTTAAATTTATGAGTCAAGTGTTTTAAAAATTCTGCACACTCACTCCATCACTCGTTCAAAATTATCAGATCCTCACTGCTATACCTTCCGTTTTCAGGTATGCCTTCAAGTCTGGAATATCAAGCTCGCGGAAGTGAAAGAGGCTGGCGGCTAGGGCAGCATCTGCATGGGCTTCCTGGAAAGCGTCGGCGAAGTGCTGCATGGTCCCTGCCCCGCCAGAAGCGATAACAGGCACGGAAACGGCTTCCGAAACGGCCTTGGTAATATCCAGCGCAAAGCCGGCCTTGGTGCCGTCGTTGTTCATGCTGGTCAGCAGGATCTCGCCTGCGCCCAACTCCACCACTTTTTTTGCCCAGTCCACGGTAGCATGTTCTGTTTCCACGGTTCCGGCGCGGGCGTATACCTTCCAGCCAGTGGCTTCAGTATACTTGGTGTCGATGGCCACGGTCACGCACTGACTGCCAAAGCGACGTGCTAAATCCTGCACCAGCTGTGGATTGCGTATAGCTGCGGAGTTAATCGACACTTTATCAGCACCGGCCTGTAACAACACCTCCACATCGGCCACGGCACTGATGCCGCCACCTACCGTGAAAGGTATGTCGATATGACGAGCAATGTCGCGCACCAGCTCAGCAAAGGTTTTGCGTTCTTCGTTGGTAGCAGTGATGTCCAGAAAAACCAGTTCGTCGGCACCCTGCTCGGCATACCACTTGGCCAACTCCACCGGGTCGCCAGCATCGCGGATATTCTCAAAACGGACTCCTTTTACGGTGCGGCCGTTTTTGATGTCCAGACAAGGTATAATGCGTTTAGTTAACATAAGAATCGCGCTAAGTCCTTTAGAGTAATCGTTCCTTCGTATATCGCCTTACCGATGATGGCACCGGTCACCCCGATCTCCTGCAGTTCCTCCAGATCCTGTACGGTTGTTACGCCGCCACTGGCAATCACTTGGGCATCCGGCAAGGTTAACTTGAGATGCCGATATGTGTTGGTCGATGGCCCCTGCAACTTGCCGTCTTTGCTAACATCGGTGCAGATGAAAAGTTTGGCCCCCGTCTTCAGATAACCTGACATAAAATCCTGCAGCGGGTATTTGCTCTCCTCGGTCCAGGCACTGATGGCGATGTTGGTGCCTTTAAAATCGGCTCCAATGATGATCTTGTCGGCTCCATACTGCAGTAGCCAGTTTTTCACTTTCTCCGGCTCACGCACCGCAATACTGCCCGCTGTGATTTGCGCTGCGCCCGCATCAAAAGCCTGTTTTACGGCTTCATCGGATTGCAAACCTCCACCAAAGTCGATGGTCAGGTTGGTATTAGCGGCAATGTTTTCGAGCACGTTTAGGTTCACCGGTTTACGGGCACGGGCACCGTCGAGGTCCACCAAATGCAGTCGCTTGATACCATTAGCTTCAAAACGTTTGGCTACTTCCAGCGGATTGCTGTCGTAGGTGGTTTGCTGGGAGAAGTCGCCTTCGGTGAGGCGCACGCATTGGCCGCCAATCAGGTCTATAGCTGGGATGATTTCCATCATAAGGCAAGGAAGTTTTTAAGGATCTGAGAACCGGCAGGACCGCTTTTTTCAGGGTGAAACTGCGCAGCGTAAAAGTTTTTGTAATGCAAAGCGGCCGAGAATGGCTCCGGATAAGAAGTCTGGGCTATGGTATACTCACTCAGCGGCACATAATAACTATGCACATAATAGGCGTATTCTCCTTCGGCTATACCTTCAAATAAAGGCGATTGCAGCTCCTCTAACTGGTTCCAGCCCATGTGCGGCACTTTCAGGTCTGTCTCGAAACGCTTCACCGGCAAAGGTATAATACCGAGCAAATCCGTGTCGCCTTCTTCAGAATGCTCGCAGAGTAACTGCATACCTAAGCAAACTCCGAAAAAAGGCTGCTCAAGTGTAGGCAGCAGCTTATCCAAGTTGCGGGCCCGTAGCTGTGCCATAGCCGAAGAGGCCTCTCCCACGCCCGGAAAGATCACTTTATCCGCCGCCTTGATCGCCTCAAAATCGCAGCTCAGCGTGGCCTGCACACCCAGCCGTTCCATCGCAAACTGCACCGACTGCACATTACCCGCCTTGTAATCAACTATAACTAGATCCATTATTTTTAATGTGTAATGAATAGTGACTAATGATTAATAAATCCTGATTTAGACAACAAAAAAAGCCTGACTCTGTTCGGAGTCAGGCTTTTGGAAAATATATTTTTAGCAAGCTAAATCAAGTCCATAGGCTAGCGGCTCCGAAACTTTTGTTTCGTGCATGATGATGATGCAGATGTGCCATTGTGCCTTTCATTGTGACAAATATAGGTTGTGGCTGGCGTAATACCATAACTATACCTGATTCTTTTTCACACACTATACGATTGTCATTTCAGAATGTCGGGTTTTCGGTTATTTTTGGAGCATGAAAAAGATAATGATACTGGCTGGTGTGTTTGCTGCAACGATGGTGCAGGCACAACAGCGTATGACCCCGGAAATACTCTGGCAACTGGGCCGTGTTTCTGCCGAAACCATTACTCCTGACGGTAAATCGGTGATCTACGGCGTGAGCTATCCCAATGTACAGGAAAACAACAGCGAGCGCAACCTGTATGCTATACCTGTAAGCGGCGGCCAGGCAACGCAGCTCACCTCTACCAAAGGCGGCGAAAGCGTGGTACACATCGACAAGGCCACAGGCAACATAGTATACCTGCACAAAGGTCAGCTGTGGCAGCTAAACGGCGGCAAAGGTGAGCCCAAGCAACTAACCAACGTGGAAGGCGGACTGAGTAACGTGCGCTTCTCTCCGGACGGAAAACATCTTTTATTCTCTCGCGAAGTAGAAGTGAAAAAGATGCACAGCACCGACATATACCCGGAGCTAAAAAAGTCCAATGCTTACGTGTATAATGATCTGAATTATCGTCACTGGGATGCGTGGGAAGACGGCAAGTTCCAGCACATTTTCTACGCCAGCTACAACAACGGTCAGGTAGGCAATCCGGTTGACCTGATGAAAGGTGAGCCATTTGATGCGCCGCAAAAGCCTTTCGGTGGCAAGGAAGACATGATCTGGAGTCCAGACAGCAAGGCGATCCTGTATGTGAGCAAGAAAAAGTTCGGCAAGGATTACGCCGTGAGCACCAACACCGATATCTATCGCTACGACATCGCCAGCGGCAAAACCACCAACCTCACCGAAGGCAATCTAGGTTACGATACCCATCCGATCTACAGCGCCGATGGCTCTAAACTGGCTTGGCTGGCAATGGACGAAGACGGTAACGAAGCCGACCAGAACGAACTGATCGTGATGGACACCAAGTCTGGCATAAAGCACAATCTGACCAAAGACTGGGACGAGACCATCAACGGATTTGAGTGGAGCAACGACGGCAGCAAAATCTGGTTCGTGGCCCCAACCAAAGGCACGATTCAGGTATACGAAATTGCGCTTCCGAAAAGTCTCGACAAGTTCACAGCCAAAGGAATACGCCAGGTTACCAAAGGACAGTTCGATGTGAACGGCATTGTGGGACAAGCCGGCAATAACCTGATCGTGACGCGAAACGACATGAACCGCGCCCCGGAGCTTTACCGTTTGGATACCAAATCGGGCAAGCTTACGCAACTCACCACGGTAAATGACGAAATATACGGCACATTGGCGAAGAGCAAAGTGGAGCCGCGTGTGACCAAAGCCAGTGATGGTAAGGACCTGTTCTCGTGGGTGGTATACCCGCAGGACTTCGACCCGAACAAAAAATACCCGACACTACTTTACTGCCAGGGCGGTCCGCAATCGGCCCTTACGCAGTTCTACTCTTACCGCTGGAACCTACAGCTGATCGCAGCACAGGGTTACATCGTAGTGGCACCGAACCGCCGCGGTATGCCAGGACATGGAGAAGAATGGAACCGTCAGATCAGCGGTGACTGGGGTGGTCAGCCTATCCGCGACTACCTGTCTGCCATCGACGATGTAGCCAAGGAGGCTTATGTAGACAAAGACCGACTGGGAGCGATTGGAGCGAGCTATGGAGGCTACTCTGTGTTTATGCTGGCTGGTTTACATGAAGGACGCTTCAAGACTTTCATCGCGCATGATGGTCTGTTTGATATGCGCAGCTGGTATGGCACCACCGAAGAAATGTTCTTTGCCAACAACGAATTGAAGGGTCCTTATTGGGATACGAAGTCACCTCAGAGCTATAAGGAGTACAACCCGATCGAGCTTTTTAATAAGTGGGACACGCCGATCCTGATCGTGCAGGGCGGGCAGGACTTCCGGGTAGGTATAGAGCAAGGCTTACAAGCTTTCCAACTAGCCCAGCTCAAAGGCATCAAGAGCCGCTTGCTATACCTGCCGGATGAAAACCACTGGGTACTGCAGCCGCAGAACGCCATGGTATGGCAGCACGAGTTCTTCAAGTGGTTAGATGAAACGCTAGACAAAAAAGCAAATTAAAACAGAAAGCCCGGTACCGTTCAGTACCGGGCTTTTTTATACACATTGATTTAGCTTGAAAACCGAAGTCTTATATTAATTAAGAAGATTGTCATTTCATTCAATTGTTCCTTGCCTTAAGTTCTTTTAAAGGTATGTAAAGGGTGTTTCACTAATCAAATTTTGGAAAAAGCTTTCGGCTGGCAAATGAAGTAAATTAAGCTTAATATCATTTCTATTTCGACGCAGCCCACTAGTTCAGGTTCAAGCCAAAAGCCAAACCTAACCACGGCTTGCGCTGATAAATCCAGTCGTGGCGATACTTATCGAGGAGATGATCGAAGCCCAGCGCCAGACCGAAGGTGAAATTGTTGATGCCGACAATGCCCGCCACCCCATTCAGCAACACAACGCCTTCATATTCATACCCTACCTGGCCGCCTGTTACGGCTTCGTTTACAGTGGTAGCGCCTATACCTGAAAACAGCCCGACACTATAACCGAAGTGGTTTAAAAACCGACGATGGTTACCAACTGGCGTCGCTTTGTAATTGATACGAAAAACATCCCGTCGTGCCCCTATAAACAGAGCACCTTGAAAAGTAGTGTTGAGTTGGTTGGGTGTACCTGCCGTTCCGGGACGGTATTTAAACGGAATGGTGAGTACATCCAGATCAAAGGAGGGCTTTGAGAAGGTATAGGTATGGCCTGGCGCCGCATCTAATTCCTCAGGTATAGCAAGAGTAATTTTGGTAGTCGTGTCAAGCTGTACCGCCTGTCCTCTTCTGTAATCTTGCGAGGGATATAGTCTGAGTGATTCTTCTCCCATATCCACGTATACCTTGGCCGCCGGTTCTCTTGAAATTTTGGCCTTGTAGATCCCTTCCGAAAATGAATACTTAGAGGATTCCTGAAGTGACGTGCAGCTGGTGAAAAACAGCGTAGCTGAAAGCACTGGGAATAAGATTTTAGATATTATCGGTAGGTATAGTTTCTGCATAAGCGGTTGTTGTATGCTTTAGTACGCAAAATGCGGAGTTGGTTATAGCTTGAAGTGCAAAAGCCTGACGCTGCCGCATCAGGCTTTTACAGCTTTAATATTGAAAAAAATAGTAATTCTTATTGATTCTGGTGATAGCGCCATTTCGGTTGATTTAAGAACCACAGCGCACAAACTGTCATCTCGAACAAAGTGAGAGATCTGCTTATTTCAGAGTTTTTTCAATACTTCAGATTTCTCCCAAATAGAGGGCCCCTACCCGCTACTGTTCGAAACCTGCAAAACAGCAGCCTTTTACACCCCTATAGTCCCCTCGAGAGGACAGCTTCGATTCCTGTATTCAGCCTTAATAGCCAGAAATAATTCTTTCACATGTTCCGAACAATAGTGGCCCCCTACCCCCAGTCGAAATGACAAAAGCCTAAATGAACCCAATTCCCTCGAAATCCTGTCAATCCTATAATCCTGAAAATCCTTGGGGAAGGGGCCCTATATGAAGATCCAGAAAGCTATACCTTAAAAGCTCTCCCGCAACGCAAAAGCCTGTCGCATACGCTTGATCAGACGCTCAGATTCCTGAAAGTTAACGGTCTGTTGTCCGTCAGAGAAGGCTTCTTCCGGCTTCTGGTGCGTTTCGTAGATCACGCCATCTGCACCGGCCATCACGGCTGCCAGCGACATAGGCTCTACATAGTCGCGCAAGCCGATGCCATGTGATGGGTCCACGATAACTGGCAGGTGGGTCTTGGCTTTGAGCACGGGCACAGCGTTCAGGTCGAGCACGTTACGATAGGCGTTTTCGTAGGATCGAATACCGCGTTCGCAGAGCATGATCTTTTCGTTTCCGTTCGAGAAAATGTATTCAGCAGCCTGCAGCAATTCCTCTATCGTTCCAGAAATGCCGCGCTTCAGCAGTACCGGCTTTTGGGCTTCACCCAGCGCATCCAGCAAATTAAAGTTCTGGCTGTTGCGGGCGCCTACCTGAAACACATCCACAAATTCCACCATGTCTTCGATCTGGGATACCTGCATGACCTCGGTAATGATCTTGATACCATTTTCGCTGCACAGCTGATGAAACATGCGCAGACCTTCCAGTCCCATACCCCGAAAGGCATAAGGCGAACTCCGTGGCTTGAACACGCCACCGCGCATGATCTTTACATCGTTGGCTTGCAAGTGCTCCACGACCAGCTCGATCTGCCGTTCGCTCTCGATAGAGCAAGGTCCTGCCATGATGCTGAAGTTACCCTCTCCTATCACCACGTCATCCCCTAAATCGATCAGCGTCGGATTTACGCGCCACTTGCGGGAGATCAGCTTGTACTCGTCTGACACGCGGTGAATATCTGCCATACCCGGCAACTGTCCCAGCGTACGGATATCAAAGTCCTTCTTGCCGATACCGACAATGTAGTGTGCCTCCTGCGTTTTTACTTCGTTGGCTTTGAAACCGACTTGCTTCACCTCCTTCAGTATTGCCTCCTTCAGTTCAGTAGGTATACCTTGTTGCAATTGTATGATCATGCTGTTTCTTTCTGTCTGATGCTTTGAATAAATGTACTGATGTTCACTTTAAGGCTGCCCTCTTTACTTAAAGCCTTTATAAAGGCACTGCCGATAATAGCGCCACTGGCGTGATTGCAGGCTTGCGTGAAAGTTTCATTATTATGTATGCCGAAACCGATGACACCGGGGTTGCGCAAGCCTAGACCGTTCACCCGATCAAAATAAGCGGTGTTCACTACCGACTGGCCCGTCGTGCTGCCCGTCACCGAAGCCGATGATACCATATAAATAAAGCCATTGGTATGGGTGTCAATCTCCCGGATGCGTTGTTCCGGTGTCTGGGGCGTGATCAGGAATATATTACTAAGACCGTACTGCTCGAACATTGCTTTATACTCCCGCACATAATCCGACAAAGGCAGGTCTGGCAGGATAAGGCCGTCTATACCTAGTTCACTGGCTTTTTGCAGAAAGCGCTCCACGCCGTATTGCATCACCGGATTGAGGTAGCCCATCAGCACCAAGGGAATCTGGGTATGCTGTCGAATATCTTTCAACTGCTCAAACAGTTTCGGAATGGTCATGCCGTTGCGTATCGCGGCTTCGCTGCTCTGCTGGATGGTCGGACCGTCTGCCAACGGATCCGAGAAGGGCATGCCTATTTCGATCAGGTCTACCCCGTTTTTCTCCAGTTCCAGTATGATCGGCACCGTGTCCTCTAAATTAGGGAAGCCGGCAGTGAAGTAAACCGAGAGCAAACCCTTAGGCTTTTGGGCGAATAGTTGTTTTATTCTATTTGTCATGGAAGTCGAATCTGTCTAAGTAAGTTGCCAAATCTTTGTCACCGCGGCCTGAAAGGTTAATAACCACCACCTCTTCCGGCTTTGCGCCCAATCTGCCGATCGCGGCCAAGGCATGTGCTGTTTCCAGCGCAGGTATAATCCCCTCAAGTCGGGTCAGCTCCAGCACAGCTTGCAAGGCTTCTTCGTCGGTAATGCTTTCGAAGATCGCACGGCCGGACTGGTGCAGGTGCGCATGCAAAGGCCCCACTCCCGGATAGTCCAGTCCTGCTGAAATAGAATAGGGCTCAGTCACCTGTCCGTCTTCGGTCTGCATTAACAGCGTGCGGCTGCCGTGGATGATGCCCTCTTTGCCCAACACCGAAGTTGCGGCGGATTCACCAGAATCTATACCTAATCCGGCAGCCTCCACGGCTACCAACTTCACTTCCGGCGTATCGAGATAGTGGTAAAAAGCACCTGCCGCATTGCTGCCACCTCCCACACAGGCCACGACAAAATCCGGGTTCTCGCTACCAGTTTTCTCCAGCAACTGCGCTTTCATTTCTTCTGAGATCACCGCCTGAAAACGGGCCACCATATCCGGATATGGGTGCGGCCCTACCACCGAACCAATGATATAATAAGTGTCTTCCGGATTGTTGATCCAGTCGCGGATGGCTTCGTTAGTCGCATCTTTCAGGGTGCGGCTGCCGCTGGTGGCAGGCGCTACGGTAGCACCTAACATCTTCATGCGGGCGACATTAGGGGCCTGTCTATCAATATCTACTTCACCCATGTACACGATACACTCGAGGTTCATCAGTGCGCAAACGGTAGCCGTGGCTACGCCATGCTGACCGGCACCTGTTTCCGCAATGATGCGGGTCTTACCTAGTCGCTTAGCTAGCAAAATCTGCCCGATGGTGTTGTTGATCTTGTGCGCGCCGGTATGGTTCAGGTCCTCGCGTTTGAGGTAGATATTGGTTTTATATTTTTCGGATAGGCGCTTGGCAAAGTATAGGGGCGTCGGGCGACCCACATAATCGCGGAGCAAACTCTGCATTTCCTCCTGAAAATCCGGCTCTGCCATGATCTTCAAATAGTTCTCCCGCAACTCCTCCACATTCGGGTATAGCATTTCAGGAACATAGGCCCCGCCGAACTTGCCGTAAAATCCGTTATCGTCTACTGAGTATTTCATGTAATATTTTTAACTTTTGTTAATCTCTGGCGCGAGCGTCCTCGCTCGTGACTTGCTATAGTGGGGCCTCCGGCCCCTATTATTATGCTGATAAAACTCACAACTGGGCCAGAGGCCCCTCTATATTAAACACGAGCGAGGACGCTCGCGCTATAGAAAAACTGTTAACTGTTAACTCTTAATTTACTGACCAACTCCTTAACCTTCTCCATATCCTTCAACCCCGGCTCCAACTCAAAACCACTGTTCACGTCGATCGCAAAGGGTTTAGGACGAAGCTTTTCAAATTCCTTGCTCTGCAGGTTTTCCAGATTCAGGCCGCCGCTCAGGAAATAAGGTATAGGTGAATAGTAGCCTTTCAGCATTTCCCAGTCGAAGACAGTCCCGTTGCCACCGTAATTGTTGCCGCGGGTGTCAAACAGAAAGAATTCGCAGTAGCGCTCGTATAACAAGGTGTTTTCGAAAGAAAAACGATCGTCAACCGAAAAGGCCTTGATCAGGCGTATACCTGCTTCCTGCAGCTCCCGGCACTGCCCCGGCGTTTCACGACCATGCAACTGCACCAGATCCAAGCCATACTTCTCTACTGTGGTCAGTATAACCTCTGTGGCTTCATTCACAAAAACACCCACTTTCTGTATACCTGCCGGCAGTTCAGCAAATAGCTCCGGTGTAATGTAGCCTTCGCAGTAGCGCTTAGAGCCTTCATAAAAAATAAAGCCCATGTAGTCGGGTTGAAGCGCAGCCACTTGCCGGATGTTTTCCGGTTCACGCATACCACATACTTTGATTTTCAGGTCTTTCATCTCTTCGTCATGCTTTAATAAAAAGCTTGTCATCTGCCCTTAAGCCTGTGACTGAGCTGGTATAAGGTCTTGCTGCAAGTGACGCAGCTCACGTATAAACTCAGCGGCGGCACGTTCCGGTCGGCCGTCTGTCATAAAGGTCTCCCCGATCAGAAAACCATTATAACCTGCCTGTTGCAACTCAACCAAGGTTTTAGGCGACTTCATTCCGCTTTCTGACACTTTGGTCATACCTGCCGGAATGTGCTGCGCCAACTCCAATGACAAAGCAACATCCGTTTGGAAAGTCTGGAGATTGCGGTTGTTCACGCCGACAATCGTTACATCCTCACAAAGGGTAGCTTCCAATTCATTCTGGTTATGTACTTCCAACAATACTTCGAGTCCAAAAGATCGGGCGAAGGCGGCTAGCTGTTTCAGCCTATTAGGCTCCAAAGCGGCGGCGATCAGCAAAATGGCATCAGCCCCGATCGACTTGGCTTCCACGATCTGGTACTCGTCCACTGTAAAGTCTTTCCTTAGGATCGGGCAGTAATTATACTTGCGGGCAACCATCAGGTCTTCGTTTTTGCCTCCGAAATAGTGCGAGTCCGTTAGTATCGATAAGGCCGAAGCACCCGCCTGCATATAGCCAATGGAAGTGCGCTCCACCGAAACATAAGGATTAATGTCGCCTTTGGAAGGTGATTTGCGCTTGATCTCGGCAATGATCCCACTCTTGTCAGGACGCAGTAAGTAGCGTTCCAGCGAAAGACAAGGTGTCTCGAAGTACAGGCTTTTCTCCAGCAATTTTACCGGGTAGAGCGCCTTGCGTTCTTCTACTTCCTTGTATTTATGGGCGATGATCTGGTCGAGTATGTTCATGTTTTTAGATTTGTAAATTTGAAGATTTTAAAATTTGAAAATGATTAGGCTGTAACCAGCTTGTTGTCATTTATCAACTTGTTAAATAAGGCATAAGCCTTGCCCGATTGAAGTGTTTCTTTAGCTAAAGCCACGGCATCAGGTATAGAGGATTGAGGACGGGCGCAGTTGATAGCCATACCGGCATTGGCAGCCACTACATCGGTTTGGGCAGCTGTGCCTTCGCCTTTTAGTACCTTCAGGAAAATCTCAGCGGACTCGGCTATACCTTCCCCGCCTTTGATCTGGCTGTGCTCCAGACGAACAAGGCCCAGATCCGAGGCATCGAGTAATTGCTCTTTGCTGTCGGCGATTACTTTAAATGGACTGGTCAGGGAGATCTCGTCATAACCGTCCAAAGTATGGAGGATGCTATATCGGATGTCTGGTTGCTGTTGGTAGAGGTAACCGTACATGCGGGCCAATTCCAGACTGAATACACCCACCAGCTGTTGTTTGGGGAAAGCCGGATTCACCATCGGGCCGAGCATGTTGAAGAATGTTTTCACCCCTAGGTCCTTGCGAATCGGTCCGACACTCTTCATAGCCGGGTGGAAAAGTGGGGCATGCAGAAAGCATATGTTATACTCTGCGATGCTGCGCTCTAGTTTGTCTTTATCAGTGGTGAACTGTATACCCAATGCCTCCAAGACATTAGAAGAGCCGCAGGAAGAAGACACGCCATAGTTACCGTGCTTGGCCACGGCAATTCTATTGGCCGCTACTACAAAAGAAGATAGCGTGGAAATGTTGAAGGTATCCTTTCCGTCGCCGCCCGTGCCACAAAGGTCTATCGGGTCGTATGCGTCCAGTTCTACGCGGTGGCAAAGCTCCAGCAAGGCATTGCGAAAACCCTCCAATTCCTCCACGGTGATGCTGCGCATCATGTAGACCGTCAGGAAGCTGGAGATCTGGCTTTGGTTATACCTGCCAGCGGCAATATTTTTCAGCACCTCCCTCGCTTGCTCCCGGCTCAGCGTTTTATGTTCAAATAAGTGATTTAGTATTTCTTTCATGGTTGCTATTTTTTTGTCTTCTCGGGCACAGCGAGAAATCAGCTGCATTTTAAAATCAGATCTCTTCTTTCGTCGAGATGACAGTTAGTGTGTTAACCAGTTTTTGATCAACTCCCGCCCATGCTCCGTTAGAACGGACTCTGGATGGAACTGCACGCCGCGTACATCATAGTCCCGGTGGCGCAGCGCCATGATATGACCGGTTTCATCCACTGCCGTTGGTACCAGACAGTCAGGTAAAGTTTGCTCGACAAGCCAAGAATGATAGCGGCCCGTGTTGAATTTTTGCGGCAGGTTCCGGAAGAGCTGTTCTTCCTCACAAACAACCGCGATCGGGGTAGCAATACCATGCCATACCTCATTGCTGTTAAACAACTTGCCTCCGTATACCTCACCTATTGCCTGATGTCCCAGACAGACCCCGAAAAGACTTTTGCTTGGGCCGAATTCACGAATGATTTCCTTCAGCATACCAGCCTCGTCAGGTATACCAGGCCCAGGAGAAAGCATGATCTTGTCAAACTGAGCTACTTCCTCCAGGCATGTTTTATCGTTTCGCCGCACGGTTACCTTTGCCCCCAGTTCCTGCAGCAAATGCACGAGGTTGTAGGTGAATGAGTCGTAATTGTCAATTACCAGAACTTCCATATTAGTTGATCTCCTGTGCTAAGGTGAGGGCTTTGCGCAAAGCCATAAGTTTGTTGTCCACTTCCTGCAGTTCACTGTTATCGTCAGAGGCAGCTACAATGCCGGCTCCAGCCTGGTAGAAGAGTTTGTAATCCTTGCTCAAGAAAGAGCGGATCATGATGGCGCTATTGAAGTTGCCGTTGAAGTCCATGAAGCCGATGCAGCCGCCGTAAAAAGAGCGGTTGGTTGTTTCGTATTGATCGATCAGCTGCATGGCCTTGTACTTGGGAGCGCCTGAAAGCGTACCGGCCGGGAACGTGCTGGCCACCATTTGCAGGGAGCTTTCCTGATCATGCAGCTGTCCTGAAACTTTGGACACTAAGTGAATGACGTGCGAGTAAAACTGTATCTCCCGGAAAGTCTCTACCTCTACACTATGACCATTGCGGCTCAGGTCGTTGCGGGCAAGATCCACCAGCATCACGTGCTCGGCGTTCTCTTTCGGGTCAGCCAGTAATTTTTCAGCCAGAGCGGCATCGGCGGCATCATCACCGGTTCTGCGGAAAGTGCCCGCTATCGGAAAAATGCTGGCTTTGCCGTCTTTGATCACTAATTGCGCCTCCGGAGAGGAACCGAAGATCTTGAAGCTTCCATAGTCGAAGTAGAACAGGTAAGGCGATGGGTTAATAGAACGCAGTGCCCGGTACACGTTAAAGTCGTCTCCCTGAAAGGCCTGTTCAAAGCGGCGGGAAAGCACCAGCTGAAACACATCGCCCCGGAAACAGTGCTCCTTCGCCCGCTTGATATTCTGCAGGAAAGCCTTACGTCCAATATTACAAGCCTCCTCGCCTATTGACTTAAAGGTATAGCTCGGTATGTTGCGACTATTGAGCAAAGCTTCGAGTTGCGCTATACCGCTCTCGTCTTTCTCTCCATAAGAATGCGAGAAAATATAAGCTTCGTTGGTGAAGTGGTTGATCGCAATAATGTAGCGATACACCGCGTAGTAAAGGTCCGGCATCTGTTGACGGTCAGCACGCAGATTCAGGTCAATGTCCTCAAAATAGCGCACCGCATCATAGTTCATGTAGCCAAACAAACCATTGCTGATAAAGTTGAAGCTATTTTGCTCCAACTCAAATCTGCTGGCAAACTCCGAAAGCCTTGCAGGTACATTTAGGTCTTTGGTGATGGCAGTCTGTAGTTTGTAGCCATCCGGGAAACTCTCCGTCAGCATTTCATTTTCAGCCTTGATACTCGCCATCGGGCTACAACAGATATAGGAGAAGCTGTTCTCTGCGCCATGATAGTCAGAGCTTTCCAATAAAATGCTGTTAGGAAAACGGTCGCGCAGCTTCAGGTATACACTTACTGGCGTGAGCGTATCGGCCAGCAGGCGCTTATGTGTGGTCGTGATTTTATATTTCTTCATCGATTCGGAGAGTGTTAAAAACAAAAAAAGCCTGCTGTTCAGGTGAACAGCAGGCTTTTATACCTTTGGCTATAGATTGTATTAGCTTCTAATATACAACATAGCGGGTCTGTTCACGATACCTTGCGTAACGTGCCACCACCATGCAGTATGAAGAAGATTTTGGATCATGTTCTCTTTAAAAGGGGTCAAAACAGCTCAACCCACTGCTGCAAAGGTAAAGGCTAAACTGAGGAATGCAAATTCTTTTGAAATAAATTTTAAATAATTGATAAGGGATTCATGCCTTCGTTTTCATAACAAAAGCTGTGTGTTGCCAGTATAAAATCAAAGCGACTGACTTTGGGATAAGAGTTTCCATAATTGGGAATTTGGTCGGAATTCACAGGAATGTTCTCTTTTACTTACCTGTTGTTTACCAAGCATTTAAGACATATTACAAGACCAGCAGTGATTAGGTCTGATTTTTGAGAAGTCTTTATCTCGCCAGCATTTATTTACCTGGTCCCACTGGTTTGCGACATAATCAGTGTGAACAAGATCGGTAAAGCTGAATGTACTTGAAATAGCTGTATGAAACTGGTTAGAAACGAAATTTTACATAGGCAAAGCAATATTCTGATAGAATTCAATCACGCAGAGGGTTGGCTCTATGTGAATTGGCGTGGGTACCAGAACTATGACACGGTGGTGGAGGGTTGTGAGAAAATTCTCGAGTTTCTGCTGGAAACCAACTGTACGAAGGTGCTGAATGACAACACAAACGTGGAAGGAATCTGGTCTGGCGCATCTAAATGGGTGGGCCAGGATTGGCTTCCAAGGATGCAGGCTGCCGGACTGGAATGCTTTGCCTGGGTATATTCCCCTAGCGCCTTTAGTAGACTATCAGCCGATAAGTCCCTGCAGCATACACAAGACCAGAGCTTTATTAAGACATTTGATGATATAGAGGCAGCCAGCGACTGGTTGCGCGCCTGCTGAACAACAACCAACCGCTTAATCAACCAGATAAAAAGGCTGACTGTTTTATTACAGTCAGCCCTTTTTGTTAAAGCAAATGCTCTTCCCTATAGCGTTCCCTTTGTACTAGGTATAGAGTTATCTTTCGGATTGCGTTTCACTGCCATCTGAATCGCTTTGGCAAATGCCTTGAAGATTGCTTCGATCTTATGGTGTTCGTTCTGCCCCTCCGCTTTTACATTGAGGTTGCATTTAGATGTGTCGCTGAATGACTTGAAGAAATGAAAGAACATTTCAGTCGGCATATCCCCTACTTTTTCACGCTTGAATTCAGCTTCCCAAACCGTCCAGGGCCTGCCGCTAAAGTCAATGGCTACCTGTGCCAGCACATCATCCATCGGAAGCAGGAAACCATAGCGGCTGATGCCTTTCTTGTTACCTAGTGCTGCCAGAAAAGCTTCTCCCAACGCCAATCCAGTATCTTCAATGGTGTGGTGCTCGTCAATGTGCAGGTCTCCATTAACCTGTATGTTCAGATCCAGTTTCCCATGCTTGGCCAGCTGCTCCAGCATGTGATCAAAAAAACCAAGGCCAGTATGGATGTTCATCTGTCCCGTACCATCCAGGTTGAGATCAATGGCAATGTCGGTCTCGTTTGTCTGGCGTCTGATTGTAGCGCGTCTGGCTGGCAGTTTCAGGAAGGTATAGATTTTATCCCAGTCATTCGTGCTCAGGGCTGCGTCTTCTACCTGGTTCTCCCCGATGAAAATGGCCTGAGCGCCTAAGTTCTTGGCAAGTTGGACGTCCGTCAGCCTGTCGCCTATTACATAAGAGTTTTCCAGGTCATACTCACCGGACAGGTATTTTTTCATCATGCCTATACCTGGTTTGCGGGTCTCCAGGCCTTCATGTTCAAAGCTCCGGTCGATCAGGATATCATCAAATATGATTCCCTCGCTCTTCAGTATATCGAGCATCTTATTCTGGTAGGGCCAGAAAGTGTCCTCCGGATAGGTGTCGGTGCCAAGACCGTCCTGATTGGTAACCATTACCAGTTCGTAATCCAGCTCAGAATAGATCTTGTATAGATTGCGAATCACCTTTGGCAGAAACTCGAACTTCTCGAAAGAATCTACCTGAAAATCCGTTTTAGGCTCGATCAAAATAGTGCCGTCACGGTCTATAAACAATGCTTTTTTCATTTTCAATAATGTATCTCGTAGCGTGTATCAGGCAAGGTGTTATAACTGTCCTTTTAACCTCGTAAGTCGCTTTTTATTTAAAATTAGAAATGGCTTGGAACAGCTGCTGGTTCTCGTCCACTGTTCCGATGGATATTCGCAGACAGCCCTCGCAGCCAGGCAAACTGGAGCGATTGCGCACCACGATGCCTTGATCTAACAGATAGTTATACAGACGATTAGCTTCTTTTACTTTCACCAGCAAAAAGTTAGCATCCGATGAGTATACCTGCTCCACTGCCTCGAGTGACGGAAGTGCCTGCACAAGCATCTCTCTTTCCTGAACAATTTCTTCGATCATGTATGCCAGTTGTTCGGTTTGCTCTAGTGCTTTCAGTGCCAGTTCCTGGGTCGCTTCGTTTATATTATAAGGCGGTTTAATCTTATCGAGTAACGCGATAATCTCTTCTGAGGCAAAGGCCATCCCCAGCCTTAAACCTGCCATACTCCAGGCTTTGGAAAATGTCTGTAGGATAACCAGGTTCGGATAATCGGCTAATCGGGTAGACCAGCTAGGCGAAACAGCAAAGTCTATGTAGGCTTCATCAACCACCACCAGACCATCAAAATTATCCAGTAGCGTTTCGATGCTTTCCGCTTCGATCATGTTACCGGTTGGGTTGTTAGGAGAGCAGACAAAGATCAGCTTGGTTGTGTCTTTCACCTGGCGCAGCACATCCCACACCGGAATTTGAAAATCAGGTGTCAGTTGTACAGCCTCCAGCTGTACTTCATTTAAGTTAGCCGATACTTCATACATGCCATACGTTGGCGGAAGGTGCAGCATGCTGTCCTGTCCCGGTCGGCAAACCATGCGGAACAGCAGATCGATGGCTTCATCAGATCCATTGCCCAGGAAAATCTGCTTTGGTGAAATGCCTTTGATTTCGGCTATCTTTTCCTTTAGCTTTCTCTGATGCGGGTCCGGATAGCGATTGTATCCTTCTCCGGCCAAACTGCCTAGATTATTTTCATTGGCATCGATGAAGACATTGGCTGTACCTTTAAACTCATCCCGAGCAGAAGAGTAAGCTTTCATTTTCAGTACGTTCGGGCGTACAATATTCTCCAGGTTAAACATTCTGCACCTCCTTCAGTCTGATACTTACTGCATTTTTGTGAGCTTCCAATCCCTCCGCTGCTGCCATCACTTCAATCGTTTTTCCGATATTCTGTAAACCTGTCGGCGTGATGTGCTGAAACGTAATTTTCTTGACAAAGCTATCAAGTGAAACCCCACTGTAGGCACGGGCATAGCCATTGGTAGGCAAGGTATGGTTGGTACCAGAGGCGTAATCACCTGCTGACTCCGGACTGTAGTTGCCCAGGAAAACCGAACCTGCATTGGTGATCTTATCCAGTACTTCTTCAAAATTCTGGATAGAAAGGATCAGGTGCTCCGGTGCATACAGGTTCGAAAAGCGCAGCATTTCTTCTACACTGTTGAGCAGTATACCTATGCTGTTCTCTAATGCTTTGGCTGCAAATTCTTTGCGCGGCAAGTTGCTCAACTGTACCTGTAACTCCTGCTCTACCCTTTTTAGCATTTCAGCAGATGTCGTCAGCAGCAGCACCTGCGAATCAGCACCGTGCTCCGCCTGTGACAGCAGATCAGCTGCCACAAAAGCCGGATTCGCTGAGTCATCTGCTATGACCAGCACTTCTGATGGACCAGCCGGTAAATCAATGGCCACGCCAGTCTTACTCAGCATCTGCTTGGCGACTGTTACATACTGGTTACCCGGGCCAAAAATTTTGTTCACGGCAGGTATAGACTCCGAACCAAAAGCCATGGCAGCAATAGCCTGCGCACCGCCCACCTTGACAATCTTATCAATACCTAGCAGCGATGCCGTGTAGCGAATGGCTGGGTGAATAGAGCCATCTTTGGCCGGAGGCGTACATAAAATCACTTCCGGACAACCGGCGAGTTTAGCGGGTACACCCAGCATGAGCAAAGTTGAGAACAACGGTGCCGTACCTCCGGGTATATACAAGCCAACCCGGTCTATAGGTACACTTTTTCGCCAGCAAGTCACACCAGGCATCGTCTCCACCTGCTTCGGCTGCTCCGCCTGCTGCGCATGAAAAAGCTGGATGTTGCTATAGGCCTGCAGTATGGCATCTTTCAGCTCAGCGGATAGTTGAGTTTCTGCTGTCGCTATCTCATCTTGGGAAGCAAAAAGGCTATCCAGTTTTACGCCGTCATACTTCTGTGTCAGCTCAAGCAAAGCGGCATCGCCTTGCTCCTGTACCAGCCCGAAAGTCCGGGCTATACCTGCTTCCAGGTCTTCGTAATTCTGGGTAGGCCGCTTCACCAGTTCCTTCCAGTCGGACTGGGCGGGGTATTCTATTCTGCGCATCATACGATCATCTTTTCAATAGGTACTACCAATATACCTTGTGCTCCGGCAGCCTTCAGTTTCTCAATGATCTCCCAGAAATCATCCTCGTTTACAACAGAATGTAGTGAGCTCCAGCCTTCTTCGGCCAGGGGCAAAATCGAGGGTGATTTAGCGCCAGGCAGCAACTCACTAATTTCTGCTATCTTATCATTCGGCGCATTAAGCAGAATATACTTGGCTTTCTGGGCACGTTGAACGGCATGGATACGGAACAGCAGTTTGTTTAGTATCTCCTGCTTTTCAGCATTGAGTCCCCCGTTCGCAATCAGCACCGCCTGTGACTTGAACACGCGCTCCACTTCACGCAAACCATTGCTAATTAAAGTACTGCCCGAACTCACAATATCGCAAATAGCATCAGCCAGGCCGATACTAGGCGCTATCTCTACAGAACCACTGATGGTGTGAATATTGGCCTGCACTCCTTTTTCTTCGAGGTATGCCTGCAGTAGTTTGGGATAAGATGTCGCAATGTTCTTCCCCTGCAGATCGCTGATGTCTTCGTACTGATCACCCTTCGGCACAGCCAGCGATAAACGGCATTTCGAAAAACCAAGCTGCTCTACAGCCAGCTGCTGCATGCCTTCTTCTACCAGTACATTTTCTCCTACGATGCCAATGTCGGCTACCCCATCGGCTACATAGCCAGGTATATCATCATCGCGCAGGTATAGGATCTCGAGCGGGAAATTAGTGGATTCAGTTTTGAGTTTTAGAGAGCTGGTTATGAAAGAGATACCGCACTCTCGGATCAGTTTAAGCGAGTCTTCACTCAGCCTACCGGATTTCTGGATTGCTAAACGTAGCATATGAGTTGAATGGATTAAATAGGTACAAAGAAGAATAACCTTGCTGCTGGCAAAGTATAATAAGGGTACGATGACCCTACAGGGGGCTATATGGTGCTATGATTCCTCTTACGAGGAATGATGGAAATGATGATGATGCGCAGCAGAACCACAGGCAACAGGCGCTGCCGTAGGAATGAAAGAAATGATATGTAGCGTGGTTTTGCTCATCTGCTGCTGCAAAGGTACAGTTGATTTTGGTTTTTACAAGTTTCAACTGATAATGTTTAATAGTAAATATGAATCAGTACTACACAATCTACAGAATGCTGACTTAAAGAATTCAATTGTATTGAATTCTTTAAGATAGTTTAATTAGTATAATACTATATTTACTTTCTAAAGTAATCCATTTGTAACAAGTCGCAATATCAATACTAAATAATAAGAGCCGTTGGATCAAAAAATAATTTTTAGCTAACTTTGTATCAGAATTTTGATATAATTTTTTTTTGAGATCTGGCATAGTTTTTTCAGTATTTGCCTATATTATCAAAGACGCATCACACGTATAATGATCATGAAGAAGTATCTGCTTAGCTTATTGACACTGGTTTTTTGCTTTGCGCTCAGTCAGCAGCACGCCGCTGCACAGATCAAACTGCCACAGGCCAGCCCGGAAGCAATGGTGCAACAAACCATTGGGCTAACAGAGATAAAAGTGCGCTATCATGCACCTGGTGTTAAAGGGCGCCAGATCTTCGGATCACTTGTACCGTATGGCACGCTATGGAGGGCTGGTGCTAACGAGGCTACTTTGATTACTTTCGAAGATGATCTTTTCCTGAACCACGAGCGTGTGCCGGCTGGTACCTACTCTTTCTTTATTTTGCCAGAAAATGAAACGGAGTGGAATATCGTCCTGAACAAAGACACGACCCTGTGGGGTCTCGAAGGGTATAGCGAACTAAACGATGTAGCTTACTTGCGTGTGACACCTAAGAAGGTGCCATTCCATGAGACGCTACAATTTTCATTCAGTGATATCAGCACCAACAAGGGTACGCTAAACCTAGCCTGGGAGAACTCACAGGTGTCAATCAACATTGAGACTGAGATCGAAAAAAAGGCTTTGGCCAATATCAATAAGGCAATTAAAGCCGCTGCTCCGGACGATTGGTATACCTGGGCGCAGGCAGCCAATTACCTGCTGGCACGTAGAGATCAGCACGAGAAGGCGTTGGAATACATCAACAAGTCCATTGCCATCAAAGAGAACTTCTACAATAACTGGGTAAAGGCCAGGCTCTATGCACTGAATAGAGAATACCTGGTAGCAGCCAACCTAAGTGCAAAGGCGATGCAGCTGGGACCTAAAGAACCAGAATCGTACCAAACCTATGCCCGTGAAATTGAGTCGGCTTATAATGAGTGGAAGAAACGGAGGTAGTAAAAAATCGCAATTCATAAGCGGGGCTTCGGTTGAAAAACTGAAGCCCCGCTCCTCTTTTATACCTAAAAACGGGCAATGAAACGTAGGTTAACTCGGCGACCTGTCAGGAAGTTAGGTATAGCGTAAGTCAGTTCATTTACGTCGGTCACATAGCTGTAAGAAATGCGGTTCTGGGCATCAATAATGTTGAGCACTTCCAAGCCAATCCACAGGCTTTCCAACGACACTTTCTTGCGATCCGTTAGGTCGTCACCTAAGGCGATCAGTTTCGAAAAACCAATGTCTACTCTTTTATAAGATTTACCGGAGAAGGCGTTGCGAAACTCCGGACGATTAGGCGGACCGAAAGGTAAACCACTGCCATACACAGCGTTCAAATACATCCGGATGGTCGGGTTATCAGGCAAATGGTCCTGGAAAAATACACCGATGTTCACTAACTGGTCGGTAGGACGTCGCATATAGCCCCGGTCCCTGCTTCCGATTATCTCACCTGAACTGCTGTATACCAGTGTCGAGTCCCCCTGTACATTTTCTCTTGTCTGCATCAGGCCTAAGCTCAGCCAGGATTCCGCTCCCTGTATAAATTCCCCGTTTACCCGCACATCCAAACCAGCTGCATATGCTTTCGCATTGTTCTGTCCGTAATAGCGCAATCGCACGTTGTCCAGATCATAAGGCACAACATTGGTCATGTGCTTGTAATAGGCCTCCGTGGTCAGTTTAAAATCACGGTCCCAGGCTTTGAAAAGGAAGTCACTTCCAATGACAGCATGAAGGGAGCGCTGCGCCTTCAGATTCGGGTTTAGCTCTCCCTGAAAGTTGCGTAACTCCCTATAGAAAGGCGGTTGGTAGTAGAGCCCCACAGCAGCTTTGAAGGAAAGGTCAGGGTTGTGACGGGTGATGAATGAGTATTGCACCCGCGGCGTAATGGTCAGTTCGTTGTTATAGCTCCAATAGCTGGCCCGGATGCCATAGGTGATCGTTTTGAGGGAATCTAGTTCGTAGGTATGCTGCACATAGCCATTGTAACGTTGCGTATGCAGGTCAAGCTCCGAATTAAGGTTGTAAGCCATCGTTACGAAGTCAGAAGAATCGACAAAGCCGTATTCAGACAAACGGTCATTGATACGCTCCAGACTCGCTTTGGCACCGGTCAGCACAGTGCTACGCGAACTAAGGCGCCAGGTATTACGGCTCTCCGCTGCCAGAACGAGCGCTTTCAGAGCATTGCGAGCATGATCAAACTGACTTCCAATGCCCCGGTCACGCAGGCATTCGCCCATGTCGTTACGCCCTAACGTGTTCACGTCGCAGAGGCGATAAGCGGCCTCTATATCACGAAACTCACGCTCCAGTGAGTGCACGCCTGACACAATAAACTCTGTCAACAGATTGTCAGATACCTGATGGCTTAGGTTAGCTCCAACCTGGTAGGTATCATATTCCATGTTCTCCTGTCCGTCGTAGGCGACAAGCAGTCGAAGCGGTGCCTGGCGGGTTCCGAAGGTGGTGGTGCGGGTTTCGGGTTCTACTCTGAAATTGTTGCGGGCATAGCTGCCTAACAGGCCCAGTGTAGTGCGCTCAGGTTGTTTCCCTAGGTCGAAACTCAGGTATACCTGCCCGTCTGTAAACACCGGCCGGTACTGCCCGTCGACCTGTAGCCCCTGCAGCATATACTGGCTATTCTTATGGCGTAAGCCCATCAGGTAGGATACGCGTTTGTTTTTAGAGGCTTCCTCCAAATGTATTGCACCGCCTGTCAGACTACTAGTCACAGAGCCTGCAAATGAAGTAGGTCGCTTATACTGGATGTTCAACACCGACGACAGCTTATCGCCATACTTGGGTTGCCAGCCGCCAGAAGAGAACTCAACATTGGCCACCAGATCAGGGTTGACAAAACTCAGGCCTTCCTGCTGGGCCGCCGAAATCAGAAAAGGACGGTAAATCTCGATACCGTTGACATAGACGAGGTTCTCGTCATAGTTGCCGCCGCGCACTGAGTAAGTGGAGGACAGCTCATTGTTGCTGGTCACGCCGGGCAGCGTAGCCAGTATCATATTGAAATCACCAAATGCAGATGGAAGTGTTTTGGTGAGTGTCGGATTAAGACGAGTCACGCTGACCTGCTCCCGGGTATCGTCTTCGCGTTTGCCCCGAACATCCACCTGGCGCAACTGCTGTGGATCGGCTTCTAACACAAAGTCGAGCACCAGTTCCTGCCTTGCTTCTACCCTCACACTCCGCTCCTGCTGCTTAAAGCCCAGGTAACGGACGACTAAAACTAGCTCTTCTGCAGCAGGTACTGATAGGCTAAACCTGCCCTGTGGATCCGTTTGAACACCAAGGGTACGGCCCTGCACCCCGACCGTCGCCATTTCAAGTGGCTGGCGATTGGAACCCTGAACCGTACCCTTTACAATACCCTGCTGTGCGAAGACACCTGCTGGCAGCAGCATTACAAGCCATACCGCAAGATATCGGAGCATAGAGGGTGTTTAGGTTATGAATTAAGCCTGGTTTTTCAGATTGGCGATGGTCTGCAACGGGTCGGCCGAGTTGAATACAAAACTGCCGGCTACTAAAGCATCAGCTCCTTTCTCCAACAACAAGGGAGCGTTCTGCTGATTCACACCGCCGTCTATTTCAATAAGCGCATTGGAGTTGCGGGAAATGATCAGGTTCTTCAGCGCTTCTATCTTGCGGTAGGTGTTTTCGATGAACTTCTGTCCACCAAAACCCGGGTTTACCGACATCACACATACCAGATCCACGTCAGCGATCACATCGTCGAGCAGTTGTACGGAAGTATGCGGGTTAAGGGCTATACCTGCCTTGGCTCCTGTTGCTTTTATTTGCTGAATAGTGCGGTGCAGGTGGTTGCAGGCTTCCAGGTGCACGGTAATGATCTCCGCTCCTGCTTCTCTGAACTGCTCGATGTAGAGCTCTGGTTCTACGATCATCAAATGCACATCCAGTGGCTTCTTGGCGTGGCGCTGAATGGCTTGCAGTACCGGAAAACCGAATGATATGTTCGGCACAAAGCGGCCGTCCATGATGTCGATATGCAGCCAGTCGGCCTGGCTTTCGTTCAGCATTTCTACTTCAGACTGCAGGTTGGCAAAATCAGAAGCTAGTACAGAGGGGGCGATAATTGGTTTCATGAAGCAAATATAGAAATTAAGATAGAATCCTTCGTTTGAAAATCATTAGCGCGGCATCAGAGTCTGACAAAGCGCAAAGTAACGTTTCTACTGCTGGAGCTCACCTGGCAAAGGTATATACCTTTCTTGAGCCCTGATGGTCTGATTCTGAGCGTGTGGACTGCTTGTTGGGCAGGCAATAATTGAGTATGTACCAGTTTTCCGGAAGCATCATAGAGTTGCACCAGCGCATGCTCCTTCTGCCAGTTCTCGTCCATGCGCAGCACTATAGGCTCTTGTGCTACTGGGTTGGTGATGCTTATTCCTGCTGTCTGCTCATCGGTCAGACTTGTGACAAGTCGGCTGTAGCTAGGCAAACCATACCCGGTTGAATTGTTCGGGTTGTTGTAATTACTGCCCAGCTGGCGCATTAGCTCCAGCAATTGCATGTTGGTAAGCTTCGGTCGGGCCTGCCAGATACAGGCGACCATACCTGCCATGATGGGTCCCGAAAATGAAGTACCGCTTGACCGGCCAAGAGCGCCTGAAGACGACAGCACGTATACCTGCTGCCCCATCGCTACCACATCCGGTTTAAGCCTTTGATCGGCGGTAGGGCCAACCGAGCTGAACAGTGCATGTACGGCAAGCGAGTCTACTGCCCCCACCGTCAGGACTGAGTCGGCATCGGCGGGTGCCGAGATATAGCGCCAGGCTTTGTTGCCTTCGTTGCCGGCACTCGTCACCACCAGCATGCCGGTGGCAGCAGCCAGGTCAGCCGCTCGTGTCACAATGGTGGTATTGCCATTCAGTTCACTATAGGTATAGCTATAAGATGGAGCATCGAACAAGGTATAGCCAAGCGAAGAATTGATCACATCAACCCCGGCACTATCTGCAAACTCAGCGGCCAGCAGCCAGTTCACCTCTTCAATGTTATGTTCAGTGGCAGCGTCTTCCGTACGGAACAGGTAATAGTTTGCTTTGGGAGCCGTGCCTATGATGCGGCCCGGATCGTAGGCGGCCATCGTAGAAAGCACGGAGGTACCGTGCTGGCTGTGGCCATAGACATCGGTCTTTTTGCCAACAAAGTCGTAAGTTCCTTTAATCTGACCGTTCTGGAAAAGGTGTGAGAAAGCACCGATGCTGTTCACCCCCGGGAAACCTGCATCGAATACAGCAATGGTGATGCCTTCGCCCTGGTAGCCAGTTGCATGCAACTCAGGTATACCCAGCATATTGGACTGGTGAAAGGATGGTCCAAAATAAGAGGGATCGAACGAAACCTTAGCAACCGCCAGACTATCGTTTGATTGCGTGGCTTTTTTAGTTGAAGCAGGCAGGCGATTGAGTTGTTGCGTCCCCTTCACAAAGGCAAGCGTCTGCAGTTCCGTCAGCTTTTGAGGGGAGCACTGCACGACGGCCGCATTGAACCAGCGGGAGGTATAGAGTACCGTAGCACCTGTCGCCTTGAGGTCGCTCACATAAGCAGGATCGACAGGCAGGTCACGAACAGAAAGCGCTATACCCTGCTTGCTGCGGCGTTCGATCGCCTTGGCAGAAAGGTATAGCGCTGGTTCTGTTATTGTATAGGGAGAATTGTTCTTGTCAGTAAAGTAGATCAGATGCTTCTGCTCTGCGCCGTCGCTTCCCTGCGCCCTTGCATGAAGGGCCATCGTCAGGAGTAAGACAAGCAGATACAGATATCGCATAAGTTTTAGAGTTTACCGTGCTCGATTAAGATTTCGTGGCGCTCATGGCCAACATCTCTCCATTCTTCATATTTCGGACAGTCATTTCTATTAGCCAACTCACAATAAGTTACTTTATTGTAAATGCGATAAACTAGTCCAATATTTCTAGAATAAACTTCACGTCTATCATCCAACCTACCCACTATAATAGGCACTTCGGGTTTAACAGTAACAGTATTTGAAAATTCAGTACCATTAATAACAAAAGGTTCACCAACATTGTCGTAAACGTACTGTTGCTTAATTACATAAAGCCTCGCAATTGAATCAATTACAACTCTACTGTTAAAGGCATCCATTTCCCACTTTTTATTTCTACTAACTGGAAAGACCATTTTAACATACTTCGTATTGTCTTTTGTAGTCAATAGCATACGTTCAGTCTTATTGACGATTAACACAGAGTCATCTAACCATTCGTTTTTGTCGTTTGGCCTGATGGAGCGAATAACTTTATAGACAAGCTGGCCAGTCTGATCGTGGAAACTTGTATCTACCCGTTCGCGCAATTGAAAGCGGTTAGTATCACCTATATTGTTAGAAAACCGGATATCCATAACATTGTATACCCGGTATTGCCCTACTTCCAATGGATAGTAGTCGTAACCCATCACCTGCGGGTCAGGGTCTTTGTATTTACTTTCGCAGCTGGCTACAAAAGCAGCCAGCACAACCAGAAGCAAAAGGGCTCTTCTCATTATTGCAACACGTTCAGGTTATAGTCTGAGTTATAGTTTGACTCGATCCAGCCGCCACCCACTACGTCGTTGCCTTCGTAGAATACGGCTGCCTGACCAGGAGCGATCGCATGCACACCACTCAGGAAGTGTACTTTCATCTTATCTCCTTCTTGCTCGATAATAGCTTCTGTACCGGGGTCGTTATACCTAACTTTCGTAATGGTAGGTATAGGCTGACCAATCAGGTTCTCATACTTCACCATGTTAAGCTTACCTACGGTCATGGCATTTTTGGCAAGATCTTCGTAGTTACCCAAAATTACACGGTTAGTGTCTTTCTCAATACGGGTCACATAAGCCGGGAAACCAAGTGCTATACCCAGACCCTTACGCTGCCCGATGGTATAGAATGGATAACCTTCATGCTTGCCCACTACAGTTCCGTCTTCCAGCACAAACTCACCACCGGCTACCTGCTCCTCCAGTCCCTCAACTCGGCGCTTCAGGAAGCCACGGTAGTCGTTGTCAGGTATAAAGCAGATTTCATAAGACTCAGGCTTATTCACCAGTTCCGTGAAGCCACGGTCCATGGCCATCTGACGAATCTCTGTTTTACGCAATTTCCCAAGTGGGAACATCGTACGGCTCAGGCTCTCCTGCGAAATACCCCACAGCGCATAAGATTGGTCTTTGTTTTCGTCCAGACCTTTCGATATCACATAGCGGCCATTTTCTTCCCGGATGTTAGCATAGTGCCCGGTCGCGATAAAGTCACAACCCAATTGATCGGCACGACGCAATAGTGCATCCCACTTGATGTGTGTATTACACAACACACATGGGTTTGGCGTACGGCCTGCAATGTATTCGTCAGTGAAGTGGTTGATCACATAGTCACCAAACTCTTCGCGTATGTCTATAATATAATGCGGGAAGCCGAGCTGTACCGCTATGTTTCGGGCGTCGTTGATGGAGTCGAGGCTGCAGCAACCGGTCTCTTTCTTGCTGGCGCCGCTCGATGCATAATCCCATGTCTTCATGGTCATACCCACCACTTCATAGCCTTGCTCGTGCAACATCACAGCCGCCACGGAGCTATCAATGCCGCCGCTCATGGCTACCAATACCCTTCCTAACTTACTCATTTATCTTCAGAATTGTAATTCGAAATGCTATAATTTTTCTACAAAGATAGTAACATCGGGGCACTAATAAAGATTCAGCCGGGCAAATATTGTAGCAACAACTGTTTAAAAGATGCTGTCGCATTAAAAAAAACATTAAAAAATATGGCATCGTACCCGATAAGGAACTTACTTTGGAATTCAATAGGATTAACTGAACCGACCCGGTTTTTAAAAGATAGATTGCTATGGGCTTACGTACCTCTGTAATAGTAAATGGTATTAACAATTTAAGTGATGCGCGTTACTGCGCTGGCATGGGCGTAGATATTATCAGCTTCAACCTGAAACTGGACGATAAGGAGCGTATGTCTTCCGATACGCTGAAGGAAATCGTTGGCTGGGTATCCGGAGTAAAACTGGCTGGTGAGTTCGAGCGTGCCAAGCCCGATATTATCAACCAGTATGCCGATGACTTCGGTCTGGATTATATTCAATTAGATACACCATACCTGATCGATGAGATTGAAGAGATCAACCGCCCGGTTATTCAGAAGGTATTCATCAATAAGGACACCGTAGAGAGCGAGTTACTGGAGATGATGGAGCTGTACGGTCCTTCTGTTGACAGTTTCCTGATTTACTCATCAGATTTTGAAAACATCGACGACACCAATACCAAGTTTCTCAAAAACCTTGCAAAGCGCTTTCAGATATACCTGGGCTTCGGCGTGCACCGCCAAAACATCAACTCGGTGCTGAAAGACATCAAACCTGCTGGAATTGGCCTTCGTGGTGGTCACGAGATTAAACCCGGTCTGAAAGACTTTGACGAATTGCAGGAGATCTTCGAAGAAATAGAGGAAAACTAGAAAGTCAGAGAGTTTAAGAGTTGAGGAATTAAAAGGTAGCGGTGCTGCACTTAAATGCATTTTGTGCAGGATTAGGTTGTGGCTTGAATCACACGAAACTGACCTACCGCTTTCTCAAATCATTCTGACTATACTTGGAAACGAAATTGAAAATTCAATTCTTGGATAATAAAACGGTCCGCTATACATGAGTACGGCGGACCGTCTTGTTTTGAATACAGGCAATTACATTGGGTGACCTATACCTTGAACTGCAGGTATTTAATAGTTATTCCCTCAGACAGGTAGCGTTTCTCATAGGTGGTGTAGATACCCATCGTGTGATCTTGCAGATCAGACTGGTACAGATCGTGCGTGAAGAGCAACTCTTTCGGGTTACGCTCTTGCAGCACTTCCAAAGTATAGTCAAATAGCATCTGGTTATCAGTCTTGAGGTGCAGAACCCCGCCCGGCTTTAGAATTTTAGCATACAGGTCCAGGAAACGCGGCGATGTGAGGCGACGCTTGATGTCACGATCCTTTGGTCGAGGATCTGGGAAAGTAACCCAAATCTCGTCAACTTCTCCTTCAGCAAAGTTATCTTCCAGATTCTCAATGAAAGTGCGCAGGAAAGCCACATTGTGCAGGTCTTCCTCTTCCGCAAGAGAGCTGCCTTTCCAGATCCGTGCTCCCTTAATATCGAGTCCCAGAAAGTTTTTGTCCGGAAAAAGCCGCGCCATACCTACCGTATATTCCCCGCGGCCACAACCGATCTCCAGGATCAAAGGCTTCTCATTCTCAAAAAACTCATCTCGCCATCTGCCTTTCAATTGACCATAAAGCTCTCCTTCTGGTTCTATTACATTCTCACGCTCCGCTATAGCGGCAAACTTTGCTAATTTACTTCTTCCCATTTTTATAGTTCGTCAATCTCTGCGACCACAAAGGTACTACCTCCAATAAAAATTACCTCATCCGGCTTCGCATTTCCCCTGGAAGCAGCGATGGCTTCGCTCACAGTTGGATAGGAATCCCCTTTCAACCCGACCAGTTTTGCTTTTTCCTGAAGCTCCTCCACAGGCAAAGCGCGTGGTATCTGCGCCTGACAGAAGTAATAGGTATAATCTTTCGGAAGTAGCTGAAGGATAGTGGTTACGTCCTTGTCATTCACAGCACCAAAAACGAAGTGTACCTGCTTGGGTGCTAAAGCAGCTAATTGAGTAAGTATTTGTTTAATACCATCTATATTATGGCCTGTATCACAAATAGTTAAAGGCTGATTACCCAATACCTGCCATCGTCCTTTCAGACCTGTAATTGTTTTAGTTTGAGCTATACCTTGGCGGATGGCATCTTCTGAAATAGTAAAACCCTGCTCACGAAGTAATAACAGAGACTTAAGTACACCGGGCAGGTTAAATTGCTGGTATACTCCCGCCAGATCAGACTGCAATGACTGCAGCCAAGGCTTCCCATCCAGGTATACATCGTATAACTGCCCCTCCAAATGCTGGTCCAATACCTGTACTGTTATGCTGTCGGTGGCAAAATAAAGCGGTGCCTGCTCAGCAGCGGCCTTTTGCTCAAACACGTGTGTGATCTCTGACTGCTTGGTACTGACTACAGCAGGTATATGGGGTTTAATAATACCGGACTTCTCTCCTGCTATCTCTGCTAAGCTATCACCCAACAGTGCCTGGTGGTCAAAACCAATGTTGGTGATCAGCGACAGCTCCGGGGTGATGATGTTAGTAGAATCGAGTCTTCCGCCCAGCCCCACCTCGATGACAGCGACATCCACCTGCTCGTCAGCAAAATACTGAAAGGCAAGTGCCACCGTCATTTCAAAAAAGGAAGGCTTTACCTGTTCGAACAGCTCCTTATGCCGCTCTACAAAAGAAATCAGGTAATCCTGTGGCAGCTCTGCTCCGTTCACACGCACCCTTTCAGTAAATGACTTAAGGTGTGGTGAGGTATAGAGGCCCGTTTTATAGCCTGCGCTCTGCAGTACGGCAGCCAGCATGTGTGAACTGCTCCCCTTGCCGTTTGTACCAGCCACATGCACCGTCTTGAACCTATGCTGTGGCTGCCCAAGTGCGTCGCAAAGAGCAATTATGTTGTCAAGGCTCTTCTTAAAAGCAGCATTGCCGATGCGTTGATACATCGGCAATTGCTGGTATAGGTAATCAAGACACTCTTGATAAGTCATGAAATCAATAGAAATTAGCGTGATCTGATCACAAAAGTAACGGTACCCGTGGCGCCTGTTGTGCTTCTGCCTCCACCCGTGCGGCTAAAGGTTGTTTTCTGAAGCTGCTCACGGTACCACTTTTCTACGTGCGGCGAAACAGTGCTTTCCAGTCGGTCGATACCGATCAGGTTACCATCAGAGTCGATACGGATGCGGAACTTCACGAAACCTGTTTCATTTTCGTAAGGGTCACGCTTTGGTGAGATGTCGTAACGCCAGCCGGCCATATCCAGACCGTCACCGCCACCACCACCGCCTGGTGTACCTTCGTAGTTCTTGGCAGTCATCTGACCGCGTGGGTCACCTTTATCCCCTACTTTATTGGCGTCATCACCATTGTTGTTGCCAGTAGCCTCGTTTGATGTGCCGGCTTTACCAGTACCAGTGCTCTCAGTAGGCTTGCCAGGGTATAGCGTACGTGGCTTCTCAGGTTCAGGCTTCTTCACTTCTTCCTTAGGCTGTTCTACCGGCTTCTTTACTTCTTCTACTTTAGGCGTAGGCTTCGGCTGTGGCTTTACTTCCTCTTTCACCGACACCGGCGACTCCACAGGGGCAGTTACCACTTTTGGGGTTTCTACAGGAGTGGGCGGTGTTGGAGTAGCAGCTGCTACAGGCTTAGGTTCAGGAAGCGGATCCGGCTGCGTGGGTGCTGGCTTGCTGTCCTGGACGTTCTTCGACTCGTTTGGAGTAGCCTTCGACTGCACGTCTCCGCTGCCCATGGCATCAGTGCCATAGTTTATCTCAATGCCGATCTCCTCGTCCGGATTGCCAGGGGCACCATTCCAGGCCAGCAGGAAAAAGAGCAGCAATAGAATGATGATATGCAGGGTGATACTGATCCCTGCAGCAATCTTCTTATTCTTTTCCTCTTCCTGTGATAATGCTATCTCCATGTGTAATTCAATGCTACTTTGTAGGCTCTGTGGCCAAAGTTACTTTCGCTTTCAGGCTGGCAGCTATACCTGCCACCTTAGCCAGATACTCCACCGGCACGGTCTTGTCTACGTTCAACACCACCACACCTTCTTCTGTTCCCTGCAAAAGTGCTGCCAACTGTGACTCCAGCTGCGACTCGTCAATTTGCTTACCGTTCAGAAAATACTGTATGTCTTTCGTAATCGTGATATTGACCTTCTCCATCACGATGTTAGACACCTTGCTGGAAGGTAAGCTAACCGGCAAACCGGTAGGCGTCACAAAATTCGAGGTAAGCATGAAGAAAATAAGCAACAGGAAGATGATGTCCGTCATAGAGGACATGTTGAAATCGGGGTTGATCCTGTTTTTAGAGCGTAAATTCATGCTTAAAGTTGTGGTTCTTGTAACAGATCAATGAATTCAATAGAAGAGTACTCCATGGCATGCACGATGTTATCGATCTTAGACACCAGGTAATTGTACCCCACGTAAGCTGGCAGACCGATCATCAGACCTGTAGCTGTTGTTACCATCGCCTGGTAGATACCAGCTGACAGCAACTGCGGGCTTACAGAACCTTCAGCTTGTGCGATAGCGATGAAGGCCTGGATCATACCTGTTACTGTACCTAGGAAGCCCAGCATCGGAGCAGCACCGGCAATAGTTGCCAAGGCAGCCAGGTTACGCTCCAAACGGCTGATCTCAATTTTACCTACGTTCTCGATTGAGGTTTCAATGTTTTTGAGTGGGTTACCTATACGGCTAACACCCTTGCCCAGCATGCGGGATACTGGCGTGTTGGTCTGTGCGCACAGCATACGGGCACCATTGATGTCACCGGCTAATACCATGCTCTTGATGCGATCACTGAAACCATCAGGGTTTTTGGCAGCCTTCTTAAGCGTCAGGTAGCGCTCAAAGAAGATGTAAACGGCAGCCAGCGACAAAAGCAGCAGTGGGATCATGGCCCAACCACCTGCCATTGCCAGGTCCAGTAAGGATACCGAGCTTTCCGCTGTTTCTGCTCCATCAGCCAACATAGAAGTCGTGTCAGCAGGAGTTGTCGTAATTTGTAAGAAGAGAGATGTCATGTTAATTATTAAAAACCCAAATATTTTCTCCGAATGTTTGTCTATAAGTGTCCATGGCAGCCTGTGCCTCCTCTGCTGATGCAAAGTCAGCAACAGATACTTTAAAGAGCCTGCTGCCTTTGCCAGGCTCCAAAACTTTGGCCTCGTGGCCAAACTCCGCAATTTCCTGACGGCTGAACTCTGCGTTCAGCATCCGGGCATAACCGCCTGTAATAATATAAAAGCGTCCGTCCTTCCCGCTAACCGTAGTGCTGGCCACAGCTGGTGCAGCTACTTCCGCAACAGGCTCGTCTTTCTCATTAACGAATTCATCTGTAGCATATTGGCTATCGGAGTCAGAAGTACTGCTAGAAGCATCACCCCAGGCGTCAGCTTCACTTTCCATACCTGCATCTGTTGCATCAAATCCAGCGATTCCAGCATCTTGCCCTAAAGTGGCTTTGTTCTGAACAGGTAGTGTAGTTGCTGTCTGCTCAGCAGCCGCCTGCTTATCGCCACTGATCAGCGATATTGGGTTCAGGCTGCTGAGGTTATAGTCCGTTTGCAGGGAGAGCATGTAAAGTGTTGCTCCAACCAAACCAGTTAAGGCCAGTCCTGCAGCTACGTGGTAGGCGCGCTTCAGACGGGCTTTGAATGGCTTTCTGGCAGGTACAGCCTCTGCTGCCTGACGCTCCTTGATCAGGGTGCGCAGGACTGCCGGTTCTTCATGGCGAATCGGTCTGGCAACAATCTCGGGCAGGCCGAAGCTTGCCTCCAACAGGTTATCGCCTTCTGTATAGTCAAACACCAACTTTCGTTCGTGGTTGTACTTGAACACGCCGATATCAGTCAGTTCAAACCGCTGCTCATTATCCAGCCTATTGCGAACTTCATGCACAAAAGCCATCACCTGTTGTCTGGCCTCTTCTTTTGTGATGTTGTTGGCATAGGCGATGGTACTGATTAGCAGTCCATCGTTTAGCACGAGTTTCTCGTTGAAAGCGATTTTTTTGGACGGTGGCACCAGCGAATGCTTTACCGGGTTGATCCGGGCAGGCACATAGCGTGTGATCAACCCGCCAAAATCAGGTATGATCACGCAGTCGTGATTGTAGAGCAGGTGCTTAATGTGCTTTTCTACCATAGGCACTTAGAATGAATAAGAGACGCCTCCTATCAGGTTTATACTTTTGTTCGGGTAATTTACAAACCTTTCGTACTTCTGCGCAAACAAATTATTTACCATCAGGAAAGTCGTGAATCTGTTGGAGAATCTGTAATCCGCCTTCAGGTTCAGGTCCACGATCGTATCTGTCTCCCGCAGCACAAATGTGCCGTCAGGACGGGTAATGCGCCCGAAAGAACTTCCAATATAGTAAAGTTCTGAATTAAAGAGAATCTTATCATAAAAGTTGTAAGTGGCAAAAACACTCGCCATCAACTCCGGACGGTGAAACGGCTGCTCTAAGGTAGCTGTGCTATATTTGTTATAATCAGCCTTTAATCCGATGCGCAGTTCGTCTGAATAATTAAAAGTAGCCTCCCCATAAATATTCAAAACATTTGTCACGCCGTCATCATACACCAGGTCAAACTTAGTTGAGTCGCTTGCCGAGTTGTTATAGAAATACATGTTGCGTAAGTTCTGGTAGGCCACACGTCCTGTCAGGTGCACAAAGTTGGCAATATTGGCCTGCATACCGCCGTATACCTCCAGTCCTTTGTTCTGATCCGCCACTCGTACATTAGGCGCCAGGAATGGGTTCTCCTGTGTCAGCTGATATAAAGTAACTCTTTGCAAGTCACCCCCTATACCTGCATAGATCAACAAGTTATCCTTAATAGGTTCTACTCCTACACGTACTGTTGGGTATACATTGAACTTGCGCGCGTCGTTCACGGTATCGCTTGTGTAAGCGACATTGGCACCAATAGATAGACGGATCGCATTCAGCTGACGCTCGTACTGCGGATGCAGTTTAAACATGGTACGGCCTACAGAAGCAGAGTCTTTATGCGACACCACTGACAGGTCCGCATCAACTTTGAAAGCTGACACATCATCCAGGCCATACTCGGTGTTCAACTTTGCTGCGATGTTTGTCTCCCGCATATCGTAGCGGTCGTTCAGGTAGTTCACGTTCAAACCGGCTTTGAACAGAAGGGGCATACCTGCACCGTGATTATGCATATACCCTTCGGCATGCACGCGGTTGAATACCTGGCTGATAGTATCGCGGTCCACGGTCGTTTCCTGCACCGGGCTGTATCCATAGAAATGATACTTGTCGCGTCCGTAGCCCAGCTTGCCACCTAAGGTGAGGCCTTGCAGGTAACTCTCGCCGTTCAGGTTGATCGCCGAGTTGGTTACGGCAGAATTTCGGCCGTCCACCGGACCTCTGGCAGAAGTGATATGGCTGACATCCGCTCCATATGAAGCCACATTGCTGCGCTTGTTGTGGAAGTAGCCTTTCAGGTAGAGCGTACCGTAGTTGCCTATACCTGCCTTTACATAATTGCCGTACAGTTTGGTCAGTTCGTCCTGCTTGATGGTGAGTACACGCACCTGCAGGTCCACATCCTGGTCCTCCAGGCGGTAATCATTGAAACGGTAGCGCACATTTCGTTCGCCCGGCTCTGGCTGCACCACCGCAAATTTTTGGTAGTTGCGTGAAGCTCTCGGCAACTCGATCTTACGATCCTTTTCTACCACTACTTCCGCATCCTGTAGTTTGGCACCTTCGCCCCAGCCTGTTGTCTGTGCCTGAGCACTGTTCAGAAAGCTGTATCCAGCACACAGCACAATAGCTGCTAAGGAAGCTTTTTTCAATCTATTCTTCATGTTGATGTTTCTCTTCAGCTTGATCTGATGCATTATCTTTTTCTTCCCTTCACTGTGTCAGCTGGGGCCGTACTCGGTGAACCACCCAACTTAGCCAGCTTTTGCTTCGCTTCTGCTACAATCTCCGGAACTGGCGAGTGCTCAATAATGGAGTTCAGTGTTGAAGTGGCCTGGAAAGTTTCGTTTTGCGCCACATAGTTGTCGGCGATGATCAGGAAGGACTTGCCCAGCCAGAAATCGTAGCTGGAGAACTTCGTGTTGAAGTCAAAGGCCACATCGATCGACTCCGCATACTTTTTCTGCTTGTACAGGATCTCGGCTACCAGGTAATGTGCCTCCGCTCCGTTTTCATCAGTTGCAGACGAGGCCGCTTCACGCAGCTCTTTCAAGGCCTGCTCCAAATTACCTTCGGCATAAGTTGCTTTGCCTTTGTACAGCTGAGCTGTGTTGAAGACATAAAGCGCGGAATTACCCTGGCTGATCAGTTCGTTTGCAATTCGCTTCGATGCCGCATAGTCTTTCGACAGGAAGTGGCTCTTCATCAGACCAGTCAAGGCAGTTTGCTGCTCACGACGGTTGATGGCCGTGTCGCGCAGACGGCTGTAGTACTTGATCGCTTCCGCGTAGTTCTTATTCTCAAACTCCGCATCAGCCACTTTCTGGATGGCACGGTTCACATACTCGCTCTTGTTCTCTTCTACAACGGCTTTCATGCGCTGTAAGCCCTGCTCCGTCTGGTTGGTGCGCAAATACGAATCAGCCAGGAAGTAACGGGCGTCACTTACAAACGGACTGTTTGGATACGTCTTCAGATAACTCTCTAGTTTAGTCAGCGCCTGATCGTATTTCTCGTTGAAATAAAGCGTTTTAGATGCCTCGAATTCAATGCTTTCTAACGCATTACTTTCAGGGTTAGCTGTTCTGAATTTCTCCGCATAGGTATCAAATTCACTGCTGCGGTTCTGTGTAGCAAGTACCTCCTGCAGACTGTAAAGTGATCCACTGGCAGAACGTGAGTTCGGGAACTCGTCGAGTACGCGCTTGTAGTCAGCGGCAGCTTCAGCGTTTTTGCCCAGGTTAGCATAGGCTATACCTCTTTTCTCGAGTGCATTCGGCACCAGGCGGCTTTGAGGTTTCCCCTGAATAAGCGCCGTAAAACCTGATACTGCTGATTCGTAATTGCCAGATTCGAACTCGATGATAGCACGTTGATAAATAGCAGGTTCTACGTAGCGCGATTTCTGGTACTGGCTATACACGGTTTGAAGATTCTGCTTCGCCGCTTCTTTATTGCCCATCAGACTCAGCACAATACCTTTCTGGAAGTATACATAGTCTTTGTCATTGGAATTAGAAGCCAGTACTTTGTCATAAAGTGCCAGAGCAGGTGCATACTGCTTGTTCACGTAATGCAGGTCCGCCAGTCGCATCATGGCATCGTAGTGGTTGGGGTCGCTTGGGCTGGTGCCGTCCACATAAGCCTTGAAGTGCGGCATTGCCTTGTCGTACTCCTTGTTATTGTAGTAGGCATAGCCTATACCGTAGCGCGACTTCATGTAGTACTCCGACTTGCGGGCATCACTGTTACGGAACACAGCTGCGTAACTGTTGATGGCATCCACGTAACGCTGTCCCATAGAGTAAGCCTCACCTTTCACAAAGTGGCTGGCTGCTGTGATTTCCTTATCATATGGATACTGCAGCGACTTGTCCAACAGGGAAACCGCCGTCGGGAACTTGCCTTCGTTGAAAAGGTTGACACCATACAAGTGCGTAACGCGCTGGTAGGTTTCCAGCATTTTATAGCTCTTGTTCGGCATGCTCTCGATGTGACGAATAGCCTCCGAATAGTTATTAGAGTTGAAGTAAGCCTCTGTCAGCAGGTTGTCGACATCGGCGGCGTGTGCTGACTTAGGGAACTCCTGGTTGAAATTCTGCAGCGAGTTGAATACGTCGCGGAAGTTACCAAGCTCATAGCTTACCTGTGCAAACTTAACGGTTGCTGCTTCGGTGATAGTTTTGTCCTGGTCATTTTTGCGAGCCTGATCAAAAGCAGTAAGGGCATACTGCTTATTATCCTCGCGCAGGTAACTCATACCTAGGTAATAAGCAGCATTCTGACCGAGGGCGTCTTTCTTGCTGGCTACTTCTTTGAAATTGGCAATCGCATTTTTAAAGTTACCGTTCTTGTAGTCGGTATAGGCAATCTTATACTGAATTACCGGATCCAGCTTGCGCTTCCCCTGTGCATATTGGCTGAAGTACTGCTCTGCAGTCTTGTACTCAGCACGCTGGTAATAGGAGTCACCTACCAACAAAGCAATTTCGTCGGCCTGCTGTACCTTAGGGGTTTTAGCAAGTGCTGCCTCCCCGTATCGGATCACTTCGAAGATATCGTTTTCCTTATACAGGATCTCTGTGATCATGTAAGGCACGATCTGGGCGTAGGCTTCGTTTTTCTCGGCGATCAAGAGATCCGCTTTCGCTGCATCATAATCACCTTCGCGGTAAGCTATATAGCCCGCGTAGTAGTTCGATGCATAAGCAAAACGGTGCTCATCCTCTCTAAAGCCGGTCGTCTTGTTCTTGTCAAACCAGATCTTGGCGTTTTTGAAATCCTTGTTGGCGAAATAAGAATAGCCGAGTTTGAACTCCAGCTCTTTGTTCTGCTTGATACTCAGAAGATGCGTCGGCGCACTCTCGAGCTTCTCTACCGCCTTCTTGTAATCCTTGTTCTCGAAGTAGTACAGACCCAACTCGTAATTTGCCAGGGCCGTTTTCGGGTGGGTCGGGAATTTGCGGGTGAAGTTGAGGATCAGCTGCTCGGCGTCAGGGTGCAACAGGTATAGCCCGCTCAATGCATAGTAATACTGTGCGTCCGCCGTCTTGGCATCGTCACCGATCAGGTTGATGTACTTGCGGAAGGCCTCCTGTGCCGCTCCGTACTTGGCTCGGTCAAACAACTCCACGCCTTTATGGTAGTGCTTGTCTTTTGCGGTGAACACCTGTGTGTGCTGAGCCACCGTTATGTGGCTTCCTCCAGCCAAAACCGATGCCAGCGCTACTTTATAGGCTATCTTCATATGTATCTTACTGCTCGTTAGAGCTATTCTTATGACTTATATCTTAGAAAACAGGTATATGCACCAGACGGCGCCATGCCTTACAGGCAAATTCAAAGTTAGTTAAAATTCGATAACCGCACGAACCAAAGGCGATAAACATCCTGCCGAAAAGGCCTGACGCCCCCCCCCCACACCTTTATACAATGCAGCATCAATAGCAAATATTGTGCTGATCGTGCAAAATTGTACTTATTTATAAGCCAAAGCTCGTGGAACAGGATGCAATATCTTGAATACCAGCTCCTTTAAAATTTCAGATTCGCTCATATCGCCGCCACTTATGCCTTTCACCTGCAGATCGGCCACCCGGATATGGTGAATGATATCTACGACACGCACCAGCGGGAACACCCGAAGCGCCTGCATGTACTCCTTCACCAGGAAGCCCCGGTTGCCTAGGCTCTTTCTCACGCCGGACTCTGACTTGTCAGCTGACTGGTGCAAGGTCAAAAGCTTGGTGAAAAACGTAAAGAGCAGACTCAGGTTAGGTATAAGCGGGTTA
The DNA here is from genome assembly GCF_947502515.1 of uncultured Pontibacter sp. Taxonomy (NCBI): domain Bacteria; kingdom Pseudomonadati; phylum Bacteroidota; class Cytophagia; order Cytophagales; family Hymenobacteraceae; genus Pontibacter; species uncultured Pontibacter sp. The sequence goes on along the minus strand of NZ_CANNAI010000002.1, from coordinate 270,836 downwards.
TTTTTAGGATTGGCCTCAAAATACTGGATAATCCGGTTGGCCTTGAGCGCATCCTGGGCTATCAAGGCTGACTGCAGCTCGAAAATATTGTATTCCTTGCTGATGCCTACGTTCTCCTGCACTACCCTTTCGTCTATCGCCTGTCCTGGCTTCAGATTAATCAGCAGCTTATCGATCTCGTTTGCCTGCCGCGACAGGTCAGCCCCGATAAACTCACTTAGCAGCAGCACCGCTTTGGGGCTGATCTGCACACCTTTGCTCTTCACATAGCCCGTGATCCAGGCAGGTATCTGGTTGTCATACAGCTTTTTGGTAGTCAGTAGCACGGCATGCTTCTGCACAGCTTTGCCCAGTGCCTTGCGCCCATCAAGGGTTTTGTGCTTGTGACAAAATACCAGTATGGTAGAAGGCAACGGGTTTTGCAGGTATGCCTCCAATTGCTTCATGCCTTCTTCCCGTTCCAGGTCCACAATGCTCTGCGCCTCCTTCACGATCACCACCTGGCGCTCCGCCATCATCGGGAAACGCTTGGCTTGCAGCAACACTGTGGCCACATCTACATCCTTACCGTATACCACAACCTGGTTGAAACCCTTTTCATGCTCCTGCAGGGCGTGTGCCTCTATAAAATCGGCAATCTGGTCAATGTAAAAAGGCTCCTCTCCCTGCAGAAAATACACAGGGGCGAACTGCCTCTTCTTTAATTGCTCCATGATGCCCTCTGGGGTATGCGACATGCTGTTTGAAAGGTATAGATTGGTGATCGATCAGGTATACAGACATCAAATATACTGGTATCTGCGCTGCAAATGAAAGGTAGAAGCGCCAAAAAAGAATAAAATCCAATATATTCTGACTGTCCTGAATATTGTCTAATTTTATACAGTGAACACCTATCTGCTCTTTGTCGACACCGAAACCTCGGGTTTGCCCAAGGACTGGAGCATGCCCTATTCGGCCCGCGACAACTGGCCCCATATCGTACAGGTCGCCTGGGAAGTCTATACCCGACAAGGCGAGTTCATTAAGTCTGAAAACTTTTATATAAAGCCCTCAGACTACGAAATGAATGCTGTTTCGGAACGCATACATGGTATCAGCCTGGATTTTCTGGAAAAGAATGGAACAGGTCGCTACGAGGCCTTACACCTTTTGCAGCAGGACCTGGCTCACTATCAGCCATTGGTTGTGGGGCACTTCATGCAGCTTGACTACAAAATGCTGGGCCTGGGCTTTTACAGAGCGGGGCTTGACAATCCGTTGGAGCATTTGCCTTCTTTCTGTACCATGCTCGCCACAAATCACTTTGTACGGGAAGCAAGGCACCGGCATATGCGTCTGGGAGAGCTGTACATGCGCCTGTTCGGCGAAGCCCTGCAAAAAGAACACGATGCACGCAACGATGCCCATGCCACGGCACGCTGTTTCTTTGAGCTGTGGCGCAGAGGCGACATTGACGAACAATCTGTACAACTACAGCAGGAACCTCCTCCTCCACAGCCGCTTCGACGAAAGCCGCGCAGTCACCAGCGCAGATTGATGTACTTCATCGGGTTTCTGCTATTGATCATCCTCTTATACCTTATCGCCCTACTGCTGACATGAATCCTAAATATGAATTTCTAAAAACCGTCAGGCCTTTTGATGTGCTGCCTGATGAAGTGCTGCATGGGGTAGCAGAGCTGCTTCAGGAGGTGCAGCATCCAAAAGAAAGCATCCTATACCTGCAAGACGAGTCTAAGTTACGTGGGGTGGATCTGATCGTGCGGGGCGCTTATGAAGTATTTTTTTACGACAGCGAACAAAACAAACGACTTGTAACAAACTACACTAGTGGCACTTGCTACGGGGGAGCCTCACTCCTGCTCAACCGGCGCCGATCGTTCCGAACTGTTATTTCCCGCAAAGGCACTGTAGTCTATACCTTGCACCGCAAGGAGTTTTTAGCGCTTTGTCAGGCATATGAAGCCTTCTTTCATTATTTCACGGCCGAATACGGTCGACGGATGCTGGATGAGGAGTACGCCCATTTTATAAGGCCATCGCGCATTCAGCCTGAAAACAATATAGCCGCTGACCAACTCTATTCCCGTAAGCTCGAAACCATAGAGCCGCGCACCATAGTAGCCTGCCCCGGTAGTACCTCTATTGCCGAAGCCGCTCAACTGATGATCAGCCAAAAAGTGAGTTGCCTCTTTGTACAGGACGAGCACAGCCAGATCAAGGGCTATGTAACGGACCTCACGCTGCGCAACAACGTGGTGGCCAGGCAGGTGCCCTATACCCAGCCAGTGCAGGATATTATGGATCAGCCTATTATCTCTATTGGGTCTCAGGCTTATATCTATGAAGCGGTTCTGCTGATGTTTCAGACACGAGCCCGCTACCTACTGATCACAGATGGCGCTGGCTATACTGGTTTTATCAGTCGAAACAAATTACTGAGTAGCCTGGCTCAGTCTCCGTTTATGTTTATTCAGTCTGTCAAACTAGCCCGTAGCGTACCCGAGCTGAGGCAGCGCTGGCAGAAAGTGCCGGAGCAGGTATACCAGTTGCTTAACCGCGGTGTCAAGTCAGAAATTGTGAACCAGGTCATTACGACAGTGGCCGATACGATTGCAATCAATGTGATAGAGGGCGTCATCGAAGAAATGGGGCCGCCGCCCGCCAAATTTGTGTTCATGGTGCTGGGCAGCGAGGGACGAAAAGAGCAAACCTTACGCACCGACCAGGACAATGCCATCATTTACGAAGACAAGGCGAATGAGCAACGGGAGATGGTGCGGGAGTACTTTCTGGCATTCGCCACCACTGTATCCGAGCGGCTTGATCATATTGGCTTTAGTTTCTGTGAAGGTGGCTTTATGGCCAAAAACTCAAAGTGGACCCACTCCCTCTCCCACTGGAAGCGCAATTACAGCAACTGGCTGCAGGAATCTGACCCGGAGGCGGTGCTTAAAGTAGCCACCTTCTTTGATTGTCGCTTCCTGTATGGGGAACAAAGCATCATGGATGACCTCAAAGGCTTTCTGCATGAAGAGTTAGAGCGCCCCAGGTATAAGTTTTTGCATCACATGGCCCAGAACGCCCTGCAATATGAACCGCCGCTTACCTTCTTCAACAACATCAAAACGTTCAGCAAGGGAAGCCAGCAAGTGTTTAACCTGAAAAAAACCATGACACCAATTGTGGATCTTGTCAGGGCTTATGCGCTGCGTAACCGTATATTCCTGACCAATACGGGGGAAAGACTGGAAGCCCTTGCCAGCGTGGGCATCTTCACTGAAAAGGAGCGCCAGGAATTGCTGCAAGCTTATTATTACCTGATGGGGATGCGCCTGAAAAAACAGGCTATCCAGATCATCGATGACCGCAAAGAACCTGATAACTTGCTTGACCCAAGGACACTGACTAAAATTGAACAGGTAACACTGAAAGAAATCTTCAAGGTTATCAGCGACTTCCAGACCAAAATACGGGTCGGCTTTATGGAAACACTTTACTAAATAAGTTAGACCCTAAGAAAGAAAATATGCGAAACAGCCTGCGGATAGGTATAGCGCTAGTGTTCATACTCTGGATAGGAAGTACGCTGACGGCCAACAGCCAGGGCAGCAATGCCGTGTTCGTAGATAAACAAGGTGTGCTGCGCTGGCAGAAAGACAAGACCGAAGCCAATTTTTTTGGTGTTAACTATACAGTACCTTTCGCCTATGGCTACCGTTCACACAAAGCTATAGGTATAGACATTGAAAAAGCTATAGACCAGGATGTTTACCATATGGCTAGACTTGGTTTTAATGCTTTTCGGGTGCATGTCTGGGACACCGAGATCAGTGACTCGCTGGGTAACTTGTTAGAGAACGAACACCTGCGCTTGTTTGACTACCTGATCTATAAACTGAAGGAGCGGAATATCAAAATCCTGATCACCCCCATCGCCTTTTGGGGACCTGGCTACCCGGAACCGGATTATAAAACCGGTGGCTTTTCGAGCATTTACAACAAGCAACAGGCCGTAACGGAAGAGGCAGCTTTCCAGGCGCAGGAGCGCTACCTGACGCAATTTTTTGAGCATGTTAACCCTTACACCAAGGTTTCTTACCAGAATGACCCGGATGTAATCGCAGCTGAGGTAAACAATGAACCGCACCACACAGGACCAAAAGCACGCGCTACCGAATATGTCAACCGCATGGTGAAGGCCATCAGAGGCACAGACTGGACCAAGCCGATCTTCTACAACATCAGCGAATCGCCGCGCTACGCCGATGCGGTGGCCAACGCTAATATCGACGGGGTTAGCTTCCAATGGTACCCGACCGGACTGGTTGCAAATCGTACCCTGCAGGGCAATTACCTGCCTCACGTGGACAGGTATAGCATCCCTTTTGACACCATACCTGCCTTTGCAGGCAAAGCTCGCATGGTATATGAGTTTGATGCGGGCGACATTGCCTCGCCAACGATGTACCCGGCTATGTCCCGAAGTTTCCGGGATGCGGGCTTTCAGTGGGCCACGCAGTTTGCTTATGACCCCATGGCAACTGCTTACGCCAACACTGAGTACCAGACGCATTACGTTAACCTGGCCTATACCCCCGAGAAAGCTATCAGTTTATTAATCGCCTCCAAAGCCTTCCAGAAACTACCCCGCCTGAAAAACTATGGTACTTACCCAGCCGATAGTGTGTTTGATGTATTCCATGTGAGTCACCGGCAGCAGTTGAGCGAAATGAACACCCCTCAGGAGTTTTATTACGCTAACACAACCAGCACCAGACCTACTAACTTAAACAAACTCGAGCGTCTGGCTGGTGTAGGCTACTCACCAGTTGTGCGTTATGGCGGTCGCGGTGCCTACTTTCTTGACAAACTTGAGAATGGGGTGTGGCGCCTTGAAGTAATGCCGGACGCTATACCTGTCACCGATCCCTTTGCGAAGGCCTCACCACAGAAAGAGGTCGTGCGCATTCAATGGCGTGCCCATACCATGCAGGTTAGACTTCCTGAATTGGGTGATGCCTTTACAGTTGAAGCATTGAACGAGGGTAACAGGTATAGCACGAGAGCCAGCCAAGGAAGTATTACGATACAACCGGGCACCTACCTGCTCATCAGAAGCGGCAAAAGGTATAAACGCAGCCAAAGCAGTCTTCATAATCTGCAGCTCAGTGAATTTGTAGCCCCGCAGCCGCAGTCTCCTGAGCCTACTGTTTATCATCAACCAAAACAGGAAGTAACTGCCAACAAATCCCTATCTATCAGTGCAGTAATAGCATGTATAGATCCTGGCGACAAGGTGACGCTGCTAATGAACAACTTTTCAGGGGTATGGAAAACGATTGACATGCAAGAGAAAGTGGCTTATACCTGGCAAGCTGAAGTACCTGTCGATATACTGACGCCTGGTCTGGTACAGTACCGCATTCTGGTGCAGAAAGGACAGAACGACTTTACTACCTACCCTGGTGGCCACAAAGGCAACCCCCATGCCTGGGACTATACGCAGCAGGATTATTGGCAAATGAGAGTGGCCGCTGAAAATAGTGCGCTGGAGCTGTTTAATGCAGCGTACGACAGGAACCTTACCGTATACCCCAACCTCTGGCGGAGCGAAGAAAGACAGTTGATCACAATCCAAACGCCGGGGCAGATGGCCTTAAAACTCAGCCGGCCAAATCTTAAAGAAGGTGAACCCATTATCGCATGGCAGCACTTCGTCGGCAGTAAGCTGCAAAACAGACGAGCTGAGTTAGCAGATTTCAAACGCATCATTGTCAAAGCACGAACAGAGAATAAGGTGCCATTACAAATGAAAGTCACCTTGGTCTCAAAAGATGCAGCCGCCTATTCCGCTACTGTAGAGCTTAAACAGCAGTTACAGGAGATTGAAATCCCACTGGAGTCGCTCCAGCCGGACAGTTTTATCTTACTGCCAAGGCCTTACCCGGGCTTTCATCCATTCCGGCTTAAATCCGCATCTGCTGGCCAATTTGACCTGAGTCAGGTTGAGAAAATAGAAGTCTCCATAGGGGAAGGTATAGCGCCTGCAGCTTATGGACAACCCTATACCTTTGAAGTAGCTTCCATTTGGTTGGGCCGTTAAGCCAGGACAGACCACTATTCTGCCAACTCTTTCCTATATTTGCTCTGAACTGATGATTTTTTAGGCTTACATGAATCTGATAGAAGAATTAAGATGGAGAGGCATGCTCCACGATTTCATGCCTGGTACAGAAGAGCAACTTGCTTCCGGTATGACCACGGGTTATATCGGTTTTGACCCGACTGCGTCGTCCCTGCACATCGGCAACCTGGCAACGATCATGCTGCTCGTGCACCTACAGCGTGCCGGCCACAAGCCCGTAGCGCTGGTAGGCGGCGCCACCGGTATGATTGGTGATCCATCGGGCAAATCAGCGGAGCGAAATCTGCTGGATGAAACTACCCTGCTGGCAAACCAGGCAGGTATACGCAAGCAGCTAGAGAAATTTCTGGATTTCAACTGCGGCGAAAAATCAGCCGAGATCGTGAACAACTACGACTGGTTCAAAGAGTTCAGTTTCCTGGGTTTCCTTAGAGAGGTAGGCAAGCACCTTACGGTAAACTATATGATGGCCAAGGACTCGGTAAAGAAGCGCATCAGCGCAGACGAGGATGGCAATCGTGCCGAAGGACTTTCATTCACTGAGTTTTCATACCAGCTTATTCAAGGTTACGATTTTTACCATCTTTACAAGAATAAGAACGTGCGTCTGCAGATGGGTGCGTCTGACCAATGGGGAAATATCACCACGGGTACTGAGCTGATCCGCCGTATCGACGATGGCAAAGCCTTCGCCCTGGTAGGTAAATTGGTGACCAAATCGGATGGTACTAAATTTGGCAAGTCTGAGGGTGGCAATGTTTGGCTTGACCCGGCATATACCTCTCCTTACAAGTTTTACCAGTTCTGGCTCAACCTGTCGGATGAAGAGGCAGAAAAGCTGATCAAGGTATACACCCTATTGCCACAGGACGAGATTGAGCGCTTGACAGAAGAGCACAAACAGGCTCCTCACCTGCGTGTATTGCAGAAAGCCCTGGCTAAAGATGTTACAATTCGCGTTCATTCCGAAGAAGACTACAAATCAGCAGTAGATGCATCTGAAATTTTATTTGGAAAAGGCGATTTAGAGACGCTGAAAGGCCTAAAAGAGGATGTTTTGCTATCTGTGTTTGAGGGTGTGCCGCAAATAGAAGTGAGCAAAGGCAACTACGAAGAAGCAGCTACGGTAAGCGATTTGCTTTCTGACGTAACTGGAGGGCAGATTTTCGAATCGAAGGGGGAAGCTAAGCGCATGATCAAGAATGGAGGCGTGAGCATCAACCGCCAGAAGGTGCAGGGTACGGAAGAGCCGGTTAACTACGAGCTGCTACAGGAGAAATACCTGGTGGTGCAGAAAGGAAAGAAAAACTATTTCCTGGTATCAGTTAACTAACTAATATACAGTTACTTAAAAACAAAAAAGGTGATCTTTTCAGATCACCTTTTTTGTTGCTATTGCTTAAAGAGTTACTTATTTAGTCTCTGTAGCGCTGTTTTTCATGTCCTGAACTTCCTTACGGATGTCCTGAGCCATGTTTTTCAGGTCCTGCATGCCTTTACGTACGCGAGTACCGGCAGCTGCATTGTTCTTGTCGTAGAATTTCTCGAAGTCAGCTTCAAGAGACATTACTAGGTCCTTGAGTTTGCCAAAGTTGTTGTTCATTTGAGGTGTTTATTATAGTGAAACATTTGTTTTTACTGCTCCAATATACACATTAAATGATAACATGCAAAGATTAGCAAACTTTAATATATGCCTTTAGAGCAAATTAAGCGGACACAGAGGCCTTTGAGTATAGACCTTTATCTAGTTTTTGTGCAATCTTTTCGAAAGCGTCGATCGTCTCCTTCACATCATCGAGCGTGTGCACGGCTGTTGGAATTAGACGTAGCATGATCACATCCTTCGGCACTACTGGATACACCACGATAGAGCAGAAGATGTTGTAGTTCTCACGAAGATCGAGCGTCAGCTGGGTCGCATCCGGAATTTGACCGTTCAGGAATACTGGTGTAACAGGCGACTCAGTTGTACCGATATTGAAGCCTTTTTCGCGCAGACCAGTCTGCAGCGCATTTACCACCTCCCACAGTTTGTCTTTCAGCTCTGGCTGCGTGCGCAGCAACTCCAGACGCTTGATAGCACCTACTGTCAAAGGCATTGGAAGCGACTTGGCAAAAATCTGCGAACGCATGTTATAGCGCAGGTACTCTACCACCTGCTCGTCGGCAGCCACGAAGGCACCGATGCTGGCCATAGACTTGGCAAAAGTAGAGAAGTATACGTCGACACCGTCCTGCACACCCAGGTGCTCACCTGTACCGGCACCAGTCTTACCCATTGTACCGAAACCATGTGCATCGTCAACGAGCAGTCTGAACTGGAATTTCTTCTTCAGCTCCACCACTTCTTTCAGTTTGCCCAGGTTACCAGACATACCGAAAACACCTTCCGTGATCACCAAAATGGCCCCACCTGTGTTCTCAGCCCAGCGTGTAGCACGCTCGAGTTGCTTCTCAAGGCTGGCCATGTCGTTGTGGCCGTATACAAAGCGCTTACCCTGGTGCAGACGCACCCCATCAATGATACAAGCGTGTGATTCTGCGTCGTACACGATCACATCATGGCGATCTACCAGCGCATCAATGATCGACACAACACCTTGGTAACCGAAGTTCAACAACAGGGCGTCAGGCTTCTGCACAAATTCAGCCAGATCAGACTCCAGCTTTTCATGCATGTTTGAGTTTCCAGACATAATACGGGCACCCATCGGGTAGGCCATACCCCACTCAGCAGCGGCTTCAGCATCAGCTTTACGCACTTCCGGGTGATTTGCCAGACCCAGGTAGTTGTTAAGGCTCCAGGTAAGTACCTCCTTGCCCCTGAACTTCATGCGCGGAGCGATCTCCCCCTCAAGCTTTGGAAACGTGAAATAGCCATGCGCATAATGTGAGTGGCTGCCTAACGGACCTCTGTTGGTCAACAACTTTTCAAATAAATCCACCTTGTGTTTAATTAAGTTTCGGGATAATTTAAGGTTCTTATATAGCTAGTTATACTATATATTCAGTTCTAAGTATAATGCCTGCAAATTTATGATTTTATAGATTCATAAACAATTTCTAATACTCCTACCGCTCCTTTTTCGGGTGCTCATTTTTAAGTTTGCCTGTTATACTGTTTCTTTGAAGAAAATAAAGCTTAGCTCCTGCATGAGAAAAATCAAGAAGATACTGGTAGCAAACCGTGGTGAAATCGCGCTTCGTGTGATGCGCTCCGCCAAAGAAATGGGTATCAGCACAGTAGCCATCTACAGCGAGGCTGACCGTAACGCCCTGCATGTGCGCTATGCTGACGAGGCTGTTTGCGTAGGTGGACCCAAGTCAAATGAATCATACCTGCGGGGTGATGTGATCATTGATGTCTGCAAGCGCCTACAGGTAGATGCGATCCATCCAGGCTATGGCTTCCTTTCTGAGAACGCAAATTTTGCACGTAAAGTGCAGGAGGCGGGTCTGATCTTTATCGGTCCCTCACCTGAAGCCATCGAGCTGATGGGTAGTAAGCTGGCCGCCAAAGCCGCTGTATCCAAGTATAAGATTCCGATGGTACCGGGCACGGAAGAGGCTATTTCGGATGTGGAAGAAGCCAAGGAAATTGCTTCAAACGTAGGTTTCCCGATCCTGATCAAGGCCAGTGCCGGTGGTGGCGGTAAGGGTATGCGCGTAGTGGAAAGCGTGGATGTATTTGAAGAGCAAATGAAACTGGCTGTGAGCGAAGCGACATCTGCCTTTGGCGACGGCTCTGTCTTCATTGAAAAATACATTGGCTCTCCCCGTCACATCGAAATACAGGTACTGGGCGATACGCACGGCAACATCGTCCATCTTTTTGAGCGTGAATGCTCCATACAGCGTCGTCATCAGAAAGTGATCGAGGAAGCTCCTTCTGCTGTCCTCACGCCTGAGCTTCGCGATGAAATGGGCCGTTGCGCCGTGGACGTAGCCAAGGCCTGTGACTATGTGGGTGCTGGTACAGTGGAGTTCCTGGTGGATGAGAACCTGAACTTCTACTTCCTGGAAATGAACACCCGTCTGCAGGTAGAGCACCCGGTAACAGAGCAGATCACAGGTTTGGACCTGGTAAAAGAGCAGATATTAATTGCAGAAGGCAACCCACTTAGTTTCCGACAGGAAGACCTGACCATAAACGGCCATGCCCTGGAACTGCGGGTATACGCTGAAGACCCTGCTAATAACTTCCTGCCTGATATAGGACGTTTGGAAACTTACGCGCGTCCACAAGGGCTTGGTGTACGCGTAGATGATGGCTTTGAGCAAGGTATGGACATTCCGATCTACTATGACCCAATGATCGCGAAACTGGTCACGTTCGGAAAAGACCGTCAGGAAGCCATTGAGAAAATGCTGCGTGCCATTGATGAGTACAAGATTACAGGTATAGAGACTACTCTTCCTTTCGGCACATTCGTGTTGCAGCACGAAGCTTTTGTTTCAGGTAATTTTGACACCAAATTCATTGAGCGCTACTTTAGCCCGAGCGTACTGGAGACGAAGCCAACTGAAGACGCAGATGAAATAGCTGCAGTACTGGCCGCTATGCTACTAGGAAACAACAAGCCTAAAGCAAGTGCGCCGAGCACCGGCACACAAAACGGCACAGTTTCTAACTGGCGCAAAAACAGAGTGAAATAAGGTATAGCCTATTCTAAAATAGCAGAAGGGGCCGGTCAAATGACCGGCCCCTTCTGTTTGTATACTTATTTAAAAATTAAATCAGATCAAAAAGGTTACGTACCCCTACCTGCTTAGCCGAGGTAAAACCCTCCCCAAAGGTTACCCCAATGGCATGCCCATACTCGCGGGCCCTGGCTTCGATGAAATCCAGAAACTCAGGCGACGAGATGTAGGTATTCGGAGAATTATCATCAGGATTATAGAACTGCGTTCTGAAAGCACGGATGGTTTCAATTTTCTTTTCCCAATGAGGCGTCACATCCATCACAAAATCAGGCTTTATGTAACGATCCTGAATGAAGTTGTACATCGCCTTCGGTCTCCAGGCCTGCTGCTCTAGCCCGTCATCACCCAAAGTCTTGATCATCTTCAAACCAGCAAGGAAGCAAGCCTCAGCTACTACAGCCGCTCCGCGACCATGGTCCGGGTGCCTGTCGTGCAGCGCATTCATCAGTACGATGTCCGGTTGGTACTGCCGCACCTTGCGTACAATCTGCAACTGGTGCTCCTTGTCGTTGGAGAAAAAACCATCTGCAAAGCCAAGGTTGTCACGAACAGAGAGGCCCATGATCCTGGCGGCTTCCTCTGCTTCTTCCACTCGCTCAGCAGGTGTGCCCCTCGTTCCGAGTTCACCACGTGTCAGGTCCACTACCCCAGCCTTCTTGCCTGCGGCAATATGGGCTATCAGTGTACCTGCACAGCCAAGCTCTACATCATCCGGGTGTGAGGCAAAGGCAAGTATATCTAACTTCATTTTCAATTAATTCTTATTTGATTCTGAGCGAACGCCCAACCTTCAGGGTGGTACGCGTGCTGATGCCGTTCAGTTTAGTGATCTGGCTCACAGACACACCATAGCGCTTTGCTATACCTGACAGGGTATCCCCGCTTCGTACTTTGTGGTAAGAGGCTTTGCGGGAGCCGCTGCTGCTACTGCCCTTTGCCCTGTTGTAATAGTTGAACAAGGCAGAGGTGATAACGAAGCTCTGTCCTTTGAGCAAATAGTCAGGAAAGTCATACATCAGCTCCGGATCAAGCGGATTACCCTGGTAACGTACTTCATAGTGCAGGTGAGGACCTGAACTTCGCCCAGTGCTGCCCCCTAAACCAATCACTTCGCCGGCTTTCACAAACTGTCCCGTCTCTGCGATGGTTCTGCTCATGTGCCCGTAAAGGGTCTCCAAGCCGTTGTAATGGCGCAGCACAATGTAGTTACCATATCCTCCGCCATCCCACTTGTTGATGCGTACAACCCCGTCAAAAGCGGCATAAATGGAGTCACCGGTGTTCAGGTCAATGTCAGTACCATAATGCCAGCGATAACCTCTGTGTCCGAAACGGCTTGTAACAGGCGTTTTCTCCAGTGGCATTTTGTAATCGCGGTTAGACCTTGGGTCATACAGGGTGATATCCACTGTATCTTTGAGCTGACGGCCATCCATCCGATACGGGTTGATATTCCGCGTATCCCAGATGGCATAGTAACCAGCTATCTTGATCCAGGCCGAGTCGATCAGCACCTCTTCCGATACTTCTACAATGTGCTGCTCTCCTAAATCAAGCTCTGAGGTATCTTCACTAACAATCGAAAGCTCTCTCTTCGGATTAAAAAAGATCGATTTGCCTGCATCCGATTCATCTTCCGGAAACTCCTCGTACTTAATCAAGATAGTGGTGTCAGGCCGAACATAATCTATCTTAGGTGACTTTACCTTAAATAGATCCTTGACCTTACCCTGAGCAAAGGCACTGTCAGTCCCGGCTATAAGACAGAGCAAAAAGAGTGCAATCGTAAGGGGTGCTTTATACTTTAGCATTATATTGGATATTAGGCGGAGCAGTATCAGTAGGGCTAATTCACGCAAAACTAACTATAGCAACGCCATTTTATTGTGGTCAGTCCTTACCAAACTAAAAAGATTATGCTTGGCAGGCTTGACTTATAGGTGATTTTTAGTGCAAATCCTGAGCAGCCAGATAGCGTTCCGCATCCAGGGCAGCCATACAACCTGTACCAGCCGCTGTCACAGCCTGGCGGTAGGTGAAGTCCTGCACATCGCCACAGGCAAACACGCCGTCAATGTTGGTTTTGCTTGTTCCAGGAATGGTGCGGATATAACCGTTCTCGTCCAGGTTCAGGTAATCAGCGAAGATATCGGAGTTCGGTTTGTGACCGATCGCCACGAAAAAGCCCTTGACAGGAATCTCGCGCAGCTCGTCTGTCAGCACGTTTCGCACGCGCACAGCTTCTACTACCTCCTCGCCCAGTATCTCGTCGGTTACAGAGTTCCAGAGAATCTCGATGTTTTTAGTTTTCTTCACGCGCTCCTGCATGATAGTGGAGGCACGCATTTCGTCGCGGCGTACGATCATGTATACCTTGTTGCAGATGTTTGAAAGGTAGGTCGCCTCTTCAGCCGCCGTGTCGCCGGCGCCTACAATGGCCACGTCCTGTCCACGGTAAAAGAAGCCATCGCAAACAGCACAAGCACTCACACCATTACCATTCAGGCGAGCTTCCGACTCCATGCCCAGCCACTTGGCAGATGCACCGGTTGAGATGATCACGGTATGTGCCTCAATTACTTTCTGATCGTCAATGGTCACTTTGTGCGGCTGCGACGAAAAATCCACGGCAGTCGCGATGCCATACCTGACATCAGTGCCGAAACGCTCCGCCTGTCGCTTAAAGTCCTCCATCATCTGAGGGCCGTTGATGCCGTCCGGGTAGCCAGGGTAGTTTTCTACATCATTGGTAATGGTCAGCTGTCCGCCTGGCTGCAATCCCTGATACAATACAGGGTTCAATCCGGCACGGGAAGCATATATAGCTGCTGTATACCCAGCGGGACCTGAACCGATGATCAGGCATTTTACTTTTTCTATTTCCATGTTTATGTAGCGCTTTATCGAAATTGGTTGCAAGTATACAAAATTTCTCATGCTCTGCCTGCATACTTCCTATGTTAATTAGCCTGAACACGGCAGACAGCATGCCTGTATAGCCTGAAATGCAAAGAGCCCTGACCTTACGGACAGGGCTCTTTGTCATGTTACTATTGCTTAACCCAGGTAAGGCTTCAATGCCTTGCTCCTAGATGTATGACGCAGTCTGCGAATGGCTTTTTCCTTGATCTGGCGTACACGCTCACGGGTCAGGTTGAACTTCTCCCCGATCTCCTCCAGTGTCAGTGAATGCTCACCGTTCAGGCCGAAGTAAAGCGTAATCACATCGGCCTCACGCTTGGTAAGGGTCGAAAGTGCGCGCTGCACTTCTTTACGAAGCGAGTCGTTCATCAAACCAGTGTCAGGTGACTCTTCGTCTTCATTCTCCAGCACGTCCAGCAGGCGGTTTTCCTCGCCCTGCACGAACGGAGCATCTACAGATACGTGGCGTCCAGAGATCTTAAGCGTATCCACAACCTCAGCGGTTGTCAGCTCCAGCACCTCCGCGATCTCTTCCGGAGAAGGCTCACGCTCAAATTTCTGCTCCAGTTCAGAGAAAGACTTAGAGATCTTGTTAAGAGAACCAACACGGTTCAGCGGCAGACGTACAATACGAGACTGCTCGGCCAATGCCTGCAGAATAGACTGACGGATCCACCAAACTGCATAAGAGATGAATTTGAAACCTCTTGTTTCGTCGAAGCGCTTGGCAGCTTTGATCAGACCCAGGTTACCTTCGTTGATAAGGTCGCCTAGTGAAAGGCCTTGGTTCTGGTACTGCTTGGCAACCGACACAACGAAACGCAAGTTGGCTTTCGTCAATTTCTCAAGTGCAAACTGATCTCCCTCTTTGATTCTCTGAGCAAGCGATACCTCCTCATCTGGTGTAAGCAAATCAACTTTACCAATCTCCTGAAGGTACTTGTCCAGCGACTGGCTTTCGCGGTTGGTGATCTGTTTGCTTATCTTGAGTTGTCTCATCAGAGTATGTTGTTATTACAAAAAATGTGAAAATCTTAATTCCGGGCTCGGAGTGGTAACATCAGAAAATCGCGCAAAGTTCTTACATTTTAAGAATAAAATCAAGAAGCTAGTACGCGACAGCAAAACATAATACTCCTGACACCACTCCGCCTTATACGGAACGGGCATCAGGAGTATTAAATTGTTTGATTATTGTTGCGCTTCAGCGCCCGGCTTTGGTAAAATAGCCTTACGGGAAAGCTTAAATTTACCTGTTTTCTTATCGACGTCGATGAGTTTCACTTTCACTTCTTCGCCGATCTCCAACACGCCGTCCATCGTTTCGAGGCGTTCGTGCTTGATCTCTGAAATGTGCAGCAAACCATCTTTGCCGGCCATGAACTCAACGAATGCACCGTAAGGCTGAATCGATTTCACTTTACCAATGTACACCTCTCCTATCTCAGGTTGCGCCACGATCGCTTTGACCTTGCTCACGGCACTGTTCATAGAATCCTGGTTGCTGGCGAAAATGTTTACATGGCCTTTCTCGTTCTTCTCCTCGATGATGATCGTAGCTCCAGTGTCTTTCTGGATCTGCTGGATCACTTTACCACCTGGTCCGATTACTGCACCAATGAACTCCTTGTCGATCACCATGTTGAATGAACGTGGCGTATGCGGCTTGTAGTCTGCAGCTGGAGCTGAGATTGTCTTGTTCATCTCACCGAGAATGTGCAGACGACCGTCTTTTGCCTGAGCCAAAGCCTGGCTTAGCACTTCATGTGACAAGCCCTGTACTTTGATGTCCATCTGGCAGGCCGTGATACCTTTGCTGGTACCAGCTACTTTGAAGTCCATATCACCAAGGTGGTCTTCATCACCCAGGATATCAGAAAGAACGGCAAAGTTACCAGTGCGCTCATCCGTGATCAGACCCATTGCTATACCTGATACGGCATCCTTTACAGGAACACCTGCATCCATCAGTGCCAGGGAGCCGGCACATACGGTAGCCATAGAAGAAGAACCGTTAGATTCCAGGATATCGGAAACGATACGGATTGTATATGGGTTCTCAGCGTCAGCTGGAAGTACTTTCTTAAGTGCACGCAGTGCCAGGTTACCGTGACCAATCTCACGACGTCCAGGGCCTCTGTTTGGCTTCACCTCACCAGTAGAAAAGGCAGGGAAGTTATAGTGCAACAGGAATTTGTTTGAACCTGATACCATGGCACTGTCGATCATCTGCTCATCCAGTTTGGTACCAAGTGTCACAGTTGTCAGCGACTGTGTTTCACCGCGGGTAAATACAGCAGAACCGTGTGTAGCTGGTAGATAGTTTACTTCTGACCAGATTTGACGAATCTCGTTCAGCTGACGACCATCCAGACGAACGCGGTCGTTCAGGATCATGTTGCGAACCGCTTCTTTCTCCACATCGTGGTAGTAAGTCTTGATCAGGCCAAGGTCAAACTCGTGCTCCTCACCCAGCGATTCGATAAATTCATTCAATACAGAAGCAAATCCTTCTTTACGTTCAGATTTGTTTGCACGGCCACGCTTTGCAACTTCGTAAGCTTTCTCGTAAGTGGCATCGTATACCTTCTGGCGCAACTCGTCGTTGTGCGTTTCGTGTGAGTACTCACGCTTCTGCAGTTTTCCAACCATTTCGGCCAGCTCCAGCTGTGCCTGGCACTGCACTTTGATCGCTTCGTGTGCAAAGGCAATTGCTTCGAGCATCTCTTCTTCAGACACTTCGTTCATTTCACCTTCCACCATGGCTACGCTGTCCATAGAAGCACCTACGATCATGTCAATGTCGGCGCGCTGCAGATCAGACGCCAGCGGGTTGATCACCAGCTGACCGTCGATACGGGCAACACGAACCTCAGAGATCGGGCCGTTGAAAGGGATATCAGAAACTGCCAGTGCGGCAGAGGCAGCCAAGGCAGCAAGCGCATCAGGCAGGATCTCTGTATCAGCAGAGATCATATGTATAGTCATTTGCGTTTCGGCATGGTAGTCACCCGGGAACATAGGGCGCAGAATGCGGTCTACCAGGCGCGAAATCAGAATTTCGTAGTCAGAAAGGCGAGCCTCTCTTTTCAGGAAGCCTCCAGGTATCTTGCCAGAAGAAGCGAATTTCTCCTGATAGTCTACAGATAGAGGCAAAAAGTCAACTCCTTCGCGGGCTTCTTTGTTAGAAACAACGGCTGCCAATAGCATGGTGTTACCCATCTTTACTACCACAGATCCGTCAGCCTGCTTGGCTAATTTACCAGTTTCGATTATGATCTCCCGGCCATCCGGAAGAATGATTGTTTTAGTGATCGCGTTTTGTGACATCTTCAATTATTGTTTTTAGCATCAAATAGAACAGGGCTACCGTTTGCAGCCGCTGCTGGGGTACTGGCAAAGAGGAAGGGGGAAATACAAAAGGGGGCAGAAAAAATTAGGGAATCCCTGTAAGAAATTCCCTAACTCAATATAAGCTTATTTACGGATACCAAGCTCGGCGATGATCGCTCTGTATCTTTCAATGTCATTTTTCTGCAGGTAGTTCAGAAGTCTTCTTCTCTTACCTACCAGCTTAAGAAGTCCAAGGCGAGTGCCGAAGTCTTTTCTATGAACTTTCAGGTGCTCTGTCAGATCAGCAATGCGCGTAGTGAACAGCGCGATCTGGCCTTCTGCAGAACCAGTGTCAGTCTTAGACTTGGTCAGGCTGTACTTCTCAAAAATTTCTTGTTTCGCTTCAGTAGTTAATTTCATTGCGTATAAAAAATATCAATCTGTTATATTCAGTGGATAGTTTCCCGTATAAGCCGCAAAGTTAAATAAAATATCTATATTAAAAAACTATTTGCGTCGAGTTATTTTAACGCAGGGCTATATTTTGCTGCGCTTTAGTCGGGTCATGAGTTTGCGCCAGAAGTCTACCTCCAGCAGGCTGGAGTCATTCTGTGCCTGATACAGGAAAAACATGCCGATTGGCAGCAGGATAGCGTTTGCTCCCCACATCCCCGCCTCTACAGAGACGAGCCCCTCTCTGGCCCATTTCTCCCCTAGTATGCCCAGCACATACATCACGATAAAAAACATGATCGAGATGATCACAGGTACTCCCAGACCACCTTTCTTAATGATAGCTCCTAATGGGGCTCCGATCAGGAACATGATCAGGATGGCAAATGACTGCGTATACTTGCGCCAGATCTCAATCTCATAGTTGTTAGCATCACGACTAAGTGTTGTCACCCGCTCTTTGTAGCTACCTGTAAAGCTTTTCACGTTACGGGCTTTATTTGCTGCTGCCAGCATCACATCAGCCGTAATCGGTGACAGATCCTTCCGCTCATGTACCGAATCAGGCAGCACCTTGGTCACCGGCAGTCCGTTTTTAACCTGCCCTGTGTCAGCTTTGAAGTACATGTAGAACGGGTCCACATTTGGAGCATACATCTGCCGCTCCCGTACACCCGAGCGACGCAGGGAATCCGTTACCGATGTCAGCTGCCCAATGTTCTTCATCATCTTGTTGTCAGAGAAGAGTTCTTCACGGGTACGCCCCAACTCAAAAGAAGCAAGGCTGAAGATGATTTTAGTGGCGTCAAACTTCTCCCGCACAAACTGCTCAGACGAATTACGGAACCCACCGTTGTTCTGGTCCACATAGGTATTCCCCCTGAAAAGCTCCAGAATCAGGTAATTGTCATCGTGTTCGGTATACATCTGCCCTGAGTCGGCCAGTATAACGGTGGTATTGTTGCCGCCCTTCGAGTGATCATAGATCATGATGTCACGCAGTGAGCGGCCATCATTTAACTTCTCGTTAATCTTGATGCTGTAGCCAGGCAATCCATTGTAAAAAGCGCCTTCTTTGAAGTTCATGGCAGGCTTTTTCTGTCTGATGTCCCATAGCAGACTATAAGCCTTCAGGTTAGCCTTCGGAACCACGTAGTTGTTAAAGAAGAAGGCTCCAATGGAAAGCGAAACCACAAAAAAGGCAACCGGACGCAAAATACGCGGCAGCGCTATACCTGACGTTTTAATAGCTGTGAGCTCATGGTGCTCTCCCAGCGTACCAAATGTCATAAGCGCCGAAAGCAGCACTGCCAATGGCAGGGCCACAGGTGCCATGTTGATGCTGAAATAAAACAGCAGTTCTGCAAAAACGTCGTACCCAAGGTCTTTGCCCACTAACTCATCGAGGTATTTGAGCATATACTGCGTAAGCAGGATAAACTCCACGATGGCAAACGTGAGCAAGAATGGTCCGGCAAATGATTTAAGTATTAGCTTATCTAGTTTCTTCATGTGGGCCAATTGGCATGCGGGCATCAAAAATCCCGGTTTTTTTCTTTAACACCGGACTTTCAAAAATCGTGCAAAGATAAGCCTTTGAAGCTAAGATGTGCTACCCTCCCACTATTTCACGAAGTTTCTGCAGCAAGTGCTCCCATAACTCTTCCAGCTCTTCTTCGTCATTTTCCTCTGAGTAGTCCACTACCTTCAGATACTGCTCCTGCGTCAGTTCACTTGTTTCGATAGAGAAGTCGATATAAGATGGATCGGAAGCGTGTGATTTGTCCTCGTTGAGAAACAAGAAGCGCACAGAGCGATTCGTGCGGTGGTTTGTCATTTCAGCATAATGATTGCGACCATCCCAGAAGAAGTTGAACACTTTGTCTTCGTTTACCGAAACATCGTCAGAAAACCACTGGGCCAGTCCACTTGGAGTGCTCAGGTATGGGTATAGCAAGCGGGCAGATGCATTTATTGGGTACTCATGCACAAATTTCGTCTTTGTAGCTTTCATTGTCTGGTATTGTAAGTGACTGAGTAAGTATAGTATTAATTTCTGATTTGCTAAATATACAGAAAATAAAATATTTTTTTGTGCATCAATTGTTGCTTTTTTAAAAAGTTACCCCTTATATTTGCACCACAATTCGGCGGGGTAGCTCAGATGGTTAGAGCGCAGGATTCATAACCCTGAGGTCGGCAGTTCGATTCTGCTCCCCGCTACAAAGCTCCAGACTATGTCTGGGGCTTTTTTTATGCCCTCTTACTTATACTCCCCATCCCTCCCGCCTTTTGCATAATCCGGCAATTGTGTTGACCTCTCAGAAGAGATTTATTTTTCTTTTGGCACTGGCCCCTCTTTTTACTATCTTAAAATTTATGGGCTCCTGCAGTCGACCTGCCAGGAGCTTTTTGTGACTCTTTTTTAACCTAATCCCTTAAAACAACCGATCATGAAAATGAAAAAGATTTTGTCAGGTGCTCTCGTTCTCTTCGCCCTTGGGTACGCTCAATCCGCATCAGCACAGCAGGCAGATGAAGTAACTCAGCAGGAACAGCTTCAGCAGGACAGATTCTCTGAAGAGGAACTCAAAAAGTTTTTGCAGGCAAATGCAAAAGTGACGGCAATTCAGAAGGAAGGTCAACAGAACATGCTCAATATTATTCAAGAAGCAGGTATGGATGTAGAGCAGTTCAATAAGTACGCACAGGCACAGCGGGAGCAGAAACTCGCAGAATCAGGTGCAAGCCCGGAGCAACTGGCCGCTTTTGACAAAGCTGCGCAGAAGATCGTGGAGATACAGCCTACTGTAAAAGAAAATGTAAAAAAGGCTCTTGAAGAAGAAGGCCTTACCGAAGACAAATACAGAGAGATCGTGACGGCCTACCAGCAGGACGAAGCCGTGAAGGCAAAAGTACACGAACTGATGGCGAAATAGAGCTGATACCAGCAGACGAAAGGCCCTTGCCAGAATTTGGCAAGGGCCTTTTTTATACCTTATCTATCTTTCTCAAACGACTTTAGCAGGATGCGCGGCTGGATGTTGACCATCACCCACCCCCAATCGGCATAGGCAGCAGCACTGCCCGGCTTTATCGCTTCCATGGAGCTGCCCGCAAACAATGTACTGTACCCAATAAAAAACTGAATTTGATCAGAGTGCTTGTAGTGGACTACTGCATCCAGCTCTGATCCCAAATAACGATCGCTGGGGCCGGGAAGTGTCTCCGTAGCGCCCAGGTTTTTGGCCAGTGCAAAATAGTGGTAGTCCAATGAAAGGCTGTACTTACCCTTTAAATTATAGCTGGTTTTAAAGTAGCTGTTATGCAATCCGCCCTGTCGCGTGTCGGCCGGAACATTGATAAAGTAATCCATGAAGCCATAGAACTTATGATTGGTCGCATACAGCGTGTTAAAGGAACGAACTTTGCTGTTATGACCTGCCATACCGGACAGATAAGTGGTGCCGATGGTGAAGCGCAAAGGCTGTAAGGTATAGGATGCTTCTGCCACCGCCAGGTAGGCTGATATGCGCTTGCCACTGCCGTGCTCGCCTGACTGCCTGTACAGGGCACCGTTGAACTGCGCTTGCTCATGCTGGTAATTCAGGTCCAGACCGTAGGTATGACGGAAGTTAACCCCCCCTACTGTATCAGGTAGCTGAAAGCCGTCGCTAATGTGCATAGCGGACACTGTGAACTGGTCATTCAGCTGTTTCTGTGCCCACAGGAAGCCAAGCACTTTATAGTTGTTCATACTGTAATGGGTATCAAACAGCGCTTCTCTCTCCTGGTTAAAAGCACCGCCTGCATCAAGGCTTATCCCCTGCCACCTTGCTTTGAGCAGCACCCCGTCATGACTTCGAGCCTGCTGTACCCAGTCCACATTGCCAAGCAGGCGATCGTTGTTGTAAACGAACTCTTGCCGGCCTATCCTGACAGCGAACTTATCTGTCAATGCAAATTCTCCCCAGGCCTCGTGCATGGCCGTGGAAGGTAAGTCTTTCAGGTGTGGCTCATCGCCCCATACCCTGACGTCCTGCAAACTAAATTTCATCTGCACCTTATCTTGCTTGTAATCAAGTGTGAGCCGGGAGCGCTGGTTCACAAAGAAGGCTCCATTCTGACCATCAGGCAAGCTTTGGTAGCCATTGCGCCACTCAGCTCTTGGCCTGACCTGGGGTGTCAGGTATAGCTGAGCCCAGGCTGCTTGCAGGGGCAGCCAGATAAAAGCCGCTAACAGCAGCAGTTTTCGGGTAAAACTCTTTTCCATGTCCGCATCGGTTTGAAGTTGGGAAAAGCAGGTCAACGGACGCCAGGCTAGTATGACTTACCTGATCATTTGTGTTTGACCGCTATGATGCGAAGTAGCGCAACTTCCTACCCATGCGCGATGACAGCAGTCATACGCAAAGATGACTTTGGTTAGTTTGCAGACAGGTATAAACGCAAAGAGGGCCTGACTTGCGCCAGACCCTCTTTTGTAATATATCTAAAGTAAATTACTTTACTTTGTCAACGATGCTCTTGAAAGCTTCCGGATGGTTCATCGCCAGGTCAGCAAGTACTTTGCGGTTCAGGTCGATATTCGCCTTTTTCAAAGCGCCCATTAGCTGAGAGTAAGACATGCCATGCTCACGTGCACCTGCGTTGATACGCTGGATCCAAAGGGCGCGGAAATCTCTCTTTTTCGCTTTTCTGTCGCGGTAAGCATAAAGCAAACCTTTTTCAATTGCGTTTTTCGCAACGGTCCAGACATTCTTGCGACGGCCAAAGTAACCTTTGGCCATTTTCATCATTTTTTTTCTTCTGTGTCGCGCTGCGACAACGTTTACCGATCTAGGCATTTCTAAAAAGTTTTGGCGGCTGGTGATTAAATTTTAATCTTCAAAAGACCAGATACCGGGTTCGTACTAAATAATTAACCGTTCTAACTCCGGGGAATTAGATTTGAAGCATCAGCTTCACTCTGTCCATGTCAGCTGAGCTTACAAGGCCAGTGTGTGTCAAGTTACGCTTCTGCTTAGTCGTCTTCTTGGTCAGGATGTGGCTTTTGTAAGCGTGCTTACGCTTAATCTTGCCAGTACCTGTCAAAGAAAAACGCTTCTTTGCACCAGATTTTGTTTTAACTTTTGGCATGTGTATATAATTAATGAAACAAATTACTTTTTAGCGGGAGGTGCCACTTTCGGAGAAAGAATCAAAAACATTCTCTTTCCTTCCAGTTTAGGCAGTTGCTCCACCTTGGCAATGTCCTCAAGCGCCTGCGCGAACTTCAGCAACAGGATCTCGCCTCTTTCCTTGAACACGATCGTACGACCGACGAAGTGTACATAAGACTTGATCTTGAAACCGCTTTCAAGGAAGGACTTGGCGTGCTTCAGCTTGAACTCAAAGTCGTGGTCATCTGTGTTAGGGCCGAAACGGATCTCCTTGATGACAACTTTCTGAGCCTTCGCTTTCATCTCACGGGTTTTCTTCTTCTGCTCGTACTTGAATTTCGAGTAGTCGATGATTCGGCATACCGGTGGATTAGCAGTTGGCGAAATCTCAACCAGGTCAAGATTCTGCTCATTCGCTATTTTCTGAGCATCTCTGGTCGAGAATACCCCCTGCTCTACATTGTCACCAACTAACCGGACCTCTCTGGCAGTTATTTTATCATTGACTTTGTATGGCTCTTCCACTTTTCCGCGTGGGATGTAGCGCTTGTTTGGCGTAGCTATAGTTTTACCTCCTTAAATTTAGTTTCTACAATCAGGGTGCGAATATCGCACTTTTTATATCAAGAAAAAAATATCTTTCTTTAATTGTTCAGCATCTCAGCAACTTTTGACTGAAAGCTAGAGATGAACTCCTCCACTGTCATCGTGCCCAGATCACCTTCTCCGTGCTTGCGAACAGAGACAGCTCCGTTTTCCTGCTCTTTCTCTCCAACGATCAGCATATAAGGCACTTTGCTCACTTCTGCGTCACGGATCTTACGCCCGATCTTCTCATCGCGGTTATCCACGAAGCCACGGATATCTTCCTGCTGCAGTCGGTCATATACCTGCTGTGCAAAGTCCTGGTACTTCTCTGAGATAGGCAGGATCGCAAACTGCTCCGGGCTCAGCCACAGCGGGAAGTTACCACCGCAGTGCTCGATCAGAACAGCCACGAAACGCTCCAGTGAACCGAAAGGCGCACGGTGGATCATAACAGGGCGATGTTTCTGATTATCAGCACCAATGTATTCCAATTGGAAGCGTTCCGGTAACTGATAATCTACCTGAATAGTTCCAAGCTGCCACTTGCGGCCCAAGGCGTCGCGTACCATAAAGTCGAGCTTTGGTCCGTAAAACGCAGCCTCACCCAGTTCGGTTACAGTGCGCAGTCCTTTCTCCTCAGCAGCCTCTATGATCGCGCTCTCAGCCTTTTCCCAAGCTTCGTCGCCACCTATGTACTTCTGTTTGTTTTCCGGATCACGCAAGGATATCTGAGCAGTGTAGTCTTCAAAACCAAGGGCATTGAACACGTACAACACGAGGTCAATTACTTTTTTGAACTCATCCTTTACCTGGTCCGGACGGCAGAAGATATGGGCGTCATCCTGCGTAAAGCCACGCACACGAGTTAAGCCGTGTAGCTCGCCACTTTGCTCGTAACGGTATACAGTACCAAACTCAGCCAGACGCACCGGCAACTCCTTATAGGAACGCGGACGAGTCTTGTAGATCTCGCAGTGGTGCGGACAGTTCATTGGCTTCAGGAAGAACTCCTCCCCTTCATTCGGCGTTTTGATTGGCTGGAACGAGTCAGCTCCATACTTCTCGTAGTGGCCGGAAGTGATGTAAAGCTCCTTGCTACCAATGTGTGGCGTTACCACTGGCTGGTAACCGGCTTTCACCTGGGCCTTACGCATAAACTGTTCGAGGCGCTCGCGCAGCAGCGTACCCTTCGGCAACCACAGCGGCAAGCCCATACCTACTTTCTCAGAGAAAGCGAATAGCTCCAGCTCCTTACCTAATTTACGGTGGTCACGCTTCTTGGCTTCTTCCAGGCGCTCCAGGTATTCTGTCAGCTCTTTCTGCTTCGGGAAAGTAACACCATAGATACGAGTCAGCTGCTTGCTTTTCTCGTCGCCTCTCCAATAAGCACCGGCAACGTTCATCAGCTTAGCTGCTTTGATGAAGCCAGTGTTTGGGATGTGCGGTCCACGGCAAAGGTCTACGAAATTGCCTTGGGTATAGAAGGTAATAGAACCGTCTTCCAGATCCTTGATCAGGTCCAGCTTGTACTGGTCGCCTTTCTCAGTGAAATACTTAATGGCGTCGGCTTTTGATACTTCCTCACGCTTGTATTCATTTTTGGCGCGTGCCAGTTCCAGCATTTTCTGCTCTACTTTGGCGAAGTCATCCTGCGAGAAAGTTCTGCCCTCACCCAGGTCCACGTCATAGTAAAAGCCGTTCTCAACAGGAGGACCTATACCGAATTTTATACCTGGGTATAGCTCTTCCAGTGCTTCGGCCAACAAGTGGGCGGAAGAGTGCCAGAACGTATTTTTGCCCAGATCGTCGTTCCAGGTGAGCAGCTGCACATTGGCATCTTCTTCAATGGGGCGAGACAGATCCCAAACGGAATCGTTCACCTTTACGGCCAAAACATTGCGGGCAAGGCCCTCGCTAATGCTGCTGGCGATCTCGAGGCCTGTTACACCTTTCTGATACTGGCGTACAGAGCCGTCTGGCAAAGTGATGTTGATCATGTTTTCTTCTTAGTATCAAGTTAAAAGCCCCGCTGCCTGACAGCCATACTGTCGAGCTGGGGTCTGGGTCTTTCCAATCTGTATCTCAACCTGGCAACGCTCTGCAGCGCATACGTATGCTTCGGCTCAATGGTCAGCATGCGTTCGTAAGTTCGCAGTGCTGCCAGGTTCTCTCCGAGTCGTTCCAGGCTACTTGCCCGCACAGACAGGTACTTGAGCACATTGCTATACCTTGGAGCACTCTCCAGGTGTTGCAAGGCCAGCTCGTAGGCTCCCATGCCATGCTGCAGCTGCGCCATCTGAAAATGGGCTGCCTGCATCGTATCTGCTAAAGACAGTACCTTTTCAAAACTAGCCAGGGCGCTGTCCTTTCGTGCCGACTGCAACTGTAGCATTCCTTTGTAATGCCAAAGTTGTGGATCCTCCGGTGACTGGCGCAATCCCTGTTGCGTATGCTTTCTGGCCTGCGCCAGGTCCTGCTGCGCCAGGTATAGCCCAGCCAGTGATCGGTGCGTCTCCGCAAAGTCAGGCTTTAGCTCCAAGGCCTGCTGGTAATGCCTGATGGCAACAGCTGTATCACCGGTCACTTCTAGCACTCTACCCTTGAAGTAGATTGCATGCGGATCGTCCGGTGACAACTCAAGCGCCTGTCGTGCAAAATGAGAAGCCTTTGCATATGCTCCTCTGTCAAGGTATAGCTCTGTTAAAAGCACGTAAAGTGATGAACTTTCATACGAGTTACGCTCCGCCTGTAGCGCAAGTGGCAGGGCTTCTTCATGATGCCCCATCAGGTATAGCACCTGCGCTTTCACAAAAAAGTTAGCAGGCTCCTTCGACAGCTTAATCGCTTCGTTTACATCACTTAAGGCTCTGTCCAGTTCCCCCTGCCGCAGCAGCACCATAGCTCTGCGTGCATACAAGCTGCCGTCGCGCTTTGACCGATCGATCGCTTCGCTCAGGCTTACCAGCTGTTTGGCCGGGTCCTCAACAGCCACGGCCTCCAGGTCTACCATCTGCTCCCGGGTACCTTCTTCTTTGCCGCAACCGGAAAGGGTCAACATCCCCAACACTACCCAACTTAAGACCCAACGAGACATCATGTGCTGTCTTTTCTTACAATCTAGAATGGCGCTAAATTATAGATAATTTGCCTAAATACCGACAATTCGCCTGCCTTATAGTTTTCAAGCAATGCAAAGGGCCTGCCACCATCCGGAAGCAGGCCCTTTGCGTTGCAGCTCTATCAAGTTACTTCTGATATTCTTGCAGCATAATTTTACAGCGCCTGCTCAACTCCAGCTCCTCCTTCGTTTGCAAGTCAAGGTTCTGGGCCATGGCACGCTGTAGCGTATAGACACAGGCTTCTTTATTTTTCATTTCCTGATAAATGTTGGCCAGATCAAAGTAATAGCGCAGGTTATTTGGGTTGTGCAGGATAGCCATTTCCATAGCGTAAATAGCATCCTTGTTGGTAGCAGGTTTATCTGCCATACCGCCCAGCATCACTTTGTAAGCTGTGATCTCGGCAAAATTGAGGTTCGCCATTTTAAAATACCAGCGTCCCAGCAAGTGCCAGGCATCTGCATGCCTCAAATCTGCCGCCAGGGCCCCATCCAAGTAGGGTTTTAACTGGCTGAAAGTCGCCAGTCGCTGCTTCGGTCCTGAGATTGTTGCCAATGAGGACAGCGAAAGTGCCATGGCATAATTTGATCGGGCATCGGTGGAATCCATCTGATAGGCGCGCTGGGCATAAGACTTTGCAGTACTAAAGTGATTCAGTTTGCGGCTGTCATCTGTAAAACGGTGACCCATCAAATTATGTAGCACACTGGCCTGGCACAGTGCTTCATAATTTAACTCATCAGCAGCTAAGATCTGCTCATATACCGCCAGTGCTTCTGTTTCCTTGTACTGCTCTTTCAGCTCGTAGGCCTTCTTTAAAAGCACATCATGCCCGGAATCTCCCAGTACCTCCAGAGGAGTTATCAGGAAACCGAGCATGATGAACAAAATGGGTATGACTTTGAAAAGTATTCGCATAATTTGTAATAAGCAACCTAATATATTGCTTTAAAACGACTTATGCAAAAAAGGATTTAATTTAGAACAAATCCAGCTGTTTCTTTTTCTTCAAAGCCTCTCTTGCACTGCCGTCTTCTGTAAGTTCTTCTACGGTTTCGAGCGCATCAAGTTGAGCCCCACTCACCTTGGCTGCCTCCTCTGCCAACTCCTTCAGTTCGGAAGGCAGTGTTACGGGCTCTCGCTTGGTGGTAACTTTCTTAGTTTTAGGCTTTTCTTCCTGCTCGACTTCCTCTTGTCTCGGCACTTTCACATCGAAGATCTTGAAGTAGCTCAGCTTATTGCCCATGGCCTTCCAACCCTTCACATCAATGAATTCACTCAGCAGTAGTTTCTCCGTTTCCTTCTCCCCTCGGAGCGAACGTTTGAAGCTAATAGTGGCCATCGGAAGTGAATGTGTAGATACAGCCTCAAGCCTGGAGTTTTTGGTTTCAGGTATAAAGCTGAACTTCTTACCTACTGTGGAAGTCTCGATCTTGAATCGCTTCACATAGTATGTTTTATTTTCGCCTTCATAATAGATAGCGGATACAACCAACTCCGGATCGAACTTCTGCAGCACTTTGATTTTCTCTACAGTATAGTGGTTGGCCAGATCAAAGGTGGTCTGCTCGTAAGTACCATCTTCGTAAATCACCAGGATTGTATCATCGGTATTAAACGAACCCAAGTAACGGCCGCGGCTTTCAGTGTTCAGACGACCGATCACTTCGTCGTAGAAGATCTCGCGTCCACCCAAGGTAGACTCACCCAGGCTCTTCTGCACCACCTTCTTAACCGGGTACTTCGTCACGATATTACCATTTGATCCTTTGCCTTTTATCATCAGTTCGGCAAAGTCATAATCGAAGGTTTTGATACGGGCTGAAGCCTGTGGGGAAAGCGTGATGCTCACCACTTCTGACTCTGAGTTCGGGTTGGCGGTCAGGTAATGTACCTTGGAGTTTTTGTTACCCTTTGTCAGGTCGTATTCCTTGTCGCGGGTGATAGACTTCACAGAGAAGCGCTTCGCATAGGACACACCGGTCTTGCCGTCCACATAGATCATATTGTAGACCATGTGCTCATCGTTCTTGTTATAAACGCCGGCCATAATGATATCTTTGCCTACAAAGGTTTTCTCAGCAACTTTCGTCACGGTGAACTTACCATCCTTACGGAACACAATGATATCGTCCATATCAGAGCAGTCGCACACAAACTCGTCTTTGCGCAAACCTGTACCGATGAAGCCATCCTTGGCATTCATGTAAAGCTTCTGGTTGGCGATCGCAACTTTCTGTGCAGTAATTACATCAAAGGTCTTCACCTGCGTCTTGCGGTCACGTCCCTGTCCGTATTTCTTCAGTAAGCCTTCAAAGTAGGCGATGGCGTAACGGATCAGGTTAGCCAGGTTATCGTCTACCTCGGCCATCTCCTCTTCCAGCTTCTTGATATACTCGTCGGCCTTGAAAGAGTCGAACTTAGAGATACGCTTGATCTTGATCTCCGTTAGACGAATGATATCATCTTGCGTAACTTCACGTCGCAGCAGCTTCTTGAACGGATCCAAGCCCTTGTCAATCGCTTCGAGTACAGCTTCCCAGGTCTCGCATTCCTCGATGTCACGGTAAATGCGGTTCTCGATGAAGATTTTCTCCAGCGATGAATAGTGCCACCTATCTTCCAGTTCACCTTTGCGGATCTCGAGCTCACGCTTGAGCAGGTCTACTGTCTTGAAAGTAGAAATGCGCAGCAGTTCGTCTACACTCAGGAAGTGCGGCTTGTCGTCAATAATCACGCAGGTATTCGGCGAGATGGACACTTCGCAGTCCGTGAAGGCATACAGCGCATCCATGGTCAGGTCAGGTGATACTCCCGGCGGCAACTGTACCTGTATTTCCACATCAGCAGCCGTATTGTCGATCACCTTCTTGATCTTGATCTTGTTATTCTCGCTCGCTTTCACGATCGATTCCATCAGGCCTGTGGTTGTAATACCGTAAGGCACGTCACGGATGATCAGCATCGTCTTGTCCACCTTCTCAATCGTGGCACGCACCCGGATCTTACCGCCGCGCATACCATTGTTGTAGTTGGTCACATCTACCATACCTCCGTTCGGGAAGTCTGGCAGCAATGTCGTCTTACGACCTTTCAGCACCTCAATAGAGCCTTTGATTAACTCTTTGAAGTTGTGCGGCATGATCTTGGTCGAAAGACCAACGGCTATACCTTCCACACCCTGCGCAAGCAGCAGCGGAAATTTTACCGGCAAGGTTACAGGCTCGTTCTTACGGCCGTCATAGCTCAGCTGCCAGAGTGTCGTCTGCGGGTTGAAAACCACATCGAGCGCAAACTTCGACAGACGGGCTTCAATGTAACGCGGCGCAGCTGCACTGTCACCAGTGCGCACATCACCCCAGTTACCCTGCGTCTCAATCAGAAGATCTTTCTGACCCAGATTCACCATGGCATCGCCAATCGAGGCGTCGCCGTGCGGGTGGTACTGCATGGTCTGACCGATTACGTTGGCCACTTTGTTAAAGCGACCATCGTCCATCTCCTTCATCGCGTGCAGGATACGGCGCTGCACAGGCTTCAAACCGTCCTCGATGGCAGGAACGGCACGCTCTAATATTACATAAGAAGCATAGTCGAGGAACCAGTTTTCGTACAGACCGGATACCGGCGTCACATTATGGATCACTTCTTCATCACCGTCTGTAAATGCAACCTCTAGCTCTTCTTCTCTTTCTATACCTTCGTTGTTTAGTTCGTCGTTATGCATATACTTCCTCAACTATGTCTTTCTCAATCTTCAGGTTCTCAATAATAAATGACTGGCGTTCCGGCGTGTTTTTGCCCATGTAATAGCTCAGCATTTTCTGTATCGTCGTGTCTTTTTGCAGGAAAACCGGCTTCAACTTGATGTTGTCGCCAATGAATTTACCAAACTCGTCCGGCGAGATCTCACCAAGACCCTTAAATCGGGTGATCTCCGGACGTTTGCCCAGCTTCTCAATGGCCGCCTGTTTCTCGGTCTCGTTGTAGCAATAGATCGTTTCTTTCTTATTGCGCACCCGGAAGAGCGGCGTCTCCAGAATGTACACGTGGCCATTTTTCACCAGATCCGGGAAGAACTGCAGGAAGAAAGTGAGCAGCAGCAGTCGGATGTGCATACCGTCCACATCGGCATCTGTGGCGATTACCACACGGTTGTAACGCAAGCCTTCCAGGCCTTCCTCAATGTTCAGGGCATGCTGCAAGAGGTTAAACTCTTCATTTTCGTATACCACCTTTTTCTTCAGACCAAAGCAGTTCAGGGGCTTACCTCTCAAACTGAATACCGCCTCTGTATCCACGTTGCGTGATTTGGTGATGGAACCACTCGCAGAGTCACCCTCCGTGATGAAGAGCGTCGATAGCAGCGAGTTCTCGTGCTTGTCTTCGTTGAAGTGCAGGCGGCAGTCGCGCAGCTTGCGGTTGTGGAGGTTGGCTTTCTTGGCGCGCTGGTTGGCCAGTTTCTTCACGCCGGCCATGTCCTTACGCTCGCGCTCACTTTGCTCGATACGCTTCTTCAGCGCCTCGGCCGTCGTCGGGTTCTTATGCAGGTAGTTGTCGAGCGCCTCTTTTACAAACTCGTTGATATAAGCACGTACGGCAGGACCATCAGGCCCCATCTCAATGGAACCAAGCTTGGTTTTAGTCTGCGATTCAAACACTGGCTCCTGCACACGCAGCGATATGGCACCTACAATCGAGCCGCGGATATCAGCCGCGTCGTAGTCTTTCTTATAGAAGTCGCGCACCGTCTTCACGATCGCCTCACGGAAAGCCGCTAAGTGCGTACCGCCCATGGTCGTGTACTGACCGTTCACAAACGAGTAGTACTCCTCACCATAGTCGTTACCATGTGTTAGGGCCAGCTCGATGTCATTTCCTTTCAGGTGAATGATAGGGTAGCGCATGCTCTCCTCGTCGGCTTTGTTTCGGAGCAAATCCAGCAGGCCGTTCTCAGAGTAAAATTTCTTGCCATTGAAGTTGATCGTCAGACCAGCGTTCAGGTATACATAGTTCCAGATCTGGTTTTCCAGATAGTCCGGGTTGAACTGGTAGTTCTTAAAAATGGTATCGTCTGGCGTGAAAACAGTTAGCGTACCGTTGCGCTGCGAAGTAGCTTCCAAAGGAAGATCGTTTGTTAAAACGCCACGCTCAAACTCAGCGGCTTTCACCTGCCCGTCGCGCACAGACTGAATTCGGAAATGGCTCGAAAGGGCGTTCACCGCCTTCGTACCCACACCGTTCAGACCAACCGACTTCTGGAAAGCCTTGCTATCGTACTTACCACCGGTGTTAATCTTACTCACACAGTCAATCACCTTGCCAAGCGGAATACCGCGGCCATAGTCGCGCACCTGCACCTTGTGGTCTGATATCTTGATGTCGATGGTCTTGCCGAAACCCATCACGTGTTCGTCGATGGAATTGTCGATCACCTCTTTCACCAAAATGTAAATACCATCATCGGCCGAAGAACCGTCTCCCAGTTTGCCGATGTACATACCGGGGCGTAGCCTGATGTGTTCGCGGGGCTCCAGCGAGCGAATGCTGTCTTCGTTGTAATTATGCTCTAACTCTGCCATTCTGTAAGCGTAAGTGTATTTGATTTAGTGGAATCACTCGGAAATATAGAAAAATAAAAGAAATCAGACGCTACAAATAGTTCCGGCGCCCGATCGATTCATCTTTCAAAAGAAGATATTGCTAATATTTTTAGTCAGCAAATATAGCCAATATTATCGGATCTGTCAACTAATCTATACAACCATTCCACGAAGCTTACAGTTCACAAAATAAGAAGAAATCACTAGGTTTTATTTGGCTAATTTTATTAGCATAAAAATATTTAGATTTAACTATACTTGAGCACAACATTTGCTTAATTGCACATGACTAAACGGCCAGTATTCTCTTACACAAACACACCCTATGGAAATTAAATTACCCCAGTATGTCAAGTACGTGATGATCTTACTGGGATTCTTTCTGGCGATCTGGGTTTTGCAGACTTTCAAGGCAATCCTTATGCCGCTGGTATTTGCGCTTCTGTTTGCCCTGCTCCTGCTGCCCCTCACCCGTGACCTCGAAAAGTTTCGTATCCCAAGGGCGCTGGCTATTCTCTGTAGCATTGTGATGGTGGTGATCGTACTCGGGCTTGTGGTTTGGTTTCTTTCCATGCAGATGATGAGTCTGACGTCAGAACTGGACACGATCGGCAAAAATTTTGACGCCCTGCTCATGAAAGTGCAGGACTACCTCTACCATAATTTTGGCATACAGCCGGCCAACAAAAGTGAACTGTTCCGCAACATGGTAGGCGGACTGCGGGAGATGTCTACTACTTTTGTTGGCAGCACGATCTCTCTGACCACAGGAGCGCTCACCGTCATCACCATCGTACCAATTTTCGTATTCTGTTTTCTTTACTACCGCAACCACCTCGAGCAGTTCATGTACAAGTTTGTTTCCAAGGAACGCCGTGGTAGTTTGAACCACACCATCGACAACATACAGGTGGTGGCACAGAGCTATATCTCAGGTCTGATGATCGTGATCGTGATCGTGGCCTTGCTCAACTCAGCAGGCTTGCTCTTGCTGGGGGTGAAGTATGCGATCTTCTTCGGCGTGTTTGCCTCTATCCTGACCATCATACCTTACATAGGCATACTGATCGGGGCCATGCTCCCGGCGCTCTTCACACTGGCTACCACGGGTCGCCTGATTGACGCGGTACTGGTGGTGCTGGTGTTCATGTTTGTGCAGTTTCTGGAGGGCAACTTCATTACACCCTATGTCGTGGGTTCAAAGGTGAGTATCAACCCTTTTGCCGCCATTATTGCCTTGCTCATTGGCGGTGAGATCTGGGGAGCGGCGGGTATGATCATCTCCATACCGATGATCGCCATTCTGAAAGTGCTTTTCGACGCCTATGAACCACTGCGTCCTTTTGGCTTTTTGCTGGCTGATATAGATGAAGTGAAGGAGAAGAAGTCAGGGCGGTTCCGGAAGATGTTCGACAAGTTGCGGGAGAAGGCGAAAAGAGAGCGCTACGAGGACGATCAGGAGGCTGAGCAATAGAGGGCCTTTGCTAAATCTATTTGCACAAGGTATGGCATAAGCGTGATTTGAAACGTATTGCTAAGAATATTGGTTTACAGGATAACCCTCTGGAACAGACCAGAGGCTGCTTCAAAAAGCCATAAAAAAGAATCAGCTTGTACGCCATCATCGACATTGAGACGACGGGTAGCCAACCCACGCAGGACAGAATCACAGAGATTGCCATTTTCATACATGATGGCAAAGAGATCGTTGACAAGTATAGCACCCTGATCAATCCGCAGCGGCCTATACCTTACTATATCTCCCAACTCACCGGCATTACCGACGACATGGTGCAGGACGCCCCGAAGTTCTACGAGGTGGCCAAGGAGATCGTGCAGTTCACAGAGGGAATGGTATTCGTAGCCCACAACGTGCGCTTCGACTATTCCTTTATCAAGAAAGAGTTTGCAGATCTGGGCTTCACTTTTCAGCGAAAAACCCTTTGTACCGTACGCCTGAGCCGTTCGCTTATACCTGGCTTGCCGTCTTACTCTTTGGGTAAGCTTTGCAAGAGCATTGACATTCCGCTACAAATGCGCCACCGCGCCATTGGCGACGCGGAAGCTACGGCCAAGCTGTTCGATAAACTGATCAAAATCAATCGTCCCGTTATAGACGGGACGCACCACGTGGCGGACCCGGCCGAGCAGCTCAAGAACGAGATCAAGGCTTCCCTTC
Source organism: uncultured Pontibacter sp. (assembly GCF_947502515.1). NCBI lineage: Bacteria > Pseudomonadati > Bacteroidota > Cytophagia > Cytophagales > Hymenobacteraceae > Pontibacter > uncultured Pontibacter sp. Next base: position 236,619 of record NZ_CANNAI010000002.1, on the reverse strand, counting down.
TTCCACCAGCCATCAGCAAGGAACAGGTAGACGCCTTACCGACAGTCCCGGGGGTATACTACTTCTACAACGAAGCGGGTGAAGTCATCTATGTGGGCAAGAGTATCAATATAAAGAAGCGCATTATCCAGCACTTCAACATCGACTACAAAAGCCGCAAATCCATTGAGTTCAAGAACCAGATCGCTGATATCACCTACGAACTGATGGGCAACGAACTAGTGGCGTTGTTGTTTGAGTCGGCGGAGATAAAGCGTATGAAGCCGCACTACAACCGGCAGCAACGTCGCAGTGTGTTCAACACCGGCATCTTCACGTACGAAGATGAAAAAGGCTATAAGCGCCTGACCTTTGGCAGCATAAACAAAGCCGATGACGTGAACATGACCCCGATCATTGCGCTTTCAAATCAGTTCAAGGCCAAAGGTTTCCTTTTCCATAAAGTATCCAAGTATAACCTGTGTCAGAAGCTGTGCGACCTGTACAAAACGCCGGGTGCCTGTTTCGATTACCAGGTACACATCTGCAAAGGCGCCTGTATTGGTGCAGAGACACCAGAGGAGTACAATGCCCGTGTGGATGCCGCTATTGAGTCTTTCACTTACGAGCACAACAGCTTTGTAATTGTGGGGAAAGGCCGCGAGCTGGGCGAGAAGTCCATTGTTGTGGTGGAGCATGGTACTTACCTTGGCTTTGGCTTTGTAGACGAATATTTCTCAGCCAACTCATTAGAGGACTTTAAGTCAGAAATCCAGCGCTACAACGACAACAAGGATATACAGCAGATCATACGCGGCCACATGCGCGGCAAGAATAAAGACAAAGTACTTGTGTTTGATTGAGCTTTGGTCAGGTATAGACCTGCTTTTCTGAAGCTCCTGCCATCTATTTTCGGTTTACAACATATTTATGTTTAATTTCAAATCGAAATAAAACTTAAACATTCATGGAAAAACGTTTCAGATCAGGGGTTTTGTTCGGCGATGAAGTTACAGAGCTGTTCAAGTATGCCAATGAGAATAACTTTGCACTGCCAGCCGTTAACGTGATTGGCACAAACTCTATCAACGCTGTGCTGGAAACAGCTAAGTCGCTTAATTCACCTGTTATCATTCAGTTCTCGCACGGTGGCGCCACATTCTTCGCTGGCAAAGGCCTTGAGAACGACAACCAGAGAGCCGCCATTGCAGGCGCTGTTTCCGGTGCCCAGCACGTGCACCTGATGGCCGAAGCCTACGGCGTACCAGTAGTGCTGCACACTGACCACGCTGCCAAGAAATTGCTTCCATGGATCGACGGTCTGTTGGACGCCGGTGAGAAATACTATGAGCAACACGGCAAGCCGCTTTACAGCTCCCACATGCTCGACCTTTCTGAGGAAGAGATCAAAGAAAACATCGAGACTTGCGCCAGCTACCTGAAGCGCATGAACAAGATCGGTATGACCGTAGAGATCGAACTCGGTGTAACCGGTGGCGAAGAAGACGGCGTGGACAACACAGGCGTGGACAGCTCTCGTCTTTATACCCAGCCTGACGAAGTAGCCTATGCTTATGAGGAACTGAAGAAAGTAAGCGATCGCTTTACGATTGCAGCTGCTTTCGGTAACGTGCACGGCGTATACAAGCCGGGTAACGTAGAGCTGCGCCCTGAGATCCTGAAAAACTCACAGGATTTCATCAAAGAGAAATTCGGAACTGGCGACAACCCGGTGAACTTCGTATTCCACGGTGGTTCAGGTTCTGAGAAAGCCAAGATCACGGAAGCGATCGGTTACGGTGCTATCAAAATGAACATCGACACAGACATGCAGTGGGCGTTCTGGGACGGCGTGAAAAACTACTACGAGTCGAAAAAGGACTACCTGCAAGGCCAGCTCGGCAATCCGGATGGTGCTGACTCTCCAAACAAGAAGTACTACGACCCACGCGTATGGCTGCGTAAAGGTGAAGAAAACTTCATCGCCAGACTGAAAGAGGCCTTTGAGGACCTGAACTGCGTAAATCGCAATGCTTAATCAGTATAGATTATAATAGAAAGGGTGAGGCGAGAGCTTCACCCTTTTTTATTTACTACCTATGCTCCATTAACCACTGGTAAATCTCCTCAGTATCTTCTTTGCGACACAGCTCCGATCCGGGTGTCATGGTAGCGGCGGTGCCGGCGGCTACGCCGTAACTCACCACTTCCTCCAGTGAACACCCTCTGAGCAAACTCATAACAATACCAGCAACCATGCTGTCCCCGGCGCCTACGGCGCTTTGTTGCTTTACGGTAGGCGGTACCACATAGTGTATACCTGATTCTTTGGACGCCAGCATGGCGCCGCGTGGACCGAGCGATACTACCAGCACTTTACACTTGCCCTCGTTCAGCACCTGCATGGCGAACTCTTCCTGTTCCATTGCTGATATGTGATCTTTTCCGGCCAGTTTGGCTAACTCACCCAGATTTGGTTTGATCAGGTATAGCCCCTCTCCTGCCGCCTTCACCAATGCCTCACCCGAAGTATCCACGATCAACTTGAAATTGCGCTCGTGCGCGATCACCGCCATCCGGAGGTAAAAGTCATCGGGCACACCTGGAGGAAGACTGCCGCTGGCTACCACATACTCGGGTACCTGCTCCAGCTTCTCCAGTTTATCCAGCACCTGCTGCCACTCCGACTCTTCGATGTAGGGACCTGGCATGCCAAAGCGGAACTGGTCGCCCGTGCTGTCCTCCATCACCATCAGGTTCTCCCGGGTCCAGCTTTTGGTTTGGCCAGACCAATATTCCACACCTTCTTCCTTTAGCAGGTCACACAGCTTTTCACCGGCTGGTCCTCCGGAGAGCAACCAGGCCCAGGAGCTTCCACCAAGTTTACGGATAGCGCGAGAAACATTGATGCCTCCTCCCCCCGGCTCGTATACGGGCTCGTCGCAGCGGAGCTTCTTCTCAGGCAGCACCCGCTTCACATGGGTGCTCTTGTCTAAGGCGGGGTTGATCGTGATGGTTAGAATTTTGTGCATGCTTCTTCAGGTATAATGGGTTCTGGTGAGGGTATAGGTATAGCGTTGGGCTCTGAATGAGTTTACCGTTGAATATCAAACTCCTTCTGATCACCTGTCTGGAAGGTATAGACTTTGCCTTGAACACCTATTTTTACTTCTTTGGACCAACCTTTGTCAAAAGTGATGATCATTTTCCTGGTGGTAATATTCAGCTGCAGCCAATGTCCCCGATAGCGCAGCTGCATGTTGAGGCAGGGCATCTCATCGGGAAGCACCGGATTCAGCCACAGCACATCATCGCGGATCTCGAGCCCGGTATAGGCGCGTTGCGCTAAGTCTACCGTACCCGCCATGGCACCGAGGTGTATACCTTCAGCCGTGGTGCCACCCTGTATATCCTCCAGGTCGCTCATCAGAGCCATTTCAAAATTAGCCCAGGAACGCTTGCGGTCTGAACGGGCCAGCACCCATGCGTGTACGATCTTACTTAATGTGGATCCGTGGGAAGTGCGCTGTTCGTAGTAGGCGATGTTATCCGGTATGCTCTCAGGTTTGAAATCGTAGTCTAGCTGCTTGAAGATGGAAAGCAGTTCTTCAGATGAAAACAGATAAAAAAGCATCAGCACATCTGCCTGTTTGCTGGCTTTGTACTTATTCACGTTGTCACCTTCACTCTCCAGAATGCGGTCGAGGCGCATGGCCTCACCGTGTTTGGCTCTGTATGTCTCCCAGTCGAACTCCTGCAGCTGATCGTAGCCATCAAACTGCGCGATGATCTTCGTGTCCTCCAGAAAAGGAACATACATCCGCTTGCTGATCTCCTCCCAGCGTGTCAGATCATCCGGGCTGAGGTGCAGCTTGGTGAGCAGCTCTTCGAAGCGCGAGTCATCGAACACATCCTTCAGCTGCAGCGCCTTCTGAATCACCCACACAGCCAGCACATTGGTATAGGCGTTGTTGTTGAGGCCGATTTCATCTGAATCAGGATATTCGGTATGGTATTCGTCAGGCCCCACCACATGCAGGATTTCGTAGCGCCCGGTTTGTTTATTCAGTGTGGCGATGGTTGACCAGAACTGTGCGATGTCCAGTAACAGCTCAGCGCCGTGATAGCTGAGGAAATCGATGTCTTCAGTAGCCTGGTAGTAATTCCACACATTGTATGCCACTGCCGAGCTGATGTGCCGCTGCAGGTAAGTGTTGTCCGGCAGCCACCGACCGGATTGCGGATTGAGGTGAATGACCTGACTTTCCTCACGGCCATTGCTGCCGCTTTGCCACGGAAACATCGCCCCTTTGTACCCTGACTCTTTCGCAGCGCTTCGGGCTTCGTTCAGGCGACGATAGCGGTACATGAGCAGTTCCCGCGTGATGGCAGGCAGGTGCAGGTTGAGGAAAGGAAAGATAAACAGTTCATCCCAGAAAATGTGTCCTCTATAAGCCTCTCCGTGCCACCCCCGGGCAGGTACGCCTACGTCGAGGTCGACGGTATGGCCGGAAACAGTTTGCAGCAGATGAAATACGTGCAGCCGCAAAACAGACTGCACCTTCGTGTTGCAGGCCGTGTCGAGGTCGCAGCGGTTCCAGAGCCGCTGCCATGCCCGCTTGTGCACCTCCATTGCTTCCTCAAAGTTCCCTTGCCTGGTGATGTTGACACAGGCATCCAGTAAAGGTTCGGAGGTGGCCCAGTCGCGTGAGGTATAGAGCAGCACGCTCTTTTCGAGGCGAAGCGGCTGGCCTTCGGTAGCCTGCAGCTTAAATTGATGCTCCACATAGCCCTGCTCGATCCTGGTCTGAGGCATAATACCGCTGGCGTCGCCGTTCAGGTATACCCGAGTGCGGGCCACCTGCGCCATACGCGTTTTAGACTGCACTGTCTGCACCACCAGGTACATGCACTCTTCATCATACTGCCCCTGATCCAAGGTTTCCAGGTGCTGACTAGCGAGTTCGCGATAACGGGCTACGCCGCTGTTGATGACCCGTCCGTCCAGAGCGGCACGCAACTCTACTTCTCCCGACCAGTTGATGGGGGTCATTTGCCACTCCAGCGCGGCGAGGTGTGGGTTGGCCATGCTGACAATGCGGCGGGTATTCAGTTTGGACTCACGGCCTTTGCTGTCGCGGAAATACACTGTGCGACAAAGTGTGCCGTGTTTCATATCCAGCTGCTGTTTGAAATCCAGCACCTCCACATTACTCATATGAAACCACTCTTCACCGGACTGCCGGAAGGAAACCGGAAGCCAGTTAGGCCAGTTCACTAGATCTTCGTTTTCGATCTCCTTTCCGGCCACTTCGGAGGTAAGTCTGTTATAGCCACCGGCCAGATAGGTACCGGGGTAATAAATGTCTGCTTCGGCACGGGCTTCTTCAAATGCGCCACGGGTGGCAATGTAGCCGTTACCTAAGGTGCAGAGTGCTTCGCGCAGGCTTTGCTCCTTGGGGACCCACTTATCGTAAATGATGCTCCAGTCAGCCATGATTTATCTTTTTGATAGAGTCTGTCAGGTCTTCCAGAAAAACACGCACTTCATCCACACCTTCCAGGCGGTAGGTAGCAGCCGTCTTATCATCATGCTCCCCTACCAGTATCCCTATACCTTGTCCCTGCAGCTCAGCAAAAGCATCCTCGTCGGTTATATCGTCGCCAATGTAGAGCGGGATATAGTTGCCCTTGTTCAGGCCCAGTTCCTCCATCAGCCACATCACCGCTTTTCCTTTGTGCCAGTCAATATTCGGTTTGAGTTCGTAGATTTTTTTCCCTAAGCCAATTTTCAGCTCCGGCATGGAGTCGAGCACCTCATCTACAGCTTTTCGCACCATCTCTACCTGATCGTCGGCCACGTTTCGGTAGTGCACCGCTATAGCGTAGCGCTTGCGTTCGACCTGGCTTCCTTCCACTTGTCTGAGCTTTTCCTGAAGCATGGTATCCGCTTTGTCAAGAGCGGACAGAGCGGCTTTGGCTCCACCCGGCTCTGAGGCCATACCTCCCGGACCAGTTATATCAAAACCGTGTGAGCCGGCAAAGTACAAATTGTCAAGCTGCACGAGTTCCGCCACATTCTGCCGATCGCGGCCGCTCACCACGGCTACCTTCGTGACAGTAGCCAGCTCCTGCAGGGCCTGCCGCATGTCGTCTGACAACACAGCCATTTCAGGGCGCTGCACAATGGGTGTCAGACAGCCGTCGTAGTCAAGGAAGATGGCGGGCGTTTTGCCATGAAACTGTGCTTTGAGTTCATTCAGTTGGTTGAGAGCCGAGGGAAGTTCGTGGGCCTCACGTTTCTGTATCATAGTGTTGGATTAGGGATATCGAAAATGCGGTTTATACCTTGGGGAATTCTTTGATGACAATATCAGCGCCATTTGCCTTTAGACCTTCAGTATCGTGATGACGGTCTATACCTACCACCAGCGCAAAGCCACCGGCTTTACCAGCTTTTACACCTTTGCGGGCGTCTTCAAACACAGCCGCCTCCTCGGGCGCTATACCTAGCCGGCGGGCCGCCTCTAAAAAAATATCGGGTGCCGGCTTGCCTTTCAGTCCCAGCTCAGCCGACTGCAGTCCATCCACATGCTCTTCAAAAAGCCGCTCTATACCTGCGGCATGCAGCACATCCACACAGTTTTTGCTCGCCGATATCACAGCCGTCCGCATGCCTTGTTGCTTCTGTCGCTTCAGCCAGGCAATGGTGTCTTCATATACATCCACGCCTTCCTGCTTCAGCAATTCCTGAAAGTACATATTTTTCAGATTCCCGAGCCCTCCAATCGTCTCCTCGCCTTCTTCGTCTTCTGGTGTGCCCTCCGGCAAAGTAATACCGCGGGAAGTCAGAAAATTGCGCACTCCATCGTAGCGGGGGATGCCATCAATGTGTTCCCTGTAGTCGGTTTCAATATCGAGTGGTTCGTATCGTTTTCCTTCTTTCTCACCACGCTGTTTCAGATACGAATCAAACATTCGCTTCCAGGCCTGGGCATGTACCCGGGCTGTTTGTGTAATGACACCATCGAGATCCAGAATCAGCGCTTTTATATTTTTGTCCTGAAGTAATTGCTGGAGGGTACTCATAATTCATTGGTTAGTTTAAAAGAAAGAATACCAGGGAAGTGATAAGCTGCCTGAACTGAATTGCTCCATTGACAGGCTGAAACCGGCACGTGAACAATTCAGATCAGGCAGAATTTTTACCCCTACGGAATACCTTCTGTGCGTTCATGTGGTGGTACATCCGGGCCCTGCTCCGGCCGGGTCGAGAGATGCTGTCCGCCGGTTACATACTTCGCATGAGTGGGAGGTGTTCTTTTACCGTCATCCTCGCGCAGTATCTTTGCTTTAGGGGAATTTTTATCAGTGGGTTGACCCTTTTCATCTTTCATAATCTGTAAGTTAAAATGTGTAATTCAGATAAACCTGATGCGAAAACTATAAAGCCCCGCATCAGTCTTTCCAATCTTAAACCTACGCAGCTACAAGTTAAATGATGCCGATTGCGAGCCCAGCTCCCAAAATACTGTATCTTTAAGCCTTAAATCCTGCTCATTCAAACAACCTTGCAGGAGCTTTCAGAGTAGTTTCAGCCGTAACCATCATACAAAATAAAACATGCTACACACCGACAACCCGACCACCACCGATGCCTGGAAAAAACTGGAAGATCACTTCGCCCAGCTAAAAGATCAGCACCTGCGCGATCTGTTTAAAGCTGATCCGCAGCGCTTCGAAAAGTTTTCCTTTGAAGTGGACGGCACACTGTATGACTTCTCCAAAAACCGCATTACCGAAGAAACGCTGGACCTGCTTGCCCAGTTGGCTGAGGAAACAAAGGTGCCCGCCGCCATCGAAAGCATGCTGCGTGGCGAGAAGATCAACGCAACCGAAGGCCGCGCCGTGCTGCATACCGCCCTGCGAAACTTCACCGATCAGGAGCTGCTGGTAGATGGTGAAAATGTGCTGGAGGAAGTGCGGGATGTGCAGCGCCAGATGAAGGACTTTTGCGACCGCCTGCACAGCGGTGAGTGGACGGGCTATACCGGTAAAAAAGTGCGGCATGTAGTGAATATAGGTATAGGCGGTTCTCACTTGGGCCCTCAGATGGTAACAGAAGCGTTGAAGAAGTACCAAAAGCCGGACATTGAGGTGCATTTTATCTCCAATGTGGACGGCACTGATGCTGCAGAGGTGCTCCGCAAAGTAGACCCCGAGACGACACTTTTCATCATCGCCTCCAAAACGTTTACGACAAAAGAAACCATTGCCAATGCCCATACGGCTCGCAGTTGGTTTTTGGAGACCGCCAAGGACGAGGCGCATGTGAGCAAGCATTTTGTGGCGCTCTCCACTAACACCGAGGCCGTTTCTAAGTTCGGCATTGCACCTGAAAATACCTTCCGCTTCTGGGATTGGGTAGGCGGACGTTTCTCACTTTGGTCGGCCATTGGTTTGTCGGTGGCCTGCGCCTTGGGCTATGACAGGTTCGAGGAACTGCTCCGTGGTGCCGAAGCCATGGACAAGCACCTGAAAAATACACCGATGCGCCGGAACATACCCGTGCTGATGGCTTTGCTGAGCGTTTGGTACACGAATTTCTTTGAAGCACAGTCACATGCCGTGCTGCCTTACGACCAGTACCTGCGTCTGTTGCCAGAGTACCTGCAGCAACTGCAGATGGAAAGCAACGGCAAGACCGCCATGCGAAACGGTGAGTTTGTGAACTTCCAGACGCAGCCTGTGATCTGGGGTGCGGCTGGCACCAACGGACAGCACTCTTTCTTCCAGCTGATCCACCAGGGCACGGTGCTTATACCTTCTGATTTCCTGGCTCCAGTCAACAGCCACAACCCGATTAGTGAGCACCACCCAATGCTGCTTTCCAACTTCTTTGCCCAAACCGAGGCCCTCATGAAAGGAAAAACCGAGCAGGAAGTACGTGCTGAGCTGGAAAAGAAAGGTATGACTGGTGAAGATCTCGAGCAACTAGTGCCGCACAAGGTATTCGAAGGCAACAAACCCTCTACCTCCATTATGTTCGACCTGCTCACGCCGTACGCACTGGGCAGCCTGATCGCCATGTACGAGCACAAGACCTTTGTGCAAGGCGTGATCTGGAACGTGTACAGCTTCGATCAGTGGGGTGTGGAACTGGGTAAGCAACTGGCCGGTACGATTGAAGAGGAAATACTGGGCAACAAGGAGGCTAAGCATGACAGCTCCACCGCCGGTCTGATCAGCTACTACAGACAAAAACGAAAATAGCGAAAACCTTGTAACGGTGCTGCGTTTAAAGAGTGAATTCACACCTTATGCAGCACCTATACCTTAAAACGGCGCTCCTGCTGCTTCTTACTCTAATGCTGAGCAGTTGCGCCGACAATGATTTTTACCAAAAAGACGCGTTAGTGCAGCCGGGAGAGTATGATCTGCCCCCGGCTGGCACTGACAGCGTATGGGTCGTGGCAGGTCGCCATTACGAACGCGGCTGGCTGCACCGCCTCTTCTGGGGTCGCCACCACCGCGACAGCTGGACTACTCCTGTAAAACTTCCCGTGTTCGATCTGTCACGCGTCAACGGCGGGATGGAGGTCATTAAAAAAGGGGGCGGCTACCAGACCAGCAACTTTCACCTTCAGGACAGCCTTGGCCGCATCTACGCTTTCCGCTCCATCGACAAAGACCCGGTGCAGGTGCTGGCTAAGTTCTGGCGTCCCACATTTGTCACCAATATACTGCGCGATCAAACCTCCTCTGCCACTCCCTACGGTGCCCTGATCATACCTGACTTAGCCAGTGCCGCCGGCATCTACCATACCTCTCCTACCCTCTACTATGTACCTACCAAAGATACTTTGTTTGGAGAACATGCCGGGGCGGTGCAGGGCAAGGTTTACATGCTCGAAGAGAAGTTTGAAGGTATAGCCGACACGCTGGGTATGTTCGGAGACGTGGCAGGTTTTGAAGGTTCTGATGATGCCCTGCGCAACCGCTATGAAACCAACACACACCACTTCGACCAGAAGGCCTTTGCTCGCGCCCGACTGCTGGATGTGCTGGTCGGTGACTGGGACCGCCACAAGGGCCAGTGGAATTGGGCGGCTTATCAGGAAGGACCGGCGGATATCAGGTATAAACCCATACCCAAAGACCGGGACCAGGTGTTCCTGAAAATGAACGATGGGGCTATACCTTTTATCGCCACCAGCAAACTAATCGCCCGCAAATTCAACTCATTTGGATCCAAGATCAAAGATGTGAAAGCTCTGATGATCAATGCCGAGTTTATAGACGAGCGCCTGCTCCATGAACTTACCCGCACGGATTGGATGGAAATAGCAGAAGAATTGAAGCGTATGCTCACAGATCAAACCATCGAAAAAGCAGTCCGAAATCTGCCACCTCCCATTTTCGCCCTCAGGGGAGAAAGCACTATCCAGAGCCTGAAAAACCGGCGCGATCAATTGCCGGAGGTAGCCGAAGAAATGTACGAAATCCTTGCCAGGCATGTGACCATCGCCGGCACAGATGAGAGCGACAGGTTTCATGTTAAACGACTGGATGATGAACGAACAGAAGTCATCTTAATTCGTCCTGCTCGGAACGGTATACCTGAGAGAGTGCTGTACCAGCGCATATTCTATAGAAAAGAGACTGAAAAGATCACGCTGCACGGCCTTAGTGGAGAAGACGAATTTTTGTTGGAAGGCGACGTAGCAGAAGGTATATTGGTGGAAGTATACGGAGGATTAGGTGAAGACGAAATCACGGACAGATCATCTGTAAAAGGCTGGCGCAAAATGACCCACGTCTACGACACCGAGCGCGGCAACGAAATCGATTTCGGCACAGAAGCCAAAGACCGCACCACCCGAGACGTGAGAGTGCACGCCTACGACCGGGAAGGGAATTAGGTAATTCAAACTTGTAGGGACAGTTCGCTATTCAATGCCATCAAATTAAGCAAATGTCTCTTTCGGTTTTACCAATCCGAAAGTTTTATCGAGGCCCCCTACCCCCACTGCAGATAGGACTGTTAGGTTCTGTCGAAAACTATCCTTTTGAGGGGATTATAGGGGTGTTGATTGCGTTGTAAAAGACTTTAAATGACTATGCCTAGATTAGCCTACAGTTGGAAACACCCCGCTGAGAGCTTCGCTCGCAAGTTTCGACTCGCGTCTCATTTGTCCTCAAAGGGAGAATCTGCTAGAACTCGACGGCCCTGCCCACTGCAGGGGATTTCCTAATCCCCCATGTGTCGGCACCGGTGGGTCTGGAGACCCGCACCAGTTCGGATTCGGATTAATAAATCCGAATCAGCTTCCTCTGAATCTTTAAGTTGACGGCATTAAGCCGCGACCTGTCCCTACATATTAAACTTTCAAACTCTTCTCGAGCATTTTAAGCACAAACTCTTCCATGCTGCTAAGGTGTTGGACTTTAGATTTTGTGGGATCATGCTTTTTGAGGAAGCCCATTAGCTTGTCCTCCCGAAATAGATTTACTACCTCCGGGTGGATGTAGTATTTGCTGCAAACAGTCGGTGTGTTTCCCAAGCCCTTCGCCACTTCTTTCACGGCCTCTTTTATACCTTTCTCCTTGTCGATCTCCGGGTCCTCTTCAATCACCCGCTCCAGGCACTCCACCATGCGCACTGTGCCACCCCAGGTCCTGAAATCCTTTGCTGTGAAATCATGGGCGGTCACGTCTCGCAGGTATTCGTTCACGTCGCCGGACTCAAGTGTTTGCCGCTCCCCGTCTTCATCGTAATATTGAAACAGGTCGTAGCCCGGAATATCCTTGCACTTCTTCACCAATTGCGCCAGACGCCGGTCTTTCAGGTCAATCTTCTGCTCCACCCCTTTCTTGCCTACGAATGAGAAGGTGACGGTGCTGCCGTTAAAAGTCACATGCCGGTCACGCAGTGTGGTGAGGCCGTAAGACTTGTTAGACTTGGCGTAGGCACGGTTCCCGATCCGGATGAGCGCATTATCCATGATCGATACCACCAGCGCCGTCACCTTGCGTTTGTCCAGCTTACGGGACTGGATGTCCTGCTGTACCTGTTCGCGCAGGACTGGCAGTGACTTGCCAAACGTAATCATACGACCAAATTTTGTCAGGTTGCGGGCTGTTTGCCACTCCGGATGATAGATGTACTGCTTCCGGCCTTTGTCATCACGGCCGGTCGCCTGCAGATGTCCGCGGGGTGTGGTGGCAATCCAGACTTCAGTCCAGGCTGGCGGTATTACCAGTTTTTTTATGCGCTCAAGTATTTTTTCATCTGTTACTTTCTCTCCCTTGTTATTGAGGTAATAGAAACCGGTACCGGCTTTTTTGCGGGTGATGCCCGGCTTTTCGTCAGAGGTATAGCGCAGCCCCGCCCACTCTGCCGAGAGAGCCGGGTCTTTATATAAATTGTGTAGTTCTTTCTTAGTCATCTGCTGAGGCATTAGGCGCCTCCTGCCCATAATACTTCAAACTTGTGCAAAAGTTATTCGCCTTACAGACCGTGCAACAGCTTTTGCTTATACCTCCTCAACATTTACCCTTATATTTGCTTCGGATAATAACATACCCATGACCATACATAAACAGATCTCTTACCTCTACGCCTTCTTTGGCGTGTTCATGCTGGGCTGTGGCGCAGTGGCCGTAGACGTGGCTGGCGAGCAGGCCCGTACTGCGCTGATCACAGGTATAGCCGGTGGTTTGCTGGCTTTGGTGGCCGGGCACTTTCTGAACCGCCGCAAGCGCTGGGCCTTTTTGCTGGGTACTGGTGAGGCTGGTCTGCTGACGTTGCTACTCGGATGGCGATCCGGCACCTATTTTATCCGCTTGCTCGAGATGGTGCAGGAAGCGCCGGAACCTAACTCCACCCAAACGGCAGGCATGGCTTTCCTGCTCACTACCGCCATGCTGGTAGTCGCGCTTCTGACTCTGGCAGTGTCTGTTATGTTCGCTAAGCAAGTGTTTGCCGAGACAAAATAGGTGTTCGTCTATATTTTTCTATAGCATTAAACCTTTATGTGTTATATTGGTCCTAACATAAGACCAATCGTTCACCTAAAAAGACTAATATGCTTCAGAAAATCGGTTTGAGTATCGTGCTCACGGCCAGTGTGGTCAGTGCAGCCGAGGCGCAGACAAAACTCGTGGAAAAGGTAACCAAGAAAAGCGATGAGCTGGTTATACCTTACGAAAAATACAAGTTGGCCAATGGCCTGACCCTGATCGTGCACGAAGACCACTCCGATCCGGTAGTACATGTGGACGTAACTTATCACGTAGGCTCCGCCCGCGAAGAAGTTGGCAAGTCAGGTTTCGCCCACTTCTTTGAACACATGATGTTCCAGGGCTCCGACAACGTGGCCGATGAAGAGCACTTCAAAATCGTATCTGACGCCGGTGGTACCCTGAACGGTACGACTAACCGCGACCGCACCAACTATTTCGAGACTGTGCCTAGCAACCAGCTGGAGACAGCCCTGTGGCTGGAGGCTGACCGCATGGGCTTCCTGCTCGACGCCGTAACCCAGAAGAAATTTGAGGTACAGCGCGAAACCGTGAAAAACGAGCGCGGTCAGAACTACGATAACCGTCCTTACGGTCTGGTGTACGAGAAAACATCGCAGCACCTGTACCCGCACGGTCACCCTTACTCCTGGACTACGATTGGTTACATCGAGGACTTGAACCGCGTAAACGTAGATGACCTCAAGAACTTCTTCCTGCGCTGGTACGGACCTAACAATGCTACTGTAACAGTAGGCGGCGACGTGAACCCGGCTGATGTGGTGAAACTGGTGGAGAAATACTTTGGCTCTATACCTGCCGGCCCGGCTGTGCAGGACATGAAGCCAATGCTGGCTTCTCTTACTGCTGACCGCTACATCTCTTACGAAGACAACATACGCTTCCCGATGCTGCGCATGACGTACCCGGTGCCTGAAGCTGGTCACAAAGACGAGCACGCGCTGGACGTACTGGCAGAGATCCTAGGACAGGGCCGTAACTCTATTTTCTACAAAAACTTTGTAAAAGAGCAGAAAGCAATGCAGGCTTCTGCCTTTAACTCTACTTCTGAGCTGGCAGGCGAATTTGGCATCACCATCATGGCCTATCCAAACAGCACGCTGGCTCAGATGGAAGAACTCCTTCGCAAGTCGATCGCTGAGTTTGAAACCCGCGGTGTGACCGACGAAGACCTGCAGCGCTACAAAGCCTCTGCCGAGTCGAGCCTGATCAACCGCATGGCGAGCGTGAGTGGCAAAGTATCACAACTGGCTGCTTATGAAACTTTCCGCAACAACCCGAACTACCTGCAGGAGGAAATTCGCCGCATCAACGCGCTGACCAAAGACGACGTGAAGCGTGTGTACAACCAGTACATCAAAGGCAAGCACGCCGTTATCCTGAGTGTGGTGCCAAAAGGCAAGCCGGAGATGGTGGCGAAAGCCGACAACTATACGGTTGACACCAACACGTCTGTAGCACAGCCGCAGGATTACAGCGGCCTGAGCTATACCAAGGCAGTTGACTCGTTTGACCGCAGCAAGCGCCCGGTAGCAAGCCAGGCCAAAGCGGTGAGCGTACCGAACTTCTATACCGCTAAGTTCAAGAATGGCATGAAGGTGATCGGCACTAAGTCGGATGAGATTCCAACTGTTACGCTGCAGCTGACTATACCTGGCGGACACCGTTTAATGGCTAATAATCCTGGAAAAGCAGGTATAGCTTCACTTACAGCGTCCCTGTTGAACGAGGACACTGAGAACTACTCGTCAGAAGCATTCACCAACGAGCTCGACAAACTGGGTAGCTCTATCCGCATCGGCTCTGGTACTGAAGACACCTATATAACAGTACAGTCGCTGAAGAAGAACCTGGACAAGACACTGGTACTGCTAGAAGAGCGCCTGTTCCGTCCGAAGTTCGCCGCTGATGACTTTGAGCGTTTGAAAAAGCAGCAGCTGGAAGGTATAGCCAACCAGTCGACGCAGCCAACAGCTATTGCCAGCAGCGTTTACAATAAGCTGCTTTATGGCGAGAACCACATCATGGCGATCCCAACTTCTGGTACTACGGAGTCAGTGAGCAGTATTACCCTGGACGATGTGAAGCAGTTCTACACTGCCAACTTCACGCCTACAGGAGCTGAGTTGGTCATCGTAGGTGATATCGATGAAAAGGAGATTGTAGGCAAACTGGGATTCCTTAAAAACTGGAAGAAGAAAAACGTGAGCATCCCTGCTGATGTGAAAGCTCCAGCCATTGCGGGTACTAAAATCTACTTCGTGGACAAGCCAGACGCAGCACAGTCAGAGATCAGAATTGGTTACGTGGCCCAGCCTTATGACGCGACCGGTGAGTACTACAGAACATCACTGATGAACTTTGTGTTGGGTGGTGCTTTCAACAGCCGCATCAACCTGAACCTGCGTGAAGACAAAGGCTATACCTACGGTGCCCGTTCAGGCTTCGGTGGTAGCCGTTTCGCAGGTCCTTACACGGCTTCTGCCGGCGTTCGCGCCGATGCCACTGCCGCTTCTGTAGTTGAATTCATGAAAGAGATCAACGATTATAGAACAAAGGGCATCACAGAAGAAGAGCTTCAGTTCATGAAGAACTCCATCGGTCAGTCAGATGCACGCCAGTACGAGACGCCTGCTCAGAAGGCGAACTTCCTGGGCCGCATCCTGCGCTACAACCTGAAGAAGGATTACGTAAGCAAGCAGACGCAGATACTGAACAACATCACGAAGCAGGAGATCGACGCCCTGGCTGCCAAGCACCTGCCGTCAGACAAGATGCACATCGTGGTTGTAGGCGACAAGAAAACCGTGTTGCCTGAGCTGCAGAAGCTGAGCTACGACGTGGTGGAGCTGGATACCAATGGCAACCCCGTAGGTACCTCATCCGTAAAATAGACCATACTACACTTGGAAAAAGCCCCTGAAATTCAGGGGCTTTTTTATTTGCACTATTTAGAACCTCCAGCCCTCTACTCCCACCCTCAAACCAAGGCTAATTTTAATCCGTAAGCGCATACTAAAATCTAATATCGTTAGTTCTAAGCAAATCGCAGGGTACCTTTTCAGAGCTTATACCTGCACAGCCTAAAAACATAGTTTCAATTTAATTACATGATGAAGTATATCAATCGTACGGCACCCTGGCTACTTGTTTTCGTCAGCGTGTTTTTCATGAGCAGCTGCAAAGACAATGAAGGTGTGATCTTCTCCACCCAGGATGACATCCGGTTAGGTGAGCAGGTATCACGGCAAGTAGACTCCACTTTTCGTGCCCAGGGCAAACTGCTGGAGCGCAACTCTAACAACGCCAATGTGCAGAAAGCCTATACCCACCTCGACCGCATCGTGAACCGAGTGCTTAACTCCGGGGAGATCAAGTATCGAAATGAGTTTGTCTGGTCCGTGAAGATCATCGATGACCGCGAGACTCTGAATGCCTTTGCAGCACCGGGAGGCCACATTTATGTGTATACCGGCCTAATGAAGTTTCTGGACGACGAGGACCACTTTGCAGGCGTATTAGCTCATGAAATTGCCCATGCCGACAAGCGCCATAGTATTCAGCAATTACAGCGTGAGTACGGCATCGCTATTTTGCTCTCGGTAGCACTGGGCAACAATGCGGGCACCCTGCAGCAAATAGCCGGTCAGTTGGCGGGCACACTGGCAGGCCTGCGTTTTAGTCGCGGAGCCGAAACCGAGGCAGACAATGCCTCTGTGGTATACCTGGACGGCACCGATTATTACGCCTGTGATGGAGCAGCCGGCTTTTTTGTGAAGCTGAACGACCAGGCGCAGGGCAGCAACCCGCCAGAGTTCCTGAGCACGCACCCGAACCCGGACAACCGCATTGAAAACATACAGCAGCAGGCGCGGCAGCGCGGCTGCTCCACGGACGGGGCCGCAAACACAGACTTTAATGAACTGAAAAGAAGCCTAAACTTATAACCAGCAAAGGTCTGCCGCAGGGCAGGCCTTTCTGTTTAAGCACCATACCTAAGCACTATGAAAAAGATAAAGAACACTGCTGCAAAAGCTGTCTTAAAAGTTGAAGAGAAGTTTGACACCCTGACTTTTAACCTGCGTCGCAAACTCAATATGTTTGGTCCGCTGCATATCATGACTTACCGCAGCTATGGTACTCCCACCCGCCTGTATGTAAAGGGCCGCGTGCTGGTTGACAAAGGCATCACGGAGTCAGAAGCAAATGACACGCTCTGGGAGAACATCCTGAACATGTATAAGCGATTCAACAGCCGGGAAATACCGGGAGCACGCGTCGAGCTATGTCTCGAAGACCAGAAACACGAGATCACGACGGATATTGAAGGCTATTTTGTGATGAACCTCGCCCCCGAAAAACCACTGCAGCTGGAGGACATCTGGCACACGATCAATATAAACCTGACAGATTCCCCAGTGGCGTTTGATGGTCCGGTAAAGGCGCAGGCGCATGTGCTGGTACCGCC
Source organism: uncultured Pontibacter sp. (assembly GCF_947502515.1). Lineage (NCBI taxonomy): Bacteria > Pseudomonadati > Bacteroidota > Cytophagia > Cytophagales > Hymenobacteraceae > Pontibacter > uncultured Pontibacter sp. The sequence continues at coordinate 219,128 of NZ_CANNAI010000002.1, read as the reverse complement.
CCCTGATGCAGAGTATGGCATCATCAGTGACATAGATGACACCATTGTGCGAACCGGCGCCACGAGCATGTTGCAGACTGGCCGGAACGTACTGCTTAACAATGCCCACTCGCGTATACCTTTTCACGGCGTGTCGTCCTTTTACAAGTCGCTCCAACTAGGGCGAAACGGGAAGCGCAACAATCCCTTTTTCTACGTCTCCAGCAGCCCCTGGAATACCTATGACCTGCTCTATCATTTCCTGGAGCTGAACGAGATCCCACAAGGTCCGCTCTTACTGCGTGACTTTGGGATGGATGAAAGCAAGCTCGGGGCCTCCGACCACATGAGCCACAAGTACAAGGAAATCGAAAATATACTGATTACCTACCCGGAGCTCAAGTTTATTCTGATCGGCGACAGCGGGCAGCAGGATGCCGAGATTTACACCGAGGTCGTGCGCAACCATCCGGGCCGGGTACTGGCTATTTACATTCGGGATGTAAACATCGAAAAGCACACTAAAAAAGTGGTTACAATCTTCGACGAATTCAAGGACAGTAAAGAAGTGGAAATGGTACTCGTGAAAGAAACCCTGGAAGCCGCCAAACACGCTGCCCAGTGTGGCTATATCTTCAATGAGGAACTCTCCGAAATCGCCAGAGAAACAGAAGTGGACGCTGCGGGAGATGAGTAAATTGATTGAGTGAATGTGTGGTTGAGTGAGTTAGTGATTTTGGGATGAAAGGTTAATTATTGATTGAATAGAATTCGAACAAAATATCTATTTGAATTCGACGTATGACACTTAATTTGATCAATTATCAATTCAATAAATAAACCACTCATCCACTAACTCACTCATTCACTAAATTCCTAACTGGAATGGTCCGCTACGATCTTCCAGCCCTCCGGAAAGCGTTTAATAATGATGGAAAAATGACCTTGCAGGTCGCCTAGTTCAGCTTCGCGCTGGAGGTGCCACTTACCTACTACCAGCATGTGGCCGACAGCCAGGTGGCGCATCTCTTTCAAATCGAAGGTCAGCTTGCCCATAGCCGTCGAATCAGGGTAGCTCTTGCGGTAGTTGTCAAGGGTCTTTTGCCAGCCGTAAGTCAGGCCGCTCTTACCTACAAACAGCAGGGAGTCTGATTTCCAGTAGTCTTGCATAAAGCAGTCAAGGTCGCCCTGGCTCCAACAAGCCGACTGCGAGGCCAGCATGTCACGTACCTGAGCTTCAGCTACCGCCCTATCCTGTGTAACTGGAGAATCTGTGGTAAGCTCCACCTGTTTTTCCTCCTGCTGACAGGCTGTGCCTGATAGGCCTATACCTAGGACCAGTGCGCAGATAAACTTATTTCTTCTCATCTTTTTCGGGAAGTATGGTTTTGATGTAAGTTGTTCCGCCCAGTCGGCCCATGGCGCGGGCTATGCGGTACTGCCGGCCCATCACGTAGGCCGATGGTCGCCCGGCAGAATACCGGATCGGGTTTGGAAGAACCGCTGCCAGTCGAGCCGCCTGCTGACGACCAACCTCCGAGGCAGGTTTCTTAAAGTATTCCTGGGAAGCAGCCTCTACACCGAACACCCCGTCCCCCATCTCTGCTATGTTCAGGTATACCTCCATAATGCGCTGTTTGCCCCAAAGCAGTTCGATCAGAAACGTAAAATAAGCCTCTACCCCTTTGCGCAGGTAACTCCGGCCATGCCACAGAAACACGTTCTTGGCCACCTGCTGACTGATGGTGCTCCCGCCTCTGATGTTGGTCTCTTTCTGATTGCGCTTGAACGCATCGGCAATGGCATTGAAGTCAAAGCCGTGGTGCTCCAGGAAAAGCTGATCTTCAGATGCCACTACGGCAAGTGGCAACTGATCCGACATCTCTTCCAAAGAAACGAACTTATACCTGATCGCAGGTTCATCCTTGCCCGCTGTTCCAGCCTCGGCACGGCGTTGAATCATATGCAGCGTTACTGGTGGAGCCACCCAACGGTATACCAACACCCACAGCACACTCAGGAGCACGAGGCTCAGCAAAAGCTTTGTAGTGACGAGCCTGATCTCGCGAAAGCCCAGCCGTTTCTTCTTCATTTTAAGAGGTTGAAAATAAGTGCGCAAAGCTAAGTGTTTTGGCTTATAATGCAACAAAAGCAACCTGACTGAATTAAGATACTTAACACGGCTCTGATCATACCCGTATTTCATATACAAAACCTCTACTTGCTTGTTATTAAGCTAAAGAATAGACCATGCAAAAGTATCTGCCTTTGTTTCCGTTGAATATCGTGGTGTTTCCGGGCGAGAAGCTGAACCTGCACATCTTCGAGCCACGCTACAAGCAGCTGGTCCACGACTGCATCGAAAACGAGGGCACTTTTGGGATACCTGCCTTCATCAACAATGGTGTAGGACTGTATGGCACGGAGATCAAACTGCTGCACGTCGAGAAAAAATACGACACCGGGGAGATGGATATACGCACCCAGGGACTGGGCATATTCAAGATACTGGAGTTTGACAGGCAGGCGCCGGGCAGGCTGTATGCAGGCGGCAAAGTAGAGGAAGTAGAGAACCTGGAGGATGAGGATATCGTGACGAAGATGAAGATACGAGAGAAACTACAGGAACTGTATACCGCCTTAGGTATAAGCAGTATCCTGATGGATCTACCTGAGAACTTCAGTTCTTTTGACGTGGCCCACCATTTAGGTCTCAATACAGAACAGGAATATACCTTATTGCAGTGTAACAGTGAGGCACTGCGGCAAGAGATGATCCTGCAGCACCTTGAACAGGTACTACCTATCGTGGCCGAAACTGAAAAGCTGAAGGAACGTGTCAAGCTCAATGGGCATTTCAAAAACCTCACACCACCCAACTTCTGATGCTGCTATACTTTATTCTCATACCTACTGTGCTATTTTTGGTATTTGGGCTTTTCAGCTACTGGCAGGAGCTCAAATACCGGAACAAGCCCTTCTACAAACTATCGGATGTAGGCTGGCGCAAGTGCCTGCCCAAACCCGAGGCCCGGTTGGTGCACAGCATCGCTTTTATGGGGGACGTTGGCTATGTGGCGACCGATGGCACCGACCCTGTAATGAAGCTATTAGGTGAATGGCAGGATACTATAGGACCAGACGGAAGCGTCCTGTTTCTGGGCGATAACCTGTACCCAGTAGGGCTTCCTGCTGAAACCCACCGCCACTACCCTGCCGCAAAAGAGCGCCTGGACTTTCTGTTGCACCAAATGGGAGCGTATGCAGGACGCAAGATATTTCTGAGCGGCAACCATGACTGGAACAAAGGGCGCAAAAAAGGACTGGAATATGTGCTGCGACAGGAAAAGTATGTGGTGGATACGCTGCAGGATGAATGCAGTTACCTGCCACGCCATGGTTGTCCGGGCCCGGATGCCATACAATTAGCCGACGGGCTGTTGCTGGTGATCATCAACACACAGTGGTGGGTGCAGCGCGGCGAAAAGCCCATGGGTCGCAAACAAGGCTGTCCCTATGATGATATCGAGGATTTCTTCCTGCGCCTGAACAAGATTCTAAGGCGAAACAGGCACCAGCGCATTGTCGTGGCCGCGCATCATCCGCTTTACAGCAATGCCCTTCACGGTGGCAAGTTCACGATCAAGCAGCACATATTCCCGTTGACAGCCGCGCACAAGCGCTTTTATATCCCACTGCCGATCTTTGGCTCGCTATATCCATTTTACCGCAAAATGTTCGGCGCCTATGAAGACATGTCGCACCGCAAATACCGCAAAATGCGCAAACGCCTGCTTCGTATCTTCCATCAGTACAGCAACATCGTGTATGTGGCCGGGCATGACCATAACCTGCAGCACTTTGAGGTACGGGACAACCATTACATCGTCAGTGGGTCCGGGAGTAAAACATCATTTGTGAAGAAGGGCGGCAAAGCTACCTTTACGCTGGAGCAGCGGGGCTTTTTTGTTCTGAACTATTATGATACCGGTGAGGTATGGATAGAAGCTCTGGCGGTGACAGAGGGGGAAAATGTCTCAAAACCCGGAGCCGTAGTTTTCAGGAAAGAGCTAGGCTCTGTACTGCAGCCAAAAGAGCAGACGCAGGAGGTATAATTTTTTATTATACCTCCTCTTCAGGTATAGGCAGAATGACTTTCAGACTCTTGGGGTGCATCGTTACTTTGATCTCCTCTCCTAACTCAGCCGGCTCCCCATCGATGTGCACTACTTCATGGTCGACGTTGTACACAGTAGCTTTGTGGCAGCTGATACGGCGGGTATAGACCGATCCGTCGATATTGTCAGTGTACATGCGGAACAGCAGCGCCGGAGCTGCCGCCTTCGGAAAAGGCTCGATCAGGCAGATCTCAAAACGGCCGTCGTTCAGAATTCCACTCGGGTTGATGGCGGCATTGCTCCCAAAGGCATTGGCATTGGCAATCGTAACCATAAAAGCCTCTCCCTCAAAATTCTCCGTATCCGTTTCAATGCGGTAGAACTTTGGTTCGTAGTTCATGTATTCCTGCAAGGCTATCCAGGCATAAGCTCCCGGGCCTCGCTTGTCACCCTCGCAGAATCGCTTTACGACGAGCGCATTGAACCCCAGGTCACTCAGGTGAATGGAAGGCTGGCCGTTCAGGTCAATGGTGTCAATGTTGCGTACCACGTGTTCATGAATCAGCTGCAGCGCCTCCTCTGTGTCCTGCGGTATACCCAGGTCTTTTGAGAGTCCGTTGCCTGAGCCGAGAGGGATGATGCCCAGGGGCGTCTTACTACCTATTAGCAGCGCCCCTACCAGACTAACGGTACCATCGCCGCCAACAGCAAACACCGCATCGAAATGATGCAGCTCGATTTGTTTCTTTACATGATCCTGATCTCCTGCACCAGTAGTCCGGTAAATGGTGCAGTTCAGCTGATGCTCGGCACAGGTAGTCCTTATCTCTTCCTCCAGCTCACTTTTGTCTATGTCGCCTGCGATGGGGTTGATAACAAATAGCAGGTTTCTAATCTTATCCTCTTGTTGCATGCTGCTGTTGTGGTGTCTTTGGGTGGTTTCAGTCTGATGGCTTATTCGATCAAACCAGCGGGCAAGCCGTTTGGATATTCCTGTTGGATGGCACGCTCTATTTCAGCTATACGGTTACCTGGGTTTGGGTGGGTTTGAGTGAACTCAGGACCACTGGCTCCACCGCTGGCCTCCTCCAAAATTCGCATCACCTCTATCATGGCCCGCGGGTCATAACCAGCCTCACCTGTCAGGCGCACCGCCAGCTTGTCCGACTCAAGCTCATCCTCCCGGCCATAGCGCATGTTCATTAGTTTCCCAATCATAGCAGCTGCCACGGCACCGGTTTGCGAGGCAGGATTATTCGGATCATAAGTGGCAATGGCAGCAGCGCCGGTGAGGCCCTGGGTGAGCTTTGCCTTGGCCAGTTGCTGGGCAGAGTGCCGTCCAACCACATGCCCTATTTCATGGCCCAGCACTCCTGCCAGTTGGGCTTCTGAACTGAGGCGACGCAGCAAGCCAGCCGTTATAAAGATCTGTCCGCCAGGCAAGGCAAAGGCATTTACTGTATTTTCATCAGCCAGAAGGTGAAAGTCGAACTTATAAGGTGTTTCTCTGACACGGGTACTTTGAACAAGGCGCTGCCCTATTTCATTTACTTGCGCCCTCGCCTCTTCGTCAGGGTGCAACCCACCATATTGAGATGCCATTTTGGGAGCGGTCTGCAGTCCCAGGGCGATCTCTTGCTCTACGGTCATGTCTACGTGCTGCATCTGGCCGGTATACTCATTTTCCTGCCTGTTGCACCAGTAAGTGACCAGTGATACCGCCGCGATCAGAACGGCGACGATCAACTTCATGACTGCTCTCATCTTACGCTTCTCCTTAAATTTTTAACTACCATTCGAATCCTTAGCCAACTATCGCAAAAAAGTGTCTGAGTCAGTCGGGTATGCTGCCTCATCATATACTTTTATTGCACTAAAAAGTATACGCAAGCGCGCGGAAAAAAACGAGCAGAAGAAGACATGTATAGGTAGAAGAAGTATAAATAGCTACCCTATTTTATATGAAATTCGTAATACATTAAAATTGCTGCGAAAGCAGCTTCAACTAAAATGAAATATCATGAATATGAAACGAACATTCGGTGCCATTCTGACCATACTAGGTATAATCGGCATCATCTGGGGGGCATATGCTTTTGTGATGGGAGGCGATGGTGCGGCTATTGGCCAGTACACGGCTGCTGTACCCTTTGTAGTAGGCCTGATCTTTTTCTTTGCGGGTATCAACCTAGTTAAAACGACGAAGGACCAGACCTAAATATCTAAACTTATAAACAGAAAATGCCACGCCGGATTATCGGCGTGGCATTTTCTGTTTTATTCGGCTGGCTTACTTGCTATGCACTAACGGGCGATGTACCCTGTAGCGCAGCGAAGCCCTCAACGGCTCGTTCTAAGTTCAGATAGTCCGAGGTATAGGCCTTGTCTGCACTGTGAATGTACAGCACGGTATTGTCCTTAATCAACTCGATCACGTCACCCGAAATAGCCCGTGGCACAGCCGGGCATCCCAGGCTACGACCTAACCGGCCATACTGCTTTACAAAATCATCGCTTACGTAGTCAGCACCGTGCAGCACGATGGCTCGCTCCATGGCTTTGGAGTTATACTGCTCATCCATACCTGATAAGCGTAGGGAAAGCCCATGCTTGCCATAGTAAGTCTTGTTGGTGAGGTAGAAGCCCATGCTACTCATGTTGGAGTTAGGCTCGTTCGAAAACTTCTCTGCTCTTACATTGCCTGTATTGCGGCCATGGGCCACCAGGTTGTTATAAAGCACTTTATTTGCATCCAGATCAATAATCCACATGCGCTTCAGGTTGCTCGGCTTGGTGAAGTCAACAACTGTGAGTATCTGCCTGTCAGTTGCCGTCAGACCGTCCTGCTTAAAGTTATGGTAACCGGTATATGCCCGCTCAAACACACTGAAAGAAAGTCCGGCAGTCTTTAAACCCGATCTGTTGTACACCTCCTGCACATGCTCATCAAAGGCAAGTTTTTTCTCGGCTAAGGACAAGCGGGCAAGTGAAGTGGAAGTCAGAACGGTTTCAGCCGTGCGTTCCTTCGGATCCGACTCATCGTGTCGGGCCCCACCAGGAGTGGCAACAAGCATGAAACTAAGGGCAAAAGAGGTGACAATAGCTCTTATCATAGGGTTATTCTACTTATAGGGTTTTACGCAATTACAGTACTAACAGGGAAAAACACAACAATTGTTCCCTTTTACCTTGTTTATATCCCATACGCGGCCTATTGTACAGCTCGCTGGCCCCACATATATGCTAAACGCTTGTGGTCCTGCAGCTTAGTATGTGTGGCAAGTATATTATTTCGGCTTATGCCGTTTTCTATTTTATAAATTGGTGCTTTTACTTGTATGCCAAAGTCGGATGCTGCAATTTTGAGGTAAGAGAATCACAGATGAAAACGTACTACTTCTATACCCTATTACTGATGCTGCTGTTGGGTTGCGCTGACCCGGCCCGCATTGAAGGCTTTGACAGCGATAAATGGCAGCAGGACAAGAGAGGCTGCCAAGGGCAACGCAGTACGATGGTGAAAGAGTTTGATGGAATACGACGCGAGCTTTACGGACGCCCGGAGGAGGAAGTCAAAGATTTACTTGGGAAACCCGATGCGGAGCAGTTGATGCGCCGTGGGCAGCGTGTATTCATTTACTACTTTGAACCGGGATCACATTGCAGTGAGCGAAACAAGCTCTCCGAGGCAAACCGGGCTGAGGTTCGTTTGAATGCGCTCAGCAAGGTGAGTGAAATCACCTACCTACGACCGCTACCCGTATCTAACTAATGACAAAGCCCACTATATGGTGGGCTTTGTTTTTTCAGGAGCAGAGACTGTTATTCTTCCTCTTCATTACCAGTCAGTAAATTGACGTGTTGACGTCCTTCCAGTTCCAAAAACTGTTTCAGCTGTTTTTCGGTCAAGATGCCAGCCATCACCTTGTCCAGCTGGATCTGTATCTCTCTGTAAGTACGTTGCAGTTTCAGTGGATCTTCCAGATTCATTTCAGCTTCAGCCATCCGCTGGTACCGCTCCTCATGTAACAGTTCTACCTGCATCAGTTGCTCTTCGCTCAGATTCAGTTCGCGCTTCATTTCCAGGATCGCCATCTGGGGGCCAGTCAGGTTGATAGCCAGTACTTTTTTGTCCAGATCGTCGTCCGATTCCTTAAGCCGCTGCGCTTGTGCAGTGCTAAGGGTGAGTCCTAGTATAATCAGTATGGGTATAATTCTTTTCATGGTATTCGGGTATTTCGCCGGTAAACGGCTACTCTCTGTTGTTTAGTATTATGAACGGAATTACATTACATTAGTTCAGCTCAAAAAGGCATATTTTTTATATTTTTCTAATAGCATAGCTTGGTGCAAATATTACATAAATAGCAAGATTTCAAAATGATTTTAAACTATAAAAACAACTTGTATTCAAAATCAGCTATATCGTAACTAAGCCACCCGATAACAGTATAAAAAGAAAAACCCTCGAAATAGTATTTTTAACAGTGGCTCCCGGTTCCGCAAAGGCGGCTCCCTCCATATAAAGTGAAATAACCATGAAAACCAAATATTATAATCCCAGTTCGCTTGAGGTTAACTTCGCAAAAGCATTTCAAGACCTGACGCAACAGCTCGAAGACAGGCTGGACGCGGGTAAAGTTGTCAATATCACCCCCATACATGATGCAGACAACCCGATGGTCATTTATAAACTAAAAGATGAGGAAGGCGATTTACATGAAGTAGTTGTACAAATTATACAGCGGCCCGACAACCTGGTAAGTTGAGACGGCAGTAAAATCCAAAAAGAGAGGCGGCCCGGAATTTTCCGGGCCGCCTCTCTTTTTGGAAATATCTTGTCTGCTATAAGCTTACATCTATCACGGGCTGCCGGGTACTTTGTGGTCGCGGCGCTTAAACCATTGCATGGCAATGAAGGCCACCATAAAGCCGGATATCACCCCCTCCAGCATCAAGACCATGAAGATCACAATACCAGGTGTGATGGCCATACGCCCACCGAAGAACTGCTCGCCGGCCAGCACATTTAGCAGCGCATCATCAAAAGCTTTGATGTAGATGACCATAAACACTGCGAACAGTACTGTTGCCAGGGCGGATGTGATAATGCCTGTACCAAGGCCAGAGAAATATCCGATGTTGCCTTGTCGGCTTATCTTATAAGCTCGAATGGCCATGGTAACACCTATTGCCATGATCACACCGTTCAGAAAGCGCAGCTCAATGACCTGCTCCAGGCCAACAAGCTTCATCAGCAAAAAGTAAACGATCAGTCCCAGTGCCGTGAACAGCCCGTATTTGAGGCCAATTTTTTCCATAGTGGTGTATCGGGTGTCTTATTCAAATTATTAAAGTGAATGTCGCTCATTAAATACGCTCTGGCACGGCATGGTCTGCACGTTTAAACCACTGCATGGCGACAAACGCGATGATAAAGCCCGGAATTGTACCGTAGATAATGGTTAGCACAAAAAGTGAAAGCACTGACAAACTTACCGGGAACAGTGAACTTGACTGCAGGTTAGCCAGGTATGCTGTATCCAGCCCGGTAACATACAGCACCAGGAAAAGAGCCAGTATGGTAGAGGAAACTACACCTGTGGTCGCTCCTATGGCCAAGCCCTGGAAATAGTTGATGTTCCCTCCTTTCGCCTTCTTAAATTGAGAAATAGCCACTGCTATACCAATGATCAGGAAGATGGAGCTAAGGAAGGAGAGTTCTATTCTGTTTTGCAGGTTAAGCAGGCGCATGATAAGAAAAAAGAGCACGTGCGCTATACCCACGAAAATACCATATTTAAGCGATACCTTTTGATATGTGATTTTTGATAATGCCATATGAATACTATTTTGATATAAATCCTAAGTTTTTAAAATGAACAGATTAGTTGCACGATTGGTTATAAAACAGAGCTTGCCTTGCGCAATGCTCTTCAAAGCAGGTGCAATCTGCCGTATATAATTAAATCAATATACTAGAGAAAGTGGCGTGGCGTTGTGATTTAAGCCATAAATTTTTCAGAATATAGCCCGAATCGCTTCATTTAAAAGCAATTAACCAACCCGTAGCTACGCCTTAGCCCATTGGTTTACAGCAATTTGAAAAAAAGACGGTTTTTATTTCGTAATTTTGCACCGCAATCGTTTCATATACTCATTTTAAGCTATCTATGATCAGCACCAACAATGTAAGCCTGTCTTATGGCAAGCGTACCCTGTTTGAAGACGTAACCATCAAGTTTTTGCCTGGCAACTGCTATGGCCTTATAGGGGCTAACGGCGCGGGCAAGTCTACTTTTCTGAAAATACTTTCCGGTGAAATTGATCCCAACACCGGGACTGTAGAGATACCAGCCAACGCTCGTCTGGCAGTTCTAAAGCAGAACCACTTCGAGTACGACGAATTCCCGGTATTGCAGACGGTTATCATGGGTCACAAGCGCCTGTTTGATATCATGCAGGAGAAAGACGCCATCTATGCCAAGGCAGACTTTACAGAGGCTGACGGCGAACGTGCAGCTGAACTGGAAGGCGAGTTTGCTGACCTTGAAGGCTGGAACGCTGAGTATGAGGCAGCAGAGCTCCTAAGCGGACTTGGCATTAGCGAAGACCTGCACTACTCATTAATGAAGGACCTGAGCGGTAGCGAGAAGGTACGTGTGCTCCTGGCGCAGGCCCTCTTCGGCAACCCGGACATCCTGCTGCTGGACGAACCTACCAACCACCTGGACGCTGAGTCGATCATGTGGCTGGAGAACTTCCTGGACAATTTCCAAAACACAGTGATTGTTGTATCGCACGACCGTCACTTCCTAGATGCTGTGTGTACGCACGTAGCCGACATCGACTTTGGCAAGATCAAGATGTTTGCAGGTAACTATGGCTTCTGGTACCAGTCAAGTCAGCTGGCTTTGAAACAGCGTGCTGATGCCAACAAGAAGACAGAAGACAAGCGTAAAGAACTGGAAGAATTCATCCGTCGCTTCAGCGCTAACGCTTCCAAGTCGAAGCAGGCGACCTCACGTGCTAAGTTGCTCGAGAAACTGACCGTAGAAGATATTCAGCCTTCATCACGAAAGTACCCATACATAGCTTTCAAACCAGAGCGCGAAGCAGGTAACCAGATCCTGCATGTTGAGAACCTGAGCAAGTCAGTTGACGGACAGCCGATCTTCACCGATATCTCATTCATGGTAGACAAGGGTGATAAAATTGCCGTGATTGGCCGAAACGATATTGCCGCTTCAACATTTTTCAAGATTCTATTTGAAGAAGAACAGCCTGATTCAGGCGAGTTCAAGTGGGGTACAACGATCACAGCTTCCTTCTTCCCGAAAGACAACCAGGAGTTTTTCGCTACCGACTTGAACCTGGTGGATTGGCTGCGTCAGTACTCTACCGAGAAAGACGAAAGCTTTATTCGTGGTTTCCTGGGCCGCATGCTGTTCTCGGGCGAAGAGTCGCTTAAGAAAGCCAACGTGCTGTCGGGAGGCGAAAAAGTGCGCTGCATGTTCTCGCGCATGATGCTGCAATCTGGCAACGTGCTCGTGTTTGACGAGCCTACCAACCACCTGGACCTGGAGTCGATCACGGCACTGAACAACTCTCTGCGTGATTTCGATGGCACCATACTGTTCTCCTCACACGACTTACAGTTTGTGGACACGATCGCTAACCGCATCATTGAGCTGACACCGGGTGGCATTATCGACAAGCGCATGGGCTACGAGGAGTACCTGTCAGATGATAACATCAAGGAGCTCCGCAAAAGAATGTACGCCACAGCCAAGGTATAGCGTATATACCTGCGACAACCTGTAATAAAGCAAGATATGCCGCTACGCTATAGCTACAAACTACTGGTACTGACCCTGTGCTGCCTGCTGGGCAGCACAGCGGCCATGGCCCAAGTTGAACCCGACACAGTGCGCCGCAAACGCGAGTTGCCCACAGGCCCCACGGTTGAACCGCAGCAACAGCAGCGACAACCCCGTGTGACACAGCCGCAAACCCAGCCAGAGGTAATCCGCCCGCAGGTGGTTCGCCCGGGCGAAGAGGCACCACAGGCGCTGATCGATCGCATGTTCTGGGGTGGCAGCTTCGGCCTGCAGTTTGGAACCTTCACCAATATATCACTACTACCTGTACTGGGCTATCGGGCTACTGAAACCTTTTGGCTAGGTATAGGCGGAGTTTATCATTACAGGAGATTTCGGGGCGACAGCATGCACAACTACGGCGGCCGGGTGTTTGCACAGCAGCAGGTATTTGAAAACTTCGTGATTCATGGTGAATTTGAGCAACTGAGCGTGGAGCTCCCACTGATGAATTACAATACAGGAGTTTACGAATTCAGCAGGCGCTTCATAGGTATACCGATGGCCGGACTCGGCTACAGGCAAAAAATTGGCGAACGGGGTGCAGCAGATATATTGCTACTTTACAACTTCAACGACTCCTATGCCTCCCCTTACTCAAATCCGGTTATTAGAGCTGGCTTTAGCTTTCCTTTCAGAAAGTAATCCCAAACAAAGCTATAAAACAGAAAAGGCTGCAATTGCTTGCAGCCTTTTCTGTTTTTGAGTTAGTATTATCAGCCCCGTATGAGTCGTAGCAGTACCACGATTACGGCGATCACCAATAAGATGTGAATCAATCCACCTACAGCATCAGGGAATCCGAGGAATCCGATCAGCCAAAAGATAACTAGCACAACGGCTATGATATACAATAAATTTCCCATAGTTTTAAATATTTTAATTTCGAAAATATAGTCTGTTATCCTATCTAACGTAGTTCCGCTATATAGGTTAAGCGCCTCGTATCAGTCGCAGCAGTACTGCGATAACAGCTAGCACTAATAGTACGTGGATAATACCACCTACGGCATCAGGGAATCCGAGGAATCCGATCAGCCAAAAGATAACTAGCACAACGGCTATGATATACAGTAAATTTCCCATAGTTGTTAAGTTTTAATTTCTCCTTTTCAATGCATTGAAAGCAAAACCGTCTGCTTTGTTTTCAAAACCAGCCTATTAACCAGCTTTGCATTTTTTTGTTTTAAGCTTTTTACGAGCCCTATACTTTAAAGGATGTATATAATCGCATTTTTTTGTATACTTTAAACCAATATTTTATTTATAAATTATTAAAGGCCACCTAAAATAGGTCGATATTCCTTTGATTTACAGTTAAATCAGCGCTTCGGTTACAAATAAAATTGCCTGACATAATTTTGTATAGAATATTAACTATACCTGGTACCTACAGGCACCCCATCTGGCTTTACAGGACCTTAAAAATTGAAGTCTTCCAAGAGAAATGTTTTTAAAACCGATGTTTGTCCGAATTCTGTTAGCTTTGTAATAGATTTTTAACTACACGCATATAGTACTATGAAGAAAATAGCAGTCATTGGTTCGGGCACTATGGGCAACGGCATCGCCCACGTGTTTGCCCAGAATGGTTTCTCAGTTTCATTGGTTGACATTTCGGAGGAGGCGCTCAATAAGGCACTCGCCACTATTACTAAAAACCTCGACCGCATCATGGCCAAAGGCAACCTGACGGAAGAGCAAAAAAGCCAGACACTGGATCGCATCAGCACTTCTACCGACCTTAGACAGGGTGTGCAGGAGGCTGACCTGATCGTAGAGGCAGCCACCGAAAATGTGGATCTGAAACTGAAGATTTTCAGAGACCTGGATGCCTTTGCCAAGCCAGAGGCGATACTGGCCAGCAACACCTCCTCTATCTCCATTACTAAAATCGCTTCGGTAACCAACCGCCCTGACAAAGTGATTGGCATGCACTTCATGAACCCGGTGCCGGTGATGAAACTGGTGGAGATCATCCGCGGCTACTCAACTTCTGACGAAGTGACCAGCCAGGTGATGGACATGTCGCTGCAGCTGGGCAAGGTGCCTACTGAGTGCAACGACTACCCTGGCTTTGTGGCCAACCGCATCCTGATGCCGATGATCAACGAGGCCATTTACTCCCTCTATGAAGGTGTGGCTGGCGTAGAAGAGATCGACACAATCATGAAGCTAGGTATGGCGCATCCGATGGGACCACTGCAACTGGCAGACTTCATTGGACTGGACGTATGTCTTTCTATCCTGAACGTGCTGCACGATGGCTTTGGCAATCCTAAATACGCACCTTGCCCACTGCTCGTGAACATGGTGCAGGCCGGCCACAAGGGCGTGAAGTCAGGGCAGGGCTTCTATTCCTGGACACATGGCACGAAAGAGCTGATGGTGGCGGACCGTTTCAAGAAAAAGCATTTCGCTCAATAGGATGGCACAGACCTTTAATGTAGTTGGCTGGTTTGAGATACCAGTGACGGATATGCCACGGGCCATTCGTTTTTACGAATCTATGCTCGGCTATACCTTACACTACCAACCGATGGGCGAAGAGGAAATGGCCTGGTTCCCCTGGTCAGATGAAGGCGCCGGTGCTCCCGGTTCTTTGGTAAAGAGCGAAAAGCATTATACTCCATCAACTGAGGGCACATTGGTATACTTCTCCTCCCCTTCAGGCGATCTGGCTAATGAACTGGCGAAGGTGGAGCAGGCAGGTGGGAAAGTACTGCAGGACAAAACCCTGATAGCAGAAGACATTGGCTTTATGGCCCTGTTCCTCGACACCGAAGGCAATCGAATTGCTCTGCATTCAAGAGGCTAAATTGAAGGGTCACCTTAAAAAACAGAAATCCCCCTGCTAATACAACAGGGGGATTTCTGTTAAATAAAGGGAAGTATAGAAGCTAAACGGCTACTGCGTTTTCACGAAGAGCATCGTTGAGCGAAGTTTTCAGGTCAGTACTCTCCTTGCGCTGGCCAATAATCAGGGCGCAAGGTACCTGGAAGTCACCTGCAGGGAATTTCTTGGTATAAGAACCAGGTATCACCACGGCACGCGGCGGCACATAGCCTTTGTACTCCTTCGGCTCGCTACCTGTCACGTCAATGATTTTGGAGCTGCCTGTGATAGTTACACCCGCACCGATCACGGCTTCTTTGCCAATGCGGCAACCTTCTACCAGGATGCTACGCGATCCGATGAAGGCTCCGTCTTCAATAATCACAGGTGCTGCCTGTACTGGCTCCAGCACGCCGCCCAAACCAACACCGCCACTCAGGTGCACATGCTTGCCTACCTGCGCGCAGCTACCTACAGTCGCCCAGGTATCCACCATCGTTCCCTCTTCTACGTAGGCGCCGATGTTCACGTAAGACGGCATCATGATCACGCCTTTGGCAAGATAGGCACCATAACGGGCCACAGCATGCGGTACAACACGCACACCCAGTTCGGCATAATTCTTCTTCAGAGCAATCTTGTCATGAAACTCAAACGGCCCCACTTCGATCGTTTTCATGGCCTGGATCGGGAAGTACATCAGCACCGCCTTCTTCACCCACTCGTTTACTTTCCAGTCGTCACCTGCCGGCTCTGCCACACGCAGACGTCCTTTGTCAAGCTCTTCTATGACAGCGCGAATCGCCTCAATCGTATTCTGTTCTTTCAGCAAGTCACGGTTTTCCCAGGCCTGCTCTATTATCTGCTGTAATGCCATGCTATTTTTCGTTTTTAGAGAATGAATGCGTAAAAGTATTAAATTTAGGCGATGTCTGAAAAGAGAATCCTGCTGGCCTCGCTCCTGAAACCTATAAATGATACCCGCCTTTATGAAAAGCTGGGTTCGTCACTAAGCAAATTAGCAGACGTGAGCATCCATTTAGCCGGTTACGCAGCGCCTATTCCTGCCGGGGCACCGGCCAACATGCACTTCCACCCGATCTTCCGGTTTCGCAGGCTGAGTGCCGGCCGTATAGCTGCCCAGCGTGATTACTACCGTATGCTGCAGCACATCAGACCACAGTTAGTCATTGTTAGCACACATGAACTGTTGCTACCCACCCTGCTGTATAAGGCCAGGTATGGCACCCGGATCATTTACGACATACAGGAGAATTATAGCCTCAACTTGCGTGCACAGCACAACTACAGCTGGCCTCTTAAGCACCTGCTGGCCTTGGCGGTACGGAATGTTGAAAATCTAGCAGCCAGCCACACTGATCACTTCCTGCTGGCTGAGACCAGCTATGCCGATGAACTACCCTTTATCAGCAACCGCTATACCTTTATCCAGAACAAGTACAAAGGCAATCCGATACAGCCTGCAACACCAGTCAGCCTGCCACCTGCCAGGCAGTTGCGCCTGCTCTACAGTGGCACTATAGCGGAGGAGTACGGGGTATGGGAAGCCATTGGGCTGGCAAAGCAACTGCAGGCGGTTCGGGGCAATGTGAAGCTGACCATTATCGGTTACTGTGCCAGCAGCCATACCTTGACAAAACTCAGAAAAGCCTGCCAGGCAATGCCCTACGTGGAGCTGATAGGCGGTGACAAACTGGTACCGCACCAGGACATTCTGCAGCAGGTACAAAGCAGCCACATTGGCTTGTTGCCCTATCGACCCAATGCCAGCACATTCCGGTGCATCCCTACTAAGCTATATGAATACATGGCCTTCGGACTACCTATTCTGATCCAGGAAAACCCTTTGTGGAAAGGTATAGTAGAGGGAAACGACGCCGGTATATCTGTTGACTTTAGCCAAATAAACGTAGACGAGCTTACCAGACAATTGACCACTAGCCCCTTTTATCGGTCAGGTATACCTGCTTCCATTTACTGGGAAAGCGAAGAAGTAAAACTGTTGCATGTCATCAACCAACTACTATCTCAGGTATAGACAGAATTAAAAATAATTTTTAGACGAATCTAAATTGAAATAGAATCAGTATATTTGTAAAGCTAAACCTTATATTATGCGAAATTCAAAGATAGCTGGCGTAGGCCATTATGTACCTGAGAAGGTGGTCACCAATTTTGATCTGGAGAAACTCATGGAAACTTCTGACGAATGGATCCGTGAGCGAACAGGTATACAGGAACGTCGCTACTTCCAGGAAGGAGTAGATACGACCTCCAATATGGGAGCCAAGGCATCCATGAAAGCACTTGAAATGGCAGGCCTGAAGCCTGAAGATGTAGACATGATCGTGTTTGCCACCCTCAGCCCGGACTATGTGTTCCCTGGCTCCGGGGTGCTCATGCAACGTGAAATGGGTCTGAAAGAGATTCCAGCGCTGGATGTGCGCAACCAGTGCTCTGGTTTTGTGTATGCCCTCTCAGTAGCGGATCAGTTCATCAAAACCGGCATGTATGACAATATCCTGGTGGTAGGCTCCGAGATTCACTCGAACGGCCTTGACTTCTCTACTCGCGGCCGTAACGTATCGGTGATCTTCGGTGATGGGGCCGGTGCAGTGGTCCTCACTCCTTCTGAAAGCAACGAGCGCGGCATCTTGTCCACGCACCTGCACTCCGATGGCGAGTTTGCTGAAGAGCTGGCTGTGATTGATCCGGGCAGTACCAAGAAGGACCGCCTGACGCATGAGATGATCGATGAAGGCACGATTTACCCTTACATGAACGGCAACCAGGTGTTCAAACATGCCGTGACACGCTTCCCCGAGGTAATTGAAGAAGCACTTAACAAAAATGGCTATAAGGCATCTGATGTAGATATGCTTATACCTCACCAAGCCAACCTGCGCATCACCTCTTATATCCAGCAGAAGATGGGTCTGCCAGCCGAAAAAGTGATGAGCAACATTCACAAGTATGGCAATACCACCGCAGCTTCTGTACCGATTGCTTTGAGCGAAGCCGTGCAGGAAGGGCGCATCAAAGAGGGAGACCTGGTATGTATGGCAGCTTTCGGTTCAGGCTTCACCTGGGCCTCTGCTCTTATCCGTTGGTAGTTTCTGATTTAGTGAATGAGTGAGTTAGTGAACGAGTGATTAAAAGGTTGGAAGGTTTGGAAGATGGAAAGTAGATGTGTGTTTTTGAGCAAATCTCGACCTTACTAATCATGTACTTAAAGTCGTTTGAATCGGTGCAAAACCACAATCAACAATTTAATCATACAACAATTAAAAACTCACTCATCCACTCAATCACTCATTCACCCAATAAAATCCATACCTGTGCATAGTTTTACTGAAGAAAACTACATCAAAGCCATATACAAGCTTTCGGATGGCGGCAACCGAGAGGTGAATACCAATGCCATTGCCGATGCGCTGGATACCAAGGCTGCGTCGGTAACCGATATGCTGCGAAAGCTCAGTGCCAAAGGTATAGCCGACTATGTGAAGTACCGTGGCGTGACACTGACCGGAAAAGGCGAACGGGTGGCTTTACAGATCATCCGCAAACACAGGTTATGGGAGGTTTTTCTGGTCGAGAAGCTGAAGTTCAACTGGGATGAAGTGCACGATATGGCGGAGGAGCTGGAGCACATCAACTCTGATCTGCTTATCAGGCGGCTCGATGAGTTCCTGGGTTATCCAAAATTTGACCCCCACGGCGACCCGATTCCTACGGAAGACGGCGAGATGAATACCAAGCAGCAGCGCCTGCTCGCTGAACTGGAAGTAAACAGCTCCGGAACCGTAGTAGGCGTCAATGACTCACAGCCGCTCTTCCTGCAGTACCTTGACAAAATGGGGATATTCTTGGGAGCCAAGATTAAAGTAATAGATAAAATACCTTACGACAACTCACTGGAAATAAACCTTGAAAACAAAAAAAACCTGGTCATCTCCAGCGAAGTAGCCCGAAATATTTTCCTTTCCGCCTAACATGAAATCCTCTGCTCTATTCCTGAGTCTGCTGTTGGTTCTGCTGTTGGGTACGGCCTGCACCCAGGTTGATACTCGAGGCGAAGTGCCGGCCGGAAAGCGGATGCGCATCGTGACCACGACAGGTATACTGAAGGACGCCGTTGTGAACATAGTAGGCGACGCGGCCGATGTAGAGGCGATCATGGGCAGCGGCGTAGACCCGCACTTATACAAGGCTACACAAGGCGACCTGAACAAGCTGACTGAGGCGGATGTCATCATCTACAACGGGCTGCATCTGGAAGGCAAAATGGGAGAAGTGCTGGAGAAACTGAGCCGCTATAAAACGGTCTTAGCCGCAACGGCAGGTATACCTGAGAGCCAGCTTTTAAAGTCTGCAGAATACGCCGACAGCCATGACCCGCATGTGTGGTTCGATGTGTCGCTCTGGATGCAGGTCGTCGGACACCTGAGCAGCGAGCTGCAGAAAAAAGACCCTCAGCATGCAACGGTATATCAGGCACAGACAGCGGCCTACCTGCGTGAACTCTCAGCACTGCACAACGAAACCAAAGCCGCCATTACTTCTATACCTGAGCAGCAACGCATCCTGATCACGGCGCATGACGCTTTTGGCTACTATGGCGAAGCTTACGGCATAGAGGTGCGCGGATTGCAGGGTATCTCCACCCTATCTGAGTTCGGACTGCAGGATGTGTCATCCCTGGTGAAATTCATTGTGGCCAACAAGATCAAAGCGGTGTTTGTGGAGTCTTCCGTGTCACCTAAGGCTATTGAGGCGGTGGTACAGGGCGCTAGCAAACGCGGGCACACCGTGCGTATTGGCGGCACGCTGTTCTCGGACGCCATGGGCGAAGAGGGAACCCCCGAAGGCACCTATAGCGGGATGGTGCGACATAACACGGATACAATTGTAACTTCTTTAAAATAAGAAGTCTATATTATGATACTTCAAGTAAAAAATCCAGTTGTAGAAGTACACGACCTGACGGTGAGTTACGACCGCAAACCGGTGCTGTGGGGCATTGACCTCACCTTGCCGGCCGGTGCACTTGTGGGTGTGATTGGCCCGAACGGTGCAGGCAAGTCTACCCTGATCAAGGCCATGATGAATCTGCTTCCAGTGAGCAGCGGCTATGTACGCATCTTCGACCAACCGCTGAAGCAGGTATACAGCCGCATCAGCTATGTTCCGCAGCGGGAGTCAGTGGACTGGGATTTTCCGGCTTCGGTGTTTGATGTGGTGCTGATGGGCAGGTATGGACAGCTGGGCTTGTTCAAACGTCCGCGCAAAGCTGACAAAGACGCCGCTATGGAGGCGCTCGAGAAAGTGGGGATGCAAGGTTTTGCCAACCGGCAGATCTCGCAACTTTCAGGTGGTCAGCAGCAGCGGGTATTCCTGGCACGGGCACTGGCCCAGAATGCAGACATTTATTTTATGGACGAGCCCTTTGCAGGCGTTGACATTGCCACAGAAACGGCCATCATCCAGCTGCTTCGCCAGATGCGTGATCAGGGCAAAACCGTGATTGTGGTACACCATGACCTGCAGTCCGCATCGGAGTACTTTGACTGGGTCGTGCTGCTCAACATGCGCCTGGTAGCCTCTGGCCCTACCGAACAAGTGCTAAACCAGGAACTGTTAGAACAAACCTACGGTGGTAAACTTACCCTGCTCAGCAAGGTAGGCGACCTCCTCCGTAAGCAGGAATTCCCGGCAAGGGAGAAGAGCTAGATTGTTTAATTGTTAATAGTTGTGATGCAGGACTTCCTAGAATTTTTCTCCTTCACTGATGCCAACATACGGTACGTGACGCTGGGCTCGGTGCTGCTGGCTGCGAGTTCTGCGGTGGTGGGCTGCTTCACGCTGCTGCGCAAGCGAGCGCTGGTAGGTGATGCTGTGGCACATGCCGTGCTGCCAGGTGTCTGCCTGGCCTTTATCCTGTCTGGTACCAAAAATCCGTTCATCCTGCTGATCGGCGCATTCGTGACAGGCTGGCTCTCGCTAGTGGTGATCGATTATATTACCTCCCGTTCACGGATTAAAGAAGACACGGCCATTGGACTAGTACTCTCGGTCTTCTTTGGTATCGGAATCCTCTTGCTCACCGCCATACAGCAGACCGGCAACGCCGCTCAGAGCGGACTTGACAAGTTCCTGTTTGGCAGTGCCGCTTCGCTCATCGGCGAAGACCTGATCGCTTTTGGTGTAGTAGCTGTGTTGCTTTTGGTAGCGGTGGTGCTCTTTTACAAAGAACTTACCCTGCTCTGTTTCGACCAGGCCTATGCCCGCACCATCGGTTTTCCGGTACGTGGACTGGAGTTACTGCTCACAACACTCACTGTTTTTGCTGTTGTGGTGGGTATACAGGCAGTGGGCGTTGTGTTGATGGCTGCTATGCTGATAACGCCCGCCGCTGCTGCACGCTTCTGGACCGAAAATCTTAGGGTGATGCTATTACTCGCTGCCATTATCGGTGCTTTTTCAGGTATAGCAGGCGCTTTCGTTTCCTACACCGCCCCTTCCATGCCAACAGGCCCCTGGATCGTACTGATCGTGTCGATGATCGCGATTCTGTCGTTTGCGCTGGCGCCTGGCCGGGGTTGGATAGCCCGAATTTTGCGTCAGCGGCGCAATAAGACGCGCATTCTGGAAGAAAACCTCCTCAAACTGCTTTACCAGTTAGGCGAACTTCGGCAAGACTATAGCAGCGCCCGGAGTTTGGAAGAATTACTTGAACGACGCAACATACCTAAAAAGGAAGCCTTAAGCGGATTGCAGAAGCTGAAGCGGCAAGGCTATCTGCAAAAAGAAGACAAACGCTGGCTGCTGACTACGGAAGGTGAGAAACGCGGCCGCCGGGTAGTGCGCCTTCACCGCCTCTGGGAGCTATACCTGACCCAGTACCTGAACTTAGCCTCCGACCACGTGCACGAAGATGCCGAAACCATCGAACATATCATCACGCCGGAACTGGAGCAGCGCCTCATCGAAGAGCTTAATTACCCTGATCTCGATCCACATAGTGCAAGAATACCTTAAGGGATTTAGTAAGTAACGAATGAGTGGCTGAGTGATATTGTGGTGTTTGTAGTTTGGGCTTTTAGATATAAGGAGTTGTAGGATTAGTTCGTAACAAAAGAGGATTTGAAAAAATTGGCAATATGATGATTCGTAAAATTTTTGAAGCAGCAAATCCTGTCCTTGCTCCAGTCCCTAGATAGTCAGTCAGCTAATGTTTATAACTGTTTCATTTCGAAATCTTCAAATCATTAAAAACCACTCATTCACTCCATCACTCATTCGCTAAATAAATAAACATGAACGCATTCTGGATCATATTGACGGGGAGTCTGGTAGCAACATGCTGCAGTCTGTTGGGTTGTTTCCTGATACTGCGGCGGATGGCCATGGTGGGCGATGCTATTTCGCATGCCGTGCTGCCGGGCATTGTGATCGCTTTTATGTTTACGGGCTCGCGTGACACAATTCCAATGCTAATCGGGGCCGGACTGCTGGGCGTGCTCACTACTTTCCTGATCGAGTTCTTCCACCGCTTTGCGCGGGTACAGGCCGATGCGGCCATTGGCGTTACATTCACCTGGCTGTTTGCCATCGGCATCATCCTGATTTCCGTATTTGCCGGTCAGGTGGACCTTGACCAGGACTGCGTACTTTATGGCGAGATAGCCTATGTACCGCTCGACCTGATCATCACCGAAGGAGGCCTGAGCATGGGACCGCGCACAGTCTGGATGCTGGCGGTAGTCACGCTGCTGATCGGCTTATTTATTGTACTAGGATATAAGGAGCTTTTCCTAACCACCTTTGACCCGGCTTTTGCGGCAGCCATAGGCATTTCCACTACCCTCTGGTACTACCTGCTGATGGGTGCCGTATCACTTACGACGGTGGCTTCATTTGAGTCGGTAGGTGCTATTCTGGTGGTGGCCTTTCTGGTTGCTCCTCCTGCCACGGCTTACCTGCTTACCGACGATTTCAAGACCATGCTGGGAACCTCGGTACTCCTGGGGATTATCGCCTCATTTGCCGGGTACTATCTGGCGGTTTGGCTCGATGGGTCTATTGCCGGCGCCATCGCTACTGTGACAGGTTTAGAGTTCCTCCTGGCCTTCCTGTTCTCGCCAAGCCATGGCAAACTGCGTAGACAAAAACGAGTACAGACTGTCGGACACTAGACTGAAGATAAGGTATAAAGCAATGTATATGGAAAGCAACTCTTTAGGCGTTCTGATTCAAAGATAACCCACTATGCTACAGAAAATCCTACTTTTGCCTTTGCTCATGCTTATACTGTCAGGCTATACTTGGCACAAGGCAGTGACGGCTGAGCCTATCACTCAGAAAGGCGCTACAATTAACTGGATCAGTATAGAAGAAGCCGCTGAAAAGATCAAGAAGCAGCCTCGCAAAGTTGTGGTTGACGTCTACACCGATTGGTGTGGGTGGTGCAAGAAGATGGATAAGTCTACCTTCACTGATCCTGCGGTGGTGGCTTACATTAACAAGAACTATTACGCCGTGAAGCTTGACGCTGAGGGCAAAAAGCCGATCACCCTCAATGGTCATACCTATACCTTCAAAGAGCAATACCGTGCCCACGAGTTGGCTGTAGCCCTGCTACAGGGACAGATGAGTTACCCGACTACCGTATACCTGGACGAAAAGTTTAACATGCTCACACCAGTGCCCGGGTACCTCGATGCAAACACTTTCCACCAGATCCTAACCTATTTTGGGGACAACCATCACAAGAGTAAAACCTGGGAAGAATATACTAAGAAGTAAATTCTGAAGGTGGAACCCACGTTTCATGCGGGGGTAGAATCTCCCTATTTCAAATACGCAGCATTACAGCATGAGAGTCGATTTTGAGCCTGATTTAACCGAGCTTAGAATCAGTGAAGCCTAAGGAAATCCATAGAGCAAGTCAGACAGCTCTTCAGATATCACGCTTCATTCCTGATAAATGCGTAATTTTACGGTTATAACAAGCAGCTATACCTTGACCAATCAGCTCATACATACCGATACCATTACAGCGGTAGCTACAGCGTCCGGAACAGGCGCCATCGCAGTGATCCGCCTTTCAGGCCCGGAGGCCATTACCATCACCAATTCAGTTTTCAAAGGAAAAGATCTCACTAGACAAGCCAGCCATACCATCCATTTTGGAACCCTCCGCGATGGCGAAAAAATCGTTGATGAAGTACTCGTTTCGCTGTTTGTGGCCCCTCACTCCTACACCAAAGAGAATGTGGTGGAGATTTCCTGCCACGGCTCCGACTTCATTGTGCAGCAGATTATGCAGCTGCTCCTGAAAAAAGGGGCTCGCCTGGCCAATGCCGGGGAGTTTACAAAACGCGCTTTCCTCAACGGACAATTTGACCTGGCCCAGGCCGAGGCCGTGGCCGACCTGATCGCTTCGGACTCCGCTCTTTCGCATGAAGTGGCCATGAAGCAGATGCGCGGTGGTTTTTCGCAGGAGATCAAGCGACTGCGGGCCGAACTAGTGCACTTTGCCTCCATGATCGAGTTAGAGCTTGACTTTGGCGAGGAAGACGTGGAATTTGCTGATCGTGACCAGTTGCGCACCCTGATCCTGAACATACAGCAGATCATTCGTGAGTTGCTCAAGTCATTTGAATTGGGCAATGTGATCAAAAATGGAGTCCCGACTGTAATCGTGGGTAAGCCAAATGCGGGCAAGTCCACCCTGCTCAACAAACTGCTCAACGAAGAAAAAGCCATTGTTTCAGATGTGCCGGGTACGACACGCGACTTCATCGAAGACGAAATTAACATTGGAGGTGTCACATTCCGCTTTATCGACACTGCCGGTTTGCGCGAGACAACCGACAAAGTAGAAGCCATTGGCGTGGAGCGCACCATGCAGAAGTTGAGCCAGTCCTCCCTGATTATTTACCTGTTCGACATCACTGAAACGACGCCTGCCGAACTACAAGCTGAGTTGGAAGTGCTCAATCCAAAAAAACTTCCTTTCCTGCCTGTCGCGAATAAGATTGATCAGGCCTCACAGGAGAAACTGGACTCTTTCGCAGGTATAGAAGGGCTGGTGCAAATCTCTGCAGCAGAGGGTGCCCATTTGGAAGACCTGAAACTTGCACTCGTTAATAAAGTAAACCTGGGCAAACTGAATACGCAACAGCAGACCATTGTAACCAACCTACGCCACGTAGACAGCCTGAACAAAACCTACGAAGCTCTGGATGATGTGCTGAACGGACTGGCCCTAGGCATGAGCGGCGACCTGGTGGCAGCAGATATCCGCCGGGCACTTTACAGCCTTGGCCAGATCACGGGCGAGATCACGACGGATGATTTGTTGGATAACATCTTCACGAAATTCTGCATCGGCAAGTAAAATATGTAAGTGAGTAGACTGTATAAAGTATCATAATAAGGAAACCATATTTTGAGTTAAGTAAACTTAATGCATGGCTTAACTTTATAAAAAGCATCTACCAGAATATCGGGTAGATGCTTTTTACTACTTGACTATATTATCTTATTTCCCTGATCCGAGAAAGTAAAGGCCATCTTTCCAAATGGTCTTTAAAAAAACTAGAGTCTCAGGATGCCCATTTAATTGTGCAGCCGATCGCTTTGGTTTTAGTGATCTCCGGTGATTTGTTGTTCTCGAGCGCCTCAATGGCATCCTCTACATAAAGCTTATCCGCGCTTACCGCATCCCTGGCGTTATTGTCAATAGAGCCAATATATACGACCTCGCGATCCTTATTTAACACATAAACATGGGGCGTGTTTGTAGCTCCATATGCCCTGGCAATCTCCTGTGTCTTATCCTGAACGTAAGGAAATTTGAACCCCTTTTCTTGGGCACGTTCAATCATATTGTCAAAAGAGTCTCCCCTTTTTTTCGAGCGTCATTGGAATTTATAGCAACAACAGGATATCCTTTAGCTGCGAATTTGGTATGCAGCGCTATAATACGATCTTCATACATTTTTGAAAAAGGGCATGTGTTGCAGGTAAAAATAACGATATACCCTTTGGCCCCTTCATAATCAGCCAATGATACCATTTGTCCATTCACATTTTTTAACCGGAAGTCACGTGCAGTGTCACCAACTGCATATCCACCAGTAACGTCTCCATTTTCATTATCTGCTTCAGAAGATGAACAGGCAAAAAAGATTAGCAGCGATAAGATCGCCATTAGGTTTACATTTTTCATAGAATTAATCTTTTAAGAGTTTATTAATATGTTCTTCAAGCTCAGCTTTTGTGAGTTCTCCTTCAAGTAAGACCCTTTGAGCAGTTGCATTTTGGATAAGGAGAGTTGCAGGGATGGCTCCAGACCAGGAAGGATCCACCTGGTCAATAAAAAGATTTGGGTCGGATTCGTCCAATAACCAAACGGGAGCGCCTATTTTTTTGCGCTGAAGGAACGCATTGACTTTGGTTCGTTCATCTGGAAAATCAAGGTTAACAAGCAGTACCTCAATTTTATGCGGGTCATATGCATAGCGCAGAGAATCTATGAAGGGCAACTCCTTCACACAAGGCTGACACCAGGTAGCCCAGAAATTGATAACCTTTACTTTCGTGTCAGTTCTTGTCACCATGTATTCCTGGAGCTCTGAAAATTTGATCACTTTCTCCAATTTGAAATCACGTGCAATGTCGCCAACTGATAAGTTGCCAGTGTTATGACCAACTTCAGATTCACTTTTTGAAGAGCAATAGGTAAAGACGATTAGCAGTGAGCAAATCGATAAAATATTTATGTATTTCATAGTCTTAAGTATTTCTGTTTCAATTGACAGCAGCTACTAAAAGCTGCTTCAATACATTCCATCCTTTTTTCATTATTCTTGCTTCTGAAGGCTCACCTCCCTGCTATTATCCATCCTTTTCAGGTCCATTAGCAGATGATTCGGATCAATACCGGCATAAGCGGGCTTGTGGGGTAGCTCCACCACAATAGTCTGCTTCCCGGAGCGGATGCGGTGCCATTCTAAGTAGAGCATTTCCCGTTCTTCCTTCTGCTCGCTAAGAGGTTTAAAAACTCCTATTTGAATCCAGTCATTCATTGGTACATTTGCTTCTACACCCAATGTATCCACGTTATATTTTCTAGCCTGCAAATCCAGGCTCACCTCCCAGTTGCCTGCCTTGTTTTTCTTGGCTGTAGATTTTTCTGTTTTCAAATCCCAGAATGTGTTAGCTGCGAATAGATCGTGCAAAAGATACTGGATTGAATCCGGGGTAACCTGTTTAAGCTCGCTGTAAAGATCCTGAGGGGTAGGTAGTGGCGGTGTCCCAGAGGCATTTTTCCTGAATAGTTTTCGCAGCGCCATACCTATTTGTTCCTTCCGTATATATTCACGCAGGGTATACAGCGCTAAGGGTGCCTTTTGGTAGATCAGATTATGATCGCTTGCCAGCAACAAGGGTTGAACAGCTCTTGATTGTGGGCTAAAGTATTCTTGCTGAATCATGCGCAGAAACCCAAGGAACTTTTCCTTCCCCTCGGCTTCCTCTATGATCTCCAGAGCGTAATACCAGGCGAGCGATTCAGTCAGCAATCCCTTCCCTTTGACTAAGGCTGGGAAAAGTTGATGTGCCCACCATTGATGCGCCACTTCGTGTGCGACAATGGAAAAGATTAGGTCAATCTCCCGTGGATCCTCCTCAGGGTTAAGAAGCGCGATCCCAGTCCTGTACCAAACATTAGTTGGGTGCGCATACATCCCTTTATTATAACCCGAATTCTCTATGAAACGAATTTCACTGTGCGGATAAGGACCCAGATGTTGGCTAAGGTAGCTCAACGATGCCTGTATGCCACGCATCATCCGCTCAGTGTTTTGCGAGTGGCCAGGGTGATAGAGAATTTCTATATTGACCGTCTGGGAAGAATCCGGGTGTTTCCATTTCCCTTTGAGCACTTCATATTCGGCCGAGAAGAATGCATACCTATTCGTGATGGGTGTCTCAGCGGAATAGTGGAAATAACTACGTCCGTTTTCCTCCCAGCTTCGTTGCAGTTTTCCCTGCGTTACTGCAATCTGCCCTTTCTCGGTGCCCACCACTGCTTCAAAATGGATACGTTCCTGTCCAGGTATGCCCATGCGTGCTTCATCATCATTAAGCCAGAAACCCTGATGTGCTGTGAGTCCTTGCTCAGCTCGTTCTATGGGGTCGTCAATTTCCCGTTCTCTTCGATAGCCAATGGATGGAATCCGGGCATTGTCGAAGTATGAGCCATTCTCCACGATGGAGGCATCAATAGCATAATTGGGGAAACCCTTTGGGTTAACACGTACTTGGAAATCTAGTTGTAGCGATTCTCCAGGAGCAAGGGGCTTTTGCAGCACATAAATATGGTGCCCCAGCTTACTGTCCACCAATACTGGTCTGGCAGCTGGATTAAAGCGTAACACATGACTTTCTATACCTGGCGCAGTCGCCAAATGGATCGTATCAATCGTTGATGTGGTCCTGTTTACAAAATGAGAACTACCGTGCATCTCTACTGCCCGTCTTTCAGGATAAATCTCCACATGAAGATTTGTTGCGGTCAACCAAGGCTGTGGGCTATTCATATACTTTCTATACAACTTCTCGTATGCTGCTTTCCACGCCTCTCCTTTTGGGGCAGCAGTCAGTGGATAAAGGATGCTGGTGTTGTAGAAGATGACACCACCCAAGATCAGAACAAGTAACCCAGCGAAGGCAGCAATTGCTTTTGTCGGGCGCGTTAGGCGACGACTCCCCTCCAGGAGCCTTTGTCTCAGACTGCTTTCTGCGCCTCGTGGCCAAAGAAGTGTTGCAACGACCGCTAACAGCAGCGCCCAGGCCGCCCAATAAAGTTTAAAAAGAAGCAAGGGTCTTAGGTATGGCTCCAATCCTCGTATTTCTGAATAAGTCCAGCCTGGGTCAGACCCATATACAAGCAGCCCGGGCTCTATACCCATGGCAGGTCCAAAATATAGAACTATAAGAAAAACCAGCGTAATCAGGTGAGCTATGTACTTCTGGTTGACTACGATATGAATCGCAAAGGATAGTAGTACCAGTAAGACATATTCAACAAACCGAATCCCAAACAGAATTTTCAGGTATAGGCCTACCTCAAAGTTGTAGTACCCCAATCGCACCTGGACTATCATTCCTGAAAAAATAATGAGTAACTGCAACACAGCCAGTGCAATGAAGAGACCAGCGAATTTGCCTGCGAATAAAATCCATACCGGCATGGGTGCCGCTCCTACAATCTCGTTCAGCCTTGTTTCCCGCTCCCGCCACACAAGTTCTCCCGCATAGTACAGGATGAGGAGCGGGACCAACAACCACATGGCATTGTATTCGATGTTTTCCAATAGAATTGAAAGATGCCCTGTAACAGGCAATTCGGGTACGAAGTGATATTCATTGAACCAGGAAGGGCTGGTGACCACCACAAAAATGGAGAAGCAGACAAAAATGATCCATCCCCTATCCATTATTACTTTAAATGACTCCTGGGTGATAGTTACAACCTGTAGTATGCGGGTTGCATACCCAAAGGTTTGTTTAGTCTGAGGAACTACAACAGACGCATTTTGCACACGCTGTTGGTTCTCAGCAATCGTAAAAAAGGAAAATAAGCAGTGCCATGGGCGATTTTTCTTATCAGCCTTAAAGACAGGCTGAACAGTGAAACGGAAATAGGTGAGCGTAAGAAAACCTAGCGCGACTGCGCACCATAAAAGGCGGTTTAGTAGCGTCCAGGTTTGTGTTGCTGGCATGCGTGTGTTCTTCTCTAAAGGAGTCCACAAACTCTTGAGTTCCTGAATTAAAGTGATTCCCAGTGGATCCATCAGCTTCGCAAGATTCCAATTCTTCAGCTCCACCGCCAGTAACTGCCAGGTGGCAAGCGCTGTGAACACCATAAATATGCCCACAAGGAAGCTTGAAATACCTCGTCGGCTCAATACAGCCACAGCAAACATGAGTGCTACGGCAACAAAAGTGGTTGGCAGCAGAAGCAATACATACGCACTGATATAAGCGGCTGGATTAAATGGTCCAGGAAGACCCACATGCTCACTAGGGAAAAAAGATGCCACCAAAAGGCCAAGCGGAATGGCGGTCATGACGAATGCACCAAGGGCAAAGGCGGCGAGGTAACGGCCTCCCAGGTAGACAAGCTTGCTGACAGGTGCGGCATAAAGCAGCGGATGCATCCTGGTTGCTAGGTCCCTGGCCGCTGCATTGCCAGCAAGTGGAGCCAGGATCCAAACCCCCAAAATGAAGCCTATCACGGTAATCTTGGAGATAAAATAAGGTGAATTTCGGGTATAGCCACCAATGAGCATCTCTTCGATAAAGATGTCACGAGCCATAAAGAAAGAAACTACGAGCAGAAGCAGGAAAAAGAACCAGGTCGAGATGCTGCGCAACTGATAAGCAACCTCGTAGCGAAAAGTTTCCCAAAGTTTCATACCAGCACCTCCTTTGTCTCTTGAACCAGGTTCTTTCGGAAGTCCTGAGCGATTACGGTAAAATAGACATCCTCCAGATCGGGGGTTATAGATTCGAAGTCACTCCCAGGGGAGGCTTCGCTAAAGATGTGTACCACAGTCCGCCCACCAAGAAGTTTTGTGGAAATGATATGATGTGCTCGCTCCAGCTCTGGCAATTCCTTCCTTTCTATCACCCGTCGCCATACTTTCCCCCTTAAGTCTTCAATAGCCTGTTGGGGTTCAGCTTCCAGCAATATCTGTCCTTTGTTGATCACAGCCATGCGTGTACAAAGTTCCGAGACATCCTCCACGATGTGCGTAGAGAGAATGACAACGCTGTTCTCGCCCATTTCACTGAGCAGATTGAGAAACCGTAACCGTTCGGCGGGGTCAAGTCCTGCTGTCGGTTCGTCTACAATGATCAACTTTGGGTTTCCCAGCATGGCGACAGCCACACCAAAACGCTGGCGCATCCCACCTGAGAAGCCTCCAAGCTTTTGATTGCGCACATCCCACAAATTGGTTTGCCGAAGTAGTGCCTCTACAACTTCTCTCCTAGCCTTTTTTTCCCTTATCCCTTTGAGCACAGCAAAATAGTTTAGTAGTTCTTCTGCTCTTGCTTTAGGATGTAGCCCAAATTCCTGTGGAAGATACCCCAGCGTTTGTTGCACCCGCTCTTTCTGCTTCAGTACATCAATGTCCCCAAAGTGAATAGTACCTTCATCCGGATCCTGCAAGGTAGCCAGGGTTCGCATCAGTGTAGATTTACCAGCACCATTTGGACCCAGCAGGCCATACATGCCAGGTGGTATCGTGAGTGAGATATTCTGAAGCGCCTTAACACCATTCGCATAGGATTTAGACACGGTCCGTATACTTAAAGAAATTTGATCTTTCATAATTCTAAGTACCTTGATGACAGAACAAAGGAGCAGGTACCGATGCAGAAAGCAAAATGCGATATACTAATGCTGAGAAAAGTCGACAAACAGATCGTAAACTTCTGCCAAATCACTTACAGATGGAAAGACTGATTTTGTAGATTATAACTGGCGCTGGTCGATTAGACGAGAGAGGAATGGCAGGATAAAATACCTTTGTCTTATGAATAGAATCAAAAAAGTTTTAGCGCTTGTTCATGTCATTATCTGGGCTTTTGCTTTGGTAAATTTTACCCTGGAGGTTTTGGTGAATGACAGGCCCTTCAGGCCGCAGGCACTATTGATAGGACTCTATGTTTTTTATGCCCATTTATACACCTTTACGAAATGCCTGAATAAGAGGAAGTTTAAAACCTATCTCGGGCATCTGACCTTAATTTTTTTGACAGGGCCCCTTCCCTTTTTACTGTTTGCTTTCTTTATAGCTGGAAAGTTTAACACCTGGATGGGTTTTCTGAACTACTATGGTGACTCTTTATCGATCGTTTTCATCTTTATCGTTGCCAGCACTATTGTTGGAATTATTCAGAACCTAATTATCAATACAGTAAAAAAAGAGCAACTGGAGAAACAGGTCATCAATAGCGAGCTCGTTTATTTAAAGTCACAGATCAATCCGCATTTCCTGTTCAATACCCTCAATAACATCCATACCTTAGTTTACACGCAGGATCCCGCAGCACCTGAGGCCATGATGCGTTTGTCGTCCCTGATGCGCTATATGATCTATGAATCCAATGCGTCAACTGTCCCACTTTCCATTGAAATAGATTATCTAAAGGACTACATAAGTCTGCAGCAGCTACGGTATAAGGCATCCCCCATTGTAGACTTTCAGGTAGAGGGCAATACAGAGACCTTCCAGGTTGCACCGCTGTTATTCATTCATCTTCTGGAGAATACTTACAAACATAGTCCGTCCCGATTAAAACCAGGCTCCATAAAGGTGAGGATAGCGGTAAAAGAGAATCTACTTACTGCCACTTTTCAGAATCCAATCGGGAAAAAATCTGGTTCCTTATTGGAAGAACCAGGTGGCATTGGCTTTTCAAATATTCAAAAACGCCTGCAATTACTTTACCCGAATCAGCATAGTCTGGTAATCAATAAAAATGATGAAATTTTCACAGCAGAATTAAAAATCACGAATCTTCATACACAGATCCATGAGAAAAAAGCTCAGTTGTTATATAATTGATGATGAGCACCTGGCTCAGAGAATACTGGAAAAGTATGTAGCAAAAGTTTCCTTTCTGGAGCTGAAAGGAAGCTTTGAGAGTCCGCTGGATGCAGTTGACCGAATGGACGAAGACAAGCCCGACCTGCTGTTTCTAGATATAAATATGCCTGATCTGGATGGACTGAGTTTTATTCCTATGCTCAATCCCAAGCCGATGATCATCCTGACCACTGCCTACGATCAGTATGCCCTTAAAGCCTTTGATCTGGAAGTGAAAGATTACCTGTTAAAGCCCATATCTTTCGAGCGCTTTTATAAAGGAGTACTACGCATTTACCAGGAGTTAAACCCCCAGCACCAAGCAGAGCAAATAGAAGCAACCGCAACGCAAAAAAACGAGCAGGAATACGTTTTTATAAAAGCAGGTACGCGTATTCAAAAGGTTGCTATCCGCGACATTTTATTCATTGAGGGAATGAAGGATTATCTCCGAATCCATACCAACAAAGAGAAGATGATGACCTTGATGAGTTTTGCTAAGTTACAGGAACTGCTACCTGACAAGAAATTTTCCCGTGTGCATAAATCCTTTATGGTTGCCATCGACAAAATTGATCACATTGAAAAAAACAGGATCAGCATAGCTGATCAAATGATCCCGATTAGTAATACGTATGCAGATGCTTTCTACAAAGTGTTGCGAGATTTTAAAGACTTGTGATTCCTGTGAGGCTGATTTCATAACTAAATAGCCGTTCGCTATCTTAATCGAAAAATGTGTTAACTATTCCATGAATGCCTGATTACTGCTACTAATCAGGTATTTTTATTTCAACGACTCTCTCTTTCAAGCTATTTAGCCTGGCATTTACTAGTTCATATGGCAGAACGGCAACCTTAAGAAAAACGCTGAAGGATATCGATTCTTTTTAACCATCCGCAACATGCTAATTTAGGTATAGCTTGCTTTGCTTATAGTGCAAAAATTCATATCATTACGTAGCATTTTTTCTTTAAAATTAATGCTCAAGGAGCCTTTTTAAAGGTGTATTCCAACTACCCTGATTTTGCCCTTCTTTTACCTATGCTATGAATATAAAATATCCCTATTCTGCACCACTTCAGCACCTGTTTCAGCTGAGTATTTGCCTATGTATACTTTGCGTGTTCAGTTGCCGCAGCAAAAGCGATGAATTGCGGCTGCAAAACAAGAATTTTGAGCAGGAAATTGCCCGGGAGCAGAACCTGGTTTTCACGTTCGACAAAGACCTGGTGGGTGATTCGCTTTTGAACCAGTGGGATACGATTCCCTACCTGACTATCTCACCAAAGGTGGCAGGCAAGTACAAATGGACCGCCCCGAACGAGCTCGTCTTCTCACCAGACAAGCCCTTTGCCCCTACTACCAATTACAAAGCAGAGCTAACCGAAAATCTGCTTCGGCACACGACTGAAAAGTACAAGATACCCGCCGGTCAGGGCCTTACTTTCCATACTCCCTACCTCAGGCTGCAGCACATCAAAAGCTATTGGGTAGCCAACGAGAACAACCCGAACCAGCTCGAGGCCAGTTTACAGCTGGACTTTAACTATCCGGTACTTTTCCAGGAATTGCGGGAGCATCTAAAGGTATATGCTGGAAATAAAGAACTGCCCATAGAGCTGGCTAGCGGTAACCGAGACAACGTCACCATCCGGGTTAAAAATGTGGCAGGACAAGAGGATAAAGAGATCCCGCTGCGACTACAAATTGCCAAGGGCTTGAGCGTGGCGGGAAGCACCTCTCAGACTGACCAGACTATTGAGCGGGATGTACTCTTACCAAGCCGCCAGCGTATGATGGTAGCAGAGGTGGTGACAGCATTGGAAGAAGGTCAGGAGCGCATTTATATCCTTACCACGCAGCCTGTTACCAATAGCAATATCAGCAACCTGATCGAGGTTAGCCCACGACGGGAGTATACAGTGGAGCGCCTGCAAAACGGTTTGGTACTGAAAGGTAACTTCAACCAGAACAGCACCTATACCCTTACCCTCTCCGGTGACCTGGCAGGTATGGCCGGAAAGCCGATGGGCCAGCCTTACCGGCACAGCGTCACGTTTGCCACCACACAACCAAGCATCAGTTTTGCCAATGGCAAGAGTATATACCTCAGCAGCCAGGGTGCCCGCAACATTGCCCTTAACCTAAACCAAGTGCCGCGCATTAAGGTGAGTATCAGCAAGGTATACGAAAACAACATTCTGCACTACCTCCGCGAGGGCAAAATGTACGACGGCTACTACGACGAGGAAACGGAAGAGTACTACTCCAGCTCCTACTACGATGTGAACGAAAACAACGGCAACACGCTTTTCGAGCGCGAGTACAACACCGAAAGCCTGCGCAAGCAAGGCAGCTCCTACCTGCTCAACCTCAACCTGCACGACCTCGATTTCGACAGCCAGTTCAAGGGCCTGTATGTGATCACCGTCGCCAGCACCGATAAAAACTGGCTGAAGGATTCTAAAATTGTGTCGGTGTCGGATATCGGTTTGATCGCCAAGCAGGGCAAAGATGAAGTAGTCGTATTTGCAAACTCTATTCGCGAGGCCAGCACCCTGGAGGGTGTGGAAGTTCGCTTTATCAGCACCAACAACCAGGTGGTGCACAAAGCTACAACTGACAAAGACGGTGTAGCCCGGTTCAGCAACACCGGCACAGCAGCACCGGACTTCAAAATCGGCATGATTACGGCCCGCAAAGGAGACGACTTCAATTACATGCCTTATAGCCAAACGCAGGTGAATACCTCCCGCTTTGAAGTGGGTGGCAAACGCCTGACGGATCTTAACTACGATGCCTTCATCTACGGCGACCGCGACCTCTACCGCCCCGGCGACACCATTCATGTCAACACCGTGGTGCGCACCCCGGACTGGAAAACGGTGGCTGGACTACCGATCAAAACGAAACTACTGCTGCCTAACGGCAAAGAGTACCGCAGCACCAAAGGCAAGCTCAACAATCAGGGCGCCAGCGAAACCAGCTTCATCCTGAACGGAGCCGCTGTTACCGGCACCTATACCTTGGAGGTATACTCCGGTAACGATGTGCTGCTGAATTCTAAGAAGATTGGGGTGGAAGAGTTTATGCCCGACCGCCTGAAGGTAACGGCTGAACTGAACAAGAAAACATATAATGCAGGCGAAAAACTGATACTAAACCTCACGGCGCAGAACCTGTTCGGTCCGCCAGCCGCTAACCGCAACTATGAAACGCAGCTTAGCCTGAAAAAGAAAAGCTTCGAGGCCAAACGCTACCCTGACTATACCTTTGATATCCATACTTCCGGCTCCATAAACATCCAAACTAGTACCAGACAGGGCCAGACGGATGCGCAGGGTAAAGGGCAGGAAACTTTTGAACTGGAGGACTTCAAAGACATCGGCTTACTGGACGGCTCACTTTATACCACTGTTTTCGATGAAACTGGCCGACCAGTCAACCGCCTCAGCAAGTTTGACGTGAGCACGCAACAGGCTTTTTTCGGTATTCGGAACTTTTATGACTATGTGAGCACACGCAGCGCACTTAACATTCCGCTTATCGCTCTCGATCGCACCGGTTCGCCAGTTACGGCCACTGCCAGAGTGCAACTTGTGCGCTATACCTACGAGTCGGTGATTGCACGTCATAGCGACGAGTACAGCTACAGATCGCAGCGCAGGGAGCAGGTGATTATTAATCAGGATATGCAAATACTTGCAAGTGGCGCTGTGTTTAACTTTACGCCTGTTACTTCCGGGCAGTATGAAATTCGTGTGATGCGTCCGGGAGCCTATAACTACGTAGCGCAGGAGTTCTATGCCTACGGCTGGGGCGATACTGAGAGTACTTCCTTTGCCGTGAACACAGAAGGCGAAGTGGATATCTCACTCGACAAAGAAAAATACGAGGTAGGCGACCAGGCCAAGGTTTTGTTCAAGTCTCCTTTTGCCGGAAAGATCCTGGTAACGGTGGAGCAGAACAAAGTGCTGAGCTACTACTACCTCAAAACGGACAAAAAAGCTGCATCGCTTACCCTGCCGATAAAAGACGAGCACCTGCCAACGGCCTACATCACAGCTATCGCATTGCGCCAGGTAAAAGACAGCCAGATGCCGCTGACCATTGCCCGTGGCTTTAAACCAATGACGGTGACCAAAAAAAGTACGAAGCTGAGTGTATCGATACTTGCCCCAGAAACATCCCGCTCCAGCAGAGTGCAGCAGGTGAAGGTAAAAACTGCTCCAAACGCCGAGATAACGCTGGCTGTGGTAGACGAAGGTATCCTGCAGATCAAAGATTACCAGACCCCGGACCCGCACGCCTTTTTTTATCAGAAACGGGCGCTGGAGGTAACGGGCTATGACCTGTACCCTTTCCTGTTCCCGGAACTAGGTACCCGCTCCAGCACAGGCGGCGATGGCTACGATCTGGCAAAGCGCATCAATCCGTTGACCAACAAACGGGTGAAACTGGTCTCGCTGTGGAGCGGGCAGTTAAAGGCAAATGCTAGTGGCGAAGCAACCGTAAACGTGCGTATACCTGAGTTTTCAGGTGCAGTGCGCATTATGGCCGTGGCTTACAAGGACAATGCCTTTGGCTCTTCCGAAAAGATGATGCGGGTTTCAGATCCGGTCGTGATCAGTACGGCGCTGCCTCGTTTTGTGAGCCCAAGGGATACGCTACTGGTGCCGGTAACACTCAGCAATACGACCACGAGCAAAGCCACAGCTGCCAGCACGATTTCGGTGACAGGTCCTTTGCGTGTGGTGGGAGAAACCAGGAAATCAACAGGTATAAACCCTAACACAGAAGCACAGGTTACTTACAAACTTGTAGCAACACCTGCCATTGGTCAGGCAACGGTGAAGGTGACGGTTAATGCGCTGAACGAGTCTTTTGCCAGCAACACCGATATCACGGTTCGTCCTATCGCACCGCTGACCAAAGTAACAGAGTCCGGAAGTGTGAATGACGGTGCTACAGCCGACATCAAACTGGCCAACGACTTTATACCTTCGTCGGTGTCAGCGAAACTGGTGGTGAGCCGTTCGCCGCTGGCACAGTTTACGGATGACATTACCTTCCTGCTGCGCTACCCGCATGGTTGTCTGGAGCAGACCACTTCCACAGCTTTCCCGCTGCTCTACTACACTGACCTGGCCCGTTCGCTGCAACAGGACCAGAAGAGCCGCAGCTTTAACCCCAACTACCTGGTGCAGGAGGCCATCACCAAAATTGAGCTGATGCAGCAGTACGACGGCGGCTTCACTTACTGGCCTGGCGCCACCTACACCGACTGGTGGAGCAGCACCTATGCCACACATTTTTTGCTGGAAGCGAAGAAAGCCGGCTTTCCGGTAACGCAGGATGTCTTGGACAAAGCGGTGCGCTACCTGCAGCAAAAGGTAAAAGGCAAGGCCATGGAAGAGTACCGCTATTACGATGCCAACCGCCAGGTGCAAAGCAAGTACATCGCCGCCCGCGAGACCACTTACTCGCTCTATGTGCTCAGCATCGCCGGCACGGTAGATTGGTCTACCATGAACTACTACAAAGCCAAGCCTGAGCTACTTTCGATAGATGCCCGTTACCTGCTGGCCAGCACCTATGCGATGAACGGCAGCCGCGAGAGCTTCAACCAGATTCTGCCCCGCTCCTTTTCCGGCGAGACATCGGTCCGTGCCCTCGGTGGCAGTTTCTACTCCCCGATACGCGACATGGCCATTTCGCTGAATAGTTTGATTGAAGCTGATCCGGATAACCCACAGATCGGTACGCTGGCACGGCATTTATCCGATGAACTTCGTTCCAAACGCTGGTACAACACCCAGGAACGCGCCTTCGCTTTAATGGCCTTGGGCAAGCTTTCGAGCAGAAACCAGGGCGACCAAACGGCGCAGGTATACCAGAACGGTAAAGCTATCGGCTCTTTCTCTGGCAATGACCTGACGCTCACCAACAACATTGGCAGCGGCCCGATCAGTATTCGAGGTAAGGGAGCAGGCACGCTCTACTATTTCTGGGAACTGGAAGGCATCAGCCAGAGCGGCGATGTGAAAAAAGAAGACAACTATCTGAAAGTGCGCAAAACCTTCTTCGACAGGAATGGCAGGGAGATCACCAACAACACCTTCCGGCAAAATGACCTGGTGGTCGTGCGTGTGGAACTGCAGTCTTTGGATGGTAGAAGTATTCCGAACGTGGCTATTACCGACATGCTACCAGCTGGCTTCGAAATAGAAAACCCACGCCTAATGACTGCCCGTGAATTCGGCTGGATAGAAGCGCAGAAGCCCGCTACGCCAGACCATATTGATATCCGCGATGACAGAATTAACCTCTACGCCACGGCAAAACCGGAGCAGCAGTATTTCTTCTACCAGGTAAGAGCAGTGTCGAAGGGAACATTCCAGTTAGGTCCGATCGGAGCCGATGCCATGTATAATGCGGAGTATCATAGTTACTCGGGGGGTGGGGTTGTGAATGTGAGGTAAGAGAGTTTGGATTAATGGCGCGAGCTCCCACGCTCATGACTTGTTATCGTGGGGGCTCTAGCCCCTATTGATAAAATAATTAACAAAATGGGCCAGAGGCCCCACCATAATAGACACGAGCGTGGACGCTCGCGCCATGGGAACTAAATGACAACGCAAAAATCAACTTATACCCTATTCCAACGGCTGCTCACTTACAGCAAGCCTTGGCTCCGGTATACATTATACCTTGCGCTAGCGTTATGCCTTGCATTCACCCTACTCAACTACCTCTACCCACTCAAAGTAAACATCTCCTACTCCCCCATAATCACCGCCTCAGACGGCAGCGTGATCAACGCCTTTCTGAGCCGGGATGATAAGTGGCGGATGCAGCTGGAGCCGGACGAAATAAGCCCTGTATTGAAGAAAGCGGTGCTGCTGAAGGAGGACAGGTATTTTTATTACCATCCCGGTGTCAACCCCTTTGCCATTAGCAGAGCCTTTGCCAATAATCTGCTGCAAAATAAAAAGACCTCCGGCGCTTCCACCATTACCATGCAGGTTGCACGGCTGCTTTACCCGCAAAAACGCACCTATGTCAACAAGCTGTACGAGATGTTTCGGGCACTGCAGTTGGAGTGGCATTACAGCAAAGACGAGATCCTGCAGCTATACCTGAATCTGGTGCCATTCGGTGGAAACATTGAAGGCGTGAAGGCAGCATCTGTGCTTTATTTTCAGCAGTCGCCCAGGCAGTTGAGTCTGGCGCAGGCGGTCACGCTGACGGTTATTCCAAACAAGCCTTCTTCGCTGCGGATCGGAGAGCAGAATGAGCGGATCGTGGACTTCCGAAACAAGTGGTTGCGCTACTATAAGGAGCAGGAGGCTTTCCCGATTGCGGAAGTTGAGGATGCTTTGCTGGAGCCGCTGGAGGCTCGTAGGCAACAGGCTCCCAAGGTGGCACCGCACTTCGCCTATCGTATGTTCCGCAGGTATAAAAACCAGCCGATCATCAAAACTACACTCAACCGGCAGGTACAGGAAAAGGTGGAACAATTGGCCTACAACTACATGCAGCGACTCCGCTACCAGAACATCCACAATGCGGCTGTACTGGTGATTAACAACCAGACCCGGGCTGTTGAAGCCTATCTGGGATCGGCCGATTTTAATGACTTTGGGCACCACGGGCAGGTGGATGGCGTGCGGGCAGTTCGCTCCCCGGGCAGTACTTTAAAGCCATTCCTCTACGCCGCTGCTTTCGACAAAGGCCTGCTTACACCTAAAACTGTCATCACCGATGTGCCTGTAGATTATGCAGGGTACCGTCCGCAGAACTACTTTGGCAACTACAATGGCAATGTCACCATCGCACATGCGCTGGCTACTTCGCTCAACGTGCCGGCGGTAAAGGTGCTCGATCAGTTGGGCGTTTATACCTTTGTGCAGAAGCTGAAGCAGGCAGAATTTTCGGAGATGAAACGCAAGGGCAACCAGCTCGGTCTGTCGCTGATCCTGGGGGGCTGTGATGTAAAACTGGAGGAGCTGACGCTCCTCTATTCCGCTTTTGCCAACCAGGGCAGGTATAGCCCCATCAGATGGCTGCAACAGGATACGACAAAACTGGAAACGCAACTGCTATCTCCGGGATCGGCTTACATAACGAATCAGATCCTGACGCAGCTCACACGCCCTGACCTGCCGCACAATGCGCATAACAGTCCGAACCTGCCAAAGATCGCCTGGAAGACCGGCACCTCCTATGGCCGCAAAGATGCCTGGAGCATTGGCTATAACAAAAAGTACACGGTGGGTGTATGGGTAGGCAATTTCTCCGGTGAAGGAGTACCCGAACTGAACGGCACTGACTCGGCCACTCCCCTGCTTTTCGACATCTTCAACAGCATCGACTATAACTCCACTGACGGATGGTTTCAACAACCCAAGGGCATTGGTTTAAGAGCGGTATGTGCCGAAAGCGGCAGCCCGGCCAACAGTTTCTGCCGAAACCAGGTGCTGGATACATTCATCCCCGGCATCTCCTCTACCCAAAAGTGCAACCACCTGAAACGCATTGCTGTTTCTGAGGACAAAAGTCATAGCTATTGCACCAGCTGCCAGCCAGCGACAGGTTTTGTGCAGCAGCTATACCCGAATCATGCTCCGGAACTGCTTACCTTTTTCGATGCGGAGCGGATTCCCTATACGCCAATTCCGGCACACAACCCGCACTGCAGCCGTGTTTTCAAAGAGTTTGCACCCCTGATTACCTCTCCCACCGCTGGTATGGAGTATTTACTGGAACAGGAAGAGCGTCAGCAACTGATGCTGCACAGCAATGCCCACAATGAGGTGAAACAGGTATACTGGTACATCAACGACAAATTTCTCAAAGCCACAGCCGCCAACGAAAAGGTGTTTTTTGAGCCGAAAAAGGCCGGCAGGTATAAGATCTCCTGCACCGATGACCAGGGAAGGAATACCGATAGTTATATCACGGTGAAGTTTCTGTAGACCGCAGCAAATTAATCTTCTATGGCTTCTATACCTTGTTGCTTTAGTTGCTCCAGGTGGTCTTTCATCGCCTTTAGTTGCTCCGCGGGATGCCCCTGCCATTCCGTCACTTCACCAGTTACCCGAAGCGGACTCCGGGAGCGGTATGATTTGGTCGGATTTCCAGGGTATTTCTTGTCCGTTAAGTTAGGGTCATCTTCTATCGTGCCGGTCGGTTCCACGGTATAAATTCTGCCGGGGCCATCTCCGTAGGAAAGTTCGGCTCCCCAAATAGCGGCATCCATGGTGGCAGTCAGGTAAACATAAGTTGCTTTTTTCCGCTTCCCGTAATTCGAACTGAAACCGGGTTCAATCAAATCTCCTGACTTCAGGTTAGCTTTCGTACCATGATAGAATAGTACTGAACCCTGAATATCCTTTTCCTCACTGCTTACTGATTTCATCTTCAATTATTCTTTGTGATTACTACTCCCAGAATATGATTGGTCTACGTTAAAAATACATGCGTAAGCCCAGTTACTGCAGAAGTACACAGGCTCTTAGGGCTTAATAGCTTCACTTTACACTAACTCTAATATAGGAAAATTTTCAGCTATTATAATCTGGAAAAGACCAGATTTCGCCCTAGGTCGTCCAACACTTTCTATACCTTCATTTCTTCCTGATAACACATCTGTAAAAATGCCTGCATTATACTATTGTAACCAGCCATGTTAGCACCAACACTCATTCTATATTTTACTATATTGGGAGTCTTGATAAATTACTAGCTGAAAGCACAACCTGTAAATTGTTTCAGTCAACTAACTGGCTACTAAACCAGCATCGCATCTTTATGAAAAAACAATTACGCTCCATTGCCTTGGTTATCATGCTTTGCATACCTTCTACGCTACTGGCACAACAAAAGAAGCAGAAGTTTGAGCCCGAAGAGCTGGCCAATCCGCTGATGGGCACGGACTCCAAGGTAAGCCTGTCGAATGGCAACACCTACCCTGCCGTGGCTGTGCCCTGGGGCATGAACCTGTGGACGCCACAAACCGGCAAGATGGGAAACGGCTGGGCCTATACCTATGATGCGGACAAGATCAGAGGATTTAAACAGACGCACCAACCTTCACCCTGGATGAACGACTACGGCCAGTTTGTGATCATGCCGGTGACAGGCAAATTGCGCTTCGATCAGGATGCAAGGGCCAGCTGGTTCTCACACAAATCGGAGGTAGCAAAGCCTTACTACTACAGCGTATACCTGGCCGACCACGATGTTACCACTGAGTTTACGCCTACGGAGCGTGCCGCCCAGTTCCGCATTACCTACCCAAAATCCGACAGCTCCTTTATTGTGATCGATGCGCTAGACAAAGGCTCTTATGTGAAGATTATACCTGGCGAGAACAAAATTGTGGGCTATACCACCAAAAATGCCCGCAGCAATCCAGTTGATTTCAAGAACCACTTCGTTATCTATGCTGACAAGCCTTTTACAATAGCCTATACCTGGCACGACTCGACACTGGTGAAAGACAAACTGGAAATGAATGCTAATCATGCGGGCGCTATTGTCGGGTTCAAAACAGTGAAAGGCGAGCAGGTGAATCTGCGGGTGGCTTCTTCCTTTATCAGTCTGGAGCAAGCTGAATTGAACCTGAAGCGTGAGCTCGCTAATGACAATTTTGAAGCGACTAAACGGAAAGCCAAATCAC
This sequence comes from uncultured Pontibacter sp., assembly GCF_947502515.1. Taxonomy (NCBI): domain Bacteria; kingdom Pseudomonadati; phylum Bacteroidota; class Cytophagia; order Cytophagales; family Hymenobacteraceae; genus Pontibacter; species uncultured Pontibacter sp. The sequence continues at coordinate 175,931 of NZ_CANNAI010000002.1, read as the reverse complement.
TTTGGAACGAAGCCATGAGCCGCATCACGGTAGAGGGTGGCACGGATGAGCAGATGCGCACTTTCTACAGCTGCCTTTATCGTACGCTGTTTTTCCCTCACAAAATGTACGAGCTCGATGCCAGCGGCAACCCGGTACACTACAGTCCTTATGACGGTAAGGTATACCCGGGGTATCGCTTTGCGGGCACGGGTTTTTGGGACACCTTCCGTGCCCTATACCCTTTCCTGAATCTGGCTTACCCGAGCATCAACAAAGAAATGCAGGCTGGTCTGGTAAACGACTACAAAGAAGGTGGCTGGCTGCCGGAGTGGTCCAGTCCGGGATATGCCAACATCATGATCGGCAACAACTCGGCTTCTGTGGTGGCCGATGCTTATTTGAAAGGCCTGCGTGGCTATGACATCGATAAACTGTACGAAGCCCTGCTGCACGGTGCCAACAACGAGGGACCGATCACGGCCATCGGTCGCGCTGGTGCACCTTACTACAACAAACTCGGCTATGTGCCTTATGATGTGAAGATAAACGAAAATGCGGCCCGTACCCTGGAGTATGCCTACGATGACTTTGCCATCTATCAACTCGCCAAAGCGCTCAACAGGCCACAGGAAGAAATCAAACTTTATGCGAAGCGAAGCCAGAACTACCGGAATCTGTTCGATCCTGCCACCGGACTCATGCGCGGCAAGAATCAGGACGGCACGTTTCAGTCTCCCTTCAACCCCTTCAAGTGGGGCGATGCTTTTACCGAGGGCAACAGCTGGCACTACAGCTGGTCCGTGTTCCATGACGTGCAGGGGCTGATTGACCTGATGGGTGGCCGGCAAAACTTCGTAGCCAAGCTGGACTCGGTGTTCACGCTGCCGCCGGTCTATGACGAGAGTTACTATGGTAGTGTGATTCACGAAATACGCGAAATGCAGATCGCTAACATGGGACAGTATGCCCACGGCAACCAGCCCATCCAGCACATGATTTACCTCTATAACTATGCCGGAGCGCCTTGGAAGGCGCAGTACTGGGTACGCGAGACCATGAATCGCATGTACCAACCCACTCCCGACGGCTACTGCGGCGATGAGGACAACGGACAGACCTCTGCCTGGTATGTTTTCTCAGCCATGGGCTTCTATCCGGTTACCCCAGCCGTGAATCAATATGTGATTGGTGCGCCCTTGTTCAAAAAAACAACGATAAAACTCGAAAATGGCAAAACGTTCGTGATCGAAGCGCCGTCTAACAGCAAGGAAAATCTGTATGTGCAGAAGGCCACCCTCAACGGAAAAAAGCACGAGCAGAACTGGATCTCCCACGAAGACATCCTGAAGGGCGGTAAACTTAAATTTGAGATGGGAGCTAAGCCTGACACGAGCCGTGGCACACAGGAAAGTGCAGCGCCCTATTCTTTCACCAACGATAAAACTGCAACGCAGCACCTGAAATAAACCTTATAAACACTAAACTATACCTGATGCCATCCATCACGCCTATCGCAACTGAAGAAGTAGCTTCTCAGCCAAAAGAGTCTTCGCGGGACTATAAGAATTATACTTCGCCGCTGATCGTCGTTACGCTCCTGTTTTTTATGTGGGGCTTCATCACCTGCATGAACGACATCCTGATACCTAAACTACAGGAGGTGTTCACGCTGCAGCTCTGGCAGGCCATGCTGATTCAAACTGCCTTCTTTGGGGCTTATTTTATCGTTTCGTTCGTCTACTTCTTGCTTTCAGTCAGCAAGGGTGACCCTATCCAGAAGATCGGGTATAAAAATGGTATCATCATCGGTTTGATCGTGGCGGCGCTGGGCTGTACCTTGTTTTACCCGGCGGCCGTGTTTCACAGCTACGGCTTCTTCCTGATGGCTTTGTTTGTGCTGGCATCCGGCATTACAGTGCTGCAGATCACAGCCAATCCTTATGTAGCTATTCTGGGTTCGCCTGAAACATCTTCCAGCCGCATGAATCTGTCGCAGGCGCTTAACTCATTTGGCACCACGATCGCTCCCATCATTGGTGGTTACCTCATTTTCGACCAAGTGGCATCTGCTGAGATAGATACTGCAGATTCTGTCAAACTCCCCTACCTGGGGCTGGCTGCTCTTTTGCTGCTACTGGCCGTTCTAATTAAAGTGGCGAAGCTGCCGCGTTTGGAAGGAGGCGGTAAAATTGAACGGGGTGCTGGGGCCACAAAGTATCCGCATCTGGTACTGGGCATCATCTGTATTTTCATGTATGTGGGCGGCGAGGTGAGTATTGGCAGTGCACTTATCAATTATATTAAGCTTCCGCAGATCACAGGCTTGTCAGAGTCAGAGGCGAAGCATTACCTGGCTTTTTATTGGGGTGGAGCCATGATCGGTCGCTTTTTCGGTGCTGTAGCGCTGAGCACTTTCAAGCGCACAGGCAAGTTTGCTGTAATTGCACTTATAGCACTGGTTACTTTCCTAACAGTATACGTGCTGTATGACCTCAACCAGGCATTGATCATATTGGGTTTGATCGTACTGAACGTGGTTGTATTGCTCCTGGCACGTTTTATACCTAACCGCACTGTGGGTCTGTTTGCCATGGCCGTGATCGGGCTGCTACTGATCGGTGTGCTGGCTGAAGGTTCGCTGGCCATGTGGGCGATCATTGCCATCGGTCTGTTCAACTCCATTATGTTCCCAACTATTTTTGACCTGGCCATTAAGGGACTCGGCCGCCACACCAGCCAGGGCTCATCGCTGTTGGTCATGGCAATTGTGGGCGGTGCCATCGTACCGCCGCTACAGGGTCTGTTTGCCGACCTGAGTGGTGACCTGCAACTCTCCTTTATCATCCCGATGATCTGCTACGCCTACATCGTTTATTATGGCTTTGTGGGGTATAGAGTGAAGGAGGCCCAGATATAGCGCGAGCCAGTGATAATAAAACAAGAAAGCCTCTCTGGATTTGGAGAGGCTTTCTTGTTTTTAACTAATGCTACACCTAATCAAGGGGCCATAGCAAAAAGCTTCTTATTCGGCCTGCTTCCCAGGTAAAACGTAATCTTCCCGCCATTCATAATCTCATCATGCGTCAGGTAAGTGCGCTGAAGCGGCTTCCCGTTCAGCTCCATTTTCTGCACATAGACATTCTTGTCACTCTGGCCTTTCACGTCAACCGTAAAGGTCTTGCCATTCTCCAGATTGATCGTGGCTGATTTCACAGCCGGGCTGGTAATGGCATACTGGTCAGAACCAGGCGCTACCGGGTAAAAGCCCAGGGCGCTGAAAATGTACCAGGCGCTCATCTGCCCAAAGTCATCGTTACCGCCCAAACCATCTACTGTCGGTTTGTACATCGCCTTGAGTACCATGCGGGTGCGCTCCTGTGTTTTCCAGGGCTGGTCGGTCCAGTTGTAAAGGAAAGGCACATGGTGAGAAGGCTCATTGCCGTGCACGTAGTTCCCGATGATGCCCTCCCGGGAAATGTCTTCGGTGTTCTCAAAGTACTTGTCCGGCAGCTCCATGGTGAAGAGCGAGTCCAGGTGCTGGGCGAAGCGGGTCTTCCCTCCCATCATCGCGATCATTTGCGCCGGATCGTGGGGAACATAAAGGCTGTAATTCCAGGAGTTGCCTTCGATGAAGCCTTGTCCGTGCGTGTCCAGCGGGTCAAACTCTTTCTTCCAGGTGCCGTCGCTCAGTTTGGGGCGCATAAAGCCAGACTTGGCATCGAACACGTTCTTATAATTCTGGGCTCGCTTGCTGAACTCCTCGTAGATGTCCTGCCGGTTCAGTTTTTTTGCCATCTGCACGATGCACCAATCGTCGTAGGCGTACTCCAGCGTTTTCGATACAGACGAACCGTTCTTATCCTCCGGCACATAGCCCATGTCCATATAGTATTCCAGCCCATCGTAGTAACGGGTGCGGGCGGTCTGCACACAGGCATCCAGGGCGCGGTTAGCATCGAAATTACCGTTGCCTTTCAGCACCGCATCCGCGATCACGGGCACAGAATGATAGCCAATCATGCACCAGTTTTCGTTCGCATAGTGCGACCACACGGGCAGCATCTTGTGCACGCTCTGGTCGTAGTGCGCCAGCATGGATTTGATCATGTCGTTGTTGCGGGCAGGTTGCAGGATGTTAAACAGCGGGTGCAGCGCCCGGTAGGTATCCCAGAGCGAAAAGCTGGTGTAGTTTGTAAAACCATCGGCCTGATGCACGTTCATGTCCAGCCCTCTATACCTGCCGTCCACATCCATGTAAGTGGTCGGTCCAAGGAAGGAATGGTACATGGCGGTGTAGAAATTCACGAGATCGTCTTTGCCAGCGTCGACTACCACTTTGTTCAGTTCTTTGTTCCAGGCGGCTTGTCCTTCGCGCTTTACCTGCTCAAAGTCCCAGTGCGGAATTTCGGCCTTCATGTTAGCCAAGGCGCCCTCGGTACTCACTGGCGACAAGGCAAATTTGATCTTGATCTTCTCTCCTTCTTCTGTTTTGAAATCGAAGTAAGCACGGATCTTTTTACCGGCAAACTCCGGGAAGTTTTTGGTCTGGTCGAACTTGCGCCAGAAGCCTTTGTATGCCTGAGCCTCCGAGTAATCCTGGTTGCCATACTGGTGGAAAGGCTTGCTGAAGGACATGGCAAAGTAGACTGTGCGGGTGCGGGCCCAGCCGTTGGTCTGGCGGTAACCAGTGATCAACGTGTCGTTCTCGACGCGTACAAAAGTCCAGGTAGTTTTGCCGTCGTAGTTGTAGATGCCTGACATCAGATCCAGGATGATATGCGCCTCGTCTGACTTGGGGAAGGTATACTGGTGCATGCCCACGCGGTTGCTGGCCGTGAGTTCCGCCATGATGTTGTGGTCATCGAGCTTTACCTTGTAATAAGCGGGCTCTGCCACTTCGTTTTGATGTGAAAAAGCAGAGCGGTAACCACTTTCGGGTTTGTCAGCTGTGCCCGGATTCAGCTGTAGTTTGCCGGTGGTCGGCGCAATCAGGAAGTCGCCCAGGTCGGAGTGGCCGGTGCCACTGAAGTGGGTATGGCTGAAGCCGACAATCGTTTTATCGTCGTACTGGTAGCCAGCGCAGTACTTGTACACGTCCTTGTTGTACTTGTCATTCACTTCGTAAGGGATGGTATCGGTATCGGGACTCAGCTGCACCATACCAAATGGCACGGTGGCACCCGGGTAGGTATGGCCCATTTTGGCAGTGCCGATCATCGGGTTGACGTACTTAACCAGGTCAGGTGCTGCCTTCTTTTGAGCAAAGGTCAGGCAAGGTATAAGCAATAAAACTGATAGGGCGATACTTCTCATAAGGCAATCTGTTTGTGGAGAATCGGATTTTAAGGATAGCTTAAAGTTAAAGCTTATTTTTAAAAACAAAGCTCTCAATCAGCTACCTGGTGCAGGTAATGAAATTCACCTTCTTAGATTTAAAAATGCTGCTTTCAAACTGTCAGCAGAAGCAGTCAGAAGTTTTCGCGGCAAATTGACTAAATTGCACCTTAATTGATCTGTGTTCCCTGCATATAAACACCCCATCTTATGAATTTTATTGCCCTTGATTTCGAAACGGCCACGCCACAGCGTGACAGCCCTTGTGAGATAGGTATAACCGTGGTGCGGGAAAGGGAAATCGTTGAAACACGGTCCTGGCTGATCAAGCCTTTGTATTACCCCCATTTCAACTCTTTTAATATAGCCGTGCATGGCATCCGGCCGGCTGACGTGAAAGATCAGCCTGATTTTGCTGAGTTGTGGCCGGAATTAAAGCCTTACCTGGAAGGGCAGCTGCTGATCGCCCACAATGCCAGTTTTGATATGAGTGTGCTCCGCAAAACGCTGGCAACTTATAATATCCCGCTTCCGGAGGCACGCTATACCTGCAGCCTCAAATTCTCGAAGAATATCTGGAAGGGCATGCACAAATACGACCTCAAAACGCTCTGCAACATGCACCGCATTGATTTTCTGCACCACCGGGCTGCCTCCGATGCCGATGCCTGTGCCAGGTTATCGCTGAAAGCGCTTGCTCTGACAGGCACAAGCTCCGAAGAGGAGTTTGATGCACGGATGGGTTGCAAGATCGCCCGGGTTTAAGTCGTAATAAGAGCTACAGTTCTTCAACAAGTTCCTGTCTAAGCGACCCACCTTCTGGCTGCATCTTTTTCGTCAAATGAAAAAGACCGCTGCTCAATAGAAGGCACCATTGTAAACACGCCGGACATCAGGTGTTGTAGCCAGTCTTTATCTGTGACAAGTGCAATCTTTTTTACCTTCTCCAGAACGTCTCCAAAGTTAGATAAGATAAAGCTTACCCGCTCCTGTACAGCGGCAGGCTCCACTCCTTCCGTAGCGGCCATCTCCAGGTATAAATTAAATGGTGCCGCAGACTCCAGTTCCGGTTTGATGACTTTTTGCGAGGCTTTCATGTCCCGCACATCCAGTTCACCCTCTACCCGGAAGGCCAGTACCTGGTCGTGGCCAATGTCTATTTTCTTTATCATCTTGCCTTGTGTTATAGGTTAAATAAATCGATCACCATGCCCGGGCGGCAAACAACACGGCTGCCAGTAGCAGCACAAGTCCTACCAGTTCGCCCAGTCGGCTGATGATCTTGTAAAGTAGTTTTTTGTATTTGTCTTGCATCGGCTTTCAGCTTGATTACACGATTTCGAAGCGCTCCGAATAGATGCGCCGCCAGTCTACGCCCAGGTTATGCAGCCCGATCTCAACCACATCCATCAAGGGACCCGGACCGCAGATGAAGTACATGAAAGTTTCCGGCTTGTCGGGCAGGTATTTAGCCAGCATCTCCTCATCGATCCGACCACCTTCCCCGTCAATGTCCTCGGGCAGATCCTCTTCTTCCGGCACATCTTCTATCACATGAATGATGCGCAGGTCTATCTCTTTGCTGATCTCAGTGAGCTCCTCCCGAAAGGTCACGTCTTTCCATTTCTTGCTGGCATAAAGCAGGATGGCTTTGCGGGGGTCCTTGTCGTCGCGCATGGTACGCAGCATGCTCATGCCGGGGGTGATGCCGATGCCGCCCATCACCAAAAACAAATGACTGTCCGGCTCCGGTGTAAACGAACCGAATGGCCCTTCCAGGTATACCTGTGCGCCCTTGGGTATGTCTTTGAAAGTGGAAGTGAAATCGCCTGACTCCTTGGCTGTGAAGCTGATCGTGCTGTCGCGGGCGCTGGAGGCAAAGGAGAAGGGATGCTGCTGCAAGGTGAAGGGGCTATCGTTTACGGTGATCCAGGCAAACTGCCCGGGTCTGAACAGCATCTTTTTTCCAGACTCAGGTTGGAGAGTGAGCGTCCAGCATTCGTCTCGTTCGTCTTTTACCTCTGTCACCCGGTAAGGCTTTTTGCGGTTGAGCCAGGGCCTGACAATGCGGGTGTGCAGCACCAGGTACATGCAGGCGCCCAGCAGCAGCGCGAGTGTGATCTTTTTCCAGAGCGGGTCCAGGTAATGCGACACCTGTATGGAGTGCACCACGCCAACAAACACGATCGAGAGTGCCAGAAAACCGTGGAGCAGACGCCACTTCTCGTAGCTCAGTTTGAAAGCCAGCCGCCAGACGCTCGTAATGGTAATGGCAATCAGCGCCACCGACACATAGGATAGCGCAATGGCCCGCAGCAGGTTGACGCCCGGGTCGAAGTAAGAAAGAAATTCTGTGTTGTTCAGGATCAGGATGACGGGATGCGCCAGGATGAAGAAGAATGCGACCAAGCCCATCTTGCGGTGAAAGTGCACGATGTTGTCCATGCCGAAGGTAGGCGCGACCCAACGAAAGCGACCGGAGAACAGGAACTGCAATCCGAAAATGGCGAGTGCTATAAAACCTAGGGCTACGCCCAGTTCTGTCCAGAAATCGCGGACGGCAGGTATGGGCCCTACCAGGGCGAGGCCCAGCGGCACCAGGGCAAGTATGGTGAATAGTAATAACCAGGAAAAACCTCTCCGGTAAGAATATCTCATCTCTCGTCAATTATCCTGCCCGGCTATACCTATCAAGCCTTGTTCACATTGTCAGGGCTTAGGAACCGGACGGTTCATCATTTAAAGCCTAATGTACAGTATACTGATTTTCAGGTATATTGGTCGATAGAAAAACAGAATCCGGAGGAGTAGCCTGCTCTATGCTATTGTTTTGCTCCAGGTAGGGCGCCAGGATTGGGGCCATTCCCCGGAGCACCTGCACAGGCAGCGAAGAGGTGAAATGAAAACCTGCCGCCTCACGACCAGGCACAAAAGCGGTCAGTGTACCAAAATGGTTATCGCCGATGAAAAACACGAAAGTAGCCGTGCGGTTGACGCTGCGGGAAGACAGCCGCTGCCCTCTTTTGTTCATGGTCACCACCCGGTTGTCGCCTGTGCCAGTTTTGCCACCGAGCCGGAGGCTGTTACCGTCCGTACCCGGTATACCGCCCTGCAAACGGCGGGCAGTACCGGTATCCACCACGTCCAGCAAAGTTTCCCGCACGAGCGCAGCTACTTCCGGTGCCAGCACCTGCTCCCCTTCTCCCTCCTGCCATTTCAGGCCGGTTTCGTAAGGTGTCTGTCGGGCAAAGTGCAGTTCCTCAATGCGGCGGGTGCGGTGGCGTACGCCATCGTTCAGAATGATGCCCATTAGCTCCGCCAGCGCTTCGGGGCGGTCACCGGAAGAGCCGAGGGCCGTCGCCAGGGAAGGCACGAGATGCTGAAACGGATAGCCCAGTTTCTGCCAGCGCTGCTGTAGGTCGGCGAAAGCATCGAGCTCGAGCATGGTGCGGATGCGGGAGTCGCGGGCGCTCTTGTGGCGCGAGCGGAATAGCCACTTGTATACCTCTAGCCGGGTGTCCATACTCGCCTCCGCCACTTCCGGCCAAGTAGCTTCGGGGTACTGCTGCAGGTATTGCAGGAGCCACAGTTCCAGCGGATGCACCCGCGAAATGTAGCCCTGGTCGTTCAGATCGAAAGCCTCCGGTCCGAACTGGTGGTAGAGCTCCATGATGCGCTTGTTTTTAAGCTTCTTTTCCCATGGCAGCCGCTCCCGCATCATACGGGTGAAGCTGATGGAGTCTGTATCCGGGTAAAAGAAGCGGTGCACAGTCGCCAGTCGGACGGAGTTTTGGCGCATACCTTTGAGCAGTGTTTCAAAACGCTCTTCCTCCGTTTTGCCCTTGTACTTGTGCCAGTAGCGAAGCAGGTAGGTCTCCCCTTCCCGGTTGGCAAAGCGGGTGAGATATTCCTTGCGACGCGGATCTGCATCGTTGCCGAGCAGACTGCCACTGCCTCCTGTCTGCTGCTGTATGCTGTGCCGCACCACGTCCCGCGTCAGCCTGACAAAAGGCAGGTTAATGGATTTGAGGAAGGCTTCCCGCACGGTCGGGTTTCGGCCATTGTCGGTATTGCTGAAGTTGTGGAAGGTATGCATGCCACCACCGGTGAAGAAGCGCTCATGCGGACTCGCCGAATAGCGGCGCTCCATGGCGGCATCGAGGGTGGCAGCCAGGCTTTTGTCTTTGGCCTGCAGCAGGTAGCGCAGCACCCAACGACTCAGGTTGTCCTGCGAAGCTGCCAGCGCCCGGCGCAATTCCCCTGCCGGCTCCCCGGCATAGCGGGTATGGAGCGCTTCGATCATATCGAGGTATGTGACGAGCATGCGAAGCTTAGCCGTGGAGCCCAGTTCTAATTTGCTGCCTTCGTTCAGGTCCAGCGGCTGGTCGGTGTTATCGGTTTGCACACGCACCAGGTTGCCCTGAGGACTGCGTTCATACAGCGTAAAGCTATACCTGATTTCAGCTGCCTGTTTTGGACTGAGCAGTCGCTCTCCATACAGGCCCACGCTCCGGGCTCCATACAGGCCCACGCTCCGGGCAAAAGCAGGATCGCTCAGGCGCTGCAGGTAGGTGCTCACCTCGCCCTGCAAGGCGTGCTCCAGTGTGGTGGTGGCACCTACATCCATGCGGTCGAGGTCGTAGAGGGTTTTGCCCAGCATACCTGCCAGGTGGGTACGCACCATCAGCGACCCTTTGTTTGTTTCGGCTGGCACCGTTATCGGCTCTGCGCTGAAATCCCGGAAGGCGACATCCTGCGACAGGCCTGCATCCCGCAGCTCAGTGCTGATGTGCCCGTTATCAGCGAGCAGCCGAAGGTAACTGCTGGTGAGCTCGTTCAGCGCCTGGCGTCCGCCTTCGTTCAGGTAGTAGGCAGGGCGGCGCTGGGCAATGAACAGCGACAGTACCTGCCGCAGTGCCTGTCCCTGTGCCTGCAGACTATCCCCCGCTGCTGCCGGCAAACTCAGCAGGCGGTTCACTTTTTCCGGATCACTTCCAAACCAGACCCACAAGCCATCGCCCAGACCGTGCACTTCTCCATAGCCCGGTGCTCCGTAAAGCGGCAGGTTGTTCAGGTACGACAGCACCAGGGCCTGACGGGCCGGCATGGTTTCGGGGCCTGCCTGGTAAGCGCGTACGCTGGCCGAAACCATCTGCTGCAGCTTGGCACGCGGACTCACCGTGATGCCCGCCGGGGAGTGTCGGAATTTTTCGAGCTGGGTGGCAAGGGTACTGGCTCCCATGGTCTGGTACTCCAGGCCCACGCGGCTGGCCGCCAGGTGCAGACCAGCTTTTGTGAAGCGCAGCCAGTCCACAGCCGGGTTCATGTAAGGCTTCTCGGGGTTCAACAGCTCCCGGTTCTCGATAAATAAAAGCGATGAGGTGATCAGCGAAGGGATGGCCTCGTAACTGGCGTACAGGCGGCGCGGGTATTTGAAATCATACACCGGTCTGCCCTGGAAATCGACGATGCGCAGGCCGGCCTGTGTTTTTTCGGGATAAGGCGCAAAGTAGCCCCGGGAGGTATACTGCATCAAAGCATCTGAAAAACGGGCCTGCTGCACTACTTCCATCCCCCGTTCTTCTACCCGGTCGAGCAGCTGGGGCAAATGGGCGTAGCCGAGGCGTCTGTCAAATGGACCGGGCTTAGGGTATACAATTGCATCGCTCCGGCCAGGCTCCACCTGATAGGTCAATGTGGCGGCATAACGCGCTAATTCGCGCGACTGCAAACGGGATGTACGGGTTTCATAAAGCACGGCCGCGACGACAACTCCAATTATGATGAGTGTGGTGCCAAAGAGCATCCATTTGAGGATGGTCCCACGCTTTTTATTCTCTCTACTGGCCGTGTGGGTGGGACGGTAATTGCTGACTACCATCACCTAAGTGTTTTTGTTCGAAAAAAATCTGGTAGTCTTTGTACGTTTATTTTGTGTTAAAAGTGACTTTAAATTTAGGCGGAGTTCCGCTCGGCATTAATGATACCGAATGAGCATCGCACCACCAGCTTCTCGTATACCTGTTTTGCCTGCTGCTGCGGGTCCTGCTCTTCCAGGGTGCGGATGCGGGCCAGGGCGTACTGCTGTATCGTGATCAGGGGCAGCTCGATGCGCTGCCGCAGCTGAATCGAGAGTTCGTCCATCGGTTTGTCGGCCATCAGCGTGTCGGCTCCCGCCAGCATGAGCACATACTTTTTGGTTCGCTCAAACTCTTCATATATCTGCTTCCATAGTTCTCCATAGGTGGGATGTTCCGCCAGGTAGGCTGTGACCGGGAAAAAGCATTTTTTCATGGCCATCTCGCAGTTGTCGAGTAGGGTCTTGAAGAAGAGTGAGTGCTTGTAAAGCTGCTGCAGCTTCGGCCAGTCACCTTTGGCATGCAACGCCTCCAGAGCCTTGCCCACGCCATAGTAGCCCGGCAGGTTCTGCTTCAGCTGACTCCAGGCACCCACATAAGGCACGGCCCGCAGGTCATCCAAGTTCAGCTTGCCGGCTTTGCGCTTCGAAGGGCGGCTGCCTATGTTTGCCTCCCCGTAGTAGCGCAACGGACTCACGTACGTCAGGTACTCCAGGAAAACCGGGTTGTTCTTCAATTCGGCATAGGCTGCAAAGCTTACCTCTGCCAACTCCTGCAGCAGCTGGTCATCTTCCTGGCTCAGGGTGGACTTTTTGCGGTCGAAGAGACTGTTGCTGATTCCGGCATGCAGCAATTGCTCCAGGTTGAAGCGGGCCGCATCTACTGAGCCAAAGTTGGAGCTTACCGTCTGCCCCTGAATGGTCAGCTGGATCTCTTTGTTGGCGATGTTGTTGCCCATGGAGGCGTAGAATTGCTGCGTCTTGCCACCACCACGTGCCGGCGGACCTCCCCGCCCGTCGAAGAAAATCACTTCTATGCCATATTCCCGGCTCACCTGCGTCAGCGTTTCCTTGGCTTTGTAAATACTCCAGTTGGCCATCAGGTAGCCGCCGTCTTTGGTGCCGTCCGAAAAGCCGAGCATAATGGTCTGGGTGTTGCTTCGCCACTGCAGGTGCTCCCGGTATACCGGATGCTCGTAGAGCTGCCGCATCACAGCAGCCGCTTGCCGCAGGTCCGTGATCGTTTCGAAAAGCGGTACAATGTCCACGGTTAGTGCTTCGGGCTGCCAGCCATTCAGGCGGAATAAGGTATAGACCTCCAGCACATTGAGGGCGCTGGTGCAGTGGCTGATGATGTAGCGGTGGCATCCCTCCTCCCCGTTACGCTCCTGTATGGTCCGGATCGCGGCTACCGTCTGCAGGGTGTCCTGCAGCAGTTCATCGTCCGCAAACAGATCGGTGTCTTTCAAGCTGCCTGCTATACCTGTCAGGGCATCTATTTTCTTCTCCTCCGGAAGCTGCGCATAGTCTTTTGGCAGCAGGTCGGTTTTTTGAGCCAGTTCTTCATAAAGGTGCGTGTGCACCGAGGAATCCTGCCGGATGTCGAGCGTGGCGAAGAAAAGTCCGAAAAGCTCCACTTTGGTGATCAGCGCTTCCACCTGTTTTAAAAACAAACTGTTGTGCTCCTGCAGCAACAGCCTGCCAATCTCCCGCAGCGATTCCAGTATCATTTCCTGCTTCAGGTCCAGGGTATAGCCGGGCACAAACAGGTGATTGTAAAGTTTGGCTTCCAGTTCCTTGAGCAGGTCTTCCACGCCCCTGAAAGTCAGGCGGCGCCTGAGTCGGCGCACGTCGGCGTAGTAGGCTCGGATGGCGGCTACCCGCAGTGCATCGGCCACTTGCAGGGTGGTGTCTGCTTTTACAAACGGATTGCCGTCGCGGTCACCTCCCGGCCAGAAACCCATCCGGATCAGTTTAAAACCCGGCCGGATCACGCCCGGAAACTGCGCGTCCAGGTACGAGATGATGTCACCGGCAGCGCGGTAAAACACATTCTCCAGAAACCAGATCAGGCTGATGGCCTCTTCGTAGGGGGTAGGTTTTTCTTTCTTGAAAAAAGGCGTCTTGCCCAGCTGCCGCAGGTATGAGTGCGCCTGCGACGTGTTGTCGGTTGCCAGGGCCTGCGACAGGTCATTAATAATGCCCAGCACATTGCTCGGATAGAACTGCGTGGGGTGCGCCGTGAGGACCATGCGCACCGCAAAGTCATGCAGCTTGCGGGCCAGCTGCTCCTGCGCCTGCTCGTGCAGCACCGCAATGCTGAGCTGGTTCAGGGTGCCGGCCCCGTGCATGTCGTGGGTGTCGCGGAAAGCGGCCTCCTCCAGGGCATCGAACAGCACCACCTGCCGCTCGGCATATTGCACAAAACGAAACAGCAGATCGTGCTGCTCCTGCTCGGTGCGGTAGTGGGTATACTGCGCAAAAAAGCTCTGGATGATCTCCTCAGGACTCTGCTGACGCTGATAACCGTCCTCACAGTGCAGCACGAGCAGTGAGAGCAGCACGCCCGTTTTTTCTACCCGATGGAATGGCAGCGAAGAGAACAGGCTGTTATACATTTCATAGCGCGTACCCACCAGGGTGGAGAAGGCTTCCAGGTTGGTATCAGCTCGCAGGGTGTTATGCGTGGTCATAGGCTCTGAAATTTTTTAGCTCTGCTGAAGATAGCGTATTTTTAAGTAATCAGACCTGATCAGTCCCCATTTACTCTTTCACCTGATCGTACGGTATGTAGTTTTCCCACTCCCAGGGGGTATAGGTATCGCCAATCGTGATCTCGAGCAATTCCTTGAAAATACTCTCGGCATTGTCGCTGTTGCTGAGGATAAGAATACCGGTGCCCTGCTCCGGGAAAATGATCGAATAGTGCTGAAATCCGTCGCCATGCCCCTCCTTGAAGACACCCCGGCCATAAGGCGAAGTCAGCAGCCCCCAACCCAGCCCGTAGCTCAGTTCAATGTCATCGTTGGCGGTTGTCTCACGCTGGCTTTGCGGACCAAACTGCGCTGCGGATCGGATACGAATCTGGGGACTGAACATTTCTCGGGTAGTAGCGGGCTGCAGCAACTTGTTTTGTAGCACCGCTTGCAGAAACAAGGTATAGTCGTCGAGGGTGGTTTCGAGTGTGCTGGCCGATCGGGCTTCGTTGTTCTTATCTTTCTCGTAGAGGTTGCCGTCTGATTTGTGGCCCAGCACATAATCCTGCTCAAAAGCCGGTTGCCAGGTATAGGAAGAGTTTTTCATACCTAAAGGCCGAAAGACCTTTTCATGCATCATCGTTTCAAGGGATTTGCCGGTCATCTTTTCGAGCACCACCTGCAGGTATACCAGCCCTTCGCCGGAGTAGCTGTACCTGGTGCCGGGCTCAAACTTTACCCGCAGCTTTTTATCTTCTTCAAACCAGCGCCAGTTCGGGAACCCGGACGTATGTGCCAGGCACATGCGAGCCGTTATGCGCTGGTAGAGCGTATCCTCTTTCAGGTCGCTGAAGTTGTCGTGCCACTTGGTCTGTGGGGTATAGGTATAGATGGGCTTCGGCAGATACTCCTGCAGCGGTTTGTCCAGATCGAGTGTTCCCTCCTCTACCAGCTTCATCACCAGAACTGCAAACACCGCTTTACTTAGGGAAGCCCCATAAAAGTTGGTGCTGGCACGGATGGGCGCTTTGGTGTCAAGCCGTTTGTAGCCAAAGGTCTTTTGATAAACAGGCTGCTGCTTGTTAAAGATCGTCACCGCCAACCCATGCACGTCGGCTGCCTGCATCAACTGCTGTATCTGTTGGTCCAGAGCTTTTGCGGAGGTCTTGCTGCCGTCGAGCCGGGTGATGGTCTGGGCCGAAAAGGTGAATATGGCCATGCAGATAATAATGGAGTAGACTTTTATCATAGTAGGTATAGCGTAGATGCAGGATACTTAAGTTACGTCAAAAAGCTTTGAATAACAACAGTTTAGCTTTGGCTTTATAAACAAAGAATGTTGGTATGCATTATCTAAAAACCGCCCCACGACAAGTTCTAGGCTCATTCTTTTGTCGCAAATCACCCTCCTTTTGACCTATTTACACCCCTATTGACCTATGGGCGCAAGTTTCGACTCACGTCTCACTTGTCCTCAAGGGGATCTTAAGGGCCCTACCATCACGATCGGTGCCAGCATAGCGGCAAGTTCAAAAAGCCGCTCTTTCTTTTCAGGAAGGCGGCTCTTTTGATTTTGAGATTGAAGCTATTGTTAGTAGGTATACTCCTCTACGGCTGGAGGCAACTTCGGATAATCCTGTATCTGGGTGGAGCGTTTTACTGGCATACCTGAGGCATGATAGGTATAGGTATACAGTGTCTTATTAATGCCTGGGTCTCTGAAACCCGGGTTGTTTCTGTGCAGTTTTACGTCTGGCAAGTAAAAGAACATGTTCGCATAAGGCTCAGGATTAATCTTATTGTCATAGTTGCCAAACTTCACAACTCTCGGACCACGCATATCATCCGGGCTGTTACTCGGCGACCAGGTGATCACGATATCCGTTAGATTGCTGTTCGCATCATAAACATAGTCTTTTATGCTCAGGTGTTCTTTATCATTTGACAGATAAGTCAGGGTCGTTTCTTTTACAAGCTTGTCGCCGCTGTACTCAAACAGGAAGCGAAAAAGAACCTTGTTGTCCGGGGTGTACTGCACTGCCTCCACTACCTTTTCACCTGCATAGGTATACAACAGATGATTACCATTCCTGTAGTTCAGTCTAACGGGTTTATCATCCTCATAAGCTACGGTATAGCCTATGTCCCCTTGGTTTGTAAAACTTAACTCGATCATCCTGTTTTGTGTATCATACTTGTATCGCTGCGTCTCAAACTGCTGCAGCAGGCTATTCGCTGTGACAGGTGGTGTAGTCGTAGGCGGCGTGGTGGTTGGGGTACCTTTCGAAGATTTGGTTGGTGCGGCAGGCAGGACTTCCTCTTTATCGCAGGAAGAGAGCGTTAGCAGGGAAATTCCAAATCCGGCCAACAGCAAGAGTAATCGGGGTTTTAAGCTAGAACTTTTCATAGTTTTATTTGTGGTATATTTTAAATACCGATAACAAGCCATATGCCAAAAATTAGCAAAGGCTAATATTTCGGGCTAAAGGCAGCAAAGTGCAGGTAAAAGATGGGGTTAACGTATGGGAATAGCAGTTATATGTTCGTTAACGGACAGGAGCTGTCCATTTATAATCAGAGCTAACACCTGAACTTACAGATCCACGAAAATTGAAACGATCCGCTCCACCCAGCCGACCATCAGGCTGGTAGTAACACCATCGAGCAGGGACTGGCCCATGTGATGGGTAACTGCCCGCTGCATATCGCGTTCTTCTTCCACTTCCCCTTTTCTGAATTTGCCCAGCGTGGAAGGGTTATTGGACTTCACGATCAGCGTATTGATGAGCCGGTTGCCGACCCGTAGCAGCAGGCCGGGATTCTCCGGATCGTCTTTGTTCAGGAGCTGTATCTTCAGGTTTTTGTACGGAAAATGGACTTGCCCCGTGGAAGCGGTTGCCGTCGACTCGATTGAAAAAGTGGCCTTGCCGATCTGTCCGCTGCTGATCCGGAGAAACATCATGTTCTCAAACAAAGGATTGAGCGCCGTAAAATCCATCGGGTCCAGGGTGCCCTCGTAGGTATAGCGGTCTTCCGGATGATTCATCTCAAATTTATAGCGCCCCTGAAGGGTGCTTGCCCCCATCAACTGGGCCGACACGTCTGCTGTAATGATGTTGTTCTGGCGAATGAATGTTGAGTCGTTCGTGATGTTGAACAGCTCTAAATGGACATCTTCCAATCGGAACACGCCCGGTTTGTCTGCATTGATGGCGATCACCGGATGTACGAGGTCCTTCTTGTCGACGATGACCGTGTCGAGCCGGATGTAGAGCTCCGCATCGCGCAGCATCTGTTGCAGGGTCGGTGGCTTTTGGTCCGGATCGAGGCCGATGCTGTTGTCGCGGAAGAGCTCCACAGTTGGGTTGCGGACAAGCATTTTGTGTGCGATCAGATTCTGGCTGTTGAACAGGGCCCGTAAACTGACGTTCACCAACTCAATTTCGGGTACGGCCAGGTCCACGCGGTCGCGGGCATATTCAAACAGGTCGGCATATTCTTCTTTGCTGAAAAGAGGCCGCACCCGGAGGCTGTCAACCAGCAGGGAATGATGCTGCATTGAAGCCGTGATCTCATTTATCTCCAGCGCATATAGACTGTCGGGCATGTAGTAGGAATAGCCTTTTATGAACACCTCGATATCGTCGACATCAAAGATATCCAGTGGGTCGTTTTCCTCCAGCGATACAAGCCGAAGCTGATCGATGCCCAGCACCACATGGGCCATAGTATGGCTGCTTCGGATGGTATCGTCCCGCAGTATCTCAAAGTCAAATGAGCCGTCAGTCACATCAATCCGCCCGATCCGTAAAGTTGAGACCAGTTCTTCTACCTGCTCGGCAGCGCCGTTGCTGGAAGCTGTATCCTGCTCGGCAAGGGCAAAGCTTCCTCCGGTGGGCACATCCTGGTCCTGCAGAATGTTCACCTCAGGGCCGGCAAGCAGCAGTCTGTCCATGTGGTACTGCCCCGTGGCATAGGCATGAATCAGGTTAAAGCCCGAAATGCGCGATCTTCGGGCGGAAATGTTGATCAGGTTGTGACTGGCCAGATCCGGCTCGGATACTTTAAGGCGTTCGTTCACCTCCCTGTCGGCCTTCACCTGCAGGGTACGGGCGACCAGCTCCTGCTGCCTGCTGGAGTAGTGCAGACTGTCCAGGTAGAAGGTATACAGGCTGTCGGTGGAGCGGTAGGTATAGTCTTTTGCCAGCAGGGTCAGCTCCTCCATCGGGAGCGTGTCGTTCAGGTTGGCAAAACTTTCCGGGGTGAGCTGAAAACCGGATATGGTGGTAGTGGCGTGCTCCAGCTGATGGGTGCGCATTACCCGCCGGAGCTTTTCGCTGAAGGTAAAGGAGCCGTCCTCCAGCCGGATGGTATTAACCGAAATCAGATCGAGCCTTTCAAAAAGGGCCTTTCCCGCATCCTGCTGTCCTGAGCCGGAAAACTCCGCCACCTGGCGGTCGAGCAGCATGGCCACTTCCGGCTGCCGGAGCACGAGTTGGTCTGCTTCCAGCCGCCTGGTGTTCACCGCCCTGATCAGGTCCAGCCCGGTGATCTGCAAGGCATGTGCCGACAGGTCCATCAGCTTACGGCTGGCATTGTTGTATCGCTTCTGCCGGTCGTTGGCTTGCAGGTTCGAGTTTACGTCAATGGACCGGGCCGTGAACTCCTGCTGCCGGGTAGAATAGCGAAGCCCGCCCAGGGTAAAGGTATAGGTATTGTCTGGCATCCGGTAGCGGTAGTTCCGTGCCGTTACCACCAGGTCCTGCAGGGGGATGGTAGGATCAGAGCTGAAGACAAAGGCAGAATCGAGTTCCAGGCCAGTGGCCAAAAGCGAGGCATGCTCCAGGTGCTGCAGGCGCTGTATGTTTCTATTCTTGCTGTGCTGTGTCAGAGCGGCATCGCGTATGCGGATCTCCCCTACCTGCAGGCTGCTCACCAGATCCGACACCTGCCCGTACAGCTCCTGCAGATCAGGCCCTTCGTCTGACTTCGGCACACGCTGGTCAGTGCGCACATCGATCAGTGGCTGTTCAACCCTTATACTGCCGATCGTTAAGCGGGACGTTTGGATCGCCTCCAGCAAGTCCATTTCCTCAAAACGCAGCTGCGGCAACCGGACGTCGTATAGCGTGTGCTTTGCCAGGTCCTGACTTTTCAACCTGTCGTTTTTGTTCCAGTCGCCGGCCAGGTGCAGGGCCTTTGCCTCGAGCAGCTTGTCGCGGGTGGACAGCTGCATGCCGCCTGCCTGCAAGGTATAGGGACTCTGCACAGGGTTGTAGGTATAGCGGCCCGTCGTGATACTGACTGCATCTGCAAAGGCTTTTTCTTTGGGAGCAAAAAGCGAAACCGAGTCGAGCTGCAGGTCCTCCAGGTGCAGGTTAGCCTTGGCCAGGCGGTGAATAGCCTGCGCCGTATCTGCTCCCAGGTGATAAGAAAAACTGCCATCTCTCAGGCGCAGCTCCTTTATACCCAGCGCCCGCAGGTAAGGCGACAACTGCGCATACTGCTCTTCCAGACTGGGGCTTTTCGCGGGTTCGGGTACGTTAGGGATTTCATGTATTCGCAGGCTCCCGCTCTCTAAAAGCAGCTGGTCGAGCTGTAGGTCCTTTGTTTCCCAGGCTGCCGCCACATCCAGACCGCTTATTTCGAGCAGTGGCGAACTGAACTGGTACAGGCTGCGATTGGCCTGCTTTTGGGGTAGCGCTGCATTAGCCTGCAGGTCTGGCTGCACGTCAATGTGTTGCGCTTTCAGTTTCTGCTGCCTCGATGCGTAGGTAAACTGCCCAACACGGATGGTATACACGCTGTCGGGTGCCTGGTAGGTATAGCGCCGGATTTCGAGGTCAAGGGCGTCTGCCTGCACCATCCGGCTGATATCGCCTTGCGCCTGCAGATCCAGTTGCAGTTCCTGCACTTGCAGCGACAGTTCCGGGATGTCATGCAGCGGCCTCCCCTTCTCCTCCAGCAGCTGATAGCGGTAACTGCCCTCTTGCAGGTCGATTTCCCGGATGCGCAGCTCCTCCAGACCGCCTTTTCCTTTGGAGTCCTGCCGACTTTCCTTCGTGACAGACGCATCGTGCAGGTGCGTGATCTTGGGTCGTTCTGCCATGACCTTGCCCAGCATCAGACGGCCGTTGAAGATGAGTGCGCGGAGGTTGATGCCCGTGATTTCCAGCTTCGGGCTTTGCACCTTGAACAGGCTGGGACTGGCCTGCCCCTGCTCCTTTTGCTGCCGGTGCACGGCGGTATCAAGGTTCAGTTGCAGCCCACGCACGGTAAGGCCCCAGTTGCGCAGACTCAAATCCAGTTCGTCTAGCTCGAGTTGGTAAAGCCCCTGTGTTTGCTCGGCTACCTGCTTTTTGAGAAAACGCTCCACCAGAGGCTCTGCAAAAAGGAAGATTGCAAAGAGTGCCAGCAGCAGCAAACCCGCGAAACTCACAAGCACGATGGCTGTAATTCTCAAGGCTTTCCGGCCCTTGCCGGGCGTAGCTGGTTCTGACATAAATCGTTTCTGTTCGGGGAAAAGGTGAAAGGCATAACCTGATGCCAGTGCCTTGTTTTACGGGAGGAAGGGCTTTGGGATGTTGTTGAAGAAGGAACCGTAATAATTAGAGAATAGCTCTGTCATTTATTGAGCTTGCTTCAAAAATGGGTTACCGCTATACCTGCGCTAAACACAGATCCATTACTCGTTACCATTACAAATCAGACAGGGACTTCTCACCCTGTATAAAACTTAGGACATTAACGAAAAGCTAATTCATTAGTATTCTCAGAATAATACAGCAACAGAGAGCCCCGTATATATAGCAAAAAGAGCCGCTCCTTCCACTTGGAAAGACGGCTCTTCTACTTTCATAGCTTGACGGTATGTTACTCGTATTGATAGCTTTCGCTGGTAGCTGGCACATGCGGGTAGGCTTTCAGTTTGGAGAAGCGCTGCTTTGGCATACCGGACTCGTGGTAGCTGTAGGCATAGAGCTCTTCATCCCGGAAGCCCGGGTTGTTTTGAAACAATTTCACGCCAGGCAAAAAATGGTGCTCTGAATATAAGGCAGCGGGTTTGGCTTGTCGTCGAAAGCTCCCCAGGCGATCACAAATGGTCTGCCCAGGTTTTCAGCTTTGCTGTCCGTCGACCAGGCCTGTACCAGCTCGGTCAGGTTGCCATTCCCATCATACTTATAGTCGATCACATGAAGTCTGCCTTCCGGTAAAGTCGCATAGCTGATGTTGACCTCCTTTACCAGCCTGTCGCCCTCGTAGGCATAGGTATAGTGGTAGATCGGCTGCTGTATTTGGTTATTGATGTATGAGGGTCAAAACGAAATAGTTTGAATTAACGATGCTTCAAATGCAAGTTTTAGAATTGTCTGATTACTATAAGTAGGCGAAAATTGACAACCTAAAGAATTCAGTTAGATAAGGAAATTACTATATTGTCGGTATGAAAAAGAGAAGTTCTGCCAGTATACCTTCTGCCCTTCCCTCATACCTGAAGAGATTTATAAAATTACGTCAGGGCGTAACCAAGTATGGCAAAGCACCACATAAGCCAGTTTTACTACTCACGCTCATCGAACTATTTGAAAAAGCTGAACTGACTGCTAACAAGGTCTATATATCACCTGAACTGGTAGCGCAGTTTAAAGAGGCCTTTGCCCTGCTTGTGAGAACGGCTCATACTTCTGACTTTTCATTACCTTTTTACCATTTAGCTGCAGAAGGTTTCTGGCATGTAAAAACAAAGCTAGGTCCTCCTCTACAAGTTCATATTAGAAGCATTCATACGTTGAGTGAAGTGGTTGACTTCGGTTATTTTTCTGACGAGCTCTATCAACTTCTACTAGACTCAGAGTCCCGTAGTATTTTAAAAACCGCACTGCTCGACCATTATTTCCCTGATACAAAGGCTGAATACGTTAAAACTAAACAAGGAGGCTACATCCAGAACCTGCAGAGCTACCTACTCAACGAAAGTCCGGCAAGCTATACCTTGGCTTTGAACGAAACAGACGAGGAAGAGCAATTTATCCGGGGTGGGATGTTCAAAAAACTTGTGCCACAGGTATACAACCACACCTGTTGCATTTCTGGTATGCGGCTTGTGTCAAACCACGGATTTTCGATGATCGATGCTTGCCATATCGTGCCATTCAGTTTAAGTAAGGATGACAAAATCAACAATGGATTGGCTCTCTGTCCCAACCTTCACCGGGATTTTGATCGTGGTCTGATCTCCGTAGATGAAAAGCTCAAAGTGCTAGTATCAGACGCAATAGCAGAAGACCTGACAAATGCCTATGCGCTTCTACACCTCAAAGGTAAGCCGCTATCTCTGCCTTTTGGAGCAAAGCATTATCCGAACACATCTAATCTAGCCTGGCATCGGGAACATGTTTTTAAAGGCTAAACGAGTTAAAAAATTCTTCTTAATTTAGTCAGTCATATTACTACTCCATGCTCAAAGAAGGAATTTACGAACAGTTAATCACAGCATCGCTGAAAGACAAGATCAATAGTATTCCTTCTGACAAGTTCTTCATAGCGCAAGCCCAGATTGATAAAGAGGAAGCTGCCAGTATTCTTTCTGACTATCTGATAAATCTGCTTCAATTAGCTTTAAGAGAGTTGAAGAAAGAGAACATTCAACAACAGGTTAAATTCTGTAATGAGATCATTCAGTTTGTAGATGAAAGGTTAAACCTTGAGGCGAGCGATAGTCTGATTTACCATGAAGGCCAAATTCTGACAGCTGTTTTGTCTAAGATTGGTAAAACAGACAAACAAGTACAGGACGATCTGAACCGGAAAATTCCTCAAACTGGCTTATCCGTTAGCAGTCTATTTACAGGAAGTAACTCGGATATCTCAATCGATACGGAGATCGAACGCGACATAGTATCGGCGGACAAAATCTATTGGATCATCTCCTTTATCAGATGGTCTGGCCTGCGAATTTTTGAACGTGCCCTGAGAGAATTTACAGCCCGTGAAGGTGCCGAGCTTCGGATTATCACAACTTCCTATATGGGTGCCACAGAGGCAAGAGCGCTGGACTTTTTATCAAAGCTTCCCAATACGCACATTAAGATCTCATACCAGACCAAAATCGAGCGACTGCACGCCAAGGCTTACATCTTTGAAAGAAATACCAATTTCAATACTGCGTTTATTGGCTCATCCAACTTATCTAAATCGGCTTTAACAAAAGGTCTGGAGTGGAATTTGCGCGTAACCAGTCAGGAGAATCCTCACATCATAGAAAAGGCGAAAGCCACTTTCGATCATTACTGGAACAGCATCGATTTTGAGGATCTAACTATCGGTGGTATAGCTAAATTTAAAGAAGCCATACAGCAAGAGAAACAACGTGAAAATGTAGTTTCACTAACGGACTATTTTAAAATTAACCCCTTCCCATTTCAGAAGGAAGTGCTGGAAAAACTACAAGTAGAACGGGAGCTGTACAACAACTACCGAAATCTTTTGGTAGCAGCCACGGGCACGGGTAAAACCATTATTTCAGCCTTCGATTACCAACGGTTTTTCCTGGCGCAGAAAGGCAAAGCCAACCTGCTTTTTATAGCGCACCGAAAGGAGATTTTGGAGCAGGCCATTGCCTCTTTCAGAGCAGTGCTCGGATCCGGGTTCAATGATTTTGGACAGCTCTGGGTAGGAAACTATACCCCTCAGGATGGGGATTTAAAGCACCTCTTTGTTTCCATTCAAACTTTTAATTCACAGAAAGAGCTCTTTCAGGAAAGGTTCTCGAAAGATTATTATGATTATATAGTCATAGACGAAGCACACCACAGCCAAGCCGATACATACCGTAGCATCTTTGCGCTGTTCGAGCCAAAAATTCTGCTCGGACTTACTGCCACGCCGGAGCGTATGGACGGCAAGAGTCTGCTGCCAGATTTCAATAATAAAATAGCGGCTGAGATAAGATTAGCAGATGCGCTTACCTTAAAACTGCTCAGCCCATTTCAGTACTTCTGTATCTCTGATGAAAAAAGTGTTAACCTGAAGAACGTCAAGTGGGAAGCCGGAAGGTATAATACTACTGATCTGACAGCGGTACTCTCTACCAGGCAAAGAGCGGCCTTGATTATAGAGTCAGTAGAGCACTACTTGACAGATCCTTTCGAATCGAAAACGCTGGGGTTCTGCAGCTCAAAGGCGCATGCCCAGTTCATGAGCGATGCCTTTAATGCGGCTGGCTACAAAGCTGTTTCTTTAGTTAGCGGCAATGGCAATGACACCGAACGAACGACCATCAGGCAGCGGCTGATAAAAGGCGAAGTCAACTTTGTTTTCGTGGTCGACATATTCAACGAAGGAGTAGACATACCTGAGATTGATACCGTCCTGTTCCTGCGCCCTACCGAGAGTTTAACAATATTTCTGCAGCAACTTGGCCGCGGACTTAGAATTTCGGAAGGCAAGGAATGCCTAACCGTACTCGATTTTGTAAGCCAGGCACATGTTAACTATAACTTCTCAGATAAGTTTAGAGCACTCGCTGGCAAGTCCAGATTTAGTATTCAGAAAGAAATTGAAAACAACTTTCCCCATCTCCCCGCTGGTTGTAACATCCGCATGGAGAAACAAGCCAAAGAGTATATACTCGAAAATATCAAGAATGCCGTTTTCAACCTCCGTAGACTCCGAAGTGAGGTAACAAATTTTCAACATATTGCTCATCAGCAACTGACGCTTACAAACTTCCTGCAGTTTCATCAATTAGATATCCGCACCATATACACTACCAGTACCTGGTCTGAACTAAAGCAGGATGCAGGGCTTATAAAATATGAAGCTAAAGGCTTACATACCCAGATAGCAAAGGGCCTGAAGCGAATAGTTCAAATTGACTCTCCCTCTTATCTTGCCTTCATAGCAAAACTTATAGCGCATGATTTTAATTATACCTGCACGAATGCAATAGATGAACAGTTTGCGCTGATGTTCTATTATGACATCTGGCAAAAAGGCATAAGAGAATATGGCTTTACAAGTATACAGCAGGGACTGAAGGAACTAACAAAGTATCCGGTGCTCAAGGAAGAACTGCACGAGATCATCTCACATTTGCAAAGCCGACTTGAGCATACTACGAAGGCGGTTGATTTAGAATTCCCCTTGGCGCTGGAAGTTCATGCGCGCTATTCGAGAGATGAAATTTTGTGTGCCTTTGGTAAAACAACTCCCGAAAGACCATTTCCTTCCCAAGAAGGAGTTATCAATATTCCCATACTAAATACAGAGTTACTACTCGTTACCTTAAACAAATCAGACAAAGACTTCTCTCCTAGCACACAGTATGAAGATTATGCAATTAGCGAAAAGATATTCCACTGGCAGTCTCAAAACAAGACAGCCCCTGAAAGCCCTATAGGTATATCCTACATCAAACACAGAGAAATCAATAAAAACCTTCTGCTTTTTGTGCGTGAAGAGAAAAAAGATAATCATGGATTCACAAGTCCATATTACTTCTTAGGACCTGTAGATTATATCTCTCATAAAGGCTCAAAACCTATGAGTATAAATTGGGAGTTACAAGAACCAATGCCTGCTTTCTTGTGGAAGGGCGTTGCTAAGATGGCTGTGGGATAATTTTTCTAAACTAAACTTAAAAAATATCTCAGTCTTGAAGCTAATCGACAAACTAGCCTGGATCGAAATCCAGGACGGTAAAATACTGAGCACCCGCAGCAAGGGCAGAACCAAATACTATTTTCCCGGCGGAAAGCGGGAACTGGGCGAAAGCGACTTTGAAGCTTTGTCGAGGGAAATAAACGAAGAACTCAGCATTTCCCTGATCGAGGACAGTACCCAATTCCTGGGTGTATTTCAGGCGCAGGCCGACAGTCATCCGGATGGCGTGCAGGTGCAAATGACCTGTTATACCGGCTCCTTCACCGGCACTATCACCGCGGCCAGTGAAATAGAAGAAGTGGTGTGGCTGACCTATCAGGACAGAGAGGCCGTGTCACCTGTAGACCAAATCATCTTCGACTGGCTGAAAGAACGGAAGCTTATTCAGTAAGCTATACCTGTTTTTAAAACTTCCCTCCACACACAGCTTCCCTCCCACACTTCCCGTACATTTGCGGTATGCTGCAGGAGCTGAGACAATTTTTCAGGAGTACCGACTTTGTAAAGGCGCTGGTGATTACCTTTGGTGCCGCCGTGCCTGTTTCGCTGGGGCTATGGCTCGGGCAGGGGCCTTATTTTCTGAGCGTTGCCATGGGAGTTGTGCTGGCCTCGGGGAGTGATGTGCCGGGTAGCAGACAGCATAAAACCATCGGCATCCTCGTTTCGGCTGCCATCGCCATGCTGGCCAGTATTGTCATTGGTCTGGCGTCAGTTAGTCTATACCTGTTGCTGCCGGTACTGGCTGTGCTGGTGTTCGGCATCTCCTTTATTTCTGTGTATGGCTTCCGGGCTTCACTGGTGTCTTTTGCCGGACTGATGGCCATTGTGCTGAGCTTTGTACACGCGCACACAGGCGCCGATATTCTTATACACGGTCTGCTGTTGGGGGCTGGGGGCTTGTGGGCGCTCCTGCTTTCGCTTGTTTTCCATTCGCTGCTGCAGAGGCGACAGGCTGAGACGCTCCTGATCAACTGTTTGCGCCAGACGGCCCGCTACATCCATTTGCGCGGGAAACTCACAACGGAAAGCCCGGAACAGGAGGCGCTTCAGAAAGAACTCTACAACCTGCAGGTGAAACTGAACGAGACGCACGAGGCCTTGCGCGAAGTGCTCCTGCATGAAAGGCAAAGCTCCGGCACCTCCAACTACAGCCGCAAGCAGCTTCTGATCTTTATCGAGCTGATCGACATCCTGGAATTATCGCTTGCCAACCCGGCTAATTACGAACGTGCCCGGGCGCTGTTCGGGCAGTCCGGCAGGGTGCTGCTGCCGTTCATTAAGCTGGTCTTTGAGCTGTCGGCCAAGCTGGACGATCTGGCTGACAGCATGGAGCAGGGGCATGCCCTGTCAGCGGAAAAAGACCTGGAGCCCCTGCTGCAGAAGTGCAATGACAGCATCCGGCAGTACGTGGAAGAGCTGAAACTGCCCCAGGCCCGGGAAGGTGCGCTTTTGCTCCACAATTTGCTGGACTACGAAGAAAAGCTGCTGCAGAAAATCACCTCCATCGAGCGGGTATACCTGAACCTGGAAGAGCAGCAGAGCATCGGGTTGCAAAGCAGGGAGAGCCGGCAGTTTATCACCCAGCAGGATTACGATGTACGGATCCTGCGGGACAGCTTCTCATCGGAGTCGCCCATCTTTAAACATGCCGGTAGGTTGACTTTCGCCATGCTATTGGGCTACGTGCTGGGCATCGTTTTCCCGATACAGAACGCTTACTGGATCCTGCTCACGATTGTGGTGATCATGCGGCCTGGCTATACCCTGACCAAGGAACGGTCGAAGCATAGGCTCTTCGGTACCTTGCTGGGTGCCGTGATAGCGGGCACGGTAGTGCTCCTGGTGCACAACGTATACCTGTACGGTGCGCTGGCCCTGGTTTCGCTGGTGCTTTCCTTCGCTTTTGTCCAGCGCAACTACCGCACCTCCTCTATTTTCGTGACCACTGGCGTCATCTTTATCTATGCCCTTATTACCCCGAATGCCTTCGAGGCGATCCAGTTCCGGGTGATCGATACCCTGACCGGAGCAGCCATTGCCCTGGGGGCTATTTCTTTTCTGTGGCCTTCGTGGGAGTCGCTGAGCATCAAAGGCAACATTGTGAAGGCCCTGCACGCCAACCGCAGCTACCTGGCCGAGATAGACAGGTATAGCCAGCACACATCGCAGAATACTACGGACTACAAACTCGCCCGAAAAGAAGCCTTTCTGCAGATGGGCAACCTGAATGCGGCGTTCCAGCGGATGAGCCAGGAGCCGAAGTCTGCGCAGCAGCAACTGATGGAAATCTACGAGATCGTCGGCCTGAACCATACCTTTCTGGCGGCTGCAGCTGCGCTGGGCACCTTTATCCGGGACAATAAGACGGAGGCTGCCTCGGAAGACCTGCACCTGATCATCAAATCGATAGACGCCAACCTGGCGCAGGCCCTGCAAACCCTGCAGGAGGAGACACCACAGGCCGAATCAGTGGCCCGGGAAGAGTTGGTGGAGGCCTACGACCACCTGGAGGGCAGGTATAACGAGTTAGTAGCCATCCGCACCCGCGAACTGGCCGGTGCCACGTACAAGCCCATTGCCCCTGGTTTTCTGAAGAATCTGAAGGAGGCCCGCCTGATCTCGGATCAGCTGAAATGGCTGCACACCATCTCCGGGAATCTGAAGAAAGCAGTATCGGAACTGGCCTGATCAGCATGGCCTAGCTGCTGCACCGCTGCAGATAGCAGCGGCATTTCATATACATTTCCCTTATCTTGCGTTTAATTACGCTTAGCACAACATACTCATATGTCCCACCAACCCCACTACTCTCCTATGGCCCGGCAGTTGTTCGGCCAGTTCCTGGATCAGGAAATAGACCGCGACACCCTGATCGGGCGTTTGCAGGAAATGGAACTGCAGCTGCAGGCGGATGCCGGGGATGAAAGCGAAGAAGACGATTTTGTAGTCCAGACGCTGCGTATCCGCATTTTTGGAGGTGACACAGCGGGCGTCAGCATCCGGGAGATAGAGCAGGACCTGCAGGACCTCTCCCACCCCAACGCCCAGATCCTGATGCGGGGCATTGCCTTTGGTCTGGCAGAAGATGAGCTGGAGGTACACTTTGAATAGGAAAATAACGTACCTTTAGCTATACCTTAACCTTATACCTATGGCAAAGTCACAAGACGCAAAAAAGGACGTAAAGAAAAAGCCAGCCAAAACTCCAAAGGAAAAGCAGGCGGCTAAACTCGAAAAGAAAAAGAAAAGCTACGATTAGCGTAAATGCCCTGCCCCAGCCGGCAGTTATAGCATACGATTTTTGGAAAAGCAGCAGCCCCAGAGGTTGCTGCTTTTTTTATTTTGTTCCGGGTACGGGAGTCATTCTATGCACTTCATCAACCTTAACATCAGGTATATTATTATGTGATTTTATACCTGTAAATGTCAGACAACCTGTATATTTGCGACTTTCTGATAACAGCCCATTTTTAGTACTTACCAGCCTATGAAGCAAATTTTACGCCTGCTGCTCGGGATCATCCCGTGCCTTTTTCTTGCCTGCGACTACAGCCCCTCGGGCAGTCATTTTGAAGAGGTAAGTCCACACGTCGATGTGGTGGGTGATATCCAGTTAGACAACTTTCCGGAGCAGGATACCCTGATGCTGCGGGGTTTGGTCAACCTGCAATTCAACGTTTCGCTTCCGGGGCGCACCATTTACTCTGTAGAGCTTTTGCTGGATAAAAAATCGCTGGGCACGGCTACGTCAGCCACCGGACAGCGCCAGTTGCAGACAACCGATTTTGCCGACGGCTATTATAGGCTTCAGCTGAATGTGGTAGGCAACTCAGGCACTGGTAGTCTGGCAGACAAAGCAGGAGCCGAGGGCGTACAGGTATACAGAACATGGGTGGTGTACATCGATAACACAATCCCAAAACCAGTTACGCTCACGAGCGTGAAAGCCGAAGAGGGCAGCCTGAAGCTGGAATGGAAAAAGTACCGGGGAACCGGCTTCCAGAAGTATGAGATCATGCGGCAGTATCCGGGCCACCAGTTCACCAGTGTGGTCGTTGCCACGATTACCGATCCGAACCAGACCACCTGGTTCGACACCGACTACCTGGGAGAGCGGGTTTCCTATAGCGTGGTGACGCGCGTAAACGGGTACTATTATAACCTGTACAGTAATTCAATCCCTTACTTTTACCCGAAACCGCAGGTGCTGAGTAGCACAATCAGCCCAGCCAAAGAGCTTATCATTACATTCAGCTCCACTCCTTTCTACAGGAATCTAGGCAGCTACGAACTTACCCTGAATTCCAACAGGGTTTTTACCATAACCAATCCGAAGGATACGGTGATTACCACGCCTGCCAACATATTTGGTGAAGAACTGCACGCCACCCTGGTGACCTACCCAAAGTCATTTCCGGGAGCAAGCTCAAGGTACGAGGTGGACTATGCCATCTTATCAGGTATGGGCGCTCCCTGGGGACCGCTGAGAGTCGAAGGTCTGTTTGGGCAGCCCTCTTCCGGAAAGCTTTATTTTACTGACATGGGCTATCTCAAGGTGGTGGATGCCGCCACCCGGCATGTCGAGCAGCAGCGGAACATTATGTACCTGCAGGCCGACAGCGAGAAACAGGACGTGATCTCCCAGGATGGCAAGATCCTGTATAGCATCATCGGCAATGCTGTTCACAGGCTGCACCCGCTCACACTTCAGACGCTGGCGTCCTACGAACTGAACGATTTACTGCCAGAGGAACTCTATCATTTCAGTATGCTGGACGGCGTGAGCAATACCAACCGACTGATTCTGCGGGCCCGCAACACAGCGTATTACGAAGACACAAAGGATCATGCCTATGTGATCGATATGGAGCAGCAAAAGGTAGTTACGGCCATTGAGACTGACCTCTCGTATGGCTACTCCATGATCAGTCCGGATGGAAAAATCATTAGTGCTGCGGATCAGGTATATGTGGAGCAAAGTAATGGCAGCTGGAAAAAACTGGCGCTGACAAAGCAGGAGGCGAATACCCTCACCTTTCACAGGGCCAGTCCGCTGTTCTTTACCACAAAAGGGACAACCATCTCCTTTTACTCCACGGTGGATGGCACGCTCCAGTCAACCCTTGAAACAGAAAGAGAATTGTACATGCCCGACACGGATCCTTTTACAGGCCACCTCTATGGCAGCCATTATAACCAGGTTTATATTTACAACAGCAGCACGGGCCAGTTAGTCAACAAGCTCGAAGTAGTATATGGGACCCCGGTTTTCCTTTACAACAACACGCTTTATTCCGGCAACCGCTATCTGAAATTGTAAGGCTATGTCACACTTAAAAACTATTCTGCTGGCAGTATGTCTGCTGCTAACTGCCAGTGCAGCCGTAGCCCAGTCCAGGGTATACCTAGAGCCGCGGTTGGGCTTTGGCACTTTCCGGATGCAGTCTATGAAGGAACTGCAACGTGTGATGATCGCCAACACCGACCTTAACGCAAAGGCAACTGACACCTTTGGCTCCTATGTTCAGTTCGGCCTCAATGTAGTGTCAGACTTGGGAGAGAATACACGGATTGGGGGTTTCGTAGAGCACGGCTCTACCGGTGGCCGGGTGGCCTACTCGGACTATTCCGGTGAATTTTTACTCGACACGCCGCTTAATTACAATGCCTTTGGCGGCTTGTTTTATCACCACCAGGCTATCAAAGAAAGTAAGTTGCGCTATGTGGCGGGAGCAGAACTGCATATGCTGATAACGAACATGAAGCTGCAAAGCTACACGAAGATAAATAATAAGACTGAGAGCAGTGAAGATAAGTTTAACTCCTTTGGTCTGGGGCTAAAGCCCTTTGTGGGACTGCAGTATCCGTTCCTGGATTTCCAGACTACCCTTTCACTGGGCTATTTGCTGGATACGAACTATCCATTCCATGTGCCGGGGGAGCCCAAGCAGCAACTTAGAATCAACAGCAATAACAAAACGTTGCAGCCAGGCTGGGATGGCCTGCGCATCAACCTGGCAGTTTCGATTCCGATCGTCCGGTAGAAGCGCTCAACGGTGCTGCTCATACCTATTCGCCTGCAGGGTTTGCTGCAGCGCTTTGATCTCTGCAGTCGTTAAGGATGCACCCTTCCCGGTCTGCAGTGCCTCG
The DNA here is from genome assembly GCF_947502515.1 of uncultured Pontibacter sp. Classification (NCBI taxonomy): domain Bacteria; kingdom Pseudomonadati; phylum Bacteroidota; class Cytophagia; order Cytophagales; family Hymenobacteraceae; genus Pontibacter; species uncultured Pontibacter sp. The sequence continues at coordinate 144,248 of NZ_CANNAI010000002.1, read as the reverse complement.
TCGAGCTGCTCGTCTGTACGGATTCCCAGCACCGCCGCACTGACAGACGGGTGGTGCAAGGTATAGCGAACCGCCACTTCAGCTGCCTGACGTCCTGAGCCAGCCACGGATTGTATTGCTTCAGCTGCCTGCTGCACCTCCTCCAGTGTATAGCCGAGGTAAGGCTTGGCAGGTTTTCCGGCCAGCAGCCCCTGCGCCAGACTACCACGGGCCAGCACGCCTATACCTTGCGACTGCAGTAGGTCCAGTACTTCTTCCTCGGGTCTGCGGTCGAGCAAACTGTACTGCAGCATCACGCTGGCGATGTTGGAGCGCTTCACATACTCCCGTATCACATTGGGCCGGATAGAGGAAATGCCATAGTGCCGGATCTTGCCCTGTTGCTTGAGCAGTTCAAAGGCCTCGATGGTCTCGTCGATCGGATCGTCGATGGTGCCGCCGTGCAACTGGTACAGATCAACGTAGTCAGTTTGCAGTCGTCGGAGGCTTTCTTCCACCGCCTGCAGGATGTAGCTTTTTGATGGATTCCAGTCCCACCCGCTCCCATCCGGTCGCCACTGGTTACCGACTTTGCTCGCGATGATCACTTTGTCGCGCATACCTGCAAAAGCCTTCCCCACTGTTTCCTCATTTCCCCCTTTGTCATAGAGATCAGCTGTGTCGAAGAAGTTTATCCCTTGCTCCAATGCCCGATGCAGAAGTTTGGCATTCACCCTATGGTCTGTACCCAGCGACATACACCCGAAGGCGATCTCACTGATGCGCAGGTCAGATTTTCCGAGTTGTTTGTAGTTCATGGTAGTCGGGTTATGCATGGTGTATCTGCTATAGCGTGCTTTGGGGGAGAAGGTTGAGCTCTGGTTAAATAGTAACGTTGTGCATGATTCGGACAGGGCGCGACAAGAGAGAACTACACCTCCCCCAACCCCTCTTGAGAGTAGGCTCGTTTTATTCCACAAAAACTTGTTCCAAAATCACTGTCATTCTGTTAAGAAACTTGGTCGTATGGGTGATAAGCCGCTGCTACTGGCGGGTGTAGGGGCCCTCTCCACCAAGATCCCTACGGGATGACAAAAAAGCAGAATGAAAAGCACTACACCAAAAAGGGAATTGGGAATGATTGACATCCCCCTGCCCCCTTCGAAGGGGGACTTGAGTAACTGCCAGTTCGAAGGTATAAGTATCGTACATAAAGTGGTTCTATTGCTATACCGGGTCCAACCACCCCTGCCCCTCCTTATCCTTTAAGAGGGTCCCTACCCCCAGGCGGGGAGCTTCTGCTACTGCAAACTCACAGGTATAAGCCTTGTAGCATCTGTCTCGTAACACTGGCAGGTATAGCAAGACTAACTCGCACGCTGGCAATGAAACAGACCACAGTGCCAGGTGCGCCCAAATGACTACCCACTGTTCGAGCGTTCAGCGAGTTTGGGGAGTCTTGATTTTTTTGCTTACTTTTTTCATCAAGGAAAAAAGTAAGGCCCGCCCGGCCAGGGCAAAGAGTGCCCGCCGCACAGGCGAAGCTATGAAACAAGCCACGTTGCTATACCCAAAAACCGATTATACCTTACACTAGGCCGAAGCAGTCACAACGGACAACACGCATTCACTATAAAAACCCATTACTTGCGCTAAACACTATGAGCAACTCATTCTTAAACATAGGAAACAACTAATTTTCCAGAATAAAACGTAAGTTTATACCTCCAACACAAACACGAAACCTAACATGAGCCAAATCACGATCAACAGCCTCGAAGAACTGGAATCATACCAGGGCAAGGAACTGGGCGTATCCGATTACCACACCATCACGCAGGAACAGATCAAAAACTTTGCTGACGCGACCCTCGATCACCAGTGGATCCACCTCGACGAGAACCGCGCGACCATCGAAACGCCGTTCAGATCAACCATCGCGCACGGTTACCTCACGGTGTCGCTGCTGCCATACCTGTGGGGACAGATCGTAAAAATCGGGAATGTAAAGATGCAGGTAAACTACGAGATCGAAAGTCTGCGCTTTAACCAGGCAGTAGCCGTAAACAGCCGGGTACGCCTGCGCGCCAAAATGCTTTCAGTTAAAAACCTACGTGGCATCGCCAAAACACAGATCGAAGTTACCCTCGAAATCGAGAACAGCCGTAAACCGGCTTATAACGGGATCGTGACGTTCCTCTATCACTTTAACGACTAACCAGCCTTTTAGCAGGCCATCCAGATAAACAGCTTATGAGTCAGTTCGCAGTAGAAAAGCTCCGCGCAGCCTTCCCAGCCTTACAGGAAACAGGTGGTAAAAAACCGTTCGTCTATTTCGACGGCCCTGGCGGCACCCAGATGGCGCAGCAGTCCATCGATGGCATGATGGCCTATATCACGGGAGGTATGGCCAACCTGCACGGTGCCTTCCCGACCAGTGTAAGCACCGACAACCTGCTGCTGGAAGGTCGTAAAGCGGTAGCTGATTTGCTGCACTGCGCTCCCGAGGAAGTGGCTTTCGGGCAGAACATGACGACCCTGGCTTTCAGCGTCGCCCGTAGCCTGGGCAGTTTTATCTCTTCCGATGACGAAGTGGTCGTGACTGAAATGGATCACCGCGCTAACGTAGATCCCTGGGTAACACTGGCTAAGGACAAAAGTGCTACGGTTCGGTTTATAGAACTGAATCAGGATACCTATACCCTGAACCTGGATAAGCTGGAAGAGCTGATCACCGAGAAGACAAAACTGGTGGCAGTGGGCATGTCGTCGAACGTGACGGGTACTGTGACGAATGTAAGGCGGGTGATTGCGCGTGCCAAAGAAGTAAATGCGATCGTGGTGGTTGACGCCGTACATGCTGTGCCGCACCTGCCCATCGACTTTCAGGAATTGGGCTGCGACATCCTGTTTTGTTCCGCCTACAAGTTTTTCGGTCCGCACATCGGCATTGCTGTGATTGCTGCTTCGCTGTTTGAGAAACTGCAGGTATACAAGCTGGCCCCTGCCCCACAGCAGATACCGGACAAGCTTGAGACGGGCACGCAAAACCACGAAGCGATAGCCGGTCTGATCGGTGCCATTACTTTTATAGAGCAATTGGGCGAAGGAGACAGCCGACGAGCGCGAATTGCATCAGGTATGCAGCGCATTGAGGGGCACGAGCAGGAACTGACCGCTCGCCTTGACGGTTTTCTTCGCCAGATACCGGAGCTGAAGTTGTACCGTGCAGCAGCAGATATATACAAAACACCCACCTTTGCTTTCACGATCCCCGGTATAAAAGCCCGAGAAGTAACCAGCTGGTTTGCCGAGCATTACAACATGTGTATCGCCGATGGCCATTTTTATGCCTCTACTATGGCCGAAAAACTCGGTGTAAACCCCATGGGCGGTTGGGTGCGCATCGGGCTGGCACCTTATAATACCATGGAGGAAATGGCGCTATTTGAGCAAGGCTTGCAGAAGTTTATTCAAACGAAAGTGAGGAGATAACCTTACCTTTATTTCACTTCGAAAGAACTCTCATTAATCCCCAGCTTATTCTTGGAATGCAGCTCCACCGGAAAGCCCCACAGGTATCGCAAATGCGCCATTGTCTGACGGGCGCTCTTGGTCTCGAGCTTGCGATCCTTCTGCATGTAGTGCGTCAGGTATAGCTTGCTGGTCTGGTGGCGGTCTACGCGGGTAACCTGGATGTTGGGAATATAGCTGGAGCGGTCGTACTGTGACGCCAGCTGCTCCCGCACCCGACGGTAGCCGCGTTCGTTGTGGATGGCGCCTATCTGGAACTCCGACTCTCCTTCGTTGTCAATGATCGTAAAGAGCTTCATGTCGCGGATTACCTTCGGGGAGAGGTACTGCAGAATAAAGCTATCATCCCGGAAGTTCTCCATCACATACAGCACCTGCTCCAGCCAGTCCTTGCCGATCAGATCGGGGAACCAGGCCTTGTCCTCTTCGGTCGGCTCCTGACAGATGCGCTTGATGTCCATGAAAATGTTGAAGCCCAAGGTATAGGGATTGAGCCCGGAATAAAACTTGCTGTTGTACTCCGGCTGAAAGAGCACGCTACTGTGGCTCTTGATGAACTCCAGCATGAAACCGTCGTTGAGGTAGCCTTCTTCGAACATCTTGTTGATGATATGGTAGTGCACAAAGGTGGCAAAGCCCTCATTCATGACCTTGGTAGCTCCCTGCGGGTAGAAGTACTGCGACACTTTGCGGACAATGCGCACGATCTCACGCTTCCATTGTGGCATGGCGGGGGCATACTTCTCTATAAAGTACAGGATATTTTCTTCGGGTTCTTTCGGAAAGCGGCCTTCGTCTGAAGTGAGTAAATCAGGTTCATCAGTTCCCTGGGGCAAGGTGCGCCAGAGCTCGTTGTAGTTTTCGTGCCGGATCGCGGTGAGCTTTTTCAGGCGCTCGTTCTCTTCCAGCGCCGATAGTTTAGTAGGCTTCTTGTACTTGTCTACGCCATAGTTCATCAGTGCATGCGCTGCATCGAGTACCCGCTCCACTTCTTCCTCTCCATACTCTTCCTCACACTTCAGGATATACTCCCGCGCAAAGGCCATGTAGTCTACGATAGAGTCAGCTGATGTCCAATCGAGGAACATGTAGTTGTTCGCGAAAAACGCATTGTGGCCCTGGCAGGCATGGGCAATCACGAGCAGCATCATACAGGTGGAGTTGTTCTCCATGTTGTAGCTGATGCAGGGGTTGGAGTTAATCACCAGCTCGTACGAAAGCCCCATTCGGCCCTTAGTGTAATTGTTCTGGTTGAGCACGAAGTCCTTGCCGAACTTCCAGTGCGGGTAAGAGGTAGGCAGTCCCGTGAGCGCATAAGCATCGAGCATCTGCTCTGAGGTCACCACCTCAATCTGATTCGGGTAAGTCTTTAGCTTCAGGTACTCCTGCCCTATCCGGCTGATCACCTCATCGGCCGCCTGCAGCGTTTCATAATCCCAGTTCGGATCACAAAACATCGCCCGGTATTTCTCTTTTTCTGTCATGGATCAGGATTTTGGGATTTTCAGGATTGTAGATATTACCTCATTTTTGCTTAGTTTCTGTTTCTCAACCAGGGATAGTTAGCTATTACTCTTTCGTGACAGTGACTTTAAAATGTCATCTCGAATGCAATGAGAGATCTGAATTAATTTAGAGCATTGGCAGCATCCCAGATATCTCCTAAGGTCGAAATGACAAAATACGTCCGATTAAGGGTTTAGAATATTTAACCCTGTCAACCCGCAAATCCTATAAATCCTTAGGCAAGGGACCCTAAATAAAAATTCAGACAGCACTCCGCTTTCGGAACAGCCCCTGAAAAACAGGCCAGATCTCGAAGGGTTCGTATACCTGCCGGATCGAGAAAGAGTCATCATCGCTAATACGGCTGTAGGCTTGCCACAGGTCGCTCTCGCGCGGATTGTTGCTGATCTCGATGTAGGCCATGTATTGAATGGAAGGCAGAATATCCTCGAGCAAAAGTCGCTTACACTCGGTAGCATCCTGCTTCGACCACACATCCCCGTCCGAGGCCTGGCAGCAGTACACATTCCAACTGTCGTCGTAGCGCGTGCGCATGATCTGCTCCATCAGTTTAAGCGATGGAGCCACCACCGTTCCCCCACTCTCCCGCGAGTTGAAAAACTCGTCTTCGTTCACCTCCTTAGCCTCGGTATGGTGTCGGATAAAGACCAGCTCTACATTCTTGTACTGTCGTGTCAGGAAGATATAGAGCAAGGTGAAAAAACGCTTGGCAATGTCCTTTTCATGCTGCCCCATGGACGCTGACACGTCCATGATGCAGAACATCACAGCCGAAGTAATAGGTATAGGCACCCGCTCAAAATTGTTGTAGCGCAGGTCGATGTCCTCGAAAAAGGGTAAGGTATTGGCCTGTCGCCTTACCTTGTCGACCTCTTCGGCAAGGGCTGCCTTCTCTGCAGGGTCGGTCGCCAGCGACAGCTGCTCCTCCAGCAGCGCCAACTTCTTGTCCAGTACGCCCTTCAGGGCCAGTCGACGCCCAAGCGACTGTTGGTAGCTGGACTTGATGTTGAGGCGCGAAGGAACGCTGTCGCGGGTATAACCGGCTCGTCGCATCTCAAAATTCTCGGTGCTGTCCATCAGTTTCTTCACCATGTTGGGCAGCGCTAGGTCATCAAAAAAGTACTTCAGAAACTCCTCCCGCGATAGCACCACGGTAAACTCATCCTCGGTCACCTCCGGGCTGTTGGAGCCCTTGCCCCGTCCACTGCCCGAGCCTGCTCCTCCCCCCTTGGGTTTGGGCACACGGTCGCCTTCACTGTACTTGTCGTTGCCGGGCCGCACGGTCTGCTTTTTACCGGTTTTGGGATCATGGTGGAAGGTCGGCTCCTCGAGTCCGCGCACAGGCACCTTCACACTACCGCCGGTACTGCTGTCCTTGATGCTCTCCTGCGAGATGATGTCAGGTATAGCCTTCTTGATCTGGTTCTCCACCCGCTTCAGAAACTTCTGCCGGTTGCCAGTAGACTTCCCCTTGTCATTCTTCCGTCTGTCGATGATGTGGCTCATGCTTCCCTCCTATGCCATTGTCTTGCGCACGCGCATGAACCAGTCTACCAGGATGCGGATCTGCTTGTCGGTGTAACCGCGGTCGCGCATGCGGCGGGTGAAGTCACGGTGCTTCTTCTCGTCTTCCTCGTTCGTTTTCACATTGAAGGAAACCACTGGCAGCAGGTCTTCGGTGTTGGTGAAGATCTTCTTCTCGATCACGTTCTTGATCTTCTCATAAGAGTCCCAGCGTGGGCTCTTACCGCCGTGGTTTGCCTTGTGTCGCAAAAAGAAGTTCGTCACTTCAGAACGGAAGTCTTTCGGGTTGGCTATACCTGCCGGCTTTTCGATTTTCTCCAGTTCATCGTTCAGAATGCTGCGATCAAATATCTCGCCGGAGTCCGGATCGCGGTAGTCGTTATTCTGCATCCAGTGGTCAGCATACACCACATACTTCTCGAAAATATTCTGCCCATAAGAGCTATAAGATTCGATGTAAGCTTTCTGGATCTCATCAGATATAAACTCAGCATACTTGCTGGCCAGCACCGATTTGATCAGGTGTAAGTATTTGCTCTCTGTTTCGGGCGGCAGCATCATTTTGATCACCTCCTGTTCGAGCACATAAAGTAAGTGCACCGGGTTGGCAGCAATCTCTTCGCTGTCGAAGTTGAACACCTTGGACAGGATCTTAAACGCAAATCGGGTCGATATACCCTGCATACCTTCGTTGATACCAGCATCGTCGCGGTACTCCTGTATGGACTTGGCATTCGGGTCAGTTTCGCGCAGGGTCTCGCCGTTGTAAACCCGCATCTTGGAGTAGATGCTGGAGTTCTCCGGCTCCTTTAGGCGCGACATCACAGAAAACTCGGCCAATAGCTCGATCGTCTTCGGTGCGCAGGGCGCTTCCTTCAGAGAACTTTCACGGATCAGCTTTTCGTAGATCTTGATCTCTTCGCTCACGCGCAGGCAGTAAGGAACCTGCACTTTGTAAATACGGTCGAGAAAGGCTTCGTTCTTTTTGTCGTTGAGGAATTTGGCCCACTCTGACTCGTTGGAGTGCGCCAGAATGATGCCGTCGAAAGGTATAGCGCCAATCGGTTCGGTGCCTTTGTAGTTCTTTTCCTGGGTAGCCGTGAGCAGCGGGTTCAGCACCTTGATCGGCGCTTTGAACATCTCCACAAATTCCAGCAAACCTTGATTGGCCAGGCACAGGCCACCGGTATAGGAATAAGCATCCGGGTCGCTCTGCTGGTACTCAGCCAGTTTGCGGATGTCCACTTTACCTACCAGTGTTGAAATATCCTGGTTGTTTTCGTCGCCAGGCTCGGTTTTGGAGATAGCGATCTGCTCTTGGATAGACGGGAAAAGCCGCACGACTTTAAAGCGATTGATGTCACCGTCGAACTCACGCAGTCGCTTGGAAGCCCAGGGACTCATGCAGCCTGGAATGTAGCGGGCAGGTATACCGTACTCTTCTTCCAACTCATCAGCATAATCGGCAAACAGTCCCAGCGGACTCTCAAATACCGGGCTGATCTGCTCACCGGCTTTGAGCACATAGATGGGATGCTGTTGCATCAGGTGCTTCAGTTTTTCAGCCAGGGAGCTTTTACCGCCTCCAACCGGGCCCATCAGGTATAGGATCTGCTTCTTTTCCTCCAAGCCCTGCGCTGAGTGGCGGAAGTACGACACGATCTGCTCGATGGTGCTTTCCATCCCGTAGAAATCGCGGAAGGCGGGGTAGATCTTGATTTTTTTGTTGGAGAAGATGCGGCTCAGTTTAGGGTCCTGACGCGTGTCGAGCATCTCGGGCTCCCCGATGGCATCGAGAATACGCTCAGCGGGCTTGGCGTACATTTTGGGGTCTTTCCGGCACTCCTCAAGATAGGCAGCTACTGTCATCTCGTTCATGGAGGCACTGTAATTGGTCTTGATCTTTTCTAAAATATTCATAGGGCGTATTTTTAGAGAATCATTTATACCTGAGAGCAATAAGCAGTGGCACCGAAAAGAAGAGCCCGTTTACTGCCTGTCAGCTGAATGTGTCATCATTTGAGTATGTTATGGTCTGCATCCCTTAAAAGAATGCCACTTTGCTTGTTTGTATATCCGGTACCCGCGCATCGGCCAGGCCTTTGATATTATGAGGCTATGTGCTTATGCACAGGTATGCGGGCAGGAAATGCGTACACGTACGCATGAAGCAGGGCGCTGCTTTCCGTTGCCCGGAACAGGGGAAGAGTGGCTTGGCGACAAAATGGGCTGTCCCCTGTGCCCTATGTTATGTTATACGAAGAATTTTACCTCCTTGCGGTTAGGTGCGGCCCCTCTTTATTTGCAGAACAGCACACTTTCATTTTAAATTCAAAATCGGTAATATTTTATAACTTCACATCTATACGTATTTTGTACAAATTTGGCTATCCCTATACCTGTTGTTGCAGGTCGGGCATGGCAGAACAATACGACACCTATGCACGAAGAACACCTGAACCCACGCCAGATGCCGCTTTTCCAGAAGGGACGCGAGATCTATGACCTGACACAAAAAATCAGTGACCTTATACCTGAAGATGACCGCCGCCTGGCCAGCAGCAAGGCTTTTATGCTGGAGGATGCCGCTATGCTGAGCGTAAAAGTGGCAGGCGCTGAGGGTGGTGACCTGTATGATATCCGGATGGAATGCGCTACCCTGATCCGTAAAGCGGCCCGCGACCTGCAGAACCACTGCAACACGTTGACCATGTTTGGCTTTGAGCACATTCACTACCTGCATCTGATCAAAGAAGCGTTGGAGGAGTACCGCCTGCTGTTTATAGAATGGGTCAAAACCTTTGACGCCTGGAACTATGCCGTGGACCGTTGGGGCCTGTTCAACCCGCCCGGCGTACAGCCTGATGACCCGGATCCGGATAGGGGACTAGACAGCTTTTAGGAAGTGCATGCAGCCATATGGTACAGGAATGAGTATAAACCAAAAAAGAGGGCGATCATGAAGCAGGAAATGGAAAGCTGGGATGAAGCGAGGTATATAGAGCTGAACACCTATTTCAGAATTAAAATACAGGGTATGGTTGACTCTGACCCTTACATCCGGGAACTTCAGAAAGCGGAGGGTGGCCTGCAGCTGGCAGACCTGATCGACCGGATGTCAGAAAATGATCAGGAACTGTGGGCAGAGTTTATAAGACTGGACCGCATCAAGCTGCACCTCGATATGCAAAACCACCTGGAAGGCCGGGGCACTCCCTATACACCGCGCTACGGTTTTGGCGGATCATCTGAGGAGGAAGACAATTCCAGTCCCTGGTAATGAAAATGGCGGAAGATATGTAAGATAACGTACAAATGAGCCAAACTTTTTACCGGATTGTCGTTTATACAATGGTTAGTATGGTCTGCGGGTTAAAACATTGTTAATTTACCATATATCCCGTTATTCCATTTCATTTTAATTACATTTTTACATAATTTCGCTTCGATAAGAGACTATTCACGGACACATAAAAAATACAGGCATGTCAGAACACGCTGAAATAATTTTAGAGGGGAAGTCCTACAAGTTCCCGGTTGTAACTGGTACTGAGAATGAGAAAGCAATTGATATAGCTGCTTTGCGCTCGGAGTCAGGCTACATCACCCTGGACTCAGGTTATAAAAATACAGGTGCTACCAAGAGTGCGATCACTTTCCTGGACGGAGAGCAGGGCATTCTGCACTACAGAGGTTATCCGATTGAGCAACTGGCTGAGAAGTCAAACTTCATTGAAGTGGCTTACCTGCTGATCTACGGTGCCCTGCCAACAAAGCAGGAACTCGATGATTTCAGCGGCAAGATCAAGATGCACACCCTCGTAAACGAGGACATGCGCAAAATACTGGACGGCTTCCCGTCTGCAGCGCACCCAATGGGCATCCTGTCTGCTATGATCAGCTCCCTGACAGCTTTTTATCCGGAGTCACTTAACCCGAACCAGACAAAAGAGGAGATGGATCTTTCTATCATCCGTTTGATGGCTAAGATCTCTACAATAGCTGCCTGGTCTTATAAAAACTCTGTAGGTCATCCGGTGAACTACCCTAAGAACAAGCTGGACTACTGCTCTAACTTCCTGCACATGATGTTCGCCTTCCCTACGGAAGATTACGAAATCAACCCTGTGGTAGTGGATGCGATCAACAAACTGCTTATCCTGCACGCTGACCACGAGCAGAACTGCTCTACGTCTACTGTGCGTCTGGTAGGTTCAGCTAATGCCAGCCTGTACTCTTCTGTATCTGCCGGTATCAGCGCCCTGTGGGGTCCGCTGCATGGTGGTGCCAACCAGGCTGTAATCGAGATGCTCGAAGCTATTAAGGCTGACGGAGGCGACTCGAAGAAATACATCGCGAAAGCTAAAGACAAAGACGATCCTTTCCGTCTGATGGGCTTCGGTCACCGTGTGTACAAAAACTTCGACCCACGTGCCCGTATCATCAAGAAAGCGGCTGACGAAGTATTGACTGCCCTTGGCATCAACGACCCAATCCTGACCATTGCGATGGAACTGGAAGAAGCTGCCCTGAACGATCCGTATTTCGTAGAGCGTAAGCTGTACCCTAACGTAGACTTCTACTCAGGCATTATCTACCGTGCATTAGGTATCCCAACCGATATGTTTACCGTGATGTTCGCCTTGGGCCGTCTGCCAGGCTGGATCGCACAGTGGAAAGAGATGCGCGAGCAGAAAGAGCCGATCGGCCGTCCGCGTCAGATCTACACTGGTGAAACAGAGCGTAACTATGTAGATATTGAGAATAGATAATTTCTTAGTGATACAATAAGGGAACGGCCCGTTACTTTGATGTAACGGGCCGTTTTGTTTTATGGCTTATGGCTTGTGCTATTATAGTGGTTATGGCGCGAGCGTCCTCGCTCGTGTCTACTATGGTGGGGCCTCTGGCCCAGGTGTAGGTATAGCTGCTGCTGGTGCGGGTATAGCAACGTGATTTGTTTCATAGCTTCGCCTGTGCGGCGGGCTCTGTTTGCCCTGGCCGGGCGGGCCTTACTTTTTTCCTTGATGAAAAAAGTAAGCAAAAAAATCAAGACTCCCCAAACTCGCTGAACGCTCGAACAGTGGGTAGTCGTTTTGGCGCACATGGCAAAGATACTTGCTGTGTAGGTTCCGTGCGAGTTAGTCTTGCTATACCTGCCAATGGTTTGCTGTAGTTACTACAAAGCTTATACTTGCCAAATGTTAAAGGCCGTAATTCCCCACTTGAGAGCAAGGCCGTTTCACTCTTCTTTTTTGTCATCCCGTAGGGGTCTTGGTGAAGAGGGCCCTTACCCCCGGCAGTAGCAGCAGCTTATCACCCATACGACCAAGTTTCTTAACAGAATGACAGTGATCTTGGAGCAAGTTTTTGTAGATTAAAACGACTCTACTTCTAAGGGGCAGGGAGATGACAATCGTTACTTATTATGCTCAGGAGTCGGTGGCTCTCTTTACAGAGAGTCGCAGGGGTGATTGGATCCGATAACTGTAGCAGAAACTACATTTCTTATACCTGTGAAAAGGTAGTAGCAGAGATTCCCCTCGGAGGCAAGGGCTTTCTATAGAAAGAAACAAGAGTCTGATTAATTTAGTGCCCCCGAAAGTTAGGTCCTATGATGCTATACCTGAAAAGTGGATTAAACGGTTACTAGCACCAGCTCCTCTCCTACAACACCCGCATCTCAATGCGGCGGTTTTGGCTGCGGTTTTCGTCTGATGTGTTGGGCTTGACCGGGCGACTCTCGCCGTGACCGACGGAGGTGATGCGGTCTTTCGGTACTTTGTTGCTTCGCAGGTAATCGGCCACCGAACGGGCACGACGCTCAGACAGGACTTTGTTGTCGGCATCTGAGCCAATGTCGTCGGTATGGCCCGAGATCTCAATTTTAACGGAAGGGTTTTGCTGCATGAAGGTGATCAGCTTATCCAGCTCGGTCTTCGATTTGCGCTCCAACTTGTATTGCCCCGTATCGAAGAACAGGTTATTGAGCACAATCGCTGCTCCGGACTTGATCGGCTTCAGGTATACGTCAAGCGCCACCGGGCTCAGTGCTTTTTCAGAGGTATAGTCAAAACTCAGGCTGTTCATCAGGAAGCCGGGAGCTGAAACGTAAAGGCCATACTGCCCTCCTTCCGAAAGCACGATCGTATAATCACCCGACACCTTGTCGGAGTTAACCTGTTGTACCAGCGAGTCAGCACTCACATCATAAAGCTGTACCACGGCAGCAATCGGTTTTTTGGTATCGGCATGAAATACGCGACCTTGCGCATAGGTGCTATTCACCTTGCTGCGCCAGTTCTCCGGCACATCCAGCTCGTAAAGTTGTATAGTAGAAGCACCGGCCTCTGTCATCTCCTGGCGGGAGTAATAGCCTTTTTTATTGTCGGCGGTGATGAAGAGCGAGCCTTCGTCAGCGTGCGTGTTCAGTGGGTACCCCATATTTTCGGGTTCACTCCACTTGCTCCTGTTGTCCTGCGTCGTCATAAACACGTCGAGGCCGCCCATGCCCAGGTGTCCGTCGCTCACAAAGTATAGTGTGCTCCCACTCACGTGTATGAACGGTGCCATGTCACGACCCCTGGAATTCACAGGCTCTCCCATGTTTTCAGGTTTCTGCCACGAACCATCCTCGTTCAGGCGTGTTACCCAAATGTCTTCTTTGCCAATGCCACCTGGACGTGTAGAGGTAAAGTATAGGGTACGTCCGTCGGCTGACAGGCTAGGTTGGGAATCCCATGCTTTGGAATTCACCACCGACCCCATGTTTTTAGGCTTGCTCCACTCATCCCCGCTTCTGAAAGAGATGTAAAGATCACAATCGCCCTGGCTGTCGGAGCGGTTGCAGGAGGTGAACACAAGCGTTTTTCCGTCACCGGAAATAGTGGCGGCACCTTCGTTTGCAGTGGTATTGATGGCAGGAGAGATAGAGCTCGGCGGACTCCACTTGTTGTCGCGGTACTGGCTCACAAATATGTTTTCGTCCTGGTCAGGGCGATGGCCTAGTCTTGCTGTAAAAATCAGGTGACGCTGGTCAGCGGTGGTGGAGGGAAAATACTGCAGCTCGAAGCGATTGACATCTTCAGGCAGCCTGACCGGGTTAAAGCTTACTGGCTTCTTCATGGCCTCCGCAGCAAAGTCAGCGGACTGAATCTGCTGCCGGGCAAAGTCTGCCATACGCCCATTTCGCGGCTTACCACGCAGGAAAAGCTCGAAATATTTGCGGGCGTTTTCGTAGTCACCCCTTTCGAAATAGAGGTCAGCCAGGTCAAAGTAGCTGTTCATCAACCCGGCGTTAAATGGCTTGAGCGCCAGGCCCTTCTGCAGGTTTTCGAACACCTCCGGCTTATTGCCCATGGCCCGGTGTAGATGCGCAATTTTCAGGTAAGCATCTGCGTATTTTGGGTCACGCTCAATGGCCTCGTCGAGGTAGGAAAGCGCCTTGTTAAAATCACGCGCCTGTGCGGCTTCTTCTGCTTTGTAGTAAAGTGTTACTGCTTTCCTGGAATTGGAGGCCGGTCTGCCCTGTGCCAGACAGGAGGTCGCTATACTAAATGTAATCAGAGTCAGAAGAAGCAGCGGCTTAAGCATAGCTTTTTACGGAATATCCATGTACTTGTGCGTCTGCAAAGACACACGCCATTGGGGGTTGTTTTTAACGTATTCGACAATAAGTGGCATCAATTGCCCGGCTTTGCTCCACTCCGGTTGCAGGTATAGCTTACAGTCAGCTCCTACCCTTGCCGCGTGCTCTTCGGCCCATGCAAAATCCGATTTGTTAAATATAATGACTTTTAGCTCATCTGCAAAAGGATATACAGAAGCATCGGGCGCCTTGAACTTCTTAGGAGACAAACACACCCAGTCCCAGTAACCGCTCAAAGGATAAGCCCCGGAGGTTTCGATCATGGTGCGTATCCCTGCTTCCTGCAATCCGGCTGTTAGCGGGTTGAGGTTATAAAGCAGCGGTTCGCCGCCTGTTACTACGACGGTTTTACCCGGAAAGGTTTTAGCGGTCGTCACAATTTCCCCTACAGGAGTGAGTGGATGCTGTTCGGCGTCCCAGCTCTCTTTTACATCACACCAGTGACAGCCCACATCACAGCCACCTAGTCTGATAAAGTAAGCTGCCGTGCCGGTGTTGCCACCTTCGCCCTGTATCGTATAAAATGCCTCCATCAGCGGAAGTTCACTGCCGTCTTTGGGCACTGAATGAATGGAGGCTGTTTTGTATGCTTTTGTCGTTTCCAAATCTGTATTCCAATGGCCATACCTAAAATATCAGGTACAAGCCTTCATTAAATAATGGTGCGGCTTTACCTGTTATAATTATAAGCCCGCACCGAACTTGCAAAGTTAGTCAAAAAAGCAACAAGGTAGAGCGCAACTTATGTTCCGTTATACCTGAGCGGATTATAAGTTCGGGTAATCAAATGATTTCAGGTATGCGTGCTGGCCCACGGCAGTACGAATCTTACACAGCGGTAATCCTGTCTGGATCTTTATATAGAGCCCCTTCCCCAGGGATTTTTAGGATTGGTAATGTTGGACGAAAGCGTGCAGACCTCACAGTGTCTCTCAGACCTGTGAGTGTCTCGTGAACTACGAAGCATCATAAATTACCATTGCTGTTAGGTGTTATCCAGCACAGAAATTAGCTCTAGTACGATCAATTTAAAATTCGCAGGTATAGGTATAGCAAGGCAGCTGGCACAGACACTCACAGGTCTGAAAGATACTGTGAGGTCTTCAAAGGTGCTCGTTTAAAAAATAAAAAAGCCCCCTCCTGTATTCAGGAAGGGGCTTTATAAAATTCAGGGAGTGCAATTAGACTTAGGCGTATACCTCTTTCCTTGCAGCTCTCAAAGTATTTTTCAGCAACATGGCGATGGTCAGCGGCCCTACACCACCTGGCACGGGTGTGATATAGCTACACTTAGGAGCCACATTATCGAAATCAACATCTCCACGCAGCCTGTAGCCTGATTTACGGGAAGTGTCGGGTACGCGGGTAGTGCCCACGTCGATCACCACAGCACCTTCTTTCACCATGTCGGCGGTTACCAGACCTGGCAGCCCCACAGCCGCGATGATGATATCCGCCTGGCGGGTATAGTAAGGCAGGTCAACTGTGTTGCGGTGGCAAAGTGTTACGGTAGCGTTGCCCGGGTAAGCGGCTTTGGCCATCAGGATGCTCATAGGCGAACCTACAATGTTGCTGCGGCCGATCACAACACAATGCTTGCCGTTCGTTTCGATGCCGTAGCGTTCGATAAGTTGCAGGATGCCGTAAGGAGTGGCTGGCAGGAAAGACGTCAGGCCAGCAACCATACGGCCTACGTTAGCCGGGTGGAAACCATCCACATCTTTCTTAGGATCAACCGCCTCCAGCACTTTCTGCGTGTTAATATGCTTGGGTAGTGGCAGCTGTACAATAAAACCGTCCACTTCCTCGCTCTCATTCAGCTCATGTATCTTGTTGAGCAATTCTTCTTCGGTCACATCATCTTCGTAACGCACCAGCGTAGAACCAAAACCTACTTTTTCGCAGGCCAGCACTTTGTTGTTCACATACGTGACAGAGCCGCCGTCATTGCCTACCAGTATCGCCGCCAGATGCGGCACCTTGCCTCCATTGGCTTTAATTTCGGCAACTTCAGCTGCAATCTCTTGCTGAATGGCTTCGGATGTTTTTTTACCGTCGAGCAGAATCATGTTTTTAAATAAAAGTTATGAGTTAAGAGTTCTGAGTTCTGTGTTGATGTATAGGGCCAGGGGCTTTGACACGATGTCCTCGCCAGGCAACTATAAGCGACAAGCCCCGACGCGCAGGGGCACGTCGGGGCTCGGTATTGTTAGTCAAGTTTAAGCACGGCTAAGAAGGCTTCTTGCGGGATTTCCACGTTACCTACCTGGCGCATGCGTTTCTTACCTTTCTTCTGTTTCTCGAGGAGCTTGCGCTTACGCGAAATGTCACCGCCGTAGCACTTGGCCAATACGTTCTTGCGCAGGGCCTTCACGGTTTCACGGGCGATGATTTTCTGCCCGATAGCTGCCTGAATCGCAATCTCGAACATCTGACGCGGCAACAGCTCGCGGAGCTTTTCGCAGAGGCGCTTGCCCCAGTCGTAGGCTTTCTCGCGGTGAACGATGGCTGACAAGGCATCCACAGGCTCTCCGTTCAGCATTACGTCCAGCTTCACCATGTTCGACTGACGGAAACCAATCAGTTCGTAGTCCAGCGAGGCGTAACCACGGGAAATAGTCTTAAGCTTATCAAAAAAGTCGAATACAATCTCTGCCAGCGGCATTTCAAAGGAAAGCTCCACACGGTCGCTGGTGAGGTAAGTCTGGTTCTTCAGGATACCACGCTTCTCCATACACAGCGTGATGATGGGCCCCACGTATTCTGCCTTAGAGATAATCTGCGCCTTGATAAAAGGCTCCTCAATGTGGTCGATGTAGTTCGGTTCTGGCATCTCAGAAGGTGCACTTACTTTAAGCAGATCACCTTTGGTAGTATGCACATGAAACTGCACCGACGGCACCGTGGTAATCACGGTCATGTCGAACTCACGCTCCAGACGCTCCTGCACGATCTCCATGTGCAGCATACCGAGGAAGCCGCAACGGAAACCGAATCCAAGAGCTGCTGAAGTCTCCGGCTCCCATACCAGCGAAGCATCATTCAACTGCAGCTTCTCCATGGAGGCACGAAGCTCTTCGTATTCGCTAGTTTCTACCGGGTAGATACCGGCAAATACCATGGGTTTCACATCCTCAAAACCCTGTATACCTACAGCAGGACGATCCACGTGAGTGATCGTATCACCTACTTTTACTTCTTTTGCGTTCTTTATACCTGATATCAGGTAGCCCACGTTACCGGCAGCCATTTCCTTGCGGGGCTCCTGGTTGAGCTTCAGTACCCCAATCTCGTCGGCCTCGTAAGTCTTGCCGGTGTTAATGAACTTAACCTTCTCCCCTTTTTTCAGGGTACCGTTGTAGATACGGAAGTAAACCTCGATTCCTCTATAGGAGTTGAATACGGAGTCAAAGATCAAGGCTTGAAGTGGCGCAGCAGGGTCGCCCTTTGGTGCAGGAACCCGGTCACAGATAGCGTTCAGTATTTCTTCTATACCTATACCTGCTTTACCGGAGGCATGGATGATGTCTTCTCTGTCGCAACCGATCAGATCGATGATCTGGTCACTTACCTCTTCTGGCATGGCGTGCGGCAGGTCAATCTTGTTCAGTACCGGAATGATTTCCAGGTCAGAACCGATGGCTAAGTAGAGGTTCGAAATAGTCTGGGCCTCTATACCTTGCGAAGAATCCACGATCAGCAGCGCACCCTCACAGGCAGCAATAGAACGGGACACTTCATAAGAGAAGTCGACGTGGCCTGGCGTATCGATCAGGTTCAACACGTAGTCCTCTCCCTTATAATGGTAATTCATCTGGATGGCGTGACTCTTAATGGTAATGCCGCGCTCACGCTCCAGATCCATGTTATCGAGCAGCTGGTTTTGCATTTCACGCTCTGCAACCGTAGAAGTAAACTCCAGCAGGCGGTCAGCCAGTGTGCTTTTACCATGGTCGATGTGGGCGATGATGCAGAAATTGCGAATGTTCTTCATAAATAGTTCTTACGAAAAACAAAGTTAAGAAGAATGTAGGTTTGTTGCTGTATTCCGGCCTAAATCATTTTATGATTGGCCTCTTTGCCGGCCCCTCCCTATTATTCTGCCATCACACATGGAATTTAGCATATAAGTTTTATAACTTTAGAATCTTTTTGCAAACCGAAATCAGATACTGTATGCCAGAACAGACTTCCAGCGCCGATAAGATTGCTGCTATGGAGCGTGAGATTCAACTTCTGAAGGAGAAATGTGAGTTCCTGGAGAAGGTCATCCACGAAGTGCCTGCCAATATCTACATCTCCAACCTGGACCTGGGGGTAGTCTGGTGCAATCGGGCCAATGAGGAAAGCCTTGGCTATACCTTGGCTGAGATACTGGAAATGGGTGGCATGAAGTACATAGAGACCATTGTGCACCCTGATGACCAGCAAATCCCTGAAGACAGCATCACCCATTACCAGCAGTTCAACGGGGCTGAATTCGGAGGCTTGTTCCGGGCAAAACACAAAGAGGAAGATCAGTACAAATGGTTTGTAGGCTGGGCCAAGGCTTTCAGCAAAAACCAGCAGGGAGAAGTTAAGGAGGTGGTCTGTGTGGATGTAGACCTGAGCCCTGCCATGAATACGGAAGCTCAGTTGGTACAGGCCCTCAAGGAGAAGCTGAAGCAAAAAAGAAGCCGGGTAGTGAGAAGTTTGAGAAAGCGCGAAATCGAGATTCTCGAACTGATCTGCAAAGGGTGCAGCACCAAGGAGATCGCCGAGCAGCTATTTATCAGCCCGAACACCGTGAGTACCCACCGCAAGAGCATCCAAAAGAAACTCGGCACTACCAATGTGGCTGACCTGGTGTCACTTGGAAAAGAGGCGGGACTAGGCTAAACTACAGTGTTTCCCCATACTTTCACGAGTCCTTTGCCTGCAAAACCCTTTTGCTAGAGGCACGCATAACATGCCGCTTTTGCCTTCGTATACCTGCTCCTTAGTCCTTTCTTACTTTTAAGGCTGTCCATACCGTATACCACAGTACGGCTTTGGCGATGGCTGTGCTGTTTCCTGGCTTTTCTGAATCAGGCCCTGCCTGTCAATCCTGCGTAAAAATGACTATATTCGCATCAAATTTGAAAAAAATCCTTGTTAGTAAATTATGCAACTTACTAAAGTAGAACCATATAAGCCGGTGAACCACATCCGGATCGTGACGGCTGCCTCCTTGTTTGACGGGCACGACGCTTCGATCAACATCATGCGCCGCATCATCCAGGCTTCTGGCGCCGAGGTGATCCACCTGGGCCACAACCGCTCTGTACAAGAGATTGTGGACTGTGCTGTACAGGAAGACGCACAAGCCATCGCCATTACCTCCTACCAGGGCGGTCACCTGGAGTATTTCAAATACATGTACGACCTGCTCAACGAGCGTGGCTGCGGCCATATCCGCATCTTCGGCGGTGGTGGCGGTGTAATCCTCCCAACTGAAATTGAAGAGCTGCACGAGTACGGCGTTGCTCGCATCTACTCTCCTGACGACGGACGCGCCATGGGTCTGCAGGGCATGATCAATGACATGCTGGAGAAATGCGACTTCCCGACTGGCAAAGACCTGAACGGCGAAGCCAAGCACCTGCGTGACAAAGACCCGAAAGCCATTGCCCGCCTGATCTCGGCGGCTGAGAACTACCCGGAAGAGGCCCGCAGCATTCTAAATGAAGTAAGAGAGCAAGCCAAAGAAGTAAAAACACCGGTACTGGGTATAACCGGTACGGGTGGTGCCGGTAAATCATCGTTGGTAGACGAACTTGTGCGCCGCTTCCTGCTCGACTTCCCTGAGAAGAAGATCGCTATCATTTCGGTAGACCCATCGAAGCGCAAAACGGGTGGGGCCCTGCTCGGTGACCGTATCCGTATGAACTCGATCTCGAACGAGCGGGTATACATGCGCTCCCTGGCAACCCGCCAGAGCAACCTTGCCCTGAGCAAGTATGTGCAGGACGCGGTGGATATCGTGAAGGCGGCCGATTTCGATATGATCATCCTGGAGACCTCCGGTATAGGCCAATCCGATACTGAGATCATCGAGCATTCTGATATGAGTTTGTATGTGATGACGCCTGAGTACGGTGCCGCCACGCAGCTCGAGAAGATCGACATGCTCGATTTTGCTGATGTGATTGCCCTGAACAAATTTGACAAGCGCGGTGCCCTCGACGCCCTGCGTGATGTAAAAAAACAATACAAGCGCAACCACCAGCTGTGGGACGTGAACGACGACGAGATTCCGGTGTTCGGCACTATCGCTTCGCAGTTCAATGACCCGGGCATGAACCAGTTGTACCGTGCCGTAATGGCCAAGCTGTCGGAGAAAACTGGTGTGGAATTCGACTCCGACCTGCAGACTTCGAAGGAAATGTCGGAGAAGGTGTTCATCATCCCTCCTGCCCGTACCCGCTACCTTTCCGAGATCTCCGAAACCATCCGCAACTACGACAAGTGGACCAAGGACCAGGCGGAGGTTGCCCAGAAACTCTATGGCATCAAGAAGTCGATTGAGGCGGTGCAAGGGATTGAGGTGGAAGACAAAGACCGTCTGATCAAGCAACTTGAGCAGGCTTATGCCGAGGTGGAATTGAGTCTGGACGGACAGAACAAGAAGATACTCGAGAACTGGAAAGAGAAAGTACAGGCCTACAAGAACGAGTTCTATGTGTTCAAGGTGCGCGATAAAGAACTGAAAATCAAGACGCATACTGAGTCGCTTTCTCACTTGCAGATTCCAAAGGTGTCTACACCGCGCTACGAGGCCTGGGGTGATTTGCTGAAGTGGAACCTGCAGGAGAACGTGCCAGGTGAATTCCCATACACCGCGGGTGTGTTCCCGTTCAAGCGCGAAGGCGAAGACCCAACCCGTATGTTTGCCGGCGAAGGCGGACCAGAACGTACGAATCGTCGCTTCCATTACGTGAGCTTAGGTATGCCAGCCAAGCGCCTTTCAACGGCCTTCGACTCGGTAACCCTTTACGGAGAAGACCCGGATTTCCGTCCGGACATCTATGGTAAGATCGGTAACTCCGGTGTGAGCATTTGCTGCCTGGATGATGCCAAAAAGCTGTACTCCGGCTTTAACCTGGCCGATCCAATGACATCGGTTTCCATGACCATAAATGGTCCTGCTGCCATTCTTACCGGCTTCTTTATGAATGCCGCTATTGATCAGCAATGCGAACTATACATCAAAGAGAACGGGCTGGAAGAAGAAATCAACCAGAAGATTGACGCCATTTACAAAGACAAAGGCGTAGAGCGTCCGCGCTACCAGGGCGAACTGCCAAAAGGCAACGATGGTCTGGGCTTAATGCTACTTGGAGTAACAGGCGACCAGGTGCTGCCAGCAGAAGTATACGAGCCGATCAAAACCCGTACGCTTGCAGCAGTTCGCGGTACGGTACAAGCCGATATCCTGAAAGAAGACCAGGCGCAAAACACCTGCATCTTCTCCACAGAATTCTCGCTGCGTTTGATGGGTGACGTGCAGGCCTACTTCATCGACAAGAACGTACGCAACTTCTACTCGGTGTCTATCTCCGGCTACCACATTGCCGAAGCGGGCGCCAACCCGATCTCGCAGTTGGCCTTTACGCTGGCCAACGGCTTTACTTTTGTGGAGTACTATGTGAGCCGCGGCATGGACATTAATAAGTTTGCGCCAAACCTAAGCTTCTTCTTCTCCAATGGCATCGATCCGGAGTACGCTGTGATTGGCCGCGTAGCAAGAAGAATCTGGGCTAAGGCGATGAAGCACAAGTATGGCGCTGATGCTCGCTCGCAGATGCTGAAGTACCACATCCAAACGTCCGGCCGTTCGCTGCACGCGCAGGAGATCGACTTCAACGACATCCGTACGACGCTTCAGGCGCTGTACGCGATCTACGACAACTGCAACTCACTGCACACGAACGCTTACGACGAGGCGATCACGACACCAACGGAAGCATCTGTGCGTCGTGCCATGGCGATCCAGTTGATCATCAACCGTGAACTGGGGCTTGCCAAAAACGAGAACCCGCTACAGGGCTCCTTCATCATCGAAGAATTAACCGATCTGGTGGAAGAGGCTGTACTGACGGAGTTCGACCGCATCACAGAACGTGGCGGTGTGCTGGGTGCCATGGAAACCATGTACCAACGCGGCAAGATACAGGAAGAAAGTCTGTACTACGAAACGCTGAAGCATACAGGAGAGTACCCAATCATCGGGGTGAACACTTTCCTGTCATCTACAGGCTCTCCTACGGTGCTTCCTACTGAAGTAATTCGTGCGACGGAAGACGAAAAGCAGTACCAGATCTCCATGCTGCAGGGGCTGCACCAACGTAATGCTGATAAGTCAGAAGAGATGCTGAAACGCATCCAGCAGGTGGCGATCAACAACGGTAACATCTTCGAAGAGATGATGGAAACCGTGAAATACTGCTCACTGGGTCAGATCACCAATGCCCTGTTTGAGGTAGGCGGACAGTACCGCAGAAATATGTAAGTTTTCGTAAAATATGCCGGAAGCAACCGGCGTTATTAAAAGCAAAGGCCGGGCAAATGTCCGGCCTTCTTTTTTGTATCTGCTAGCACTCAGCGCCTTGACAACATATTGCAGCTTTGAGAGGTATAAAGCAACATAAATAAATCGCACCATGAAAACCAAAAATAAAGACACTGAGGATTTCCCGTTCGTGCTGGTTGGCTCGGCACTTTTGTTCCTGGGCCTGGCAGCTTACGTATACCTGAGCACCAGAATCGAGGAAGAAGATATAGACTTTGACCTTTGGGAAGAAAACATCAGCGACTATGCCTGATCGAGTACAGGTATAGGCACCTATTTTAAAGAAAGCAAAAAGCCAGTTCGCTATACCTTAGCAGGTTGCGAACTGGCTTTTTTAACTTAATCTTATATTAAAGCGAGAAGTTACCGGAAGCTTCCGGTTGAAAGGTCACCTTTTCAATTTTATAATTGATTGTGCCTGATGGCACAGGCCACTCTATCTCGTCCCCTTCTTTGCAGCCAATAATGGCTGTACCCACCGGAGCGAGAATGGAAATTTTACGGGTGTTCACATCGGCATCCTTCGGGTACACCAGCGTGATCTCCATTTCTTTGCCGCTCTTCAAGTCCCTTAATAAAACACTTGAATTCATCGTCACGACTTCTGCTGGAATCTCCTCCGAAGCAACCCGCTTGGCCCGCTTCAGTTCTTCACCGAGTTTAGCAATGTTTGGCTGCATGCCTGCACCCTGTCTTTGCTGCTGCACCAGATCAACTAGGCGCTTGTAGTCCTGCTCGGTCAGATAGATTAAGTTTTCCATATCAATTAAGCACGTAATTTTTGCTGATAGAACTGGGGGAAGGCTTTTTCGGAAAATAAATGTCCTTGAAACTCTTCGTCTGCCCCTGTTCCACACGCCTGAATATTTTATCCGGCGTGATATCCTGCAGGGATGCAAAGCCGCAGGCCTCCATCACTTCGATGGTTGACTTGATGGTATTGCCATGGAAGTTGGCCACACGCACCCGCTTATCTGCTACGTCCAGTCCCTTATACAGGTTCTTATCCTGTGTGGCTATACCTACTGGGCAGCGACCGGAGTCACACTGCAGAGCCTGTATACAGCCCAGCGCGAACATCATACCCCTTGCACTGTAGCATATGTCAGCACCCAGTGAAATGGCCTTGATGATGTCTACCCCGGTGATGATCTTACCCGCCGCTATCAGCTTGATCTCGTCACGCAGCCCGTAGAGTTCCAGCATGTGCTGCACGTAAGCCAAGGCGTCATAAAGCGGCATACCCAGGCTATCGGTAAACTCAAGTGGTGCGGCACCTGTACCACCCTCAGCCCCGTCTATCGTAATGAAGTCCGGGTAGATGCGGTTGTGCTTCATTTCCTGGCAGAGGCGCTCAAACTCCTGCTTGTTACCAATGCACAACTTGATACCGATCGGCTTGCCGTCTGAAAGCACGCGCAATTTGTCTATGTACAGCAGCATGGTAAACTGGTCACTGAATGCAGAGTGTGCCGGTGGTGAAGCTACTGTGGTATAGGGCTCCACCTTGCGTATAGCCGCGATCTCCGGCGTATTCTTGGCAGCTGGCAGTATACCACCGTGCCCTGGCTTGGCTCCCTGCGACAGCTTGATCTCCACCATCTTGATGTGCGGATGCGCTACCTGCTCTTTGAATAGCTTTTCAGAGAAGTTACCGTCTTTGTCGCGGCAGCCAAAGTAGCCCGTACCGATCTGCCAGATCAGGTCGCCGCCACCTTCTATGTGGAAGGGACTCACACCACCCTCACCGGTATTGTGCGCAAAGCCGCCCAGTTTGGCACCCGCACTCAGAGCAGTCACAGCTGTTTTACTCAGAGAGCCATAGCTCATGGCTGAGATATTGTAAATGCTGGCGCTATAGGGCTGTTTACAGCGGCTGCCTCCTACTGTCACGCGCAGGTCCTTGGCCTGTACGTGCACCGGGAACATGGTATGGGCAATCCACTCGAAGCCCGGCTCCTGGCTGTTGGCCTGCATACCGAACGGCACCGTCTCGCGCACGTTCTTCGCGCGCTGGTACACGATGGAGCGCTGGCGTCGGCTGAATGGCTTGCCGTCCAGGTCGGACTCAAAGAAATACTGCCGGAGTTCCGGTCGGATGCTCTCGAAGAAATAGCGCAGATAGCCTACCAGCGGGTAGTTGCGCAGAATGGAGTGCCTGCCCTGCCGAACGTTGCGCAGGTATAGCAGGTGCAAAGGCACAATGACTAAGAGAAGCCACAGGTATGGCCGCTCAAAAATCGATAAAAACAGGGTAAACAGATAAGCTGCTATAAAGGCGTATCCCAGGGATTGCCTCACACTGACCTTACTTGCCATGTCGTAAAATCTTAGAAAATGAATAAGTGAAAGAAAATTGCTTAACCAGAAATCTGTAATTGCCAGTTATGTTGCGGGGCGCCAGAGCGTAAGCTCCGGCTTACTTGTTAAAGGCCTTGGGAGAGGAAAAAAAGTTAAGGCAATAGCCATTCAGTTCATCACACATTACCACATGATGAGAAGCTGCTACCAGACCTGAACCAGGTATGGTGAGCCAGAAAGAAGGATATTTGCCGGTTGGCCTCATGTCTTTTCGGTTGACAGTGCAAAGTTAATTGAAAGAAAAGAAGAAAACCTAAAAATCATACGCTAATAAGTGGCAGGCTGTTTTTTTTAAGCGCCATTAAGAAGGGGTATATGCTTACTTCATGCTTTTGTACTAAAATACAGTGAATGAGGGTGAAAGATGCACAACCTAAATCACTATATAGCGTTAAAAAATTCAAGTTTAACTCTTCAGGCTATATATCATGATGCGCTTTACGACAATCTCCTCTCTCCTGCTCATCGGCACCACATTTGGCTACCTTATGAAAGGCTGGATGTCACCCGGGCAACTCCAAATGGACCTTCACGAAGAAGACATTCACTTATATCTCTAAGCTTTCGACTGTTGTTTAGGTAACGAGAAAGCAGGCCTGACGCCTGCTTTCTCTCCTGAATGCATTCCTTTTAGGTTAATCCCCCCTTTAGCCGTACCTTTATCACCGAAAATCAATCCTATCATCTATACCTTTATACATGACACAAAAGGAAAAAATAAGCTACATCATCGGCCGCGACATGGCAGCCAACCTCAAAAAGCAGGGTATCGAAATTGAAGCGGATGCTTTTGTAAAAGGCCTGAAAGAGGTGATCGCCGGTGAGCCTTCCTCTCTTTCCCAGCAGGATATCCAGATGGCCATGATGGCGCTACAGCAGGAGATGCAAGAAAAGCAAGGCGCCCAAGGCGGTGAAAACCAGAAAGCTGGTGAAGCTTTTTTAGCGGAAAATAAATACAAGGAGGGTGTAAAAACACTGCCGAGCGGTCTGCAGTACCAGGTGCTTCAGGAAGGCACAGGCAAGTCGCCGGCAGCCTCTGACAAAGTAACGACTCACTACCACGGCACTCTGATCGACGGTACAGTGTTCGACTCAAGCTACGAGCGCGGTCAGCCAGCCACGTTCCCTGTTAACGGTGTAATTGCCGGCTGGACAGAAGCCCTTCAGTTGATGAAGGAAGGTGCTAAATGGAGACTGTTCATTCCATCTAACCTGGCTTATGGCTCACAGGGCGCCGGCGACGTGATCGGACCAAACACTACACTGATTTTTGATGTGGAGCTGATCTCAGTTCACTAATTTATACCAGCATAATAAATAAAGAGGTCCGGCCAGGTGATAATCACACCAGCCGGACCTCTTTTTATTCGGAGGACGCTATACCTAGGCCATCTTCAGGTCAGTTTCGGCCATCTCATGCAGCCAGCGGCGACTTTCTTCCTGGTACAGGAAATGGTGGATGATCATGAAGTTATCTCCATGCATTAGTTCATCCCCGTCTATTTCATTTACCAAACTATTGTAAGCGAATACAGGCATAACAACCGCCACAAACACATTCTTGTTTACAGCACGCAGCACTTCCGGGAAAACATACTTGAACACCCACTGCTGGTCTTCTTTTTCAATGGCAAGTCTACTCTGCAGGTTCAGTATCCATTTCTGCGGCTTATACATAAACACCATGTCCATGATGTGCGCATAACCCTGTCGCAGTTCGTTGGAGCTAACCTCCCCGTCCCACTTAATATAAAGCGTTTCCTCCTCATGCACGTACTTCAGCCTCAACTGCTCCTGCAGCACACTGCGATGCTGATCCCTTACCGAAAAATGTCTGCCAAAAGCATGGGCACCCATCAAATTGTCTGTGTACATGGTACGTATCAGTTTATGCGGCTTATGGCCATCAGGTAGAAGATATTTAAACTAAACATAGTCAGCTAAAGAAGAGCGACTTGGATTCTGCATAAACAAAGATGTAATATTTATATATTAATAACAAGAAATAATTAAATATTTTATTGGTTTCATATAGTTAACAAACTTAACTGGCTTACTGACAAGTTTCTAAGCTGCTAAATATTTTTTCTTTAACTTATGTCAGTTTCCGAAACAAAAGCCCTTAAGCAAACAATTTACCCCGGCAGACGTTCTAAACTCATTTAATGCATTCACCAAAAAAGATATACTCCTATGGCAAACACCCAAAATGAAGGCAAAAAATTTCTGGAAAGCGTGCACCAGTTTTTCGATCACGCTGCCAGTTATTCAAAGCTTGACCCTGGTATTCTGGCACAGATCAAGACCTGCAACAGTGTATATAAAGTGTCTTTTCCGGTTGAGATCGATGGCCGTGTAGAAGTGATCGAAGGCATCAGAGTGCAGCATAGCCACCACAAACTTCCGTCCAAAGGGGGTATCCGATTTAGCATGCAGGTAGACGAGGATGAGGTGAAGGCACTTGCAACGCTGATGACGTTTAAATGCGCGGTGGTGGATGTGCCTTTTGGGGGTGCCAAGGGTGGCGTAAAGATCAACCCACGCACCAGTTCTGTCAAAACACTCGAAAAAGTAACGCGCCGTTACGCAGCTGAACTTATCAAGAAAAACCTGATTGGGCCAGGTATGGACGTACCGGCTCCAGACTACGGCACAGGCAGCCGCGAAATGGCCTGGATTGCAGACACGTATCAGGCACTCAAGTATGGCGAAACCAATGCGCTGGGTTGTGTAACTGGTAAGCCTGTAGGCCAGGGCGGTATCCGTGGCCGTGCAGAAGCTACCGGTCTGGGGGTATTCTATGGCATACGCGAAGCTCTGAGTGACACAGAGTACATGAAAAAGGCAGGTATAGAAGGCAATACCATGGAGGGCAAGCGTGTTATTGTGCAGGGTCTGGGCAATGTAGGCTATAACGCCGCTCACTTCTGTCAGCAGGACGGCGCCATCATCATAGGTATAGCGGAGCGCGAAGGCGGTATTTACAACTCCAATGGTATAGATGTGGCAGAGGCTTTCAAGCATCGCAGTGAAACAGGTTCTATCCTGGATTTCGGGCAGTGCAAGAACTTTGAGAACTCAGTGGAACTGCTGGAAGAAGAGTGCGACATTCTGATCCCGGCCGCTCTGGAAAACCAGATACATGCCGGCAACGCAGCCCGCATTAAAGCGAAAATAGTTGCGGAAGGTGCCAATGGCCCTGTCACCCGTGATGCTGAAAAGATTTTGCTCGAGAAAGGGATCATCATTATACCTGACCTCTACATAAACGCAGGCGGTGTGACCGTATCCTACTTTGAGTGGCTCAAAAACCTGTCAAATGTACGTTTCGGACGTATGGGCAAGCGTGCCGAGGAAGCCAGCCATAGACGCCTCGTCAATGCGATTGAGAGCGCTTCCGGTAAAAGCCTGACCACCCATGAGCGTACTATGCTTATACAGGGCTCTGACGAGATCAGCCTGGTGCGCTCCGGTCTGGAGGACACCATGATCAACGCTTATCACGAGATCAGGGGCGTCATGAACAAAAAGGACATACATGATATGCGCGCAGCTGCTTTCCTGACTGCCATCGAAAAGATCGGGGTAAGTTATGAAGCGCTTGGCATTTTCCCTTGATGGCTAAGTAAACCAGCAGGAAGGGTCAGGATTTTGCTACCATGGCAAGGTCCTGACCTTTTTGCATGTACAGCAGCCAGTCCATTGCCTCAGCCTTGTCAGTGAAATAATTGAAGTGAATAAAGTCATGCACCGGTAACAACTGGGAGGCAATGTAGTTGTTAACAAGTGCCTTAAAGTGGCCTTCTGAAAAGATAACTGCCGCGTAGATGTCCTCCCTGATAATATCCGATACCTGTGGGTAATACTCACGGCTTAGCCAGACCTCCTGCTCGGCATCAAAAGGCCCAATGCGTGATATGTCAGTACTGTAATAGCAGATCTTAGGGCTGGTTTTCACAAACTGCAGCACCTGCCAGTATAAGTTTCTGAACTGATCTGTATCTGGCTTCAATTTCCAGCTAATGGATAGCACACCTGCTTCCTTCAGATAGGTAACAAGAGCATAGGACGAATCACTGATGACCATATGGCAAACCGCTTGGTTTCTGGTGTTTATATTCGAAATATAGTATAAATTTTATTTTTGCGCAAACACTGGCTGGCAAAAGTTAAAAAACCAATCCAATTGAATACCAGACTTCTGAACAGAAAACAGTCCAATACTAGGAGCCTATTACTTAAGATCAAATTATTGTAAATTTATCACAATTTTAGTATGCAGGCGATTAGATTAACTATACAAGCTGCCCCGTAAGCAAAGTAAAAGGCCGGCTCTTGATGAAAGAGCCGGCCTTTTACTTTATTTAAACGGTCGCTATTGCAGCTTCAGCCATTTCGTATAGATCTTCTGTTGCACTGTGGTTGGTTTTTCTACCCTTTCAAAGCGGTAGCGTACGCTCTTATCTGCCACAATCGGAATCAGCAACTCCAGCAGCTTACCGTCGCGCACAACGGTTACCGATACTTTGTCACCGATCGTGCGCCCGCTGATCAGGGGAGAAATGTCGCTTTCGACTCTGTAGCCGTCAATGGCAATGAGCTCGTCATTCACGTTCAGGCCTCCCTCCCAGGTGCTGCTGCCACGGGCTACTGTTTTTACGATGGTGCGGCCATTCTCCACTGCCGTGCCGGCTCCCCAGTTCAGGTTTAGCACGCCCTCGTTCTGGTTAACGAGCCTTAGCCCGGCGGCTTCGAAATAGCGGTTGTAGTCCGGCGTCTCTGTACCGTGCACATAGCTCCGGAAGAAATCGTCCAGCTTGCGACCGGCGAAACGCTCCAGCGCCTCCTTGAACTCCTGCTCCGTAAAGCCACGGTTCAGCTTCTTGTAGTAGCGGTCATACATGTAGCGCATCACATCATCCAGGCTTTTGTCGCCTTTGGTGTTTTTCATGATCTCCATGTTCAGCAGGTGCCCGAGTACGCCGCCTTTGGTATAATAGGACACTTCGGCATTGTTTGTGTTCTCGTTGCGACGATAGTACTTGATCCAGGCATCGAAGCTGGACTCAGCTACCGTCTGTACCTGGTTGCCTGGCGTATTCTCCACTGAGTTGATGCTGCCTGCCACTACATCCAAGTAGCGCTCTGTGCGCATCAGACCGGCTCGCTGGGTGATCAGGTCATCGTAATAGCTCGTGATGCCCTCCGATACCCACAGCAGGCGGGTATAGTTTTCCTTGTCATAATCAAAGGGACCAAGTGGGGCCGGACGCAGGCGCTTCACGTTCCAAAGGTGGAAGTACTCATGCGCTACCAGCGCCATAAAACCGGTATAGCCCTGCTCGGTGCCATAATTCCAGCGGCTTGTCTGCAAGGTAGTCGAGTTCAGGTGCTCCAGTCCGCCGCCACCGCGGTTCAGGTTGTGCACAATGAACACATAGCGGTCAACAGGCAGCTCGCCCATCAGACTGATGCATTCTCCCACTACCTTTTTCATGTCAGCCAACAGGCGCTCTGGCTGGTAGTTGCCCTCTCCGTACATGGCTACTTCGTGCGGTACGCCACCTGCTTCGAATCGGAGCACTTCGTGGTTGCCAATTTCCAGCGGAGAGTCGGCCAGGATGTCGTAGTCAAGGAAGGTATAAGTAAAGTTGCCTGTACTTTTTAGTCCGGTAGACACCGTCTTCCAGTCCTTGAAAGGCTGTACCACCAATGTGCCCTGCTGCTTTTGATAGCCCTCCGGATACATAAATATACTTGTACCGTTCACATAGCCATGCGAAGCGTCCAGGAAGCTGGTGCGCACGCTCATCTCGTAGGCGTATACCTTGTAGCGCACTCGCACGGCCTCAGCCTTGTTGCTGTATACACGCCAGGTGTTCTTGTCCACCTTCTCGTGGCGCAGCGCTTTGCCTGATTTGTCAGTGGCATGAAAGCCTTCCACATTTTTGGCGAACTCGCGCACCAGGTATGAGCCGGGAGCCCATACGGGCATTTTATAGTCAATGTAATTTTGCCGGGCACCGCTCAGTTCCACCTCTACCTCAAAATAGTGGGTATGCGGCTCAGACATCGACAAGGTATAGCGCAGGTCAGCAGCTAATGTCGACAGGGTGGTCAGGAAAAAGAAACAGAAGGATAAGAAAAGGTAAAGAATAGGTTGTTTAGGATGAAACATGCGGAATAGATGGGTTGATGATTTAAAAGCTTTCCGGCATTTTACGATAAAAAGCCTGCTTTTCAAAATCCGCAAGGTTCAGGTACAGCGTAATCCTGGTGCTCATGCGCACTCTGACTGGCGGTGATCCAGCCAGTTGATCGCATCCTGCATGTCACAAAAGGTGTTTATGATGATAAAGGAATTATAGCTTTTCAGCCCCAGCAGGCCAGATTCTTTGATCATGTCATGGTAGCAATTTTCGTCCACTACCAGCGCTACATGATTCCCCGTACCCAGGTGCATCATGATCTGGGGAAAGAGCTGCACCTGTAGCCAGGTTTCCTCCTCCTCACTGAGCTTACCGATATTGCGCAGATCGAACAGCCACTGCTTCACATGATGCTTCATGGCAAATCGAAAGGCCTCCAGCAACCCTTCTCTGAACTCATCTGCCTGCATTGTCCGGTTGTACTGTACCATCAACCGATCTGCCACATAGTCTACTGCACAGGTGTCCGACTTAAACAATTCCATCCTATCAAGTTTTAAATCATTTGCAAAATTATAAATTTTATACTAAAATATAACACTATTATACCATATTAATTTCATTGTGCTGATAATTTATATGAACAGACATAATACTCTGACGAATGGCCCTGAAAAGCCTGTTAAAAATGTCAAGGTTAAGTTTTCTGGGTATAGCAAATCAGGGGTTTTCTGAATTCACTGACTGATAGCAGACAGACTGGCACGATATTTCCATAGTTATTGTTACTAAACCTAAACCCTATCGCTATGAAAAAGATGATTGCCTTAATGCTTGCCCCTGTCGTACTGCTGATGATATTGTTATCAGCGGGTACCGATCAGGCGGCTTCTCCTGCACAGGAAACGACTTTAGTGCGCTTTGCCAGCCTGAAAACAGATAAAACAGAACCTGCAGCTCAGCGAGCTAACTCAGAAAATCGGGATGCAATGGCTGAGTCCGATACGGATGACGCTGGACTGAACTGGGTAGATGCCAGTGGCACAATTGTCACGGACTCCCTGATTGCTTATGCTCTGACTTTGATGGGAACGCCTTATGTGTACGGCGGTACAAGCAACAATGGCTTTGACTGCTCTGGTTTTACTTCGCATGTATACCAGGAATTCGGAGTGCCGGTGACACGCTCTTCTACTACACAGTCAGAGGATGGTATACCTGTAACGCGTGACGAGGCCCGCCCGGGTGATTTGGTAGTATTTACGGGTACAAACCCGCAGGTACGCGAACCTGGTCACGTTGGCATAGTAATTTCTGAGCCCGGCGATACAATCAGTTTTGTGCACTCTTCCTCTAATGGCGGCGTAAAGATCAGCCAGGTAGAAGGTACTGGTTATGACAGACGCTTTTTGGGTATCAGGCGTGTGCTATAAGGTATAGGTCAAACATAAATTACCTGTAATTACGTAAGATACACTATATAGCCCGACTGGCATTAGCTGGCCGGGCAAATTTCATCTAAAAGAAATGAATATGGTGCATCCCTACATAGCCAACTCCATCAACGCTACCGTACTAATCCTGGCCGGACTAGCCGTTTATTTTCTATCTGCTTCACGGCCGATAGTGGCTCTCGCAGCTCCGATGTTTGGCATCCTGCTGCTGGCTACCACCTACCACCTGAAGCGCCACAACCGCTTTGTATTTCACACCGTTTCTGCCCTTACCTTGCTGGCAGGCTTTCTGCTCATTCTCCGCATCGACCCAGACAACTTCGTGTGGGACAGCAAGCACGTGCTGATCCTGCTAATGGGCATCAGCTGTTTTTTAGCGGTACTGTCTTATGTAGCTTCATTTTTAAGGGAACGTCGGCTGCGCGACAACACGATTTACAAGGACGATCTGTAGGGGAAGATAAGCTATAGGTTTTGGTTTCCTACTCACAGGCATACCTAGGTATAGAAAAAGAAAAAGCGCCTGATGTAGCCCGTCAAGTTACACCAAGCGCTTTAAGAATCCTTCAAATCTTAACAAGCGGCGCCCTGTTTTGCAGCAGCACCATCACTCAAGACCAAAGGTAATATTTACTGCGCAAGCAGTAGATACTCACTGCTTACTAAGCCAGCTCACCGTTAAGGTGAACACTATTACCAAGGCTTACTAAGACGACTGATGGATTAGACATAGCACCTCCTTTCTCTTTAGTCCGACATAAACCATGCGCCGCTGCTCGTGGCAGTCATACGCAGGGCCGCAGCACTCGCCGCTTAACTGATAGTATAAAGTTAAAATAACGCTGATAAGTTCACAAGGTTCAGCACTTATTTTATAACATTTTCTTTCCGGCGCATGCACACTGGCCTGTTAGTTGCATACTATATTTTTAAGTAGCTCAGAATGAACTCGGTGCAAAAAAAGAACAGGCCGCGACCAAGTATAGGAATATTTAACACTTGCTATCACTTTACCTTCACATAAACGAAAGCTACGCTGCCTTAGGTAAAAAAATCGACCGGTATCGCCTTTTAGTTGAAAAATGAATTATTTTGTCTATATTTCGTTACTAATCTTATCAAACAAAACCCAAATCATGAAAAAACACCTGCTAACCCTTGTAGCCCTTATGCTCTTTTCCACTGTAGCGTGGGCACAGAAACTTTCTCCTGTTGGCATCTGGACCAATGAAGAAGGCAAAGCTCGCTTTGAGATTTACCAGTCAGGCGATAAACTGTATGGTAAGATCGTGCAACTGAAAGAGCCACTTAGAAATGGCAAGCCGAAACTGGATGATAACAATCCGGACAAAAAAATGCGCAACCGCCCACTGCAAGGCATGGTGTTCATGAAAGACTTCAAGTATGATGGCGATAACAAATGGGATGACGGCACAATCTATGACCCGGAGAGCGGTAAAACGTACTCTTGCTACATGAAGATGAAGGGCAAAGACAAAATGGAAGTGAAAGGCTATATCGGTATTTCACTCATTGGCAGGACACAAAACTGGACCCGTGTAGAGTAATCGTTTAGTCAGATCATATAATGCAAAAAAGGTTGGCCCTAAAGCCAACCTTTTCTGTTTTCAACCCTTTACTGCTATATTAAACTATTTTTAGCGCAAAAGGTTTGCTATTATACCTAACAGGCTTAAAATACCTGCAGTACTTTGTAGGTCTTGTCACGGAAAACAAACGTTTCACCGCTGGTTTTACCAGCCATCGCCTTATAAAGTGGTGACATACCCGAAATGGCGTAAAACGACTCTCCGTCTATTTTCATCTCTCCCAGGCTTACGCCTATAAAGTAGTTCTGCAGTTCCGTCATCACTACCGCTCCAAATGATACTTCCTTGTTCTCTTTCGTTGAATTCACCCGTTTAAGAACTCCCATGGTCGTAATCAGTTCGTCAAGTTGACGGGCATACATATCCCGCTGTATCTGACAGGCCTCCCTGAATGATTCAAATTTGTCCTCAATAGCGCCATGGTGCTCGTTAGCACTTTCCTGTGCCTCGTCCATAGCCTCTTTCGCTGCCTGTATTTGCATGTTTAACAACCTGGTGGATTCCTGCAGCAGTTTTTTCTTCAGTTCAAGTTCTTGTGTTAGCGTCATCATGATATATACATTATCCGGTAAACGATCAGTTTTGGAGGGTGTCAAAATATCTATGTCTGCATATAACTCCGATTGACATGGATTGTTTTGAATACGTATAAACAGTAATATTCTGACTCGTAATTGCAATATTAAGCCGATTCCCAGAAGACCTATAACGCAAAAAGCATGTGAATGTTGGGTGCAGTTACTATAAAAATCTCAGCCCAGATAGGGAAGTTTCAGGATTTCATGTAACTTATACCGCACTACTGGTTCTGTGTTGCCGGAATTTACCAGGAATCCCAAAACGCCTCTATTCATGAAACACGCTTTACTTCTTTTGCTGTGCCTCTTGATGGTAAGTCTACAGGCCGTTGCCACGCACATAGTAGGCGGCGAACTGGAAATAGAGCATCGCTCAGGCTATACCTACCGCATCACCATGAACCTCTACTTTGACGATGTGAACGGTACACAGGGCGCACGGGACGCATCAGCCAATATCCGGATTTTTGACAAGCTGAACAACCGCTTTATGATGGATGTGCAGCTGCCCCTGCGCAGCGACACCTATGTGAACTATACCGATATAGCCTGCACGATCGGAGAGCTGCGTACACGGCGCATTGTGTATTCCCAGGATGTGGTCTTATCTCCTAATATGTTTAACAGCCCGCAGGGCTACTATATGGCCTGGGAGCGTTGCTGCCGTAACCGCACGATCAATAACATTGTGATGCCGGATGCAGCCGGACAGGTGTTCTACATGGAGTTTCCGCCTGTTACGAGAAATGGCTCTCAGTTCGTTAATTCTTCTCCCCGCCTGTTTCCGCCGCTTAGCGACTATGCCTGCGCAAACGAGCTGTTCTACTACGACTTCAGCGGCACAGATGCTGACGGCGACTCGCTGGTGTATGACATGGTTACCCCACTTAATGGTTTCGCCACTGCAGACCCTACCAATGCAGCTCCCATCGCCAGGCCTGCTCCCTATCCGGAGGTCAAATGGCTGCCCGGTTATAACCGCGAAAACCAGATACAAGGCACCCCTCCTATTATCATTGAAAAGCAAACGGGTAGATTGACAGTACGCCCGGACCGTATTGGCCTCTTTGTATTCGCGGTGCGTGTGCAGGAGTATCGCAATGGCGTGAAGATAGGTGAAGTGCGACGCGACTTCCAGCTCCTCGTGAAAGATTGTCCCCGCAACGAGAGTCCTGCCGTGCAGGCCAGGGTAAACGGCCAAACCACCAATTATAAGCGAGGAGATGTGATCAGGATCAGCCCGGAAGATTCCCGCTGCCTTAACGTGGAATTTACCGATCCGGATCCTAATTCCAGAATTACACTATACGCGCGTCCTGTGAATTTCAGCAGCGACCTGTATACCTTCTCAGGTACTACTAGTGGTGTTGTGAACGGTCCGGGCGGTCAGGAGTCGCTCAATGCGACTGTTTGCTTTGATGAATGCTTTGACACGGAGGGACAGGTCTTTAAGCTCAACCTGATTGTGAAAGACAATGGCTGCAGCCTGCCAAGGCAGGATACATTGCAAGTGAGCTTTGTCATTGATCCTATACCGAACGAACCGCCCTCTATTCAGTTATCAAAACCTGATCGCTTATTCACTGTGGTGGAAGGCGATGTGATTGATTTCAATGTGCTCGGATTCGATGCCGACAACGACGAAGTCACTATCTCAGCCAGGGGGCTGAACTTTGATATGAACTCACTGCCAATCAATTTCCAGGGTGGCAGTGGCATTGGGCAGGTGCAGTCGCCCTTCAGTTGGCAAATAGACTGCGAAACGCTCAGGCAGGACACTTATCAGATCGAATTTACGGCGACCTCCATGGTGTGCGGCGAAGAACTGACAAGAACTGAAATCATTGAAGTGCGAACAGACTACCCGAACCAGCCACCGGTACTGACGACTGATAAACAGGTATTGGTGTTTGAGGTAGACCTGAATGAACCCTTCGAGGCTAATTTTGACGGTACTGACCTGGATGGGCATCTGCTTAGTATGCTGGCACGTGGGGAGAATTTTGACCTGGACAAGATGGGGATGACCTTTACGTCGACAGGCGGACTAGGCGCAGCTACGGGCAAGTTTAACTGGGTAGCGAAT
Source organism: uncultured Pontibacter sp. (assembly GCF_947502515.1). Taxonomy (NCBI): domain Bacteria; kingdom Pseudomonadati; phylum Bacteroidota; class Cytophagia; order Cytophagales; family Hymenobacteraceae; genus Pontibacter; species uncultured Pontibacter sp. The sequence goes on along the minus strand of NZ_CANNAI010000002.1, from coordinate 107,208 downwards.
TGCGACGCTTTCCAGCAGGGCGTTCTGCGGGTTGATTTTATTCTGCAGGAAGATGCCTGCGCACCGTCCCCGCTGCAGCTGATTACGATGGAGTTTAAGGTGAAAGTGCCCGATTACAGGGATTTCACACCGCCCAACATCTTCACGCCAAACGATGATGGCCTGAACGACTTCTTTGAGATACCCGGTATGCCAGCTGACGCCTGCACGAGCGCATTTCAGCACATACGCATTTACAACCGCTGGGGCAAGGAAGTTTTCGCCAGCACGGCGCACAACTTCAAATGGGACGGTAAGGACGTAAACGACGGGGTATATTACTATGTGATCGACTATGGTGCCGATAAATTCAGAGGCTCAGTGACACTCGTGCGCTAGCCCAGCATGATAGGACAGGTATAGCTTTGCCTGCCGCATTCATTCACCATTTCTTAATTGTGAAACAATGAAGCGATGTTTTCTACTCGCAAGCTGTTTGCTGCTGTTGAACGTTCGGGCAATGGCTTCACACATTGTTGGAGGTGAGTTAGAAATGCAACACCTGGAAGGCTATACCTACCGTATTTCTCTGATTCTGTATTTTGATGCCGTAAACGGGAATCCAGAGGCTCTGGACGCAAGTGTATCCGTTCGCATATTTGACAAGCGTCTCAATACTCCCATAAGTGACGTGATTTTGCCTTTGCGCGGTGGAACACCCGTCAACTACACGGATGTTTCCTGTACCATTGGCGAGCTCCGAACCAGACGCCTGGTTTATTACCAGGACTTGGTATTTTCTCCCAGCACTTTCAATAGTCCGGATGGCTATTACATGACCTGGGAGCGCTGCTGCCGCAACAACATCATCACAAATATTATTAACCCCGAAGGATCGGGTCAAGCATTTTACTTAGAATTCCCGGCTGTTTCTCTCAATAACACAGCGTTTGTAAACTCGTCGCCCCGGCTATTTCCTCCATTAAGCGACTATGCCTGCGCAAACGAATTATTCTACTATGATTTTGGGGGCATTGATGATGACGGTGATTCACTGGTCTATGAATTGGTAACACCCTTGAATGGTTTCACCGGTGGGGGAAGTATCTCCAAGCCCATTCCGAGTCCTGCGCCATACCCGGAAGTAATGTGGCGACCCGGATATGACAGCGCCAACCAGATCCTTGGTTCACCCCCTTTAAGAATTGATGCACAGACCGGCCGCCTCACCGTTCGTCCGCGTAACGTCGGTTTGTTCGTCTTTAGTGTTCGCATACAGGAGTACCGCAACGGCGTGAAGATAGGAGAAGTGCGACGTGACTTTCAACTGCTCGTGAAGGACTGCCCCCGCAATGAATCACCTGTCGTGCTAGCCAAAGCGAAAGCGCAAAAAAGCTATTACAGGCAGGGCGAGATTTTGCGCATCAGGCCCGGCGAGGCCCGCTGTCTCGATGTGGTCTTTACCGATCCTGACCCTAATTCTACACTCACCCTCTTTGCCCAGGCTGTCAATTTCAGTAATAGCATTTATTCATTTTCCGGCCCCACTTCTGGCGTTGTAAATAGCACCGTTACTTCCGATTCGCTGCGGGCAACCCTCTGCTTTACCGAGTGTTTTGATACCGCCGGAGAAATATATAAGCTCAACCTGATTGTAAAAGACAATGCCTGCAGTCTGCCACGACTGGACACCCTTGAGGTCAGTTTCATCATTGATCTTATACCCAACGAGCCTCCCAGCATCAGTCTTTCCAGGCCAGACAGGGTTATTGAGGTAATGGAGGGTGATCTGATCGATTTTAATGTGCTGGGTTTTGACCCTGACAACGACGAGGTCAGCATCGCAGCGACAGGCAAGAACTTTGATTTGCGGTCTGTGCCCATTGCTTTTGAAAATCGCTCCGGTACAGGGCAGGTATCATCGCCATTCTCCTGGCAAATAGACTGTGCTGCACTCGCTATACCTTCTTACCTGGTAGAGTTCACGGCTACCTCCCTGATCTGTGGTGAGCCTGTGTCCCGTACCGAATTGGTTGAAATCCGAACCGTATACCCTAACCAGGCACCAGTATTCACAACAAATAAAGAGGTGTTGGTATTCGAAGTCGATCTGAACGAGCAATTCGAGGCCTCCTTCCAGGGGATAGACCTGGACCTGCACCAACTGAGCATGACAGCCTCAGTGGAGGGCTTTCGACTGGAAGACATGGGCATGACTTTTACCTCGACAAGCGGGGCTGGAACGTCAGAAGGTCTCTTTACCTGGCAGGCAAACTGTAGCGTATTTGAGCAGGGCGTTGTGCGCGTTAATTTCCAACTCAAAGAAGATGCCTGTGCACCTTCCCCTGATCAGACCATCACAATGGAATTTAGAGTGCGTGCCTCGGATTATAAGAACTTTTCACCGCCCAATATTTTCACACCCAATGGCGATGGTCTGAACGACTTTTTTGAAATACCCGGTATGCCGGCAGACGTGTGCACCAGCACATTTCAGCACATCCGCATCTACAACCGCTGGGGTAAGGAGGTTTTCGCCAGCACGGCGCATAACTTTAAATGGGACGGTAAGAACGTAAACGACGGGGTATATTACTATGTGATCGACTATGGGGTGGATAAATTCAGAGGCTCGGTGACGCTGGTGCGCTAGTGCAATCAGGTCATAAAGAGAATAACAAGGTATAGCGTGAGCCAGAGCGCGCCCAGGAAGTGCCAGTAGGTGTTGAGCATCGAGAGCTGTAGTCGGCGGTACGGGTCGCGGATGAAGATCAGGCTGCGTACGCCATCGCTCGCCATATGGGCAGTCTTGATGAGCAGAAATGCCAGGAAGATCATACCGCCCAGCAGGTGCAGCAGGTGCAGTGCCGTGATCAGGTATAAGTAACTGCCCGAAGCTTTGCCGGTAAAGTAGGCCCCGGAGACAGTCAGCTCCCGCCAGCCCAGTATCTGGGCTCCGATAAAGGCTACTCCGAGCAAAAAGGTAATGGCCAGGTAACGCGTCATTTTCCGGAGTTTGTCCTTCTTATAAATGCGGGGAACTTTGCTGATGGTATAACTGCTGAAAAGCAAAAGCAGCGTGCTGACACTGAAAAACTTAGGAAGAGAGAATTGTTCACTGCCGAAACCACCCGTCCGGACGAAGGCAACAACCAGTACAAAGAACAGCACGCCAATACCAACCATACTCAGGTATAGCAACATCCGTATCGGGTGCAGATGCTCTATTTTGCCAAATGCTGAGCCCTGGCGTGCGTCTACCTTATTCTTTCTATCCTGGTTCATGTCGAGTCATATCCCCCGAGCATTCCCGTCTTATGGCTGCGGGCCTCCTCTTTTCAATTTGGATGAAGGGTAATTTGTCTATTTCTATATACCATCTAGAGGAGTTTATAGTTTTGAAAATGCTTCACAAAAAATAAGATTTCACGGTGTTATTCACGATCTAAAGTAAGTTTGACCAGTGCAAGAAAATATTTAGCCTGTTTTCTTGAAAAAATACCTACACTAAACCTTAACTAGCGCTTTACCTTTCTCGGCTGTTTTGCGTTAGCAGGAGTACATGCTATATCAAGCTCCTTTATGACCAAATTTTTACTGACTGTACTTTGCATTTTATCTATTACCGCATCAGCGTGGGCGCAGCAGCACCGTATACCTTATACGGCCAATAACAGCATGCAAGTGAGTCTGGAAGGAGAGCAGAATACCTACGATTATCAGTCCAATAAAATGCTGGTGCGCTACGATCAGAATACCCGTAAACTCGAGTGCCTCTTACCTATCGAGAACCTGCTTCCGGCCAATGATTCCAGCCCGGTAGCCATGGTACAGGACATCTTTTTTGCATCCCGCTATCCGGATCTGTACATCGAAATAGAAGCACCTATCGAGCAGATCAATGCCGGCAACCGTAACCGACAGACACTGAACAGTAGAGTATTTATCAATATACAAGGTATCATCAAAGAAATAGTCGTACCGGTCACCTTTACACCCGATCGTAACATGATCACCTTCAGTACCAGCTTTGAGCTGATGCTGCAGGACCTGCGCCTGCGGGTGCCTGCACGCTATACCTCCAGGCTGACGGGCCGCATGTTGTTCACGATACACAGTGCACGCTGGGCCGACATCAGGAACCGCTAAAAACACATTGCTATGCGCCTATTGCAGGCTGCCCGCCAATTTACGCTGTTGCAGGTACTCCGAAACACCCTCCCCTACCTGCTGCTTTTGGCCCTGCTGACTAGCAGGCCCACAACTGGCTATGCCCAGAAAGTAGCGCTTGTGCTGAGCGGTGGGGGTGCCAAAGGTATAGCTCATGTGGGAGTACTGAAAGCGCTGGAGGAGAACAACATCCCGATCGACTACATCGTGGGCACTTCCATGGGCGGTATTGTGGGTGCCCTTTATGCAGCAGGCTACTCCCCCGCTGAGATCGAATACCTGATCCACACTGAGGCTTTTCAAGCCTGGGCTACCGGCAAGCCGGAGCAGAACTATACCTACAACTTTGCCTCCCCGGACCCAAACCCCTCCCTGCTCAAACTGCACGTAGCACTCGACTCTGCTTTCCAGGCCAAGCTCACTTCCAATCTGGTAAATGATGCTTCGCTTAATTTCGCCCTGGCCCAGCTTCTCTCACAGCCTGCTGCCCGTGCCGGCTACGATTTCGACAAACTCATGGTGCCCTACCGCTGCGTAGCCGCAGATATCTTCACCCAGCAACAGGTGATCCTGCGCAAGGGTCAGCTCGCCGATGCGGTGCGGGCCACGCTTACGGTGCCCTTGTTCTACAAGCCCATCCGGATAGAGAAGCGCCTGCTCTTTGACGGCGGATTGTACAACAACTTTCCCGTGGACGTAGCCCGAAATGACTTCAATCCGGATATCATCATTGGGGTGAATGTATCGTCCAAAACCTACAGCGAGTACCCCTACGATAAAGACGACTTTGACCTGGCCTATACCTTGCTCTACGCTATGATGTCGAACTCCGACTCTACGGCCCTGCATGAAAAGGACATCTACCTGCAGCCTGAGCTGGGCAACCTGACTTCACTTGATTTTAAAAATGTAGAGGACTTTTTCGCAGCGGGTTACAAGGAGGCGAACACGAACATGGAGCAGATCCTGCAGAAAATAAAACGCAGGGTAGGTCCTGAGGAGCTCAGTGCAAAGCGGGAAAAATTCAGAAGCGGGTTTCAGCCACACGCCTTCCGCAACGTCGAGATACAGGGTCTGAAAAGAAACCAGCAGGGTTTCGTGGAGCGCTTTTTCAGAAGCTCCCAGGGGGACGGCTATACCATGCAGGAAGTGAAAACGGGCTATTTCCGTTTGGCTGCCATTGATAACTTTCGCAACCTCCACCCGACCATGCGCTATGACAACAAGGCCAAGACCTATGACCTGCTCCTCAATGTGAAGAAGGAGGACGGTTTGAAGATCGCCTTGGGAGGCGTGCTGGCTTCCCGCCCGATCGACAATATATATGCCGGTCTGGAGTACAGTGTGCTAGGTCGGCAGCTCTATACCTTTGCCGGAAGTTTTCAGACTGGCAGATTCTACCAGGGAGCCCAATTGCGGACACGCATTGACGTGCCTGCCAGCTTGCCTTATTATGTGGAGCCCGCCTTTACTTACAACCACTGGAATTTTCTGTCAACCACGGGTCTGCTGCTGGAGCGTAACAACCTGCCCCTGCTGGAGCAAACCGATCGCAACTTTGCCGTTAATCTGGGTTTTACCAATACTTATAAAGGCAAGCTGGTGCTGAGTGCAGCCTATGCGCAGCATATAGACAGGTATAGCAACCGCCTTGAGATTCAGCGATCCGACACCCTCGATCGCACGGCTACCAGCGGCATGACAGCAAGCGCCACTTTCAGGCGTGGCGGGCTCAACCGCAAGCAGTACCCCTCGGGCGGGCGCATGTTCACGGCCACGGGCCGACTGGTCAGCGCTACCGAAAAGTATAGCCCCGGCTCTACTGCCAATGCCTCACAGGAGCTTTCAGCAGATCATAGCTGGTTCTATGGACGTTTGCTTTTTGAGGACTTTGCAGGTAATGGCAGTCATCGTATCGGATACAGACTGGAGGGCGTGATCTCGACCCAGCCTTTCTTTAGCAACTACCGCTCTACCCTGACCATAGCACCGGCCTTCCATCCTTTGGCTGACAGCCGCACGCTGTTTCTGGATCGGTTCAGGGCACATGAATTTGTGGCGGGTGGTCTGCAGTATGTATACCTGATCACACCAAGGCTGGAGGCCCGCACCGAGGGTTATGTGTTTCAGCCCTACCGGCCTATACTTCAGGACAGTGACCAACAAGCATACTATGGAAAGAAACTCACAGGTACGGGTGTGGCTGCCACGGCAGCTGTCGTTTACCATGGCATACTGGGTCCTGCTGCGCTGAGTCTGAATTACTACAACGACCAGACCAAAGAATGGGGCGTGCTGTTTCACCTTGGCTTTCTGCTGTTTCAAAACAAAGCATTAGAGTAAACTGGGTGGTGAGCCTGACCGTTCGGGCAGGTGAATCTGCTTTTTGGGAGGAATGGTCTCCAACTATTTCCCACTTTCTCAATAATCTCTATATTTGGCAATTACAACCAACCCATACCTGTATGAAAAAACTATTTGCTCTTCTACTGGCAGCTGCCGCACTGCAGTCCTGCTCACAGACCAACACGACCAACGAAGGTCAGGAAATCACCACAGCTGCTACCGAAACGGAGGCAAACACATACGGCGCATCCTTTACGGAAGACAATGTACTTTCTGCGGGTCAACTGCAACAGGCTGTCGGCGGGAACGACTCCATACAGGCTACCGTTGCCGCTGAGATTGTGCAGAGCTGCCAGTCAAAAGGATGCTGGATGGATGTGAAGCTGGAGGATGGCAGCACGATGAAAGTAACTTTCCGCGACTACGGTTTTTTCCTGCCGGTGGAGGACCTCTCAGGCAAAACGGCTGTATTTACAGGTATGGCCAAGCATGAAGTGATTTCCGTGGAGGACCAGCGCCACTTTGCTGAGGACGCCGGTAAGTCATCCGAGGAGATTGCCGCTATCACCAAACCAAGAGAAGAGCTGCGCTTTGTAGCCGACGGCGTGAAACTTAAATAAGCGATTACACTATACCTATACCTGAGCGGCTGTTCTTCCAGAGCAGCCGTTTTTTTATACCTGTGCTGTATACCTTATTCCAAGGTTTGGCAGTACCGTTAAGTGTTTGCTTAGGCCCTCCGCGTCTGTGAGGTATGCAGCGGCATCCCGCCAATATGCCGTGAGGCACAGATAGAAGTGGCCAGAGTCCGCCTGATAGCTCACACTCGCGGGACGCGAGCAAGGAAGTTATCAGGTAACTCAACACCTCCAATACCTGGGATAGGCACATTTTCGGGTGAGCGATATTAAAGCCGGTGGCACTTGGCAGCCTGCGTCCGGTTCTCTATTTTTACAGACCAAACAGAAATACCCTATGGCTTTAGCAAACGATCCGGCTTCTGAGATTCAGGAGCTCACCCAACGCATAAACTACCTTAATTACCAATACTACCAGAACAGTATTTCGGAAGTCTCCGACTACGAATTTGACATGCTGCTCGAGCGGCTGCAGCAACTGGAGCAGCAGCACCCGGAACTACGCCAGCCTAACTCCCCTACCCAGCGGGTGGGCGGCACGATTACCAAGAGCTTCAAAACAGTGCACCACAAGTACCCGATGCTCTCACTAAGTAACACTTACTCCGAGGAAGACCTGCGGGAGTTCGACAAGCGGGTGCGGAAGATCGTAGGCGACGAGGTGGAATATGTGTGTGAGCAGAAGTTCGATGGCGTCGCTATCAGCCTCACCTACGAGAACGGCGAGTTTGTGCAGGGCGCCACCCGCGGCGACGGCACAAGGGGTGATGACATCACGGCCAATGTGCGCACGATACGTGACATTCCGCTGCAGGTACACGGCAAGGATTACCCGGATAGCTTTGAAGTACGTGGCGAGGTTTTTCTGCCGCTGCAGGTGTTTGAGCAGCTGAATGCCGAACGCGAAGAAGCCGGCGAGCAGCTTTTGGCTAACCCACGCAACGCCGCCTCCGGTACGCTCAAGCAGCAGGACTCAGCGATCGTGGCCAGCCGTAAACTGGGATGTTTTTCTTATGGCTTCATGAGTTCGCCCAGTCCGTTTGACACGCACTCGGAGAGTCTGCAGGCCATCCAGAAATGGGGTTTCAAAGTATCCGATACATGGCGCAAGTGCAGCTCCATCGATACCGTGCTGGACTACATCAACGAGTGGGAGCAGAAACGCCATGAACTGCCGATTGCTACAGATGGCGTAGTGGTGAAAGTGAACAGCTATGCTCTGCAGGAAGAACTGGGCTATACTGCCAAAAGTCCGCGCTGGGCGATCGCCTACAAGTACCCGGCCATGAGTGCTGTCAGCCGCCTGCTTGACATACAATACCAGATCGGGCGTACCGGCGCCGTGACCCCTGTAGCCATCATGGAGCCCGTGCTATTGGCCGGAACTGTTGTAAAAAGAGCCTCTGTGCACAATGCTAACGAGATACAGCGTCTTGACTTGCGTCTGGGTGACATTGTGCACGTAGAAAAAGGCGGGGAAATTATACCCAAAATCACCGGTGTGGACTTCAGTAAGCGTCCTGCCGACTCACAGCCGATCATCTACCCGACCCACTGCCCGGCCTGCGATACCGAACTGGTGCGCGCCGAAGGCGAAGCGAACTTCTACTGCCCGAACGAGGAAGGTTGCGCACCGCAGATCATGTCCAAGCTGGAGCATTTTATCTCCCGCAAAGCCATGAACATCGACGAGCTCGGCCCCAAAACCATCGAGCAGCTTTATAATGCCGGCTTTGTGCACAATGTAGCTGACCTGTATGACATTACCTTTGAGCAGCTGGTAAACCTGGAGCGCATGGGTGAGAAATCAGCCAACAACATCCTCAACAGTCTGGAAAAGTCGAAGCAGACGCCTTACGACCGTGTGTTGTTTGCCTTGGGTATACGCTACGTGGGCAGCACCGTAGCCAAGAAACTGGCTGAGCAGTTCCCGGACATTGAAGCGCTGCGGGGTGCGATGTACGAAGAGCTGATCGCTGTGAACGAGATCGGTGATCGCATTGCGCAATCGCTGCTGCAGTACTTTGGCAGACAGGAGCACCAGGAGTTGATCGAGCGTCTGAAGGCAGCTGGTCTGCAGTTCAAGTCCGAGAACACAGCGCCTGAGATGGAAAGTGATAAGCTGGAGGGCAAGACCTTTGTCATATCGGGTGTGTTCGAGAGCGTGAGTCGGGACGAGTTGCAGCGCATCATTGTCAGCCATGGCGGCAAGGTGGTCAGCTCCATCTCAGCGAAACTCTCCTACCTCGTGGCCGGCGACAAAATGGGCCCTTCCAAACTCGAGAAAGCGAACAAGCTCGGTATTACCATCCTCTCTGAAGATGAGTTTTTAGGCATGGTCAGCCACTAACCTGATAAACTTTACAAAAAATAAGCGCCGGTCTGAAAAAGACCGGCGCTTATTAATTACAAACAAACAATAAAAACAATTAAACTTTAGTACAGGTCGCTAAGCCTGTCTCCCCAGCACAGCATGTCAGCCGGGGTTATGCTACAAATGGAGGCATTTAATCGGACAAATAAAAATGAAATAGACGAACAGCTGAAAAGGATATACAAACAACCATTTCTCGCCTTTTCTGATTTGATCTTTTAAATTGAAGCTTTGATAGGGCTCCATTGCCCTTCTGTATAGTATAGGCTCGTGGTTATATGGAAGCAGCGTAATATTGCTTAACTTCAGCATCAGACTTATGTTTAGACTCGCTTTCATCACCCATTAGCATTACAGCCTTGAACTTGATAGCCCTACCACCATTTACCATGAAAAAGCGGTACAAATTAGCCATACATGTGGCAGCCTGGGCGTTTTTTGGAGCTTGGATCTTCTATATTCAGTTTCAGCGCGGCCTTACTTTCAACAAGGCCGTTGACTCACTGGTAGGCTTAAGCTTTGCCATGATGATCTTCTACCTCAACTGGTATGTGCTGATCCCCCGCTTTCTGGCGCGAAACCAGATCTTCGGATACCTGGGAGTTGTCCTACTTACGCTGACTGCCGTCGCGCTGGTACGCTCGCCACTCGACTTCTACGTGTTCCGGGAGTTTAATCCGGGTATGACAATGCTCTACTCCTCTGATCGCATTCTCAATTATGTGCTGGCAGGCCTGATTGTGGTGTTCATCAGTTCGGCCCTGAAGGTAACCGGCAACTATATTCGCAATGAACGACGCAACAAAGAGCTTGAAAACCAGAAACTGGCCGCCGAGCTGAACTTCCTGAAGTCGCAGGTGAACCCGCACTTTCTTTTTAATACGCTCAACAACATTTACTCGCTGGCTTACAAGCAGTCACCCGAGACGCCGGATGCCATCATGAAGCTCTCGCTCCTGATGCGCTACATGCTTTATGAAAGCAACGACACGCTGGTGAGTCTGGAGAAGGAAGTAGAACACATTCAGAATTTTATAGACCTGCAGAAGCTGCGCCTGCGCGAACAGACCAGCATCCGCCTGAACGTGGAAGGTGACACATCCGGCAAACAGATTGCGCCCATGCTGCTGATGACACTAGTGGAGAATGCTTTCAAGCACGGACTCGTGAGCCGCAACGAGGTGGGTATTACGCTCAACCTGGTTGTAACGGATGACTGGCTCCAGTTCTCTACCGTGAACAATAGCAGTACGCACAAAAAGAAGGACTTTGGCGGCATTGGTTTGCAAAATCTAAAGCAACGCCTTAACTTGCTCTACCCTCATCGACACGAATTGTATTTAGAAGAAAAAGACGATACATTTTTTGCTTCGCTGAAACTGTACTTCCAACCAAAAAAATAAACCTATGACCATCCGCTGCCTTGCCGTTGACGACGAGCCGCTTGCCCTCGATATCATTGAGAGCTATGTGAGTAAACTGCCTTTCCTCAAACTCGTGAAAACGTGCTCCAGCGCTACGGAGGCCATGCAGGTACTGCAGGAAGAGCAGATCGACCTCATGTTTTTGGACATCGAGATGCCCGAACTCACAGGTATACAGTTTCTGAACATTCTCAAGAACCAGCCGCTGATCATTTTCACAACGGCTTATCCTAACTATGCGCTTGAGGGCTTCAACCACGATGCTGTGGACTACCTCCTCAAGCCGATTCCCTACGACCGCTTTCTGAAGGCCGTGACCAAAGCACAGGAACGCCTGCAGCGCAGCCATAAGTCACCAGAGGCCCCGGCAGCCGCCCCTGCCCCACATGCACCCGAGCAGGATTTCATGTTCGTGAAAGCCGACTACAAAACCGTGCGTGTGGACTTTGCCGACATCCTCTGGATCGAGGGCCTGAAGGACTACATCATCATCCAAACCAAAGACCAGAAGATTATCACACTGCTGAGCATGAACAAGGCTATGGAAAAGCTGCCTGAGTCAAAGTTCATGCGCGTGCACCGCTCCTTTATCGTGGCCCTTCATAAGATCGACAGCATTGAGAAAAGCCGCATCCGCATCGGGAATAAGGAAATCCCGATTGGAGAGGTATACAAAGACCATTTTCTGCATTGGGTGGAGGAGAATAATATACAGTAGGGAGCCCTTGATCAGTTAAATGTAGCTGGTATCATCATACGCAAAGGCAAGCACTTGCAGAATCCGCTGGATAGTTCGAACTTCGTGCTTTAGAAAAACAGCGCATGATACAAGATAAATTAAAAGGAACGGGTGTTGCTCTTGTAACCCCTTTTGCCAGCAACATGGCCGTAGACTTCGACGGCCTACGCCAGTTGATTGATTTTACCATTGACGGTGGAGTGGAGTACCTCGTAGTAAACGGAACTACAGGTGAATCGGTAACCACCACAACTGAGGAGAAAGCTGAGATTCTGGCTTTCGTGAAGAAGCATGTGAACGGTCGTGTACCGCTGGTATACGGTCTGGGCGGCAACAACACACAGCACGTACTCGACACAATCCAAAAAACAGATCTGGAAGGTATAGCCGCTGTGCTTTCGGTGAGTCCTTACTACAACAAGCCTTCGCAGCAAGGCATCATCCAGCACTATACACAGATTGCCGATGCCTGCCCGGTGCCGGTTATCCTGTACAACGTACCGGGTCGCACGGGCAGCAACATTGCCCCTGACACGACCGTGCGTCTGGCAGCTCACCAAAACATCATCGGCATCAAAGAAGCATCCGGCAACCTGGAACAGTGCATGCACATTGCCAAGCACAAGCCGGAAGATTTCCTGTTGATCAGCGGCGATGACATGCTGACCCTACCGATGATCGCCTTCGGTGCCGTGGGTGTAATCTCCGTGCTGGCCAATGCCTTCCCTGAGAAGTTCAGCAACATGATCCGCCTGGGCTTGTCAAATAAATTCAAAGAGGCGTCTGACCTGCTATTCGACTTCGTGGACATCAATCCGATGATGTATGAAGAAGGTAACCCGGTGGGCGTGAAAGCCCTACTGGAGCGCTTTGGCGTATGCGGCGGTGCCGTGCGTCTTCCTTTGGTGGAGGCTTCTGCCGGTCTGAAAGACAGACTCTACAAGAACCTTTAGGAGCAGGATTAAGGTATAGCATACAGAACGGGAAGGTTGGCAGCAGTCAGCCTTCCTGTTTTTTGTTTGCCCGAAAGATATTTTCGCTATATTCGTTTTCTTCCATTCTAATTCCTTACCACAATGCGTATACCTGCGATCCTGTTTTTAGCACTGAGCATGGTGGCCTGCAACAATTCCCCGGACCAGTCGCAGGCCAACCGTACGGATCATACGCACCTCCTCGAAACGGATACCAGTCTAGTACAGGCACCTGACTCAGCCAAACTGCCCGCCGATGACGAACTGCAGCACTATACCCCTGACACAACCGATCTGAGTCCCGAGCCCAAAACCGCTGCTAAGATCATGATCGAAGGGCGCTTCCATAAGCACGAGGTATGGCAGGGCGCGGAGCAGAAGCCCTGGATGGCCTTGGTGCAGGATGACAGCGTTTTCAGGCTGCAGCCCAGCGGTATGCAGGTCACCACTTTTTTTGATCCGGTCTACGACAAGGGCCGGCAGGTACGCTCAGGGCGTGAAGTGCGGGGCGAGCACCCGAATACACTCCTTTTCGTGACAGGTATAGCCAAACTACAGGCCAGTGAAGTGGACACAGTAGGCTACCCGGATCAAGTGATTCTGCCGAATACTGCCATTGACCTCAGGTATAAAGGCAGGACCTATACCCTGGCAGCCAGCGGTGACAGCATCCAGCACGAAGGCTCAGAGTCTTACTCGGTCCAGAACTACAAATGGACAGTGACGGGTACTAAAAGCGGACGTAAGATCACGCAGGAGTTGGCCGCTGACGAGAATTTCGAGAGTGCCATTTACGTCCTCCTCTGGGTAGGCGACTTAGACCGCGATGGCATACCGGATTTACTGGCCGATCTATCCAACCATTTCAACACCTCCAAGGTCACCCTCTTCCTGTCTTCGCTCGCCGAAAAAGGGAAACTTTATAAGAAAGTGGCTGACTTCAAAACAGAAGCTTACCCCGAGATTGCACCTCCTGACAGTGTAGCAAAACCATAAATCTGCCTTAGCGTTATATACCTGCGAAAGCAAACGCAAGGTATAGCCGTGAGAAAACATAGAGGCGAACTCGACATTGACGAGGATATTCAACTGGAAAGCACCAACTGGAAAGTTCAGCGGGTAGCATGGGTTGTGATGGCCATTTTTGTACTGGCTGCCTTGCTCGGCTTTACCGGTGATGGTGGCATTGGCAATCTACAAAGCTTAAAGGCTGGCGACAGTGCTGAAGGGCTCGAAGTAGAATATGAACGCTTTATCAGACGCAGTGCCCCCGCCGAAATCAAAGTGAAGCTGCATGCTTCTACCAGTGACTCTCTCACAGACTTACACCTCAGCAAAGACTTTTACGAGCACCTCAAAATAGACAAGGTGGTGCCTGAACCCGCCGAAGTCTATACCACTGAGCAAGGCATTACCTACCGCTTTGCTACGGCCAGGCAACCATTTTCTGTTACCTTCTACCTGACACCCAAAGGGATGGGCTCGCTGCCTCTGCACTTCTCCACAGCCGAAAAACAGGTAGCTATCACACAGTTCATTCACCCCTAATCCGACCCTATGGAAACCGTTATCAGAGGATTGATCCTGTATGTTTTCCTGATGCTCATTTTCAGGATAAGCGGTAAAAGAACCTTGTACGAAGCCACTGTCTTTGATTTTGTGCTCCTCCTGATTATAGCCGAAACTGCAGAGCAGGCGCTCGTTGGCGAAGACCACTCCTTGATGAACAGCTTTGTGTTGATTATCACGCTTCTGCTCACCGACATCAGCCTTTCGCTTCTGAAACAGAAATATAAGGGGTTCGGAAATGTACTGGATGGGGTGCCGGTGATCCTCCTCGATGACGGCAAACTGCTGCACGAACGGCTGAAAAAAGTACGGGTGGACGAGGCTGATATCATGGAGTCGGCACGGGCGCTGCGGGGGCTGGAGCGGCTCGACCAGATCAAGTACGCCATTCTGGAAAAGGACGGTAAGATCACCATCATTCCGAAAGAACACGAACAGAAGGAAATAGAAAAGGTATAGCATTTTCAGGCTATACCTTGGGCTTTTGGTCTAACAGCAAAGCCTGCGTTATTTATCGCTCAGCACATACCTAGCTTCCACTTCTTTCTTGATGTTTTCGAGTCCGTCCTCAAATTCCTCTCCCACTGTGCTGTCGATCAGAAGACCTGAGAACTTACGAACCGGGTTGTCACCCATGTATTTATCAAAGTGCCAGGTGAGTTTTGTGCCTTCCTCTGTCTCTTCTAATACAAAAGTGCTGTGCGCTTTATCATCTTCTTCAAATTCGAGGTTGGTAACCAGTCGGCTGGGCGGTTCCGCCGCTACGATTGTCACAATACCCTGCCCAATACCCCGTCGCTGGCTGGTCCAGTTGTAGCGTGCCCCGATCGGTGGTCCGGCGTAGCTAAGCGACTTACCGGTGTCAATATGATGCCCAGGAAGCCAGTTAGGCCAATTCCGTAAGTCACTGAGCTGCTCATAAGCCACATCGGCTGGCGCATTGATGATGATGTCACGCTGCAAATGGATCTGGCGAGGCAGACTGATGGAGATCACGCCTAGTATGGCGATTAAAGTAACGGCTCCTAGTAGGAAAGACTTTAACACATGCATATAAATGAGTGGTAAACGTAAAATTTTATCAATCCAAAGAAATTAAATACAATTTCAAAAATATCATAGAAAATGAAAAAAACCACAGCTGTTACGCTGTGGCCTTTCTCAGATGGAAATTCAATACTAATGTATAGTCACTTATACGCAATGGTGAAAAAAAGTATACAATATAGTATGGGCATTTTTAAAACCTCTGTACGCTAGTATCTTCCACTCCTGTCAGGGGAGCCATAGTGGTCATCACCAAAGTCCCTGAACTCGTCTGCGTTTCCATACGAGGCATCGTGGCGGAAGCCATGGTTGCCGCGGCTGTCGAAGTCACGGTACAGGTCGCCTTCCTCTGGATTGTCGTAGTTCGGGTTGTAGCCTGAGTTGTAACGGTAGCGGGTCCGCTCAAAGCGATCCGGGTCAGCAAACCTCGGGTTGCCCCTGCTGATGCGGTCCAGGTCGTTCTCTGAACCATACGGAAGTCCATACTCATCATGCCGTGGCACACCGGTATAGTTGCTGGTATCATACATGGTGTTGTAGTAGTCCGCCATGTTGCCACGGTAGTTGCCTTCAAACCTGTCTCGCTCTTCGTGCCGTGCACGATACTGACGACCAGCTCCTTCGTCTTCCGGTCTTCGGTTCCAGTCGCGTTGCTCTCTGCGGTACTGCTGTTGGCGCGGATGTTCTTCTTGGTATTGGCGGCTGAAGTCGCCATAATTCTGATCTCTATAGTCTCTCATGTTTTTACTTTTTTTAAAATGACAGCCGCAGGGGATGCTCTCCCCTGCGGCTGTTTGATTTTACATATTAATGACGATTGTGCCGGTCTTCGGAGCGGCGCTGGCGGTCATTCTGTCCCCAGCGGTCCATGTTGCTGTAATAGCTATCTTCGCCAAAGTGATCGCGGCCCTCCGTATGGTTGCGGCCTGCAAAGCCTCCGCTATAGTCGTTGTCGTAGGCCGGGTTGTTCATCTCATAACGGCGGTATGACTCGTAGTCACCCATAGAGGAGTGTCCTTGGAAGCCCTGATCGCCGCGTCTTCTCTGACGGCTTATATCATGCCCGAAGGACTCATCATACCGGCCGGAACGTGTCCAGCTGTTTCCCTGCCGGCGCATGTCATCATAGTCGCGGTCGCTGTAGTCGGCCTGCGGGTCATAGTGTCTGCCTGAGTTATAGTCGTCGTTGGGTACATAGCTCATGCCATAGGGGTTATCCTGCCCTCTGCGGTTGCGTGAGGTAAAATCCTCTCCGCTGTACTGCGCACCACCCGGCTGAAATCGACCCTGACGCGAACCGTACTCATGATCTATGTTGGTGTTGAAAGTTCTTGTATCATAGTAATCGTCTTCCTGCTCACCATACCCGCTGTTAAAGTGCGAGTCCACGGTGTAATTGCCGCGGTCTGAGTTCTCGCCGTGGTGATGGCCGTGCGCCCAGCGTGGCTCCATGTTACGATTGTCGCGGTTTTCTTCTCTGTTGTTTCTCATAGCATTGTGGTTTTAATACATACATTATTGCTACTGTTTACGGGCACGCCCCTGCTTTGGGTTAAGGACGCTGCGTAAACTCCCAACCCAAATGTGCGTTTATAGAGGGTGTACCAATCAAGATAAAAAATGGACAGATATAATAACTGGCAGGACCGCCGGGATGAAAACAGACGCGACAATAACCGAAACGACGAATCGCAGTACAGAGGCGCTTACCGCCTGGATGAAGACAGTCACTACAGCACCTACAACCGCTCTGGTCAGGGCGGCAGAGACCGCGATCGTTACAGCGAAGACCAGGGGGGCGACTACATATACCGTCGCAGCCGCAACCTGCAGGACAACGACGACTATACCCAGCGTCAGTACCAGCAGAGCTACCGCGGCGGCTCCCGCCAGGGAGAGTACAGCGACTTTGGTGGCCGCTATGGAGGCAGCGCAGGCATGCGCGACAACCGCTCAGGTTACAATGATCCCAGGAGCAGTGAGCGCAGCGGCAGACAGCAATACGGGGACCATTACGTCAACCGTACATCCGGCAATTTCGACGGCGATTACCGTCCTGACAATTACCCACATCGCCGCGACGAGAACTACGGAAACATGGCCGGCTCGCTGAGCTTTGGCTATGATGGCGACCGCAACTCCGACCCGGACTACAACCGCCGCTACAATCCCATGACCGGCGAAATGCGCGAACGTCAGCGTGACTACGAACAACGACAGCCACGCCGCTATGGCCCGCCTGATCGCACCGGCTCCAACCCCGATTATGACCGCTACTAAGGTATAGGTATAACCTTGGGACCAATTCAGAGTAAAACTTAATACAACTAAAACAGATTGAAGATGAACGCAGATAAGAATAAAGACCAGAACAGAGACCAAAATAAAAGCAAAATAAATGAGGGCAACAAAGTGCCTAATATCCACCCAACAGCCAAGAAGGATCCATCAGAACAGATTCCACGCTCAGAGGAGAGCGATCAGGCAGGTCGCGCCATGGGCAACGAGCCACGCAGCGGCGGCCGTCAGGGTGGCAAAAGCGTAGAAGACGGCGGTCAGGATGTCGGCAGTAGCGCCGGAAGCCGCTAATTCGAGATAATTTCATAGAAGGAAGGCCGGGAATGTCCCGGCCTTCCTTTTTTTATGCCTGTCCTAATTTCGTATCTTTGGCTATACCTGCCCTGTCGCAGCAGTGTATCACAGGTATAGCTAGTCATTTCAGGTATACTAGGTATAGCCGCCAGAGAGGTCCAGAATTTTTACATGAACCAGATCAAAGCACAGGAACACTTAGTTATCATCGGTAACGGCATTGCAGGCGTCACCCTGGCGCAGCGTGTGCGGCAGCGGAGCGACTGCCGCATTACCATTGTGTCGGCGGAGTCGCAGCTGCACTTTTCGCGCACTGCGCTGATGTACGTGTACATGGGCCACATGCGCTTCCAGGATATTGTGCCTTACGCCGACTGGTACTGGCAGGAGCAGAAAATAGAGCTGGTGCACGACTACGTCGAGCGAGTAGAAACAAGCAACAAAAAGCTCGTGCTACGTGAAGGCCCTCCTATGCACTACGACAAACTGGTGCTGGCCACGGGCTCCAGCGCAGCTTATTACGATTGGCCCGGCCAAACCCTGAAAGGCGTACAAGGCCTCGTGTCGCTGCAGGACCTGGAACTGATGGAAGCCAACACGGCAGGTATACAGCAGGCTGTGATCATAGGCGGAGGATTGATTGGGGTGGAGATGGCTGAGATGCTTCGTAGCCGGGGTATAGCCGTCACCATGCTAATACGGGATAAACTGTACTGGCACAATGTGCTGCCCGAAGAAGAGGCCCAGCTTGTGACCGACCACATTCGGCAGCACGGCATTGAGCTGTTGCTGCAGGAAGAACTGCAGGAAATCTTGGCTGATGATGCTGGCCGGGTACGTGCTATACACACGCGTAGCGGCAAAGAGCTGCCCTGTCAGTTTGTAGGCATCACCACAGGAGTGAAACCGAATGTTGATTTCCTTAAGGGCGCAGGTATAGAGATAGAAAAGGGTATACTGGTGAACGAGTTTTTTGAGACGAGCCAACCCGATGTATACGCTCTCAGCGACTGCGCCCAGTTCCGTAATCCCGCTCCGGGCCAGCCGATGATGGAGCAGCTCTGGTACACGGCCCGTCTGCATGCCGAGGCGCTGGCCTCCACCCTGCTCGGTGACCGAAAGCCTTACCAGCGCGGACCGTGGTTTAACTCCGCCAAGTTTTTTGATATTGAATACCAGACCTACGGCTTTGTGCCTGCACGTTTTACAGAGCAGCAGGAGTCGCTGTACTGGCAGAACGAGGAGGCAACCAAGGCCATCCGACTACTCTACGACAAGAAGACTGCCAAGCTCCTTGGTATAAATCTGCTTGGCGTCCGCTATCGCCATGACCTCTGCCACCACTGGCTGCAGCAGGGCTATACCTTGCATGATGTGGTGCAGGAACTGCCTGCAGTGAACTTCGATCCTGAGTTTTTCCAACGTTACGAAGAGGAGCTCTTACGCCAGTACTATACCCGTTTCCCAGACCGTCAGCCACCGGTCAAACACAGCAACTGGTGGGAACTGCGAAAGCGCTTCGGGCTGTTTTCTGACTCTACTTCCTGTTAATTACTGATACTACAGATGCCTACTGCCGTCATTTCCCCTACTGCTACTACTCCTTCTACCACCTCACGGAATGTGGTGAAAATGGTGGGGCTCGTACTCATCAGCATCGGTCTGCTGGGTATACTGGTAGCTGCCGTGGGTGCTGATTACCTCTCTCCTGTTTTTACCGGATTGGGAGGCACAGCAGTCTTCACTGTGGGCGCTCTGCTTTACATCTGGCAAAGCCGACGACGCAAGTCACCTGCCGAGCAAAACCACGGACTCTGGCAACAGGAGGCAACATCACGTGGGGCTTCGGCCTGGGTCATCGGCTTTGTGCTTACTGGTTTTTATGTGCTGCTTTACTGGTTCCCGGACACCCTGCAAGGCCTTATTCAAGCCATGGAGCCCCTGAGCCAGTGGCTGCGCAACCGCCCCAGCGACCAGTGGTTTCTTTACGGCACTTTTTATACCCTGGCCGTGCTGATCATGGGGGTATACGCCCTGCTCAAGTACCGCAACAGCCGCTACCACATCATCCGGACTATTTCGGTGATGTTCTTTCAGCTGGGTTTTGCCTTTCTGCTGCCGGGCCTGCTCCTGATGCTCAACCAGCCGGAGTACTACTTCAGCTATTTCTGGCCGCTCAAGTATGACTACCTCTTCCCGAGCACCATGGAATACCTGGTGCGGGACGGTGCCGCTTTGGGAGTGTTTATGATTTTCTGGGGAGCGGTGTTTTCCTTTCTGGCCACGCCCGTGCTCACCTACTTCTATGGCAAGCGCTGGTACTGCTCTTGGGTGTGCGGCTGCGGCGGACTGGCCGAAACCGCCGGCGACCCTTACCGACATCTCTCCGACAAAAGCCGCAAGGCCTGGCGCTGGGAAGTGGCCATCATCTACCCGATTCTGGGTTTTGTCATTCTCACCACGCTTTTCCTTTGGATCAACTCCTGGAGCGAGGGTCGCTTGCTCGGTGACCTTTCCGGCGGCTTTGCCCAGACATACGGGTTCTTTATCGGGGCCATGTTTTCGGGCGTGATCGGTGTGGGCTTTTATCCACTGATGGGCAACCGGGTGTGGTGCCGCTTCGGATGCCCGATGGCCGCTTACCTGGGGCTGCTACAAAAGTACTTCTCCCGCTTCCGCATCACCACCAATGGCGGACAGTGCATCTCTTGCGGCAACTGCTCCACTTACTGCGAAATGGGCATTGATGTGCGCTGGTATGCGCAGCAGGGCGAGCCGATCATCCGGGCGGCTTGTGTAGGCTGTGGCATTTGCGCGCATGTTTGTCCGCGGGGTGTGCTAAAACTTGAGAATGGCCCACGGGAAGGACGCTATGCCGGTACTCCACTGATCAGCCGCGACGAGCTGCGGATTCTGGATTAGAGCTGTGCGGCAAATACGGTATCTTATTCTGATGAAGGTTATGCTAAAAAAATCCTGAACCTCTGCCTACTTCAACTGGCAGTAAGTCGCGCAGCAACCTCAATATTTATCAGAATGAAACGACATTTCCCTTCATGGGAAAATGCCTGTACAGCCAGGGACAAAGCATTAGCTATACTCACCATTAGCCATAAACGCATCGCGGGCACCTGCTTTTGACAAGTGCCCGCGATGCGTTTAAGAAAACAGGTTAGCCGAGGCTATACCTGTGGATACTACTGCAATTCTTCCTGCTCCATATACTCCCACATGGCATCTTCACTGGCGCCGATCTTAGCAGCGTAAAGCAGCATTGTGGTATACACGGCGATCAACAGAAAACTGAGGGGAATGGAAAATACAAAGGATACAACAAGCGTCTTCACCGGATCAGGCTTTGTTTTCATTTTGGTAGATGCATACCAAAAAAAACAGATGTTGAAGATGCCGGCGAGCGCAATAAAATTGATGATATCTAACATTGGCTAAAAGTTAAACGTTTTTGCTGATTCTTCCCAAGAAGCATGCCATTCGGATTATAAATCTCAAAAGCATACACTTTAGTTCAAATCAATGCTTGTGTATTTTGTATAGTTAAGAATTACGTATGCGTTTTCTACTTAAACTGCATAGTGCAATTTATGCGACATTATTATAAATCACAATATAACATTACAAAAATTTTAACAATAATTTAACAATGTCCAAAAACAGGCCTCCTGAGGCCTAAACGCACCCCTATGCAAGTCTAAACACCTAACAGACAGGTTTATAAATTTATACCTACTTAATATCCCTGTGGGTGCATCCTAGAAAAAATCAACGGCATGCAGCGTATCTGTCTGGGGCTACTTAATGATGACACCTTTCATCCCCGTGCGGCCATAAAACACAGGAAAGTACATCAACTCTGCCTTTGCCGGATTGACGCTGTAGGTGCCGTTGTAGCGCGGCAGTAGTTGGATGGTATAGGTATGCTTTCCTTTGGGCAAACGGTCAGCAAAGATGGCGACTTTGTTCCGGAAGTATTCGCGGTGCACTTCGTAGGGACCTCTGCCTTTTTTCTCGTCGTAAGAGCAGCCAGCAGGAATAGGCACTTCGATCAGCACGTAGTCGGCATCGGCTTTGGCCTCCACCTCCACCTCCAGCTCGACAGGTTTACCCGCCTTAAGGGTGGCCTGGCTAGCTATACCTTTAAAAGAAGTGGACACCACAAAGTCTTTCTGCACTGGCTCAGGGCTGGCGTTCCAGTGCGTCTGGTAAGCGGTCAGGTAGAGCGGCAGCTTGCCTTGCTTGCTGATGATCAACGGCTGCCCCGGCAGGAAGGTCGTGTCCAACGGAACTTTGTCGGCCTCTAGGTGCATTGCCCCGCTCAATTGAAGCGTGTTCTTTAGCTGTGGCTGATTTCCTTCTTCCTTACTCAGCAGGTCAGGCAGCAGTGTCTCCAGGATGCGGGCCGACTCGTAGGTATTGCGCCAGCGGCCGTTGCGGCGTTCGCTCAGCAGGAAGGCGCGTATGTTGGCCAGGTCCTGCTCGTACCCACCGGCCGCTTTCAGGATGTCGTAGGCCAGCAGGGTGTTGGAAATATGGTTATTGAAGAGGCTATACCTGTTCTCACCCCAGTGCAGACCGCCGAGCGTGGTCACTTGCTTATACTTCTGAAGCGTGTCAAGCGGGGCTTCCAGCTTGATCAACTGGCGCATGCGGGTAAGGCGCAGCTGTTCTTCCAGCGATAGTCTGTCACGGTTAGAAAGCTCCTCCACGTAACGGTTATGGTCGACTTTGGCCTGCAGCTTGTGCAGCGTTTCGAGCATCATCAGTTTGTCAATGAAGCGGGCCTGCTCCAGCCGATAGACCATAAAGTCCAGCAGCTTCTGCTCGTCATACTTCGGAGCGTAGCCTTCCGCTTTGGCCAGCGACAGGGCCTCTACCACATGGCTCGTAATCCAGGTATAGGCCGGACCGGACTGCCACCAGGTCCAGGCACCTTCCGGCAGCTGTGTCTTTTCGAGGTGGCGCACCAGGCGGCGGACCATGCGCTCGTGCGTGAACTTCTCCCCCAGCTGTTCCCGAATGCGCTTTTCCAGCAGTAGTCCTTTTAATTTGGAGGCTGCCTGCTCGCTGCACCAGTATTCATATTTGTGCAGGTAGTCGATCTCTTCCAGCATCACCTCCAGCAGATTGCCCTTCGCATGCAGTTTCACGGGACCTTTAACCGGATCGAAATTTAGGGTTACCGTCGTGTCAGCGTGCAAAGCCAGGAAGTGTCCAATAGTTTCTTCGGTGCCTTTGGGGTATACCCGGATGTGGCGTCGCTCGCCATCAGCCATTCCTTCAACTGACCGCAGGGCAAAGAGCACCTCCACGGAGTCAGGTGCGACAGACGGG
This sequence comes from uncultured Pontibacter sp., assembly GCF_947502515.1. Classification (NCBI taxonomy): domain Bacteria; kingdom Pseudomonadati; phylum Bacteroidota; class Cytophagia; order Cytophagales; family Hymenobacteraceae; genus Pontibacter; species uncultured Pontibacter sp. Next base: position 84,007 of record NZ_CANNAI010000002.1, on the reverse strand, counting down.
GCAGTGAGGGTGAGCGTGTCGGTGTGGGCACGCTTGAGCAGAATCTGGCTTTCGCGTACCTGCTTCCCTGCCACCTCAAAGCGGGTACTAATACTGGACGAGTCCGGCAGGTAGTTGAGCGCCTTGCCGATGACCTGCGTTTTGTCGCCCTCCACCAGAAAGCGCGGCATTGCCAGCGTGGCCATCATCGCCTTAAAGGACTTGATGCTGGTGCTGTAGATGCCTGTGCGCTTCTTGCCATCCATACCCAGCACGTAGGTGTTCCAACTGGTAATGTCGCCCGGGAAGGTAACCGGGAAACTCACCTGCCCCTTGCGGTCGGTTAGCAGGCGCGGCTGCCAGAAGGCAAAGTCGGAGAAGTTTTCGCGTATAGCACCGGCCTCATCCACCGGCAACTCTGCGGTCAGGTTGGCAGGACCGCCTTTGCCGCCGATGATGATCACGCCGCCAGCCGCTGCGGAACCATAGAGTGCCATGCCAGCCTCAGCGCTCAACTTGGTCATGGAAGCGATCAAAGCCGGATCCAAGTCAGATAGTTCGCCGCTGTAGGGTACTCCGTTCACTATAATAAGTGGCGAACTGGCGCTTTGGATAGTGGCGTTGCCTCGGATGCGTATACCCTGTGCACGCCCTTCTACTACTGTTGCAGTAGCAGCTGTGTATGTCATTTCACGCTTCTGTTGTACGCCATAACCAACAACGACTACTTCCGAAAGCTGCCGCATATCAGCGCTAAGAGAAGCGTCTACAATCCTTCTGCCTTCGGTGGCTACTTCTGATGTTGTGTACCCGATAAAGCGAAACACCAACACAGCGTTGGAAGGCACACCAAGTTGGTAATACCCGTTTGCATCGGTAGCCGTACCGATGCGCGTGCCCTTCACCAGCACAGCCACACCCGGCAGCGGCGTGCCTGATCCCACATCGACAACTACACCTGAAACGGTGGTGCTGTACTCGTTCAGACCGGAGGTGTAACTGTCGTTGCGCATCTGCCGGATCACTTGCTGCTGCACCTCTATACTCACTCCTCGCTGGGCTTCTCGGATTCTTCTTTTGATCAACTGCTGCAGCACTTGGCTATACCTGTCTGCCTGCTGTTGCGAATTGGGTTTCAAGTATAGCTGCACCTGTCCGTTTGCCTGCACCTGCAGGTCAGTAGCCACATAGCTACTATCCGGAAACAACAGTGCCAGCCGGTACTTGCCGATCGGTATACCTGTCATCAGGATATTATTGCCGCTATAGAGTCGGGCAGAATCTGGCTGGCCGGCCTTGTGCAGGACGGCTACGGCAGGCATTAGCGTGAAGGCGCTGTCGAGTCGCCAACCTACACGACCTTTGGGCAGGTAGTCATCGTAAAGCGGATTGTTGCCGAAGGCTTTCTGCAGCCAGAACTGATGCTGTAGTTCCTCCCACTCCTGTTGCAGTTGCTGCTCAGTTGAGGCTTTGTCGTATAACGGCACCGGATTTCGCTCCTTCTTGTTCCAGTTGCCAAGGTGAACATGATCCGGCAGGAGCTTGCGCTCGCGCATTTTGAGCAGCTCCCGCTCAAAGGTATAGGTATAGCCGGCCTCCAGTTCAAATGAGGTGTTGAAACGGTTATACCTGGTGAACTGCAGATAGCCCGGCGAGAAAGGCCCCGCCAGCACGGACTTTGTTGCCGAGTAATAATGGTTGTTCCGGGTAGGGTTATCCTCAATGCGCAGCACCCGGCGGCCTTGCTTCAGATAAGACAGATCGCTACCGAAATTATGTTCCACCTGCAGCAGGTAGCCGTGCAGATTGTTGCGCTCCCGGGTCGAGAGGTAGTCTTTCCTTTCAGCTTCTTTCGCATAGGGCACAGTACCTGACGTGAGGTCAGCACTCAGTACCAGTTTGTGGTAAGGCCGCAGGTATACGCTGTCGAGTGTAACCAGCTTGTCGGCCGTTCGCATCACAATGGTGTGGTAGCCACTGTCGGCCACAAAGGAGTAGGCTGGCACTACATCCGTTCCCGAAAAATAAACCGGCACCCGGTCAAGGTATACCACATGCACGGGCACCACCCTGCCGGAGTCTACCACAAAGGGCGAGAACTGCGTCAGACTGTCGCGGGAAAGGCTGTACTCGGTGAAAATGCCCTGCTTCGGGTAGAGGAAATTGTAATAGGCGATGCTGTCGAGTCCCATCCGGCGACTCCATTCAGTCCAGTCCATGAGCTGCGTGGCGGCTTTGGCCTCGTTGTTCAGCCGCAGCTTCTGGTAGGATTTGCGGCCTTTATACCTGTCCCAGGAAGGCAGGCTGGGCACACCCTGTGCCGTGAACTTTGATGTGATGGCATAGGCGGTAAGATCGGTATTGGGCACTGGTTTTCCTTTGGCATCACGCACGGTCACAGTTAGGTCGCTCTGCTGGCCCGGGTATACTACCTGAGGCGCTTCCACCTCCAGGTTCAGGGTATACCTGCGGTGCGGGGCCACTTTTTCATCTGACCGGATCTCGCCGCCCCACATGTAGCGCAGTGTCACAAAATAAGGATCGTCGCCACGCAGGGCACGGGTATAGCGCAGCTCCCGCTCCCGCCCTTTGCCCTGCTCCACCAGTTTATCGCCTCGGTACACGAAGTACCAGTAAGGCAGCTTCCGCGGATTGTCCAGCACGAAATAGAGCGAATCGTTACTACGATCGGTATAGGCCTGCACTAGTGCATTCTCCGGATTCAGGGCAAGCGTTTCCTCCTGTTCCGGAGTCTGCAGTATGTAGCGCCGCACATAGGGGTTCACTGGCAAACGGTAAGGCAACTGCACCTGCTGCTCCAGTACTTTGTTGCCTTTCGCGTCAACGGCAATCAGCTTTGCCTGGTGCGGCATGGGCTTGCCGCCTTCCAGGTATTGGGCCAACAGACTGTCCTGCGAGAGCGAAAGTTTCAGCTGTCCCGGCAAGTAGGTATAGCTAGCTTCGGCCGACTGAAAGGTGCGCTCATTGCTGCTGTTCAGAAAGTCAGCCCTGACCTGGAAGCGCAGGGAAGCTTTCGGGAAAGCCGTGGCAGGTAGGTAGATGCTAGTTTCGCCGGCAGCCTCCAGCGGCTGGCTGTGCTTCCAGAGCGTGTCCGGTACAAACACCTGCTGCTCCCGCGACCCGAAAACCTGCCGGGTAAGCACCACCACCTCTACCCGGGCGTCGAGCAGGTTGAGACCGTTGGCATCCGTGCCGCGCACATGCAGCTGGTTCTCCACACCCGCCTGGTGCTCTTCATGCGCCAGGCGCAGGGTATACTTGTTTTCCTTCAGTTCATAGTCTTCATAAGTGAAAGAGTGCCGCACCAATTCATCCCCCCGCTTATTGGTCCGTTCCAGCGACAAGGTATAGCTGGCATCCAGGCGGAGGTTCAGGCTGTCGTGCAGCACAAACCAACCTTCGTATGCTCCCTTGCTGTAAGGTGCGAGCTCCCCCATCTTCTTGCGCCTGATATTATAGCCATTTAGCATCAGCTGCGCCTTGTACTGCACTGGTCTGCCGTTTTGGTTCACCACATAGGCTTTATACCTTACCGTGTCGCCAGGCTGGTATAGCGGTTTGTTCGTAACGAGGTAGCCTTTATACTTTTCAGGTTTGTCAAGACGGTACTCTTCGTCAAAAATGGAAGCTATACTGCGGATCCATCCTTGTGGCTCCCCCCACCTAATGGTTCTGTACACATCCCAAAACGGGCGCCACGTGTAATAAATGGGCCACGTGTTGATCAGCCGCTGCCACCACTTTGGCTTGTAGTGATACTGATGCTGCGGTGTGAGTTCCTCATAAAAGGTTAGGCCCGAGTGGCTCACGCTGAGGATTCCCTTTTTATGCCCCTTCTTTAGGCGGTAGGTATTGGTTTTGCTGTCGAATGGCACACGCTGCTTGCCAGCCATCACCTCTGCATCGGTCACCAGTTGTCCCATACTGTCATGCACCAGCAGAGCGAGCTCCGGCTGCAGGTGCAGCAGCTTCGCCTGCAGCTTGCTCTTCGTCTCCAGCCAGTATACCAGGTCAGGGCCTTGGGCATGCATGTACAGGTAGTGGCCTTGCGGCAGCGGCTTCGTGTAAGTCTTGTTGATGGCAAAGGAATCGACTACCGTGTGAAAAAAACTACTTTTTACCACATCCGGCCCCTTCTCATAGATCTTCAGGGCTTGCTCGTCGGTGATGCGGTAGATGTAGGTATAGGGGCTGCGGAGTTGGGACTTAGCCAAGCGCCCTTGCGCGAAGGCCTGTATCGAGAGCAGGGAAAAAAGCAGTAGCAGCGGTAGTTGTCTTAGCATAGCGGCGGCATCAATTCCTTATCAATATACTAAAAATAATATATTGAAACCCCTGCTTGTCAGACCCGGCCTTAGAGGTGGTACAAGCGGGCTACCTGACATTTCATAACCTCCCTAAACAATCCACTTGAGCCCATATTACATTTTAACAACAATGACTTATTTAAACAGCATATTGATTTTATACAATAAATAAACAATCAACTTATCAGTAGTTATTGAGGTTTTCAGTAATAAAAATCACCATTATAAATCATTGACTAAATTTATTGCAAAGTAAATAACTATATACTAATTACCCCGTACTTTAAAAATACAATACTCACCCAATAATATGTTTTTAATTTTATAGTATTAAATAAAGGACTCCCGCTGCTAAAGCACCTCCTTTGTATGTTAAATTTTTTTCAGGAACGTCGACATGGAAATAACCAACCACACCTCGCACCAGAATCGCCATATCTCTTTTGTAAAAGGCCTTGTGAAAGAACAAGCGCTTGATAAAGTTCACCAGGCAATCGCTAAAGCACCGACGGACAGCACAAAAGAACTTTGGATCGACTGTTCGCACGTTGACCGCCTGCACCTGACCAACAGCAGCATCTGCTCTTTTGTGAGCGAACTACTCAAAATCCGGAAACAGAACGTTAAAGTCGTGCTCTATGACATGAATGCCACCACTGAGCGCCTGTTCCGATTGCTCCGCCTCGACTCACTGTTTGACAAGGCCAGTTCAGAAGACAGGGCAGCGCTACAAGGCAACTCACAGTCAATCGCCGCCTAAAACATTACTTACAGCAACAGAAAAGCCCCGGAGAAGTCCGGGGCTTTTCTGTTGATACTAGTATCCCGCCAATTGCTTTGAACATGTGTTGCTCAATGGGCGTTAAAATCAGCCACTTTCACAAGTAGCTTGCCTGTATTCTCCCCCCTGAACAAGCCGAAGAAGGCCTGTGGCAATTGATCAAACCCTTCTACAATATGCTCTTCGTACTCTAACTTACCGGCTTTAAGCCAACCCACCATTTCTGTGGCCGCTTCCGGAAAGCGTGCGGCGTAGTCACCCACAATAAAGCCTTTCATGAGAGCGCTCTTCTTCAGCAGGATTGGCTCCACCCGCGGACCTGTCGGAACTGAGGTGGCATTGTACAGCGCGATCTGTCCGCAAACTGCAATGCGTGCAAATTTATTTAGCAGACCATACACGGCATCCGATATCTCTCCTCCCACATTGTCGAAGTAAATATCCACGCCATCGGGGCAGGCGGCTGCCAAAGCTTGCTGCATATTGTCTGTGGTTTTGTAATTGATGGCCTCGTCAAAGCCAAGGTCATTTTTGAGGTATGCTGTTTTGTCATCGGAGCCGGCTATACCGACCACGCGGCAACCTTTGAGCCTGGCAATCTGCCCGACCACAGTGCCAACAGCTCCCGCCGCACCCGACACGACCACCGTCTCTCCCTCTTTCGGTTCTCCGATGTAGAGCAAACCGCAATAGGCTGTCAGTCCGGGCATACCCAGTACACCTAAGTGATAACTCAGCGGCGCCAGATCCGGGTCCAGTTGGTTGAGGCCTTTGCCGTTGGAGATGCTATAGGTTTGCCAGGGCAGGTTACCCAACACTATTGCCCCTGCTTTATACCTGTCGTTCCGGCTTTCAACGACTTCTGCCACCACACCTCCGGTAATGGGCTCGTTCAGGTTATAGGGAGCCACATAGGATTTGGCGTCGCTCATGCGACCGCGCATGTAGGGGTCCACCGATGCGTACAGCGTCTTGAGCAAGAGCTGCCCTTCCTGCAGTTCTGGTAGCTTTTCCTCTTTGAACTCAAAGTTTTCCTTCGTCGGCATACCCTTCGGACGACTTTTCAATAGAATGCTCTTTGTTTTCATACCTTACAGTTTGTTATACCTGTGTTGTAAGTAAAACACATGGAAGAGGTTATGTTTAGCTGTAAACTACCACCTATAAAACAAAAAGGATGACACCGGCACCAGGGCCAGTGTCATCCTTTTCAAGGATCGTAAATAGTTCGTTATCGCTCGAGGGTTTTGAACACCATGTGCGTCAGAAAATCCTCTAGCTCAGTGCCACCGTCTTCTTGTATGTTTGTGAGCGAAGGGAGGTGCAGCGCAAAGAACTTCTGGTAATGCGCACTCTCCGCTATCGTAGAGACCAAAGAGGCCGGATGCTTGTACTCCGGGTTGATCTCGCGCACGATATCGGCTATACGCTTACACAGGCGCTTATAGCTCAAAAAGAAGCCTTCCTTATTGTTGGCATCCACCTCCTTGGTGAGGTAGGCTTTGGCTGACTCGGCTACCACTATGCGCTGCAGGGTTACTTCGTCGATGTGCTCAAATTCCATGTCGTTTTCGATGCGTCCCGACAAAATGCTGATCGCAATGCGCAGGCGGTCTTCAGGTGAATTGATGTTGTTAATAGCAAACACTAACCTGTATTCCAGCCAGTTCCAGTACCACGAGATCAGGTATGAGAGCAGCATATGCTTGCTCTCAAAGTACCTGTAGATCGTCGCCTCTGTGCTGCCGATGCGCTCAGCCAACTTCTTAAAGGTGAAGGCCTCCAAGCCCAGCTCATCGATCAGAAAGATACCGTGTTTGATAATATCACGACCTTTCTCTGATGCTTCGGGGTCTTTGAGATATACCTTCTCCTCTACTTTGATCTTAATATTTGCCAGCAAGTTCCTCATGCAGGGTTTCAGTCATATTTTCTACATCGTCATAGAAGGTCACTACGCCGGTTTCTACGTCGTACATGCCACCTACGATGCCAATCTCGCCTTTTTCTATCATTTCACGAAGGATTGGGCTGTTTTTCTTGATCTCGCCTACCGTCCACACAACGTTGGTTTCAGCTACTTTCTCTACAAAATCCGAATTTTTGGAGTTTCTTTCGCCATCATACTCCACTGCATTCACAGCAGGCTCTATCTTGTGCAGCAGCGTGCTCAGGTTGCCCATCTCTACGTGGTCGCAAGCACCCTTGATAGCGCCGCACTTGCTGTGACCCAGCACCACTACCAACTTAGAGCCAGCCACTTTGCAGGCAAACTCCATACTACCCAGAATGTCCTCGTTCACGATGTTACCGGCGATGCGGGCACTGAATATGTCGCCAAGGCCCTGGTCAAAAATCAACTCAGCTGAAGTGCGGGAGTCGATGCAGCTCAGGATAATAGCAAATGGATACTGCCCCTCTGACGTTTCGTTCACCTGCTGCAGCAGGTTGCGGTTCGCTTTCAGGTTGTTTACAAAGCGCTTGTTGCCTTCAACCAATATCTCTTTTGCGTGCTGTGGTGTCAGTTCTGCCTGTGTCTCTCTGTTTTGGGTTCTCATTGGTGTAGTCTTTTATAGTAGTTTAGTAAAATGATGACTTGTTAAAACTTCATGCCCTCGTACTCCAGCTTTTCATCTTCAGCCGTCTGTTTTATGGTAAGTTTAATATTATTGCTACGGGCGGTCTCTTTGTAGTTCTCGATCAGTTCGATCACGTCGGGGTCTACCACGGCCGAGCGGGACATGTCTATTTCCAGTTCAGCGCCTTCCGGCACTCTGCGAAGTTCCTCCAAGATATTGCCCTTGTTCAGGAAAGTCACTTCCTCTGCCAGCACAATGCGGTACTTCTCTCTGCCTGCCTGTGATTTCTCCTTCACTACGGTGTGTGACACGTGGTAGCTGTTTTTGAGGATAAAGAAGATACCCACTACCATACCAATGCCTATACCTGTGAGCAGGTCAGTGAACACGATGGCCAGCACGGTTACTACAAATGGCAGAAACTGGCTCAGGCCACCACGGTACATGGCTTTGAACAGGGCCGGCTTGGCCAGCTTATACCCTACCACGAACAGAATAGCGGCTAGTGAGGCAAGCGGTATCAGGTTGAGCAGACCAGGTATAGCAATTACGCTGGCCAGGATCAGCACACCGTGGATAAGGGCCGAAAGCTTGGTACGGCCACCGGACTGAATGTTGGCCGAGCTGCGCACGATCACCTGCGTAACAGGCAGACCACCGATCAGGCCCGATACGATGTTACCGACGCCCTGCGCCTTCAACTCGCGGTTAGCCGGGCTGATACGCTTCTGTGGGTCCAGTTTATCGGTCGCCTCCAGGCAAAGCAGGGTTTCAAGGCTGGCTACGACTGCAAGCGTGCCTGCCAACATTAACACCTCGTAAGTGAGGATACGGCTGAAGTCAGGCGCGGTAAACTGCTGAAAGAAGCCTCCCACACTCGTTGCCACCGGCAGTTCCACCAAGTGGTTAGCGCGCAAGGCCATCTCCGGGAAGGCATTCAGGAACACTAGGTTCAGGACAATACCCAACACCACCACCACGAGCGGACCCTGTATGATCTGGAAAATTTTGCCTTTCTTAGACAATACCATATCCCAGAAAATCAGGATAGCCAGGGAAAGCGCACTGATGATAACCGCTGCAGGTGATATGTAACGTAAAGAGTTAAAGATTAATGAAAAAGTGGTTTCGCCAGATGGCTCCAGGAAGTGTAGACTACCCTCGTAGCTTTCATCATACCCAAAGGCATGCGGAATCTGCTTGAGGATAATGATCACACCGATACCCGAAAGCATCCCCTTAATAACCGAGGAAGGGAAATAATACCCGATGCTCCCCGCTTTCAGAAATCCGAGTACCAGCTGCATGACACCAGCCAGCACTACAGCAGACAGAAACACCTCAAAACTGCCCAGGCCCTCAATGGCATGCAATACAATCACGGCTAGGCCTGCCGCCGGACCACTTACCCCCAGCTGCGAACCGCTGATAAGTGTTACGACTATACCTCCTACAAAGCCGGCAATGATACCGGAAAACAGTGGAGCGCCGGACGCCATGGCAATTCCAAGGCAAAGCGGTACTGCGACCAAAAAGACCACAATACCTGCCGGCAGATCATTCTTTAACTCTTTAAAGGTAACCATAGCGCTTCTTCTTCAATGGATAGGTTTAAAACTTGTTACAATAGTATTACTTTAACGCCACAAAGTAAAGCACTGTTTAGTTCAGTTCCCAACTTTTTTTGAGTGACTTTTATCAGATTGGCAGTGATCTTCATCATTTTTTTTGATGCAGGACGGGTGTAACTCGCAGCTTGAACAGCCAGGGTAGACAGATGTTCGCTTAGGGCGTGTCTTTTTAATGTCGTAAATTTGCCTTTGAAAAGTATCAGGAAGGCTCTATGGGTTTTACCTTCGTTTTAAAATCAACTTCGCTTACAAGTATGCAACAGTGGACTAAACTGAATAAAGAGACAATCCGGACCATCGTATTCAACGCCTTAGAAGAGAACGTAAATTTTTATGACGAGAACATATTGGGTATACCGGGTTCCCACCTCGATAATAAGGTGTTTTACCAGGATGCGCCTTTTTTGAAAGATGCCCCCTTCCTGACAGCCCTTATTCATAACCCAAACCACATCGGCTGTCATACCCTGGGAGCTTCCGAGTCTTTTTTCAGAGGTACGCACCAGATCGAGCGTGAGTTGATTGGTCTCTGCGCCGAGCAAATCCTGAAAGCCGAGCCGGGCAGCTGCGACGGCTATGTGGCAGCCGGCGGCACCGAGGCCAACCTGCAGGCCATCTGGATCTACCGCAACTACTTCCGCAACATAGACGGTGTGCGCAACGACAGCATCTGCATCCTCTGCTCCCGCGACAGCCACTACTCCATGAGTAAGGCCGCCAATGTGTTTGACCTCGATATCGCCACAGTACAGGTCGATGACAACACCCGCGCCATTGATGAGAAGCACCTGCAGGAGGTGATCACCACTCAGAAAGCAAAGGGAAAAAGCCACTTCATTGTGGTGGCCAACATGATGACAACTATGTTTGGATCAGTGGATAACGCCGATATATATGCAGCTGCACTTGAAGCCAATAACTGCCAGTTTATGATTCATGTGGATGCGGCTTTTGGTGGCTTCATCTACCCTTTCACTAACCCAAACAATACGCTAAACTTCCAGAATAAATACATCACCTCCGTGACCCTGGATGCCCACAAGATGGTGCAGGCACCTTACGGTACGGGTATCTTCCTGATCCGGAAAGGCTTGATGCAGCACGCCAACACCAAGGAGGCGAGCTATGTGGAGGGCGAGGACTTTACGCTGATCGGCAGTCGCTCCGGCGCCAACGCCATCGCTGTCTGGATGATCCTGATGACCTACGGGCGCTACGGCTGGGAGGAGAAAACCACTACCCTGCTCAACCGCGCCGTCTGGCTGGCTGCTGAGCTCGACAAGGCAGGTATAGCCTACTACCGCAACCCCTACTCCAACATCATCACGATCCGTAGTGAGCACCTCAACAAGGGCATTGCCGGCAAGTATGGCCTCGTCCCGGACAACCACCAGGATGCCAACTGGTATAAAGTAGTGGCGATGGACCACGTGACCATCGACCGCCTGATCCCGCTGCTGGAAGACCTGAAGGCTTATCAGCATGAAGCTTGCCTGGCGGAGTAGCTCTATACCTGATGATTATCTTATAAAGCAACAAAGGCTCCTTTAACGGGAGCCTTTGTTGCTTTATAACGCTTTGCTATACCTACAGCGCCTCCATAAGCTGCCTCCGGGTAGCTGCGCCTGTGCCTTTATAGTTTTGCAGGAACAAGGCCAGCTTGTCCATGGTCTGGCTCAGTTCCTGCAGCTCCGGCAGGTATACGATGCGGAAATGGTCTGGCTGCTGCCAGTTAAAGCCAGTTCCCTGCACCAGCAGAACATGCTGCTCCTGCAGAAAGTCCAGCACAAAAGCCTGGTCATCGGCAATGGCGTACTTCTTCACATCGATTTTCGGAAACAGGTAAAAGGCGCCTTTCGGCTTTACGCAGGTGATGCCAGGTATAGCGGTCAGTTTTTCGTAACAGATGTCCCGCTGCTGGCGCAGCCTGCCAGTTGGCAATACCAGGTCCTGCATGTGCTGATAACCTTCCAGAGCCGCCTGTATAGCAAACTGCGCCGGCACATTGCTGCATACCCGCAGACTGGCCATGGTGTTCAGCCCGTCGATGTAGCTTTTGGCCTTGGCCTTGTTGCCGCTCACCAGCATCCAACCAGCCCTAAAACCAGCTGCCAGGTAGTTTTTGGAAAGTCCGCTGAAAGTCACTGTCAGCACCTCGTCCGAAAAAGTGGCCGTGGAACGGTACTCCACCTCATCGTACAGGATCTTATCATAGATCTCGTCTGAGAACAGCACCAGGTTGTGCGCTGCAGCCAGCTCGACCAGCTCCTGCAGCAGTTCCGGGGCGTATACCGCGCCGGTCGGGTTGTTGGGATTAATGATCACAATGCCTTTGGTGCGGCTGTTGATCTTACTCCTGATATCGTTCAGATCAGGGTTCCAGTCCGAGGCTTCATCGCAGAGGTAGTGCACCGCCTTGCCGCCCGAGAAGCGCACCGCCGCCGTCCAGAGCGGGTAATCCGGTGAAGGCACCAGCACTTCGTCTCCCTCATTAAGCAAACCCTGCACCGCATGCAGGATCAGTTCGCTCACCCCATTGCCAATGGAAATATCGTCGGTGTGAATGCCGGTTATACCTTTGGCTACATAGTAGTTCCTGATCGCTTCGCGGGCCTGCAGAATGCCCTTATGGTCGGAGTAGCCCTGCGCATGGCGCAGATTGTCCAGGATGTTTCGGATTACCTCCTCGGGTGCGTCAAAGCCGAAGGGAGCCGGATTACCGATGTTCAGCTTCGTGATACGATGCCCCTCCAACTCCAGTTCCTTCGCCTTCTCATAAATGGGCCCGCACAGTTCATAGTGAACCGCATCGAGCCGCGTGCTGCGTTGTATCATGTAGGTATAAGTTTCCTCAAAAATAGGAGTTTGCCTTACATCATGTGCTAGTACAGGTATAAAATGTTTCGCCCTGTTCTATTAAGCATATCTGCACCCGGCACTGCCATTGCACACCAACTAACGCTCAGAAAAACCTGTTGAAAACAGGCACACCTGAATTAAACTTATTATTAATGCACCGACTTACTATAACCTGAAAAACAAATCATTAAAAAACCTCCTGCAGATTAGGCAGGAGGTTTTACAAATTAACATTAGCAGGCGCTACAGTGCATCTGTCATATCATCCAGTTCACGTGCATGTTCTAGATGCATACGCAGCGTAGGCAGTATCTTCTGAGCGAAGGCCCGCAATTCGGCATCCTCCAGATCCTCGACAGCCTGCTCGAAGAGTTCTACCGCGTCTTCATGCGCCTCCTCCTGCACATCCGCAAAGTCTTTGTCGAAGTCTACTCCTGTCTTACCGTTAAGCCGGATTATAATAGCCTGCTTGTCCTGCGGCAGCGCGGTGGGCACCTGCAGGTTTTTCTGCTGCGCCAGCGCCATTAGCTCCTGGCTGGAAGCAGTATGGTCAGCCACTATTTCTGTGGCAAAGTCCCGCACCTCCTGCATAGTTGACTTCTGAAGCGCCATATTGCCGGTTTCTATTTCAAACATATCGCTGACGGCAGCACGTTGCACAAACTCCTGTGCTGTCAGACGGCCCAGGTTCGGATCACTATTATCATCGTCATCATCACAGCTCACTAAAAACGCAAGTGGAACAAATAGCAGCAACAACCTCCATCTCAGATCTTTCATTTGTTTCATAGTTAAATACTTAAGTTTACGGATTTATAAACACGCTGGAAAAGTATAATTCATTCCCACATATTTTTAACGCAGCTATTGCTTCTCCAGCTATTGAATTTGTACTGAATTGAATCCGTATAAATACATAATACACACATTGCCATACTTTTGTATTCCAATTATAACATTGAACCACTGCAATATAAATCTGCACGATAGGTATAACTAAGCTGGTTTCTCAGTTTTCAAGCCCCTCAGCATTTTAAATTTCTTAGCTAGCCATAACACCAGGTATAGCCTGCCAGCGCCTTTGTTAAATACAAGCTTAGCCAGACTCCCAGGCGTATATAGCTTGGCATTCATTCCATTGCCTTCTTTCTGCTTTTGCTTTCAGACAATTTGCAAGGTTCTTCTTAAAGCAGAACCAAAAACTAATTTTTTTAGTATATATTGCCAAATATATTAGCAAAGTCTATATTTGAGGCATGTGTCGCGAAAGAGACCAAAAGAGAAAGTACTATGGAAAAAACACATACTCTGAATACCCTGCCGGAGAGTCTCGAGTTGCTCCCGCTCCGGGCCACAGAACTACTTGAGTTACCTATCAGCCAGAGCTATGTAGCCGCAGGCTTCCCCTCCCCGGCCGAAGATTACCTGGAAGACAAGATCAACCTGCAGCAGGTGCTCATCCGCAACCCCACCGCCACCTACTTGGTGCGGGTGCGGGGCGAGTCCATGCGTGATGCCCGCCTGCACGACGGCGACATACTGGTAGTAGACCGCTCCCTGAAGCCCAGTCACGGGCACATCATCATCGGCGTAGTGGACGGCGAGTTTACGGTAAAGCGCCTGCTCCAGAAAGGGCTTCGGCTATACCTGCAACCGGCCAACGAACTGTACCCGCCCGTGGAGATCACCGAAGAAATGGATTTTAAACCCTGGGGCGTTGTGGTGTGGTCGCTTCACAAGGTAAACGGCGGCCATGACTAGTCTTTTTGCCCTCGTGGACTGCAACAATTTCTACGCCTCCTGCGAGCGGGTATTCGATCCGAAACTGGAGGGCAAGCCCATTGTGGTGCTCTCCAACAACGATGGTTGTATCATCGCACGGTCCAACGAAGCCAAGGCACTGGGTATACAGATGGGAGAACCAGCATTTAAAGCAAAGGATACGATAGAACAGCATAATGTGCACGTTTTCAGCAGCAACTACACCCTGTATGGTGACATGTCAGCACGGGTGATGCAGACGCTCGGGCAGTTCACTCCCAACCTGGAGGTATACTCTATCGACGAAGCTTTCCTGGACCTGGGCAACTTCTATGGCCGCGACCTGAACCAGTATGCCGGAGAAATGCGCCATACCGTAAAGACATGGACAGGTATACCAGTGTCGGTGGGTGTAGCCCCGACCAAGACACTGGCCAAGCTGGCCAACCGGCTTTCCAAAAAGTCGAAGAAGGCGGATGGCGTGCTGGTGCTGACCGATGAACGGCATATACAGGAAGCTTTGCGACGCACTGAGGTGGGCGATGTATGGGGTGTGGGCAGACGCTACGCCCGCAAGCTGGCAGCTTTTGGCATCCATACGGCCCTGGACCTACGCAACATCTCCGATGCCTTTGCGAAGAAACACCTGACCGTGGTAGGCCTGCGCACCGTGCGGGAGCTACGCGGCGAGCCCTGTCAGGATCTGGAGATGGTAGCGCCCAACAAGCAGCACATTTGCACCTCCCGCTCCTTTGGTGGTCCTGTGACCGAGCTTTCGCAACTGAAAGAAGCCACCGCTAACTATGCTTCGCGCTGTGCTGCCAAGCTGCGCCGCCAGCAGAGTTGTGCAGGCGCTATTACAGTATTCCTGGAGACAAACCGCTTCCGGGAGGGTGACGCCCAGTACTTTAACAGCAAGACCATTGCGCTGCCTACGGCCACCAACAGCACCCTGGAACTGCTACACTACGCCAATATGGCTCTGCAGGCGCTCTATCGAGCAGGCTACCGCTACAAGAAGAGCGGCGTGATCGTATCGGAGCTGCGGCCCCAGAACCATGTGCAGACTTCCCTGCTCGACACTGTGGACCGCGACAAGCACCAGCGCCTGATGCAGACCCTCGACAAACTGAACGGCGCCTTAGGCCGTGACACGGTCACCTGCGCAGCGCAGGGCACCACCCGACCCTGGCAGCTCAAATGCGAGAAGAAATCGCCGTGTTATACCACCCAGCTGAAAGGCCTGCTGTGTGTCGGGACAAGCTAAGGTTTAGGTAAAGAGGCTTACAAGTTCAAACACCCTGCTTCTCCTCAAAAAAAGGTTGGCTTACTCAGAGGAAGAATTCGAATTCCCTGTCACCTTGTAAAGAAACTTGCTTGAAAGGAGGACTGCTTCATCTGTCACCAGGATCCTAGCAGGATGACAAAATTGAAATCATAGAATCATTAACAAGAGAATCACCGCTACTATGAAAGCAGAAGAATTTTTGAAAGGGCGCGGCGCACAGTACAATCCCGCTAACCCCTACCTGAAGCAGGAATACGTAGCCGAGCACATCGAGGGACTGGACGAGGCGATGCTTTCTAACTCTAAAACGGAGTTCTTTGCGGAGCACCCCAAAAAGATCGTGAATAAGGTGGAAAGCCCGGATCTAGGGCTCTCCTATTCCATGAACCCCTATCAAGGCTGTGAGCATGGCTGTGTGTACTGCTATGCCCGCAACTCACACCAGTACTGGGGCTACGGCGCCGGCCTAGATTTCGAGCGAAAGATTATCGTGAAAGAGAATGCCCCGGAAGTGCTGGCCCGTCAGCTGGAAAACCAGAAATGGCAGGTAATGCCCATTATGTTGGCTGGCAACACCGACTGTTACCAGCCCATCGAGGCGAAGAAGCAGTTAACCCGCCGTATGCTGGAGGTATTGCTGCAGTACCGTCACCCGGTCAGCATCATTACCAAAAACGCCCTCATCCTGCGCGACCTCGACTTACTGCAGGAACTCAATAAGCTGGACTTGGTGCATGTGAACATCAGCATTACGACTCTCGACGAGAAGCTGCGCCAGAAACTGGAGCCCCGCACTGCCACCGGGGCTAGACGTCTACAGGTGGTGAAGCAGCTAGCAGACGCCGGTATACCTGTTAATGTAATGGTAGCGCCCATTATACCTGGGCTCAATGACTCCGAGATTCCGGCTATCATTAAAAGTGCAGCCGAGGCGGGTGCCAGCAGTGCGGCCTATACCATTGTGCGGCTCAATGGCAGCATCGGCCCCATCTTCGAAGATTGGATCCGGGAGGCCTTCCCCGACCGCGCCGATAAGGTGCTAAACCAGATAGCCGACTGCCACGGTGGTCAGCTAAACGACAGTCGCTTTGGTACACGCATGCGGGGTGAAGGCAAATTCGCCGAAGCTATTAACAAGCTTTTTCATATGAGTCGCAACCGCTACATGGCTGGCCGAAGCATGAAAACTTACAACTATAAGCACTTCTGTACCAGAGCAGGTATACAGATGGACCTCTTTTAAAAGTTGAAGCGGGTACAGGTATAAAACCTGTACCCGCTCCTTCTTCTATGGGGACCTTGATGGCTTAAAGTGCACCTTTTATCTTATTGATGATTCCTCCTTTCCCGTCCATCTGCTCTACCTGAGCATGACCTCTTGGATCTGGTGGCCCGAGCTGGGGTTCACCACCCTGGGGCTCTGCCGGTGTCATCTTAAACTCACCTTTCCCATCCATGGAAGTACCCTGCGACCAACGGCCTTCTGCTCGTGGCGCCCCGTTAATGGCCGTGCTCACAAAAGCGTAGTTGAACTGCTGATTCTCCTCAGCCTGCGGGAAACTGTTCGGGATTGGGTGAACACCTTCTAAGCCGCCAAGCTCTTCTAACACGGCCAGCCACTGGTTCTGGTGCATGGTATCGCGGGCGATCAGGAAGGCAAGCATGTCCTTCATACCAGGGTCGTCGGTTGCTTCCCATAGGCGAGTAGCCAGCACGCGGCCCGTGGACTCGGCCATTACATTGGCATACATATCAGCGGCCAGGTTACCGCTCCCCACTACCCAGGAACCGTTAAAGGGAACCCCGTTACTGTCGACTGCCATTGCAGCGAGACCTGAGGAAAGCACGTGTCGCGGATTCATCCCGCCCATCACAGCGCCAATTACCTTATCTTTAGCCATATCCTCTTTCAAAGAGAGCGGAGCCCCCTCCAAGTTCAGCGCTACGGCCGTAGCCAGCATTTCGATATGGGCCATTTCCTCTGTTCCCGTTTCCAGTAGCATGTCGCGGTACTTGGCAGGCCCCCTCGCACCCCAGGCCTGGAACAGGTACTGCAGACAAACCCTGATCTCCCCCTCAATGCCACCAATGGCCTGCTGTAGCATATTGGCAAAGGCCGGGTTTGGCTTTTCTACTCTTACTTTGTACTGTAGTTTGTTATCATGATAAAACATAGATGTATAGGACTTATGAGTAAAACATTTCAGAACTTACGGCATGCAGTATCAGATGTTATTAATCAAGTATAAATACGTATCCATAAAATACAAATACATAGTTAAATGAAAGTATAGATATAGAAGCATGCCGTTGAAAATTTATCAGCGTTGCTACCTCCATACTACAACATTTTTCAGCTAACAAGGTATAGGAAGCAACCCCGCCGCCTGCTATTATAAGACAGCAAAACGATTACATGGAACCCGGAAAAGACATCATTGTAAACAGTTGGGCAGAGGTACAATCGGCCTTGTTCGACCACAGTTGGAACGAGAACATCAAGCGATTCCGCTCCTCCCATGTATACCGTGGCAGTTGGAGCAAAGAGTACGACCTGAGCACTAGTTTGACCCGCCTCGGCAGCCGCTACTACGAACTGGAGCCACACATTCTGCGAAACTTCCGAAAGTACGCCCACAGCAATTCTGCTCCCGGCGATTCCGTTTGGAACTGGCTGGCGGTGGCACAGCACCACGGTCTCCCTACCCGCCTGCTCGACTGGACCTACTCGCCTTATGTGGCCCTGCATTTTGCCACCCAGAACCTCTCCAGCTATCATGAAGACGGCGCCATCTGGTGCGTGGACTATGTGAAAGCTAACGACTTTTTGCCGCTCAAACTGCAAACGGCTATCAAAGAAGAAGGCTCCAACGTGTTTACGCCCGAAATACTGCAACCCGTTTGCTCCTCCCTCAAGGAACTGGCTTTGCTACAGAATAAAGAATATGTGGTGTTCCTGGAGCCGCCTTCACTAGACGCCCGCATCGTGCACCAGTACGCTTTGTTCTCCCTTATGTCAACGGCGCAGGCCAATATGAGCCAATGGCTGGAGCAGCATCCGGAACTGTACTTTAGAGTGATCATTCCAGCCGGACTGAAGTGGGAAATACGCGACAAACTGGATCAGGCCAATATCACCGAGCGGGTGCTCTTTCCAGGTTTGCAGGGGCTGAGCCAATGGTTGAAGCGCCACTATACGCACGAGTAAGTTTTTTACTAAAAAAGGGAGTCTAGTCGCTGTTTCCTCACAAAATATCTATACTTTAATAGACTATTTACATCGGATACCCATACCCAGCCATGAATTCCTTTTTACTCACTACCCGTGAAGCGATCAAAAGCTTTGTGCTGAACAACTTACCACCCTATCACATTAAAAAACACCTAAAACCTGCTGCTGCAGTATTGGCAGCTACACTCCTGCTAGGCTCCGCCTCCTGTACCCAGGACAAAGAAGTTCATTCGGCTACGTTGCCGGCTTCAACTGAAAAGTACGAACTGCCGGCTCAACCAGCTGACAGCACTGCCACCGCTTCTAGCGACACTGTAGCGGCACAGACACCAACTGTTGCACCTGCGCCAGCATCTGCTCCTGAAGCACCTACCGTATACCCAGGACCTGAGCCTCTGCCAGGTGCTATCCTGCCGCACAAGCGCATTCTGGCCTACTATGGCAACCCATTGTCAAAGCGCATGGGCATACTGGGTGAGTATCCGGTGGATGAAATGCTCCGCCGCCTGGACGAGGAAGTCGCCAATTGGACGAAGGCGGATTCCCTGACACCGGTGCAACCTGCCCTGCATGCCATCGTGGTAACAGCACAGGGGCACCCCGGTCGTGGCGACAAGTACCGCCTGCGCATGACCGATAAGATGATCGAGGATGTGCTGGAGATGGCCAGACAGCGTGACGCTATTGTGTTTCTGGACGTACAGGTGGGCCGCAGCACCCTGCCCGAAGAACTCCCCCGCCTGACCCAGTTCCTGAAGTTGCCGAACGTGCACTTAGGTATAGACGCTGAGTTTGCGATGAAGGACGGCGAAGTACCGGGTAAGAAAATCGGAAGTTTTGACGCCGAGGATATCAACTACGCCACCGGAATGCTTGCTGACATCACAAAAGAACACAACCTGCCGCCTAAGTTGCTCATCGTGCACCGATTCACGCAGCGCATGATTCAGAATTCGCAGGATATCAAACTAAGACCAGAGGTACAAGTGGTCATGCACATGGACGGCTGGGGACCACCGGCGCTGAAAAGAGACACGTACCGCCGTTTTATCGCCAAAGAGCCGGTACAGTTTACAGGCTTCAAGGTGTTCTACAAGAACGACACCCGCAACAACTCCCGCCTGATGACGCCTGAAGAGATTCTGAAGCTTAATCCAAAGCCATTGTATATTCAGTACCAATAGAAATAAAAAGAGCGTAGCCGACGGCTACGCTCTTTTTATTTTGTCTTTCATCCAGGTGTCCACTAACTCCACTAACTTCTGGTTGAACCTGGGCCGGAAAGCATCTTCTTCTGCACTTCCTCGCCTCTTTACGTGCTCCTGCATGGTCCCTACTTCCATAAAACCATGGTCGGTGCGGGGCAGCAATTCAAAAGTAGCTTTGCCAGGATAGTAGCTGTTGACCAGGCTCACCACTAACTGAGCACCTGATGGGTCCAGAGCGGCCACATCGGCCTCTCCATAGATTGCCAGGGTATAGGCATTGGCATCGCGCCATGCCTGGCTCATGGGGAGGTCCTGCAGATCCTGCAGGAAGGTATAGTGCCGGCCATACAGGTGCCCTTGCCCATCATAGTCCATGATGTTTTCCAACGCAGAGCGGTAAGCAGGATTCTTTGCCAGTTCCTCCGGGTTTTTTTTCAGGATCATAAACTCATAGAGCAACGGTACTACGGTTCGCATGTCTTGGTCTACCTGCACGTAATCAGCCCCCAGGAGGGTGCGTTGGTCGCGGTATACCTCCAGCAGGTATTCAAACCAGGGCTTTCCGGTGATGCCATACACCATCAGGCCTTTGACTTTCTCCTTGGCGGCCATCAGCGGCGCCGTGTTGCCGCCAAGGGAATGACCGAACAGGAACACATTCTCCGGATCAACGGCAGGGTCCTGCTTCAGCAGCTTCAGACCGGCAGTGAAAGCCTCCAGCTCTTCCTGATAACCGATCTCGGTACAGGGCTTGCTTCCCTGGCTGTCACCGGAACCGGGCTTGTCCATCCTGAAAACGGCATAGCCCCGGGCTACCAGGCCATCGATCAGCTGTCGCTGCGGGTCTTCGGCCGGCAGGTTATCCAGGCTGCTGCAGCCATAGCCCTGCACAAAAAATACGGTCGGGAAGCGGCCTTTACCTTTTGGTTTTTTCAGGATGGAACGGGCATAGCGATTGTCAGGAAGGGGTACCTCGCCATACCTTACCTCCGCATTGGGGTCGGTTTCGAAAGGCATAGGTTGTACTTTTCCTTTTACAGTGGTCTGCTTACCCTTAAGATTGAGATCGAGTGTCACAGACTCTCCTGTGCGAAATTGGCGGGCCATCGCGGGCACATCCATGTAGTTGTTGACAGGTGTACCGTTGACACGCACAATCACGTCGCCGACCTGTAGCTTGAGGGCAGCGGCTGTACTGTTGGGGATCACACGCCTCACAAAGGCTCCTTGGGTGCTGGACAGGCGATTAGCAGTAGCCAGCGAGTCGGTGACCGGCGATACCTGTACTCCCAGGAAAGGACGGCGTTGCAGCTGCTGTCCCCATGCCGCAGTACAGGCAAAGAGGCAGAAGGCAAAGAGTAAGTAAATTGTTTTTTTCATAGTGCTGAATAACATGCTGATGCGTTGATGTACTCAATTTACGCGGTAAAATGAAGCTTTGCGAGAGGGGGCCTCTTAAAACAGGCACTTTTAACTAAATTTTAACCTTTTTGCCTGAAAAGGCTTTCTGATTATGGAAAATATTGCCGAAATTATCAGCATACCGCCACGCAGGTAAATAATTTAAAATTTTCAGGAATAGAAGTGAGTAAAAAGGCCCGGATTTTGCGTTACAGGTATAAGATAATTCAAGCCAATGCACTTATAAAGCCAGAAGGGCTATAGGCGCCAGAAACCACAAAAGCAGGGAATCATGACGCAATTGTTCAAGCTCTCCAATCTGACTACGTTTTTAGTTCGGTTCATTCAGATCATCATCGTATTCCCGATGGCGGTTCTGATCAGCTTTTACTTACCCCCTATCAGCTTCATCGACTATGAGCTGAATTTCCTGCTGTGCGTTATCCTGGCGGCCATCGTTTCTGTGATTGTGACCACCATCAGCAAAAAGCTGATCCTCCTCCTCTTTGTGGGAATCATGGGAGCTATGTTCTTTAACAGCACCTTCGACGATTATACAGTAGAGAACCTCTACGCCGATTACAATGCCATGCTGGTGAACATGACTAGCAACTCCAGCAAAGTATCTTATTTTAAACCGGTACGAGGTACTTACTTTCAGGAGCGCCGTGTGAAAAGTGCCATGCAGCCGACTCACCCTGTGGTGCGCTCCTTTGCTGTTGAGAACTCCACCCGCTTTTTTCATGACGAATACTACCGCAAGTATGGCAAGATGGTGCGCTACTTCTCGCTCTTTAAGCATGTACGCAACAGCTGGCGCTACGTAAACGACCCACTCGGCCTCGACTACTACTCTCCTCCTACTGAGAGCATCAAGCTACTGGCCGGCGACTGTGACGACTATGCCATCCTGATGGCTTCCTCTATTATGGCCATTGGCGGTGAGGCCCGCATCGTGATCTCACCAAACCACATGTACACCGAGGTGAAGATGGGAACCGTGGAAGACCTGGACAAGGTTAGCTATGCCGTGCGCTCCCTCTTCCCAGACGAAGTAACCGGCGGTAAAATTCACTTTCACGAAACAAACGGAGAGCTTTGGATTAACTTCGACTACACAGCGGGTTATCCGGGAGGTCCTTTCCTGGAGCCGGAACTGTATAGCGTGATCAACTTCACGAATTCTTAATACCGGTTTATACCTGACGGATAGCTAAATTTTGGGATTTATCGTACAAATGCTGCAGCCGCTTGATTAGCGGCTGTTTATTTTCTATACTTACCGTTTACAGCATAAAACGAACGAAAAAAATATGCCCAAAATCCTGATTATAGATGACGAACGGGCCATTCGCAGCACCCTGAAAGAGATCCTGGAGTTTGAGAACTATACCGTAGACGAAGCCGAGGACGGCCAGAAAGGCCTGCACCAGATTGGCAAGTCGAAGTATGATGTCGTGCTTTGCGACATCAAAATGCCAGGTATGGATGGTATAGAAGTGCTGGAAAAAGCCATGGAAATGGCTCCGGACACTCCTTTTATCATGATATCAGCGCATGGCACAATCGACACGGCCGTGGAGGCTACCAAAAAAGGTGCCTATGACTTCCTGCAGAAACCACCGGATCTAAACCGACTGCTGGTGTCCGTGCGCAATGCGCTAGACAAGTCGAACCTGGTGACCGAAACCAAGATTCTCAAGAAGAAAATATCGAAGACCTACGAAATGGTGGGTACTTCAGAAGCGCTGGGCCGCGTGAAGCAAGCGATTGAAAAAGTTGCTCCTACCGATGCCCGTGTGCTGATCACAGGTCCGAACGGATCAGGCAAGGAGTTGGTGGCACGTGCCATACATGAGCATAGCAACCGCGCCAATGGTCCGCTGATCGAAGTAAACTGTGCCGCTATACCAAGTGAACTGATCGAAAGTGAGCTGTTCGGCCACGAAAAAGGCTCTTTCACCTCCGCCGTAAAGCAGCGCATTGGTAAGTTTGAGCAGGCCAATGGCGGTACGCTCTTCCTGGACGAGGTGGGCGATATGAGTCTGTCAGCACAGGCCAAGGTGCTACGAGCTCTCCAGGAGCATAAGATTACTCGTGTGGGTGGTGACAAAGACATCCAGGTGGATGTGCGTGTGCTGGCTGCTACAAACAAGAACCTTCTGGAAGAGATTGAAGCCAAGACCTTCCGCGAAGACTTGTACCACCGTTTAGGCGTGATCCTGATCCATGTGCCGCCGCTGAACGAGCGCCGCGAGGATATACCTGATCTGGTGCAGAAGTTTCTGCAGGACATCGCCAACGACTACGGCAACAAGCCAAAGGCCATCACAAACGATGCGCTGGAATACTTAAAGACGCTGGACTGGCGCGGCAACGTGCGTGAACTACGCAACGTGGTAGAACGCTTGGTGATCATGAGCGGTCAGGAAGTGACGCTGGAAGACGCCAAGGCTTATGCCCGTCCTGCGGGCTCTTAACCATACCTTATACTCACCTATGCAAAGCGCCCCGACCAATTGGCCGGGGCGCTTTTATTTTATACCTGTCGTACTGTTTGAGGTTAGCTATTGCCGCAGTGTATGAGCTACCAGAA
This sequence comes from uncultured Pontibacter sp., assembly GCF_947502515.1. Lineage (NCBI taxonomy): Bacteria > Pseudomonadati > Bacteroidota > Cytophagia > Cytophagales > Hymenobacteraceae > Pontibacter > uncultured Pontibacter sp. The sequence continues at coordinate 60,364 of NZ_CANNAI010000002.1, read as the reverse complement.
ACCAGTATTTACACTTTTAAGCAATCCAATTACGCTGCCGCTTTGCCCTTCTTCAGCATACAGCATTGCTTGTATTTCTTCCCGCTGCCGCATGGGCAAGGCTCGTTTCGGCCCAAGCGTTTGCCATAGGGGTTAAGCAATTCCCGGAAGTTGATACGAAACCGCCTCTTAGGATTCTGCTGAAAGACTTTGGTCAGCATTTCGTACAGGCGCGGGTGCTTTTCAGCCAACTGGTCGGGTTTCTCGAAAAAATACTCCGTAACCACCGCAAAGAATTCTGCTTCGCTGGTCGCCCCATAATTGTTAATGTCCGACTTTCCTTTTTCGATCTGGCTAATCTTGCGGTACATCAGCTCTTCCCAGGGCTGCAGCAACTCGTCCGGTAGGTATGCTTTAGGCACACCGTCTATCTCGCCGTCGGCCTGATCGAGCATGTGCGCGAACTCGTGTATACCTACATTCTTACGGTCGGCCATGTCATTGAAGCCCTGTTCCAGCGCCGGTTTGGACAATGTAACGTAATGATCGTTTTGAAACGGGTTCACGCGCCCCAGTACCTCTGAAACAGCTTCATTCTCCTGATTCTTATATCGGTGGATACTACCGGGAAAAACCAGCACCTCTCCCAGGTTGTGATACTCCCAGTCCTTGAACCCGAAAATCGGAATGATGGCGCTGGAGCCGACCAAGACTTTAGTCGTGTCGTCTACCTCTGTGTCTATACCTGTGATGCGCTTTTCGGACACAAACAGGAGAAGTTTTCGTTCAAAGCGCTGTTTCTCTTCTTCGGTTTTTAAAGTATGGTAAAAGCCTACGCGATCCTGCAGAATCTTGCGCCACTCCACCGGAAAGCCTTTTTTCAGAATCTGCTTGCGGTGACGCTCCTTGCGGGTGGCCCACCTGTAAAACAGCAGCAGCATACCTGCTACCAGTGCAATAAAAAATACATAACCCATGGGCAGCTTAAACGGAAGATGGATGTTTTGGATGTTAGGCAATAAGATGTTAGGCGATCAATAGATTACAGCCCCGGATGTCAGAGTTATCAAATCGGCCCAGTACTTCAAAGGTTCCGTCAGGCTTCAGGCGCCCGATATCCTTCGTCTCAATAAAAGCACAGGAGTCTATATTGGCCAGATCGATGACATTGATGCCGCCTGAGCGCATATCCGGACGAATGTCAAAGGGATCATTGAGATCGCGTAGGAGTACCCGCAAGGTATAGCCCGGATGGAAATGGCCATCACCAAGCGAGTAAGCCTGTGAAAGCAGCTCCGTCATACCATACTCTGAGTGAATGGCTTGCACGCCAAAGCCCTGTTTCAGGTAAGCATGCAGTTCTTCCCGGATCATTTCCCGACGGCGTCCTTTCATACCACCGGTTTCCATGATGGTCACATGGCTGAAATCCTCCTGCCCTTTCAGTTCATCCGCCCAGTCTAGTAAGGCGTAGGATACACCAATCAGCAGTACTTTTTTTCTTTTCTGCTGTGCCCTTTTTACAGTTTGCAATAGCTCGTCATGGTTACGCAGGTAGAAGCCTTCCTCCTCCTGCCCCGATTGCTTCACGAAATAATCGACCATGGCTACGAGTGATGAACCACCCTGCTCCAGGTATGAAGGCAGCAGCGCCAGGACTACATAGTCAGTCAAAGGACCGTAGAATGACTCGAAAATTCGTTTTGTGGTGCGCAGGTACCATTCCAGGCTTGCGACCTGATGCTGACTGCGCGTCATCTGGGTGGTGCCGCTGCTATAGAAGGTCACCTCAGGTTCGAAAGTACCGGTTTTAACTTCGTGCGTCTTGAAAAACTCAATCGGCAGAAAAGGAATATCCTCGAGCTGAGTGACCTGCTTCGGATCGCGGCCTAAATGCTGCAAATAGTCATGGTATACCTGATTATGCTCAGCCTGGTACCTGAAAAGGGCCAGGGCAGTTTCTGTAAAATCGAAAGGCTGCTCTGCTAGTAATAACTGTAAATGTTGGGCTTTGAAGTCCATCCAAATTATTTATAACAATTCCTGTATCTGTTCGTTTGATTTAGTAAATTTAGCTTCATTTTCTGAGATCCCACATGAGATACTTGCTAAAGTATGGTGCGCCTAGCCTGCTATTGCTGCTGGCCCTTAGCTCCTGCCGTAAAGAGCCTGTCTATGACGTAGTACCCGAAATTGAATTCAGGCGTGTGGAGCAGTACCATTTTGTGGATACGCCATTCCCTCAAAGGCCGGATATCACCTCTTTACGAGATTCACTTGTGCTGGTGGTCGGCTTTAAAGACGGAGACGGCAACCTGGGCCTTTCCAGTAACCGGGATTCCGAAGACTTTCAGCCTCCTTTTAATGAAGGCTCCCAGTACGAGCAGAATTTTCATACCGTGATGTACATCAAAGTACAGGATCCGAACAACCCAGGTAATTCCCGCTTTGAGCCCTACCCTTTCCCAGTGCCAGGCTTTCAGTTCTCGGGTCGCTTCCAGCGTCTGTCAGCTGATGATCGCCCGGAACCGCTGGAAGGCGAGATCAAATACAGCATCAACGAAATCAATGCATCCGAATTCCCCTTGCTGCGCCCCGGTGCTGTCATTAAATTTGACATCTACATCTACGACCGCACGACTCCTGTACCAAATCGCAGCAATGTCGTGACAACAGACGAAATAACCTTATTTCAGCCAGCAGTAGGTGGTTGATCGCTTCATTAAAGTATAAAAAGAGCGAGGCCCTGTATCATTTGGTACAGGGCCTCGCTCTTTTTATAGCACTACCTAATTAGTAGATCGTAGGATAAGCCTTTGGATCAGCTTCGTGCATGATCTCGTATACCGCCTCAAACACATCCTCCGGATTCGGCTTAGAGAAGTAGTCGCCGTCAGATGAGTACGGCGGACGGTGCGCATGTGCTGACAGGCACTGTGGCTTGGAATCCAGGTAACGCCAAGCGCCCTGCTCGTCCACCACCTGCTGCATCATATAGGCTGTTGCCCCTCCTGGCACGTCCTCGTCAGCAAACAGAACACGGTTTGTCTTGCGGATGGAGTCTGTGATCATGTGCTCCAGGTCAAATGGCAGCAAAGACTGCACGTCGATCACTTCAGCCGATATACCAAACTCTTCCAACTGACGAGCGGCATCCATCACAATGCGGCACATAGAGCCGTAAGTCACGATGGTGATATCAGTGCCTTCCTTCAATACTTCCGGCTTACCAAGCGGCACAGTAAACTCACCTACGTTGCTAGGAATACGCTCTTTCAAACGATAGCCGTTGAGACATTCAATTACCAGCGCCGGCTCGTCAGACTTGAGCAGTGTGTTGTAGAAACCTGCTGCCTGCGTCATATCACGCGGTACTAACACATGCATGCCTCTGATGCTGTGCAGGATCATACCGATCGGAGAACCGGAATGCCAGATACCTTCCAGGCGATGACCACGGGTACGCACGATCAAAGGTGCCTTCTGGCCTCCTTTGGTGCGGTACTGTAGGCAGGCCACGTCATCAGACAGGATCTGGATGGCATATAATAAGTAGTCCAGGTATTGGATCTCGGTAATTGGGCGCAGGCCACGCAGGGCGGCTCCTATACCTTGACCGATGATCGTACACTCGCGTATACCTGTATCGGTGACACGCAGCTCACCGTGCTTCTCCTGCAGTCCGGCGAAAGCCTGGTTTACGTCACCGATGCGACCAACGTCCTCGCCGATAGCGAACACACGTGGATCACGGGCCAGCATGGCATCAAAGCAGGCCTGCAGCACCTCACGGCCGTCTACCACAGGAGCATCCTCGGCAAACTCAGGCTTGATTTCCTCTACTAACAGAGCAGCCTCTTCAGACTGGCTATATAAATAGGAGTTGAAACGATCCGCATTTTCGCCCATGGTCTGCTCCAGCCAACCCACCAGTTCACGCTTGGCCTGGTTGTTTTCGTCGCGTACGTAGCGCAATACTTTGCGCACCGCTCTCACCGCATCGCTACGGATAGGAGTTGACGTTTTGCGAAGCTCTTCAGTAATAGTGGCGATCTCTGTGATATGCTCACTGGCAGCTGCCAGGTTATCCATCAGCTTCAGAGCCTCCTCGTGATCGGCCTTGATGCTATCTGCAAAAGCAGTCCAGGCGGCAGTACGAGCCTGACGCACGGCTTCTTTGGCTTCATTTTCAATCTGATCAAGCTGGTCAGTAGTTGCTATCTCATTAGACAGCATCCACTCGCGCATCTTCACGAGGCAGTCATACTCTGCTTCCCAAGCCAGACGGTCTTTAGACTTATAGCGCTCGTGCGAACCAGAAGTAGAGTGCCCCTGTGGCTGTGTTACCTCTTCCACATGCACCAATACAGGCACATGTTCTTCGCGGCATACCTTTACGGCTGCTTCGTAGGCTTCGCAGAGGGCGGCATAGTCCCAGCCCTTTACTTTAAATATCTCGTAGCCATGCTCCTCGCGACTGTTGCGCTGGAAACCGGCCAGAATTTCAGAAATGCTGCCCTTAGTGGTCTGGTACTCAGCCGGCACAGAAATACCGTAGCCATCGTCCCAAACCGATACCAGCATTGGCACCTGCAGCACACCAGCAGCATTGATCGCCTCGAAGAACATGCCTTCTGAGGTGGAAGCGTTACCGATCGTACCGAAAGCCACCTCGTTGCCATTCACTGAAAACTGCTGCATCCCCTGCAGATCAGGATTCTGACGGTATAGCTTAGAAGCATAAGCCAGACCTACCAGGCGTGGCATTTGCGAAGCGGTAGGCGAAATATCAGAGCTGGAGTTTTTTTGCTCCATCAGGTTTTTCCAATTGCCCTCCTCGTCGAGCAGGCGGGTACCGAAGTGGCCGTTCATAGCGCGACCGGCTGTGGAAGGCTCGGCCTCTACATCAGTATGCGCATATAATTGAGCAAAGTACTGCTGGAGCGTCAGCTCGCCAATGGCGAACATAAAAGTCTGGTCACGGTAATAGCCAGAGCGAAAATCGCCATTCTGGAAGAACTTGGCCATGGCCAGCTGGGCAACTTCTTTGCCATCGCCGAAAATACCGAACTTGGCTTTACCCATAAAAACCTCCTTGCGGCCGGCAAGGCTCGCATGGCGGCTCTCCCACGCAATACGATAGTCGTTGAGTATTTCCTGAGTGCTTAGTCTTTGAGTTATAGATGCTTCAGCAGTTTGCATGTCTTGTCTGTAAAAGCTAATGATGGATTTTCTCTTCAAAAGTACAGAAGATTAGCCTAAAATCAAATTAGAGCCCTTCTGCCGCCTAATCAGGCATAGGAATTGTTACTGTTTTTTTGTCAAAAGATTTTATATCTTTGTTTGTTTGCAGAACCTCTTTTTACTTTCGCAAAATTTCTTTACTTCGCATTATGAACAGAAAATTTTACTTCCTTACATTCCTTAGCCTTCTGTTGGCTGGTTTTTCAGCCCAGGCGCAGGGCGAGCTCAAGTTTGAGAAAGAGACCCACGATTTTGGCACATTTGCCGAAGGTGTGATCGCTTCTTACGAGTTTGTAGTGAAGAACGTAGGCGACAAGCCTGTGGTTATAGCGCAGGTACAGCCATCTTGCGGCTGCACCACACCGGAGTGGACCAAAGACCCCATCATGCCAGGTAAAACAGGCGTGATCAAGGCGATGTACAACAGCAACGGTCGCCCCGGGCCCTTTCACAAGTCTATTTCTGTGATCTCAAATGCTGCTACACCTCAGGCTGTTATCTTCATTAAAGGAGAGGTTGGACCAAAAGATTTAAAAACTAGTTACACGCCGGAACAAAAAGCAAACTCACCGCGTTTGGCTGTTGGAACTACTTCACACAGCTTCGGAAAACTTGAAAAAGGACAAAAAGCGGTGGCAAAGTTCACAATCAAAAACACAGGTCGGCAGGACCTTGTAGTGCAGGGCGTGAAGTCAAACTGCAACTGTGTAACCTATAAAGTTTCGGAACCAGCATTAAAACCGGGACAGCAGGCAACTTTGGAACTAACCTACATTCCTACAATGTTAAAGGAGCAAAATGAGGTAGTAACCATCGTTTCAAATGATATTGTAATGCCAGACCTGAAGCTCACGCTGAAGGCAAATGTAGTAGAGAGTCTGGCTCAAAAGAATATGTTAAGGGAAGGCAATCAGCCAGTACCTTTCAGATAGTTTTTTTCATAGTTTTATTTTGTACTAATGGCAGTGATTTTATCACTGCCTTTTTTCATTTTATACCTTTTGGTTCTGGCATTCTGGAATAAGTAGGATACAATTTGAAAGTATCCCCATCATTCACTCCCCAATAGCTAGGTCATGTCCGTCTGTCGTGCAAGACCATACCCCCTCCTATCCTATTCCAAATCCCTTTAAATCAACCGTGTGCAAATGTTTATACAATCTTAAAGCAGGTTTCTTGTTTAGCCTTTTATTTCAAGATAGATATGGTATATTTGCGCAGCTTTTCCAATATCTAATACTATAAATAGAACGACATGATTATTGGTGTTCCAAAGGAAATCAAGAATAACGAAAACCGCGTAGGCGTAACCCCTGCCGGCGTGGTGGAACTGGTGCGCAATGGCCACACCGTGTACGTACAGGCTACTGCCGGCGAAGGCAGCGGCTTCCCAGATGATATGTATACCCAGGCTGGTGCTTCTATCCTGCCTAGCATTGAAGAGGTATACGGTATCGCTGAGATGATCATCAAGGTGAAAGAGCCGATTGAGTCGGAGTATAGCCTGATCAAAGAAGACCAGTTGCTGTTCACCTATTTCCACTTTGCTTCATACGAGCCGCTTACGCACGCTATGATCAAGCAAAAAGCGGTTTGCCTTTCTTACGAAACGGTAGAGCGCGCTGACAGAAGCCTTCCATTGCTGGTGCCTATGTCAGAAGTTGCCGGCCGTATGTCAATACAGGAAGGTGCCAAGTACCTGGAGAAACCACTGAAAGGCCGTGGTATTCTGCTGGGTGGCGTACCTGGTGTGCGTCCTGCCAAGGTAATGATCCTGGGCGGTGGTGTGGTAGGTACCAACGCAGCCAAAATGGCCGCTGGTATGGGTGCTGACGTGACCATCCTTGACACGAACCTGGCCCGTCTGCGTTACCTGGACGATATCATGCCAGCCAACGTGAACACTTTCATGTCTAATGAATACAACATTCGCGAACTTCTCCCTACGCACGACCTGATCATTGGCGCTGTGTTGATCCCAGGCGCTAAGGCTCCTCACCTGATCACACGCGACATGCTGAAGGAAATGCGTCCGGGTACAGTGGTAGTAGACGTGGCAGTTGACCAGGGTGGTTGCATCGAAACCTGCAAGCCGACAACGCACGAGAACCCAACTTACATTATCGATGATGTGGTACACTACTGCGTTGCGAACATGCCTGGTGCCGTTCCTTACACTTCAACACTGGCTCTTACCAACGCTACATTGCCTTACGCTATCCAACTGGCGAACAAAGGCTGGAAGCAGGCTTGCGCAGACAGCAACGAACTGAAGCTTGGCTTGAACGTGGTACAGGGCAAAGTAGTGTACAAAGGTGTGGCAGAAGCCTTCAACCTAGAGTACACAGACGTTAACTCTGTTCTTTAATTAAGGTATAGCCTTTCTATAAATGGAGCGCCTTCCTGATTTGTTCGGGAAGGCGCTCCTGTTTTGTGCAGACTATCGTAAAGCGCACCATTTTCGGTATCTTTGTGTTCCAGTGCCGGCATGTCTCCCTACAGAGACAGCCATGATGCTAAGATTCTCTTATTAAACAGATGTTTGACAGTTCATTTCAAGTGCTGCTGCGGCGCCTAGGGCTTGTTTTTCTGCTCTATACCTTGCTGCGTGCCGTTTTCTTCGTCTTCAACTTCGATCACTTTGCCGAAGCCTCCGCCGGGCAGGTGGCATTGGCCTTTGTGCACGGATTCCGCTTTGACGTAGCGGCACTGGTGATCATAAACTCCCTGTTCATACTGCTGTCGCTGCTGCCCCACGGTAACCTGCAGCACCCGTCCTACCAACGTGTACTTCAGTGGCTGTTTGTGCTCACCAACGCACCATTTATCGCCCTGGCGCTCGTCGATGTAGAGTTTTTTAAGTTCATAGGCAGGCGATCGGGCAATGAGGTGTTCACCATTACAGGCGATGTACTGGGGCAATTAGGGCAGCTGGCCAGCTATTATTGGTACATGGGCCTTGTCTTTGCAGGCCTGGTCTTCGCGATCATCAAGCTATACCCAAAGTCCGCTGCTATACCTGACCAAAAACCCGTGCTTTGGCTGCGCTACCTGCGTCTGCTGTTGGTAGCGGGTTTTGTAGTGTTGGGTATACGAGGCGGTATACAGCTAAAACCATTGCGCCCGGCACACGCTTTTGTGCACGAGCATGCTTCGTTGGGGCACCTTTCGCTTAACACGCCTTTTACTTTTATCAAGAGCATAGGCAAAACCACTTTAGAAGAAAAACACTTTTTTGCGTCAGACGAAGAAATGCTGGCCAGTTTGCCAGTTAAGCCGGGCAGGTATGCTATACCTGTCGGAGAGCCGATTCAGGAAAACGTGGTGCTGGTCATTCTGGAAAGCTTTGCCTCCGAGTATGTAGGAGCTCTGAACAACGGCGAGGGCTATACCCCTTTTCTGGACTCGCTGGCCAGTGAGGGGCTTCTTTTCCGCAACAGCTTTGCAAATGGCCGCAAGTCCATTGAGGCGCTGCCTTCCATCCTGTCGGGGCTGCCTTCGCTCCTGCCTGATCCTTACATCACTTCCCCTTACCAGTCCAACACAGTATACAGCGCCGGGCATCTGCTGCGAAACGCTGGCTATACAACTGCCTTTTTCCACGGCGCGATTAACGGCACCATGGGTTTCAATCAGTATACCCAAATGGCTGGTATACAGCACTACTATGGGTTGGATGAGTACCCTTCAGAACTCCGGGCAAAGCATTTTGATGGCAACTGGGGTATCTTTGATGAGCCTTACCTGCAGTACACGGTGCAGGAAATGAGCACATTCCCTCAGCCCTTCTTCAGCACCGTCTTTACGCTCAGCTCACACCAGCCTTATACCGTGCCTGCCCAGCACAAAGGCAGGTTCCTAAAAGGCGAACTGGAAATACATGAGTCTGTGGGTTATGCTGATTATGCCCTACGGGAATTTTTCAAGACGGCTTCCCAGCAGCCATGGTACGAGAATACCCTGTTTATACTGGTAGCCGACCATACCCAGAAAAGCATACGACCGGAGTACCAGCAGGAACTGGGTTATCATCGGGTGCCACTCCTATTGTTTCATCCGGCAAAAAAACTGAAGGCTGATGTGCAGAAGGTGACGCAGCATGCCGATATCCTGCCGACGATTGTAGATTACTTAAGATTACCGAGCGATAAACTGCTGCTATTCGGACAGTCCGTGCTTGACAGTGCCGCAACGGGTCATGCGCTCCTTTACAATGGGATGTCGTATTACCTGGTGCAGCAGGAAGGTGTGACAGAGTTAACGGCATCGGACGAACTACGCTTCCATACTTTCCCGGAACTGGCACCTGCCGAACAGGCAAATACTGCACATGAACAGCAACTGAAAGCCTATGTGCAGTACTTCAAAAACAAAATGGTGGCTAATGACCTGTATTTCTGGCTGCAGAAAAAGTAAGCTGGAAACCCCAAAAAAGCGATTTTGTAAACCTTAAGCGCTATACCTCTGTTCCGGAAGCCGGTGGTATACCTTGCAACGGTGTAAACTGCCGCGTCTCAAAATCAACTTCCCAGCAGTAGTGCTCCATGCCATTGGTGATGACTACATAGCGGGCTTGCAGCACCTGATTATAGACTGATACCTGTTTCACGACATCCTGCGTAATGGGTACATGCGCAGCCTTGCACTCAACAAGCAGATAAGGTTTGCCTTCCTGATCGTACACACACATATCGGTGCGTTTCTGCAACTTGTTGTAGGTGGTGCCCCGTTCAATACTGATAAGGCTTTTAGGATAGCGGTAGGTCCCGATCAGGAAATGCACGAAGTGCTGACGAACCCACTCTTCTGGCGTAAGCAGCACATATTTGCGGCGAAGCGCATCAAAAATCATGACATTAGCGCCAGAATGCTTAATTTTGTAATCAAATGTCGGTAAGTTCAGCATTTCCATTCCGCAATTTACCAAATTTACAGCCTCCGCCCCAGCAAACTCTCCCTTGCCAAGGCGGCTTTTTTATACCTAATTACTTATATTTAAAACATGAAGAGCAAAGAAGAAATTGTAGGCGACTGGTTACCAAGGTATACCGGTGTGCCTTTAGATGAATTTGGCGAGTATATTCTGCTCACGAACTTTATCAATTATGTGCGTATGTTCGCCGACCGCTTCGGCGTGGAGATAAAAGGCCTTGATAAACCGATGCAAACGGCAACGGCCAATAACATCACCATCATCAACTTCGGTATGGGCAGCGCCATGGCGGCCACCGTGATGGATCTGCTCTCTGCCATCAAGCCGAAAGCAGCCCTTTTTCTGGGTAAGTGCGGTGGTTTGAAAAGAAAAACAGCTATCGGTGACCTGATCCTCCCAATCGCGGCTATCCGCGGTGAGGGTACGTCCGATGACTACCTGCCACCAGAAATCCCGGCTCTGCCGTCTTTCCGTCTGCAGCGTGCCGTATCGTCTATGATCAAGAAGCACGAAATGGACTATTGGACCGGTACCGTGTACACTACCAATCGTCGCGTGTGGGAGCATGATGAGGACTTTAAAGAGTACTTGCGCCAGATCCGCGCCATGGGCATCGACATGGAGACCGCCACGATCTTTACGGTTGGCTTCATCAACGAAATTCCGCACGGTGCCCTGCTGCTCGTGTCAGATAACCCGATGATTCCGGAAGGTGTGAAAACCTCTGAGAGCGACAAGCTGGTAACTACTAATTATGTAGAGAAACACCTCAGTATAGGTATAGACTCCCTCATCGAGCTGATCAATTCGGGTGAGTCAGTGAAACACATGCGTTTCGAATAAGCAGATACATGAAAAAAACACTACGTTCCTTTGCAGCCACTGCCCTGTTGGGCCTCACCCTCCTGAATAGCTGCAACACCACCAACACCGGCAGTGAGTCGGTTGACCTGATCGTGTACAATGGCAACGTGTACACCGTGAACGAGAACTTTGACCAGGCCGAGGCCTTTGCCGTGAAAGACGGCAAGATCGTGGCAGTGGGTACGACAGCTGACATCCGGTCCAAGTATAGCGCCACCGAAGAGCTAGACGCTGAAGGTAAAACCATTTACCCCGGCCTGATCGACGGACACGCCCATTTTTTCCGATATGGACTGGCATTGCAGTCGGCTGACCTGGTAGGCACCACCTCGTTCAAAGAAGTGGTGCAGAAGGTCGTGGACCAGCAGAAAGCCTATCCGGAAGCAGACTGGATTACAGGCCGCGGCTGGGACCAGAACGACTGGGCGGTGAAGGAGTTCCCGACAAAGGACACGCTGGATCAACTCTTCCCAGACACACCGATCATCCTTACCCGCATTGACGGCCATGCCGCACTTGTAAACCAGAAAGCCTTGGATCTGGCAGGTATAACACCACAAACGAAAATGGTGGGTGGCCTGGTGGAAGTGGAAGGTGGCAAAATGACCGGTATCCTGATCGACAATGCCATTGATAAAGTGACGACTGTTATACCTGAAGCGGACGAACAGGAGCAGCGACAGGCCTTGCAGAATGCTGAGAAGAATTGCTTTGAAGTGGGCCTTACCTCTGTTGCGGATGCCGGTCTGGACAAGTCTACGGTTGACCTGATGGATGCCATGCACAAAAGCGGTGAACTGCAAATGCGCGTGTACGCCATGATGAATCCGGGCAAGGTAAACCAAGATCACTATTTTGCAAACGGACCTTATAAGACTGACCGCCTGAACGTGCGCTCCTTCAAGGTATACTCTGATGGTGCATTGGGCTCCCGTGGTGCCAACCTGCTCGAACCCTACAGCGACCGCCATAATCATTACGGCTTTTTGCTGGCTTCCGAACAGGAGTTCCGCGAAATAGCCAAGCTGCTCAACCAGCATGGTTTCCAGATGAACACCCACGCCATTGGCGACTCTGCCAACCGCTTGCTGCTCGACATCTACGGTGAAGTACTGGGTGGTAAAAACGACAAGCGCTGGCGTATAGAGCATTCTCAGATCATCAACCCAGCCGATATGGACAAGTTCGGCAGGTATAGCGTACTACCATCAGTGCAGCCTACGCATGCTACATCGGATATGTACTGGGCTGGTGACCGTCTTGGTAAAGAACGCATTGCACATGCCTACCCATTCAAGCAACTGCTCGATCAGAACGGTTACATGCCACTCGGAAGTGACTTCCCGGTTGAGGATATTAACCCTGTTTATGGTTTCCATGCAGCAGTAGCCCGTCAGGATGGTGAAAATTGGCCAGAAGGCGGCTTCCAAATGGAGAATGCTCTGAGCCGTGAAGAAGCTATGCGCGGTATGACAATCTGGGCTGCGAAAGCTGCTTTCGAAGAAAAAGAAAAAGGCAGCATTGAGCCTGGCAAGTTCGCTGACTTCATCGTCGTAGATCGTGACCTGATGAAAGTTCCAAACGACCAGATGCGTGGGCTGCAAGTACTCCGCACCTACGTGAATGGAGTACAGGTATACAAAAAGTAGGATTGAGTTTGAGAGTTTAGCAGGCAGAGACTTTATAATGTAAGGTCGTGCTAGAAGGGCAAACTGCTTCAGAGACAGGTATAGGATGGTAACTTCTTTTAGGGAGGTTGTAATCTGTCCGAATCGTGCTCCAAATAATCAGCAAACGACAAGAAACAAGTGAGCATTCAAGCCCCAACCTAAACCAAAAGCGGCAGCCTAATTAGGCTGCCGCTTTTGGTTTAGACACGTCAGCCATACCTAGCTAGCTACTGCCTCTGTTTCGCCTTGCGGCTCCAAGGACTTTTTACCTTTGATGAGCGAAAGGAAGATAAGGCCTAACACGAAGAAGATAATCAGTGCCAGGATGCTGTAGCGCATCGAACCTGTTACCTGCGCAACCGCTCCGTAAGCCAGGGTGCCGAGCATGATCGACACTTTCTCGGTCACATCATAAAAGCTGAAATAGGAAGCATGATCCTGTGTGGTGGCTGGAATCAGTTTGGAATAGGTCGATCTGGAGAGCGACTGTATACCTCCCATCACGGAGCCAACCACAGCCGCCAGGGCATAAAATTCATATGCGGTGGTGATAAAATAGGCTGCTATGCATATCCCAATCCATATAATGACAGCGATGATCAGGGCTCTGATGTTGCCATACCTGGCTGAGAGTGCTGCAAAACCGTAGGCACCGGCAATGGCCACCAGTTGAATGATCAAAATGGTAATGATAAGGTTATCGCTTGGCAGTTGCAATTCTTCTATGCCAAACAGCGTAGCCACATACATCACCGTCTGTACCCCCATATTAAAGAAGAAATAGGCCAGCAAATAGCGCTTGAGCAGGTGCAGCTCCTTTACCTGATTCAGGACTTTCTGCAGTTCCTTCACACCATTCAGGATCCAGCTCCCCTGCGGATTGCGTCTGTATACGTTGGCTGGCAAATGATAAAAGGTGTACTGGGCAAAGCCGAACCACCAGATGCCTGTCGTCAGAAATGCTATGCGCGGTGGTAAACTTGCGTTTTCAGCAGCAATCCCAAACCACCCCGGTTGCAGAATCATGGCGAGATTGAAAAGCAGCAGGAGCACACTGCCTATATACCCCATGGCAAAACCACGGGCGCTCAAGCGGTCATACTGATCTTCGGTAGCAATCTCGGGCAGGTATGAGTTGTAGAACACGATACTCCCGGTAAAGCCTATAGACGCCAGCATGAAAAGCACAACCGATATTGAGAAAGTCTCTCTTGTAAAAAAGAAGAGTCCGGCGCATGAAATGGACCCCATGTAACAGAACAACTGCATAAACAGCTTCTTACGTCCACTGTAGTCCGCAATGGCTGTCAGGAAGGGGTTCATGAGCACGATCAGCAGGAAAGAGCCCGACACTGCATAAGAAAACAGCACCGAACTCTGAAGCTCCAGCCCAAAGAAGCTTACGATGGTAGAGGCCGTTTCGGGGTGCTCCGATACTGCGCTATAGTAGATCGGGAAGATCGTGGAAATGATGACGAGCGAATAGACCGAGTTAGCCCAGTCATAGACGCACCAGGCCCTGGTGATGGTAGGGTTGTTTTTTTGCATAGCTGAAATATAGCAAAATATTTATTCAGCGTGTGCGTACCTTCAAATTCACTTCAGCTTTTGCCAGAATCTGCAGGATCAGATCCCATAAATGCTCGTACGGTACAATTTCAATTTCTGCATAGGCATCTCCAGGGGCCGGTGTTTCTATCAGTCTCTTGTAAAGCGCCTCCCCTTTTGTGCGGCAAGCCACTGCATCGTAATCTTCTGTCACGGTGAGTACCAGCAGCTTTAAGAAAAGCTTACTACGTAAGCTAAAGGCATCTTTCAGGTGCGTAGAAACATATTTCTTGATGCTCTCGATGCGGTAAAGCAGCGCTTCCGTCTCGCCTCGTTCCAACAAATAAATGAACTGCAACGTGAGGATCGCCACATTAAAGCCCAGCTTATCTTTGCTGTACTCAGGCAGCGAAAGCAGGTATGGATTATTAGCCTCACCTTCCGGAACAGCTGCCTGCGGATAAATCAGCCTGAAGTACGACCGGTACAGCATCCAGCGTTCTTTGGCAATGGTAGGAATGGTTTGTAGGGCACTGTTTTCGATTACTTGCTGCAGCAGTATATCCGCTAGATCATACCTCCGAGCGTGCACGGCCAACAGGAAATAGTTTTCCATATAGGCAAACCAGTTTCGGGTAGACGGCTGGTAAAGCCCCAGGTTTTCCTGCGCATACATCAACCCATCACTCAGCTGCTTTGCCCTTAGGTGAGCATAAACCATGATAAAGTTGTTATAAGTCAGATCAAAGCGATGCGCGTTGATCTTATTCTGCTCAACCAATCTGAGTGCGTCTACTGTGATTGTAATAATATCCTTGAAATTACCTTCCAGTTCGTGATACCAGATATAGGTCCTGTAATAGGCATAGTAAGTGCTAAAAGTGCCTGATTCGTGCCATAGTTTTTCAAGTTGAGCTATTAAAACTGGCAGCTGAGGCAAAAATTCCTTCCTGGTCTTAGTTGATTTACGAAGTTGCATGTTAATGTGCTGGAACATAGAAATCGCTTCACGTTCCTTAACGAATCGCTGCATCGTCATTTTGAGATCTTCTTGAGCTACTGCAAACTTTTTGATCAATCCCTGATCTGAGTATCCCAAACAGAGTAGCTCAAGTGCAGATAGTTTCAGGTCAATGAAATCAAACTCCTGGGCTACAGCGAGTGCTTTGTTAGCTAAGTTAATCACCAGGTCAAACTCATAGCGGGCACGCACTATGTTTGCCTGGTATATTAAACTGTTACACTGAATTTCCTTCTGTCTTACAAAGTTTGCGGTGACCTTTTCAGCATTTACATAATTCAATTCATTAAAGAGCTTCTTTTTAACCCGGTGCTTCAGCATCTTATACCTTACATCATTTGGGTTAGCATTGTAAAGATCTTTTGCAGCCTCCTCATCTGATGAATAATGCCCGAGTTCTATTCCCTGAATGAATTTCTTCTCCTTAATACTTTGCTTAGGAAGTTCAAGCAAAGCTGTTTCAGCCTGACTACAGGAAAGAACGATATCAATCAGTTTTTTAATTTCCTTCATGCAAACTATCAAGTAAAAATTCTATATATTAGAAATCTGTTAGCTTTTTAAAAGTCAAAAAGCACGCTTTACTACTAACTTCAATAAATTTTAGCTTAAATGTAACTGACTAATGTTACTTTTAAAACTTAATTAGATATTAAAATGCAAATACAATAACATCTGCCTATACATTCATAGATTTTATAAATATAATATAAATTAATATTTTTATATTGATAGTTACCTTTATCTAAAAACTTTCTTTTCTTTTCATCTGATCCGTTTGAATCTTTGTTACATAATAAACCGATTTAACCCCTAGAAATCATGGCAACTATCATCATCACTATCATTCTGAACCTGTTGTTGGGCACTCCTACTGACACTACTAAGGAAACAACAACTACTACAAGCACAACTACAACAACTAATACAAATAAAACTGACGACGCCATGAAGGCAATGGGCGGCTCAGGTACTTGGACAACTATTGAGAAATAGGAAAGCAGTCGATTCTTGGGAATTGCTGTATTTTCCCTATCTTGCCTCTACCCGATTTTAGCTAAAGGGAGTCAAGATAAAATGAGGAAAACTCAAGCATTCCTACTAAGCTTATTATTACTACTAAATTTTTGCGGTCAGCCAGCACGGCAGCCTGATGAAGTACGTCTGCGCTTGGCTATAGACCCAGGAAACATAAGCCCTATTAACTACAACTCACAAGAGGCCTTACAGATAATCAATCTGCTCTACCAAAGCCTGCTGACTGTAGATCTTGAAGACAACACACTGAAGCCGGGTCTTGCCTCCGCTTTTCCGGAAGTGGAGCGCAAAGACTCGCTTACTTTTTTCCATTACCAACTGCGCCCCGAGGCCGAATGGTCTGACGGAAGCCCCGTTACAGCGCAGGATGTGGCCTTCACCCTGAAGGTGCTGAAAGCTCCTTTTATACGGAATGAGAGTATTCGCTCACAGGTTGAGTTTATACAAGACATCCAGTTAGACGCTTCTGATCCCAAAAAATTCACACTGGTTTGCCAGGGTTTTACACCTGAAATGCAACTCCTGACCGGTGACTTCTTCATTTTGCCAGCTTATCTACTTGATCCTCAGGGAAGTTTTTCAGCTATACCTTTCACTGCATTGTCGCAGGCTGACAGCACCCAGTATAACACAGCTCATACACGGGCTGTGGCGGCGCGCTGCAACAAGCTGGGCTCACCAGATAGCAAAGACATATTGCAGGGAAGTGCCGGCTATAGACTAGCTGAGTGGGCTACAGGGCAGCACGTTGTGCTGAAACGCAAAGACAACTGGTGGGGGAAGAACACAGGCAATGCCGTCAGTTACCTCAACGCCAATCCTGAGCAGATTAATTTTCAGATTGTACCTGACAATACCACGGCCCTGCTGGCGCTCAAAAATGCGCAACTCGATGTGCTGGACAATATCCCTGTCAATGAATTTGAGCAGCTACAGCAGGATGACAACTTCCTGAAAAACTATGAGCTGCATACCCCGCAAGGCTATGACCTAATCTACGCTGCGATTAACACGCGCAAGGCCAGGTTCCGCGACAAACGAACCAGGCAGGCTATTGCATACCTGATGGATGTGGACGGCATGATCCGGGTTAGCCAGCAGTCCTATGCTACGCCGACAGTAGGGCCTATACCTCCTGACCGGAAAGACTTTTACCACCCACAGCTACGGCCCCGCCCGTACAACCCTGAGCAGGCAGTTACGCTACTAAAAGCTGCTGGCTGGATTCAGGAGCAAAACGGCTGGTACAGAAACCTGAATGGCCAGCGGGAAGATTTACGTATTGAGCTGCTCTACAGAGCCGGCAACACCATGTACGAGCAAATGGCGCTAGTCTTTCAGCAACACGCGGCCAAAGCAGGTATACCTGTGAGTTTGCAGCCGCTTGAGGGAAATGTTTACAACCAGAAGATAGAGCAACTGGATTATGACATGCATTTCAGAGGCATTTCAGGCAATCCTTTCGTCTTCAATTTTAAGCCCCTTTTCCACACGAGCTTTGCCGGCCCAGGCGGGTTTAACACAACTGGCTTTGGCACGCCTGAGAGCGATCAACTGCTGAACCAGATCAATGAAACTGAAAGCGAAACTGAAAAAGCCCGGCAATTGCACAGATTACAGGAGATCATACAGGAAGAAGCTGCTTTTGTGCCACTTTATTTCCGAAAAGAAAAAATAGCTATACACAGCAGGTTCACCAATACCAGGGTATCGGGTGTACGCCCCTATTACGACCTAAGTTCATTTATGCTAAAGCCTTGATGATGCTATGGCCACTTTTGTATTCAGGCGGCTTCTTCTGGCTATACCTACGCTCTGGTTTATAGCATCTGCCATTTTTTTGCTGAGTAAACTGATGCCAGGCGCTTTTGGGAGCACCAGCCTGGGGCAGCAGGAAGCGGGCTATTACAGCCGAAGCGATGTTGCATCGCGCGAGCATAACTACCGCCAGTTTTTAGAGGCTACCGGACAGGACCTGCCGCTGTTTTATTTTAGTATCACCTCCGCCGCCTTACCCGATACCCTGCACCGTGTTTTCCCGGAGCGTGATCGTACCTTCCTGAAAAAGCTTTCCTGGCAGTATGGCAACCCAATGGCAGCCACCCGCTTTTTCAGAAGCCTGAAAGAGTTTGAAAAAGCCCTGTCTGATACAGAGCGTCTGCAGGTACAACAGCATATTTTCTCAATCTATAGTCACCAGGAGCACGCCGAACTCCGGCAAGCCCTGTCAGGTATAGCTCAGCAATTACCTGCCAGATCAGCTATCACTTCTGAGTTGGTAGTTAAGGGTGATACCTTAATGACTGATTCCTCCAGCTATACCTATTTACTCCCATCTCTACAGTGGCACGGTTCTCAGAATCAGTACCACCGCTGGATAGCCGGAATGTTAAAAGGAAGCCTAGGAACTTCACTGCGAGACGGCAGGCCGGTGACCATCGTGCTGGGCGAAGCGGTCGGGAACACCTGGTGGCTGTTGCTAGCAAGTATCGTCGTTGCGGCATTGCTTGCCCTGGAAATGGCCATCCTGATGATACGCCGCTCCGGGCGCATCTGGCGCAGCACGCTGCTTCCCTCTCTTTTCCTGCTGGATAGCGTGCCCCTCTTTGTCCTGGCCATGCTCTTGCTGGTGCTGCTGGCGAGTCCTGCATTTTTACAGCTTTTCCCGGTATATGGTATGGGCTACTACAGTGCTTACGACCAGAACTGGCTACAGCAAACAGGTCAATGGCTGCAGTTCATGGCACTCCCGATGATTTGCCTGGTGCTGGCCAACCTGCCTTACCTCACCAATCAGTTTTACCAGGCGATGTCAGGGGTCGCGGGGCAGGACTATATCCGCACGGCACGAGCAAAAGGTCTTTCTGAGCATCGCGTCATTCGCAGGCACATGCTGCGCAATGCCTTACTGCCCGTCATCACGCTTTTGTCTGATTACCTGCCTGCCCTGGTGGCTGGGGCCGTTATTGTCGAAACCATTTTTGCTATACCTGGCGTTGGCCGATTGCTCATTGACACTGTACTGGCCCGTGACTATCCGGTTATAGTGGGCATCGTTGTCATCGCAGCTGTGTTCAGGTTGTTATCGCACCTGCTGTCTGACCTGCTATATGCCCTGGTTGACCCGCGTATACGCGCCCATGCATCATGAAAAAGCTGTGGCACATAGCGCGTGAGGTATGGCAGCTGGCACCGGCTTTCAGGCTATCCTTGCTATACCTGATTTTGCTGACTGTTGTCGCACTGGCTCTTCCCTGGTTGCCACTTGCTTATGGGCCAAACGAACTGGACCTGGAGCAGATCTTCCAAGCGCCACTGGGATGGGGAAACGAAACTAACAAACCCAAGCACTGGCTCGGAACGGATGGCCTCGGCCGTGATGTATTAGCTAATGTGTTGTATGGGATCCGTACGGCATTTGCCATCAGTCTGCCTGTTATGGTGATGGCCAGCCTGATCGGCTTGATGCTTGGAGCAGTAGCGGGACTTTTCGGAAACCGCCGTCTGCGCCTAAGCCGGTCCTTGCTGGCAGCTTTGCTCTTCGCCCTGTTACCTTTTACCTATTATGGCATCTATCTCCCTACAATGTTGTACAGCCAGGGAGCCCCTTACTCTGACTTCTTGCTCACAGGCACTGTTGCTATCAGCTTGAGTTTAGTGTTTGTACTTGTTTCTGCACCGCTTTTCAACCGAATGCCTTTTCTCAGAAGGACGATTCATTTTCCAACTGATGAGCTTTTGCTAAGAATAATTGAGATACAGACGAGCATCCCCCGATTAATTTTGATATTGGTACTAGCGGCTATAGTACCACCTACCCTGCCAGCTCTATCAGTGTTGCTCGTACTTACTTTCTGGACAGGAACGGCCCGGTTGGCAAGAGCAGAGATGCTCCGCATCAGAGAACTGCCCTTTTTTGAGGCCGCTACGAGTCTGGGATTCACACAAAGACGCCTTCTGGTGCAACATGCACTTCCACTCCTATTGGGGCCGGTGCTGGTCGCATTTTCATTTGGCTTAGCCGGTTTGCTCATGCTGGAGTCTACGCTGTCATTTCTGAACATCGGCGTGAGCACCGACCTGGTGAGCTGGGGCAGGATGATAGCCGGTATTCGCACTAACACGTCTGCCTGGTGGCTCGTTGCTATACCTGGTGCCATGCTATCACTCACAGTCCTCGCTCTGCAGACTTTCAGCTATTACATTCTGCGTTTCTTACAGCATAAAAAGTAAACACTCCTTTGTTACTTTTTACCATATACCCTCTCACATATAGCTTGCAAATACCCAATTAAGAAGCTACCAAAGCACATTTTGTTAGTTAATTTATAATTATATTTAAAATAATTCAAGTTACCTTATGAAAATATGTTTCCTGTGTTAGGAGAGTGCGTTACTGTATTATTGTATCATACAAAACCAAACTACCCAATCACATGAAGATCTATGAAAGCACAGTCGGCATGTCAAAGCAGAGCATTGGCTGCCGCAACAACTTAAAAACTACAAAAAGCAATTCCCAGGTTGAGGATTCGCAGGAATACTCTACCATTGATGGGGAGGTGATTAATTCGTCATTAGGCTCAGACGCGGTTAAGAAAGGAACTGGTCTGTTTATAGGCGATTATTTCGTAGGTATACTGGACTCGCTCTCCGGGGTGAACAACATGCCTTACCTACGCTACTAATACAAGGCCGCTACACCTTGAGAATAGAATAGAATAGAATAGAAATAGATTGAATAGATAATATTAGTGTTGGTTGTTTGTGTTTAGATTAGGCATTTGCCCTGCAGTCCCCTGCAGGGCATTTGTTTTGTAGCCTATCTCAAAGGGCTTATACCCACCCTTTGCGCTCACTGAAGTGATTACAGCCGAACTGTGCCCCTGTAATCATCTCAAATTTTCTGGGCTTCTTATCTTCCGGGCCTTCATGTACCAGCGGCAACACATAAGCCGGCTCCAGGGCATGCTGCCCGGTTAACTCATCGCACAAGCCAAATTCATTGCTTTGAAGTTGTACTTTGTTTGGGTCCTGCTCCCAATGATTGCAGTTATTGCATGTTGCTTCCATATCTAAAATTTTTAAGTCCTACATTATTCTTCTAATCCATATTTACCTGTTATTACCCACAACAGGTTGCATACACCCCTTGTTATACAGTAATTTAGAATAAAGCTAAACAATCACATCTGCCAAAAATTCACCACCCCTATCAGGTAGCTATCATTAATGCCAAAAGGTGCATGTCATATCCTTTACAGTACGCAGCGAGTATAAACTTTCAAGGAATAAAACTCGAAACAATCGCTACATATAGCTTACGTGCATGAAGCAAGAAATCTCATTTATCCGCAAAGTTGTCATTACCACCTCGGTTGTATTGTTATTAAGTGCTGCGCTGGCTTTGGTTTTATACGCTGTGCATTTTTTCTTCCTGGTGTTCGCCAGCATCCTGTTTGCCGTGCTGCTACGTGCCATGACCAATTGGCTGCATGATAAAACAGGTTTGGGCAAAGGGCTGGCTTTGGCGCTTTCTTCGCTGTTGTTTTTCGGGCTGATTTTTCTTGCAGGTTGGCTCATTGCCCCTACCGTGCAAGCGCAGATAGAAGATTTGCGTGAAACCTTGCCCTCTTCCATCGAACGACTAAAGGACCAGTTGGGCCGAACAAGCTGGGGCGCAAAAGCACTCGACGAGCTCGAGAGCAGCCAGGAGAGCATGATGCCTGAAACACAGGAAATCGTGAATAAGGCTCAGACTTTCTTTACCTCCACCATCAGCATCATCACCGATCTGTTTATCGTGATTGTGATCGGTATTTTCTTCGCATCGAGCCCGGCACAGTACCAGAAGGGCATTGTTAGCCTGGTTCCGGTACGGCACCGCACACGGCTGTGGGAAGTGCTGGACAAAAGCTATGAAACACTTAAGTGGTGGCTATTCGGGAAGCTCGTCACCATGGTGTTTGTGGGCATTCTGACGGCCGTCGGATTGATGCTGCTCGGTATACCCATGGCACTGGCGCTGGCCGTTATCGCCTTCTTCCTGGATTTCATTCCTACTGTCGGTCCCATTATTGCTTCTGTCCCAGCCATCCTGATCGCCTTTCTGGACGGCCCCATGACGGCGCTGTATGTAGCCATCCTTTACTTCATCATTCAGTCTATTGAAAGTTATCTGCTAGCGCCCCTCATCTTTGAAAAAACCGTGCACATTTCACCCGTGATCACCCTTCTCTCGCTGGTACTTTTCGGTATACTGGTCGGTCCGCTAGGTGTGATACTGGCTGCCCCGCTGGTGGCTGTGCTGCAGGTGTTTGTGCGGGAGCTTTACATAAAAGACTACCTCGAGCGTGACCTGCCCAAAAATCAGTAAAGCTGCTTACCAGGTACTGATCTATACTTCCCTGATTCCGGCCAAATTTGCGAAACACGGCTTTTTGAGCGAAATTGGCAGAAAAAGTGCTATATGAAAATCAAGCTCATCGCGATCGGTAAAACTGACGAGGCATTTCTGGAAGAGGGTATACAGAAGTATATGAAGCGACTGAAGCATTACCATCCGTTCGAGTTCATCATTATACCTGACATCAAACAGGGAGGAAAGTTCACAGAGGAAAACCTGAAAGAGGCCGAAGGCAAACTGCTACTTCAAAAGCTACAGGACGGCGACCATGTGGTGTTGCTCGACGAGAAAGGCAAAACCTTTACCTCTACCGAATACGCACATTTCCTGCAAAAGAAACTCAACTCCGTTACCACTAACCTGGTTTTCATCATCGGGGGCGCCTACGGCTTCTCTCCTGCTATTTATGAGCGGGCCAACGACAAAATCTCTCTTTCTAAAATGACTTTCTCGCACCAAATGGTCCGCTTGTTTTTTGTAGAGCAGCTATACCGGGGTTTCACGATTCTGAGGGGAGAGAAGTATCATCATGACTAAGGTTTAGGAGTTCTCCTTATATAAGGACTTAACTCAATAGAATCAGATTGGGAAAATACACTTACTAGTAACCATTAAACGCGCCAAACAAAATAGCCTGCAAGTTATTCACTTACAAGCTCTTTCGGGTTATGCAGCAGAGAGCAAGGGATTCAAGTCCCACTTTTTGAAGTTTAGCATCATTCAATAACAAACCACCTGCAAAAGCAACACCTGAGGCCGGTATCACATAGCGCTGTTTTCCGAGTGGTTGAACTACGTAAGAGATTCTGTCGGCTGTTGTGTCACAATGTTTTTGCGTACACGGAATTGGGTACTTCAAACGCTGTTCGGGCAATTGCTCCATATGTGCCATCACTTGTTCCCGGAAGTATACCCTGTGAAACGGCTTGGACAGCAAACCACACTGGTATACGATATCCGCCGACAGCGATGCCTGCATCTTCTGATTGATGACCTGCGATAAGGTAACGGAGAGGTTGCAGGATTACCTTTTGTTGGTGACAACCTTTTTGTTCTTTCTGAGGCTGCTTCTCCCCTGTAGCTTCTGACTGCAGGAAGCTGCGAATTTATCAAGTGCGTTGCGGCTCCTGCTGTTCTGTTACAGTTAGTCAGCGACTACCATCAGCATGGCTGCTTTCTTCATCATTCAGCGGGATCAGTATAGCAAGCGAGGGCTTTGTGACGACAGTAAAGTCCGCTTCAGTTTGCTATACCTTCGTGGGAAAAATTAACTGAATCACACCTTCTGCGTCCCTACTTTGTGCTCTGCATAGTAGCCTTCGAACCAGTTCATGAAAAGATCTATACCTTGTTTCAAAGTGGTTCGGGGTCTGTAGCCTATGGCAGCTACAAGTGCATCTACATTAGCGTATGTGACAGGCACATCTCCAGGCCGCATCGGCATCAGCTCTAGGTTCGCCTTCATCTGCAGGCGTCGTTCCAGTGCAGCCACCAACTCCATAATCTGCACCGGCTGATTGTTTCCTATATTGTAAAGGCGGTAAGGAGCGCTTGCTTTATGACCAGCTTTGCTTTTCGGAGCTGCTTTTAACAGTTTGACAATAGCGGCAGTAACATCACCAACATAAGTAAAGTCCCGCCACATATTCCCTTGGTTGTATAGCTGAATGGGCTGCCCTTCTATAATGCTTTTAGCAAAACTGAAATAAGACATATCGGGACGCCCCCAAGGTCCGTACACTGTAAAAAAACGCATACCGGTAGTCGGAATTTTATAGAGGTGTGCGTAACTATAAGCCATTACCTCGTTCGCCTTTTTGGTAGCGGCATAGAACGAAACAGGACGGTCTGTAACATGGTCTACAGAAAATGGGATTTCCGCGTTTTCCCCATAAACGGAGCTAGACGATGCAAAAAGGAAGTGCTTCACAGGGTATTTACGGCAGACTTCCAGCAGATTTGCAAAGCCTACCAGATTACTTTCCACGTAGGCCATAGGGTTCTCCAGACTGTAAGCTACTCCTGCCTGCGCTGCCAAGTTGACCACCACATCAAATCGCCTTGCTCCAAACAACTGCTCAAGAACGGTTTTGTCGGACAGGTCCAGGCGAATAAATGAGAAATTTTTATTCAACTGACTCTCAACAAGGTTCCCGGACTCAATCTCCAAACGTTTAAAACCCTGTTTAGCTAAACGGGCGTATTTTAGATCGGGATCATAGTAATCATTGATATTATCCAGACCAACCACCTCGTATGGATGTTGCTGAAGTGCCTGCATTAAGTGATGGCCTATAAATCCTGCACTACCCGTTATTAAAACACTTTTCCTTTTCCTCACTCTTGTACACGCCTCCATGTTAACCCGCCTATACCTTCAATCAATATAGCTGATATACAAAGGATTATATACGTTTTACATCTACTGAAAGACAGTTAAATATTGAATATTCACAAGTAAATTTAGCTGTAACAGATGGGTTCAATGTTGAGTCGGGCATTTTGCGTGGCTAACGGCTTAAGAATTTAATTTCCATGTGTTACTCCACTCCTCCAGCTATACCTGGGTGGTACTGTGTCTTTGAATGGTGTCAAAGGCAGACTCCTTATGTTTAAAGCAGATCTGTCTGACAGGTATGTATAAAAAAACAATTAGTTACACACCAATTCGTGTACCCGAAAACGGAATGCTCTGGATACCCGAATTTGCCACATCAGAAAGGAACAAAAATATAAAAATTCAGGTAGTGCTAAAACAAAAAAGCCCTTAAATCGCTGATTTAAGGGCTTTTTATACTAATTAATATGGTATTTCGCAGAGAGCAAGGGATTCGAACCCTTGATACCCTTTTGGGGTATACACACTTTCCAGGCGTGCTCCTTCGACCACTCGGACAGCTCTCTATTGTGGGTACAAATATACGCCAATAACTTACACTATCGCAAATTTTTGACCTGCTATACCTTAAATATATTGCACTGGGCTAGATGCTGATCTCACCGCGCAAGTTACTGGCAAGCAGCTCACGGGTTTGCGTTGTCGGCAGGTCGAGCCCGAGCACAAACATCAACTTCGTAATCGCCGCTTCTGTCGTGATGTCATCGCCGCCGATCACCCCCATGTTGAGCAGGAATTTACTGGTTTCGTAACGGCCCTGGTCTACCCTGCCCTCGTCGCACTGCGATACGTTCAGGATGTAAATTCCCCTTGATATAGCATCTTCCAGCATCTCGAGCAGCCAGCCTGCTGTAGGCGCATTACCTGCCCCGAACGTCTCCAGTACTACCCCACGCAATCCCGGCGCTTCCAGCACACTGCGCATTACCTGGGGTGTTATACCCGGAAAAAGCTTCAGGATCGCCACATTGTCATCCAGTTGCTGGTGCACATGTAATGGTCTCTCCGGATGCGGCAAAATAGCACTTTCATAAAAATCGATGCTGATCCCGGCTTTGGCCAGCAGTGGGTAGTTCTCCGACTTAAAGGCATTGAAATGCCGGCTCTCTACTTTCTTGGCCCGGTTCCCCCTGATAAGCAGGTTATGGAAATAGATGCAAACTTCGGGAACAATGCTTTTCCCGTTAACTTTAGTGGCCGCAATCTGCAGGGCCGATATCAGGTTTGCGCGCGCATCGGTACGAGTACGCCCGATCGGCACCTGCGCACCTGTAAAGATGACAGGCTTCTCCAGGTTCTCGAGCAGATAGCTAAGCGCGGAGGCGCTGTAAGCCATAGTATCGGTGCCGTGCAGAACCACAAAGCCATCATAATCGGAGTAGTTATCGCGGATCAGGTTGGCCAGCATCAGCCAGTCACTTGGCGCCACGTTAGACGAATCGATGGCCGGCTCTATGCTCAGCACCGTCAGCATATACTTGAAGTTGCTCAGCTCGGGTACTTTCTGCAGTATCTGGCTAAAGTTGAAAGGCACCAGGTGGTGTTTTTCGTCATACACCATACCTACCGTTCCTCCCGTGTAGATGATCAGAATGGAGGCCTCCGCATGTGCGGGTGCGGCGGTGTCAATATGGGTTTTTACTACATCCATCACTTAGAGTTTAAAAAGGTTGAGGGCGTTGCAGGTTGTGGTTTGTGCCACTTCCTCTACGGGCTTCTGCATCAGTTCGGCCACGCGGCGGGCTACCAACGGCAGGTATACAGGCTCGTTGCGCTTGCCACGATGCGGCACGGGTGCCAGGTAAGGACAGTCAGTTTCGAGCACCAGGTTGTCCAGGCTCACATGCGGCAGTACCTTGTCCAGGCCACCGTTCTTAAAGGTAGCCACACCGCCTATACCCATCAGGAAGCCGAGTTCCTTTACTTTCTCTGCCTGCTCCACGGTACCCGAAAAGCAATGAAATATACCTTTCAGACTGCCGTCTTGCGCAGCGGCGATGATCTCGTATGTTTCGTCAAATGAGTCTCGGGTGTGAAGCACGATCGGAAGCTGGTGCTTTTTTGCCAGCTCCACCTGCACTCTGAGGGCCTCCTGCTGCTGTGGCAGAAAAGTCTTGTCCCAGTACAGGTCGATGCCGCATTCGCCCACGGCTGCAAACTTGCGCTTGCCCAGCCATTCTTCCACCAGGTATAGTTCTTTTTCAAAGTCCTTGTCCACTGAAGTCGGGTGCAGGCCCATCATGGCAATGCACTGGTTTGGGTGCTTCTCCTCCGTCTCCAGCATGATATCAATAGAGGTATGGTCGATGTTGGGCATGTAGATCTTCTCTACCCCCTCGGCCAGCGCCCTTGCAAGCGCCTCCTCCCGGTCCTGCTTAAATTGCTCTGAATAGATATGTGCGTGCGAATCAACTAAAGTCATCTGTGTCGTTTTGAATCAAAAATCTCGGCACAAAGGTCCGAACTAATGGCTAAGGCTGCAAGGAGAAGTATAAACTCCTAATACTTCCTCCCTTTCCACCTGACTTTGGTAGGCAAAAAGAAGTAAATGATCAGGATGAAAGTAGTCACCAGCAGGTATAGCTCAAAGGCAATGAAGTGCCACCAAGAGGCGCTTCGGTGCAGGCGCTTGAGGCAGATGTGCATGAATAGGCTTTGAAATACAAGTTTGACGATCGCGATGCTGAGCGCTATACCTAGAGAGGCCTTGAAGAAAAACGGAATCAGAACAGGATAGTAGGCCGAGTGCAGCACAAAAAGCGCAAACATATACTTGGGCATATACACCGAGCCACGCATCCAGCGTTTGCGCTGCTCCAGCAGTGCACCATAATTTGGGGCGGGTGCAGACAAGGCCAATACGCTGTTGTTGTACAGATTCCGGAAGCCGAAGCCACGCTTCAGTATCTGATTAAATATGGCGATGTCTTCTGTGATTGAAAACGGAATGTTCTCAAAACCGCCCACCGATTCATAGGCCTTGCGGGTGAGCAGCATATTATTGCCCATGGTGGTAACCGGCATGTTCAGGTCACTGAATACCTGCATTAGCCCAATTGAAAATAGCCAGTCCATGCGCTGCATCTTATCGAACAGGCGACTGCCCGTCACCGTGGTAAGTCCTGTCACAACACCGACTTTTTCGTCTAGACCAGCCAGCATGGCCTTGATCCAGGTAGGTGGCACCTCGATGTCGGCATCAGTGAAGAGGAAGATGTCGGAACTTGCTTTCCGGGCCAGCTGCGCCAGCACATTGGCCTTGCCCCTCGCCTGCCCCACTGTGCCGGTAATCGGTAGGCAGGTATAGCCAGGCTTGTCCTTTATATAGGCTTCTACCAAGGCACGCGTCTGATCCGTGGAGCCATCATCACCTATCAGTACTTCGATCTTATCAGCTGGATAATCAAGTGCGGCAATGGCCTGCAAACAAGCCAGAATATTGTGCTCCTCGTTACGGGCAGCGATCAGGATGCTGACCTGCGGAAAGTTTACAACCGTTGAGGTATAGCGCCTGCGGTTGAAGAGCAGCAACAGAAGAAGCGCTGTAAAGACAATAAAGTAAAGTATAAAATAGGCGACGGATACCATCATAGGGTCTGGAAGGTATAGCCCTGTGCGGTAAAATGGTCTAAAAAACGGGGCAGGGCGTATTGCATGTTTCGCTGGGCCTTCAGGCTGTCGTGGAATACGATGATGCTGCCGCTTTGGGTACAGCGAATGGCTTCACGCAGGCATTTTTCGGGACTAAGCGAACGGTCGTAATCGTTGGTGAGCACGTCCCACATCACCAGTTCATACGCTGGTCGCAGGGCTGCTGCCTGTTTCGGCGTAATGCGCCCGTAAGGAGGTCGGAAGAGCTTTGGCTGAGCTGAATTGGGGTTTAGACGTTCCAGCTCCTGCTGACACTGCTGCACATTTTCGAGATAATGCTCCAGTGAAGTTTCCCAGCCCCGCAAGTGATTGTGTGTGTGATTAGCGAGCCTGTGCCGCTGCGCTAGTATCTGCTCCGCTATACCTTGGTGCTTCACCAAATTATCACCTACAGCAAAGAAAGTAGCCTGGGCTTTGTAATGCGCCAATTGCTCCAGCACCCAGGGAGTCACCTCCGGTATAGGTCCGTCATCGAAAGTCAGGTATAGCACTTTCCCCTGCTCTTCCCGCAGCCAGGTATAGCCAGGCAAAAGCCGGCGAAGCAAAGCGGGTGTCTTGTAGAGGCGGAGCAAATTAATTGTTGATGGTTAATTATTGATTGTTAAATCGCTTATTTTTAATCGCCTAGCCTATACACTCAACTTGCGAGAGCTATCCTGCGGCAAATCGCATAAGTTTTCACAGGGTTCCGCTGCATGAGCCATGAGCAAGGGTACCACTAATCCTTTCGAAGCTCAAAAATCAACTATAGGCAATCAACAATCAAAGCTATTTAAACCTACACGATAGCAGGGTGATATCGTCGTTGAAAGAAGCTTCTTCATTGAAGAGGTTGATTGCGTTGAGCAGTTGCAGGTGCAGCATTTTAGAGCTCAGGAAGCGGTTTTTCTGTAGGAAGTCGATCGTACCTTCAATACCAAATTCCGATTCATCTTCATCAAACACCTCTGTCAGGCCGTCGGTGTAGCAAAGCAGCACGGCATTGTGCGGCACATGAATCTTGCCTACGTTCATGAAAGGCAGCACATCAAACACACCCAGCATGGTGCAGCCGTCGTTTAGCAGGTCGTGGGTATTGTTTTCGTAGAGCAGAACCGGGGCGTTGTGGCCGGCATTCACATAGCTCAGTTCGCGGGTACTGCGGTTAAAGATGGCGACAAAGGTAGTGATGAACTTCTCAGCGATCGCATTGCGGTAGATCAGGTGGTTGAGCTCAGAAACGACCGTGTTCAGATCCGATGTCTGACGTATGATTGTGCGCAAACCAGCCTGGAAGTTCGACATCAGCAGCGAAGCCGGTACACCCTTGCCCGATACGTCGGCTACGCAGAACAGAAACTGGTCCTGGTCGATCTCGATGAAATCATAGTAGTCGCCACCAATGGAAGAGTGCGGAATATAACTGGCGTGTATAGCCACGTCTTTGTCGTTGGGCAGCTTTTTGGGGAAGAGCATGGACTGCACTTCACGGGCAATCTCGATCTCCTTCCGGATCGATTCCTGTGCCAGTCGCTGACGGGCCATGCGGTGATTTTCGATGGCCACGAGCATGATATTACTCACCGTCTGCACAAAGTTCAGCGCCTCAATATTGGTATAGTAGGGCTGAATCTTGCCGATCATCACAAAGGCGAGCACTTTGCCATTGTGTAGGATCGGGATCACAATCTCGAAGTTACGCCACTTCTTGTCCACGCTCAGCTTGGATATGCGGGTGATTTCCTTGAGTTCGAGAATGGTTTCGGGGAGGTGTTGCTTGGCGGCTTCCAGGTCGGTGCCAAAACTTACTTTGCAGTCCCACTTCTCGTCGTGCACAAACAGGGCCAGTCGGTTGATCTGCAACTGTGCGAGTAGCGTAAAGCGGTAGATTTTGTAGAGCGCCTCTTCGGGCAGGTTGTCGTTAATCGCCTGCGTGATTTCCAACAAGGCCGATAATTCCAGCTTTTTGAGGTTTAACTCTTGCTGTATGTTCGGAGCTACTATATCAGGCATTCGGTTTCATAGTTTAGGGTTGGCGAGAAACCCGCACTCGGGGGCTCTGCCGCCAGTTACACCTGTCACGCAGGCATATACCGGGTAAATTTACAAAAAATCAATCGCATTCTTTACCACACCCTACAATTCCTTTGAAATAATACGTATTCGTCACATGCGCACACTTGCAACTACGTAGTCCAGGTATTTGTTCGGCCTTGCGGTGAAAAATATCACCATCAGATAGAGTTATGCACCACCAACCCCGCTTTGGTGGCCAGGTAAAAGTACTCCTGACAGTGCTTCCCAAATTTAGACTCATCGTATGCATGCTCCGTATCCGGGTCCGGGTACAGGATTCTGATATAGCCTTTGGAGATCAGGTCGCGCAGGGCCGCGCAGAGTTCTTCATCAGTTAGTGCGCTGGTGCTTTTGAGGTCAGCGTAGGACGTCACAAAATAAAGTTCGTCCATGATAGCAAATTCATTCTCAGTCATGATTTCGGATGGTTCGGCCTTTCCATGTATAGCGACCTGTGAGGCCGCTGAGGGCGGTATATAGTACGTAAGGAATGTAAACAAGCTGCAGGGGGAGCATAAAAATCAGATAATTTTGCCGCCCCATGAAAGTCAGTATTTGGTTTAAAAACAGGAAATCTATCAGGAACTTAGCAGCATAGGCCGCCAGAAAAGTCCAAAACGAAAGCCAGCCCAGCAGTACGCTCGGTATGGCCAGAAACAGCAGTAAATTGACAGCAAACACAGTAAGGGCCACCAGCTTCACTGCCAGGCTCTGATAGCTCTGCCACTTGCTTGCCCAGCGCACCCGCTGTGATATAAAACTACGCACCGTTTTGCGTGCCTCAGTATGCACAATGGCTCCGGGATGCTTCAGAAAAGCAATTCGCTCCGGGTATAGCTGGTTTACTTTATGCAGCAAAAATTCATCATCACCGCTTGCTATACCTTCGTTTCCGGCAAAGCCACCCACCTCTTCGAAAACTGCCCGGGTGTAAGCCAGGTTGGCACCATTGCACATATTAGGTTGTCGCAGCCCAATGGAGGCTCCTCCCACTCCGATCAACGATGCGAACTCGACCAGCTGCATGCGCTGCAGCAAAGTATGGGTATTGTGAAAACTCACAGGTCCTGATATGAAAAATGCCTGCTGCGTTTCGTAGGTATGGGCGAAGTATAGAAGCCAGTCCGGCTGCACACGGCAGTCACCATCGGTAAAAACCAGGAGCTCACTACTGGCCTGGGTTATACCTTGTTTGATAGCGGCTTTTTTGCCTGTAGCTTCCGTGTGCCCAGCCAGCCGGATCAAACGCAACTGCAGCTTAGTAGCAGCTATAAATTCTTGAATCAGTTGAGCAGTGCCGTCATCGGAGTGATCGTCCACCACCAGTACCTCAAAGAGCTCCGCCGGGTAGTTCTGCTTTTCCAGGTCCTGCAGCAGAACAGGTATTTGTTGCGCCTCGTTGCGAACAGGGATGATCACCGAAATTTTAGTGGCAGGTATAAACCCGGCAGGTATAGCCGGCACCAACAGGCGCTTCCAGGCAAAGAATGCTCTTATAATAAGCCAGCCGTAGGCTAGCAGCGAAAGCAACAATAGCAGCACGAACATCAGGCGGCACCTCCTCTCCTGCCGAGCTTCAGGCGCAGTACAAAAAACAAACCCACAGCACTAGGCACCACAATGTTCAGCAACCACAGGCTCAGACTGGCACTCAGCACCTGCAGGCGCTCCTGCCCCAGCAAGCCGAACACATACATGGCCGACAGCTCCCGCACGCCCAGATCCGACAGCAATGACACTGATGGTACCACTGACTTCAGGAAAAAAGCAGTCGACACGCCACTGATGTACTCCACCGGACTCAGCCGCACCTCAAACAGTACCAGCAACAGCACGAACTGCAGCAGAAACACGAAGTAGCGCAGCAGCGACAGCAGCAGGACCTTGTTCATCTCCACGAAGGTATAGCGCCCCATGATAGCCAGGTACTTGGCCAGTTTGCGCAGCGGACCAACCGCAGCGACTAGAGCCACCATGGCACGGGCATTAAAGAGCAAAAGCAGCATGGCCACGTTGAGTACAAGCAATAGAAAAAATACACTCAGGCAGATAGCCGGGTAATCTCTCCAGTAAAGCAGCAAAGCAAAGTAGAACAGTCCAAGAGAACCCACCAGTACCGTCGCCACCAACTGACAAAACCTGCCGATGAAGACGGCGCCTATACCTTCCAACCGCTCTTTGCTTTTAAGCTCCAGCACCCGACCGGCGTAGTCGCCGAGTCGGTTGGGGGTGATGAAGCCGAGCGTGAGCCCAACCATGACTGCACGGAAAGCCCTTAGGTAGGAAATGCGCTCCAGTTTCTGCCCCAGCAGCTGCCACTTCCAGGCCTCGAGTCCCCAATTGGCAGGTATAAGCAAGGCACTCAGAATCAGCAGAAAAGTATAATCACTTTGGCGGGCCGCCCGCAGTATACCTTGCCAGGAGAGCAGCGTGTCTGGTGTCGTGAAAATGGCCAGGTATAGGAAGTATAGCGTGAGCAGCACCACGACAATTTTGCCGGCGACTAAAAGGAACCTTCTGTTGCGGGTAATGTTCAAGATATTGTCTTAAATTGCGCCTCCTATGGTTTACTCTTCTGCACTCCCACCCAATAAATTAATACTTGGCATTGACCCTGGCACACAAGTGATGGGCTACGGCTTGATTGAAGTGACAGGCTCCAAGGTAAAAGTAGTGCAGTATGGCGTTATTCACCTCAAAAGCTACAGCAACCACGCCATCAAGTTAAAGAAAATTTTTGACCGCATGATACAGCTCATCGACGAATACCTGCCCGACGAGCTGGCCATCGAGTCGCCTTTCTTTGGCGTGAACGTGCAGAGTATGCTCAAACTTGGTCGCGCACAGGGAGTTGCCATCGCAGCTGCCCTCTCCCGTGACATCCCTTATGTGGAGTACGCTCCCAAAAAAGTAAAGCAATCTGTGACCGGAAACGGCAACGCTTCCAAAGAGCAGGTGGCGAGCATGCTCGTTCAGATCCTCAAGATCCAGCCCGACCCGAAGATGTTCGACGCCACCGACGCACTCTCCGTGGCCCTCTGCCACCATTACCAGAAAGGAAACAACGCCAAGAAAGGCGCCAACTCCTGGAAAGCCTTCCTGACCGACAATCCTGAAAGAAAGCTTTAATTTTACTGTATTGTTTGCCCTATCCTGTCATTTCGACCTTCGGGAGAAATCAGGATTCTGAACTGTTTTACGCCAGATTTCTCATTGTATTTGAAATGACAGGTAATCTGTTTCTTATACTTTCTGACTTCCCCACTCTCAAACTCCCCAACTCGCCTACCCTTAAACATCCCCAAGTATAAGCTTTTGAAAATATTTCGCAGATTTGTAAAAAATCGCCTCTATCTTTCGTAAGGCTTATAAGCCTGCTTGATCAGCATTGTGCGAGGGTAAAAATTCAGCCTGCACTTTATGCAAAATACCACGCCAAAACAAAGTTTAAACATGTTTTTGCGAACACAGTTAAACATAGCATCAGGCTTATTCTTAATTTTGAGTTAATTTGCCGCTGCCTATACTTGGGCCAGCGTACAGACGAATCCTAAAAAGCTTAAATGGATTTAGACAAAGATAAACCGGGAAGTGCTCCAGCCCGGCGCAGGTATGTAACGACACGCAGACTCGACAGAATATTTGTCGAGCTGGCCAATATATACCGTTTTAATGCGCGGTTTTTCAAGGAAATGTGGTTCCCGCCATACGAATTCAAAGAAATTATCAAGCAGTGTTACGAAATAGGCGTGCGCTCCCTGCCGCTCATCTCGCTCACTGGCTTTATCATCGGTATCGTATTCACCAACCAGTCGCGTCCCTCCCTTGCCGACTTTGGTGCTACCTCCCTCCTGCCTGCCCTTATTTCTGTGGCGATCATCCGGGCCATCGGTCCGCTAGTGACGGCGCTTATTGCAGCCGGCCGAGTAGGTTCCGCCATTGGTGCTGAGTTGGGCTCTATGCGGGTAACCGAGCAGATTGATGCCATGGAGGTGTCAGCCACCAATCCGTTTAAGTTCCTGGTGGTGAGCCGGGTGTTGGCCTCTACTTTAATGATTCCGGCGCTAACGATGTATACCACTCTCGTGTCCCTGCTGGGCGGCTACCTGAATGTGCACCAGAACGAGTTGACAACGCTTACCACTTTCTTTTACCAAGTGTTCGATGCCATCACTTTTCTGGACATCGTTGCTTCTTCTGTAAAGTCGGTGATTTTTGGCTTTACCATCGGTATGGTAGGTTGCTACAAGGGCTACAATTCTTCTAAGGGCACTGAGGGCGTGGGCAAAGCGGCCAACTCGTCGGTGGTAACGGCCATGTTCCTTATTTTTATTGAAGAGCTGCTTATCATGCAGGTCATTAACGCAATCAGAGCTTTTTAATGGAGGCAAAAGAAATAAATCCCAATATTGATAGAAACGAGAAAGTGATTTCTATCCGGGGCCTCAAAAAAGCATTCGACGATTTTGAGGTTCTCAAAGGCGTGGACCTGGACCTGTTCAAAGGGGAAAACCTGGTCGTGCTGGGTCGTTCAGGTACAGGTAAGTCTGTTCTGATCAAGATCATCTCGGGCCTGTTGTATGGTGACGAAGGCTATGTCAATGTGCTGGGCAAAGAAGTCGGCACACTGAAGCCGCGGGAGCTGGATGCGCTTCGGCTCAAGATCGGTTTCTCGTTTCAGAACAGTGCCCTTTACGACAGTATGACGGTACGGGAAAACCTGGAGTTTCCGCTGGTGCGGCACGCCAAACACATGTCGGAAGCCGAGCGTGAAGAGCTGATTCACTATGTACTGGAAGCCGTGGGACTTGCACAGGCCATTAACCAGATGCCTTCTGAGCTATCAGGTGGTCAGCGCAAGCGCATCGGCATTGCCCGTACGCTGATCTTGAAACCCGAGATCATGCTGTACGACGAACCTACCGCCGGTCTTGACCCCATCACCTGTATTGAAATCAATAACCTGATCAACGAGGTGCAGCGCAGGTTCAACACCTCTTCTATCATCATCACGCACGACCTTACCTGCGCCCGCGCCGTAGGAGACAGAGTAGTGATGCTACTTGACGGACAGTTCCAGCGCGAAGGTACGTTTGAGGAAGTGTTCGATAGTCATGACGAACGCGTACAATCATTTTATAACTACAACTTTATAGACTAGATGAGTTCTGCAGATAATAAACGCACAGTTATAGTTGGCATTTTCACTTTCCTGGCGATCGTGATCCTGGTGGCGGGAATCTTTACCTTGGCCGGTCAGCAGAAGCGACTGATCAGCACAATAACGATTACGGCCATATTTGACGATGTGGCCGGTCTGCGCACAGGCAATAATGTCTGGTTCTCGGGTGTAAAGATCGGTACGATCAAATCCATCAACCTTTATGGTGACTCGCAGGTAGAAGTGGTCATGAACATTGAGGAGAAGGTGCAGCAGTACATCCGCAAAAACGCCTCAGCCCGCATCAGCTCTGAAAGCTTTATTGGTAACAAGAATATCGTTATTGACGGTGGCACCCAGTCAGCCTCACCTATTCAGGACGGGGACAGAATCACGGCTGTGAGTCCGCTCAACACAGATGACCTGATGGAGAAGCTGCAGCAGAACAACGAAAACCTGGTAGCGATCACCGGTGATTTTAAGCAACTTACCTCCCGGTTGGTAAACGGCGAAGGTACAGTAGGAGCCCTGCTTACGGACACCACCATGGCACAGAACTTCCGTGATGTGGTGGGCAACCTGCAGCGTACGTCACAAAGTACCGTGAATGCCTCCCGCTCCCTTTCTGCTTTCACCAACAAACTCAACTCACCAGGCGGATTGGCCAACCAGCTTGCAACTGATAAGGAAGTATTCCAACAGCTGAAGAACTCGATGACACAGCTGGAAGAGGCCACCGCTTCAACTTCTGAAATAACCGAAAACCTGCGCACGGCCAGCAGCCGTCTGAACAATAACAACAGTGCCGTGGGCGTGCTCTTGAACGATCAGCAGTTTGCCCGTCAGCTGCAAAGCACGATGCAAAACCTGGAGACCGGAACTGAAAAGCTGGACCAGAACATGGAGGCGCTACAAAGCAACTTCCTGTTCAGAGGCTTCTTCAGGCGACAGGCACGCGAGCAGGCCAAGCAGCAGGAGCAACAGCCCGCCCAGCAGCAGACCCAACCGACTGACACTATACAGTTCAAACCTTCGATCTT
The DNA here is from genome assembly GCF_947502515.1 of uncultured Pontibacter sp. Taxonomy (NCBI): domain Bacteria; kingdom Pseudomonadati; phylum Bacteroidota; class Cytophagia; order Cytophagales; family Hymenobacteraceae; genus Pontibacter; species uncultured Pontibacter sp. The sequence continues at coordinate 23,356 of NZ_CANNAI010000002.1, read as the reverse complement.
ACAAAAGAACTAAAACAGAAAGGGGCGCATCATCAAGATGCGCCCCTTTTTTAATAACCTATCAGGTATAGCTATACCTTATGCGGCATCGTATACCTGTCGTATCTTTTCAGCTACTTCTTCAAACTCTTCTTTGCTGAACTTCTGTTTGTTGGCAAAATTCATGTCTGCCATCTTATTCAATGGAATCAGGTGCACGTGCGCATGGGGTACTTCCAGCCCTACCACCGCTACACCAATGCGCTTGCATGGCACCGCCTTTTCTACTGCGGCAGCCACTTTTTTGGCAAAGGCCATCAGGCCCAAGTATAGCTCGTCGTCCAGGTCAAACAGGTAGTCGATCTGTTGCTTAGGGATTACGAGGGTATGGCCTTTGGTCGTGGGAAACACATCCAGAAAGGCCAGGTAGCGATCATCCTCGGCTATTTTGTAAGCGGGGATCTCGCCTTTTACAATTTTAGTGAAGATAGATGGCTCCATAAGCTTAGCGACTAATTTCCAGTATTTCGAACTCGATCTTACCAGCTGGTACGGTTATCTCGGCTTTTTCGCCGACTGACTTGCCCAACAATCCTTTACCGATCGGAGACTTTACCGAAATTTTGCCCGAAGCCAGGTCCGCTTCTTCTTCCGCTACCAGGGTATAGTCCATCACCATGTTGTTCTTCAGGTTCTTGATCTTCACCTTGGAGAGAATCAGTGCCTTGCTCGTGTCCAGGTTCGACTCGTCTATGAGACGTGCGTTACCAACCACTTCCTCCAGTTTGGCGATCTTCAGCTCCAGGTGACCCTGCGCGTCTTTAGCGGCGTCATACTCGGCGTTCTCGCTCAGGTCGCCTTTGTCGCGTGCCTCTGCTAGCTGGCGGGCCACTTCTGAGCGGCCTTTTGTCTTAAGGTCGTGCAGCTCTTCCTTCAGCTTTTGTAAACCTTCAGCGGTGTAATAAGAAATGTTGCTCATAATATGTCTTCACGTTTTAAAACACAAAAACAAAAAGAACGGCTATGTGAAACATAACCGTTCTTTTTGCCTAATATGTTGATGATTAATTTTTTCTTCTTCAGCCTGGCTGCTTCAAAGCAAGCCGGGAATTCTGGGCAAGCCACATGCACACGGGCATCCCCCAGTGGCACTGTGTTGAGCAAATATACAAATTTATTTTAATACAAAATTTTTCTGCAATACTTATTTGCAAGCCTCTGAAGGCAATCTTTTAAGTAACAATATCTATTCTATACGTAAACCCGGCAGCATAGGACAGCCCCGGGGCAGGTATTCTCAATAAAGCTTTCCAGCCTCCTGCAAGGCCCGTATTTTCTGTACCAGCACCTCGTTTATCTTCACATAAGACTCGTGGGTCCAGCCAGCGATATGGGGCGTGAGCACCACATGATCAGCCGATCTCAGGTAATCGAAGTTTTGGCTTTGCTCCTCGGTCAGACTCTGAAGCTTTTCATTCTCAAGCACGTCCAGTGCTGCTCCTTTCAGCTTACCCGTCTGCAGGTGCCTGACGAGCGCTGACTGCTCTACTACCTCCCCGCGGGAGGTGTTCATGAACCAGATTGGCTTGCTGAAGCCCTGGAAAAAAGCATCATCCGCAAAGGCCCGGTTTTCGGGAATATAGGGTATATGCAGACTCACGATATCAGCTTCTACCTGTAAAACTTCGAGGGGCACAGGCTCAGCCGGAGCAGAGATCTTTTCAGGGGCGAAGCGGTCGTAAGCCAGGATACGGCACCCAAAGCCACTCAGCACACGGGCAAAGCTTTGGCCCATGTTTCCGTAGCCGATGACGCCAACCGTTTTGCCGCTGATTTCCTCCCCCCTGTTTTCCTCGCGCAGCCATACCTTGTTGCGCACCTGCCGGTCGCCGCGGGTAATATTACGCATCAGACTGAGCAGCATACCTAGAGCATGCTCCCCTACCGCCTGCCGGTTGCCTTCATTGGCCCCGATCAGCGCTATACCTCGCTCATGCAGCGCTTCGGCATCGATGTTATCCAGACCCGCTCCAGCTCTGGCCACAAACCTGAGCTGGTCAGCTAGCTTAATCGTTTCCGCTGTAATCCGCATTTTGCTCCGCACGATCAGCCCCTCAAAACATACCAGGGCCTCACATACCTCAATCGGCTTGATGTCCGGTCGATAATCATAGGCTATACCTATACCTTCCAGCATAGGAAACAGACTGTCATGCACTTCGTCGATGATCAGGATGCTAGGTTTTGCCATGGTGTTATAAATCATATAGCATATGCGCTACACCAAAGTAAATCGCCAGACCCAACAAGTCATTTGCAGTTGTAATAAAAGGTCCGGCGGCCACAGCTGGGTTCACGCCCATCTTATCAAGCAGCATCGGGGTCAGCGTTCCCATCAGGGAGGCCAGCATCACAACTGAGAAAAGCGCAACCGATACAACCATCGACAGTTTCAGGTCCTGCCGGAAAAGGTAGGAGAAGCCAAATACAAGGGCTGAAATAATCAGGGCATTCAGCAGGGCAACCAGAATGAGCTTCAGGAGACGCTGGGCGAAGTTCTCGAAGATCACGGCATTGGAAGAGAGCGTTTGAATGATGATGGAAGAGGACTGTATACCTACGTTACCACCCGTCGCAGTAATAAGCGGCACAAACAGCGCTAAAGCTGGTAGCATGGCAATGTCGGCTTCAAAGAAACCCATGAAATGTGCCGCCAGCAAACCGCCCACCATGCCGATCACGAGCCAGGGTATACGGGAGCGCGAGATGCGGAACACGCTGTCATCTTCCTCTACATTTTCCGAGATACCCGTCATGAGCTGGCGGCTGAGTTCGGCCTGTTCCTGCATTACGTCGATCACGTCGTCGATAGTGATGCGACCCAGTAAACGACCCTGTATGTTCACGACAGGTATAGCCTCCAGGTCATATTTCTGCATGACGGCCACTACCTCGTTTTCGTCCCGGAAAGACTCGATCGAAATCACGTCCTCATTATAAATTTCCTTTACCAGCTTATCATCTTTGGAGAGCAGCAGCGCTTTAATACTCAGTCGACCCAGCAGGATGTCGCGGTTATCCACCACGTATACTGTATAGATGCGCTCCACGTCTTCCGCCTGCCGACGAATCTCTTCAATACACTGCCGTACGCGCCAGTTGATGTTTACTTTGATAAGCTCTTTCGCCATCAAACCACCGGCACAGTCTTCTTCGTAGTGCAAGAGGTCTAGAATGTCATCCGCTTTCTCTTCGTTTTCAAGCAGAGCGATCACCTCTTCGCGACGCTGCACATTCATCTCGTTCAGAATGTCCACAGCGTCATCCGAATCCATCAGATTGACGTAGCGGGCTATTTCCGGGCTTGTGAAATAGGCAAGGAAATCTGTGCGGATGTCATAGTCGAGGTCACTGAGAATCTGTGAACCGATATCGGGAGGCAGGAGGTCAAGCACGTACTTCGACTCGTTGGTATCAAGCTCGTATAGCACCGTGGTGATGTCAGCCGGATACATGTCGGACATGGATTCGAGTATGAACCCCTTGTCGTCGCGTGTGATCGCCTCTTCAACCTGTTCTATGTATTCACGTGTGATCTCTACCTGCATGGTATTATATGTTCTGCTCTATGAGCTGGGTCAATGCTATAAAATCCTCTACTGACAGCTGTTCCGCTCTCTTGTCAAAAACGGGCTGCGTGGTCACCTCCGGTGGGAGATTAAATGTCTTGAGGCAGTTACGCAGCGTTTTGCGCCTTGTTCCAAAACTGTTTTTTACCACCGAGAAAAAAAGCTTTTCGTCACATGGCAAACTCTTCCGGTCATTGCGCACCACACTGATCACGCCTGACTTTACTTTGGGTGGCGGGTGAAACACGTTTTCGTGCACGGTGAACTTATAATCAATGGTATAGAAGGCTTGCAAGAGCACACTTAATATACCGTAGGCTTTATTACCCGGAGGTGAAGCCAATCGTTCCGCCACTTCCTTCTGGATCATGCACACGACCTCTGGCACCACATCGCGGTGTTCGAGTACCTTGAAGAAAATCTGGCTGGAAATGTTGTAAGGAAAATTACCGATGATGGCAAATTTACCCGGGAACAGTTTGCTCAGGTCCGTCTTCAGAAAGTCGGCCGAAATAATGCGGTCGCCCAAAGCCGGAAAGTGCTGCTGCAGGTAGGCAATGGACTCGCGGTCGATGTCCAGCACAGTGGTGCGGTACTCCTTGTGCTCGAGCATGTACTGTGTGAGCACGCCCATACCGGGGCCGATCTCCAACACATCCTCTACTCCGCCGGGCAAAGTCAGTTGCTCCACAATCTTGCGGGCGATGTTCTGGTCGACCAAAAAGTGCTGGCCTAAGTGCTTCTTCGGACTTACTTTGCTCACATGCTATGCGTTATGGCACCGGCTTGTTGAGACAAATTCACCGGAAACCCGTTATACCTTATTTATATGCGCCACCCGATCGCTATACCTGTACGCGGGCTTTTTCGCATTACACTATATACTTACTATATTGCGTCCTCAAAGATACGAATGACAAATGCCAACACAACTCAAATACAATACATCGGTAGGTAAAAATACAGACGTAGCCCTGATTGTGCGGGCTGATCAGACGGATTCACTCACAGAGCTAAGCTCAGACGAAACCGCCTACCTGAAACGTCAGTTGGAAGCAGAAGCGAAGATCGTTTCCCTGAACCGCTATACCCAACGGATATACGTGGTGGTATACGCCGAGGGTAAAACAGAGAACGCTACCAGAGAGAACCTGCGCCAGTCGGGCTATGCCCTGCTTAAGCAACTCAAAGCAGATAAGGTAGAGGAGCTCGCCATTCAGGACCTCACCAAATCGGACGCCAGCCCCTACCTGGCCGAGGGTCTATACCTGAGCAACTACCAGTTTCAGAAGTATAAGACCAAAAACAATAAGCCAAGCCCGCTGCAGACCATTACGCTGACTGACGAGAACCTGTCGGAGTTTGATGTGATGGAATTGCAAAATGTGCTCGACGCCGTGACCGTTACCCGCGATCTGGTGAACGAGCCGAACAGTCACCAGAGCGCTTCGCAGTTCAGCGAGCAGCTTGTAGAGCTTGGTGAAAAAGCCGGTTTTACGACGCAGGTGTTCGACGAGCTGCAGATACAGTCGCTCAAAATGGGCGGACTGTTGGCTGTGAACCAGGGTAGTGAGGAACCGCCAACCTTTAATATACTGGAGTGGAAACCGGAAGGCGCTGCCAACAGCAAGCCTTATGTGCTGGTAGGCAAAGGTGTGGTATACGACACCGGCGGACTCAGCCTAAAGCCAACGCCGCAATCCATGGACTACATGAAGTCTGACATGGCTGGCGCAGCTGCTGTGGCGGGCGTGATGTACGCACTGGCCAAGAACAACATTCAGATGCACGTGATCGCGCTTATACCTGCCACCGACAACCGTCCGGGCGGCAAGGCCTATGCGCCAGGCGACGTACTCACGATGCACAACGGCATGACGGTGGAGGTGCTCAACACTGACGCTGAAGGACGCCTGATCTTGGCTGACGCCCTGAGCTTTGCGCAGAAATATAAGCCGGAGCTGGTGATCGATATGGCGACTCTGACAGGAGCCGCAGCCCGCGCCATCGGCAAAGAAGGTCTGGTGGCGATGAGCAATGCTGGCGACGAGGTGATGACTGCCCTGAAAAAAGCAGGCGAAGCCGAGCACGAGCGCATCGTGGAGTTTCCACTGTGGGACGAGTATAAGAAACACATCGAGTCGGACATTGCCGACATCAAAAACCTGGGCGGTGCCGAGGCAGGCGCTATCTCAGCGGGTGTGTTCCTGGAGTATTTCACGGATTACCCTTGGGTGCATTTCGACATTGCCGGCACGGCCTATCTATTAGGTGAGGACTCTTACCGAGGTAAACTAGCAACTGGCTCAGGCGTGCGCCTCGTTTACAACTACCTTAGCTCGCAGGCTAACTAAGCAAAAAATGGACAACAGACACAAAGCAAAAATAGGTATCAGCATCGGTGACACGAACGGGATTGGCCCGGAGATCATCGTCAAAACCCTTTCAGACCAGCGCATCCTCAACTTCTGCACCCCGGTGATCTACGGTTCTGCCGGTGTGATCAACAAGGTGCGTAAGGCCCTGAGTGCCGATCATTTCCATTATCAGCAAGTGGGCTCAGCACAGGAGCTAGTAGCCAAAAAAATCAACCTGATCAACTGCTGGGAAGAAGACATCGCTGTAGAGCCAGGCTCACCGAAACCAGAGTCTGGCAAGGCATCGCTTGATTCGCTGATGACCGCCTGTCAGGATTTGAAAGCCGGCCTGCTGGACGGACTAGTGACTGCCCCGATCGACAAAGACAACATTCAGTCCGAGGATTTCAAATTTCCGGGCCATACCGAGTTCCTGACCTCCTACTTCGATGCTGCTGACAGCCTGATGCTGCTCGTAGCCGACGACTTGCGTGTTGCCACGGTAACGGGTCATATACCTGTAAAGGAGGTAGCGACCAAGCTCAACTTCGACCTGATCATCCGCAAGATCACGATCCTGCAGGAGTCGCTGCGCCGTGATTTCGGCATCCTGAAACCGCGCATCGCGGTATTGGGTCTTAATCCGCACGCCGGTGAGAAAGGACTGCTGGGTACAGAGGAAACAGAGATCATCCGTCCGGCTGTGATGCAGCTGAAAGACAAAGGACACCTGGTATTCGGCCCCTATCCCGCTGATGGATTCTTCGGCATGCGCATGTACAAGCAATTCGATGCAGTGCTGAGCATGTACCACGACCAGGGACTTATCCCTTTCAAGACACTGGCCATGGAAACAGGGGTAAACTACACGGCCGGACTGCCGATCGTGCGCACCTCACCGGACCACGGCACGGCTTACGACATAGCCGGCAAACACACAGCCGATGAAACCTCTTTCAGAGAAGCGTTGTTCCTTGCCTGCGACATCATAAAAAAGCGCCAGACAGAGCAAAAGCCTGTTTTATAAATAGGGCTGCTATTTTATTTGTCAAAATAATGTTCTAATTTTGCGTCTTGCAATAAAAACACGGTAGTGAAAAAGCTTAGAGACTACGAAATCGGCATTGCCAAACTCGCGAATAAGAAGCACTCTTATGAGTTTGAGATGGACGATTCATTCTTCTCTTTGTTTGAGCAGGAGATCATACTGGGGGGAAAGCTACTGGCAAAGGTAGAGCTCGATAAGACCGAGTCGCTGCTGACACTGCATTTTGACATCAAAGGACATGTACGCCTCACCTGCGACCGCAGTTTAGAGGAATTTGACCAGCCAGTGGACATAGAAGAGACACTGCTGATCAAGTTTGGTCCTGAGAACGCCGAGCTGGACGAGGACTTGTGGCAGATTACGCCCGAGACACAGACACTCAATGTAGCACAGCACCTGTATGATTACATAGGACTGTCGCTGCCCATGAAAAAGCTTCACCCACGTTTTGTGGAAGAGCTTGATGAAGAAGATGAAAGGGATATCCTGATCTACTCTTCACGCAAGGGAGGCGATAGTGAAAGTGAGGACAACGACGGTGATGACGATGACGACATTGATCCGCGTTGGGACGCTTTGAAAAACCTGAACTAACAAGCAGTAGAATAATAAAGTATTAAATAACAGCAAGTAAATTTTTAACTAAAAATGGCACATCCTAAACGCAAGATTTCGAAGACCAGAAGAGATAAGAGAAGAACTCATCAGAAGCTCTCTGAGAAAGCGATTGCTATCTGCCCTACTACAGATACTCCTCACCTGTTCCACCATGCTTATGTGGTAGAAGGTGATCTGTACCACAAAGGCAAATTGGCGATCAAAAATTATACAACTAACGCTCAGTAAGCTTAGACTGTACTCTGTTTAGTTCTGTATAATTTAACCCCATCCAGTACATGAGGATCGCCCTGGACGCTATGGGCGGCGACTTTGCACCCGAAGCAACTGTAAAGGGTGCTTTGTTAGCCGCAGAGCAGCTTGACACTGATTATGAAATCCTGCTGATCGGCAAGGAAGAAGAAATCAATCCGCTGCTGAAAGAATATGGATACACAGGCACTGGCATCAAAGTAATGAATGCCACACAGGTCATTGAAATGGGAGAACATCCCACGAAAGCCCTGACCCAAAAGCCTGACTCCAGCATTGCTGTTGGTTATGGATTGCTGAAGGCCGGGAAAGCACATGCTTTCTGCAGCGCCGGCAATACCGGCGCCATGCTGGTTGGAGCCATGTTCAGCGTAAAAGCCACTGAAGGTATTCTGCGCCCCGCTATCGGTGGCCTGGTACCGAAACTAAGCGGGGGCTTTGGCATCATGCTCGACGTAGGCGCCAATGCTGACTGCAAGCCAGAGGTTTTGGAACAGTTTGGTGAAATTGGCTCTATTTATGCCAAGTATGTACTGGACATCGAAAAGCCTAAGGTTGGCCTGATGAACCTTGGCGAAGAGGAAGGAAAGGGAACTGTAAATACACAAGCAGCCCACCAGCGCCTCAAAGCCAACCCAAACATCAACTTTATTGGCAACATCGAAGGACGCGATATGTTCAACGACAAAGCCGATGTAATTGTGTGCGATGGGTATACAGGCAACATCATCCTCAAGATGGCGGAATCCATCTACGACATCCTAAACGAGAAGAACATGCATGATCCGTTCTTCGACAAGTTTAATTACGAGGCCGTAGGTGGCAGCCCGATCCTGGGTATCAATGGCAATGCCGTGATCGGTCACGGAGTATCCAGCCCGAAGGCTATTTGCAGCATGGTGCTGCAGGCCCAGAAGATGGTAGCTTCCAACCTGTCAGAGCGATTTAAAAAGCATACAGGCGCCCAATAAGGCGCTGGCTTCGGCCAAACATATTTCTTGGCACAAACTGTCTCCCTACTCTTTTTGCGGTAACGACGGTTTGTGCCAAGTTTTTTTTATTATATTGCCGTCTTAAACTTCCAACACTTATACCTTTCACAACATGAGTAAAATTACTGCCGCGATTACAGGTGTGGCTGGCTATGTTCCCGATTACGTGCTGACGAACAAGGAACTGGAGACAATGGTGGACACAAATGATGAATGGATTCTTTCACGCACCGGTATAAAGGAAAGGCGCATTCTCAAGGGTGAAGGCAAAGGCACTTCCCATATTGCAGTACCGGCAGTACTGGACTTACTCAAGAAAACCAATACAAAAGCAGAAGAAGTAGACCTCCTCATCTGCGCTACTACAACTCCTGACATGGTATTCCCGGCTACGGCCAACCTGATCACGGCAGAGGTGGGCGCTGTGAATGCATTCGGTTACGATCTGCAGGCAGCCTGCTCGGGCTTCCTTTACGCATTGGCAACTGCTTCGAAGTTTATCGAATCGGGTCAGTACAAAAAAGTGATCGTAGTAGGTGCTGACAAGATGTCCTCTATTATTGACTATACCGATCGTACGACCTGCATTATTTTCGGTGATGGCGGCGGAGCCGTGATGCTAGAGCCAAACACGGAAGGCTATGGCATCATCGACTCGGTGTTGAAGTCAGACGGAACAGGCGCACAATACCTGCACATGAAAGCAGGTGGCAGTCGCAAACCGGCCACAATGGACACCATACTGGCGCGTGAGCACTATGCGTACCAGGAAGGTCAACAGGTATTTAAGTTTGCCGTGAAAGGTATGGCAGATGTTTCAGCAGAAGTGATGGAGCGCAATAACCTCACAGCAGAGGATGTTGCCTGGCTAGTACCGCACCAGGCGAACAAGCGCATTATTGACGCCACCGCGAATCGTATGGGCGTTGGAAGCAACAAAGTAATGCTCAACATTGAGCGCTATGGCAACACGACAAGTGGCACTATTCCACTTTGCCTGTGGGAGTACGAGAAGCAACTTAAAAAAGGGGATAACCTGATTCTGGCGGCTTTCGGTGGTGGATTCACCTGGGGCGCGATTTATGTAAAGTGGGCTTATGATCCGAAATAATTTATCCCTCTGTAAACAGAAAAAGCGGCACACTTAGCCGCTTTTTCTGTTTATAGTAATCGTAGCACTTACACGATATCGGCGCGAAGTGCTAAGCGTTTTTCTACCTGGGTCAAAAGCTCCTGAAAACGGTCAGATAGCTTTTCAATGTCTTTCATGCCAGCGTGTGCCTGGTCTATGCTACCATTGCGGTACAAGCCGAACAACTGGTTTGCGCTGGACAGCAAATCATTATGCGTTTTTTGCATACTGTAAAGCTCCGGCTCATTGCCATACTTTACTTTCCCGACCTGCACAAACCAGTTGCTAATTGGGCCAGCATCAGAAAAGAACACACTATCTAGTGCCCCACCATATAGCACAGAACGCACCTTGGACTTAAACAGAATATGTTTAATCCGAATTTGCTGAAAATCTATCTGTGCTGAATTCACGTGCCTCTCCCCTAAATTTTTCTGCTGCTATTCATCATCTACTGCAACACCTAATTCCTGCAGTTTCTTTTTTAACTGATATTTGTCAGTCACATTAAAACCGGCGATCAGTATACCTGTAATCTGGTTATGTTCGTCATAGAGCGGCTGGAAAATAAAGGTCAGGTAATTGTCCTCCAGTTTCCCCTCTGCATTGGCAAGCTTTACAATAATCTCCCTGGCTTCGAACGTCTCCCCTGTCTTGTAGACATTATCCAGAATGTCGATATAGCCCTGGTCAGCAATTTCAGGCAATGCTTCTGCCACCGTCTTTCCGATGAGCTCAACATGTGGGAACAGGTCCTGGTACTTGGGGTTAACCAGCTCATAACGATTCTCAGGACCTTTCAGGATACCAAAGAAAGTCGGCGCCTGCATAATCAATCGCTCCAGGGTCTCCCGCTCGTTCTCGGCTTTGCGGTATGCCAGTTGCACCTGGTCGGCCAGTTCCGACATCTGCTCGTTGCTAGACAGGAGTTCCTGCACCATGTTTTTCACATCATGGATGTCGCTGCAGCTGCCCAGCCACATTTTGATACTGCCATCCTCGTTGCGCATGGGCAGGTAACGGTTGAGGTGCCAGCGGTAATCACCGTCTTTGTCCCGAATGCGAATCTCTAACTGTGATGGCTCCCCTGTCTCAAGTGATTTTTCCCATGCTTTGTTCGCTGCCACCAGATCATCCGGATGTATCGCCTGCTTCCAATCACCAGCTAAAAGCCGCTCAACAGGTATACCAGTATAGTTTTCCCATTGCTTGTTGAAATAGGTAGAACGTCCACTGGCATCATCGGCGTCAACCAGGTGAGGCATTGCATCAGCCATAAAGCTGAACTTTTGCTCAATATCACGAAGCGCGTATTTAGTCTCCTCCCTTTCGGTTACATCTTTTGTTTCCTGTAATATATACACCACCTCCCCTTTTTCATTCAGGATTGGCGTATGTGATGCCTCCCAATAGCGTTCATCATAACCGCTGCCGTCAGGGCGGGAGATCGCATAGCGTATCACATCCAGGTATACCCGCTGGCCTTTCGCTACCGCTTCCTGTATCGAGTGCAATACCGGATTCTGTTCATAAGGCACATTGGGCTCCGGAAAAGCTTCCAGAAGAAAATGTTTGCCTACAATATCATCCAATTGGCGCATCGTCACTTCCAGATAACGCTTGTTGGCCCCCACAATTTTAAGATCGGGGTCAAGCAGTACCATGGCTTCAGGGCTATGTTCAAAGATGAGCTTATAATCCATGCAAAAAAGATTTACATTAAAAAAAGCACCAAGCAGGTGCTGTGGGCATACAACCATACGCAGAAATGCGAAAAGCGCATATGCTGGCACAGCTTATTTCTTTAAAATAAAGCCTAAATTATAGAAAAAAAAATGACTTACCTCCCTATAAGACAGGCTTTGTTGTACTGATGTTCACATCCTGCCTGACAAACAACTTGCCCTAAGCTTTTTAATCAATATTTGAGTATAATAGCTAACTTTGTTTGCAAGACAGCGATTTGCGCTATACTTTTATCGTTTCATTCAATATCAAGCGTAACAACAGCATACTATGGCAACCACAGCTGACATCAGAAATGGTCTGTGCATGGAATACAATAACGACCTCTATGTGGTTATTGAATTTCAGCACGTTAAACCAGGCAAAGGCCCGGCTTTCGTTAGAACAAAGCTTCGCAATATCAAAACCGGCAAAGTAGTCGACAATACTTTCTCTGCCGGCCACAAGATCACAACTGCCCGTGTGGAGCAGCGCCCTCACCAATTTATCTTCAAGGATGACCTGGGGTATAACTTCATGGACATGAATACCTTTGAGCAGGTAGCACTTGACGAAAAGATGGTTCCCTTTGCTGATTTGATGAAAGAAGGTCAGGAAGTAACGATCCTGTTCCATGCCGAGACGGAAACGCCGCTTACCTGTGAGATCCCTCCTTTTGTAGAGCTGACGATTACGTACACAGAGCCAGGCCTCAAAGGTGATACCGCTACAAACGCATCAAAACCAGCTATCGTTGAAACAGGTGCCACCATCCAGGTACCGTTGTTCATTGGCCAGGACGAAAAAATCAAAGTAGACACACGAACTTATTCTTACGCAGAAAGAGTAAAATAGAAAACATGAAAGCTAAAGAAATCCAGGACCTTATTGACTTTATCGCCAAATCTGGCTTGAATAAAGTAAACATTGAGACAGAAGAATTTAAGATCTCGGTGAAGCGCGATCCAGATCAGCAGGTAACGTATGTAAAGGAAGCTGCCTCTGCTCCGGTACAGCACGCTCCTGCTCCAGCCGCTGCCCCTGCTCCCGCAGCACCACAGGCACCAGCCGCTCCGGCCGCTCCGGCAAGCGACGACAGCAAGTACATTGCCATCAAAGCACCTATGATTGGTACCTTCTACCGCTCTTCAAGTCCAGACAAGCCATCATTTGTCAACGTAGGTGACGAGGTGAAAAAGGGCCAGGTGATCTGTATCATCGAAGCGATGAAGCTCTTCAACGAAATCGAGTCAGAAGTATCAGGCAAGATCGTGAAAGTGTTGGTAGACAATGCCAACCCAGTAGAGTATGATCAGCCTCTGTTCCTGGTAGATCCTAGCTAATTCATTGATTTGAAAATGTGAAGATTTGAAAATGGAGAAGGCATGTCCCTCTCCATTTTTATATCATTTTCACGACAGTCTCACGTTTCCAAATCTTCAAATCCGACAATATGTTTAAAAAGATACTAATCGCTAACAGGGGCGAGATTGCCCTGCGCATCATCCGTACCTGTAAGGAGATGGGCATTAAAACGGTAGCTGTGTATTCCACTGCTGATAAGGAAAGTCTGCACGTGCGCTTTGCCGACGAGGCTGTGTGCATCGGACCGCCTCCTAGTGCCCAGTCCTACCTGAACATGCCAAACCTGATCTCGGCTGCCGAGATCACCAATGCAGACGCGATTCACCCGGGTTATGGCTTCCTGTCTGAGAACGCAGAGTTCTCGCGTATTTGCGCTGAGCACAACATCAAGTTCATCGGTGCATCGCCCGAAATGATCAACGCCATGGGTGACAAGGCTTCTGCCAAGGACACCATGAAGAAGGCCGGCGTACCAACTATACCTGGCTCTGACGGCTTGCTTAAGTCTGCAGAGGAAGGCAAGAAACTGGCCAAGAAGATCAAGTACCCAGTTATCATCAAGGCAACTGCCGGTGGTGGTGGTCGTGGTATGCGTATCATCAAGAGCGAAGAAGAGTTCGACAAGGCCTGGAACGATGCCCGTACCGAGTCAAAGGCTGCTTTCGGTAACGATGGCATCTACCTGGAGAAATTCATAGAAGAGCCGCGTCACATCGAGATTCAGCTGATCGGTGACCAGCACGGACAGGTAGCGCACTTGTCAGAGCGTGACTGCTCTATCCAGCGCCGTCACCAGAAACTGGTGGAAGAGACACCTTCTCCTTTCATCACCGACGACCTGCGTGACCGCATGGGCAAGGCTGCCATCAAAGGTGCCAAGGCCATCAACTACGAAGGTGTAGGTACGATCGAGTTCCTGGTAGACAAGCACCGCGAGTTCTACTTCATGGAGATGAACACCCGTATCCAGGTAGAGCACCCGATCACAGAAGAGGTAATCGACTATGACCTGATCAAAGAGCAGATCAAAGTGGCTGCCGGTGAGAAGATCACGGGCAAAAACTACTATCCGAAGATGCACGCCATTGAGTGCCGTATCAACGCCGAGGATCCGAAGAACAACTTCCGTCCTTCTCCAGGTAGGATTACTAATCTTCACGTTCCTGGCGGCCATGGTGTTCGCGTAGACTCCCACGTTTACTCCGGTTATACCATCCCGTCGAACTACGACTCTATGATCGCAAAGCTGATCGTGAGTGCGCAGACACGTGAGGAGGCGCTTGTGAAGATGAAGCGTGCCCTGAGCGAGTTCGTGATTGAAGGAATCAAGACAACGGTACCGTTCCACCTGAAACTGATGGATGATCCGGGCTTTAAAGAAGGAAACTTCACGACGGCATACCTGGATAATTTCGATTTCAGCGCGATATAAGCGTATTAAATTATTTACAAGAAAACCGGTTCAGCAATGGGCCGGTTTTTTTGTTTGGCCCGATATATGTGGTTTTAAAATATAGACCGATTACCATATTTGCGTTAAATTAGCCACGTATCTGAAAAGAAACCGCAATGAAATCAAGCAAGCTATTTGCCATCCTGTTATGGAGTGTACTGACCCTGCAGCTAAGCAGCTGCGTGTCTGTTGTGATGATGGAAACAGTACGCCCTCCCGTGGTGCGGGTGAGTCCTGACCAATGGAAGGTACTGGTCGTTAATCGATACGATCCTGCTGTGCAGGCATCGAATAAAAATGGCAATGTGATGGAAGTGCTGCGTGAAGGAGCATACCAAGCAGCTGGTGGTGTGATGGGTGCCGTTTACAGTGACTCCACCTTTGTGCTGGTCAACCCAGATCAGGCTGTTGCCCTTTCCTCCTCCTCACCCAGGTTGAGCGAAGCCGAAGTGCAGGAATTGTATAGCAAGCACCGCCCTCACCTGATCCTGACACTTGATAAGTTTGACACGCGGTTCGGGAAGCAAATAGATTCCTATGAAGATGAAGACGGCTACAAGACCAAGACAGCCAACTTTGACCTGGTGGTAGCCAGCACCTGGTCGTTGTATGACAGCACAGGTACAGTTCTGGATCAGGCAACTATAGAGCAATCCGATTTTTACGATTCCAGGACAGTAGTAAGTGGTCTGCTCGCTATAGGCCCGGCTATGGGCAAAGCTGGTCCGGTCGTAAACCAATTGGCTGTGGAAACGGGCTATAGCTACTGGGACCGTTTCTACCCGCAGCCGATGCTGCTGGCAAGACAGATTTACACCGGCAGCCCCTTCCAGGATCTCAACCTGATGCTGCTGACAGGGCAGTTTCAGCAGGCCATTACCAAATTGCAGCCTTTGGCACAAGACCTGTCCACCAAAACAGGTATAAGAGCAGCCCATAACCTGGCTGTCGCTTACGAAGCTGCGGGTGATTACGAACAAGCAACGCACTGGGCTCGCCAGGCACAAGGCAAAGGCGATAAGCTGTCAAATAACCTGATTCAACTTTGGGCCACTGCTGGTCTGATCAAATAGTAACTTCAAATAAAACAGCAAAGCCCGGCCATTGAGGCCGGGCTTTGCTGTTTTATCAGTTATACCTTAGGTAGTAGCTGTTTGCTGTTCTTTTTCTATCATTTCTGTCAGTTCACCGTACCAGGCCTCCCCGTATTTGCGGATGAGTGGCTCTTTTAGGAACTGGTATACCTTCACACCCAGGTCTGCTCCAAAATTGCAGGCAGCGGCACAGATGCTCCAGCGGTCGTAATTCAGTGCCTCAAAGTCATCGTACTTGGTGATGCGGATCGGGTATAGGTGGCAGGAGATCGGTTTCTTCCAACTGATCTTTCCATCGTAATAGGCCTGTTCAATCGCGCACTTGAGTATACCCTCGTTATCGTAGAGCGCATAAGCACACTCTCTGTTTTCGATGGTTGGGGTAGAAAAGTCTCCTTCAAAATCCTCAATGTAAAGCCCCTGCTCCTCCACAGCCAGTTTACCGGCTCCGGTCATGTAAGGCTTAATGTGCTCGTAGTTCTCTTCCAGTATAGTCAGTTCTTCTGCATCGAGCGGAGCGCCCAAGTCGCCTTCTATGCAGCAGGCCCCTTTGCACTTTTCTAGATTGCAGACAAAGAAATTATCGCGGATGTCGTCACTGATGACGGTATTCTGGAGAACGATCATGTGTTGTAGGCAGTAAAATAAGCTTCTTATACTGGTGTCACCAGCAAAGATGAGACAAAATTAAAGTTAAATAAGTTTAGACTAACGCTTAGGTGCGCTCGCTCCTGCCGCCACCAGAATATTCTGAACGCTCTCGCGTTTTGCATAGTCCATGGCTGTTTTACCATTGTAGTCGCGCAGGCTCGGGTCAGCGCCAGCGTTGATCAGCATCACAATCACCTCGTTGCCACCATCCAGCTGACAAGCCAGCATAAGTGGCGTCAGGCCGTCCAGGTTTTGGATGTTCGGATTGGCACCACCCTGCAGCAAGCGGCTCATTTCCATCATATGTGTGCCGTTGGCAAAGCGCACCGCATAATACAGGGCTGTATTGCCTTTGTTGTCCACTATATTCGGATCAGCTTTGTACTTGAACAGTGTATCCAGCAACTGCGCCTGCTCAATCTCGAAGCCTTCTGTATTGATGCGGGCTCCTGACATAGCATAGTGCAGGGCTGTTTTGCCATCCTGGTCGGTTGCATTTACGTCAGCCCCTGCCTGCAGCAACTGGCTAGCCACCTGCAGTCGTACATCGGGCTGGTAGATCACGCCATAGTCTTCGAGTAGCAGCGGAATGAAAATGCCATGCATAAGCGGTGTGCGCAGCCTGAAATCAAAATCATAGCCATTCGGCACAGACACCGTGTTGACGTAGGCACCATTTTCCAGTGAACGTTTCACGATGTCCGGGTTACGTTCAATGGATGCCAGCACCAATTTCTGATCAGAAGACTGGTTAAGATACTTGAGCTGCTCAAACGCATTGGAGCTACCCTGTGAGATGGCCTCGTGGTAAAGTTTGCGTGCTTTTTCTGGCTCCACTTTGCCCAGGTTACCTTCTTCGTAAAGCAAGCCCAAGGTATAGAGGGCTTCTTTTTCTCCGACAGCGGCGCCTTTCTCGAGCCAGTACTTTGCCTGTGCTACGTCCTCTTTCACGCCCTCCCCTCTCAGGTATAGGTTAGCCAACGAGGTATAGGCTGCCACATCGTTTAACTCAGCGGCTCGTTTGATATAGGTAAAGGCATACTCCTTGTCCTCCATTTCGCCGTAGCCGGTATAGTACATACTGCCCAGGATGCGGTTACTGAAGGCATCGCCCGCAATGGCCATGTCCCGGATGTCGAGGGCGGCACTGCGCATGAGTCGGGTAAAGCGCTGCTTGTCCTCGTCGTTGCGCAGGGTCATCAGCTCAGCCAAACCCAGGTTGCCATAGAGGCTACTGCCCTCCAGTGCCTTTTCGAACAGGATACGGGCCGTGTCAGGGTCAGCTTTATAAAACTTCTCCGGGTTGCGCACATAGGCAACCGAGTCAGATGAAATGATCGAATCGATCGGCGCTCCATCTTCCCGAAGCTCGCCGTACTGGTGCATGCGGCCCATAAAGTAATAAGCAGCTGCCTCATCACGAGCAGCAGCCTGCCGGAACTTGGCATAGGCTTCGTTGAATTGCAGGCCGATGTAAAGGTCCATAGCCTCCTGCATTTCCGGTGTGCGCCATACCTGTTTGGCGGAACGCGGCACCTTTGCCTGTCTCAGGGAGTCTGGGATCACCTTGACAACCTGAGTAGTATCGGATTGCGCCACAGCCAGATGGCCGGCCGGGAGCAGTGCAAGTAGCAACAGAAGCTTTTTCATGCGTGGTATTGGGATCATATATTTTTCAGGTATAGCACAGGTATAAAACCCGCCCCAACCTTCTCAATTTTACAAAGATACAGATAATGCGGCGTTTCTCTAAAAAGCCCTGCCTGAAGACACGCAAATGAGAGGCCAAAAACGCATTACTTTATAAGAAACCAAAAGGAGGGGCTGTCTGGTTCTCTAAATGTGCAATCACCGTTCCTAAAACGGATAGGAATGTGTAAATTGCATGGATTATCAAAGTAGCACGCGGAAGAAAGCAAATGGATTATATTAGTTTACTGAACGAGTCGCAGCGCAAGGCCGTGCTCCACACCGAGGGGCCTGCCATGATCATTGCGGGTGCCGGCTCAGGCAAAACAAGAGTACTAACTTACCGGATCGCCTACCTGATCAGCCAGGGGGTGGATCCGTTTAACATACTGGCCCTGACCTTTACCAACAAGGCGGCCAAGGAGATGCGCCACCGTATCGAAAAAGTGATCGGCAACGAGGCCAAGAACATTTGGATGGGTACTTTTCACTCGGTGTTCTCCCGCATACTAAGAGCGGAGGCCGATAAAATTGGCTACCCAAAAAGCTTCACCATTTACGATACCGACGACTCCAAGACACTCATTCGCAACATTGTGAAGGAGATGAACCTGGACGACAAGCTTTACAAGCCGAACATCGTGCTGGGCCGTATTTCTTCAGCCAAAAACAAGCTGATTTCGGTGAAGCAGTACCTGAACGATGCCGTGATTCAGGCCGACGACGAAGCGGCTATGCGCCCAAAGATCGGTAAGATCTATGAGCAGTATGCGAACCGCTGCTTCAAGGCCGGCGCCATGGACTTCGATGACTTACTGTTCCAGACCAACGTGCTGTTCCGCGACCACCCGGATGCGCTCAACAAGTACCAGAACATCTTTAAGTTTGTGATGGTGGACGAGTATCAGGATACGAACTACTCGCAGTACCTGATCACGCGCAAGCTGGCCGCCCAGAACCGCAATATTGTGGTGGTGGGTGACGATGCGCAGTCTATCTACGCCTTCCGAGGTGCTGACATCCAGAACATCCTCAATTTTGAGCGTGACTACCCGGAGCTGGAGGTGTTTAAGCTGGAGCAAAACTACCGTTCTACCAAGAACATCGTGAACGCCGCTAACTCGGTAATCAAGAATAACTCTGCCCAGCTCAAGAAGGACGTGTACACGGACAACGAGCAGGGACCGTTGATCGAGGTGATCAAGGCCAACTCCGACAACGAGGAAGGCAAACTGGTGGCCACGACGATCTTCGAAGACAAGATGAGCAACCACCTCTCCTACGACGACTTTGCTATCCTTTACCGGACCAATGCGCAGTCCAGAGCCATGGAAGAGGCCCTGCGCCGCATGAACATCCGGTATAAGATTGTGGGCGGCCTGTCGTTCTATCAGCGCAAGGAGATCAAGGATTTGATTGCTTACCTGCGCCTTGTCGTGAATCCGAACGACGAGCAGGCGCTGCGTCGCGTAATCAACTACCCAAAGCGAGGTATAGGTGAAACCACCGAGCAGAAACTGTTTGTGACGGCTGATGAGACGAACCACAGCGTATGGGAAGTGATTCAGAACGCCGGGCAGTTCCTGGGCAACCGGGTGGGCACTGCCATCGAGAACTTCTCGATTATGATCAAAGACTTTGCCCGCATTGCCGATAACCAAGATGCCTTTGAGGTAGCCAAGCATGTTGCCAAGCACTCCGGTATAGTCGACGACCTCTACCAGGACAAAACCGTGGAGGGCCTCGCCCGCTACGAAAACATACAGGAGCTCCTTAACGGTATAAAAGAGTATGTAGACGATCCTGAGAAAGAGGACAAGAGTCTGTCGGCTTTCCTGCAGGATATCGCCCTGATCACCGATGCCGATACCAAGGCCGATATGGATGGGGAGTTTGTTACCCTGATGACCATTCACTCAGCCAAAGGTCTGGAGTTTAAGAACGTGTTCATCGTAGGTATGGAAGAGAACCTCTTCCCGAGCCAGATGATGCTGAACTCACGTGCTGACCTGGAAGAAGAAAGACGCCTTTTCTACGTAGCCATCACCCGTGCCGAAAAAAAGCTATACCTGACGTACGCCACAAGCCGTTACCAGTGGGGTAACCTGCGGGCCTGCGAGAAGAGCCGCTTCCTCGACGAGATCGATCCGAAGTACCTTAACTTCAAGTATGGCGAGCAGAATACGGCCAGCGGCGGTGGAGGAAACGTGTTTGACCGCGTGCTGCAGCGTAAGAGCAGCATCAGCAGTCTGGTACAGCCACCGGCCCGCAAACAGGCGGCCACGGCCTATACCGCCCCTGCCGATTTTAAACCGAGCGATACCTCAAATCTGGCAGCTGGCATGAAAGTAGAGCACCCTAAATTCGGCTTTGGCGTAGTATCCAAAATAGACACACAAGGCAACAGCACCAAGGCTATCATCAACTTCGACGAAGTAGGCGAAAAAACCCTGCTGCTGAGCTTTGCCAAGCTGAGAATTCATAATTGAGTGAATGAGTGATTTAGTGAATGAGTGATTATTCTATTTTTGATTTAATGGTTGAGTGAGTTTTGTTTTTGTTGATTTATTTCGATCCTCAAAATTTCTAAATTCAATAAAATTAAAACTCACTCAACCACTAAATCACTCATTCACTCAATAAAAATATATCCCTACATTTGAGATTCATAAATTGAGATAATGGAAGCAAGTACCACCTTTAAGCAAGACCTGTTGCTGCGCGAGTACGGCAGAAACGTTCAGGACCTGGTCAACCACATCCTGTCGGTAGAAGACCGCTCAGAGCGCACCCGTCTGTCGCACCTGCTCGTCAACCTGATGGCCAAACTGAATCCGCAGTTGCGCGACACACAGGACTTTCAGCAAAAACTATGGAACCACCTCTATGTGATGTCCGGCTCCAAACTCGACGTGGATGCTCCATACCCACTCAGTGCGATGGAGTACCTCAACGACAAGCCGCAGCCAATGGAGTACCCACTGAGCACGCCAAGGTATAAGCACTATGGCCAGAACGTGGAGCTACTGATTCAGCGCGCCACAGAGATCGAGGATGATCAGGAGCGTGAAGCCGCGACAATCTCGATCGGTAAACTGATGAAGACGCTGTACCGCTCTTATAACAAAGACAGCATCACAGACGATGTGATTCTGAACGATATACAGCAGATCTCCAAAGGAAAACTGAACCTGGACCTGGCTATGATCGAGAGCAATAACCTGTTCGAATCCGTGAGCAGCAAGTCGCAGGACAGTGGCAGCAACCGCTCGCAGCAGCAGCAAAACCGCGGTGGCGATAACCGTGGCCGCAAAAACACCAGAACAACTTCCAATCAACGAAACAAATAGTATTAAATGGCTTCATTTGAAGTAAAAGGCGGTGCAAAACTGCGCGGAGAGATTATTCCGCAGGGTGCCAAAAACGAGGCACTGCAAATCTTGTGCGCCGTACTCCTTACCCCCGAGAAAGTAACGATCTCTAATATCCCCGATATTCGCGACGTCAATAAACTGATTGACCTGCTGCGTTCGCTGGGTGTAAAAACTGAGCGCCTGGCGCCGGATACCTATACCTTTCAGGCAGATGATATCGATATCAACTTCCTGGACTCCGAACGATTTGTGGAGTTGGGTCGTGCTATCAGAGGTTCTGTGATGATCGTGGGTCCGATGCTGGCCCGGTTTGGCAAAGCGAAGATGCCGAAGCCAGGTGGTGACAAGATCGGTCGCCGCAGGCTGGACACGCACTTTACAGGCTTCGAGAAACTGGGCGCTTCTTTCGAGTACAGCGCTGAAGACGACTTCTTTACAGTTACGTCACCAGGCCTGAAAGGTGCGTATATGTTGCTTGACGAAGCTTCCGTAACAGGTACAGCCAACATCCTGATGGCTGCAGTACTAGCAGAAGGTACCACCACGATCTATAATGCAGCCTGCGAACCTTACGTGCAGCAGCTGTGCCGCATGCTCAACCGCATGGGTGCCAAGATCAGCGGCATTGGTTCTAACCTGCTCGTGATAGAGGGTGTTGAGAAACTGGGCGGCACTGATCACCGCATGCTGCCCGACATGATCGAGATCGGTTCTTTCATTGGTCTTGCTGCCATGACGGGTTCAGAGATCACCATCAAAGACTGCCAGATTCCGGAGTTGGGCCTTATACCGGACACTTTCCAGCGACTGGGCATCAAAATGGAATTCCGTGGCGACGACATCTTTATACCTGAGCAGGACCGCTACGAAGTAGACACCTACATCGACGGCAGCATCCTGAACATTGCTGACCATACCTGGCCAGGCCTGACGCCTGACCTGCTGAGCGTTGCTCTTGTAGTGGCTACACAGGCAAAGGGTACGGTACTGGTACACCAGAAAATGTTCGAGAGCCGCCTGTTCTTCGTGGACAAGCTCATCGACATGGGTGCTCAGATTATTCTCTGTGACCCGCACCGTGCTACTGTGATCGGTCAGAACAAGCAGATTCCGCTTCGTGGCATCCGCATGACCTCGCCTGACATTCGTGCTGGTGTAGCCCTGCTCATTGCTGCTCTTTCTGCTGAAGGCACCAGCATCATCGACAACGTAGAGCAGATCGACCGCGGCTACCAGAACATCGACGGCCGACTGAATGCGCTGGGTGCACAGATCAGAAGAATGTAGCATCTCGATTGAAAATTAAAGTGAAAGAGCGCTCCGAAATGGGCGCTCTTTTTATTTTGTCGAGGTAGGGTATGGAAGAATATATTAGGTATATTGTATATGTATTTAGTAGGTATAGAGGGGACTATACCTGTAGTGCAGATAGTAGGAGTAGGTACTCCTATTATATACTAGTTATACTTTATATTAATTGAAAATTGACCTTCAAAGGATTAGTTAAATAGCTCAATCCAACTAGGTGAACCTAGTTGGATTTTTAATTGCAACTTACGCAATTGGACTAATCGACATAATTCTTGGGAGGGATAACAACAACCTGAATAGCTTCGATGAATTTTACATCGCACTAATTATGGTTCCGATATTTCTGCTCACATATGGACTTCTGCCTATACTTGGTTTTCTGCTAGTTATGCTAGTGCTGGACACAGCTTTCTTTTTCAAAAATAGCAAGTATGTGCTCCCTATATTACTTGTGCAATGGGTGCTTATCGTACCGCGATTTATAATGTGGGCATTTGAGTCCGAATATTGGCTTTGGATATACTTGGCACTTTCCTTTTTAATTACTCAGTTTTTAAGAAGCAAAAAGGTCAAATCAATTATCTTGAAAGAAAATAGAATTACAAAGTATAATCGAGTAGACGGCCCCGTCAGCGTTAGCTGACGGGGTGCGCCTCTCACACCACTGTACAAGCGGGTCTCGCATAC